>NZ_VIRZ01000001.1:2032500-3407500 GCF_007827205.1 Cellulophaga sp. RHA_52
TTCTCCTTTTTTTAAGTATGGTATAGCTGCTCTAGAAGCAAAGAATACTGAATCTAAATTTAATGCCATAACAAACCTGTAAAATTCAGTTGTCATTTCCTCAAATCTGGATCTGCCACCTAAACCACCTGCATTGTTCACAAGCACGTCTATTCTTCCGTATTTTTCACCAATTTTCACAATATTTTCTGTTACTAGTTCTTCTTTTGTAACATCAAAACCTATATATTCTGCTGTTATACCTTCTTTAGAAAGTTCTGCAACCCTTTCAGCACCAGCGTTGTCATCAATTCCATTTAAAATAACTGTGTAGCCATCAGTTCCTAATCTTTTTGCTACTTCAAAACCTATACCACCTGTGGCACCTGTAACTATTGCTACTTTTCCTTTGTTTTTGCTCATTTTTATGTGTTTTATTTTTATTTATCCTGTTATGTTTAATTTTTAATTATTTTTTGGTTTTAGAGGTTCTATTTTTGGGCATAATATCCATACTGCTAAAAGAGCTATTATTGCTAATGCACCACCTATGATAAATGCTGGTATATAATTACCACCTGCAGTTATAAAAGTAACTAGTAACGTAAGTCCGGCTGCACAAAGTTTAGCAGCCATACCTGCAAATCCAGATAATGTACCTACTATTTTTCCACTAAAAAGGTCACTTGGTAATGTTTGTATGTTTCCAATTGCAATTTGAAATCCAAATAATAATATAGCCATAATTACAACTGCAATTAAAGCTGCAGTATTTCTGGCATTATTAATTTTTGATAGAGAGGCAAGAGCAGCAATTCCAGAATCTGACGGTGGTCCATATTTTGGTAATAAACGTTCTTCTTTTGTTGCTTCGGCTTTAGGTGTTTTCCAAACAGCAGATTGATATGCTTTCTTAAATCTAGGATTAGATTTAATTTCATCAGTACTATTTCCAGCAATTTCTTCAATAAAATGTTTATCTGCTTTTAAATCTTTGAATGCATCATTATCCATTATCTTTTTAACTTGTGGATCAGCCATTGTTAAAGCTGCAGATTCCTCAACTCCAAAAACTCCTAAAACTTGAGGCGCACCAGGGTATTTTAGTAGAATAAAACATGGAATCATTACTATACATCCCAGCGTAATAACATATTTACGAGTTTTGTCTACAGTCCATCCAAAATTAAGTTTCTTTTGGGCTAGTAAACCTCCATACCATGCACCAATCATTGCTCCTACATAAGGAACCCAAGCAGAGAAAGCTATTTCTTTTACATTCATTCCAAATACCTCAGATAGGTATATAGGAATCCAAACTATAAAAAGCCACCAAATAGGATCTAAAGCAGCAGAAGCAATTATTACGCCCCAGCTTTCTTTATGTTTAAGCAGTTTTCCTGTATCAGGTACATATCCATCATCATAATTTCCATCTTCATCAATATCTTGATTTTTTTGTCCAGAGAGTATATATTTTCTTTCATCTTCTGATAACCAAGGATGTGTTTTTGGAGCAGATTTTACAATATAAAGCCAAGGTAATAGCCATAATAAACCAAGAGCACCAACAACTATAAATATTAATTTCCAGTCTAAAAATGTTGATAATAATCCGATAACAGGATATGCTACTATACCACCAATTGCGGCTCCTGAATTAAAGACTCCTTGAGCAAGTGCTCTTTCTTTTGTAGGAAACCATTCAGCATTTGCCTTTGCTGCGCCAGGCCAATTACCAGCCTCTGCTACGCCTAAAATTGATCTAAAAATAGAAAAACTAAGCATTCCTTGGGCAAAAGCATGAAACATAGTTGCTATAGACCAAACTCCAATAGATATAGCAAACCCCATTCTTGTACCTATCCAATCAAAAATTTTACCAAATAGAGCTTGTCCACTGGCGTATGATATAATAAATACTGTTGATATGGTTCCGAATATAACTTTATGACCATCTTTATCCATTTCTGGAAATAAATCTTGGGCAATATCTGGCCATAGAGCTCCAAAAGCTTGTCTGTCTATGTAATTAACTACTGCTGCTAAAGCAACAAGTCCTACTACCCACCATCTTAATCCTTTTATCTTCATATTTTTATATATAAAAGGAGCGTATAGAGTATTTTAATTAGATTTTTAGGACTATTAATTACTAGTCATCTAATTATTTAACTTCCCTCCTTAATTTTATTTTTTAAAAAGATATTACGTGCAATATGTATCTTTTTAATAGTGTTATTTTATGTTATAGCAATATTGATATAATGCATTGAAGTGTTCCTTCATTTTTTGTTTACCTAATATTGGATCTTGTTTTTTTATAGCTTCATAAATTTCTGTATGCTCTTTAATTCCTTTAACTGTTTGATCTTTATCACAGACGTGATATTTTTCAAAATCTATAATTATTTGTGGTGTTATGGTTAACATAAAAGTGTTAATAGTACTATTACCACAAGCTTTTGCAATAGCTAAATGGAATAGTAAATCTTCTTGTACTGCATCTTCACCACTTAATGCTTTAGATTCGTAAGCAACTAAAGCTGCTTTTATATTTTTTAAATCTTCTTCAGTTCTTCTTAAAGAAGCCAAACGAACAGTTTTTAATTCTAGTAAAATTCTTGTTTCAACTAAAGATTTAAAGTCTTGACTTTCTAACCTTAGTATGTCATCTATCATTCCGTTTAAAGCAATAACACCAATATTAGCGACAAAAGTTCCGCTCTGCGGAATTGATTTTAGTAGACCATAGAATTCTAATTTTTGAATTGCGTCTCTTACATTACTTCTGCTAACTTCAAATTTCTCAGACAGCATACGCTCAGAAGGTAATTTGTCTCCTGGCTCCAAATTTTTTAAATTAATAAGATCTCTAATATTACTAATTATAGAGTTCTGTATTTGTTTGCTATCATTTGTTGGTTGTGCTTCTAACTTCATAATAAAAATTATTAACTTTTAAATGGTCTTAAACTAGCATTAAATATTAAATGTTTACTTAAGATCAAAAATAGTTAAGTTTTATTAGCTGCTATTGATTTTTAGTGTTTGTTAACACCAGAACTATAAAGCACTGGTGATAACAAAAACTAGAACTAACTCTACGTATTACACGTAACTTAACTAAAACTTATTCTGTAATATTTAATTCATAATATTTAACTTTTGCATAAGAGTTTTTGTCTCTTGACTGAAAATAATTACCAGCTTTAAAATAGTTTTCAAAAACACCCCATTTTTTCATATGTATGTTTTCATATACTTTAAATTCATTGTTATTTAAAGAAACAATCATTTTTCCTTCAGATACTTTAACTTCTAGTGTGAATTTTTTAAAACCAACTTCTTCATCAAACGTGTGTCCTTCATCGTCAGTCCAAGCAGTTTCGTGTAAAATTTCAGTATTGGTTAAACTTAAACTCTTTAATTTTTTTGTTTTTACTCTAATTTTTCCATTCTGCCAATAAATTTTTAGCATTGGAGGAGCATTATTATCTTTTTGACCAATTAATTCTTTTTGTTGGTTAGTAAGTCTGCCGTGTATTTGCATAATGATGGTTTTGTGATATTTACCATTACTATCTTTAGAAATATCTTCTACAGCAAGCTTACCTTTTAACTCTCTACCTTGTTTAAATGTCCAATTAACGTTATTACTACCTGGTTGCATTTGTTCTCTAAGTTCTGTTCTAGAGTATTTAGTATTTGCAGTAGTAGCGTTGCTAGGGTAGGCATAAAAAACAAGCGCACCAGAAACAGAGTCATTATACATAAATGGCATTAGTGTTTTGTTTGTGGCATAATTAATTATTTCTGGAGGCTCTATTTCTGTAGGCTTACCAATAGGTAAAGTAACTTTCCAGTGACTTAAATCTATTTCTGGCAACTTGTATTTTTTCTTTTTTCTTTTTTTCTTTTTAGTAATTTTAGTATCCGTTTCTACTACGCTGCTTTTTGCGGTTTGACAAGCAGCGGTAGTAGTAAGAAATACAATTGATAGTATAGTTATTATTTCTTTACGGAAATTCTTCATTTTTTTAATATTATGGAGCTGGTACAATACTAATATTATCTACGTAAGTATCACCTGTACTAACATTATCTATCCAAATAGCAATTTCACCAGTAGCGTTTGCTTCAAACTCAAAAGTTACTTCTGTAAAATTATTTTTTCCTAGAGCAACATCTCCATCAGCTTCAGCAATAAAACCAGTAGCTTCTAGTTCACTAGCATTATCCATCCATCCGTTAAGTATACCAACTCTTACTTTATCTCCATCGTTTTTAAGTGCGTAATGAAATGTTACAACATATTTTGCATTAGGCGTAACTGTTAAAGCTTGGTAAGACGCTCTATCATTACCTTCTCCTGTAGCAGGATATTTTGCTCCTTGAGTTTTTCCTGATGAGCTATCAAAAGGAACTGCATAAGCACCATCTGAACTTGTTTGGTGTACAGTTGCTCCTAAAATTCGCCAACAGTTAGTACCGTCGTTTTTTGGATCTTTAGGGGTTCCGTCTGCTTGTATAAATACACATCCAAGAGTATCACCGCCTTCTTCTGTACCATCTTCAAAAGCCCATTCTGAAATTACGGGTGTGATGACTGTTGGAACTTCTGGTTCTACAACTGTAATTGTTTCTGTATAAACACTTTCTACTCCTAGGTTGTCTGAGGCTGTTAATGTTACAACAAAATCGCCTTCTCCAGGAAAAGTGTGTTCTGGTTCTACTTCTGTAGACGTAACTACTTCTCCTGAATTATGTACAAACTCCCAGTTGTATTGTGTAGCACTGTTAGATTGATTACTAAATGTATATGTTTTCCAGGCATCATCTGAACCAGTGTTTTGACTTGCAGCAAAAAATGCTGTCGGAGGAGTTAAATCTTCAATTGAAGCTGTGTCTGCAATATCATACTCTAAATCACAAGAAGAAAAAGATATGATTAGTAAAAAGACTGCAGTTAATAGTCCTGCAGAGCTTTTTAATTTATTAGTATTTCTATTATTTTTCATAATTATATGTTTAAACTATAGTTTTTTAGTAACCAGGGTTTTGTGTTAATACACCTTTACTTAAGCCTATTTCTCTTTGTGGAATAGGTAATAACAAGTCTGTAGAAGAAAAACTATATCCATTTTCTGTAGCAAATTCTGATAAAACATTTACAGCTTCTCCCATTCTAATTAAATCAAACAAACGTTTGTTCTCAAAGGCAAGTTCTACACGTCTTTCATTTAGCAATTCTTCTTTTGTAATAACACCGTCTTCATCATCAGGTAAGCCAGCTCTATTTCTAATAGAGTTAAATGATGTAAGTGCATTTGAGTTAGAGGTAGATTCACCACCGCCTAAAATGGCTTCTACGTGAAGTAAAACAACATCTGCGTATCTTAAAACAATCCAATCATTACCAGCAGCTTGTGCATCAGAACTAAAAGTTCTTCCGTTGTCTCCACCGCTTTCTCCGTTTGGCAAATATTTAATTGCTTGGTTTTCTGTAGGCTGAAAAGGGTCTACTCTGTATGTATATTGAGTTCTGTCTCCACCCATTTCTTCTAACGCAGCAACAACATCTGTAGTAGCGTAGTTTACGCCACTAGTTCTGCCAACAGAGTTTAACCATTCTGCAGAAAAATTTTGACTGTTATTATTGTCTCCTTGTTCATAACCAATAGCAAAAATAACTTCGTTATTAAGTTCAGAGAAGAAGATATCACTGTAATTGGTTAATAAACTATAACCTCTTGCAGGGTTCATAACTTCCTCGCAAAGCAATTGCGCTTGTGCATAGTTAGGAGTTGGTAGAGATAAATATACTTTGGCTAGTAAGCCTTGTGCAGCAGCTTTAGAAGCTCTGTCTTTATAAGTATCATCTAAATTATCTACAGCAGTTTGTAAGTCTGCAACAATTACATTGTAAATTTCTGCAGAGTTAACTCTTGTAAAAGCTGTTTCTGTATCTAATGGTGCAATAACGTTAGTAACTAAAGGAACATCGCCATATAAACGAACCAAATTAAAGTATGCGTAAGCTCTTAAAAACTTAGCCTCACCTTCAATTTTACCAGCAGTAGCTTCTGATGCAGAACCAATGTTATCTAAAACAACATTTGCTCTAAAAATTACATCGTAAAAACTTCTGTAATAATCAGCTACAATACCGTTAGTAGCTTCTATAGCAAAACTTTCAAACTGTGCAGCTTCTCCTTCTTGACTTTTTGTTCTTGTATTATCACTACGCATTTCTGTAACGTAAAACTCTACTTGTGTTGCGTGGTTTAAGTTAGAGTTTGTAAGCTTAGATGCATTTACACCTTGCAAACCGTCGTAAATATTAATTATTGCAGCTTCTAATTCTTCATCGTTAGAATAAAAAGCATCTCCGCTTGTACCAGTTTTTAGTTCTGGTGATAAAAATGAATCTTCACAAGATACAGAGAAAATTGTAATGACTATTAATGTTAAAAATTTAAGTTTTTTCATGATTATATATTTTTAAATTAGTAGTTTAAAATTCTATGTTTAAACCTGCTGAGATTGTACTGAATACTGGAGAACCAGCTCTTTGGTAACCATAAGTGGTTGCAGATGTAGTATTAATAGACTCTGGGTTAAAACCAGTATAGTCATCTGCTGTTAGGTACATTATGTTTTGTGCAGATACATAAATTCTTGCGCTTCTAATTTTTAATTGAGATGCAACATCTTTACTAAAGTTATACCCAAGGTTAATATTACGTAATGCTATGTATGAAGCATCTTGAATAATGTCATTAGTAAATATTTTTTGTTTAATAAATTCTTGATTAGGAGTAGTTAATACATAATCTCCTGTAGGACCAGTTACAAAATCTTGAGAACTGTTAAAGTGGTTAAATATGTATTGGTCTCCCATATTTCTAATTTCTGCTCCGTGGCTACCTTGAAACATAAAACTAAAATCAAAATTGCCTATTTTAAAGTCGTTAGATACACTCCACACAAATTCTGGGTAAGGATTTCCTAATATAGTTTTATCATCATCATCAATAATGCCATCACCATTTAAATCTTTCACATAAACATCTTGTGCTTCACCGCCTACTGGGTGAAAAGGATTGTTTAAAAATTCTAAAGGAATGTCTCTTTCTACAACCCACCCGTAAAAAGATGAGATAGGGTTACCTTCTAAATTTATCCATTCTGAAGCTCTTTTAGAATCTACATTTTGTATTTGTCCGTTAGAGTCAGCAAAATCTGTTAATTCATTTTTATTGGTAGATGTAATAAAAGTTGTTGTCCATTTAAATTTAGGACCAGCAACGTTTCTAGTTCTTAGTTCAACTTCTACACCAGAGTTTTCTACCTCTCCAATATTTACAAGAGCATTAGTAAAACCAGTTGTAGAGGCAATTGGGTTATTTAGTAGTAGTTGGTCACTAGTTCTTTTATAGTAATCTACAGAACCAGATAAAATATTACCAAAGAAACCAAAGTCTACCCCAGGGTTAAACTCTACTTGTCTTTCCCATTTTAAATCTGGATTAGATATATTTAAAGGGTTAGCAGCATTTGTAACCACACCACCTGTAACACCAGAAGCAATAGAATTGTCTATTAAAGATAGGTAAGGGTAGTTGTTAATTAAGTTATTACCGGTTCTAAAAGAGTTGTTACCAGTTACACCATAACTAACTCTAAATTTAAGGTTATTAACTACATCACTATTTTTTAAGAAGTTTTCTCTAGAGATGTTCCAACCTAAAGAACCTGCAAAGAAGTTACCATATTTATTGTTTGGACCAAATACAGAAGCACCATCTCTTCTAAAACTAAAAGAAGCTAAGTATTTGTCTGAATACGCATAATTTACTCTTGTAAAGAATGATAGTAATGTACTTTCGTACTCTTCTTCATATTCATTAGTAATGTCATCTCTGTTAATGTAACGAGAACTATCATCTGTATAACCTTGTGAGCTAATAGTTTCAAATTCTGTTTTATATTGTTCACCAGATGCACCTAATACTATGCCAAGATCATGCTTATCAAAAGTTTTGTTGTATGATAATACATTATCTAAAGCTAAGTGTTGTGTTCTGGTATTTGTACTATCTAACTGAGCAGCACTTGCTCCGTTTCTGTTAGCCTCTACACCTTGCCATCTTTGTTGTCTGTATCTTTGGTAATCACCAGAAAGTGTAGTTTTAAAGCTTAAATCGTCATTAATTTTGTATTTAGCATAAAAGCTACCAAGAATTTTACTTCTAAAATCTCTACGGTCTCTTTCTAGTACTTTTGCAGCAGGGTTAGTGTTAGAAGTGTTACTAATACTTGTACCTCCACTGTCTGCAGGAGCACCAGCATCTAAATCATACCCATCAAAATGGTATTGTAAAGCATAATCGCCAACTTGTACGTCTGCCCATTTACCACCATCTTGCACTCTGTTTACAAATTGTATAGTGTTTTCATCATGGTAAACTGGTAGCCATGAAGGTTGTCTTAAAATATCATGTGTACTACCATCAAAACGTCTGCGTTCTGTGTAAGAAGGAGTAGCACTAAGACCAATTGTTAAGTTATCTGTAACATCATAATCTAATCTAACTTTTACACTGTATTTTTTAAAATCATCAGTAAGTAAAACCCCTTCATCATGGTTGAAGTTTAGGTTTGTACTAAATCTTAATTTATCATTACCACCTCTAATACCTAAAGAGTGGTTTGTAATAATACCACCATCAAAAATAATTTCTTGCCAGTTGGTATCTACGCCAATTAACTGTTTGTATCTTGTACGGTCTGAAAGTGTATGTGTAAACTGTAATTCTGCAGCGGCAGTTTCTGCTACTGTAGAGTAGTAAGCATCACTCTGTCTTGCTGTTTTAACACCAGTTAATGTAGAGTAGCTAAACCTAGTTTCACCCGATTTACCAGATTTTGTAGTAATTTGTATAATACCATTACCACCTCTAGAACCATAAATAGCACCAGAAGCTGCATCTTTTAAAATTTCAAAAGATTCAACGTCATTCATATCTAAAGAACCCAAATAGTCATTAGGAACCACAACACCATCTACAACAACTAGTGGTCCAGAGTTACCTGTAATAGAACCTGTTCCTCTAATTCTAATTGTAGGATCAGAACCAGCTTCACCTTCTGTAGCTTGTATGTTAACACCAGATACTTGACCTACTAAGGCATCATCTACCCTAGAAACAGCAATTTGTCCTAAATCTTCGTTTACTACTTTAGAAATAGAACCTGTTAGGTGAGATTTTTTTTGTGTACCATAACCAATAACCACAACTTCATCTAACTTACTAGCATCTTCATCTAAAGTAACATTAATGGTAGTTTGGTCTGCTACAGTAATACTTTTAGTAATAAATCCAATAAAAGAAAATTGAAGAACATCACCTTTTTTAGCTTTAATTTCATAGTTGCCATCAAAATCTGTAGTTGTGCCTGTAGCAGTATTTTTAATGATAATGTTTACTCCTAAAATAGGTAAGTTGTCTGCAGAAGAGACTACCGTACCTTTTATAGGAAAGCTTTCTTGAGCTATAGTTATAGCACTACAAAATAGTGTCATAACCAAAATTAGCTTTGTTTTTAAGTTCATAATTAATTGTTTAGTTTAATTGAGTTAATAGTGTTCTGTAGTAACTTAAAAACCATTTCTCTAGGCTAAAAGCAAATAATCATTACTTTTGTAAAGAATATGTTTTTATACTACATATTTATTACTTCCCTCCAAAGAAGTATTTGTAAAAGGATAGGCGTGCACCTATCCTTTTTTTGTGCTCTATTTAAATTTGGTTAACCAAACTGGTTAACCAGTTTATACTTTTCGAATATATGTAAAAATTTTGTTAAAAAAAAATTAAATACACATTAATAAGTTTTTTTGTAAAACTCTCTGTATTAGGATAAAAGACATTTCATTTTTTTCATATAGATAAAATTAAGTTAGTTATAAGTGTATGGACCTACCCAGTTAAATTCATTATCATTAATTGTAATTGAATGTGCTGTAGTTTTGTCTGGGTTTGTATTAGAAAAAATAAATAGTTTAGACTGTTTATTATTGTTTGTAATGCGTATAGCTGTATAGTCTTTAGTATTTAAAAGGGTTTCTATTTTAGCAATACTACTGTAAGCATTTACAGAGAACTCTGATACAGGACTGTAGCTACCATGTGCTTCTATGGCATTTACGTATAATGCGTTTTTAGTATTAGTTTTTCTAATGATTAAAGTAGGATCTCTTCTTAAATTATATTCTGGATCGTTAGCTCCAATTCTGGCAAAAATAATTTTGTCTGTTGCTTGTGTAGCAGAAGTTAATGTGTAAAATACATTATTGTGCATCCAATTAAATTTTAAGTTACTATTTGGTGCGTCTGCTAAAGCCTCTACAAATAAATGTTGATAGCCATTTTTGTCTCCTAATGTTTTTAATGTAGCTTGTTGTATATACTTAAAATTTGTTTGCATTATTTGCCCCTTGTAATAGAAAGGCAAATCGTATTTGTTTGTTGATGTACCAATAACATTAAAAATATCTAAAACAAATGGTTGTTTAATAAAAGAAGAGTCTGTCACTATTGCCATAGTCCTGTGTAACTCTGTGTCAGGGTATGCGTTATTTTCTTTAGCGCTAACCACTTTAATTTTTTCAGAAATATTAAATAAGTATTGGTTAGAGTGGTTTTTGCTACCTATACTATACTTACCATTAAAATGAGAAGTTTCATTTTGTATAACGGTATTATGCGCTATTGTTTGTTTTGCCCAAGTAGTATTTTCTTTTAAGTAATTACCGCCACCTTTTTGTTCTATATTAACAAACCTTGCCAAGCCATAATCTTGTATAACCTCTGTACCATTATTGTACATAAAAAAAGATAACTTGTCATAATGACCGTGACTAAGACCTTGTGCTGTATATTTAAAAATAACCTCTAAATTATTATTGCGTAATATACTTATGCCACCTTGGTTGCCATTTGGACCATCTGTTAAAGTAATAGATTTTTTTCTAAAAGGTTTATCTAAATTGTTTTTTAAACCCAATGCTACTGCTAAACCTGTATCGTCTAAATTTACTTTATTTTGTTTTTTTGCAATACTTAATAGTTCTGGGTTATTGCCTCCGTAATGGTAAGCAATATCTACAGCTGTTACTATTTCTCTAGAGTAGTAAGACATTCCTTTTTGTGCATCATTAATTGTGTAAAACTCTCCGTCTTTATCAGTTAGGTTAATTAATGCTTCTACAGCTTTTGTTAGTACTGCATTTTTATGCTCAAAAATTTTAAGTTCAGGTTTTTTATTTTCTAGTGCTTGGGCAAAAATTAAAAATGGGTACATGGCATACCTTTGGTAATAAGGACCTTCAGTATAATATCCGTCAGGAGAAAATGGTTCATCTAAGTTTGCTAAAAAACCAACTTTCTGATCTTTATTTTTTATAAATCCACCATCATCATCTTTTAAATTAGCCGCAATAGAATCTGTTTTTAGTCCGTATAGAGCTTTTTGTAATAGCTCATCATTATCCATTACAAGTGCAATCATTCCTACAGCAACATTACCCCAGGTACTATGGTTGTGTACTCTATTAAAAAACTGTGGATTTTTTTCTGATATAAAATTGGCAAACGGAATAAATAAATCATTTTCTAAATGTTCTCTTTCTTCTTTTGATAACCAATTATAGATACAATCATATGCTTGGCTAGCATATACCAACCAGTTAGAATCATTTAAACACTGCCAAAAAAGTTTTCCTCTTGCATAAGATCTTTCTTGTGGGTGTAAAGGAAGAGTAGGGTATAATTTTGCGTACTCTAAAAACATATCTCTTACATATACAGCATATTTTTCATCATCTAAAATTTGATAAAGCACACCAGCTTTTTGTAGTATTAGAAAGTTTTTTTTGTGCTGTTCATGCGTATAACCTCCAGAAAAATCTTTAGGAATAGGAACAGCAATACCTTTACTAATCTCTGCATCTACATCTTGTTTAACATCTTCTAAAGTTTTATCAAACAAAGGAATTGTTCCTAACTGTGCTTTAATATTTTTTACGCCTTTTTGGGTAAGTATTAAACTAGGGTGACTTGCAGTATTTTGTTCTACATTATTTTTAATGGCAGCTTTATTATCTTTTTTGCAAGCAAAAAGAAAACATATTAAAATAAAGCATATATATTTTTTTACAATCATTATCTAGTTATTACTAATTAATCCTAAATTTTTGCCATCTGTACCTTTATTTAAAAGGTCAGAATTTTTAGATAATGTATAAGTACCTTCTTTAAATTTAGGATCTAATGTCCATAGGTTTTTAACATTGTATTTTTGATCACCAGTAACTTCTAAACCATCAGATTTGTAAAAATTATTGTTTAAAATATCTACTATTGGCTCACCAACAACTAAATGCATTTTTAACGATTTTGTGTTGTTAAATATATTGTTGGTAATAGTATTTACTTGCACACCATATAAGTTAATTGCAGCATTGTATTTATTTCTTTTACCGTAACCAATAGCGTCAAAAGTGTTATGGTCTAATTCTAAAAACGGACCAAAAGTACTTTCATCCTTACCACCTCTGTGTAAACTTAAAACAGCACCATTTACATTGTTAAAACTATTATTTTTTAAGATTACATATTCTGCATTATAGATACCAATATCTTCAGTTTCTTTATCTAAAGCCAAAACGTTACCACTAATAGTATTAAATTTTGAATTTTTAATACTAATTGTGTCTGCAAATGTGTTTTTGTAAACCATTACAGCATCAAAAGAATGGTTAACATCTAAGTTTACAAAGTCACAATTATCTATAAACAATTTGTAATTTTTGTTCATTGAGTATTTACTAGTAGTAATTACAGAATTTCCTGTTCTGTCTGGGGCGCTTTCACCATCAAAATTAATTCCAGTTAATTTTAAGCTGCCTCCATTGTTAATTTCAAATAAGGTTTTCTTTTCAAATAAAATAGTAGGTTTTTTATCTGAATTAGAAAGGATAGTAATAGGATGATTTATAACTATAGTTTTTGATAAAGTATAAGTTTCGCCAGCAGTAAGCTCTACTACGTCTCCGGCTGAAGAATTATTTACAGCTTCAAACAAAGTATTTAAACCTGGTTCTACTGTAATTTTTTTACCAGTACCAAAGGCAACAGCAGTATTTTTTTTAGAGTACCAGTTAACACCTGTATCTTCTTTTTTAAGAATTTCACCTGGTAATTTAGCACCAGCTCTTAAGTTAGAGTTAGCAGGAACTAGCAATCCGTCTGTATTTTTTACCCACTCAATATCTTTACTTACAAATCCAGTATCAGTAATTGGTTTTATGTTTTTACTAATAATGTTATTTGTAAATGTAATACCATTAATATCATCATAAACCGTAAAAATTGAATCTTTACTCTCATTATAAAAAATATTATTTTCCATAACAGAGTTTACAGGAGGAGCACTACGTTCTTCATCACTACCTGCACATAACTGAATGTGGTTACTATTAACAAAAGTGTTATTTTTTACAACAGCATCTTTAACTTGGTCATACCTATTAATAGGAGAATTGTAAATTCCGTTCATAATAACAAAAGCACCTCTAAAACGGTAACCAGTTAATCCAATACCATAATTATTTATAACAGTTTGCTCACCATTAATAATCCTAATACCACCTGTGCTAGGTTTATTGTTGCCAATAAATATGTTGCCATCTACCATAGTTCTGTTACCGTGGCGCATAGTTAATGTACCTGTACACTCATAAAAAACATTGTTTTTGTATGTGTTTTGACATGATTTGTTAGAGATTATTTCATGTTCTCCGTTACATCTATCAAAAAAGTTATTTTCCACAATAGTATTAGAGTTTGTTCTAGAAAAATGGCTAGTTCCAATACGTAAAGTCTCACCACCGTTAGAGCCTAAGTTTTGTCTAGGTCCAAAATAGTTGTGATCTATTTTATGATTGTTGTTTTGACTTTCTTTAGAATTTAACCTAACCGTCATGGTAACACCTCTATTTTTTTTACCAGTTAAATGGTTGTGGTCAATTCGGTTATTTTTACCGTATATAGCAACCCAAGTATCTGGTTCGTGACGTTCTGGGTTACTAAAATTATCTATAACACATTCTGTTAGTCTAGTGTTATTTGCAAGAGTTTTAGCATTTTGTTTAAAAGAGATAACTTCATTAGTGGGAGTATAACCATTTTTAAATACCAAACCATTAATAATTAAGTGTTCACCTGCAATACGTAAGTTACTTTGCCCTTCTAAAGTTACCTTACCTTTTTCTTCTACAGTTAAAGTTATTGGCTTTTCTGCTGTGCCTTTTGCAGCAAAAAGTAATTCGGTATTGTTCCATACGCCATTAGCCAGTGTAATTACATCTCCAGGTTGTGCATTTTTTACTGCAGTGTTAAATTGTTGTAAAGTAGCTACGGTATTCTTTTTTTGTGTGCATGAAGTAATACTAAAAAGTAGTATAAAAGCTAAGTATAATGTATGTTTTTGCATAAAAATATAAAATTGGTTAACCAGATTGGTTTACCAAATATATATATTATAAATTAAAAATGTAATTTATTGGCTGTTAAATTACTAATAGTGTAAAAAAATAAATAAAAAAATACGTAGTTGGTAATGGGTTATTAAGGTGTTATTTTTTTATTATTGCATTGTTAATACTGGCGTGCTAGAGGATTGTACGCTAGTAATTTATAGAATACCTAAAAATGAAGAATTTTAACTCTATAACAGAATATCAGTTTTAAGTTATAAAATATTGTTTTATAACTTTTATAATTGACCTTATATAAATACAATGTTACAATTTAAGGTAGTGACTAAAATATAAATTTGCATTTATAAATATTTAATAAATTATGATAATTAATAACACTAAAAAACGCCTATAGAAATTTTTATTCTATAGGCGTTATATATACTTAATACCTTAAATTAAAAATCAATTTTAAGTCCAATAGGGCAGTGGTCAGATCCCATAATGTCAGAGAAAACAGTTACCTCTTTAACTTTGTCTTTTATAGATTGGCTTACTAAAAAATAATCTATACGCCAACCGGTATTGCGTTCTCTAGATTTAAAACGGTAGCTCCAAAACGTATAAACAACTTCATCTGGGTGTAGCATTCTAAAAGAATCTACAAAACCATCAGCTATAAAATTGTTCATACCATCAATTTCTGTTTGTGTATAACCAGCAGTTTTATTGTAGTTACTTTTATCATTTTTTAGGTCTATTGCTTTGTGTGCTACGTTAAAATCGCCACAAGCAATTACAGGCTTTTTCTTTTCTAAATTTTTTAAATAGTCTAAAAAGTCTTTATCCCACTGTTTTCTGTACTCTAACCTATCTAATTTTTGACCAGAATTAGGTACGTAAACATTTACCAAGTAAAAATTTTCATACTCAGTACAAAGTACTCTACCTTCAGTATCGTGTGCTTCTATACCAATATCTGCTTTAATAGTAAGGGGTTTTGTGCTACTTAATGTTGCAGTACCAGAATACCCTTTTTTATTGGCAGAGTTAGATGCTAAACTAAAGTTTTCTAATGGAGAAAGTGCCTTGGCAACCTCATTATCTTGTGCTTTAGTTTCTTGAATACAAAGTATATCTGGATTCATATATTTTACAGATTCAAAAAACTCTTTTTTTACTACAGCGCGTACACCATTTACATTCCAAGATACTATGTGCATTAGTCGTTACTTTATGGGTTAAAATAAAATATTGTATTTCTAGGATGAAATTAAAAAATTGAATTGGTTTAACCTCAAAAATAAAAGTATTTTAAGAGAGATTATTTTTAATGTGAAGTAACAAGTGCTTAATATTGTATTTTAGAAAAGTAGATTATGAAGATTGATAAGTTTGTACTGTTTATAATTGTAGCAATTGTTTTGGCCTATTTTTTTCCAGAACTGGGAGTAAAACAGGTTATAAATACAATTAGTAGTGTTGGTATATCTTTAATTTTCTTTTTTTACGGATTAAAATTAAGTCCGTCTAAGTTAAAAGCTGGTTTAAAGAATTGGAAACTGCATATTTTAGTGCAAGTAGCTACCTTTATATTGTTTCCTCTTTTGGTATTAATAGTTAAACCATTTTTACAAAACCAAGAGCAAGAAACTATTTGGCTTGCATTCTTTTTTTTAGCAGCATTACCATCTACAGTATCTTCATCTGTTGTAATGGTTTCTATAGCAAAAGGTAATATGCCTGCAGCTATTTTTAATGCAAGTATATCTGGCATTATAGGGATTTTAGTTACACCCTTATGGATGGGGTTATTTGTTACTAATGACCAAACAAGTTTTAATTTTATAGATATTTATACAAAGCTAATTGTACAAATAATATTGCCTGTAGTATTAGGTTTATTGTTGCAACGTTACCTTGGTACATTTGCACAAAAACACAGTAGTAAAATTACATTGTTTGACAAGTCTATTATATTATTAATAATTTACAAAAGTTTTGCGTCATCCTTTACAAATAATATTTTTAGTACAGTCTCTGCATTAGATTTGGTACTACTTTTAGCAGGTGTATTGGTTCTTTTTACCATTACTTACTTTAGTACAGGCTTTATAGCTACAAAGCTTAATTTTAATATAGAAGATAAAATTACGGCTCAGTTTTGCGGTACAAAAAAATCATTAGTACATGGTACTGTTTTTTCTAAAATAATATTTGGTAATATGGCAGCAATAGGCATTATATTACTGCCTATAATGCTTTTTCACGCAACACAAATTTTAATAATAAGTGTAATTGCAAGCAAACTAGCAAAAAGAAAAGTATAAAAAAACCTAGCGCATAATGGCTAGGTTATTTATTTACTCACTGTCTATAATTTCTTCAATTGTTTTGGCTAGTACAAAGTCTTTTTCTGTAACACCACCTGCATCATGAGTGTTTAAGCGTATAGTTAGCGTGTTGTATACATTGGTCCAGTCTGGGTGATGACCTTGCAATTCACATTCAAAAGCAATACGTGTCATTACACAAAAGGTTTCTTTAAAATTTTTAAACTCAAAAGTAGTTTCTAAAGCACCATCAGTATAATCCCAACCATCTAAATTGTTTAATTTACTTGTTATTTCTTCAGTTGTATATTTTTGCATCTGTATAAAATTTAGTGTATTACAAAGTTACAAGAAGTAGTCATGTAATAATCTATTTATTAGGAAAAAAGATGATGATCTATAGTATCTTGGTAAGTAATTTGTAAATGTTTAGGTAGTTTATTACTTTTTGGAAGCACAGCTAAATACCTATCATCATTAGAGGTAAAAACTCTTTTATATACAGGGTTATACAATCCTATTTTAGATACTATTTCTTTTATAAAATCTTCATGATGTACCAAATCTTCACTTCCTAAATGAAAAATACCAGTTTTTTTATGATTAATAATATAATGTAGTTGTTGCGTTAATTTATCTATATAAGTAACATTAAAAACCAAATTAGGGAAAACCTCTACAGGTTCTTTGTTTTGTAGTAGTGTTTTAATCTCTTTAATTCTGGGAGTGTTATTACCAAAAACCATTGGTAAGCGTATAATTATTGCTTTGTTTTTTGGTAATCTAAGCAGCATATTTTCAATCTTAATTTTTAAACGTCCGTAAATACTTAAAGACAGTGTTTTGTCTAACTCATAAGAGGGGTATTTGCTGTAAGCATCAAAAACATTTGCAGAAGATAAAAATAACAACTTGGCTTTATGGGTAGTTACGTATTCTATTATGTGTTGGTGTGCTAGTATTTGTGCTGCAAAATTACCACGTATAGCAGATATAATGTAATCTGGTTTTACAATTTCTAACAATTCATAAATATCTGTTTCTTCTACATTATAATAAAAAAACTGACCGTTGTCTTCAAAATCTTTTTGGTTAAAACAATAGGTTCCATAAGTATCATAATAGGCATACAATTCTTTATAAATGGCATTACCTATAAAGCCGCTGGCACCTAGAATTAAAATTCTATCTTTAGATTTCTTCTCTTTCATTACTCACTTTGGTTCTTAAAAAATAGAGATCTTAGTCTCAGTCGTAAATTGCTCCAATGCTTGCATTCCCAACAAGGAATTTCCTTTAGCATTAAGACCCGGAGCCCAAGTAGAGATAATAAAGTTATTAGGTAGTAAGGCCACAATTCCGCCGCCAACGCCACTTTTTCCAGGCAAACCTACTCTAAAAGCAAACTCACCTGCTTCATCATAAAAACCACAAGTAAGCATAATTGCGTTAATACGTTTTGCCTGACTAACAGGTATGTGCTGTACGTTATTTACACACTTTCCACCATTGGCAAACAAATAAAAAGCTTTTGCTAATTGTGCGCAGCTCATATCTATAGCGCACTGGTGAAAATAAAAATCTAAAACATCCTCTACATTATTATTTAGGTTGTTAAAAGACTTTAAAAGGTTGGCTGCAGCAAAGTTTCCGTAACCAGTTCTTTTTTCAGATGCAGCTACATCTGTATTGTAATTTATTGTCTGGTCATTAGCAATGGTTCTAACATAGTTTAAAAAATCTTGTTTAGGGTTTTTTAAATGTGTTACAAGCATATCTGCAATTACAAGAGCACCAGAATTAATTAACGGATTTCTTGGTATTCCATTTTCTAACTCCAATAAAGACAAATGGTTAAATGGGTTGCCAGATGGTTCTACATCTACACGTTCCCAAATACGGTTATCTTCAAAAGCTATAGCTTTAGATAGTGCTAAAACTTTAGAAATACTTTGTATAGAAAAAGGAGTGTATGCGTCACCAGCAGCATAAGTTTCTCCGTTAATACACTGTAAATAAATGCCAAAACTATTAGTACTCTGTTTGTACAGTTCTGGAATGTAAGATGCAACAACACCCTTAACCTCTTCCTTAATTAAGTTGTTATGAATGTTGTTGATAATACCTTGAAAATCTATCATATAAAAATTATGCCTTATAAAAAGGTAATTTTACAACAGTTGCAGCAACTGCTTTTTTTCTAATCTGAATAAAAATTTCTGTACCAGCACTAGATAATGCCGTTGGCACATAACCTAACCCAATACCTTTGTTTAAAGATGGAGACATAGTACCAGAGGTAACTACACCAATTTTAGCACCATCTGCATCTACTATATCATAATCGTGTCTAGGAATTCCTCTTTCAGTAAGTTCAAAAGCAATTAATTTACGCTCAGTACCATTTGCTTTTTGCTCAGCTAAAGCTTCACTATTTACAAAGTCTTTTGTAAACTTGGTAATCCAACCTAACCCAGCTTCAAAAGGAGAAGTGTTGTCATTAATGTCATTACCATATAAGCAATAACCCATTTCTAAACGTAAAGTATCTCTGGCAGCTAAACCAATTGGAGCAATACCAAAATCTAAACCTGCTTTAAAAACATTATCCCAAATTTGTTTTACGTCTTCGTTTTTGCAATAAATTTCAAATCCGCCAGAACCAGTGTAACCAGTAGCAGAAATAATTACATTATCAATACCTGCAAAATCTGCAACCTCAAATGTGTAAAATTTAATTGCTGCTAAATCTACAGATGTAACAGACTGCATAGCTTCAATAGCCTTAGGACCTTGTATAGCTAATAAAGAGTATCCTTCAGATATGTTACGCATTTCTGCATTTATAGTTTCATTGTATTTAGATATGTGGTTCCAATCCTTATCAATATTAGAAGCATTAACAACTAGTAAATATTGTTCATCTTTAAGTTTGTAAACAATAAGGTCATCTACAATACCACCAGTTTCATTAGGTAAACAGCTGTACTGAGCTTTACCAACTACTAGTTTAGATGCATCGTTAGATGTTACTTTTTGTATTAAATCTAATGCATTAGGACCTTCAATTAAAAATTCTCCCATATGCGATACATCAAAAACTCCAACACCGTTACGTACAGTTTCGTGTTCTATATTTACACCAGCATAAGAAACAGGCATATTGTAACCAGCAAAAGGAACCATTTTAGCGCCAAGTGCCTCGTGAGTAGATGTTAATGCAGTATTTTTCATTAAAACAATTTATATAATTAGACTATTGTTAGTTTTTTGTCAAAGGTATCGAAAATTGTTTGTTTTATAAATTAGCTCAGGTATTAAAATAAGTTGTTTTTTTAGTTGTACCTGCTAGGAAGTATGGCTGTGTAAAATACGCTAAAAACAAAGTACAAAGGCTTTGTTAATTTGTATTAAACTAACGTTAAACCAGTTAAGATTTTAGGAATTGCCTTAAAGGAATGTTATACTTAGGTATGGAAAACATATTAGTAGCCGGTGCCAATGGTACCACAGGAAAACAAATAGTGAACCTTTTAAAAGAATCTCAGTATTTTAACCCTATTGCAATGGTTAGAAAAGAAGAGCAAAAAGAATATTTTAAAGCAAAACAAATAGATACTGTTCTTGGAGACTTAGAGGGCGATGTAGATAAAGTATTTAATAAAACAGAAAATGTAGATAAGGTGCTTTTTGCTGCCGGATCTGGAGGAAAAAAAGTAGTAGAAGTAGACCAAGAAGGAGCAAAGAGGTTAATTGATGCATCTAAAGAAAATAACATTAAAAAGTTTGTTATGTTAAGCTCTATGGGAGCAGACAAGCCTGAAGAGGCAGAACAACTGCAAGAGTATTTAAAAGCAAAGCATAACGCAGATGAATACTTAAAAGAAAGTGGATTAAATTACAGTATTGTACGCCCTGGTTCTTTAACCAATAATGAGCCCCATAACCAAATAGAGCTCCAAGAAAAGTTAAATAAAAGAGGTGAAATTAGTAGAAATGATGTTGCACAAACATTAGTGAGAACACTAAATGATGACGTAGCAAACAAGGCCACTTTTGAAATTATTAAGGGTGATACCTTAATAGGTGAGACCTTAGATAAATTTTCTACTGTAAATGCTTAGTTAGTTATTTAATAAGTAAGATTTTAAGTCATTGTAGCTGCCAATTTTGGTGGCTACTTTTGTTTTGTGCATTACTTCTTGTATTTGCTCTGGCAATGGTTGTTTTTCTTTAATTACGTCTTCAACTACATCTAAAAATTTTGTTGGGTGAGCAGTTTCTAAAAATACACAATGTACATCATTATTATTTTTTAAATATGCTTTGCAACCTAAATAACCAACAGCTCCGTGTGGGTCAGTTACATAGTTATAAGTTTTGTAAATATGCGCTAAAGCTTCTTTTGTTTCTTCATCAGAAAAACTATAAGAAGATAAATTTTCAGTTAAAGCGCCAAAGTCATTTTTGTGTATTTCTTGTATACGAATAAAGTTACTAGGGTTACCAACATCCATAGCATTGCTTATAGTTTGTACAGATGGTTTTGGATTATATTCTTGTGTTTTTAAATATGTAGTAACAACATTATTTTTATTGTTAGATGCTATAAAATGATGAATAGGTAAACCCAATTGCTGCGCCATCATACCAGCACATATGTTACCAAAATTACCACTAGGAACAGAAAAAACTATTTTTTTGTGCGTGTTATGTAACTGCTTATAGGCAAAAATAAAGTAAAATAATTGTGGTAGCCAACGCGCTACGTTAATTGAGTTTGCAGATGTTAATTGCATTTTGCTAGTTAATTCTTCGTCTAAAAATGCGCGTTTAACCATATCTTGGCAATCATCAAAAACACCGTCTACTTCTAAAGCAGTTATATTTTGCCCTAAAGTTGTTAATTGTTTTTCTTGTATATCACTTACTTTTCCGCTAGGATATAAAATAACCACGTTTACACCTTTTACACCTAAAAATCCATTGGCAACAGCGCCACCTGTATCTCCAGATGTAGCTACCAATACAGTAACCTCATTAGTGTTATTTTTATTAAAATAGCCAAGACAACGAGCCATAAAACGTGCCCCAACATCTTTAAATGCCATTGTTGGTCCGTGAAAAAGCTCTAATGTAGACACATTCTCATCTAACTTAACCACAGGAAAATTAAAGGATAATGTTTCCTCTACAAT
Source organism: Cellulophaga sp. RHA_52 (assembly GCF_007827205.1). Taxonomy (NCBI): domain Bacteria; kingdom Pseudomonadati; phylum Bacteroidota; class Flavobacteriia; order Flavobacteriales; family Flavobacteriaceae; genus Cellulophaga; species Cellulophaga sp. RHA_52. The sequence continues at coordinate 2,054,559 of NZ_VIRZ01000001.1, forward strand.
GGTTTTTAGAACATCCTCTGGAATTTCAGGAGAAACAAATTGTTTAATGGCTGTAAAAGCAATTTCTGAATTAGATAAATTGTCTAAATTTTTAAAGAAATCTGCAGGTAAAGGTGTTATACTTTCAGGAAAATACAATCCTTTATCTGGTGCCAAGCCTTTTATAACTGCATTTTTAAATGTAGTATTAGGCGCTTTTTTGTTTAACGAGTAGTAATTCATTTTTTAAGGTATTCTAAATTTATTATGTGCTAGCTATTCCAAATTCTCCATGATTCTTCTGCTTGGTGCTCTAGCATATGTTGTCCGTTACTAATAGTAGCTCCTTGGGCTTCTCCTGCACTTAAAAATGCTGTTTTGTCTGGGTTGTATATAAGATCAAAAAGCAAATGTTTTTCTGTTAAATGCAAATAAGGGATAGTGGGCTTATCTGTAATGTTTGGGTGTGTTCCTAAAGGAGTACAGTTTATAATAACGGTATTTGTTTTAATTATATTTTTATCTAAATCTGTATATGTAAATTGATTTTTTTTAGGTTTTCTGGATACATATGTACATACAATGCCCAAATCTTCTAAAACATATTTTACTGCCTTAGATGCACCACCAGTACCTAAAATTAATGCTTTTGTATGGTGTTTTTTTAGATGAGGTTCTATGGATTTTTTAAATCCATAGGCATCAGTATTGTAACCAATTAATCCGTTTTCTGTAAATTTTATAGTATTTACAGCTCCAATAGCTTTGGCTTTTGCATCTAAACTAGTTAAAAACGGAATTACACTTTCTTTATAAGGAATGGTAACATTACAGCCTTTAATATTAGAGTTATTTTCTAATGTAGTTTTAAACTCTTCAATTTTTTGATAGTCAAAATTTACATAGACATAGTTTGTTAACCCAAGTTTTTTAAACTTGTGTGTAAAGTAATTTCTAGAAAAAGAATATTCAATATCTTTTCCTATTAACCCAAACTTATACTGTTTTTTTTCTGTTTTTTCCATACCAATCTAGGACCAATAAAATACTTATTCCTATAACTACAAAAAAAACTGCCCACCAAGTTTCAGAAATCACAAAATCGGGAAAATAGCGAGAATAATTCTTGATAATTTCGTTTCCGTTAGAGTCTATTAAAATATTCCCAACAGCATCTACTTTATATACAGTTTTTTTCCAAGGCCAAACAACTCCCAAAGACCCCGTTATAAAGCCCAAAATAACAGCTGTTGTTATGTGTTTAAAGTGTTTTAAAACGTAACTTATAATGTGAGACAATGTTACCAAACCAATGGCAGAACCTGCTGTAAAAACACCAAGTACGGTTAAGGTATTTAAGCGTTCTGTGTTTTTGGTAAAACTAAAGTCGCCTTTAATTATTTCTGTAAATGTGTCATACAAGGCATTAACGGAGTCTACCAAAAGTAGTACATAATTGCCTAAAAGAATTAATATAAAAGATCCAGATAATCCTGGGAGCGTCATACCAGATACACTAATAATTCCACAAAAGAAAATAAAAAAAAGATTGTCATTTTCTTTAGCCGGATTTAAGAAACTTATAGAAATCCCTATTGCTAAACCAACTAGGGCAGCAAAAAAGGTTTTTTTGTTCCAATGATCAAACCCCTTGGCAATGTAATAAATAGAACCTACAATCATTCCAAAAAAACAAGACCACACATATAACTCATTATGCTCTAAAAAGTAGTCTAAAATTTTTGAAACGCTAAAATAGCTTACTAGCATACCAAAAATTAGTAACGTAATAAATGTGCCGTTAATGTAATTATAAAAACTCTTGAGTCTGCCATTTAAAAGCAGTTTTAGAGCTTTAAAGTTAAATTTTTGTAGTGAGTATATAAACTCTTCATAAAAGCCTCCCACAAATGCAACAATACCGCCAGAAACACCAGGGACTTTATTTGCAGCACCCATACATAGTCCTTTAACAACAAGGAGAAACTTGTCTAAAACTGTTCTAGTATGTGCCATTGTGTTTATTTGTTTTTTGTAGCTATTTTTTCTAGTATAAAAATAGTTAAAAAACCTGTCACCATTAGTGCAATTGCAATCATAGTTTGCGGATCTATATAATGGTTTAACTCTGAGTATTTTATTGGCAGAATACTTTCTTCTGTAACCGTTTTAAACGATTCAAAATTATGTATGTTTTTTTGATAAACAGCTAATGTTCCAAGATCAGATATGGTATTAAAAGGTACAATTTCTCCTGTTTCATCTACCATTACAGTTACTGTTTTTTTCCAAGGCCAAACTTTGTTTAAAGAACCTAAAATAAAACCAGTTAAAAGTGCTAGTGTAGTATTGTGATAATTTTTAAATAGCCATTTTAAAACTCTACTAAAACTTAATAACCCAATTAAAGCACCAGTAGCAAACAAGGCTATTTTTTTTAAATCAAAATCATGAAAAGCGTCACTTAATGTTTTGTAAGCTCCCATAATTACTAAAATAAAAGAACCAGATATACCAGGCAAAATCATTGCGCAAATGGCAACAGCTCCAGCAAAAAGTAAATAATATGGGTTAGTATTGGCTGCTAAAGCTGGTAAACTTGTAATATAATATGCTAACCCAGCACCAATAATTAAAGCTATTACTGTTAGTGCATTCCACTTTGTAATTTGTTTGCCTACAAAGTAAATACTCACTACAATTAAACCAAAAAAGAACGACCAAATTAAAATTGGGTGGTATTCTATTAAATATTTAGCCAAACGCATAAAGGAAATAAAACTTATTATTATCCCTGTTAGTAAGGCTAATACAAAATTGCCATTTGCTTGCTTCCAAAATGCTTTAATACTATCATTTTTTAACGTTTTAAATAGAGATAAGTTTATGTTGCTTATACTATTTATTAGTTCTTCATAAATACCAGAAATAAATGCAATTGTACCTCCAGAAACACCTGGTACAGCATCTGCGGCACCCATAGCTAAACCTTTTAGCGTAATAATTAAATACTGTAGTAAGTTACGTTCTTTCATAATTGTAATAAAAAACGTAAAAATATAGATTTATTTGGAAGAGTTACTATATTCTATAATAATGTTGTTAATCCACGTGTTATTTTTAAACTGAGGAAAATCTAACTTAAATGTAGCTACCTTTTTTGTGTTAACACTTAGTGCTTTAACCAAATATTCTTTTGTTTTTATAGTCTGATTTAGGGCCATATGTGAACCCGCAATTTTGTATAAAATATCTGCATTGTTTGGGTAAAACTCTAAGGCTTGTTGTAGTATTTGAATAGCAGAATGTAAGTCTCCTTTTTTTATTACTAAGGTGCTCCAATTTAGCCATGTTTTTAACTCGCAATCTCCTAAATCTACCATTTTTTGATATGCAACCTCTGCATCTTCAGCCAAACCTAAGGCTTCATATATTAGTGCGCTTTTCTCCCAATAGAATAAATTTTCTTCCTCTATATTAATTGCTTTAGTTATGTATTCTTTTGCTTTAACATAATCTTCTTGCTTAATATAAAAGCTGGTAATTGCTAACCATCCTTTATCTAACAAAGGATCTTCATGAACGGTTTTATAATAGAATAGCCTAGCTAGCTCTGTATTGCCTATTTTTTCATGACATTTGCCAATACGTAAATATGCAAAAGCAGACGGATCTTCAATTTCTATAGTAATTTCATAATTTTCTATAGCTTCATTGTAGCGTTTTAATTTTTCAAGAATTTTTCCTTTCTCAAAATAAGCGCCAACAAAACTATCATCAGAAATAATAGCAAAATCAAAAGCAGCAATAGCTTCTTTGTACATTCCTTTTTCTATGTACTGCTTACCTAGTTGATGCCAAGCTACCTCACAGTATGGGTTTTTTTCTAGGTAATCATTTAAAAATACAATGGCACCATCAAAATCTTCTAAAAAGTCAAAACAATAAATAATGTTGTAAAGAGATGCGTAATCGTGTTCATCAAACAAAACACATTGTATAAAATGTTTTTTTGCTTCTTCAAAATTGTCCATAAAAAGGTGTTCCATACCTAATAGAGAGTGTATGTCTATAGAATCATCAGATAAGGTTAAGGCCTTTTCTAATAACTGTATTGCTTTATTATGGTCGTCTTTTTTAGAAAATATATTTGCTCTTTGTATGTATATTTCTTCATTATTGCTATCAATAGTTTGTAAACTATCTAGCATACTTTCTGCAAGTTCAAGGTTATTTTCAAAAACGTGAACCTCTACTTCTAAAAGTTTTAACTCTATGGTACTTGGGTGTTGGGTTAAGCCAATTTTAATGGCTTTTTTTGCCAATGACATTTTTCCATTGTTTAAATAATGGTGAATAATGTCTTCAAAATCTTCCGCGTCAAAGAAGTAGACGTCATCTGTCTTTAGCATTGACTCAAATTTTGCTATTGGTCTGTCAGGTCTTTCTTCAGCTTCAAATGCCATATAAATTCTTTCTTGCTTGATAAGATTAAAATAAAAGTAAGGTTTTAGGTTACTTTTTTTTGATTGCTACCGTGTATATTATTAACAAAATAGTTAACAAATTACTTTTTGTAGGAGTCTAAAGCTTCTAAAATAAGTGCACATCCTTGTCTAATTTCTTCATTAGAAATGGTTAAAGGAGGAGAAATACGCAGTGCTTTAGGCTCAAACAATAGCCAGAATAATATTAGTCTGTTTTTAGCGCAATGCATTACAACATGGTTTGTAATATCTGCATTTACTAGCATAACAGCTAGCATTAAACCTTTGCCCCGTATTTCTGTAATGTACTTGTGTTTTAGTAGTTTTTTAAATAGTTTTTCTTTTTCTAGAGTTTCTATTATTAAGTTACCACTAGTTAGTTCTTGTAATGTAGCTAAACTTGCAGCAGCAATTACAGGGTTGCCGCCAAAAGTGGTAATATGTCCTAGTTTAGGATTAGATTGTAAATTTTTCATTATTTGGTTTGATGCCACAAATGCGCCAACTGGCATACCAGATGCCATTCCTTTACCTATAACTAAAATGTCTGGTACACAGTTGTAGTGTTCAAAAGCAAATAGCTTACCTGTTCTACCAAACCCTGGTTGTATTTCGTCTAAAATTAATAAGGCGCCTACAGCTGTACAGCGTGCTCTTACCTTTTGTAAAAAATTATTTTTAGGCACTATAAAACCTGCACCACCTTGTATGGTTTCTAAAATTACAGCAGCAGTATCTGTTGTAATTTTCTCTAAATCTTTATCAGAATTAAAATTAATAAATGTTGTGCCAGGCACAAGTGGCCTATATGCACTTTTTTGAGATTCTGCTCCAGAAACACTCATACTACCCATAGTATTACCGTGGTAAGAGTTGTGTGCAGCTACAATTTTATGTCTTTTTGTAGTTCTTTTAGCTAATTTTAAGGCTCCTTCAATAGCTTCTGTTCCAGAGTTAACCAAATAGGTGGTTTCTAAATTAGAGGGTAGTAGAGAAGCTAAAAACTTTGTATAGGTTACAGCTGGTTCTTGTACATATTCTCCATAAACCATGACATGCATATATTCTGATGCTTGCTTGGTTATTGCATCTACTACTTTTGGGTGGCAATGGCCAAGTGTACAAGCAGATACACCTGATACAAAATCTAAATGTGCATTGTTGTCTTGATCGTAAATATAACTGCCGCTAGCTCTAGAAACTTGTAAAGTTAAAGGATGCGGACTAGTTTGTGCTTGGTAGTGTAAAAAGTCCTTTTTCACCTGTAATTTATTTTTGTTGCTTTAGTTTTGTACTTGGTACTGGCTTAGATAATGTAGGTTTAGGTACCCCTTTTTTTCTTGTAGCCTTGGTATTGGGCGGGTTATTTATGGGATCTCCTTGGTTTTTATGTCGCTCTTGCTCTTCTGCATCAATATCTATAGGGTTACTAATGCCTCTAATTATAGGTAAAACAAGATTGTTGTCATCCTCACCAAAAATATCGTCTTTGGTATAAATACGCTGGTCTCCGTACCACACAAAACCTTTTAATTTAACACCTGTTTCTGGTTCTTGGCCTTCAGGAAAAGTTTGTCCGCTAGGGTTAATGTAATACGTTATAACATCTATAGTGTTTTCTTTCATCTCCATAGTAACTTTACCACAAAGTGATTTATCTATCCCAACAAACTCATTTTGGTCGTTATATGAATAATAAATAACCTCTACATTTTGTACAAGATCTATAAAGTTTAGCTCATTGTTTACAAATTTGCCAAATAGGTTTTTACCTTTTGCTTGGTTGTAGCCGGTTTTACTAATTGTATCTAAAGATATTATAAAAGCATTATTAATTACCTTTAAAGAGTCTAATTTATCCGTCTCTAAATCGCTTATTAAATGTATGCTATCTCCTGTCATTTGGTTGTCAATATTCCAAATAATAGGGTTTGTAATAAGTTGTGTTATTCCAGTTTTTTGATCAAAGTGAATAGAATCACACTTACCACTTATATCTGTTTTAAAAAACTTTGCATCCCTAAACGCACGTATAATTCTATTGTCTGGTTTTCCTGTAACCATTAAGGTATCTCCGTGCATGTATAATGAGTCTTTCTCCATTACATTAATAGCAACAGCTCTTTTGGTAGCAAAAACAGAGTCCTTTTCTTTGTATACTTCTGCATAATGTGCTCTAATAACACCATCGTTTACGGTATCTGTAACTACTATATTATTTGTTGCAGATGCAAATTGTTTTCTTTTATTAAAATAAACACTGTCTCCCTCAATAATTTTATTGCTATAATCTATACGTGTGTTTTTTATACCGTAGCCGGTTTCTACTTTAGAGTCATAATAACCACGTTCACAATACATAACATAGTCTTTACCTGTAATTGTAGACGGACCATACATATACACGTGTTCAGAGTCTGTGTAATAATCCATTTGTTCAGATAATACGTGGTATTTAGGATTTTCTACAGTAACACTATCTAACAACTGGTATTTGTTGGTTTCCATAAAAAACCTACCAATTCTACTTTTTATAGTATTTGCAGTATCTACTATAGTTCCAAAATGTCTGTAGTACGACTCCTGTTTTTCTCTATCAAAATACAAAGTATCTGTAGTAAGTGTAGCATCTGGACTTTGTAAAACTACATTTTTAGATGCCTTTGCAAGTTTAATATCTCCAAAATATTCTAATTTGCCACTGTCCATTTGTATAGAGTCTCCTTGCTGCATACGTACATTGTCTATAGCAAGAAGTCTGTTTTCTTTTGGATAAAACACAGCAACATCACACCAAAGGGTTGCTCCTTGGTGTTCAAACTCTACTTGTCTTTCACTATCTCTACTAAATATAGATGCGCCAGGTAGCTTAACTTCATCTTTAGTGAAGTTAGCACCGTGTACTATTTTTATTTGTTTTTTTTCTGTTGATTTATCTTGTGCGTTAACACTAAAAACAAATAAGATTAAGCCAATAACTAATTTGTATTTAAACAAGTCTTAAAATTTTGGTCAAAAATAGGTTTTTTTTGATTGTTCTGATAACAGATTGGCATAGATTTAAGATTATGCTCTTTTTAGTCTATTGTAGCGTAAAAAAAAAGCCACATTTTTAAAATGTGGCTTTTTATGTTTATCTATTAATTGTCTGTTTTCTATCTGGACCAACAGAAATAATTTTAATAGGAATTTCTAATTCTTTTTCTAGAAAATCTATATACTCATTTAATTCTTTTGGAAACTGAGATGGATCTGTCATTTTGGTTAAATCTTCTTTCCAACAAGGGAACTCTGTGTAAATAGGTTTTACATTTTCAGGTTCTATATTATAAGGTAAATGAGAAATTGTTTCTCCTTTATACTCATAAGCAGTACATACTTGTAGGCTGTCAAAACCAGAAAGTACATCGCCCTTCATCATATTTAATTGTGTAACACCGTTAACTTGGCAGGCATATTTTAGAGCAACAAGGTCTAACCAACCACAACGGCGAGGTCTACCAGTTACTGCGCCAAACTCATGACCTACTTTGGCCATATTAGCTCCAACTTCATCAAACAATTCTGTAGGGAATGGGCCAGAACCAACACGTGTAGTGTAAGCTTTAAAAATACCGTATACTTCTTTTACTTTGTTAGGAGCAATGCCCAAACCAGTGCAAGCACCAGCTGCTGTTGTGTTAGAAGAAGTTACAAATGGGTACGTACCAAAATCAATATCTAATAAAGACCCTTGTGCACCTTCTGCTAAAATAGTTTTACCTTCTTTAATAGCTTGGTTTAAATACTCTTCACTATCTATAAAAGTTAATTCTTTTAAACGCTCTACAGCATCAAAAAACTCAACTTCCATTTCTTCTAAATCATACTGTACATCTACATTGTAGAAACTAATCATAGTTTCATGCTTATCTGCTAAATGACGGTACTTTTCTTTCCAAGAATCCAATTCTAAATCGCCAACACGCATACCGTTTCTACCAGTTTTGTCCATATAAGTTGGACCAATACCTTTTAATGTAGAACCAATTTTAGCTTTTCCTTTAGATGCTTCAGATGCAGCATCTAACAAACGGTGTGTTGGTAAAATTAAATGTGCTTTTCTAGATATAATTAGTTTAGCCTTATAGTCTATATTAAATTGATCTAAACCTTCTAGTTCTTTAACAAAAACAACTGGATCTATTACAACACCGTTACCAATAACGTTCATTGCTTTTTTGTGGAAAATTCCAGATGGAATTGTTCTAAGCACGTGTTTAATGCCGTCAAATTCTAAGGTGTGACCAGCATTTGGTCCACCCTGAAAACGCGCAATAATATCGTAATCTTTAGTTAGTACATCAACAATTTTTCCTTTTCCTTCGTCTCCCCATTGGAGTCCTAGTAGTAAATCTACTGCCATTACTTGTAATTGGTTAGTTGTTTTCTTTTTTATTTTTTGTTCCGTAAAAGTATAGCGAGTGGTTTGTTATTTTAATATCAAACACATCCTCTATTGTTTTTTTAATTGACTGTATTCTAGGGTCACAAAACTCCATTACCTCACCCGTATCTGTTAGTATAACATGATCATGTTGCCTATCAAAATAAGATTTTTCATATTGAGCCTGATTTTTGCCAAACTGGTGCTTACGTACCAATTTACAATCTAATAAAAGTTCAATAGTGTTGTATAAGGTTGCTCTACTTACTCTATAGTTTTTGTTTTTCATTTTAATATAAAGAGATTCTATATCAAAATGATCTTCACTTTCGTAAATTTCTTGGAGTATAGCGTAGCGTTCGGGTGTTTTTCTGTGTCCGTTTTCCTCTAAAAAAGTCGTGAAGACATTCTTTACAATGTCTTGATTTTTGTTACTACCCATAGTATTTCTACAGCTTTTCGGTTTGCAAATGTAGTGTAAATTTTAAAGTCTAACTACTTTATCTATACCGTTAATTTTCTTTAAATTGTTAATAAGCTTAATTAAGATAGAATTATTTTTAACTACAACCGTGATTTTTCCTGAGAAAGTGCCGCCATCTGTACTAAAGTTAACGCTTCTCATGTTCACGTGCATTTGTTGAGAAATAATTGAAGTTAAGTCGCTAATTAAACCAATATTGTCTATTCCTGTTAGTTTTATGTTTGCTGTAAATTCTTGTTGTGAAGAATCTATCCACTTAGCCTGTATAATTCTATATGCATAATTAGATTGTAAAGATATGGCATTTGGGCAATTTTTTGTGTGCACTTTAATACCTTCATTTACACTAATAAAACCAAATACATCATCACCAGGTATAGGGTTACAACATTGTGATAGCTTATACTTTAGTTTTTCTTCTTCTTTACCAAACACTAACTGGTCATACTTTGCAGTAATCTCTTCTTTATCTATATTGTCTGGAGCCGTATTTCTTCTAATTCTATTTTTAAAGAAACTAATAAAGGCGTTGCTATAAGATGATGCAAATTCTTTTATTTGGTTATTATCTATAGATCCAGTGGCAATTCTGTAAAATAAATCTAAGCTGGTTCTTAGTTTAAAATGATACACCATTTTGTTAATGGTATCTTCATTAAAACTAATTTTTTGCGATTTTAATTTACGACGTAAAATTTCTTTGCCTTCTTCTGCAATTTCTTTTTTCTCTTCTCTTAAAGAAGATTTAATTTTAGATCTTGCACGTGCCGTTGTCGCATAGTCTAACCAACTTTGGTTGGGTTTACTTTTTTCTGATGTAATAACCTCTACTTGGTCTCCACTATGCAAAATAGTATTTAAAGGTACAAGCTTACCATTTACTTTTGTTCCTCTGGTTTTTAATCCAATTTCTGAGTGTATATGAAAAGCAAAATCTAAAGATGTAGCACCTTTTGGTAAGGATTTTAAATCTCCTTGAGGTGTAAAAACAAATATTTCTTTAGAGTAGAGGTTTAGTTTAAACTCTTCAACAAAATCTACTGCATTTGTATTTGCATTTTCTAATGCTTCTTGTAGTCTGTTTAACCAAACTTCTATACCTTGTTCCTTTTGGTCTCCGTGTTTGTATTTAAAGTGTGCAGCATAACCTTTTTCTGCAATTTCATGCATACGCTCACTACGTATTTGCACCTCTACCCATTTGGCATCTGGTCCCATAACGGTAATGTGCAAGGCTTCATAACCTGTAGATTTAGGAGAAGATATCCAATCTCGTAAACGTACGGGGTTAGGAGTAAAATTGTCTGTTACTACAGAGTAAATTTTCCACGCTAAAAACTTTTCATTTGCTTTATCTGATTTGTAAATAATACGAATAGCAAACTTGTCATAAATTTCATCAAAAGGCACATTTTGTACTTTCATTTTTCTACGAATAGAAAAAATAGACTTCATACGGCCTTTAATGGTGTAATTTAACCCTTCTTTATCTAAAGAGTCTTGTATGGTATGTGAGAAAGAGTCAATGTACTCTTGTTGCTCTTCTTTAGTTTCTTCAATTTTATCCTGAATGTCATTGTAGACTTCGGGCTCAGTATACTTTAAACTTAAATCTTCAAGTTCTGTTTTTATGTTGTAAAGCCCAATTCTGTGTGCAAGAGGCGCATAAATATAAAGTGTTTCAGAAGCTATTTTTAACTGTTTATGCTCTGGCATAGAATCCATAGTGAGCATATTGTGGTAACGGTCTGCTATTTTAATAATAATAACCCTAACATCATCATTTAAGGTTAAAAGCATTTTTCTAAAATTTTCTGCCTGTTGGGATACATTCATATCCTTTTTTAGGTGAGCAATTTTGGTTAAGCCATCTACAATTTTAGCTACAGTTTCACCAAACAAACGCTCTATATCTGCCAGAGTATATTCTGTGTCTTCTACAACATCATGTAGTAGGGCAGAGGCAATAGATACAGCATCTAACCCTATTTCTGAAGCTACAATTCTTGCAACAGCTATTGGATGAAAAATATAGGCTTCACCAGATTTTCTGCGCTGATCTTTATGTGCATCTACAGCAATTTCAAAAGCAGATCTAATGAGTTTTTTATCTTCATCAGAAAGTGTTAAGTAACTAACGCGCAGTAATTCTTTATACTGGCGTGTAATTTCTTTGTTTTCTTTTTCTATTTCAGCTTCTGTCATATAAACTAAAATTACATTAAACTTTGGTAATAATCAACAAAAATTATTTTTTTAAATTGTTAATTCTGTCAATTAGAGTAGGGTGAGAATAGTTCATAAAAACATATGCTGGGTGGGGCGTAAGGTTGCTTAAGCTTGTTTTTGACAACTTTTTTAATGATGTAATTAATGGCATTGAAGCGTATGTTTTTTTAGCATAATCATCTGCTTGGTATTCAAACTTTCTAGATAAGTAGTTCATTATTAAGCTTGTAGTTTCTGATATAGGACTGTACAATATGCCAAAACCTATTAAAGCAGCATGAAAACTAGGTACGGTTACACCAATTGCTAAAGAAATACTAGGTGTATTTATAAAAATTGATAAAATGTACAATGTTAAACCAGTAAGTAAAATTGAAGCAGTTAAATTAAATAAAATATGCTTGCGTTTGTAATGTCCAACCTCATGCGCTAAAACGGCAATTATCTCCTCTTCGTCTAAATCTTTAACAAGCGTGTCATACAACGTAACTCTTTTTTGTTTTCCAAAACCAGAGAAATATGCGTTAGCTTTGGTAGATCTTTTAGAACCATCTATTATAAAAATATTTTGGAGTTCAAAACCAACTTTTTGAGCGTATTCTTCAATTTTAGTTTTAAGACTACCATTTTCTAAAGGCGTTTGTTTGTTAAAAAGGGGTACAATTAACTTGCTGTAAAACATATTCATGAAAATTGAAATAATAGAAATTGCCACCCAAGCATATATCCAAAAATTTGTGCCAGCCCAGTTGTAAAACCAAATAACTAATCCTAAAAGAGCACCGCCAATAATGGCAGTTAAAAACCAACTCTTAATTAGGTCTAAAAAAAATAACTTTTTAGTAGTTTTATTAAACCCAAATTTTTCTTCTATTACAAAGGTGCTGTAGTAAGATAAGGGTACATTTAAAATACTGTTGCCTATCATTATAATACCAAAAAAAATAATAGCAACTAAAATAGGGTTGTCTGTTATGCTACGCGCAAAATTATCTACCCAAGCAAACCCTCCAAAAATTAAAAACGACAGTGTTAGTAGTACAGAAAAACTACCAGAAAATACACCAAATCTATAGTTTGCAGTTTTGTAACGCTGAGATTTAATGTACTCTTCTTCATTAAAAATGCCGTTTAGCTCCTGTGGTATAGCTTCTTTAAATTTTTTAGCGTTTAAATAATCTACAGCAGCATCTATTACAAATTGCAGTATAATAATGCTTAGTATTACATAAAAAAGAATACTCATAAATATAGTTATTGGTGGTGGTTTGGTTTTGTAAAAATAGTAAATACTAACTTCTTTGTCGTTTTGCTTCAAAAATAACTACAGCAGCAGCTACAGAAACGTTCATAGAGTCTATTTGGCCTTCCATAGGAATTATAATATTTTGGTTAGAGTTGCTTAACCACTCTTTAGATAAACCTGTTGCCTCTGTACCCACTACAATGGCAGATCCGCTGGTATAATCTACAGTTGTATATATTTTTGAAGCGGTTAGCGCAGCACAATACGTAGCAATATTATGTTCTTTTAAGTACGCTATAATTTCAGACGTTGTACCCGTTGCAATTTTAGTAGTAAAAACGCAACCTACGCTAGAACGTATAATATTAGGATTATAAAGGTCTGTTTTAGGATTGGCAATAATAACAGCATCTAAATTTGCAGCATCTGCTGTACGCAATAACGCACCAATATTACCTGGTTTTTCTGGAGCTTCTGCTATTAAAATTAGAGGTTTTTTTGAGCTTAGTTGTAAGTTGTTTATAGTATGATTTTTACTTTTTACAAGTGCTACTACACCTTCTGTAGTAGCTCTGTATGCTATTTTTTGGTACACATCTAAGTTAACCTCTATAACATTTGTAGTGCTATTATTTTTAATTAAGTCTGTAATAGCCTGCTCAGAAATTAAATCTTTACAAAAAAACAAGGTTTCAATACTATAGTTTCCTTTTAAAGCAAGTTGTAACTCTCTGGCACCTTCTAGCACAAAAAGATTACTTTTTTTACGCTCTCTAGACTTGTCCTTTAGTACTAAAGTTTTTTTAATTAGCGGATTTTGTAAGCTTGTTATTTGTTTAAATGTATTCATTACAACAAAAGTAATGTAATATTGTAAATTATAGATTAGCATTACGACGAATTGTAAATTATAACTAATAAATTAAATTTTTTAAAAAATGAAGTATTTAGCATTGGCCTTATTTTCTGTTTTAATTGTTTCTTGCAAACAAGAAAAAAAACAAACTACAACAGAAAAAGCTGAGACAAAGGAAATATTAGAAGTAAAAATTAACGCTTACCCTAATGAGTTGCAACAAGTTTTTGATGCTCACGGAGGTATAAGTGCTTGGAAAAATATGAAAAGTTTGTTTTTTGACATTCCTAAACCAGATGCTAGAGAAACACATACTATAAACTTACACACAAGAGAAGATAAAATAGTTACCCCAAAACATACTATTGGGCATAACGGCTCTAAAACTTGGTTGTTAGATACTGAAGGAGAATTTAAAGGCGATGCTGTTTTTTACCATAACCTTATGTTTTACTTTTATGCAATGCCTTTTGTTTTAGGTGATGATGGTATTGTTTACGGTGAAACAGAACCTGTAGTTTATGAGGGGAAAAGTTATCCTGGAGTAAAAATTAGTTACAACCCTGGCGTAGGAGCATCTTATAAAGATTTATACTTTATACATTTTGATCCGGATACAAAGCAAATGGCTTGGTTAGGTTATAGCGTTAGTTACAGAAGCGGAGAAGTTAGTAATAAGTACAGTTGGATACATTATAATGATTGGGCTACTGTAAATGGTTTATTGTTACCAAAGTCTATTACGTGGCACAATGTAAAAGAAGGTGTTATTAAAGATGCAAGAAATACAGTTACATTTGAAAATATAGAGGTTAGTAAAGAGGCAAAGCCATCATCATTTTTTGCTAAGCCAGAAGCTGCAGTTTTTGTAGAGGGTAAAATACAGGAATAAGTTACTGTAACGCACAAAATAAAAAAGCCTCCAAAACATATGTTTTGGAGGCTTTTATTTCTAAGTAGACAAAAGTATTACTCTCCTCTATTATATTTACCCATATATCTTTTATACAATTCTGTTTGGTGTGTTTCTAAAGACACATCTCTACCGTCTATAAAAGCTTTTTGTAGTTTATTAGTACGCATTTCTAAAGCATCTCCTTCAGAAATAAATAAAGTAGCACTTTTGCCAACAGCCAACGTACCGTGTGTATCATCAATTCCTAAAATTTTAGCTGTATTACTAGTAATTAATTGCAAAGCAGCTTCTTTTTCCATACCGTAAGCTACAGCTTGACCAGCGTAAAAAGGTAAGTTTCTGTTCTGGAAATTTGCTTCACCATTATTTTGTATACCAACTAGCAATCCGCCTTCTGTTAATAGCTTAGCCATTTTATATGGTAAGTCATAATCATCATCATTATTACTTGGTAAATTATGCATTGCTCTTACTAAAACAGGAATATTGTGTTTTTTTAGAAAGTCTGTAATTTTATAGGCATTATATCCGCCAACTAAAACAACATTTTTAATGTCATTTTCTTTTAAAGTTGTTACAGCGTCTATAATTTCTTTTTCACCATCTGCATACACATATAATTTTTGTTCTCCAGAGAAAAGTCCTTCCATAGCAGCAAACTCTTGATGAAAAGGTTTGGCTGTGGTTTCATTATAAGCTTTAGCGTTTACAATAAAATCTACCACATTAGAAATGTCTTTTTTGTAATTTTTATTTGGTTGTAAACCTCTTGGTTCACCTAGCCACCAACGGCCTCTTCTGTATGAGTTTGGCCAGTGTAAATGTATACCGTCATCGGTTTTTACAGCAGCATCTTCCCAGTTCCAAGCATCTAATTGTACTACAGAAGATGTACCAGGTATAACACCACCTCTTGGAGCTATTTGTGCCATAAGTACACCATTAGGGCGCATACTCTCTATTACTTTAGATTCTGAGTTATAAGCAATTAAACTTCTTACGTGTGGTATCATTCCACCAATTTCTGCTTGGTCATCACTAGCTCTTACAGCATCTACTTCTACCAGACCTAAAACCGTACATGCGGCAATAAAACCAGGGTATACATGTTTTCCTTTAGCATTAATAACCTTTCCTTTACGAGCAATTCTCATTTTAGCATCTCCTACAAAGGTAATTTTACCACCTTCAAACATAATAAGAGAGTTTTCTATAACTGTACCGTCACCTAAGTGGGCAACTGCACCCTCTATGGTAATGGCTTCTTTTTGTGGGCTAGCTGGTGTTTGTTGTGCAAACCCATTTGCGGAAAAGCAAAATACTAGCAGTATGTATATAATTTTTTTCATTTCTGTTATTTTATATGTTGTCTATTAGGTTTACCACTCAGCATCCATAGTATCACAATGGAACTTAGGTTTTTGTTTCTTAATAGGCTTTTGTGTTGGTTTGCCACCTTCTTTTTCTTCAAGCATCATTGTAATAAGCTTGTTTCTTTCGTTTTTAATAGCAGTTCTTTGTTGTTTGTCTTTTTCTAAATCAAAATATACAACACCTTCTATTAATGTTTTTTCTGCTTTTGCATAAACAGATAGTGGATGGTTGTTCCAAAGCACTAAATCTGCATCTTTACCTTCTTTAATACTACCTACACGATTGTCTAGGTGTAATAATTTAGCAGGATTAATAGTTACCATTTTCCAAGCCTCAAGCTCTGTCATATCTCCGTATTTAACAGTTTTGGCAGCTTCTTGGTTTAACCTTCTAGACATTTCTGCATCATCACTGTTAATAGCAACAGTAACACCTTGACTTTGCATTATAGCTGCATTGTACGGTATAGCATCATTAACCTCATACTTGTAAGCCCACCAATCACTAAATGTAGATGCACCAACCCCGTGTTCTTTCATTTTATCTGCAACCTTGTAACCTTCTAAAATATGTGTAAAAGTGTTTACTTTAAAGTTGAACTTTTCTGCAACTTTCATTAACATATTAATTTCTGACTGTACGTAAGAGTGGCAACTAATAAAACGTTCTCCGTTAATTATTTCTGCAATTACTTCCATTTCTTCATCATAACGGTATGGTTCACCACTTTTTTTCTTTTCGTCATATTCCTTACCACGTTGAAAGTAATCTATAAACATTTGTTCTACACCCATTCTTGTTTGAGGAAAACGAGAACGACTGCCCCAGTTGCTTTGTTTTACATTTTCACCTAAAGCAAATTTTATAAATTTAGGAGAATTATCGTAAATCATTTCATCTGCACTTTCTCCCCACTTTAACTTTAATAAAGCAGAACGCCCTCCAATAGGGTTAGCAGAACCGTGTAATAATTGTATAGTTGTTACACCACCAGCAAGATTGCGGTAAATGTCTACATCTTCGTTATCTACTACATCTTCCATTTTTACTTCTGCAGAAGAATTTTGCCCGCCTTCATTAATACTTAAGCCTGCAATATGTGAGTGCTCATCTATAATACCAGCTGTTAAATGCTTACCAGTTGCATCTATAACTGTTGCTCCACCTGCACTTAAGTTGGCACCTATTTTTACAATTTTACCCTTTTTTACAAGTACATCTGTATTTTTTAAAATACCAGCATCTTCACTTGTCCAAACTGTAGCATTTTTAAACAATATGTTTTCTTGTTTTGGTTTGTTTGCGTAACCATAACCAACGTTAGGGTAGGTAACCGGCATTAAATCTGGTGTAGTAGTTTCTTTTTTCTTTTTCTCTTTCTCTTTTTTATCTACATCTCCTGTTTTTGTAGCAACAAAAGTAGATTCAGTTCCGTTTGGTAATACTAATTTACCGCTAATATTGTTAGAGTTAGGGGTAACAATACCCGTCATTCTATATCTTTTTTCTCCTTCATTAGTGGCAAAGGCAAGATCTATCCAATTCTCTTTATATGAGAATTTAGACTTAATAGTGGTAGAGTCTTGTTTTAAAGTAGCAGAAGGTTTATCTGTAGCCCCTTTAATTTCTAACTTATAAGTTGTGCCATCTACAGCTAAATTATAGGTTCCATTTATGTCTTTAACATCTTTATCTGTTATTACATTTTTTTGTCCTTGAACCCAGTTTTCGTAAAGTGTAGTGTTTTTGTCAAAAACATCACCAGAAGTAATTAAAAAGTTTGCGTAGCTGCCACTTTTAAGAGAACCTATTTGGTTAGATTTACCAAGTATTTGCGCAGGTACAGTTGTTAAAGCCTCTAGAGCTTTTGTTTTTGGTAAACCGTATGCAATAGCTTTTAATAATTTACTTTTAAAAGCAGCAGGAGATTTAAGGTCATACGTAGTAAACGTAAAAGGAACACTGTTATCTGCCAGTACTTTTGGGTTAGAAGGTGCTTGGTTCCAACGTCTCATATCTGCTAAAGAAACATTATCTGCTTGGTATGGGTTAGATACATCATAAGCATCTGGAAAGTTAATAGGTACAATGTAGGTAGCATTTGTAGCTTTAATATCTGCAATGCTCTCATACTCATTACCACCAGCTAAAATTACATATTGTATATTGTTTGCGTCTCCTATTTTATCTGCTCTTAAAGCGTGACCCTTATCACCAGCTTCAAAAATTTGAACCAAACCTTTATTTTTATTTAAAGCTTCTAAAGACAAATCTTTTGTGTCACTATTGCCATTTGCATACCAAGCAGCATCAGAATACATTTGCCTTAGTAAAGCCAAAGAACCCATTAATGAAGAAGGGTAAGATTGTTTTTTTATGGCGCTCCTAGTTAAAGAAAAATATTGTGCAGATTTGTCATCTAAAATACGGTCGCTATTTGTACCATCATCATTTAAAGTAACAAGTATACCTGTACCACGAGCAATACCATCTTGTATATGAGAGTTTACAACACCAAAACCTGCTTTTTGGTATTCAGCAGCTTTTTTAGCATCAAACTTAAAAACAGATATAGCATTATTTTCTGGCATTATATGGTCATTCCAATAATAACCGTGTCTTGTAGCTTCATACTGTGTAGATCTACCGCCAGATGCTTTAGGCTTTTTTACACCAAAGTCCGAGTAAATATCTATAAACGAAGGGTAAATAGATTTTCCTTTTAGGTTTACAGTTACTGTATTTTTAGGTACAGTAACACTTTTACCTACTTGTACTACTTTTCCGTTTTTAATAAGTAGAGTTCCGTTTTCTACAACTTGTGTAGGAGTAACAAATATTTTAGCATTTGTAAAGGCGGTGTAATTATTGTTTTTAGATTTTACACCAGTGTTTGTAGGGAAATAATCCTGTGCAAACACGGTAGCACTTGCCAAAAATAGGGCAAGCGATAGGAGTCGTATTCTCATATCGGTTTCTTTTTGAGTTGATTAGTAAATTAGTCTGTCTAAAGATATGTAAACAGGCATTTGAAAATCGTAATAAAATGTTAAAATTACTGTGCGTACGTATGTAAATGTACCGCTATACTATAGATCTTAATATTTTATAATGGGTGTTTTTGATGGTAGGCAACCAATAATGTTACAATTCTGCTGTAGCTTTTCATACCATCTGTTTGGTTGTTTGCTTTTAAAAAAGTGCTGTAAACAGATTTTAGAACAGGCTCCATAGGGTTTTCATAATTACCCCAAAAAGTACTTAATTCTTGGTAGTTTTTTTTAACTCCAACATTTAAATTACTATAAAGTTGATTAAATAATTCTGGATTATTGTATCTAATATCACTTAAACAATAGCTTAATGCGTATGAGTAGGCAGCATATTTAAAGTAAATATCTGTATTGTTAGCAGTTATCAAATACCCAATAAAATTGGTTTCATTTTCTGCAGAATATCCAATTTGGTGTCCGGCTTCATGACCTGCAATTACAGGATACCTGTACAGTGGAATTTTACCATTTACCTGAGCTTCATTAGTAAAAGGGTTAAGGTAGCCACCGTAACCTGCATAGCTTAAACCTGTACTATATAAAGAGGTTTTTAAGCTAGGTGTTTGATAATTTAAAAATGGGTATTTTTTTTGTAATTCCGTGTACCCTACGGTTGTTAAATCATAAATCTCTGCTTTGTTATAGGGCATAACAACAGCTTTAGTACTGTCTTCTGTAATAGTTTTATGTATGGTATTTGTTTTTTCTATTAACCTAGAAACAAAAGATTCTAATTCTGCTAAAGAATGATTCTCTTTAATTTGTAATGTTTTGTATAGTGGTTCTCTGTAGTAATTTAACCCCCAACAAAAATGAAAAGTAAAATAAGCAATAGATAAAACTACCAGAATATTTCTTAAAAAAATGAGAGGTTTTTGCTTTATATATTTTCTTTTTTTAATAACGTATTTAAGAGCAAATATAATTAATGCAGCATATAAAATATCGCCAACAGAAAATGGTATCCAACCTAATAAATACCTAAAAAACTTAGAAGTGTATTGGTACAAACCATTACTGTAATATTTTTCAATAAATGCAGGATAGTTGGCCAACCATTTTACCAATACTATTTGTATAGGCAACAAAAGAGCAATACCATTTTTTAATTTTGACTTCATTACATCAAAAATAAACAATACAAGACATAAAATCGTTTTCTATTATGTAATTTTGAGGCCTAGAAAATAAAAAGAAATGAGTAAAGATATAAGAGAGTTAGAACCCAAAGCAGTTTGGAACAAATTTGCAGACTTAAATGCAGTGCCAAGACCTTCTAAAAAAGAAGAACGTGTTATACAGTTTATGTTAGATTTTGGCGCTTCTTTACAATTAGAAACTTTAAAAGATGAGGTTGGTAATGTTATTATTAGAAAGCCAGCAACACCAGGTTTAGAAAATAAAAAAATGGTTACGTTGCAGTCTCATTTAGATATGGTACACCAAAAAAATAACGATACTGTTTTTGATTTTGATACTCAAGGCATACAAATGTACATAGATGGTGACTGGGTTAGAGCTCAAGGAACTACGTTAGGAGCAGATAACGGTATGGGTGTTGCTACAATAATGGCTTTGTTAGAAAGCACAGATATACCACACCCTGCTTTAGAAGCTTTATTTACTATTGATGAAGAAACAGGAATGACTGGTGCTATGGGGTTAAAAGGTGGCGTTTTGCAAGGCGATATTCTTTTAAATTTAGACACAGAAGAAGATGATGAGATTGATATAGGTTGTGCAGGAGGTATAGATATTACTGCAAGAAGAATTTATGAATTAGAGCCTGTGCAGGCAAACTTTACAGGATATAAAGTAACAGTTAAAGGATTAAATGGTGGCCATAGTGGTATGGATATACACCGTGGTTTGGGCAATGCTAATAAAATAATGAATAGGCTGCTTTATAACATAAGCTTACATACTGATTTGGCCATTTCTGAGATTGATGGTGGTAGTTTGCGTAATGCAATACCAAGAGAAAGTAATGCTATTGTTGCTGTAAAAGTTACAGATGAGTTTTTGGCTAATTTTGAAAAGTTGGTAAATACTATTAAATCTGAATTGAAAGTTACGGAGCCAAATTTAATTATCTCTTTAACAGAGGTTGCCTTGCCAGAAAATGTTATGGAAAAAGAGGCTCAACAAAAAATGTTACGTGGTATTTACACAGCACATAACGGTGTGTATGCAATGAGTGCTAGTATGGCAGATTTGGTAGAGACATCTAACAACATAGCAAGAGTTATAGTTAAAGACGGAGCAATAAAAATAGGATGCCTAACTAGGTCTTCTGTAAACTCTGGAAAAATGGATTTAGCTAACGCATTAAAGTCTGCTTTTGAATTAGCAGATTTTAAGGTAGACTTTAGTGGTGAATATCCAGGATGGAATCCTAATCCAGATTCGGCTATTTTAAAAGTGTTAAGTGCACAGTATAAAACCGTTTTTGGTACAGATGCAAAGGTGGTGGCTTGCCATGCTGGTTTAGAGTGTGGTATTTTAGGTCAGAATTACCCAGATATGGATATGATTAGTTTTGGGCCAACTATAAAAGGAGCTCACTCACCAGATGAACGTGTTAGTATTTCTTCTGTACAAAAGTTTTGGAAATTTACTTTAGAAGTGCTAAAAAATAGTCCGGCTTAAAGCATTATATAACTTTATAAAAAAATCCCCATTTGAAAACATCAAATGGGGATTTTTAGTATTAAGGTTTTATTTAAAAAGTAGGATTCTTTTCTATTAATTCTGTTCGTACTAATTTTCCAGATTCCGTTACTTGATCTAAGCTCCAATTACCATTGCCACTAGCTCCAGGAGTTAATGCCGCAGATTTTTCGTTTTTATCTGCTATAGACCAATTACACCATGATATTTTGTTATCGTCTAAAAATTTCCACCAAGCTTTACTCTCTGCAGTGTCTACATACCCATCACCAGTATATTCTGTTGTGCCATATTCTGTAACAAAAATAGCCAAGTTGTTGTCTATGGCTTGTTTGGCAATATCTCTTAAATATTGCTTGTGACTAGCTGCATAGTAATGAAGAGTATACGCTACGTTGGCATCATTAATTTCATTGCCAATTACTTCATCAACACGTTGAGACCATACTCTAGTACCACAAACTACAATATTGTCTGGGTCATACTTTCTAATTTCTTTAATAACAGCTTCATGGTATGGCTTAAGTGTGTTGTTCCATGAAACACCATCTAAAGGTTCGTTGTAAATTTCGTAGATTATGTTAGGCTTGTCTCCGTATTTTTGGGCAACTTCTGCAAAAAAACTTTTAGCTTCACTTAGGTGATTTTCTGCGTGGTGACTGTGCCAATCTACAATAACATAAATACCTTGTTCTATAGCGGCATCTATAACTGTAAATATTTTAGCTTTTTCTCTTTCTGGGTTGCTTAGGTAACCATCATTATCTTCTACAGCCATAGCTGCTCTTACAATGGTAACGTTCCAATCCTCTTTTAGCCATGATACGGTGCCTGTTGTGTAGTATTGTGGCATCCATTGGCTCCAAAATAAAGACATACCACGTAATTGTATTGCGTTGTCATTTTTGTCTACAATTTTACTTCCTTTAATGCGTAGTTGTCCGTACGCATCTACAACAGTTTTTGCAGTGTTGTTACTGTTGTTTTCATCTTCATTGGTGTTTTCTTCTTCTTTAGTTTCTTCGTTATTATTATTAATTGCATCTATTAGGTCGTTAGATGAATTGTCACAAGATAAAAAAGATAAAAAAAATACGAGTAATACTGTTTTTAATGCAAATGTTTTCATAGCGTTTTTTATTATTAAAGGTTTACTTGGGGAGAATTATTTGTAGTAAATGTATTACAAATAAAAAAGACTGCCAAAAGCAGTCTTTTAATTTATTGAAACTTTTTTGTTAAGAAACGTGTAGTTTATTGAATACCAGTGATTTCTACATCAAAAATTAAATCGGCGTTTGGAGGTATTGGTCCGCCTCCTTGTTCTCCGTAACCTAAGTGAGGTGGAATAAACAAACGAACTTTATCGCCAACTTTCATACGTAATAGCCCTTCTTTAAAACCAGCAGTTAATCTAGACTCTGGACTGTATTCCATTGGGTATGGGCTTAAATCGTTACCGTGCATTTTGTAAATAATATCATATTTTCCAAACTCTTTAGCAACGTCTTCCATTGTGGTATCAAACAAAGTGCCATTGCTTAACCAACCAGCATAGTTTACCAAAGCTTTTTGTCCAATTTTTGGTTTTTTACCAGTACCTTCTTTTAAAACAAGCACTTTTAAGCCAGAAGGTAAAGTTTCTGCTTTTTTAATTTGCTCGGCAGTTTCTGCAGCAAAAGCAGCTTCTGTTTTTTTAGCTTCTTCAGCTAAAGCAAGTTGTCTTTTTTCTTCTTCTTTTTCTTCTTCAAAGTAAGCTGTCATTACTTTAATTGCATCAAACTTTTTAGCCTCTTTACCTTTTTTTACTATTTCTATGGTAGAGATAACAACATCTTCTAAAGGTCTGTTTTTTGCAGCTACTTTTACATTTGCAATAGAGTCTACAACTTCTAAACCTTTAACAACTTCACCAAAAACAGAATGACATCCAACTCTAGGATTATCACAATTTTTTAAATTACCAAACTCATCTAAACCATCTAAGAAAGGAGTAGGAGCGTGAGTAATAAAAAACTGGCTGCCATTAGTTTTGGGTCCAGAGTTAGCCATAGATATAATACCTTTTTTTGTGTGACGAAGAGAATCGTTAAACTCGTCTTTAAATTTATAACCAGGGTTACCCATACCTGTTCCTGTTGGGTCTCCACCCTGAATCATAAAATCTTTCATTACTCTATGAAAAATAATACCATCGTAGTATTTTTTACCTTTGTATTCTTCACTAACAAACGGACTTTTACCTTCTGCTAAAGAAACAAAATTAGCAACAGTAACTGGTGCTAAATTGTACTCTAACTTTACTAGCATATCTCCTTTATTGGTTTTTATATCTGCATACAACCCATCTTCTAAGTCTGCATATTGTCCAGATTTACAGCCTACCATTGCAGATACAGCTATTAATAAGATTAAAAAACTTTTTTTCATTTTTACTTTTTTAGTTGATTTTTAATTTAGAATACTATCTTTTTCTACTTTTAATATAGATACTACTGCTTTTAAAGGTATGTTGGTTCCTATTTTATTATCGTCTCCGTGGTAGCCGTAGCCTAAAGAAGAAGGAAATAAAAAGGTAGCAGTCTCATTTTTTTTTAAGAGTTTTACACTTGTACGTAGGCCTAAAAATAGTTCTTGCTTGTCTACTTTATATTGTATAGTCCCAATTTCATTAAAACCATAAATAGTATCATTATTAAGGTCTAATAAACTATAACGCATAGTAACCAAATCATCTGGTTTTATGGTTTGTGTTTGCTCTTGGTTTTTTTTATTGTAAAAATACCAAGCTCCATTTGTACCACTTATGTAGTTGTGGGCAGTATCTTTTTTTATTATTCGTTGTATAATTGCTTCTTCTTCTGCAAGTAGTAATTTATTTCGTTTTATAGATTGTTTTATGTAACTACCTGTTTTTACTTCTATAGGTCTTCTTGGTTCTGGACCATCACAACTTATAAAGCAAAGTATTAGTGCTAAGTATATAACTTTTTTCATCCTTTTAATTGATCTTTATAACTGTCTAACAAAGCAACAAATTTTGCTGTGGTTTCTTCTAAAGAAACATTGCTTTTACCACCAGCAGCATTGTCGTGCCCGCCACCTTCAAAATGCGCTCTTGCAAATTCGTTTACAGAAAAATTGCCTTGAGATCTAAATGATATTTTTATAATTCCTTCATCTTTATTTTCAATAAAAATAACAGCAAAAATAATATTGTCTAAAGTAAGTCCGTAATTAACTATACCCTCTGTATCTCCTTTTTTAAATTCATTTTCATCTAACTCTTCTTGGCTAAGTGTAATGTATGCAGTATGGTAATCTTCTAGTATAACCATATTTTTTAGGGCACAACCTAAAATATGTAATCTACTAGGAGAATTGGTGTCAAACACCTTATTGTGTATAGCCATATTTTCTGCTCCTTTATCAATTAAATCTGCAACTACGCGGTGTGTTCTGCTTGTTGTAGATGAGTATTTAAAAGATCCAGTATCTGTCATTATACCAGTATACAAGCAGTTTGCTATTTTGCTTGTAATTTTGCTAGTGTCTTGTTCAATGGCTTCAATAAAATTATATACCATTTCACAAGTAGAACTCATATGCACATCAGAATATGTAACTTTTGCGTAGTCTGATGGTGCTTGGTGATGATCTATCATAATAAAGGTACCTTCTGCAGCTTCTAAGGTTTCTTGCATAAAACCAACCCTAGATAAATGATTAAAATCTAGTGTAAAAATTATACTAGCTTCTGTAATATATTTTTCAGCTACTTCTTTGTCATTTTCAAAAATGATAATTTCTTCTTGTCCTGGCATCCATTTTAAAAACTTAGGAAAGTCATTAGGAGCTATTACAACTGCTTGTTGTCCTTTGTTTTTAAGGTAATGCATTAGTCCTAAGGTAGAACCTATGGCGTCACCATCTGGATTTTTGTGTGGTATTATAACTATTTTATGTGGTGAGCTAAGTAAGGACTTCACCGTTTTACTATCTTCTTTATTCATATGCACCAAAGATAGTGTTTTTAGTAAATGCTCAAAATACCGGTAGCTTTTTATAACTGCCAATCTTATGTTTTGGTTAATACCTTATGTAATGCTTTAGTATGTGAAAAAATAGTCTTAAAATTGTTACTTAAACTATAATTTTAATATTTTGAAGAAAACTATTTTTGTGCTTGGTTTATTGGTTGCTTTTAGCGCATGTAAAACAGTAAAACCTGTAGAAACTACTGTAACTACAGAAACTAAGCCAGATTTTACCATTGCTTTTGGATCTTGTAACAAACATGATGAGGTAAACCCTTTGTGGGATGATGTTTTAGCAGCCAATCCTAATTTGTGGATTTGGGGAGGAGATAATATTTATGCAGATACAGATAATATGCAGCAGTTAAGAGCTATATATGCAGCTCAAGACAATGTGCCTGGTTACAAAAAGTTAAAAGAAACTGTACCAGTAATTGGTACTTGGGATGATCATGATTATGGTTTAAATGACGGTGGAGTAGAGTTTAAGGCTAAAAAAGAAAGTGAACAAGAGTTTTTAGACTTTATGGATGTTGCTAAAGATAGTCCGCGTAGACAAAGAGAAGGTGTTTATGCAGTACATAATTACAACTTGCCAAAAGCAAAAGTAAAGGTATTAGTTTTAGATACGCGCTATTTTAGAACAGCACTAACGCCAGCTACAGACAACAAAAGGCGTGTGCAACCAAATGTTTACGGAGAAGGAACTATTTTAGGAGAAGAGCAATGGAAATGGTTAACAGAAGAGCTAAATAATTCTGAAGCAGATTTTAATATTTTAATTAGTAGTGTACAATATTTATCTAACAAGCACGGTTTTGAAGGATGGGGAAATTTTCCGCATGAGGTAGACAAGCTTAAAAAACTTTTAGTAAAAACTAAGGCTAAAGGAGCAATGATATTATCTGGAGACCGACATATATCTGAGTTTTCTGTAGACACAGTAAAAGATTTAAACTATCCGCTGGTAGATTTTACAAGTAGTGGGTTAACACATACTTACACTGGTTTTTCTGGAGAAGAAAATCCATACAGGGTAGGAGAAGTTGTTTTTGTTAAGAGTTTTGGTTTGTTAAATTTTGATTTTGACACTAAAACAGTAATCTTTAAAATGATAGGTGATAATGGTAAGGTGTTAGGAGAATTAAAACAAACCTACTAAGCAGCTTAATATCATTAACCTAACAATCTAGTAACAGTTGCTTTACAAGCTTTTAAACTAATTTGTTGCGTGTTATATTAAAAGCATTATTTTTGCAAAAAATTTAAAAGACGATGATTACAAACAGAACTTTTACAATGATTAAGCCAGACGGTGTAGAAAATGGTCACATTGGTGGTATTTTAGAAAAAATTACATCTGCAGGTTTTAAAATTGTAGCTATGAAATATACGCAGTTAAGCAAAAGAGATGCAGAAGCATTTTATGCTGTACATAGCGAGCGTCCGTTTTTTGGAGAGTTAGTAGAATTTATGACAAGAGGTCCTATTGTTGCTGCTATCTTAGAAAAAGATAACGCTGTTGAAGATTTTAGAGCTCTTATTGGTGCAACTAACCCAGCAGAAGCTGCAGAAGGTACTATTCGTAAATTATATGCAACTTCTATAGGAGAAAATGCAGTTCACGGATCTGATAGTGATGAGAATGCTGCTATTGAAGGAGCTTTCCATTTTTCTGGAAGAGAAATTTTCTAGATATATACCAAAACATAAAAAAAAACCATCAAGTTTTTGCTTGATGGTTTTTTTATGTTTTAAAATGAAAAGTATTTAACGTAGTACTAATTTTTTTACCACTTCTTTTCCTAAATCTTCATTTATCATTTTAATAATTTTTGAATTGCCGTGACTTAATTCTTCTCTTAATACAGAAGAACTTAGAGATACGTACAAAGTGCCATTACGTAATTCTACAGTAGTAGTATAATTATTTACACCAGGTCCCATAAGGTTTTTCCAAGCAGCACGTGTATCTACACCGTCTATACCACGGTCTAATCTATTTTCTTTTATAAAATCTTGTAAAAGATCTCCTAATTGCAGATTTTCTTTTTTGCGTTTTGCCATTATTGCTCTATTTGTATAGGTTGGTAGCGTTTGTAAACGTATGTAATTTGCTCTGTATCCTTAACTGTAAAAGAGTTTTTGCTAAGGCTTAATAACTCTTCTTCTCTTTCTGTAAGGTTATTGCTGTATGTTATGGTAAAGGTACTTTGTTTTTGTGTAATAGTAACTTTATCTACATCTTTATTTGTGGTAAAAGTGCCTCCAATTTTTGGCTGTACTTTTGTTCTAAATCCTTTTTGGTTATTAATTTCAAAAAAATCTATAATAGGGCTTGCTTTATACTCTTTGCTGCTGCCATCAGCAAAAAAAACTTGAGTAATTTCCCAATAGCCATTAAGCAAGTGTATATCTTCTTTTTTTACAGTAGATGAGTTGCTACAGGCTATAAATAGTATTGTTAAACATATAATTGCTAGCTTTTTCATTGTTAAAATTTCTTGTTTAAAGGATGTACAGTGACTTGAAAAATACAAATTTAAGTATAAAATAACGGCAACTTTTAATGTTATTTTGTTTTATGAATATAAAATATAAACTGTAAGTATAACTAGTTATATTTTAAATATTTTGTAACTCTGGTGTATATTTTTTACCACATTTTCAGTTCGGTCTGCGTGCGTATCACTAATAAAAATTTGTCCAAAATTATCGTCATCTACTAAAGATACAATTTGTGCTACGCGGTTTTCATCTAACTTGTCAAAAATATCGTCTAACAATAGAATAGGAGTTGTTTTTGCTTGCGCTTTAATAAAGTTAAACTGAGCCAGTTTTAAGGCTATTAAAAATGATTTTTGCTGCCCTTGGCTACCAAATTTCTTTACAGGGTAATTGTTAATTTCAAAAGACAAATCATCTTTATGAGTACCAACTGTAGTGTATTGCACAGCCCTATCTTTTTCTAAACTTTCATTAAATAATTGCAGTAAATCTTTGTCTAGTAGCTTGCTATTGTATGTAATTGTTACATCTTCTTTTCCGCCAGATATTGCAGCATATTGTTCTTTAAAAATAGGAATAAATTCATTTAAAAATGCAACACGTTCTTTGTGTATAATTGTACCATATTCTTGTAATTGCTCATTATAAACACTTAGTGTAGTTTTGTCAAAAGTATGGTTTACAGCAAAGTATTTTAAAAGAGAATTACGTTGTAAAAGTATTTTATTATATTTTAAAAGAGCAGTTAAATATTCTTTATTAGATTGAGATACTACACCGTCTATAAACTTACGTCTTGTGTCACTACCTTCTAAAATAAGGTCGCGGTCTGCCGGAGAAATAATTACCAACGGCAAAAAACCAATATGGTCAGAAAACTTATCATATGCCTTACCATTTTTTTTAATAACCTTTTTAGCACCTTTTTTTAAACTGCAAATAATTTTTTCTTCCCTATCGTTTTTAAAAAACAATCCATCAACAACAAAAAAATCTTCACCGTGTTTTATATTTTGTGACGCAATAGGATTAAAGTAACTTTTGCCAAAAGATAAATGGTAAATAGCATCTAAAATATTTGTCTTTCCTACGCCATTACTGCCAACAAAGCAGTTTATTTTAGCGTCAAAATCAAATTCTTTAGAGTCAAAATTTTTATAATTTACAAGCGATAATTTCTTTAAAAGCATTCTGTTTTTGGCAAGTTTTATTTTAAAAATATAAGAGAAGTCGCAAATTATTGAAAAATAACGAATAAATAAGGTTTTAGATTTCAATAAAAACTTTATTTTTGCGCGATTAATAAAATTAACTATGGCTACATATAAAAAGCGAGGATACAAACCAAAGACTAAAGAAGAAGAAGTAGAAATACAAGAACAAGATAGTACAACTGCAGAGGTTTTTAATACTTTAGATGAAAGTGCGTCCAAATCTGAGGAGTGGGTTGCAAAAAATCAAAAAGCAATTTTAGGCGTTATAGGTGTTATTGCTGTTGGAGTTTTAGCTTATTTAGCTTATGTTAATTTTGTTCAAAATCCTAAAATTAACGATGCTAATAACGAAATGTACTACCCACAACAGTATTTAGACCAAGCGTTAAATGATGCATCTGCGAATAAAGATTCTTTATTAACTTTAGCCTTAAACGGGTCTGAAGGTAAATACGGATTTTTAGATATTATAAAAAATTATGGTGGTACACCAACTGCTAACCTAGCAAATTACTCTGCTGGTATGGCTTACTTAAATTTAAAAAACTACCAAGAGGCTATTAATCATTTAGAAGATTTTAGTACTAGTAATGTTACTTTAGGAGCTTTAGCTAAAGGTGGTATAGGTGATGCTTTTATGCAGTTAAACCAAACTGAAGATGCTTTAGAGTATTATGAAAAAGCAGTTGCTCAGGGAGATAACGATTTTACAACTCCAAGATATTTATACAAAGCTGGTGTTGCAGCATTAGAGTTAGGTGAAAAAGATAAGGCGTTAAAGTACTTTGAGAGAGTGAAAAATGAATTTTCTACTTCTTTAGAGGCTTCAACAATTGATGCATTTATAGGAAAAGCTAAATAATATAGATATGGCTACGGCTAATAAAAATTTATCAGTATACGATAAAACTTCAATCCCAAACGCGAAAGATTTTCGGTTTGGGATTGTTGTTTCAGAATGGAACACAGAAGTTACAGAAGGGCTATATAATGGAGCTATAGAAGCTCTTTTAGATTGCGGAGCTGTAAAAGAAAACATTGTAAGATGGGATGTTCCCGGGAGTTTTGAACTTACTTACGGTAGTAAAAAAATGATTGCAACAAAAAAAGTAGATGCAGTTATAGCTATTGGTAGTGTTATACAAGGAGAAACTAAACATTTTGATTTTGTATGTAGTGCAACAGCGCAGGGTATAAAAGACCTAAATGTTTTAACTGATACACCTGTTATTTTTTGTGTACTTACAGACAATAACTTGCAACAAGCAATAGACCGTAGTGGAGGTAAACACGGTAATAAAGGAACAGAAGCTGCAATAGCAGCAATAAAAATGGCTGCTTTAGGAAACTAATACTGCCAAATACACTTATTAAATACTCTTAAAAAGTCTTTTAAATAAGATTTTTTAAGAGTATTTTTTTTATACATTTTTTTTGTTTTTATGTTAATTTGACTTGTTAACAAGTTTTGGCATAGTATCTGTGCTATTTTTTGTGTTTTTAAGTACCTTTGAAAATCTAGTTATTATGGGAAAATTTACAAGATTACGGAAAAATAAGTCGTACGACTATAAGCCTCGTTACTATGATGATAAAGGTGAGGGTAACCCGTATAAAATTCAGCACAAACTAGATAAATACCGTACAACTGTTGGCCCAAAACAAGGATTAAAAAGTAAGTTTGGAAACGCTTTTTCTGATCTGCGTAAAGAGGGAGACAGAAATATGAAAATACGAATGGCAATTATAATAGCTGTTTTGGTTTTCGCTTTTTTATACATTATAGACTTTGATCTTTCAATATTCTCCATAAAATAATGGCAGATATCATAAAACTTTTACCGGACCACGTTGCAAACCAAATTGCAGCGGGTGAAGTTGTTCAGCGACCAGCTTCTGTAGTTAAAGAACTACTAGAAAATGCAATTGATGCAGGAGCAACTAGCATAAAATTAATAATTAAAGATGGTGGTAAATCTCTAATACAAGTTGTAGATAACGGTATTGGTATGAGTGCTACAGATGCAAGACTTAGTTTTGAGCGCCACGCAACATCTAAAATACAAAGCGCAGAAGATTTGTTTAATCTAAACACAAAAGGGTTTAGAGGAGAAGCTTTAGCTTCTATTGCAGCAATAGCACGTGTAGATTTGCAAACAAAAACTGCCAACGAAGAAATTGGAACTGCTATAGAAATTGAGGGTAGTGAAATTAAATCTCAAGAGGTAGTAGCTACGCCACAAGGAACTTCTTTGGCTGTTAAGCACTTATTTTTTAATATTCCTGCACGTAGAAATTTTTTAAAGTCAGACGCCGTAGAATTACGCCATATTACAGATGAGTTTCATAGAGTAGCTTTAGCTCACCCATCTATAGCATTTAATTACTACAATAACGGCAGTGAACTTTTTAACTTGCCAGAATCTAATTTTAGACAAAGAATAGTAAATATTTTTGGAAAAAAGTCTAATGAGAAATTGGTTCCTGTTAATGAGGATACACAAGTTGTAAAAGTTTCTGGTTTTATATGTAAGTCTGAGTTTGCTAAAAAGAGTAGAGGTGAACAATACTTTTTTGTAAATAACAGGTTTATAAAAAGTCATTATCTTCATTATGCAGTACTTGCTGCTTTTGAAGGCTTAATTAAACCTGGGACTCATCCTGGTTATTTTTTAAATTTAGAGGTAGATCCTTCATCAATAGATATAAATATACACCCAACTAAAACAGAGGTGAAGTTTGATGATGAACAAACGTTGTATGCTATTTTAAGGTCTACTATAAAACATAGTTTGGGGCAATTTAATGTTGCGCCTACTTTAGATTTTGATCATAATAGTAATTTGCAAACACCATACGAGTATAAAAATAAAAATGCTGTTTTACCAAAGGTAACCGTAGATTCAACTTTTAATCCGTTTGCAGAAGAAACCAAGCCAACAACCGCTAGCAATAGCCCTTCGGCGTCTTCAAGTTCTTTTTCATCTTACAAAAAGCCTAGTCCGCAAAGTTGGGAGAGTCTTTATGTAGAAACGCCCAATACAGAGGTAAAATCTACTGGTTTTGAAGGAGTAAGTTTTGAGTCTGAAGTAAGTGCAAAGTCTATTTTTGATGATACAGAAGATGATTTAGATACTTCTGCAATTACTTTTCAGTTAAAAAGAAAGTATATTGTAACTACCATAAAATCTGGTATGGTTGTTATAGACCAAGGAAGAGCCCACCAACGTGTGCTGTACGAGAAGTTTTTAAGAACAGTTACTTTAAATGAAGGTTTAAGTCAGCAGCTACTTTTTCCTATACAATTGTCATTTTCTTTAGCAGAAATTGATATTTTAAAAGATATAAAAGACAATTTAACTACTATGGGTTTTGTTTTTGGACAAATAAATGAAAATATAGTAGAAATAAATGGTATTCCGCCAATGGTTGCAGAAGCAGAGGTAGATACTATTTTTGATGAATTAATGGCAGATTGCCAACAAAATGTTGGTGCAGATGGTTTTTCACAAGCAGATATTTTAAGTAAAGCTTTGTGTAAATCTTTGGCTGTTAAAACAGGAGACGTTCTAGATAAATTATCTCAGGCTGCGTTGGTAAACGATTTGTTTGCTTGTACAGAGTCTATGGTTAGCCCGTTTAACAAACCAATTTATGTTACCATCACAGAAAACGATATTGATAAAAAATTTATGTAATGGGTAGACTTACAGATGTTATAAAACATTTAATAATAATAAATGTTATTTTCTTTTTAGCAACACAAACATTAGGAGACCAAATGTACCAATGGTTTTCTTTGTGGTTTCCAGAAAATGAAAATTTTCAGCTATGGCAGTTAGTATCACATATGTTTATGCACGGTGGTTTTATGCATATAGCATTTAATATGTATGCTTTATATGCTTTTGGTACACCTTTAGAACAAATGTGGGGTAAAAACAAGTTCTTATTCTTTTACTTTTCTGCAGGTATTGGTGCGGCGTTAATACATACAGGTGTTAACTATTTTTACTTTAACCAAGGTTTAGATGCCATTGTAAACTCTGGTGTTTCTAAAGAGCAAGTAATGGGTATTGTTGCTGAAGGAAAATATATGCCAGATTGGTATAACGTAGCATCTAAAAGTACAATAGATAATTTTTTAAGCGCATATAACACGCCTGCTGTAGGTGCTTCTGGTGCTATTTATGGTATTTTAGTTGCTTTTGGTATGATGTTCCCTAATGCAGAATTAATGATGATATTTTTACCTATACCTATAAAAGCTAAGTACTTTATTCCTGTTTTAATTGGTATAGATTTGTTTTCAGGCTTAACAGGCTATTCTTTATTTGGTGGAGGTATTGCACATTTTGCACATATAGGTGGTGCTATATTTGGTTTTATAATGATGTGGTACTGGAAAAAAAATCAGTTTAATAACAATCGCTGGAATTAAAAATGAACGGAGATTTAAAATATCAATACGCAAGATTAAATATTGCTGAAAAATTAATAGCTATTAATGTTGTTATTTTTCTACTTAATTTAATATTGGTTAATCTTTTTAGATTGCCCAACATTGTAAACTGGTTTAATTTACCAGAAAATATGGGTGATTTTATTCTGCAACCTTGGTCTATAGTAACTTATTCATTTTTTCATAGTGGTTTTGGTCATATTTTTTGGAATATGCTAATGCTATACTTTTTTGGAAGAACATTTTTAAATTTATTTGATGCTAAAAAGTTTTTAAATGTATACTTTTTAGGCGTAATAGTAGGCGGGTTTCTGTTTATGATAGGCTATAATACAATACCTGCTTTGCTAAATCAGAATGGAGTATTAATAGGTGCTTCTGCAGGCGTAACTGCAATTTTAATTTATGTATGTACTTATTTGCCAAACCAAACTGTACGTTTACTAATTATAGATTTAAAATTATGGCATTTAGGTGTTATTATTGTTGTTTTAGATTTGTTAAGGTTGTCTAATGGGCAAAATGTAGGAGGTATGCTGAGTCACTTAGGTGGTGCAGCATTAGGTTATTTTTACGCCAAGCAACTTATGAATGGCAAAGATATAGGAGCTGGTTTTGGTAGGTTTATGGATAGCATAGCAAATTTATTTAGGAAAGATAAAAAAGCGCCTATGAAAACGGTTTATAAAAGCGCAAAACCTAAGTCTACAACTACTGGCTCTACCACAGCTAATGTTGACCGTAAAAAAGCAGATAAACAGCGTAAAATTGATGCTATTTTAGATAAAATTAGCAAATCTGGATACGAGAGTTTATCTAAAGAAGAAAAAGATTTTTTATTTATAGCAGGTAAAGAGGACTAGTGAAAAAGCAATCTTTTTTTAACAGATTTGTGTTTGTTCTCAATTATTTGTTTGCATTACTGCTTTGTATCTCTTATTTAGCACCATATGTTTCGGTCAAAATTCTTCCATTTTTATCAGTTTTTAGTTTGTCATTGCCTTTGTTGGTCTTGGTAAATATTCTTTTTTGCTTGTATTGGCTATTGGCTAAAAATAAAAGAATTTTACTTTCTGCACTTGTACTTTTTTTAGGCTATTTTTTAGTAGATTCATTTATAAAATTTAATTTTTCTACAGAAAAGAATAATGAAACTAGTTTAACTGTAATGACTTACAATACTAGAGGATTTAATAAATATGAATGGTCTAGTGATAAGGCTTTGGGAGATAAAATTATTGACTTTGTACTGAAAGAAGACCCAGACATTATTTGTATACAAGAGTTTAGTAGGGTTCGCTACCACCAATTGAAGCACAGGTATAAATACAATTATGTTGCACCCGGATTTTATGTAAATAAAGTAAACCAAGCTATATATTCTAAATACCCAATACTAAACACAGGTGAGTTGCCATTTAAGCTTACAAACAACATTGCTAGTTTTGCAGATATAGCTTATAAGAACGATACAATAAGGGTTTATAATTTGCACTTAGAGTCTTTAAAGGTTGTGCCAGATATGGAGACAATTTCTAATGAAGAGTCTTCTAAATTATACGGTAGAATTACAAAGTCTTTTAAAAAGCAGCAAGACCAAGCCAAAATTGTACAAGAGCATATAAAGGGAAACCCATATAAAACTATTGTTTGCGGGGATTTTAATAACAATCAATACTCTAATGTGTACAGAACAATTAAGGGAGATTTACTAGATACTTTTAATGAAAAAGGATCTGCTTATGGCAGAACTTATAACTTTAAATATTACCCAGTTCGTATAGATTTTATTTTGGCGAGCAAAGAGTTTGAAGTTATCGCACATAAAAATTATGATAATAAATTATCAGACCATTTTCCTGTAATGGCTAGTTTTAATTTAAGAATTAATAAATAAGCAGTCTACAAAATCTGCAAGCATATGTAGTAATAATGCTATGCCAAAAATTCTTGTTTTCTTAAAAAATAATAAAGAAATATATATACCCATTGCCCAATAAGTATGTAATGGATGAAAGTTAATGCTGCATCTATTGGCTTCAAAAATAGGTGTGGCAAGTAAGTGGTCTAAATCTATTAAAATAGCAGCTAAAAGTATTATAATAGCCCTTAAGCGTTGCTCTTTGTAAAAGAAATAACCAATTACAATAGGCGCTATAAAATGTATACCATAATGTAAGCAGAATCTAAGCATTTTTAAATGCTATATTATGGTTTTGTAAATAGGTCAATGCATTTGTTCCTTCATTAAACAATAAATCTAATATGCTACAGTTTTCTATAAAACCATTACGATCATTAAATACCTGAAAATAATTTTCTTGCTTAAAGTCTATTTTATTTTTAGATGATATTAAAAAGCGCCCATCTATATAGTCTTTAGGTTCTTTTTCAAAAGTAGTAGTTTTCTCTTGTGGCATATCAATTTGCAAACAATCACAAATTAGAGCAGTGGTTTCTAAATTTAGATCTAGTAAAAAGTTATGTTTTTTTTCATAAAACGGAGCAATTTCGTCTTCATAAAACTCAAAAAAAGCAGATGTTCTGTAGGCTGTTTCTAAGGTTCTCCAATGTTGTCTTTGCCAAGCATAATCATTTTCTACCCTTACATCTTTGTATTTTTGCTTGCCTTTATCTTTGCCAACGTGTTTTATAGGTATGTTTAGCATATGTTTGCCTACATCTGCAGAAATATAAGACCTATTTCTAAAGGTTTGTTTTTGGTAATTATCATTTACTTCCCAACATACATTGTTGTTTGCTATAGCAACAAAATTTGCAATATTTAAAAAATATCCAGGATGAAGTAAAACAGACATTATATTTATATGTTAAAGCAATTAAAGGTGAGTACATAAGTATATCTACATCTTCACCTTTGGTAATTTTTATTTAGTGTGTTGTTAACTGGTTTTCTTTTTCTTTTTTCTAAAATAGTCAAAAGCAAAATACGCTACTAATATTAGTAAAAAGTACTTTAAATAAGAAACTGGTTCTCCAGAGCCACCAACAGTGGTAAAAAAACGGTTCCAACGAGGTTTCCAGTTTGCAAAACCATCATTAATACCATCTATACTCATCCAAATAAATACCGGTTTACCTACAATATGGTTTTCTGGCACAAAGCCCCAGTATCTACTATCTTCAGATTGGTGTCTGTTATCACCCATCATCCAAAAATAATCTTGTTTAAAAGTATACTTATCTGCTACACTACCGTTTATAGTGATTTGGTTGCCAGCTTGTGCAAGAGTATTGCCTTCATACTCTGTTATTATTTTTTTGTAAAGCGGCAAGTTTTTAGCGTTCAAGTTAATTGTAGCACCAGCTTTAGGAATGTAAATAGGTCCTAAGTTATCTTCTGTTCCTGCTAAATTAGCATTTTGTGGAAATATTTTTGTTGATGGCTTTTTAAAGCTAAATTTAGTAACACTTTCTACAGCTGTTAATTTCTGAATCTTTTTAGCTTCTGCCTCAGTAAGGTTAAAAAGGTTCATATTTCTTACGTCTTCAGCTTTTAAATAGTTTTTTATTTTATCACTTGCAAAACTTCCTGTGTAATAGACATAAGCAGAATCTTGTTTAATTTCATCTAAACTTGTGCCTTTTTCCATTAGTTCTGGCACATTGTTTTTTTGTAAAACCTCTTTAGGTATGCGTATGGTATAGCCAGTAAAGTTTTTTCTGCCTAAAGCGTTAAGAACATTGTTGTCTAATGCATTTTTGGTAGTTACTACATGAAAAAACATCGGTTTAGCTCTATCTGGCAAAATTGTTTTTTCTCCGTTAATATGTACATAACCATCTACAACAGAGATAGTGTCGCCTGGTACGCCAACGCAACGTTTAACGTAGTTAGATTTTTTGTCTATTGGTTTTCTTACTCCCTTTTCTTTTACAAAAAATTGCCTTACTGTATCTGCTGGCCAGCTAAAAACAACAATATCATTTCTTTTTATCTTTTGAAAACCAGGTAATCTAAAATATGGTAATTGTGGTTTGTTTAAGTATGATTTTAATCCTACAATTGGTAATGTATCATGTACCATAGGAGCGGCAACTGTAGTCATAGGTGTGCGTGCCCCGTAATGAAACTTACTTACAAACAGAAAATCGCCAACTAAAAGCGTTTTTTCTAATGAAGATGTAGGGATTACGTATGGTTGTATAAAATAAGTGTGTACAAAAGTTGCAGCTACAATAGCAAACACAATAGAGCTTACCCATTCTCCCAATCCTGTAGTAGGGTGTAGGCTTCTGTCTTCTATGTATTTAACATCTAATGCGTAATTTACGTAATAAATGTAAAACCCAAGTGTTAGTATCACCAACCAAGTATCTACTAAGCTATTTTTACCATAACTTCTTATGGTTTCAACCCATATAACAGGAAACATTAAAAGGTTAATTATAGGTATAAATAGAAGTATAACCCACCATTTTGGTCTTCTAATAATTTGCATTAAAACAATAGCATTGTATACTGGTACTGCAGCTTCCCAAGCTTTTCTGCCTGCTTTTACATATAATTTCCAAGTTCCTAAAAAGTGTATTACTTGTATAATTAGGATAAAAATGATCCACTGAGTTATATTCATTTTTTTATTTTATGGTTTAAAACCTATTGTTGTTTTAAAAGTTAATATTTAAAACTAAATTATTTTTTGCAAAACCGTAAACTTACGGTCGATTTTTAACTTTTAATTAAGCTCCAGAACATCTTTCATAGAAAAAACACCAGTTTTACCTACAATCCACTCAGCAGCTATAACAGCGCCAAGAGCAAAACCTTCTCTGTTGTGTGCAGTATGTGTAATATCTATACTATCTACTTTACTGTTGTAGCTTACAGTATGTGTACCTGGTACTTCAGGTATTCTTTTTGCTACAATAGGTATATGATTTTCATCAGCGTTATTAAGTTGCCAGCCTTTGTATTTAGAGTGTTCTAATACGCCCTCAGCAAGTGTAATTGCCGTTCCGCTAGGGGCATCTAATTTTTTTGTGTGATGAATTTCTTCCATAGTAACATTGTACTGCTCTAAAGACTTCATCATTTTAGCTAAGTAGCTATTTAATTCAAAAAAGATATTAACGCCTAAGCTAAAGTTAGATGCATAAATAAAAGCACCTTGCTTTTGCTTGCATAACGTAACAGCTTCATCATACCTGTTTAACCAACCAGTAGTACCAGATATAATAGGAGTGTTATTGTTTATGCATTTTTCAATATTGCTAAAAGCT
Source organism: Cellulophaga sp. RHA_52 (assembly GCF_007827205.1). Lineage (NCBI taxonomy): Bacteria > Pseudomonadati > Bacteroidota > Flavobacteriia > Flavobacteriales > Flavobacteriaceae > Cellulophaga > Cellulophaga sp. RHA_52. Next base: position 2,093,744 of record NZ_VIRZ01000001.1, read on the forward strand.
GCATCTGGTAAGCTAAAGTCTATAGCAACATCTATATTAGAAAAGTCTATTTCTTTAGTGTCTGCATCAATTTTAGCAATAATAGTATGGTTTCTATTAATGGCTATTTGTTCTATCATTTTCCCCATTCTTCCGTAACCGAACAAAGCTATATTCATACTTAAAATTTTATTTGTAGAGCAAAACCATAATTAGGATCTGCTGTAATAGTGTTGTATTCTAAATAAGGTTTAATGTTAAAGCTAAGGTTGTCATCAACATTAAACTGTCTTAAATGTGCTTTTACATTGGCTTCAATAATATTTAAAGCATAAAGTCCAATTGTAATTAGTAGTGATAAATCTCTGTCTTCTTGGTAGCGTTCTTGTGCTCTTTGTAAATCATCATCATCTAACCTTGGGTTTCCTGGGTCAATTTCTTGCCCATTAAAGGCATAAAACTCATCATCCATAAAACCAGCTTTTCTTCTTTTAAAAGCATCTCTGGTTCTGTTGTATTGCTTGTTATTAAAACTGTATGCATATACACCAGTACCTATTGCAGCGTAGACCAAAGGAACTTTCCAAACGTCTCCGTTGTAAACTTGTCCTAAACCTGGTAATATGGCAGAATAAAAAGCTGCTTTACTTGGTTCTAAAGGGTCTATTCTTTGATTTTTACTTATAAAAGCTTCATCTACAAGTACACCTTTACCTTTTAAATCTTGCGCAATAGAATCTTTCTCTTGCTTAGGTTTTTCAAGATCTTGAGACCAACCTAAAGCAACAAAAAAACTAAAAAATAGTATAGTAGTTAGGTTTTTAAGCACCAGTAATTAATTTTTTTAATCGATCAAAATCCTCTGCAGAAGTAAACGAAATTGTAATTTTTCCTTTTCCTTTTTCTGTAGCAGTTACGGCTACTTTGGTGGCTAAATGTTTTTCTATTTTAGCAGAGCCTTCTTTTACAAAATCTGGAGATTTAGTAGTTTTTTTTGCAGTAGGTTTTGCAGACTTACCACCTTCTTGGTGTTCTTTTACAGCTTTTTCAGTTTCTCTTACAGATAAATTATTGGCTACAATTTTCTCGTACAAATCTATCTGATCAGATTTTTTCTCAACATTTATTAATGCTCTACCGTGGCCCATACTAACAAAACCATCTCTAATTCCGGTTTGTATAATAGGATCTAATTTTAAAAGACGTAAATAGTTTGTTATGGTAGATCTTTTTTTACCAACACGCTCACTCATTTTTTCTTGAGTAAGTTGTATTTCGTCTATTAATCTTTGGTAGGATAATGCTATCTCTATAGGATCTAAGTCTTGCCTTTGGATATTTTCTACCAAAGCCATTTCTAAGGATTCTTGGTCGTTAGCAATTCTTATGTATGCAGGTATTGTTTCTAAACCAAGTAGTTTAGAAGCTCTAAATCTACGTTCACCAGAAACAAGTTGGTACTTGTTAAATTCTAATTTACGTACAGTAATAGGCTGTATAACACCTAGTTCTTTTATAGATGTAGAAAGTTCTACTAAAGCTTCTTCATTAAAATGAGATCTTGGCTGAAAAGGGTTAACTTCTATTAAATCTAAATCTAATTCAATTATATTACCAACAACCTTGTCTGCATTTTTATCATCAGCAGAATTAATATCATTTTCAGGATCTTTAAGTAAGGCAGATAAACCTCTACCAAGAGCCTGTTTTTTTGTTGCTTTCGCCATTATACTTTCTCCTTATTTTTTTTCATTATTTCGTTTGCCAAATTTAAGTAATTGGCAGCACCTTTACTACTGGCATCATACTTAATAATGCTTTCACCGTAACTAGGAGCTTCACTTAATCTAACATTTCTTTGTATAATAGTATCAAAAACCATTTCGGAGAAATGTTTTTTAACTTCTTCTACTACTTGGTTAGATAATCTTAATCTAGAGTCAAACATTGTAAGTAGTAAACCTTCAATATCTAATTCTGGATTATGAATTTTTTGCACACTTTTAATAGTATTTAACAATTTACCAAGTCCTTCTAATGCAAAATACTCACATTGTATTGGAATTACAACAGAGTCAGACGCTGTTAGTGCATTTAGCGTTAAAAGTCCTAAGGAAGGAGCACAATCTATAAGAATATAGTCGTACTTATCTTTAAGTTCACCAATTGCTTTGCGCATCATATACTCCCGTTGTTCCTTGTCTACTAATTCTATCTCAATTGCAACTAAGTCAATATGAGACGGAATTAAATCTACATTAGGAGATGTGGTAGGCATAATTGTTTCAGAAGCAGATTTGGTGTGCTCTAACAATTCATACGTACCAACTTCAACACTTTCAACATCTATACCTAAGCCAGAAGTTGCGTTTGCTTGGGGATCTGCATCTATTAGCAGTACTTTTTTCTCTAGTACGCCTAAAGAAGCTGCAAGATTAACAGAGGTGGTTGTTTTTCCAACTCCACCTTTTTGGTTAGCTATGGCTATTATTTTGCCCATTGTCATAGTAAGTTTAGTGAGGCTAAAAATACACTTTTTTACGACTATATAAAACCGAAGTTGTTAATAGTTTGTAAATAAAAAGCAGCTATACACAGCTGTTTTTGTTTTTATAGCGCCAAAATTACGGTTAAATATTAATTTTTTAACTCATTTTCAGCGCATTTTATTTTAAAACAAGGGCAAAAAATTATGCCATTAAAATTTCTAAAATTTGAATAGCTGCATCACTAATTTTTGTTCCAGGTCCAAAAACAGCAACAGCTCCTGCGTCAAACAAAAACTGGTAATCTTGTTTAGGCACTACACCACCAACAATTACCATTATATCTTCTCTGCCGTGTTTTTTAAGTTCTTTAATAACTGCAGGTACAAGAGTTTTATGACCAGCAGCTAATGAAGAAACACCTAATATATGTACATCATTTTCTACGGCTTGTTTGGCAGCTTCTTCTGGTGTTTGGAAAAGTGGACCTATATCTACATCAAAACCTAAGTCTGCGTAACCAGTAGCAACTACTTTTGCACCACGGTCATGACCATCTTGTCCCATTTTAGCAACCATAATTCTTGGTCTTCTTCCTTCGGTTTCAGCAAAAGCATCTGCCATTGCTAAAGCTTTTTTAAAGCTTTCATCGTTTTTAATTTCTTTAGAATACACGCCTGTAAATGATTGTATTTTTGCTTTGTGTCTGCCATAAACTTTTTCTAAAGCATCACTAATTTCTCCTAATGTTGCTCTGTGTTTAGCAGCTTCTACAGCTAAAGCTAGTAAATTTTTATTAGGTTCTTTACTAGTAGTGTTATTTTTACTTTGTTGGGCAGCTTTAGTTAAATTTTCTAAAGCTTGCGTAACTAACTTAGCATTTCTGGTTCTTTTAATTTGTGAAAGTCTCTCTACTTGTTGCTTGCGTACTTGCTCATTATCTACCTCTAAAATGTGTAAATCATCTTCGTTCTCTAATTGGTATTTATTTACACCAACAATTACATCTTCATTACTATCTATACGAGCTTGTTTTTTTGCAGCGGCTTCTTCTATTCTCATTTTAGGTATACCAGCCTCTATAGCTTTGGTCATACCCCCTAATTCTTCCACCTCTTCAATTAGTGTCCAAGCTTTTTGTGCAATTTCTTCAGTAAGTTTTTCTACATAATAACTACCAGCCCAAGGATCTACCGTTTTTGTAATTTTAGTTTCTTCTTGCAAGTAAATTTGTGTGTTACGTGCAATTCTAGCCGAAAAATCTGTTGGTAGAGCAATTGCTTCATCCAAAGCATTGGTGTGTAAACTTTGCGTACCTCCAAAGGCAGCAGCGGCAGCTTCTATTGTGGTTCTGGCAACATTGTTAAATGGGTCTTGCTCTGTTAAGCTCCAACCACTAGTTTGGCAATGTGTACGTAATGCTAAAGATTTTTGATTTTTTGGGTTAAATTGCTTTACCAGTTTAGCCCATAGCATACGGCCAGCACGTAGTTTTGCAACTTCCATAAAATGGTTCATTCCTATAGCCCAAAAGAAAGATAGGCGAGGAGCAAAACTATCTATATCCATACCAGTTTTTAGTCCGGTTTTAATATATTCTAAACCATCAGCTAAGGTATAAGCAAGTTCTATATCTGCTGTTGCACCAGCTTCTTGCATATGGTAGCCAGAGATACTTATACTGTTAAATTTAGGCATAAACTGGCTAGTGTACTCAAAAATATCTGCAATAATTTGCATAGATGGTGTAGGTGGGTAAATGTATGTATTACGCACCATAAACTCTTTTAGAATATCATTTTGTATAGTACCTGCTAATTGGTCTAACGCAACACCTTGTTCTTGTGCAGCAACAATATAAAACGCTAAAATGGGCAAAACAGCACCATTCATAGTCATAGAAACCGACATTTTATCTAGCGGAATACCACCAAATAAAATTTTCATATCCTCTACAGAGTCAATGGCAACGCCAGCTTTACCAACATCTCCAACTACACGTTCGTGGTCACTATCATACCCTCTATGCGTAGGTAAATCAAAAGCAACAGATAACCCTTTTTGGCCAGCAGCTAAATTACGTCTGTAAAAAGCATTACTCTCTTCTGCAGTAGAAAAACCAGCATATTGCCTTATTGTCCATGGTCTACGCACATACATAGTAGAGTATGGGCCCCGTAAGTTTGGAGCCAAACCAGCAGCAAAGTTTAAATGTTCTACGCCTTTTAAATCTTGTTTAGTGTATGTTTTTTTTACAGGAATACCTTCTGCAGTGTTAAAAATTGAAGTATCAGATTTTTTAGCACTGTTATCTATATTTAGTTCTAAGTGTTGTAAATCTTTTCTACTCATCTTTTAATCTGTTTTGTTCTAGGCTTTCTGCCAATCTCTTTTCAATAATTGGTTCTATTAAAGTTTTACGTGCATTTGTTTTTACAAAAGGGTATAACTCTAAGTCTTCATTAATTTTGTCTTCCTTATTTTGATATTTATTGGTACCAACCAAAACTTCTTTTTCTGTATTAAAAAGTTCTTGTTCTTTAGCGGCACTTTCTTTTATTTTTTTCTGTACTTGATGAGATTTTAAGTTTGATAAAAACCCGCCTGTTGCTTCTACAGATTTAAAAAGTTCTAACGCTTTTTCTGCTAATTGATGCGTTAGAGACTCTATATAATATGCACCATCTGCAGGGTTATTTACCACATCTAAATAACTTTCCTTTTTTAAAATAAGTAATTGGTTACGTGCAATACGTTCTCCAAACTCATTATCTTTATGGTAAATAGCATCATAAGCTAAGTTGTAAATTGTATTTGCACCACCCATACTTGCTGTCATACATTCTGTAGTTGTACGTAGCATATTTACATTATAATCGTACAACGTTTTATTTCGTTTACTAGGCAGAGCTAAAATAGTACAGTCTGCATTTGTGTTGTATTCTGCAGTTAGTGTTTTCCATAATAAACGTAAAGCTCTAAGTTTTGCTATTTCAAAAAAGTAGTTGCCAGATACGCTTACAGTAAATGTTATATTAGGAATGGTACTGTTTTTAAAATGATTTAAGTACTCATTTGCGTGTGCCATTGCATAAGCTAGCTGTTGTACCATTGTTGCGCCTGCATTTTGGTATGTGCTAACGTTTACACCTATAGTATTTTTAGTGCTGGTAATTGCAGCAATTTTATCTAGTTCTTGGTGATCTTTAGCAAGGTTGTAAAACCAGTTTCCAGAGCTAGCTAAATTACCAATAATATCTATATTGTAATGCACGGTTACAGATTGGTCTTTGGTAAATGCATCAATTTTGCTAATATATTCTGATGATAAAAACTGTAAGAAAAAATAAACCGTTCTGTTTTTAAGATCAATGTTTTTTAAAAGCACATCAATCTTAATACTATCATTTGGTATGGTAAAAATTAAATCTTCTGCACCTCTGTCTAATACATCTAAGGCTTTTTTGTTTGAAGCATTTTCATTTTGCACAAAAATAGCCTGACCAATATTCCAATCTGGAGTATTAATATTTGTAGTTTTTCCGTCTAAATCATCTATGTTATAAAACGGCTTAACTTTAATATCTTCTGGAGATTTCCAAACTAGTGTGTTGTTATAGTCAGCACCTTTTAAATCTACCTGAATTTTTTGTTTCCATTCCTTGGTAGTCACTTCAGAAAAATCATTAAATAATTTTGTTTTACTCATCTTCTTTAGTTTTTATGCTGTCTTGGTATTCTATTAAATAAATTTCTTCATCTTTCTTTTTAAGAAAGTATTGTTCACGAGCAAATTTCTCTAACTCTTTAGGGTCGCTTAGTTTTTCAATAATTTTTTTATCCCTTGCTATCTCATCCTTTAAGTATTCTTTTTGCTTTTCTAAACTTTCAATTTGGTTTTGCAATTCGTTGTGGATAAAGAGCGAGTTTGTATCAAAAAAAATCATCCAAATAACAAAAACGGTGAGTACTAGCACATACATATTTGTAGCTATACCAAACCATTTTTTATTTCTAAGCTTTTTAAATATCATCTAAAAGTTACACTAATTTTTCGTTTATAATGGTACGTACAATATCTATAGCAACTGTATTGTGTTTGTTGTTAGGTATAATAATATCTGCATACTCTTTACTAGGTTCTATAAACTCTGCATGCATTGGTTTAATAGTGCTTTGGTATTTTTCTAGAGTTTCATCTAAATTCCAGCCACGTTCATTAACATCTCTTTTTATACGTCTAATTAAGCGCTCATCAGAATCTGCGTGTACAAAAATCTTAATATCCATCATTTTTCTAATTTCAGGATCTGTCATAATTAAAATACCCTCTACAATTACTACTTTTCTAGGCTCTGTAGGCACAGTTTCTGCTGTTCTGTTACACTCTAAAAAAGAATATACAGGCTGTTGTATTGTATTACCTTGTCTTAATTCTTCTAAATGTTGCTTTAATAATTTAAAGTCTATAGAAAGCGGGTGGTCAAAATTTGTTTTTCTTCTTTCTTCTAATGGTAAATGAGAAAGATCATTGTAGTAAGAGTCTTGAGAGATTACGCATACTTCATCATCTGGTAATTCATTAATAATCTGGTTTACAACAGTTGTTTTTCCGCAACCAGTACCACCAGCTATCCCAATTATTAACATAAATTTAATTTTTTTTGTCAAAAATACAATTTTGCAATTATATATTTTTGATTATTACGTTTAGTATTGATTTTATTACGTTAAACGCACTTACTTTAACTTAAAATTTAATGTTGTTAGCCTGTTATTTTAAAGCAAGTAAGTTATTTTTGCAGGATGCAAAAAAACTCTTCAAAAAAACAGTTTGAATTTGTAGCCTTAATGGCATCGTTAATGTCTATTGTGGCTTTAGCAATAGATGCTTTGTTACCTGCAATTTCTTATATAGGAGAAGCTATAAATAGTGTTGACCCCACAAAAAATCAGATGTTAATTACAATGATATTTTTGGGTTTAGGTGTTGGTCAATTGTTTTTTGGACCGCTATCAGACAGTTATGGTAGAAAACCAATAGTGTATACAGGATTTACCATATTTACTGTAGCTAGTATTGTTTGCGTAAATGCAACATCTTTAGAGGTTATGATAGTTGGCCGTATTTTTCAAGGAATAGGGTTGTCTGCACCCAGAACTATTACAATTTCTATAATTAGAGATATGTACAAAGGAGATTATATGGCAAAAATAATGTCTTTTGTAACGGCCTTTTTTATTTTAGTTCCTGTTGTAGCGCCAGCGGTTGGAAAAACTGTATTAAATATGTACAATTGGCAAGCTATATTTTATGTGCAATTATTTTTTGCTTTAATTGTATCTATTTGGTTTTGGAAAAGACAAAAAGAAACGCTTAAGCCAGAATTTAAAATTCCGTTTACGTGGTCTATTTTTTTAGATGGATTAAAGGAGTTTGTAAAACATAAGGAAACTATTGCTTTTACATTAATATCTGGATTAATTACTGGAGCCTTTTTGGTTTATTTAAGTGCGGCTCAACATATTTTTGAAGATCAATTTAACTTGGTAAATGAGTTTCCGTATATATTTGCTGGTTTGGCAGTATCTATAGGTTCTGCAACTTTTTTAAATGGTACATTGGTATTACGCTTTGGAATGCGAAGATTAATTTTTATTGCACTGAGTTTGTTTTGTGTAATAAGTATAACATATTCTATTTTATTTTGGGGTGCAGCAAACCCACCTTTACCAATTTTAATAGGCTTTTTAGCAATACAGTTTTTTTGTTTAGGGTTTATTTGGGGTAACTCTAGATCGGTAGCAATGGAGCCTATTGGGCATATTGCAGGTGTTGGTGCTGCTATAAATGGTTTTGTGTCTACTTTAATATCTATACCAATAGCAACCCTAATAGGTAGTTATGTGCATACAACAGTATTACCTTTGTTTGTAGGTTTAGCTGTTTGTGGTAGTTTATCTCTTTTTGTATTTATGCTTATTAAAAAAACAAGAACAGCTGCTTTGTCTAAATAAGTTTTACTGCGGAATATATATTACACCACAACTAGAATCTTTTTTAGCACCAGTAACAGAGGCTAATGCATTTGGTTGCTCTAAATGACGCAATACTCCCATAAAAGCGAAAATTAATGCTTCTTTAAATTCTATTACAGTTTTAGATGTGGTATCTATTGTAAAACTAGTTCCTAATTTACTTTTTAAAGTATTCATTAAGAAGCCATTTAAAGCACCGCCTCCAGTAACTAATAATGTGTTATTTTTTTTTGTAGATGCAGCCAATAAATCATTAGAAATGCTACTACATATATGCTGTATTAAAGTGTGTAAAATATTTTCTGTTGTGTCTTTAGTATTTTCTAAAACAGGAATAATTTCTTTTTTAAACCACTCAAATCCTGTAGATTTTGGGTAATGTAGTTTGTAGTAGGTTAGGTTATTTAAAGTATAAAATAACTCCTTATTTAAAACACCACTTTTAGCGAGTTCCCCATTTTTGTCGTAAGCTAAATTTATTTTATTGGTAATATAGTTTAAGGCCATATTAGCTATGCCTATATCATAAGCTACTCTTTTATTGTTTTGTTGAAATGATACATTGCTAATACCTCCTAGGTTAAGACAAAAATCATATTCAGAAAATAAGAGCATATCGCCAATTGGCACCAACGGGGCACCTTGTCCGCCAAGGGCAACATCATTACTTCTAAAATCACAAATAGTTTTTATGCCGCAGACATTTGCCAAATGTTGTCCAGATCCAATTTGTAAAGTAAAACCCTTTTCTGGTTTATGGTGTGTAGTATGTCCGTGACTAGCGATAAAGTCTACTTGTAAATTATAGTTTTTAATAAATAAATTTACCTGTTCCCCTAGCCAAGAGCCATAAAAGTTATGCAGCTCTGTAAACTCTGGAACAGCTAAATTTATAGCATTTTTTAATTGCGCTTTAAATTGAGGCGTATAATCTACACTTTTTGTGTTTAGGATTTTAAATTCCCAATCTTTATCCTTTTTTAAAAACTGACAATACGCAAGGTCTAAACCATCTAAAGACGTGCCAGACATTAACCCTATTACGTTGTATGTATGCATAAATTAATCTATTGAAACGGATAGTTTTCCTTTAGCATTTACCTTTTCTAAAAAATGTTCTGCAGCATATTCCTGAAAAACAGGAAAGTCTTGGTATGCAACTATTATATTTTTAGCATTACTAGTATCTATTGTAGTTAGTACATAAGGGTTACCAAATACATATAGTATTACATTTTTTGTAGCCATTAAATTGGTTAATAACTGTAATTCATTATCAGAAATTCCAAAGTTATTTTTAGGTTTAATACTTGGCGGATATAAAGCTACAACTATATTTTCTTCAGTTTTTACAGCTTCTTTTATTTTAGATACTGTAGTTGTGGTTGTGTTGTAGCTAGTAAATTTTAATTCTTCTTTTATCGTATTAAAAAAAAGATTCTCTTTATTACTAGTTATCTCAATACCAGCAAATCCATCAGACTTAAAATTAGTAATCGTATTGGTGTCACCTTTAACAGCAGTTAAACTTTCTGCAGCTAATTTTGTGTTTAAACTTTTTGAAGTGTAATACTCTTTAGACGGACTAACAACAGTATTCATTGCTTTTTCTTTAAGCTGCCAAACTCTTTTAAAGCTTTCTTCAATTTGTTGCTCTGTGGCATTTTTTAAAATAGTAGCAATACCTTCTTTAGTATTTTCTGCAAAACATAGTACATCATTACCAGCATCAAAGGCAATCCACTCCAATTCTCCTTTGGTAGGGTATAGTTTAGATACACTACGCATATTTAAGGCGTCAGAAATTACTACATTATTAAAATTCATTTCTCCTCTTAAAAGTCCTTTTATTGTTTTTTTAGATAGGGTAGTAGGTGTATTTTTTTCTTCGGTTAGTGAAGGTACAGCCAAATGGCCTATCATTACGCTTTCTATTCCGTTATTTATAAGTTGCTGAAAAGGGTATAACTCATTTGCTAATAAAGCTTCTTTGGACTTATTTATTACAGGCAATCCAATGTGCGAGTCAGTAGCTGTGTCTCCGTGACCTGGAAAGTGTTTAAGACAGCTAATAATACCTTGGCTTTGCATACCATTAACAAAAGCAATGGCATTTTTAGTTACTAGTTCTTTGTTTTCTCCAAAAGACCTATAGCCAATTACCGGGTTTTTAGGATTGTTATTAATGTCTACAACAGGAGCCAAGTTCCAATGTACACCAGCATCTTTACAATCTTTAGCAATGTTTTTGCCAACTTCATATATCAGAGAATCTTTATTCTGCATTGCACCAAGTGTAATAGCATAAGGGTATTGCGGAGTATTGTCTACACGCATTGCCAATCCCCATTCTGCATCAATAGCAATTAGCAAAGGGTATTTAGCAGCTTTTTGGTATCTTTTTATTAAAGATTTTAATCTGTTTAAACTAAGTGTGTCGCTTTTATTTTGTGCGTCGTTGTTAGCAGCTGCGCTAGTTCTACTTTTAAAAAAGCAAAGCGCACCAATGTTTTGGTCTTTTATAAGTTGTTCTAGTTTTACAATTTCTTCTTCAGTGTCGTTAATATAAGCAGCAGGCATAAAAAGTTGTCCAATTTTTTCTGCTGTTGTAAGTTGTTTTGTAGCTGCTGCATAAGCTTCTATTATGTGTAAACTTTTTGGTTTTTCATTTTGGGTAATAGCTGTTTTTTTAGGTGTATTGTTGCAGCTGATAAATAAAATTAATACAAGAAAAAAAGAAATTTTGTTGGTTTTTAAGTCAAATAAAATTTTAGGGTAATTAAGCATAATGTAATAATGTAAGTTGTTATGCTAAAATAGGTTTTTTATAGGTTGATATTAAATCGACTTTTAAAAAAAACTAATTAAAAAAGATAAAAAGGGTTAAATTTGATAAAAATTTAGAATAACAACCACACATAATACATGTTAGACTACACTAAAGTTACCGAAACTTCATCAAACTATACAGATTTAGAATTAATGAATACTAGTACCATTTTAACTAGTATGAATAATGAAGACAAAAAAATTGCAGATGCTGTTGCATTATGTATTCCTGAGATTACAAAACTGGTAGATGCATTAACAGAACGCTTTAATAAGGGAGGGCGTTTATTTTATATAGGTGCAGGAACTAGTGGAAGGTTGGGTATTTTAGATGCTTCTGAAATACCGCCAACTTTTGGATTGCCACACACTAAAGTTATAGGTATAATAGCGGGTGGCGACACAGCAATTAGATTGCCGGTAGAAAATGCAGAGGATAATAAAGAGCAAGCTTGGAAAGATTTACAAGCTTACGGCATTAACCAGAATGATACCGTTGTGGGTATTGCGGCGTCTGGTACAACACCTTATGTAATAGGAGGCGTAACAAGAGCTAAGGAAAACGGATTGTTAACAGCTTGTATTACTAATAACCCAGGCTCACCACTAACAAAAGCTGTAGAAATTGCAATTGCGGTTATGGTAGGTCCTGAGTTTGTAACTGGTAGTACACGTATGAAAAGTGGAACATCACAAAAATTGGTGCTTAATATGATTTCTACAGCATTAATGATAAAAATAGGTAGGGTTAAAGGAAACAAAATGGTAAATATGCAGCTTAGTAATGATAAGTTGGTAGACCGTGGAGCTCGTTATGTAGTTGAAGAGTTAAATATTCCTTATACAGAAGCTGAAACTTTACTTAAAAAGTACGGATCAGTAAAAAAAGCAGTAGAGTCTTATAAAAAATAATCATTTATAATTTATTTTTTAAAGTTATAAATGAAAAAGGTGCATTTGCATTACGTTTTATAATTTTAGTAGCAATACATCAAAAAAAACAATAAGTTTAAAAACACAGTAACACATTATAAATATATGGGTTACTGTGTTTTTTGTTTTACTTATGTTGTAAATAAAACAAAATATAGTGGTTTAGGTTCTTTGTTTTTTAGGTTGTAAAGTTAAAAAATGTTCTTATTTTTGTAGTTAATTACTTACTGTTTAAAGTTGTGTTATATGGCGTTAACTGTTGTATAATGTACTTTTATAGATTAAATACATAAAATAGGACACTATTTTACATTTTTTGACGTTAATATAGACCTAAGAGTTATAATGATTTAAAAATACAGTTTTTACAAAATTACTCTAAAGTTTATAGCAATTCCCCAAGTTGCCATAATCTTTACAAAAATTGACTTAACCTATGCAACCAAGTAAAAGAAAACTTGCGTTATGTGCTATGCTATTAGTTTTTGGCTTTATAGTATGCACTACCGCTATTGCTAATCCTAAAGTATACGGCTTTATAACAGACGTAATTACTTTTGACGATGCTTTATTTAAAGCATTAACATTGGAGGAGAAAAAAGAAACTCCTGCCAAAGAAAAAGTTAACCTCATATCACCAACAAAGAAAAAAACGGTTAAAGCCAATACGTTGGCAACGCCTGTAATGTTTGCAACTATTATTAATGGAGCAAACGAAGAGAGTACTTGTCCGGATGATGGTAGTACACTTGCAAAATTTTTCTTGTGTGGTACAGGAGATGATAGAACAGTATCATTAAGTACTTCAGGTAGTACTTATGTATGGCAAAAATTGGGGTCTGGTTGTTCATTTGTTGGTTCAGATGATTGTCCTACATACAACAGTGCTTGTAGTGGAGATTGGGTAACAGTAGGTAATGATCCTACGTATTTGTTAGACGCCAGTAATACAGGTGTAGAAGGTGAATATAGAGTGCGCGTAGACTCTGGTGTTTACTATCACTTTAGAGTAACATCTAACCCTTTAGACCCTCAAATTACATCAAAAAATATTATATGTGGTAACCCAGGAAATATAGAGGTTACTAATGTGCCAGCAGGATATGAATATAGTTTAAATTCTGCTTCAGGGCCTTTTCAAGATAGCCCTTCTTTTGATATTACAACACCTGGTAACTACCAAGTGTTTGCTCAGTTAAAAAATGCACCAGCTACTTCTTGTATTTTTCCATCAGAAATAGTAACAATTACTGAGGAGTCTATGACAGTAGATGTTACAAAAACAGATATTATTTGTAGTGGAGAAAAAGGAAATATTGGTGTGTCAGTTTCTGGAGCTACTGGTTTTTACAGTTACAGACTTTTAAAAAATGGTGTAACATTAGATACTTTTGGACCTAGTGCAAATACAAGTCATACTTTTAACAACTTAGGATCAGGAACATATTCTGTTCAGGTAGAAACTAACGACTGTGATGTAACTGTAACAGAAATTGCAGGAGACCCTATTACTATTGGTAATGGTTTAGCGCCTATAGAGGCTACAGCTTTTGCAACCGACAGTTTTGGTTGTGGCGCAACAAGTGTAGATGTTACTTTAGATGTGTCTGGAGGAACCTCTCCTTACCGTTATAGTTTAGATGGCGGAACAACTTATAGTACAACTTTTGCTAGTTCGGTTGTTTTTGCTGTTAGCTCTGCAGGTACCTATAATATTTTGGTAGAAGATGTTAATGGTTGTACAAAAGACGCTGCTGTAGAAGTACAAAATATACCACCTCCTGTATTTAATGTAACAGCAGAAGATGCCAATTGTGGTGGCGCAAATAATGGAAGGTTAACAATTAATGTAACAAATAGTAATGGGTATGCTTTAGAATATAGTAATGATAATGGTGTAACTTTTCAAAACAGTAATGTATTTTCTAGTTTGGCTCCAGGATCTTATGATGTTGTAGTAAGGTATCAACAAGATACTTTTGTGTGTACAACAGCACCAGTATCAGAAAGTATAGGAACTCCTTCATCAATATCATCATCTACATCAATAACAGCACAACCAAGTTGTGGAAATGAAAATGGAGGAGAAATTACATTTACACCTGCAACTGGTGGTACAGGCCCTTATGAGTATAGTATAGGTTCTGGTTTTGTAACTGGTACTACTGTTTTTCCTGGTTTATCTCAGGGAAGTACATATACACCACAAGTTAGAGATGCTAACGGTTGTGTAGAGACGCTACCAGATGTAACTTTTGCAGCATTAAACAAGCCTACAGATATAGATTTTACGGTATCTAGCATAGACTGTGGAACTGGTACAGCAACTGTTAGTTTAGCAGTAATAGGTGGTGGAACAATAACAGATTATGAAATTATTGCACCAAGCTCTGTATCTAATGGGACAAATAATGTTTTTACAGGTTTAGGAATAGGAAGTTACACTTTTAGAGTAACAGATGCAGGCGGATGTTCTTACACAGAAAGTTTTGCTATTAATGATATTAGTTCTATAAAAGTTACTGCACAATTACAAGACAACGTTACTTGTGTGGGAGATTCTGATGGTCGTGGACGCTTTGTTGTAGATGGTTTTGCATCTACTTATCGTTATCAAATAGATGCAAATCCTGTGGTAACAGGTCAATCAGACAACTTTATAAGTGTTAGTGGTTTAGCTGCGGGTAGTTATACAATAACGGTTACAGATGAAGAAACTAATTGTGTAGAGACTGCAACACTTACTATTAGTGAGCCATCTGCACCATTAACAATGGCACCTACACTTACACCAATGAGTTGTGCTAATAATAATAGAGGTTCTATTACTGCAAACGCCACTGGTGGTTGGGGTAGTTATAGCTATACTTTAGAAAGACCAGGAGCTTTGTCTGATATAGGTCCAAGAAATAATTCTAATTTCACAGGCTTAAGTCAAGAAGGAGATTATGTTTTAATAGTTGAAGACAGTGAAGGATGCTCTACAAGTTATAACTTTACATTAACAGCATTAAGTTCACCAACATTAACGATAGATACTAGCGCGTCAGATTTTTGTTTTGATAGTATAGATGCGGCAACTATAAATGTAACAGCTTCTGGAGGTGATGGTAATTATGAATATAGAGTAAATGGTGGTGCTTGGTTTGCAGGTACTGCAAATGAATCTATACCTGCACCAGGTCCAGGTAGCTACCAAATACAAGTTAGAGACGGTAATGGTTGTACAGATTTAGTAGGCAGAAATATTAGACCAGAAATGACTACAACTGTAGCCATACAAAAAGAGTTAACGTGTAGTTTAGTTCCAGGAGACGGAGATGCAGAAATAAGAGTAAATGTATCTAGCGGAAACACACCATATCAAACTTATGAGGTAAGTTTTAATGGATCAGCATATAGTCCTGCTGTAGGTTTTACAGGTTCTTCATTTGTTTATACAGCAGCTGTAGATGGTACATATCAGTTTAGAATAACAGATAATGAAACTTGTACGGTAGAAACAAACGTAATTACACTTAGTCCTACAGAGACTATTGCGGCAACGGCTAATGTAACAGATCCTACTTGTGGAGACGATGCTACAGGTAGTGTGGAGTTGGTTCCAGATACTACGGTTGGTGTTCCTCCTTATCAATATAGTTCAGATAATGTAACATTTACAAACCAACCTGTATTTAGTAACTTATCTCCTGGTAGTTATACATACTACGTAAGAGATAGTAGAGGTTGTGATGTAGCAGTTCCTTTTACAGTTGGTCCTGCAACACCTGGAGTAGATGCTACAGTAGATTTTGTAGGTCCTACTTGCGGTGTAACACCTGCAGACGGAGAAATAAATGTAACAGCAGTGTCTAACGGTACAGCTCCTTACACTTATACTTTATTAGATACAGCAGGTAATGTATTAGCAACTGTAGGTCCTACGGCAGCAACTACAGCAAATTTCCCCGGTTTAGCAGAAGGAGATTATGTAGTAGAAACTAGAGATGCTAGCACTTGTGAAGATAGAGATGTAATTAATTTAAGGCAAAATAATTTAACTATAACACCAATTCCAACAATAGGTCCAGATTGTTCTACGGCTTTTACTTTTCTTGTAGATATTGCAGGTGGTACAGCACCTTATTTAATTGGTTTGGTAGGAGAAACATTGGTGTCTCCTAATGTAGATGCAGATACGCATGATTTTACAGGGCAGGTTGAGTATGGAATAACATATTTTGTAGAGGTTTTAGATGCAGCTGGTTGTACTCATATTCAGCAAATAGATCCTATTCCTACATTAAACCCATTAACAGTAGATGCAACATCATCTGCGGCTTCTTGTGCCACTCCAGATGATGCAGATGTAGATTACACAGTAGACGGTTTACCTAATGGTTCAGATATTATAATTAGTTTAACAGATACAGATACTGGAGCTATAATTAGTGGTCCAACTACAGTAAATAATGTGACTTTTCCTTATACAGGTACTTTTACAAACTTACCTATAGGAAATTATCAGGTAATAGTTACAGAAGATACTGGTGTTGCAAATTATTGTAATGCAAGTGCCTTGGTTTCAATAACAAATGATAACCCAACACCAGTTGTGGAGCGTAATACAAATGCAACCTGTTTAAATCCAAACGGACAATTAGTTTTACGTGGAGTAGGTGGGTCACCAGCATATAATTTTGGAGTAGTGCCAACAGGAGATCCTGCGCCAACTCTTACAACAAATAATATATACGATTTACCTCCTGGAACTTATGATGTTTATATAGAAGATAGTAAAGGTTGTACGTCTTTATTAGCTGGTGTAGTAATAGCTACGGATCCAGCCTTGGCAGATCCATTAGTAGATGTAACTAACCAATGTTTTGCTGTAGCAAATTATACTATAGATGTTACTTCGCCTTTAACAACACCAGGCGGACCAGAAACTACGTTTCAATATGATATTGGTAATGGTTTTCAAGATAGTCCAAACTTTACAGTACCTAATGCAGGTACATATACTGTAACGGTTCGTGATGGTAATGGTTGTACAAGTAGTACGGTTGTAGAAGTGTTTGATTTCTTCTCAATATCTGCAAGTGCATCATCACAACCATCATGTAATAATGCAGACGGTATAGTAGAAGTAGAAACTACAGGTGGTAGTGGTAATTTTAGGTATGAATTAGATGATGGCACAACCACTACAACTCATGAACCAACAGACACAGATCCTGAAATTTTTACAGGTTTAGCTCCTGGTAGCTATACTATAACAGTAACAGATTTAGATTCTAATACAACTCCATTATGTTCAGATATTACCACGGTAGAAATTATTACTGTAAATACACCTGTAATTGATACTACTGTTGTAGAAAATGTTTCTTGTAACGGAGCAGATGATGGTAGTATTACCGTAGAGTTAGACCCTGCTTCTGCTACAGATGCACCATTTACATATAATATTTATGTAGGTACTAGCACAACACCATTACAATCTATAGAAGATGCAACTTTTGAAAACCTTGAACCTGGAACTTACCAAGTAGAGGTAGTTTCGGAAAGAGGTTGTGCTGTAAGGTCTGGAAATATTGTTGTTAGTGAGCCAACTGTTTTAGAGGTTACTCCAGTAGCACCAGATTTTACATGTAATCCTTCTGCAAACTCATTTAGTACAACAACTATTACTATTTATACAGATGATAACGGAGATGGTACAGGAACTGATACAGGTAATGGTGACTATAGCTACAGTTTAAATGATGGAACTCCTTTTTATGATGGTACTAACTTTCAATCTTCTAATACTTTTGAAATTATAGATAGAGGAGTAGACCAAACTATAGATGTTATTGTAAGAGACGGTAAGGGCTGTGAAACAACAGAGACTATTACAATAGCTACGCCAACAGACTTAACTTTTAACTTTAATATGTTAAATCCTATTACTTGTGATGCCACAGGTTCTGGAGCCTCGGCAGGTCAATTAGAAATTATTGTAGACCAAGGTCCAGGTAATTATGAAGTACAAGTGTTACCATTAGGATCTCAGCCAGCTCAATTTTCTAGCGGATCAGATCGTGTTGTTTGGGATGTTACTGTACCAGGAGATTATATTTTTGCAGTAAGAGATATAGATAGTGGTACCTGTTTGTTTGTAACACCAACAGCTACAGTGCCAGATTTTAATGTTATAAATGCCGTAATTAATGAAGTTAAACCTGTTTCTTGCTTTGGAGTAAGTGATGGTGAAATAAGTATAGAGGTAAACGATTATAATGGAGCTTATAATTATGAGGTATTTTTAGTAGATAATACAGGAA
Source organism: Cellulophaga sp. RHA_52 (assembly GCF_007827205.1). NCBI lineage: Bacteria > Pseudomonadati > Bacteroidota > Flavobacteriia > Flavobacteriales > Flavobacteriaceae > Cellulophaga > Cellulophaga sp. RHA_52. The sequence goes on from NZ_VIRZ01000001.1 coordinate 2,112,321, forward strand.
CAGAAGTTACTACAGGTGTTACAGGATCTTTTGATACTACAGCACCGATAGCAACACCAGAAATTATTACGGGCTTACCTGCAGGTAACTTAATTGTTAGGGTAGAAGCTTTAGAATCTCCTTTTTGTGATACAGCTAGTAATACTGCGCCAGTTAGGTCTCCAGACAGAGCATTAACCACTATGGCAGAGCAAACAGCTTACGTTACTTGTCAGGTTCCAGGATTAGGAGAAATTACAGCAACATCAGACGGTGGTTGGGGTACTTATGAGTATCAGTTAGAAAAAGAAACAGCAACACCAGGCACATATACTGTAGAGGTAGCTTATGGCTCTTCTCCAATATTTAGTAACCTATCTGAAGGAAATTATAGAGTAAGCAGTAGAGATGCTGGTGGTTGTATTGTTTTTGATGATATTACACTGAGTTTACCAGTTGCTATTAATGCAGATATAGAAATTGTACAACCATTACTTTGTCCTGGAGCAAATGATGGTGTAATTAGAGCTTTTAACGTAACAGGAGGTGAAGATTTAGATGGTGATGGTGAAGAGTATTTATTTCAATTAAATAGGTTAGATAGTTCTGGTGCAATTACAAATACAAGTGGACTACAAGAATCTGCTACCTTTCCTAATTTACCTTCGGGGTATTATACAATTACTGTTTTTGACGGTTGGGATTGTAGCTTTACTACGCCACAAATTTATATTGTAGACCCAGAACCTGTAGAGGCAGAGTTAGTAGAAATTACACCTCCTGGTTGTGGAGACTTAGGAAGAATAGGACTTAGTGTTACAAACCCAGTTGCTGGTATGGAGTATTTTTACAGAAGATCTGGAACAACAGACGCTTTTGTAAGCTTTGGAGGTCCAGATGTTACATCTGTTACCATTACTATTCCAGATATTGACGCAGACCCAGGACCATTTCAATATGATGTTCAAAATGGAAATGGTTGTCCAGAACAGCAATCTAATGAAGTTGGTTTAGATAAAGCACTTCCTTTAGTTGTGGCATTAGATTTAGTAGATGCAGAAATTAAATGTCAGGGTGAAGCAACAGCTATAGTAAGGTCTGAAGCTTTTGGAGGAATAGGAAACTACAATTATACACTAGTTAATAACGATTTAGGTGGTGTGCCAACAGCACCAACTGCAGCAGACATTGTTAGACCAGAGCAGTCTTCTGGAGTATTTAGAAACTTAAGTCCTGGTACATACTATGTATATGCAACTAGTGGAGGATGTTCTGCAATATCTGATATTATTGAAATAGAACCAAAAATACCATTAGAGGTTATTATGTCTGAGGCAAACCCAGTAAGTTGTACAGGAGATTTTGATGGTAGTATTAGAATTGAAGCAAGAGGAGGTACAGGCCAAATTAAGTTCTCTATATCAGATACTTTAAGTGAGTTTTTTGTAGGTGATGAAGATCCAAACACAATTACTTTTGAAGACTTAGCACCAGGTACATATTCTGTTTTAATACAAGATGAGGTTGGTTGTAGTATTTTAAGAGAAATAACAGTTGAAGAACCAGAGGTATTAGTTGTTGCAGATGTAGATACTACACCAGAGTTGTGTATTAATGCTGCAGATGGTACAGCTACACTTTCTATATCTGGGGGAACACCTTTTGTAGACCCAGTTACTGGAGATGAGTATTATGAGACAAGTTTGAACTCTGCAGATCCAGCTGATTTTGTAAGAAACGATGATTTATTCTTTGATAATTTAGCAGGAGGCGAAACTTATGTTGTCTTTATTAGAGATGCTAATTTGTGTGATACTAACGCTGTAATTAATATAGATTATGGTGTAGATTTAACAGCAACACCAATAATAGAGTATGGTTGTAGTGGTATATTCCCTTTTAGTACAGTTACTATAGATATGGCAGATAGCAGTGTAATGTCTAATTTAATGTTTTCTTTAGATGTAGATGATATTGCAATGGCAACTACACAAAATGTCTTTGGAGATTTAGAGCCAGATACAATGCATACGGTATATATTTACCACAGTAATGGTTGTTCTACTTCTGTAGACTTTACTTTAGATGCTTATGATCCGTTAACTCTTTCAGCAATAAAAACAGGACCTAATGAAATAACTGCTTTAGCGCAGGGCGGATATGGAGGTTATACTTACTTTTTCCAAGGAAACTCTCAAGGAGATAATTCAATTTATCAGCTAAATGAAGATGAAACTGTTACCGTACGTGTAGAAGATGCACAAGGTTGTGTAGCTGAGGTTAAGTTAGAGTTTGAGTTTACTGGTAAAATAGACATACCTAATTTCTTTACACCTAATGGAGATAATGAAAATGATAGATGGGCACCTAAAAACAGAGAGTTTTTTCCAGACATAGAAATTATCATTTATGATAGGTATGGTAGAGTTGTAGCAAGGTTAGATGATGTTACATCTTGGGATGGTACTTATGAAGGTAACGAAGTGCCAACAGGAGATTATTGGTATGTAGTTAATGCTAATGATAAGGAGAAACAACGTTATGTTGGTCACTTTACACTATACAGATAGTAAAAAAAAGGCGCTTTTTAGCGCCTTTTTTAGTTAATAGAATCAAAAGTATTGGGTAATTTTGTACCTAAAGTTACTTACTGGTATGAATGAGGAGAGATTAAATACGGCATCACACGCAATAGGTGCTGTTTTTGGGTTAGTTGGTTTATTTGTGTTATTGTATTTTAATACTAATAAAACTACGTTTGCTTTTTTTAGCTTGGTAGTATATGCAGTGTCAGTAATAATGTTGTATACCGCATCAACTTTATACCACGCAGCTACAACAAAGGCTTTAAAAGAAAAATACAGAATTCTAGATCACAGTAGTATCTATGTTCTAATAGCAGGCACTTATACACCAGTGGCTCTAATAACGTTAGAGAATGGTAATGGCTGGCTTATTTTTTGGGTAGTTTGGGGTATAGCCATTGTGGGCATTATTCTAAAACTATTTTTTACAGGTAGGTTTGAGGCTTTGTCATTATTACTTTATTTAGCAATGGGTTGGCTTATAGTTTTAGACTATTCTAGTTTAGTTGCAAACGTAAGTTCGTTGGCGTTAAACTTATTGTTTTTAGGAGGAGTATTTTATACAGTAGGAATTGTATTTTACGCAATACGCAAAATACCTTACAATCATTTTATTTGGCACCTGTTTGTTTTGGCAGGTAGTGTGGCACACTTTTTCTTTATATTAACGCTAATTTAGTCTGTTTTATCCTTTAATAATGTCGCTATAATCTTCAAAAAAAGCTTCAAACTTTTGCATATTTTCATTTAAGAAAACCATTGTCTCTTGCCAAGTGTTTTTGTTGTGTATGCTAACATTTTCTTTAATCACATAAATTCTAGAAATTTCTTTTTTGTTATCTAAAATGTAAGCGTCTGTAAAAATAGCATCAGGTAAAAAATCTGTAGTAATAATAGATTTTAAGGAAGATAAATTTTCCCAAGTATCTATCTGCTTTTCTAAATCATTATGCTCTAAATCTAAAGTTACCATTGCAGTTTTTTTATCAAAATAAAACTTAAAAGATAAATTTTTAATTCCTGTATTGTAAAGTGTCCATTTCCTAGGAAACGATTTTCCAAAAGAAATCCAGAACTCTTCACGCAATTTTTTAGACTCTTCTCTACTAAACATATCTTAGATAAAATAAGCAATAGCTATACCAAAAATAATAACTAATAACTTTCTTAAGTTAAACTTATGACCTTCTGAGCTTTCAAACAAAATAACTGTAGAAATATGTAGTAAAACTCCAATAACCAATGCTGTAATTTGTATATGGTACGTCTTTAAAAAAGTTAAATTGGAACTTAATAAACTACCTAATGGTGTCATAAACGCAAATAGCGTAATAAATAATACTGCCTGTGCTAGTTTAATTTTAGAATTAAGTAAAAAAATACTTAAAATTATAGCAATAGGAATTTTATGAACCAATATGCCATACACAAAGTTATGATTGTGGTGGTGTCCTAACGGCATACCTTCTAATAATGAATGTATAGATAAACTAATAAAAAGCATCCAAGGTAAATTAACACTATCTATATTAAGGTGCACGTGACCGTGTTCTGCTCCCTTAGAGAAAAACTCTAAAAATATTTGCAACAAAATACCAAGCATTATAAATACACCAACTTGTTTAGGGTCTCCGTGTTCGTATACCTCAGGAAAAAGTTCAAAAACTGTTATAGCTAATAAAAAAGCCCCACTAAAAGCAAGTAGTAACTTAAATATTTCTTTATTTTTTGGTTTGGTAACGTAGACAAAAATAAAACTAAGCAATACCCCAAGAATAGGTAATATATAAATCATAAATAAATTGGTGTTACACAATTTTGCAGACAAAATGTAATAAGGGGCAAAATTAATGTATTTTTGCGTATTCTTTAAGATACCTATGGATAATTATAAAATGATAGCCAAAACCTTATTTGGTTTTGAAGAGATTTTAGCAAAAGAACTACGCAATTTAGGCGCAGTAAATGTAAAAGAAGGCGTACGTTGTGTCTTTTTTGAAGGAGATAAAGGTTTTATGTACAAAGCAAATTTATGCTTGCGTACAGCTATTAAAATTATAAAACCTGTAACTTCTTTTAAGGTGTATAATGAGCAAGATTTATACAGGAAAATGTATGCTATAGATTGGGGAGAGTTTTTAACTACAGATACTACTTTTGCTATAGATACTACCATTAAGTCTGATATGTTTACGCACTCCTTATACGTGTCTCAAAAAGTTAAAGATGCCATTGTAGATAAATTTAGAGATACAGAAGGCGAAAGACCTAATGTAGATGTTAAATTCCCAGATGTACGTTTTAATATACATATACAGAATGATACTTGTAATGTAGCTTTAGATTCATCAGGTAGATCTTTGCACCAACGTGGTTACAGAACAGCAACCAATATTGCGCCAATAAATGAAGTTTTAGCAGCTGGTTGTTTGTTATTAAGCGGTTGGGATGGTCAGTGCGATTTTATAGATCCTATGTGTGGTAGTGGTACTTTTTTAACTGAAGCTGCTATGATTGCTTGTAATATACCAGCTAACATAAATAGAAAAGAGTTTGCTTTTGAAAAATGGTCTGATTTTGACGAAGATTTGTTTGATAAAATTGTAGACAGTAGCTTAAATAAAACAAGAGATTTTCATTTTAAAATAAAGGGGTTTGATAAAGCACCTTCTGCTGTACGTAAAGCTCAAGATAATGTAGAAAATGCTAATTTAGATGATTATATAACTGTTGAGCGTAAAAACTTTTTTGATACAGAAAAAGAGGTAGACGGTCATTTACATATGGTGTTTAACCCGCCTTATGGGGAACGACTAAATATAGAAATGGAAGAATTTTATGCAAGTATAGGAGACACGTTAAAGCAAAAATACCCAGGTACAGATGCTTGGTTTATAACTTCTAATCTTGAAGCATTAAAACACGTAGGTCTACGTCCGTCTAGAAAAATAAAAGTGTTTAACAGTCACTTAGAATCTAGGCTTGTGAAATATGTAATGTATGAGGGAAGTAAAAAGGCTAAGTTTAATAAAGATAGGGAGTAACCTACTAAAATGTAATATTAGTAAAAGGGAGCAATAAACACTGTTTATTGCTCCCTTTTACTAATAAAAAAGACTGTTTTAGTTACTATCTTTTAGGTTTTGGGCCTTCTTCAGGTTTTGGCTTTTCTTGCTCTTCTAAAGGTTCTTTTTTCTTCTTTTTAGCTCTTTTATATAAAGGTATTAAATAGCTTAAACTGTAATTATATCCTGTGCCAAAATTACTACCTTCTGTTGTTTTATTAAATCCTGGTATCCAGATATTTGCAAAACCATCTGCTGTTTTGTTACTTAGTAAATACCCCAAACGAACACTAGCACCCAAATATAAATTTTTAAATATCTCTACTTTAGTACCTAAAACAAACTCTAACCAAGATGCATTTAAACCATCAAACTCAGATAAGTTTTCTGTGCCAGGTAAAAAATCATCTTGCCAATACCTATTACTATCGTAAATTTGGTAACTGTTTATTTTGTGTTTAAATGTGCTATACGCGTATCTACCACCAATGTATATAGAATTGTTCATACCATACCAATTATCATATACATTTAAATCTACACCTAATTTTAAGTAACTACCCGTAGTGGTAAAATTAAAATTGTCCTCATCTCTGGTATTTTCTTCGTTACCAAGTTCTGCTGCAACGTATAGGTTTTGAGATAATCTATAATCCCCTGTAATTTCTAAACCCTTGTAATCTTCTCTGTAGAAATTCTGGGCAAGCCTATTTAAGTCAACACCCAAACGTATACCGTATGGTTGCTCATAAACAAGCGTATCCTTTTTGTTTAAGTCAATGGTTTTACTCTGCGCAAAGCCATTAAAAACAAAACTAAAAATACAAATACTAGTGATAAATTTTAACATGTGTTACGGCTATGTTTTCTACTGTGGTTTTTACTACTTCTACGTTTTTAATCCAATTTTCTGCATCTTCAGTAAGTGTACTAGTTAATTCATTGTAATGAATAACATAACCGCAGGCTCTAGAAATATAAACTTCATTGGTTGCATAATTAAATGTTACGGTATCTGTATTACCAGTTTCGTCTCCATCTTCATTATCAGCAGAGTTAGAAATTAAATTATAGGTTGTGGTGGTTTCATTTGCACGCAAAGGAACACTAACGGTTGTTAAGTCAGTCCTGTCTACAACTGTGTCTACAGTGGTATCTTGACCTTCACCAACAACTCTAAGTTTAGTAACTGCTTTTTCAGTTTCTTCTTCAGCTTCAAAATCATAAAAATTTACAATTAACAAAGCAGTGTCACCATCTACGCAAATATCATCTTTTTCACAAGATGTAAAGCCTGTAAACAGAAGAATTGCAGCTAATAGTCCTATTTTTTTCATCAATATATAGTTTGATTTCTTTTTAATTTGGAACAATTATTATGCCCTCTTTTTCAAAAGTACAACATTTTCTACGTGATGCGTTTGCGGAAACATATCTACAGCTTGCAGTCTAGTAATTTCATACATATCATTCATTAACTCCAAATCTCTTGCTTGTGTAGCACTGTTGCAACTTACGTAAACCACTTTGTTAGGGGCAATAGCTAAAATTTGCTCAACTACATCTTTGTGCATACCTTCTCTTGGTGGATCTGTAATAATTACGTCTGGTGTACCGTTTTTAGCAATAAACTCTGGATTAAAAATCTTTTTCATGTCACCAGCATAAAAAACAGTATTATCTATTTTATTATGCTTAGCATTTGCTTTAGCATCTTCAATAGCTTCTGGTACAGCCTCTATACCAACAACCTTTTTAGCTTTTTTAGAGACAAATTGAGCAATAGTTCCTGTACCAGTATATAAATCATATACTAGTTCATCACCGCTAAGTTCTGCAAAATCTCTAGTAATTTTATACAACTCATATGCTTGTTCTGAGTTAGTTTGATAAAAAGACTTTGGGTTTATTTTAAATTGAAGACCTTCCATTTCTTCAAAAATATGATCTCTACCAGCAAAACAAACAATGTCTTGATCGTAAATAGTATCATTTTGTTTTTGATTAATTACATACAATAAGGCAGTAATTTCTGGGAAAGTAGTAGCCAAGTGATTTAAAAGTGCTTCTCTATTTTCTTTATGATCATCAAAAAACTGAATAAGTACCATAATTTCTCCCGTAGAAGAAGTACGTATCATTAAGGTACGTAATTCACCAGTGTGGTGTCTAGGGTTAAAAAATGTCATATTATTTTTGGTAGCAAACTCCTTGGTCTCTAACCTAATTGCGTTAGATGGATCTGCTTGTAAATGACATTTTTTAATATCTAGAATTTTATCCCACATTCCAGGAATATGAAACCCTAAAGCATTACGGTCTTCAATTTCCTTATCTGATTTTACTTCATCTAATGTTAACCATCTGCTATCAGAAAAAGAAAACTCCATTTTATTGCGATAAAAATATTGTTTTTCTGACCCTAAAATAGGAGTAATGGCAGGTAATTGTAAGTGTCCAATTCTGGTTAAATTATTTTCTACCTCTTTTTGCTTGTAAAACAATTGATGCTCATAGCCCATATGTTGCCACTTGCAACCACCACAAACGCCAAAATGTTCGCACTGTGGTTCTGTTCTTTTATCAGATAAGGTATGGTAATTTATAGCAGTACCTTCAAAATAAGCCTTTCTTTTTTTTGTGGTTTGTACATCTACAACATCACCAGGCACGGCGTTGTTTAAAAAAATTACACGTCCGTCAGGAGCTTTTCCTATAGTTTTTCCTTTTGCACCAGCATCTACTACTTCTACATTCTCAAAAACTACTCTTTTTGTTTTTCTTCGCATAGCGCAAAAATAGTAGAATTATTTGTTATCTAAATACTTGCTTATTATTAATTATGAATAAAATTGAGGCTAAATTTAGTTTGATAATTTTAATGTTATTTTGATAAATTATAAATTATAGAGGAATTAATTATTAATGTCTTAAATTTTTTATGCTCCAATAGCAATTTGTAATTTGCAAAATATTAAAAAATAAGGTTGATTTCTCTCCTTTAAGCAGGAATCGTTTAAGTTTTATATTTAAAAGAATTAGATTATGTCAATTATTCAAGGATCGGCATCTGCAGACGCAATTGCATTAGAAGAAAAGCACGGAGCTCACAATTACCACCCTTTACCTGTTGTATTAAGCAAAGGAGAAGGTGTGTATGTGTGGGATGTGGAAGGTAAGAAATATTACGATTTTTTATCTGCTTATTCTGCAGTAAATCAAGGTCATTGTCACCCAAAAATTGTAGGTGCAATGGTAAACCAAGCACAAACATTAACACTTACCTCTAGAGCATTTTATAATGATATGCTAGGTAAGTTTGAAAAATTTGCAACAGAAACATTTAACTACGATAAGTTATTACCAATGAATACAGGTGCAGAAGCTGTAGAAACTGCACTAAAATTATGTAGAAAATGGGCATATGAAGTAAAAGGTATTCCTGAGAATGAAGCAGAGATTATTGTTTGTGAAAACAACTTTCACGGACGTACAACCACTATAATTTCATTTTCTAACGACCCTGTTGCTCGTAAAAACTTTGGCCCATACACTAGTGGTTTTATTAAAATTGAATATGATAATTTAGTTGCTCTTGAGGCTGCTCTAGAAAACAACAAAAACGTTGCAGGCTTTTTAGTAGAACCAATACAGGGTGAAGCTGGAGTTTATGTGCCAAGTGAAGGGTATTTAGCAGCAGCTAAAGCTTTGTGTAAAAAACACAATGTTTTATTTATAGCAGACGAAGTACAAACGGGTATTGCACGTACAGGTCGTTTATTAGCTACATGTGGTAATTGTACTTGTGCAGATAAAAATTGCTCTGGAACTCCTGAGGTTAAAGCAGACATTTTAATACTAGGGAAAGCATTGTCTGGTGGTTCTTATCCAGTTTCTGGTGTTTTGGCTAATAATGATATTATGAACGTTATTACTCCTGGTAACCACGGTAGTACATTTGGTGGTAACCCTGTAGCAGCTGCAATTGGTATTGCTGCTTTAGAGGTTGTTAGAGATGAAAAACTGGCAGAAAACGCTCAGATTTTAGGTGAGTTGTTTAGAGAAGAATTAGGGAAATTTATAGAAACTAGCGATTTAGTTACGTTGGTAAGAGGTAAGGGCTTATTAAATGCTATTATAATTAATGATACAGAAGATAGTTCTACTGCTTGGGATATTTGTATGGCATTAAAAGAAAATGGTTTACTAGCTAAGCCAACACATGGTAACATTATTAGGTTTGCACCACCATTGGTAATGACTAAAGAACAGTTGTTAGAGTGTGTTGCTATTATTACAAAAACTTTAAGCGAGTTTAAAAAGTAATAGTCACTTTTAAATAATAAAATAGAATTAAAGCACGGCTTTTTCTGTGATGGTTAACGTCATAGAAGCCGTGCTTAATTTTGCGTTAACACCAATAGGAAACGTAAAATTTGCAGGTATATGGCCAAACGACATACCATAAACTGCTGGTATATTAAGTGGTTGTAGTCTATCTGTAATTACTTCTTTTAAAGTAAATGTTTTTGTTTTTTTAGATGTCTCACAACCAGCAAAAACACCCAATACTAGTCCTGCTGCATTTTTAAAAGTTTTACCTTCTATTAATTGCGTTAACATACGGTCTATACGGTAAGGAGATTCTTCTACATCTTCAATACACACAATTTTATTAGTAAAATCTATTTCATGTGGTGTACCAATTAAGGCATTAATTAAAGTTAAGCTACCACCAACCAAAACACCTTTAGCATTGCCTGGTGTAATAACATATCTATTGTATTCTGTATTTTCTTTTTGCTCTTCAGTTAAGTCAGAATTATGAATTACAACACTTTTTTTAGGGTTAATAACCAGTTGTTCTAGCATAGAAATTCCGTATTCATTATCTAGTGTAGTGCCAACAGGTCCGTGAAAACCAACCAAGCCAGTTTCTATATAAAAACCGTTTAGTAAGGTTGTAATATCACTAAAACCAATAAAAACCTTAGGGTTATTTTTAATGATTTTATAATCTATCAATTGCATAATGCGTGTGCATCCATAACCGCCACGCGCACATAATATACCATCTATATTCGGGTTTGCAAACATTTCATTAAGGTCTGCGGCTCTTTCTGCATCTGTATTACTAAAATATCCGTAATTACCAACAATACGTTCTGTGTGGTATGGTATAAACCCCATTTTGCGTAGTGTAGTTTTAGCATGTTCTAATCCTTCTGAAGAAACCGCATATCCAGGTGCAACTAAACCAATTGTATCTCCCTTTTTTAACTGTTTTCCTTTTAGTAAATTGTTATTTTTAGGAATATAGCTAGTATTACTAATGGTAATAGGTAGCAAGCTTGTTGCAGCAGTACCTAATGCAGTTGCAATAAATTTTCTTCGTTTAAGCATAGTAGCGTAGTCTAATTTTAGAACTAATATACACTTTTTAAGGTTTTACAGCAGAACTATCTTTTTTTGTTCTTTTTAACTGGCGTTTAATTTTTTTTATCGCAGATTCAATAGATTTTTCTGGTTCTATAATATTATATTCTCCCCAAAAATTAGGGTCTGAAAATCCAACAGCTTCATCACCTAGAATAATAGACATTTTAACTTTGTTTTTACCTTTAGGTAAAACATTACTTGTGTTTTTCTCCCAATCTGTAACTGCCATTTCACAACTCATACTATAAACTGAGTTAAATAAACGGCTATCCCAATCAATTTTAAATTCTAAAATAGCGCTACTGTAGCTGTAATACCATTTGTTATTTTTTTCTCTGTAATCTACCCGGTAAGCAACATCTGTTGGCCATACTTTAGCTCTATTAGGCTTTTTGCGCACAAAAAGTTTAGCAGCCTTTTGTTTGTCTATAATATTTAAAGAATAAATAGCACTGGTAAGTATTTTTTTCTCTGCATCTATATATAATTTTCCTTTGTATAGCGGTTGGTTGGTATTGCTATTTTGTTTAAAACTGATAACGTAAATTAACTTGTTGTTTATACGGGTAGTGTGGTCAAAACTAAAATCATAAAAGGGTAAAACATCTAAGCCAAAAATATATTGCGGATACTTCATTACATCAACATATAATGCATTAAATGGGCCACCTTGTAATTTTAAAGCAAGGGTATCCATTTTAGAGTAGTTGGTGCTTTTCCTTGTTTTGTAGAGCTCAACAACATCTTTACGAGAGTTAGAGTATGGAGCTTTATAAATGTTAACTACAGCTTCAGAAAGCGATATGTTTTTTCTTCTTTTTTTAATGCTTTCTCTATAAAAAGCTGTCATTACTGTAGGGTCTTCAAAATAATTTTCACCTCTTTTTTTTAGGGTTTCTAAAACCAATGCTTTTGGATCTTTAGGAGCAGAAATATTTATTTCGCTTAGAGCAGTAACTGTTATGTCTAAAAATATTTTATTGTTGCCAGATTTTTTTAATGTCTTTAAGTCTATTTTTTTTGTTTTATATCCTAAAAAAGAGACAACCAAATCACCTGTAGATATTTCATTAGGAACTTTTAAAGAAAACTTACCTTCAGCATTACTAATACTACTAATATTAGAGCCGGCTATAGATAAAGTAGCAAAAACAAGAGGTTTTTTAGAGTCGCTATCTAAAATTTCTCCTTTATATTGATTAAATTCCTGAGCGTTTACAGTTGGTAATCCTAAAAAAAGAAACATAAAACAGAAAAGAAAAGAGTAAAAGACCGACAATTTTATGGGTTTAGTATGTGCGAGTATCATAGCAATAGTTTTTTAAGTGAGTTAGTTATATACAATCAGAGTCTTTTAAATATACGTTTTTTTAACATATATTAAGGTTTTTTTAGCAATGATTTATCATAATCTATGTCTAAAATAAGAGGGAAACTTACAAATGAATGCTTAGTTTTATCGTTTTTTTACACAGTTTTTTATATATAATAGATAAGCAAAGAGTTTTATCTTTGCATACATATAATCGTATTTATGAAAGTCAGCAATATTCCGTACCACAAAACAGGTTACTTCTCTAGTTTAATGTGCGATTATTTAGAAGAGAAGAAAGAGTTACAATCTTTTTACAACAGATTTCCCAACTTAGAGAATTTTAAATTACAGATTGAAGAAAAGTCTAAAAATTTTCCTGATAGAAATAGAGAGGTACTAGCAAATGCATTAGTTAACCAGTATGCAAACATTACTACATCAGAAAAAACTAAAACAAATATATCTTTATTAAAAGAACAAAATACATTTACGGTAGTAACTGGTCACCAGCTAAATTTGTTTACTGGCCCCTTGTATTTCTTATATAAAATAATATCTACAATTAATTTAACCGAGGAGTTAAAAAGGACGTATCCAGAACAAAATTTTGTTCCTGTGTATTGGATGGCAACAGAGGATCATGATTTTGATGAAATTAACTACTTTAACTTTAAGGGGAAAAAGATACAGTGGAATAAAAATGCATCTGGCGGAGTAGGAAGGTTAAATACAGAAGGTTTAGACCAAGTGTTTAATGCTTTTTCTAGTACTATTGGTGGAGGTAAAACAGCAGAAGAGTTAAAAACTTTATTTACAGAAGCTTATTTAAGCCACACTAATTTAACAGCAGCAACACGGTATTTAGCAAATGAACTTTTTACCAGCTACGGTTTAGTTATTGTAGACGGAGATGATAAGGAGTTAAAAAAAATGCAAATACCTTATGTTAAAGAAGACCTTTTAAACCATACAGGATTTTCTAAGGTAGAAGAAACAAATGCAAGACTTAGTGCAGTTTCTGATAATTATAAAATACAGGTAAACCCAAGAGAAATTAATTATTTTTATTTGGTTGATGATGTAAGAGAACGAATTATAAAAAAAGATGATTTATACCTTGTTAATAATACAGAAATAACATTTACTGAAGAAGCTATTTTAAAAGAGCTAAACGAGTTTCCAGAGCGTTTTTCTCCAAATGTTGTTGGTAGGCCACTTTTTCAAGAAATTATATTGCCAAACCTTTGTTACATAGGTGGCGGCGGAGAATTGGCATATTGGTTAGAACTTAAGACATATTTTGATAGTCAGAATGTAACTTTTCCAATGTTATTGCTGCGTAATTCTGCTTTGCTAATAACAGAAAAGCAATCAGAAAAACTAAATAAACTAAACGTAAGTATTGAAGACTTGTTTTTAAAACAAAATAGTTTAGTAAATAAAAAAATAAGAGAAATATCTAACATAGATATAGATTTTACACCTCAAAAAAAACACCTAGAAGAGCAGTTTAAGCAGTTGTACACGCTTGCAGAGCAAACAGATAAAACTTTTTTAGGAGCAGTAAAGGCTCAAGAAGTAAAACAAAAAAAAGGATTACAAGCTTTAGAAGATAGGTTGTTGCAAGCACAAAAACGCAAGTTAAAAGACCACGTTATACGTTTAACAGATATTCAAAATCAGCTTTTTCCTAACAAGTCTTTACAAGAAAGAAATCAAAACTTTTCTGAGCCCTACTTAGAGTTTGGACCAAGTTTAATTTCTAATTTAATAGCAACTTTAAAGCCTTTAGACGGCAACTTTTTAATATTAGAATTATAAATTAAATGCACAAGATAGATTTAGGTTTAGTAGAAATGACAATGGATGTAATGAAATACGCCATTGATAGAATATCTGCAACTGAACGAGGAGTAGGAAAACCAGTTAAAGCTAAAGAATTAAAGGACTTGGTTGGTGAAACTATTACTAATAAAGGTATAGGCGGTGAAAATGCATTTAATTTATGGAAGAAACATTTGGCTAATGCAAATGTACAAATAGACCATCCTAGGCATTTAGCGTTTGTACCAGCATCACCAACTAGAGCGGCTGTAATGTTTGATTTGGTTACTTCTGCATCTAGTATACACGGAGCTTACTGGATGGAAGGTGCAGGTGGTATTTTTTGTGAAAACGAGGCAATGAAATGGATTGTTTCTTTAACAGGTATGCCAGAAGGCGCTTTTGGTGTTTTTACAAGTGGTGGTACGGCAGCAAACTTATCTGCATTGGTTACAGCAAGAGAGCATTTTAGAGAAAAAGAAGAAAACAGAGGAAAAAAAGGCTTAATTATAGCATCAATTGGTGCACACTCGTCTGTAAAGGCAATGGCCAAAGTTATAGACGTAGATATTCTTTTAGTAGATTCTGAAGAAAGTTTACATCAATCAGAATTAGAAGAAACAATTGCTGGTTTATCTGTAGAAGAGCGTAACAGACTATTTGCAGTAGTTGCAACTGGAGGCACAACAAATGCTGGTATTATAGATGATTTAAGTGGTATAGCTAACGTATGTAAAAAAGAAAACTTATGGTATCACGTAGATGCAGCTTATGGTGGTGGTGCTTTAGTTGCAGATTCTGTTAGGCATTTGTTTAATGGTATAGAGCAAGCAGATAGTATTACTATAGATCCACATAAATGGATGTTTTCTCCGTATGATTGTGGAGCAGTACTTTATAAAGATATGCAGTTGGCTAAAAATGCACACTCACAACAAGGGTCTTACTTAGATATTTTTAAGGATGAAGGAGCTCATGGTTTTAATCCAACAGACTACCAAATACAGCTAACACGTAGAGTAAGAGGACTTCCTTTATGGTTTTCATTGGCTATGCACGGTACAGATAGGTATAAAGAAGCAGTAGAACGCGGATTAGAACTTGCGCAAATTGCGGGTAAAATGATAGAAGCACACCCAGATTTAGAATTGGTAAGAGAGCCAAGCTTGTCTTGTGTGTTGTACAGAAGAAAAGGTTGGCAACCAGAAGATTATACGCATTGGACTTATGAAAACCATAAAAAAGGGTTTGCCTTGGTAACACCAACTAAATATAAATTAGGCAATACTTATGAAACTGTTTCTAGGTTTTGTTTTATTAATCCGGATACTACAGAAAAAGACATTGAACAAATCTTAAAAACAATGGAGTAAAATTTCAATAGTTTCGTTTAGCTTTTTTATAATTAAATATTACTTTTGCGCATGCAACATGACAAGGTATTAATTTTAGACTTCGGATCGCAGTATACACAACTTATTGCGCGTAGAGTTAGAGAGCTTAACATCTATTCCGAGATTCATCCATTCAACAAAATTCCAACAAACTTAGAAGAGTACAAGGCGGTTATCTTATCAGGTAGTCCTATGTCTGTACGTTCAGATGATGCTTTTCATCCTGACTTAAAAGGTATTAGAGGAGAAAAACCAATGCTAGCAGTGTGTTATGGCGCACAATACTTAGCACATTTTTCTGGTGGCGAGGTAGCCCCTTCTAACACAAGAGAATACGGTAGAGCAAACTTAAGTTTTGTAAAAGAAAATGAAACTTTTCTTAAAAACATAAGCGCAGGTAGCCAAGTTTGGATGAGTCATAGTGATACTATTAAATCTCTACCAACAAACGGAACATTGCTTGCAAGTACGCATGATGTACAAAATGCAGCATATAAAATAGAAGGTGAAACTACATATGCAATACAATTTCATCCAGAGGTTTACCACTCTACAGATGGTAAACAATTATTAGAAAACTTTTTGGTAGACATAGCAAATGTTAATCCAGATTGGACACCTAATGCTTTTGTAGAAGAAACAGTAGAAGCGCTACAGCAAAAAATTGGAGATGATAAGGTTGTTTTAGGTTTATCTGGAGGGGTAGATTCTTCTGTAGCAGCAATGTTATTGCATAAAGCCATAGGAAAAAACTTATACTGTATATTTGTAAATAACGGTTTATTACGTAAAAATGAGTTTACAGATGTATTAGAGCAGTACAAAGGTATGGGCTTAAATGTAAAAGGTGTAGACGCTTCGGCACGCTTTTTGGATGCATTAGCTGGGTTAAGCGATCCAGAACAAAAGCGCAAAGCTATTGGTCGTGTATTTATAGAGGTTTTTGATGATGAAGCTCATCAAATACAAGGAGTAAGCTGGTTAGCACAAGGTACAATTTATCCAGATGTTATAGAAAGTGTTTCTGCAACAGGAGGGCCAAGTGCAACAATAAAAAGTCACCATAATGTAGGAGGCTTGCCAGATTTTATGAAACTTAAAATAGTAGAACCATTAAAAGCTTTGTTTAAAGATGAAGTAAGGAGAGTAGGAGCCTCTATGGGTATGGCAAAAGACCTTTTAGGGCGTCATCCTTTTCCTGGACCTGGACTTGCAATTCGTATTTTAGGTGATATAACACCAGAAAAAGTAGCTATTTTACAAGAGGTAGATGCTGTATTTATAGGAGAACTTAAAAAAAGTGGCCTATATGATAAGGTTTGGCAGGCCGGAGCCATACTTTTACCCGTAAATAGTGTAGGAGTTATGGGAGATGAGCGTACCTATGAAAAATGTGTAGCTTTACGTGCAGTAGAAAGTACAGACGGAATGACAGCAGATTGGGTAAACTTACCATATGAGTTTTTACAAAAAGTGTCTAACAATATAATAAATAAAGTAAAAGGTGTAAATAGAGTAGTTTATGATATTAGTTCTAAACCGCCTGCAACAATAGAATGGGAATAATTATGAATAGTAAATTTTTTAAAACAGTTCTTTCTTTTTTGTTAATTCTTTTGGTTACAGCCAATTCTTATGCTCAAAAGTATAAGACACACCCTGTTAAAAGAGGAGAATCTTTAGAGAGTATATCTAAAACATATAACGTATCTATAGAGGATATTTTGGTCTATAATAAAGAGATTAAAAAGGGGCAAAAACTGACTCCTAATACTATATTAATTGTTCCGTTAGATAAAAAAATGGCAGATGTAACGGCTTCTTTGTCAGGTGATAAACCTGTAACGGTTACTCAGGTTAAGCAAGAGAAACCAATTCGTTTTATAGAACATAAAGCTAAGAAACGAGAAACTTTATACAGTCTTGCTAAACAGTACAATGTTACAGAAGATGACATTAAAAGATATAACAAACAATTATATGCAGAGCAATTAAAAAAAGGAACTGTTTTAAAAATACCTGTTTATAAAAAAGAGGTTGTAGATACTTCTGTAACTACAACAACTAATTCTGTTTCTGAGGTTTACGAAGATACTCCTTATAAGTTTACAGATTATAAAGTTAAAAAAAGAGAAACATTATATGGTATTTCTAAACAATTTAAAGTTTCTCAGGATCAGATAAAAAAGTACAATACAAGTTTGTATTCTGATGATGTAAAGAAAGGGATGATATTAAGAATTCCTCACTTTAAAAAGGTAGAAATTAAAGAGGTTGTTTTAAAGTCTTATATAGTAAAAGCTAAGGAAACACGCTGGAGTATAGCAAATAAGTATGGTATTACTGTAGATAGCTTGTTGCTACTAAATCCAGATTTACCAAAATCTTCTAATTATTTAGCAGAAGGGCAAGAGCTTAAAATACCAGAGAGAAATATAGTTGTTAGAGATAGCTTGGTTAAAACTGGTTCAGAAAAAGTGCCAGATTTTATAACCTATACTGTACCTGCAAAAATGAATTTTTATAGGTTAGAAAAGGCTTATGGTGTTACAGAAGAAAAAATAAAAGAGATTAATCCTCTAGTAAAGGAAAAAGGGCTTCAAGAAGGAATGAATATAAAAATTCCAACTTTAAAAGGTCAGTCTTCGTCAGATACACAAGTTGTAAATTCAGAAAACTTTATATTTTACGTAGTTCGTCAGGGGCAAGGAGAAATGTCTTTGTCTAGAGATTTAGGAGTATCATTTAGTGAGCTAATAGCATTTAATCCAGCTTTAAAAGATGGTATTAAATCTGGTATGGTTTTAAAGCTACCAAAATCTAGAAGTACCAACTTTACAGTTAAAAACTCTTTAATTTTACCAAAAATTAATTTAGTAGATAGTATAAATGTTGCGGTAAGACCAAAAGTTATGGTTTTATTACCTTTTAGATTAGACAAAATAGATGTAAATAATTCCTCTATAGCTAAAAAGGATATTGATAAAAGACTCGACACTAAAATTAGTTTAGGTTTTTACTCTGGTATGCAATTGGCATTAGAAACAATTAAGAAAAAAGGAGTTTCTGTAGATGTTACTGCCTTTGACACACAGTCTACTAAAAGTGTAGATAGAGTTAAAGAAATTTTAGCACAAGAAAATATTGCGAATTATGGAGCTATTATTGGTCCTTTAGATCCGCAATCTATACAAGAGGTAGCTAAAAAAACTGCAGGTTTACAAATACCTGTTGTGTCTCCTAACTTAACAGAGCAACAAATAGGATTTGGTAATACGTTTTACACTTTGCCATCTAATGAGGTTTTAAGAGCTAAAATTTTAGACTATGTTTCTAGTATTTATACCAATCAGAATATAGTAATTATAGCAGACTCTAAACATAAGGAAGCCTCTGATGCTATTATGGCAAAGTTTCCTAAAGCCAAAAAGGTTAGCTTAATTAAAGACTTAACTATTAATATAAATAAGTTAAAATATTTATTGTCTAAAAAGGTAGATAATTTTGTTTTTGTAGAGACTAGTAATTTGGCACTTTCTAAGCACGCCACATCTGTTGTAAACTCTTTAAATGCTAAGGATACAAAAGTTAGAATGTTTACCACAGACCTAAATAAAGCTTTTGATAGAGATGATGTAGATAACTTACTTTTATCTAATTTAAACTTTACATACCCATCTGTAAATAAAGAAATTACTGATGAAGAGTTTAATAAAATGTACAGATTTAAATTTGGAGCAAATCCAGATAAATACGCAGCAAGAGGTTTTGATATTATGTATGATGTATTGTTAAAACTAGCTTATAAAAATGATTTGTTTGAGGTATCTAAAATAGTAGGAGAAACAGAGTATATTGCTAATAAGTTTAATTATGTAAACAAGCAAAATGCAGGGTTTACTAATACAGCTGTTTATATTATGCAGTATAATGATATGAAAATTGAAGAAGTAGAAAAAGTAGTACCTAAAGTATAATTGGTATGTCTTTCTTTAAAAAAATAGTTTTTTTACTATGTATGTTTTTAGTTGCTAAAGGCATTGCACAAACTGAAGAAACTATTGTTTGGAGACCAAATTTAAGACTAAATTGGTCTAATTTTAAAGATAAAGCATCAATTAATAATAGAGCGGCAGCTATAACAGCTAGTGGTATCACTTATAAGTATACCACATATTTTGATAAAAAAAAGGGCAATAGATTCACATATGAAGTTGTTGCCCTTTTTTACCCAAATAAATCTTGGTATAAACCAGAGTTATGTACAGATATCACCTTAAGTCATGAGCAATTACATTTTGATATTGCAGAGATTTACGCGCGTAAAATGAGACTTAGCTTAAGTAAAATTAAACCTTCTAAACATACCAGAAATCAGGTGAAAGATATTTATGCCGCTATTAATAAAGAATTAAATACTTATCAGGATTTGTATGACTCAGAAACAAATTACTCTAGAGATATAGAAAAACAGCTTTTATGGCAAACAAAAGTTAAAAAACAACTTCAGTTAAAATAATTTAGATAATAAAAAAGCGACACCCAGTGTCGCTTTTTTATTTTTATCTTATTGCTTAGCTAATGTAATTACCAATGTCCCTTTAGTGTCTAAATCTACACCTCCAGTTGTTACAATCCTATTTACTTCGGTTTGTATAACAAGAGTTTCATCAGTTAAGCTAATTACTCTATAAGTTCCGTTTACAGTGTCATTAGCGTCAAGTTTTAGAGTGTCATTTTCTAATGACCAATCACCAGAACTTAGCGGACTTTCAGATGTTATGGTTTCTGTATAATCAGTTCCTAAAAACGAAAAATTAATTACAGTGGTGTATTCACCTGTGCTAATAATTGTATTAGGGTTTTCTGTAAATGTAGCTGTAGAGTTTTCGTTAGTAGAATTTGCTGTATATTCTAGCGGATAGGTTTGGTTGTTAACAACAGTAGTGGCTGTACCATTATCAATAGTAGCACTCACCAATACCCAAGTACCAAGCAAAGGAGATTTTACTTCTGCTTCATCTGCAATTAATGGGTTTGTGCCTGCATTTACTTCATCAATATTAATTATTCCGTCAGCATCACAGTCTAAGTTGTTCCAAGTTTCACTAGTGTCAACTGTTTGACTAGCGAGTAAAAAAGAGCAGTTACTTAAAGGGTCTGTACTATTGATTAGTTCTGTGCCATCAATTACACCATCCCCATCTGTATCAACAATTAAAGGATTTGTTTTATTTGCTTTTTCTTCTCCATCCGTTATTCCATCATTATCTGTATCCTCGTTATTTGGATCTGTACCATCTATTTTTTCATCTCCATCATTTACGCCATCATTATCCGTATCAGGAATTAATGGATTTGTTGAGTCTGTTTTTTCTTCTCCGTCACTTACACCGTCGTTATCAGAATCAGCATTAGTAGGATCTGTTCCATCTTTATTCTCGTCTTCATCCGTAACACCATCATTGTCTGTGTCTAATTCAGAATTGTTTGAGTCAGTGTTTTCACTTTGTTCAATTAAATTAAACAATTCTTGACTATCTTTGTCACAAGAATTTAAAATTATTAATAATAAGAATAGGGGAATTAAATTTTTCATAGTTGTTCTGGTTAATTGTTTTTCAATTTGTAAATATACTAATGAATTTGCCTTTTTTTAATGTAAGTTGTTGAACTTCTTTTAAATGTACGTTTAGAATTTACTTTTAGACTTTTTAATTATGTTAAAAAACGATAACCAAAAACTTATAGAATTGGCTCATTACAGAATGCCATTTGGTAAATACAAAGGAAGGTATTTGGTAAACCTACCAGAACCATATTTGATATGGTTTAATCAAAAGGGTTTTCCTGACGGAAAACTAGGTGTTTTGTTAAAATCTATGTTAGAAATTAAAATAAACGGATTGGAAGATATCATTCTAAAAATTCAGAAAGATTTTCCTAAAGAATAGACTGCTTTTGTAATAGCAATTTGCTATTTTTGCTTGCGTTAAGAAAACAACCTAACGCTACATGGCAAACACTAAGTACATATTTGTAACCGGAGGGGTTACATCATCTCTAGGAAAAGGAATTATAGCAGCATCTTTGGCTAAATTATTACAAGCTAGAGGTTACAGAACTACCATTCAAAAATTGGATCCTTACATTAATGTAGATCCAGGAACATTAAACCCTTATGAACACGGAGAATGCTACGTTACTGACGATGGTGCAGAAACGGATTTAGACCTTGGGCATTATGAACGTTTTTTAAACGTAAGAACTTCACAAGCTAATAATGTTACTACTGGTAGAATTTACCAAAGTGTTATAGAAAAAGAACGTAGAGGAGAGTTTTTAGGTAAAACAGTACAAGTAGTTCCTCATATTACCAATGAAATTAAAGAACGTATACAAATACTTGGTAAAAGCGGAGATTACGATATTGTAATAACAGAAATTGGTGGTACTGTTGGTGATATAGAATCTTTGCCATACATAGAAGCAGTTAGGCAATTACTATGGGAGCTAGGAGATAATAATGGTATTGTAATACATTTAACATTAGTACCATACTTGTCTGCTGCTGGAGAATTAAAAACTAAACCAACTCAGCACTCTGTTAAAACATTAATGGAAAGTGGTATTAAGGCAGATATTTTAGTTTGTAGAACAGAACACCAAATCTCTGATGAAATAAAGCATAAGTTAGCATTGTTTTGTAATGTAAAAAGAGAGGCGGTAATACAATCTATAGACGCATCTACTATTTATGATGTGCCTTTACTAATGCAACAAGAAGGTTTAGATACTGTTGTTTTAGAACGATTAGCATTGTCTGATACAGAAAAGCCAGATTTAACTACCTGGAATCAGTTTTTAGAACGTCATAAAAATCCAAAAAATCAAGTTACAATTGGTTTAATTGGTAAGTATGTAGAATTGCAAGATTCTTATAAATCAATTTTAGAAGCTTTTATACACGCAGGAGCAGAAAATGAGGTAAAAGTTGAAGTAAAATCTATACACTCTGAGCATATTTTAGGTAAAAATATGGCAGAAGAATTAAAGGGGTTAGATGGTATTTTAGTAGCACCTGGTTTTGGGGAAAGAGGTATAGAAGGTAAAATTGAAGCTGTACAATATGCAAGAGAAAACAAAATACCATTTTTAGGTATATGTTTAGGTATGCAAATGGCAGTTATAGAGTTTTCTAGAAATGTTTTAGGGTTAGCAGACGCTAATTCTAAAGAAATGGATGAAAAAACACCAAACCCTGTTATTAACTTAATGGAAGAGCAAAAAACTGTAGTTAACAAAGGTGGTACTATGCGTTTAGGTACTTGGGCTTGCCATTTAGAAGATAATAGCCTTGTTAAAAATGTGTATAGTGGTAAGGCAGATATATCTGAACGTCACAGACACAGGTATGAGTTTAATAATAAATACAAAGACCAAATAACAGCTGCTGGCTTACAAGCTTCTGGTATTAATAAAGATACAGGTCTTGTAGAAATTGTAGAGCTGCCTAAAGATATTCACCCTTGGTTTATTGGTGTACAATATCACCCAGAATATAAAAGTACAGTTGCAAATCCTCATCCTTTATTTGTTGGCTTTGTAAAAGCTGCTCTTGAGCATAAAAAACAATAAAAAAGTGCCACTTTGGCATAAAGTGTACATTTGGACATATATTTGCAAATTGTAATTTATTATTAACATAACTAGATTTATAGTGTTTGCTATAAAATCTTTGACATATTAGAATGGAAGAAAAGAAATTTGATGCAAAAACCTTAATTGGGTTTTTACTAATTTTTGGATTGTTTGTTTTATGGTTTAATACCACACAACCAACTGCCGAGGAACTAGAAGCACAGAAAAAAGAACAACAAAAAACTGAAGCTGCCACAGTAGATAACAAGCAAGAAAAAGAAACTACTGCTCAAGAACCAGTTTTAAATTTATCAGATTCTACAGCGGTTGCTAATTACAAAAGTAAAATAGGAGCTTTTGGGTATACACCAGCTTCAGAAGGAACAACTGTTTTAGAAAACAATGTTCTTTATTTAAGAATTAGTAACAAAGGAGGACAAATTGTAGAGGCAAAGATGAAAAACTTTGTTACTTATGATTCACTTCCTGTACACTTAGTAAAAGACAATAACGCAAGTTTTGGATTAACTTTTTCTACATCAGATAATAGAGTTTTAGATACAAAAGATCTATATTTTGAACCGTCAATCTCTAAAAATGGTGATAATACCGTGCTTTCTATGAAAGCTAAAGTATCTGCTACAGACTTTTTAGAATACAGATATGAGATTAAACCAGATGAGTACTTGTTAGATTTTAATATTCGTTCTCAAGGTTTAAACGGAGTATTAAACAGCGCTGCACCAATTGCTTTAGTCTGGAAGCAAAAAGGAATTAGACACAGTAAAAGTGCTACATATGAAAATAGATATACCCGTTTAACATACAACCATGATGATGGTAATATTAGTAAATTATCAGAAAGCAGTGATGATGAAGAAGAAGAGGTAGATGTTAAATGGTTGTCTTACAGGCAACATTTCTTTAGCTCTATATTAGCTACAGATAAACATTTTGAAACAGCTAAATTAAGTTCTGTAAACTTAGTTGAAGATGATACACCAGAAACAAAATTTACTAAAGAGAATACAGCTGTATTACCTTTAAAAGCAGATGCCGGTGAACTATCTTATAATATGAACCTGTATTATGGGCCAACAGATATTAAAGAACTATCTAAATACAAAGAGCTAGGTTTAGAGGACTCTATACCTTACGGTTGGGGAATATTTGGTTTTATAAATAGATATGTGTTTACGCCAGCTTATACTTTTTTAAGTAGCTTTTTACCTTACGGTATTGCAATTATTGTAATGACAATTTTGGTGCGTTTATTAATGTCGCCAGTAACCTACAAGTCGTACTTATCACAAGCAAAAATGAAGGTTTTAAAGCCAGAGATTGCAGAATTAGGAGAGAAGTACAAAGACAATCCAATGAAAAAGCAACAAGAAACTATGAAGCTTTATAATAAAGCAGGGGCAAGCCCAATGAGTGGTTGTTTACCAGCTTTATTACAATTGCCAGTTTTTTATGCCTTGTTTATGTTTTTTCCAACCTCTTTTGCGTTGCGTCAAAAACCATTTTTATGGGCAGACGATTTATCATCTTATGATATTATAGCAGAATTACCATTTCACATTCCATTGTACGGGGATCACGTTAGTTTATTTCCAATATTAGCATCTATTGCCATCTTCTTTTATATGATGATGACATCTGGACAAAATATGCAACAGCAGCCAGGTATGCCTAATATGAAATTTATTCTTTACCTATCTCCATTAATGATGTTAATATTCTTTAATAGTTACGCAAGTGGACTTAGTTTGTACTACTTTGTATCTAACTTAATTACAATATTTATTATGTTGGCAATTAAGAAGTTTATTATAGATGAAGATAAAATACACGCTAAAATTCAGGAAAATAAAAAGAAACCTAAGAAAGAAAATAAGTTTCAGAAGAAAATGCGTGAAATGATGGAGCAAGCAGAAGAGCAAAAAAAGAATAGATAATAGTCTTTTTTAAATTATATTAAAAATCCTGCTTCAGTTTTGAAGCAGGATTTTTTTGTTATGTATTCTTTAAATAAAAAAAAGCTCCTATTTCTAGGAGCTTTGAGCACTAAGTAGGTTAAACTTAGTAACATTTGGGACTCCAAAGATGCAACCTATTAAAAGGTTAAAAAATGTTTAGTTGTAAAAGCTGCATTTTTGTATGTTAAGCAGAGTCATTTTGTTGTTAAGTTTTCGACTAAGTTTTTAGTCCGTTTTTAATCGGTTTTAAATATCGATAAACGGTATATTTCTTTATGAAAAATTAAAGATTTATGGGTGTTAATAGAAATACAAAGCATTTTAGATTTTTGTATTTTTGCAATTCAGATTATAAAAAATGAAAAAAGTAGTAGTAGGACTTTCAGGAGGTGTAGATTCTAGCGTTACAGCTTATCTTTTAAAAGAACAAGGTTATGATGTTATAGGGCTTTTTATGAAAAATTGGCACGATGATTCTGTTACCATTTCTAATGAATGTCCTTGGTTAGAGGATAGTAATGATGCACTAATAGTTGCAGAGAAATTAGGTATTCCTTTTCAAACAGTAGATTTAAGTGCAGAATATAAAGAACGCATTGTAGACTATATGTTTAATGAGTATGAAAAAGGAAGAACACCAAATCCAGATGTACTTTGTAACAGAGAAATTAAGTTTGATGTGTTTATGAAGATTGCAATGCAATTAGGTGCAGATTATGTAGCTACAGGACATTACTGTAGAAAAACTTCTTTTATAAATGAAGAGGGTAAAGAAATACATCAACTTTTAGCTGGTAAAGATGGCAATAAAGATCAATCGTATTTTTTATGTCAACTTTCACAAGAACAACTGTCTAAAACGTTGTTTCCTATTGGAGATTTACTAAAGCCAGAAGTACGAAAAATTGCAGCAGCTAATGATTTAATTACAGCAGATAAAAAAGACTCTCAAGGACTTTGTTTTATAGGTAAAGTGCGTTTGCCAGATTTTCTTCAGCAAAAACTAAAACCAAAACAAGGTGTAATTGTAGAGGTTTCATCTTCATTAGAACAATACAACAATGCAATACCAGAATTTGCAACCAAAGAAGATGAATTGGCTTTTTACGCAACAAAACCAGTTTATAATTTAAATGATGGTAAAGTTGTAGGAGAACACCAAGGTGCACATTACTTTACCAAAGGACAACGTAAAGGTTTAGCTGTTGGTGGTACCAAGGAACCTTTGTTTGTTATAGAGACAGATGTAGATGAAAATATAATATATACAGGGCAAGGTAAAAAGCATCCTGGGTTATACCGTAAAACACTTTTTGTATCTAATGAAGAGTTACATTGGGTACGTACAGATATGGCTTTAGAGGTAGATGAAACTATGGAGGTTATGGCACGTATACGTTACAGGCAAGCTTTACAAAAAGCAACATTGTATAAAGTAGATACTGGATTGTATGTAGATTTTAAAGAAGAGCAGTCTGCAATGACAGAAGGTCAATTTGTTGCTTGGCATATTGGTGATGAGCTAATAGGCTCTGGGGTAATATCATAATTATAAAAGTTGAAAAAAATAAATATGCAAAACAGAATAACATCATTATTTAATATTGAATATCCTATAATACAAGCAGGAATGATATGGGCTAGTGGTTGGAAATTAGCTTCAGCTGTTTCTAATGCTGGTGGCTTAGGAATAATTGGTGCGGGTTCTATGTACCCAGATGTTTTAAAAGAGCATATTTTAAAATGCCAAAAAGCTACAGATAAACCTTTTGCCGTTAATGTGCCAATGTTATACCCTAACGTAGAAGAAATAATGAAAATTATTGTAGACCTAGGTGTTAAAATAGTTTTTACTTCTGCTGGTAATCCTAAAACTTGGACAAGCTTTTTAAAAGAAAATGGTGTTACGGTAGTGCACGTTGTTAGTAGTTTAAAATTTGCATTAAAGTCTGAGGCAGCCGGAGTAGATGCTGTTGTTGCAGAGGGTTTTGAGGCAGGCGGACATAACGGTAGAGATGAAACTACTACTTTAGCCTTAATACCAGCAGTTAAAGAGCAGCTAAAAATACCATTAATTGCTGCTGGTGGTATTGCAACGGGTAAAGCAATGTTAGCGGTTATGATTTTAGGTGCAGATGCAGTGCAAATTGGAAGCAGATTTGTGGCTAGTGAAGAGGCTTCATCTCATCAACTATTTAAAGAAAAAGTTGTAGATGCTAAAGAAGGAGATACTCAATTAACTTTAAAAGAATTGGCCCCAGTACGTTTATTAAAAAACAAATTTTTTAATGAGGTGCAAAATGCATATAGTAAAGGAGCTACACCAGAAGATTTAAAAACCTTGTTAGGTAGGGCAAGAGCTAAAAGAGGAATGTTTGAAGGTGATATGGAAGATGGCGAGTTAGAAATAGGCCAGGTTGCTGCTATTATACATAAAATTATGCCTGCAGCTGACATTGTAAAAGAAATAGTAACCGAGTTTAACTTGGCAAAAACACAAATGGCTAACTTGTAATTAATAGTGTAAAGATTTAAAATAGATAAAGGCATCTAGTAGTCTACTACCATACCAAGAAAAATATTCGCCGTCTACCAACTCAACAGTTGTAGATGGCATTATTTTTTTTATTTCATCTATATGATTTCTTTTAAAAGGATACGGCTCAGATGATAATAAAATAGAGTCTGGTTTTAATTCTTTTAAAGCTTCTAAGGTTGTTTCTGGATACCGTAAGCTATCACTAAAAACATTATCATAGTTATTAAGTGTAAGCATATGATTTATAAAAGTATTTTTGCCTGCAGCCATATATGGTTCTTTCCAAATTAAGTAAGCTACTTTTTTACGTGGTTTGTCTTTTATAAAATCTTTAAAGGTATTTGCTTCATTTCTTATAGTGCTAACAATTTTTGTGGCACTAAACATTTTATTAAAAATTGTGCCATATTGCATTATTAGCTCTAAAGAATCTTCTAAATCATTAATATTAGATACGTGTACAGGGTAAAGTTTTTCTAGCGCTTCTACAATTTCTTTTGTGTTTTCTTCTTTATTACACAAAATTATGTCTGGTTTTGCAGCTTCAATTTTAGCTAAAGATATTTTTTTTGTGCCGCCAACCACTTTTTTAGACATGCGTAAGTGTTTAGGGTGTACACAAAATTTAGTTACCCCAACAATATATTCTTCTAGACCTAAATCTACCAATAATTCTGTTTGTGAGGGAACTAAAGAAACAATACGTAATGGCTTTTTAGGGCAATTAATTTGCCTTCCCATTTGGTCTATAATCTGTTGCATAAAAGCAAATATACCTTAAAAATTAGGGGATGTCATTATATATCATCAGGAAACAAGAAAAAGCTTTTAAGTATGTCTTTAAGTCCGTCTGGTGTTAGTGGTTTACTTTTAAAATCGTTAATTTGTGTAAAGCTTAAGGCTCTTTCTTTATCATCAGGATTTAATGATGTTGTAAGCATTACTATAACGGTTTCTGCCATTTGGTTTTCTTCAAGCTTTTTGTATTCTTGTAAAAACTCCCACCCATTCATTATAGGCATATTAATATCTAATAAAATTAAACTAGGCTGTGGATATTTACCATCAGTCTCTGTTTTTAGATAATTTATTGCTTCTTCACCATTGGTTTTTACAATGATATTATCTGTACAGTTAACTTTTTTAATGACCATTTTATGCAAAAAATTAGTTGCATCATCATCATCTATTAACAATATACTTTTTAGCTTGTTCATTTTTGTTTTTTAATAGTAAATTTAAATTCGCTTCCCTTATTAGGTTCAGATATTACCCATATTCTGCCTTCATGCATTAATACAATTTTTAAGCAATGAGCAAGTCCTATTCCTACACCATCATAAATGTCTTTAGAATGTAAGCGTTGAAACATAGAAAATATTTTATCCTGATGCTTTTTTTCTATGCCAATGCCATTATCTTTTACACTAAACTCCCAATATTCTCCAATATCTTTTCCTTGTATTTCTACTACAGGTGCGTTTCCTTTTTTTTGAAACTTAATTGCATTGCCAATTAAATTTTGAAAAAGAATACGTAATTCTGTTTTTTGCCCATAAATTTTCGGTAACTTTTTATGTTTAATAGTGGCATTTATATCGTTTAAATTAGGCTGTATTTCTGCAATAATATTTTTTACAAGTTTGTTGGTTTTTACTTTGGTAACATTATTTTTTACTCCAATTCTAGAGTAATCAAAAACGGCTTTAATAAGTAGGCTCATTCTTGTGGTAGCTTGTCTAATAAAATTAAGATAGGTTTTGCCATTTTCGTCTAACTTATCTGCATATTCTTCTTTAAACAGTTGTGTAAAATTTAGTAATGTACGTAGTGGTTCTTGTAAATCATGAGAAGCAATAAATGCAAACTGTTCTAGTTCTTTATTTTTTTGACTAACAACATAATGGGCATTTTTTAAGGCTGTAACTCTTATTTGTTCTTTTTTGTGGGCCGAAATGTAATCTAGCATAATACCAATAAAAGGTATAGCGTAGGATATTGCCTTTAAGGTGTGTGCAATGTTAAAATTAGAATCATGTAAATTCTCAGATCCAAAGGCCATATACATTTGTGTAGCAATTGCGGGTATCATACTCCATAAGAGTGTGTTAGAAAAAACACTATTTTCTTTTTTATTTAACTTCGGAAATAAGTAAATAGCCATAAATAAGAAAAGAATAAGCGAAATTAAATCATACGGTCTTGTTACAAAACTGTTATGAAATGTTGTAATTGGTAAGGACTTGCTAGATGCTACAAAGTACATAGTTAAATATGCTAAAAGCACAAAAAATAAGGATACTAGTAAAACAAAACGTCTTCCTCTTTTAGGAATCATTCTTTTTTCTTTTATAAGAAAAATGCTTGCTCCAATAATTAAAATAACACTATTAAAAATTCTTGAGAGCGCCCAAGTAAAGGGTAAAAAGTTATCGTTAGTAGATGCAGAGTCTATTATATTTACAGCAGCTAATGCATGAAAACCATCAATAAAACCAGCACAAAGTAGTGCGGCACCAATTATAGGAGTTGTAGGGTTGTTGGTTATTCTGTATTGTATAAAGGCTAAAATTGCAGTAGATACAGCAATACAAATAGCTGTCCATTCTAAAATTAAGTGAGTAAAAGTACCTCTTAAATGAGTTAAAATTAAATTTTGAGACGCATCATCCAAGACAACTTTATCTCCACTGGCATCTAAAACTACGTTTATACTTCCAAAATTAACTCCAGCTAGCTGAAGAATAAAAGGAATAATACATATAACCAGTAGTGTTACAACTAAAGTTTTAGAGAACTTTAGTTCTTTTGTTATGGGGGGAGTTTTCATATGTAAATAAATACCTACACTAAAAATAAGTAATAATAGTAAGGTATTAAGTGTTTTTATAACTTATTTTTTTATTAAATAAGTTTAGCGGTTATAATTCTTTAATATAATTATTAACTATTTCTAAAGCTTTTTCAGCCTCATCATTATGTACATATAAATCTTGCTCTCCAGGTATAGCTGAAGCAAAACCAGCTAGTCTTCCTGATTCTGACTCATCTTTAACAACGCCTTCAATATTTATTTGTAGCAGCTTTTCTAAAATAGCCTTTACGTTAAATTGGTTTCCGCTATATATTTTTTTGTAGTTAGTTTTTAACATAGGTTTTAGTTCAGGTTTAAAATATATAATATACGGAAAAATAAAGAATTTTTATTTTAAAACCTGTCTTTGTAGTATTTTTTTTAGACCAAACTTGTAAGTGTTTCTTTTACAGTGGTCTGTTTTGTAATATAAGAGGTGCTAGGCAATGTTTTTAGACTAATTGTCTACTATTTTAGGAAGTATAAAGCATTTGTAAATAACATTTTATTATAAAAGTCCTCTCGCCTTAATTTCTAAATATTTATTAATAGTATTAATTGTTAGTTCCTCTGGCTTGGTAAGTATAGTTTGTATGCCATATTGCTGCAGTTCTTTCTGCATTAATTTTTTATCCATACTAAATTTTTCTGCAATAGTTTTGTGGTAAATACCTTGTAAGTCATCAGCACTAGTATTTATGAGTTCTTCTAGCTCGGTATTTTCAAAAAACACAACAACTAAAACGTGCTTTTTGGCAATGGCAAGTAAAAAAGGTAGTTGCCTACGCATAGCTGTAATGTGCTCAAAATTTGTGTAAAGCAGTAATAAACTTCTGTGATTTACTTTTCTTTTAATATGCGCGTAAAGCAATCCAAAATCTGAGTCTGTGTACTCTGTAGAAATATTGTAAAGCTTTTCTAGGATAGAGTTTAAATAAGTTGGTTTTTGTACAGCAGGTAAAAAAGTCTCTATGTTTTTAGAGAATGATATCATCCCAGTTTTATCATTTTTTTTAAGAGCTACATTAGAAAATGCGAGTGTACTATTTATAGCATAATCTAACAGTTTTAGACCATTAAATGGCATTTTCATTACTCTGCCAGTGTCTATAACAGAATAAATTGGTTGCGATTTTTCATCTTGGTATTGGTTTACCATTAACTGGTTACTTTTTGCTGTTGCTTTCCAATTTATGGTTCTAAAGTCGTCTCCTGGAACGTACTCTTTAATTTGTTCAAACTCTTGGGTATGTCCAATACGTCTAATTTTTTTCATTCCAAATTCAGATAATTTATTGCTAATAGCTAAAAAATCATATTTCTGCATTTGTATAATAGACGGGTAAACAGGTACCATTTGGTTTTTTAAATACAAGAACCTACGTTTTACTATGCGTAGGGGAGTAGAGGCATAAATATTTAAATTACCAAAATAATATTCTCCACGTTCTACAGGTCTAACTGTATATTCAAAAATTTTAGGTTCTTTTTTAGTAAGTATGGTGTTGTATTTAAAATCTCTTTTTTGAAATTGAATAGGTAATTCCTCTACTACAGTGATACCAGTTTTAAAATCGTATGTGCTTATAAATTCCATAACAATAGGGTTATGGTCACTGTTTGATAATTTTTGAGGCAAGCTTCTGCTGGCTTTTACACTGTTTTTTGTAGCGTAAAGTAAAACAATATCAAACAAAAACATTGCTAACAAAACCATAGTACAAATCCACGCAATAGGGTATAGCCATTTGTACCAGTATGATGTCATAAACATTGCTGCTAGTATGGCTAGGTACCAAAAAAAGGTATTGTGTATGTAAAACGATTTTAAAAAGCGCATGTAGTATTATCTAGGTATTTCTACAGATTCAATTATCATATGCACAACACTTTCTGTTGTCATACCTTCCATTTCGCGTTCTGGAGTTAAAATTACTCTGTGGTTTAGCACAGGCTCTAACGCCTTTTTTACATCTTCTGGAGTAACAAAATCTCTACCGTTAATAGCAGCAAAAGCTTTAGCGGCGTTTAAGGTAGCTAAAGAGGCTCTAGGAGAACCACCAAGGTATAGGTGTGGGTGGTTACGAGTTTTTGAAATTATCTCTGCTATGTAACGCAGAATTTTAGCTTCTACAATTACATCTTGTATGTTTTTTTTATACTCTTTAAGTTTATTAGGAGAAAGTATATCATTAATTAATGTTTGTGGCTTAGCTCCTTTACGTTCATGATGAGTTGTAATTATTTTTATTTCTTCTTCTAAGTTTGGGTACTCTACTTTTATTTTAAACAAAAAACGGTCTAATTGTGCCTCTGGTAATGCGTATGTGCCTTCTTGTTCTATAGGGTTTTGGGTAGCTAAAACCATAAACGGAGCTTCCATTTTGTATGTTTTACCATCCATAGTAACTTGTGTTTCTTCCATAATTTCAAACAAAGCGGCTTGTGTTTTAGCAGGAGCTCTGTTTATTTCATCAATTAAAATAATGTTAGAGAAAATGGGCCCTTTTTTAAATTCAAACTCAGAAGATTTAACGTTAAAAATAGAAGTACCTAAAATATCACTAGGCATAAGATCTGGAGTAAACTGTATACGACTAAAATCTGTTTTTAAAGTTTTAGCAAATAATTTAGCAGTAACTGTTTTTGCAATCCCAGGGACACCTTCAATTAACACGTGGCCATCTACTAAAAGTGAAACAATTAACAACTCTACAAAACGGTCTTGACCAATAATTACTTTAGCCAGCTCTTGTTTAATACCTGTTACGGCATTTTTTAAATCTTCTAGAGGTATTCTATTATCAAAATTGATATCGTTATTTGCTTCCATTTGCTTTGTCTTTAAATTGTTCTATTTTTTTATCTAATGCTAACAGCTCGTCATTAGTTATGCTGTGTTTATTCATAAGATTATCTAAAAAAAGAAATAAATTTTTAATTTCTTCCTTTGTATGAAAACTTCTGGCAGAGACTGTATTGTAAAAATCATCATTCTTTTCTAAAGTATTTACATGAAATTTAGATCGTACAAAATCCATAAAAAAGTTAATCTTATGTTCTGCAATTTCTTTTTGCCTGTTTTTTTGATAATACATATCTGCTATGGTACGTGTAAACGCCAAAGTCTGATTTTTTAAAGGGGTAACCACAGGTATAGCTCGTTGTTTTCTTTTTCCTTCAAAAAACACATAAAATAAAGCACCAATTAGGGCTATGTAATAGGCCCATTTTAATTCTTTAGCACTTAAAAATATGCGCATTGGTGAAGTGTAAAATGTTTTGCCCGTTTTATGATGATTATCTACATACACATTTTTAGTAGTATCTATATAAGCCAATAAAGAAGATGTAAAGTCTGTATTATTTTTATTCTCTAAAATGAAATAATTGGTAAATGCATAAGGGAAATGATTTAAAATAACAGTTCCGTCACCGTAATTCTGCTTTATAATATTTGCATTTTTTATAGATATGGTTTCAAAATTATCTATAACTCCTAATACTTTGGTATTTAATGTGTCTATTTTAGAAAAATAAGTTACATCAGATTTTTTACTAAACACTATAGGTTTATCACTTTTTAAAGAAGGATTAACCAACTGCATATAAAAGTGATGATTTATATCATTTGTATAAAGTGTTTTAGAGCTAAAATTAAGCTCATCTTTTAAAGCGTGACTAAAACTAGAGCCAGCTAAGTATAGTGTATTTCCTTTGGCGGTCCACTCTAAAAGTTTTTTAACTTCACTTTTGTCTATATCTAGGGTGTTGTTTATTAAAACATAAGTGCCAGAAATATTGTTGTTTTTATTTAAAAAAATATAAGGAGGTTCTTGCACTGCGGTTATTTTATCACCTAATCTTTTTTCTAAAATATCATTAAAAACCTTTGTTCCAAATGGTATTTTATGGTGTGTAGTAAAAGAAGGAAACCAATTAACTTCTTTTGGTTTATTGTATTCCAAAGCTAAGTAAGTAACAAATGTTACTACTAAAATTATTATATATGATTTTCCTTTTTTTATCACTTTTTGGTAATACTATTTTGTAGTTTAATAAACTCAGCAGCTGCTTTATTGTATTTTGTTTCGTCTATTGCAAAATCTCCATACCAAATATAATCATATAACCTAGTTATAGTTACAAAAGGTTTAGCGTAAGTAGAGTTGCTTAATTCTTTTTGGTAATCGTCATTAGTTTTTTGTAATTGCCAGTCTATAAGATCTTTTTCACTCATTATTTTTAAGATATACAAGTAGTAATATCTAATTGCTAACCTGTAGTTTTTATCTTCTAATGCATTTTTTATTAACTGCTGAATATCTTCATTTTTTATAATGTTTTCTTCTTCAGATAAGGTAACAGCACTCTTGTTCTTTTTAGATAAGCTTATGCTGTTCATATTTGTTTTTAAAAAGAATAGTACAGCAACTACAATTAAAATAACCAGTAGTAAATATGGTAATAGACCTAAAAAAGCAGACAAATAGCCAACAGCTTTTTCACCTCCAAATAGCCATTGAAAAAAGCGCAACCAGTAAGAGTATAACCAAGTTTTAAATTTTTCCCACCAAGAGTTATCTGCTTTTTCTAAGGTGTAATTATAGCTAGAGTCATCTTTATAGGATTGTAAGTCTTCTTCTGTAATTTTCTGTACAGGCATAGAAGCATCATCATACTCTACATTGGTAGAGTCTTGAAAACTGTACGCAGATATAGAAAAAGTAATGCAAATAAGTAAAGAAAAAAGAAGCTTTTGCATATTAAAGATTGGTAGAATTACCTAAATTTTGAATACGCTCCATTGTTCCAGTTAAATTTTTTCTTTCGTTTAAATCAAAATATATAAAAGCGCCAGCAACAACAGTTATAATACTTAATAGGTATTGAAATAAAGCCGTTATAGTATTTATGGCTATTCCTATTGGGTCTATTAAAGTGTCTCCCATATTACTAGGATCTATTTCTGCAGAAAACACACCCATTTTTGCATACATATAAATTGCAGACGGTACACTAAATGCGTAACCTGCTACGGCAACAACAATACCAACAACAAGCATAGTGGCAAATGTTATCCACCAATAATCTTTAATTAAACTAAAACTATAGCTAAAAGCATCACCAACAGGTTTTTTATTAAAAATTAAAATACTAAAAGATAGGGTTAGTGGTACATACAAATATATTCCAGGTATTAAACAAAGCATTAAACCAAGACCCACACAAATACCTACTAAAAATGCTAATCCTATAAACTTCCAAAAAGTACTATATACTTCAGATTTTATCTGATCAAAATTAATAACTCCGTTGTTTTCTACATAATTTTTTATATAGTGTAAGGTAACGGACTGTGCCATTGCATAAGCTGCTCCCATAGATAAAATAAATACCAATGCTGCAACAAAAACCATTAAAACGTTAGTTACTTCATTAGAGCTTTCAATATTAAAATTCATTAGTCCTCCCACGGTATAAGCATAAAAGGCATTGCAAATTAAAAATATGACTAAATAAGGACCGG
Source organism: Cellulophaga sp. RHA_52 (assembly GCF_007827205.1). NCBI lineage: Bacteria > Pseudomonadati > Bacteroidota > Flavobacteriia > Flavobacteriales > Flavobacteriaceae > Cellulophaga > Cellulophaga sp. RHA_52. The sequence goes on from NZ_VIRZ01000001.1 coordinate 2,148,465, forward strand.
CTATTTTAAAAAAGGTATTAAAAAATGGTTTTAACTGAGTTCTTAAAAAAGCAAAAGTATCTCCCAGAATCTCACCTAAGTCTCTTTTCTTTTTAAACTCTACATAATTATTGTTCTGCATGGTTGGTTTTTTTGTGTAATAAATAAGGGTAAATAACGTAATAATATAAAATTAAAGCTAACGAGCTTGTAATAATTAATATTGCAAGCCAGTCTGGCATTTCTGTATGTCTGGTTACAAAGCCTTCTAAAAAGCCAGCAATGATAAAGAATGGTACTGTAGATAACATTATTTTTAATCCGTTTACAGTGCCTCGTTTAAAAGATTCTAACCTTGTATATGTCCCAGGAAAAAGAATTCCTTTAGCTAAAACAAGTCCGGCGCAACCAGCAATTATAATTACAGATATCTCTATAGTCCCGTGTATCCAAATGGTACGTGCAGACTCCCATAGCAGGCCTTTTTCATAAAACATATATTGGAAACTGCCTAACATAATGCCATTTTGCATCATAATAAACAAAGAACCTATACCAAGTAAAATACCATAAATAAAAGCCATTATAGCTACTTTTATATTGTTAATAGTAATGCCTAAAAACATTTTAAATTCAGTTTGTTGTTTGTAAACAGCCATAGGGTCATCATTAGCAATATTTTCTAAAGTCATATTTACATATCCATCACCTAAAAATGACCTAACAAAATCACCATCATTAGCTGCAGAGAAAACTCCTACTGCGCAAAAAAATGTAAAAACAAGAAATGCAATTAGCAATTCACGACGATTGTGATAAAATAATGTAGGAAATTCTGTTTTCCAAAAGCTGATTATTCTGTTTTTTGGTTCTTTTTTTGTCTTATATATCTTTTGATGCGCCTCTGAAGCCAAAGAATTTAAAAAAAAAGCAGTGTTGCTACCAGGGTAAAAAGTCTTAGCATAGCTAAGGTGATCGGTAATTTCAATATACAAATCAGACAATTTGTTTGGGTCAATTTCCGTTTTCTTTGCCAGGACACTTTCAAAAGTAGTCCATTTGTCTTTATTTTGCTTTACAAAGGCAGCTTCGCGCATTGGCTTTTAAGATTTGTACCAAAGAAACTAAAATATGAACGAAATTCAAATAGAAACTGCTCAAAATATTAGCATTCATCAAAATGCTGCACATTTGGGTGATAGGATGCTAGCCTATATTATAGATAGCATTGTTATTTTTGTTTATACGTTATTAATGATTCTTTTACTGGTATATATGAACATTACTTTTGAAGATATGTGGCATTTGTATTTAATTGTAACATTGCCAGCTTTCTTCTATTATTTGTTGTTAGAGTATTTTATGAATGGCTCTACAGTTGGTAAAAAAATAATGTCTATAAGAGTTGTAAAACTAGATGGCTCTACACCAAATTTTTCTAGTTATTTTATACGTTGGATTATGCGTATTGTAGATGTGGTAATGTCTTCAGGAGGTGTTGCGGTACTTACAATATTGTTAAGAGGTAACGGACAGCGATTGGGAGATATAGCAGCAGGGACTACAGTAATTACTGAAAAGAAAAAGGTAAAGCTGCAAGATACTATGGTAGCTAACTTACCAGATACTTATAGACCTAGTTACCCACAAGTAACCGTTTTTAAAGATGCAGAAATGCAAACCATTAAAGAGCTGTTTAACTCTGCAAAACGCAATGGAGACCATAATGTTATTGTTTCATTATCAAAAAAAATAAAAGAAGTAACCAATATAACAACCCAAGAGAAGCCTATAGATTTTGTAGCAACTGTTATAAAAGATTACATTTACTACACACAAGAATTATAGCGTATGTTTTATTTGGTTATAGATATTTTAGGAACCATAGCGTTTGCAATATCTGGTGTGTTGGTAGCAATGGATAAAAAACTAGATCCTTTTGGAGTTTTTATAGTTGCTTTTGTAACAGCGGTAGGTGGTGGTACTTTAAGAGATTTATTATTAGGTAATACACCAGTTACATGGTTATTACAACCCATTTATATTTACACTATTTTAATAACAGTTGTGTTGTCTATATTGTTTAGGAAGCAATTAAAATACTTAAGAACATCTTTATTTTTGTTTGATACTATTGGTATTGGTCTGTACACATTAGCAGGTGTAGAAAAAGGTTTAGACGCAGATTTATTACCCGTAATGTGTATTGTAGTAGGTACAATAACAGCTTGTTTTGGAGGTGTTATAAGAGATATTTTGTGTAATGAAATACCTGTAATATTTAGAAAAGAGGTATACGCCACGGCTTGTATAATAGGGGCAAGCAGTTACTTTTTTTTAATAAAGTTACCCATAAAACCCAACTACATTTATGTAGTTTGCATTTTAATTGTAATAACGGTGCGTTTGTTGGCTGTTAAGTTTAAAATTGCCTTACCAACAATATACCCTCCGGTAGAAAGCAAAAAGTAGTTACTTTACAACCTCGGCTTTAATAATAAAAATGTTTTGCTTAGGCCAATCGCCTTCATCTACAGGTTGTCTGTTAATTAAATCTACCACATCCATACCTTTTATAACTTTTCCAAAAGGAGTATAATCTTTATCTAAATGGTAAGACCCAGGCTTTGTAACAACAATAAAAAACTCATAAGGAGAAGCTAACTTATGTGGGTTGTCATTTTCACTACTAGGCATAGATATAACACCTCTATGGTGTTTGTGTCCTTTTTTTGTATCTGGAGGCAATAAATACCTGCCAATTTCACCTCTTTTTTTAGCGGTTTTTCTGTTGTCAGCATTACCGCCTTGAATAATAAAATTTTTAACTACTCTGTGAAAATAGGTGTCGTTAAAATATCCTTTTTTAGTTAGGTAAATAAAATTTGCCTTGTGGTAGGGTACATTATCAAAAAGTTGTAATGTAAAACTACCAAGGTTGGTTGTAATTTTTACTTTATCTTCTTTTAATGTTTTGTTGTATTCATAAAAAAAAGGAATAGCATTTTCTTCTGTAAGTACAAATTTTTCTTCTTTTTTAGTAACTTTAGAACTGTCTACTGCAACAGTATCATTTTTAACTTTAGTCTGTTTAACTTTTTGTTTGGGTTTGGGTGTATTGTTGCAACCAGTAGTTAAAATTAATAGTAATAGTATAGCGTAAGATAGTATCTTTGTATTCATGAATTTTGATGATTTTACCAAAAGAATTTCAAAAATAAAGAATCTTCCATTATTAGGTGAAGAATCTCATAACAAAATGGCTCCGTCTATTAGAATTGATGAGCTAAGTAGAATGAAAAACCAACGCGATAAAGCACGTAAGGCAGCTGTTATGGCATTATTTTATCCTACAAAGGAAAATAGTACTAATTTGCTGTTAATGTTACGTAAAACCTATAAGGGTGTACATTCCAATCAGGTTGGTTTTCCTGGAGGGAAAGTAGAGAAAGAAGATGAGAATTTGTTGCATACTGCTTTAAGAGAAACTTATGAAGAAGTTGGTGTGCCTCAAAATAAAGTTCAGGTTATGGGCAAATTGTCTTCAATTTATATACCTCCAAGTAATTTTGAAGTTCAGCCTTACATTGGTGTGTATCCTAACCCTACGCCTTTTGTAATACAGGAGTCAGAGGTAGAGCATTTGGTAGAGGTTTCTCTACTAGATTTTATGGATGATAGTAAAATTAGTACTCAAAATTTAACAACTTCTTATGCTAAAAATATTGATGTACCTGCTTTTAAATTAAATGGTTACGTGGTTTGGGGAGCAACTGCAATGATTATGAGTGAACTTAAAGAGCTACTAAAACAATTGTTATAATTATATAAATTTGTAGATTTGGCAACACAACAATAATTATGGGTTTATTTAAAAAGAATCCTTTTGGGCATATACTATTTTTAAAAAAATGGTTAATACGCGTTGCGGCAGTAATAACACACCGCAGGTACAAAGGGTTTAATAAATTAGAAATAGAAGGATCACAAATACTTAGAGATTTGCCAGATAAAGGCGTGCTTTTTGTGTCTAATCATCAAACTTATTTTGCAGATGTGGTAGCAATGTTCCATGTTTTTAATGCTAGTTTAAGCGGTAGAGAAGATTCTATTAGAAACATAGGTTACATTTGGAAACCAAAGCTTAATATGTATTATGTAGCTGCTGCAGAAACAATGAAAAAAAGTCTTTTAACTAAGATTTTGGCTTATGCAGGTTCTATTAGTATACAGCGTACTTGGCGTGCAGACGGGCAAGATGTAAAAAGGCAAGTAAAAATGAGTGATATATCTAACATTGGTACTGCTTTAGAAGATGGTTGGGTTATTACTTTTCCGCAAGGAACAACCACACCTTGGAAACCTTTACGTAAAGGAACGGCGCATATTATAAAAAAATATAAGCCAATAGTTGTGCCAGTAGTAATAGATGGCTTTAGACGTTCTTTTGATAAAAAAGGTTTACGTATTAAGAAAAAAGGTATTTTACAATCTATGGTTATAAAAGAACCTTTAGATATAGATTATGAAAACGACTCTTTTGAGTCTATTATAGATAGGTTAGGACACGCTATAGAGCAAGATCCGTCTTTCTTAAAAGTAATCTCTAAGGCAGATTTAAAAGCTTTGGAAGAAGAAAACGAACTTAGAAAGTGGAAGTTAGATTAGTTTTAGCATTTAACCTCTTTAGAAAAAACAAAAACCATCTGTAAAATTCAGATGGTTTTTTTTTGGTTATAAAAAGGGCAGTTTGGTTTAAATTTCCATTTTCTTTAGTTCAAAGTAATTTCTATTAAGCTTTTTAAGTAATAATCCATATAGTAAAAAGTAGATTAATGCAAAAAGTACGGTTGTTACTAGTGCAACCACAATAAAAGTAATTACCATTATAGATTTAAACTTCTCTGGAGATATACCTTGTGGTAACTCTTGGTTGTATACAGTAGTAAGCATATTTGGGTCAAAATAAACAGTAAAAGCTTGTGCAAGCATTGTAAATAATAACATTCCTAAGCTAAATATTATATAGTACTTTACAGTTTTTCTTGTGCGTATAATGTTTTTCATTAATGTTTTAGAGTCGTCTAAAACAGATATTTCCTTGTATCTTTTGTAAAACTGAAAAATAAAATAAAAAATACATGTGTATTGTATAAAAGTTACAACCATAAAAAATGTGCCGTAGGCATTGCCGTAGTACATTTTTGATACGTGCTCTCTTGTGCTAGGAAAAATAAAAAGTATATTAGGTAGTAAAAACTCTAAAATACTAATTATAAATATCCACTTTACGATAGAAGAAGATCTCTTCCATATCATTTTGTAAATATCATTGTAAGACAATTTAGGAAGCTCATCTCCCTTTTTTTGCCAATCTTTTTTTAAGATATCCAATTCATCCATATATATTAAGGATTTAAAATGGTTTTTAATTTTTTCTTTATTCTATTCATCTTTACTCTGGCATTAACCTCAGAAATACCTAGTGTTTCAGATATTTCCGCATAGTCTTTATCCTCTAGGTAAAGAAACACTAATGCTTTGTCTATGTCTCCTAGCTGCTTTACTGCTTTGTACATTAATTTTAGTTGTAATTCTTCTGTTTCATCATATTCATCGGCCTTAATTTTAAAAATTACAGACTCATAACTTTGTGTACTTACTTTTCTTTTAGATTTTCTGTATAATGTAATTGCAGTATTTAACGCAACTCTGTACATCCAGGTACTAAACTTAGAGTCACCTCTAAATTTAGGGTACGCTTTCCATAACTGTATTGTTATTTCCTGAAACAAATCATTATGAGCATCTTTATCATTAGTGTATAGTGTACAAACCTTGTGAACAATATTTTGGTTGTTCTCTAGTTCTGTTACAAAAGCATGTTCTAATTCTTTACTCACTTTTTAAGTAGATAGTTGTAGCCTGTTAGTAGTTGTAATTTTGTATTTGTTACAAATAAATTTAAAATTATTTTCTAGGATGGTAGTTTTCAATAACTTGGCTTAAGTGTTTTCTATCTATATGTACGTATACTTCAGTTGTTGTAATACTTTCGTGACCTAACATTTGTTGTATAGCTCTTAAATCTGCTCCGTTTTCTAAAAGATGTGTTGCAAATGAGTGGCGTAGTGTATGCGGACTAATTGTTTTTTTTAACCCAATGGTTTCTGCAAGTTGTTTAATAATTGTAAAAATCATTGCACGGGTTAATTGCCTACCTCTTCTGTTTAAAAATAAAATATCTTCAAACCCTTTTTTTATGTTTAGATGATTTCTTATTTCATCCTTATATATATTAATGTACTTTTTATTAATGTTGCTAATAGGAACAAAACGTTGTTTATCTCCCTTTCCTGTAACTCTTATAAAGTCTTCTTTAAAAAATAAGTCAGATAGTCTTAAGTTGGTAAGCTCAGATACACGTAGACCGCAACCATACAATGTTTCTAACATAGCTCTATTGCGTTCACCTTCTGGTTTACTTAGGTCAATTGCATCTATTAAATTGTTAATTTCCTCAACAGACAGTGTATCTGGCAGCTTTCTTCCAATTTTTGGAGCTTCTATTAAATCCATAGGATTGTCTGCTCTGTAATCTTCAAAAATTAAATAATTAAAAAAACTTTTTAGGCCAGATATAATTCTAGCTTGCGACCTAGGGTTAATACTAGCAGAAATTTCATAAATAAATTGCTGTGTAGTTTCCTTTGATATAGAAATAGGAGATTCGGTGATGTTTTTTTTGTTTAAAAATGTAATTAATTTTTCAACATCTAAAACGTAATTCGTAATAGAATTCTCCATTAACCCTCTTTCAATTTTTAGAAAGTGTTGATAATCAGTTAATCCCTGTCTCCATTTCATATAGGTTAAAATTAAGTTAATAATTTGGATAAAAAAAGAGTTTTAAAACCCCTATTTTTTATGTTTCTTACTCATCACAAATACTTACATTTACACAACAAAAATTGTAAGTAAACAAAATTAACAAACTATGTTTACTGCATAATTATAAACTAAAAATTAAAATTATTTTTATGAAAAAGTTATTTATTGTAGCTATCACAGCTCTAGGATTTACTTTTGCTGCACAAGCACAAGATGCAGCTACTTCTACTAACGGTGGTCAAACTGCTCAAGGTAAATGGTTAATTGAAGCTAATACTGGTTTTGGTGGTCAAGCCGGGACTCAAGCGGCTAGTACTTCTTTTGGTTTAACATCTGTAGATGGTGAAACTGCTTGGTCTTTAGGTGCTGAAGGTGGTTACTTTGTTGCTGATGATTTAGCGGTAAAAGTTGGTTTAGGTTACCAAGACTTAGGGGATGATGGAAGTGCATTTTCTTATAAAGTTGGTGCTAAATATTACATCGCTAGTATGATTCCTGTACAAGTTGATTATACAGGTACGAGTATTAAAGATGTAGATGAAAATCCTAGCTTTTTAGGTTTACAAGGTGGTTATGCTATTTTCTTAGGTGAAAATGTTAGTATTGAGCCAGGTTTACGTTATAACATTGCTTTAAACGATGACTCATTTTCTAATGAAGATGTTTTCCAATTAAACATAGGTTTCGCTTTACATTTCTAAGCAAAAACTCACTAATAGTATTAAAAGCTGTCTAATATTTTAGGCAGCTTTTTTATTTATAATCTAATTTTGTTAATTAAATCTTAATTTAATGCTAATACTACAATACTTGTAAGTAGGTTAAAATATTTGTTTATGTTTACGGTATAATTATAAACTAAAAATTAAAAATTAAAATTATTATTTATGAAAAAGTTATTTATTGTAGCTATCGCAGCTTTAGGATTTACTTTTGGAGCACAAGCTCAAGAAGGTTTTGGAGCAGGTGTTAATTTAGGTATTCCAATGGGAGATTTAGATGATTTTTATGGCTTTAATGCAGGTGTTGATATACAGTATTTAGGTGCTGTTTCAGAAACTTTTTATGCCGGGGGTACTATTGGGTATTCTCACTATTTTGGTAAAACTTATGATGCAGGTCCTGGTATTGAAATAGAGCAAGAAGATATTCAGTTTTTGCCAATTGCTGCAGTAGCTAAATTTATGATTACAGAAGATTTTTCTGTAGGTACAGATTTAGGTTATGCTCTTGGTCTTAAGGAAGATGTAGATGGTGGTTTTTATTACCGTCCTAAATTAGGTTATAGAATAGCAGATTCAATTGAGCTTAACTTATCATATGCTGGTATTAGTTTAGAAGATGATATAAATGCATCTACTTTTAACATAGGATTTATGTTTCAGTTGTAAAAATAACTGATATAGAATATTTAAAAGGAAGCCAATTGGCTTCCTTTTTTTATGCGTAATATTTAGTATTTTTACCATATGAAAATACTTATAATCAATGGGCCAAACCTAAATCTTTTAGGTAAAAGAGAGCCAACAATATATGGTAAGACAACGTTTGTAGATTATTTTGCTAAGCTACAACTTAACTTTAAAAATGTTGAGCTTAGTTATTACCAGTCTAATATAGAAGGTGAACTTATATCTAAAATACAAGAAGTTGGTTTTTCTTATGATGGTATTGTACTAAATGCAGCTGCTTACACGCATACATCTATTGGTATTGGAGATGCAATAAAAGCTATAGAAACCCCAGTTGTAGAGGTGCACATCTCTAATACATTTGGGCGTGAAGAATTTCGTCATCAATCTTATATATCTCCTGTTGCTAAAGGCGTAATACTTGGTTTTGGCTTACAGAGTTATGACTTGGCTATACAGAGTTTTTTAGCTACAAAATAAAGTATCTATAATGCATAAAACATATTTTAACTGGAGTAGTGGTAAAGACTCTGCCTTGGCATTGTATAAGATGCAACAGTCTAATGCGTATAAAGTAGATAGACTTGTAACTTCTGTAAACTCTACATTTAATAGGGTATCTATGCACGGTTTGCGTTTACCGCTTTTAGAGGCGCAAGCAAAAGCAATTGGTTTGCCTTTACAGACCATTATGTTAAATGCAGATGTGTCTATGTCTAGTTATAATGAGGTTATGAAAACCACAATGCAAGGTTTAATTCTTAAAGGTTATACACACGCAGTTTTTGGTGATATTTTTTTAGAAGATTTAAAAAAGTATAGAGAAGACAAACTCAAAGAAGTTGGAGTAAAAGGTGTTTTTCCGCTATGGAAACAAGACACAAAAGTGTTGCTTAAAGAATTGGTGCAATTGGGTTTTAAAGCAATTACAGTTTGTGTTAATGCTAAATTGTTAGATGAGTCTTTTGTTGGTAGAGAGGTAGATGAAAGTTTTTTTAATGATTTACCAGAGAATGTAGATCCTTGCGGAGAAAACGGAGAGTTTCATACGTTTGTGTATGATGGACCTATTTTTAAGCAACCTGTGAGTTTTACAGTAGGCGAGAAAGTTAAAAAAGGATATGCGCCAACGACTAACAAAGATGACAATTGCTTTAAAAAAGATGAAGATACTACTTGGGATACTTCCTTTTGGTATTGTGATCTTCTTCCTAATAAGTAAAAAAAAGCCCTACGCTTTTAATGCTTTAGGGCTAAAATATTTTTCTTCAATATAAAATGTTCCAAAGGGTAGTAATGACGCTATAAATAAGATAGCGTACCTTTTAATTCCCCATTTTAGATGTCTGCATACAAAAAATGCTAATATGGCATAAGCTATAAATAGTACACCGTGTGCATTACCAATATAAATGTTAGGGGCTTTAATATCTGCCATATATTTTAAAGGCATACCAACACCAAATAATAATAGGTAGGATATTCCTTCTAGTATGGCAATAAGTCTAAATGCTTTAATCATATTTTTAAATTTAAAAAAGCCTAAAACCTAATTGTAAAAAACGCTTAGACTTTAGGCAATTTATGTATAAGTTTAGTTAACTATTACAAGTGTATAACCTCGTCATAAGCGTCTGCTACGGCTTCCATAACAGCTTCACTCATTGTTGGGTGCGGGTGTATCGCTTTTAGTATTTCATGACCAGTAGTTTCTAGTTTACGTGCAACAACTGCTTCTGCAATCATATCTGTAACACCAGCGCCAATCATATGGCAACCTAACCACTCACCGTATTTAGCATCAAAAATAACTTTTACAAAACCATCTGGAGTGCCAGAGGCTTTTGCTTTTCCACTAGCAGAGAATGGGAATTTACCTATTTTTAAGTCAAATCCTTTTTCTTTTGCTTGTTTTTCTGTTAAACCAACAGAGGCAACCTCAGGAATACAGTATGTACAACCAGGAATGTTACCATAATCTATAGGTTCTACGTGCATACCTGCTATTTTTTCTACACAAAGAATACCTTCTGCAGAAGCAACGTGTGCTAAAGCTGGTCCTGGAGTAACGTCTCCAATTGCGTAGTAACCAGGTATGTTAGTTTGGTAATAATCATTTACCATAATTTTGTCTCTGTCTGTAGCAATACCAACGTTTTCTAAACCAATGTTTTCTATGTTAGTTTTAATACCTACAGCAGATAAAACAACATCTGCTTGTATAATTTCTTCTCCTTTGCTTGTTTTTACGTAAACACTAACTCCGTTGCCAGAAGTATCTACTTTAGTAACCTCTGAAGAAGTTTTAACTTTAATGCCAGCTTTTTTAAAGCTACGCTCTAATTGTTTAGAGATATCTTGGTCTTCTACAGGTACTACATTAGGTAAATATTCTACAACTGTAACCTCTGTACCTATAGAGTTGTAAAAGTATGCAAACTCCATACCTATTGCACCACTACCAACTACTACCATTTTTTTAGGTTGTTCAGGTAAAGACATTGCTTCTCTATATCCTATAATTTTTTTACCGTCTTGCGGTAAACTTGGTAACTCTCTACTACGTGCGCCAGTTGCAACAACAATGTGGTCTGCGCTATATTCGGTTTCTTTACCATCTGCATCTTTAACAGCTATTTTTTTACCAGCTTTTAAAGTACCGTAACCTTTTATGACTTCAATTTTGTTTTTCTTCATTAAAAATTGAACTCCTTTACTCATCCCTTCAGCAACACCACGACTACGCTTAATAATGGCTCCAAAATCTTTATCAACATTTTCAGCATTCAAACCATAGTCACCAGCGTGTTTTAAATACTCAAAAACCTGAGCAGATTTAATTAATGCTTTGGTAGGGATACAACCCCAATTTAGACATACACCGCCTAAACTTTCTTTTTCTACAATAGCTGTTTTTAAACCTAATTGTGAAGCTCTAATAGCAGTTACATAACCACCTGGTCCACTACCTAAAACAATAACATCAAAATTGCTCATATATATACTTTTTTTTGTCTCAAATTTTAATCTCACAAATGTACAAAACCAATTAGCAATTAGCAATTACCAAAATCTATAAATATGAATAATAACATATTGCTAACTTTTTAGTACTTATCTTTATATTTTATACATAAAAACAAACACTATTTAATGATGAAAACAACAAAATTTGCTTTTTTACTGCCATTTTTAATGTTTGCAGCAATTGTGCAATCACAGTCTAATGACGTAAAAATACAAGTAGATAAGCTTACGCCGCAAATGTATATGTTAACAGGGCAAGGTGGTAACATAGGTGTTTTTGTTGGAGAAGAATATGTGTTAATGATAGATGACCAGTTTAGTAGGTTAAGCACAAAAATAAAGCAGGCAATAAAAAGCATTACAACTAAACCAATTGTATACTTGCTTAATACGCATATGCACGGAGACCACACTGGTGGCAATGCTAATTTTAACAACCAAACAACTACTATAATTGCACATCAAAAAGTTAGAGAACGATTGGTAAATGAGAATGAAAAGGCATTTTTGTCTAAAAAAATAGATTCTGTTACCGCACATAAGAAATTACCAGAAATTACATTTTCTGATACAATGTTGTTATATGATGCAGATGAAACTATAATGGCTATTCATGTGCATAACGCACATACAGATGGCGATGCGCAAATTTATTTTAGTAAAAATAATGTATTGCATATGGGAGATACCTATTTTTCTGGTAAATACCCTTATATAGATTTAAACCGTGGTGGTAGTGTAGGAGGTTATATAAATGCATTAAAGAAAGCGGCTATTTTAGCTAATGAAGACACAAAAATTATACCTGGTCACGGAAAATTATCAAATAAAAAAGAGTTAGAAAGTTATATTTTAATGTTAGAAACCATTTATGTTAATGTGAAGAAAGAAATTGGCGCAGGTAAAAGCCTAGAGCAAGTAATAGCTAATAAGCAAATTACTGCTAATTATGATGCTACTTATGCGTGGAGTTTTATATCTGCAGAAAAAATTAGAGAAACATTTTATAAAAGCTTAATGAATAAGTAGTGGTTATTTCCCAAACATTTTTTTGTTAAACTCTTCAGATTTTCCTGCAGGTATAGATAGTGATTGCCATTTTTTACCTTTTAACATTCTGCCAACATATGCAATTTGGGCAATGTGGCCAGCATAGTGTGCTAATTGTCTGCTAACTGCTGCCATTACAGAATGCTCTACAGCTCTAATTTTAATTTTAGTATTAAAATTGTCTTCGTTTATATTATCTATTGCAGTAAATAAGCAATCCCAACCCTTGTTCCAGTGTAGCAGCATTTCTTCCTTATTTTGGTATGGAGCAACAAACTCAGATTCTCTATTTCGCCATTCTTTTTCTCCGTCTTCTGTAAAAAAGTTTGTCCACCTGCTGAGCATATTACCTACCATATGTTTTACAATTATAGCTATACTATTGTCTGCTTCACCATAAGTCCAATGCAAGTCTTCATTGGTAAGCTGGTCAAATGTTTTTTCTGCCATTGTTTTGTTTCGGTTAAACTCAAACAACATACTTTCTTTATAGTCATCAACAAAACTCATTCTTATTTTTTTAAAGACGGATTAAAATTTAAACTAGCAGAATTTATGCAGTAACGTTGCCCAGTAGTTTCTTGTGGGCCATCATCAAAAACGTGACCTAAATGTCCGCCACAATTAGCACAAACGGTTTCTACTCTTGTCATACCATGACTAGTGTCTTTTATGTATTCAATAGCGCCTTCTACTGCTTCATCAAAAGAAGGCCAGCCACAACCGCTTTCAAATTTATGATCCGCTTCAAAAAGTTTAGCATTACAGCCTTTGCAATTGTAGCTTCCATCTTTAAAATGAAGATTAAATTCGCCGGTGTGTGGGTATTCTGTTCCTTTGTTTCTTAAAACGTTGTAAGACTGTTCAGGAAGCAGAGCTTTCCATTCTTCTTCGGTTTTTTCTACTGTATATTTTTTACTCATTATTTTGTAGGTGTAAATTTTAAAGCAGCGCCATTAATACAGTGTCTTTCTCCTGTTGTTTTTGGTCCGTCGTTAAAAACGTGACCTAAATGTCCGCCACAAACAGCGCAATGTTCCTCAGTGCGCTTGTATCCAATTTTATAATCAACATCAAAAGCTACATTGCCTTCTATTGTTCTATCAAAACTTGGCCATCCCGTACCAGATTTAAATTTATGTTCGCTTTTAAATAAAGGTGTATTGCATGCAGCACAACTATAAATTCCTTTTTCTTTAATATTTAATAGTTCGCTAGAAAAAGCACGTTCTGTACCTGCTTTACGCAATACGTTATATTGTAATGGAGTTAATTGAGCTTTCCATTCTGCATCTGTTTTTTCAACTTTAGCTAAAGTTTGTTTTTTTGTGGCTTCCTTTGTTTTTTGCGAGTTTCCTTTGCAACTTAAAAATAGGGCTACTACACTTAAAATTAGTAATTTCTTATACATCATCTTTATATTTTAAGGTTATTCAAATTTAGTCGATTTTAAACGCAATTCCTATCAAATTTAAGACATAAAAAAAGCCTCTACTTTTAAAAGCAGAGGCTAGTTATATTGTGTAGTATTTTTACTATAAAGAAACGTGTATGATATTTTCTTCTTTAGTATCTAAAATGCCCATAACGTCATTAATATTTCCGGTATCTAGTTTACCATTTACAGCTTCTGCAGGTAAAATAGCAACTCTAAATATTTGGTTTGCCGTGTCTGCAGTGTTTAGGGTACCTAAATCAAAGTCCGATTCTAAAAAGAACCTAGCATCTGCAAAAGTATGATCGTAATTATAAATTAAAGTACCTTGGTCTAACAATCTAGTTTGAGGCATTAAACGCCAAACGTCTATAGGTTGTCCGTCCGTTCCATCTACTTGTTCCCATAAAATATACACTAAAACAACGTCAGATTCAAAAACTTCAACAGTGTTAGGGAATTCAAAGGTTAATTCATAATTATTTTCATCAGAGAAAGTTCCGCTAACTTCATATATATTTCCTGTAATGTTTACACCATCTAATCCATCTACACCGTCAATTCCATCAGACCCGCTACAAGCCGTTAAAATTATTGCAAATATTGCTGCTACTGCTAAGGTAATTTTTTTCATAATATATAATTTGTTTCGTTTTTCTTTTTTTTGAATGATTCAAAAAGCGTTCCAAATTTAAAATTAGAGAATTTATTTTGTAATTAAACTAAACAATTGAGATATTATCTATGATATTATTAAGACATAGAATATTTTTGTATTTTTAAAAACACACTAAACACATTACTATTATGAGAAAAATATTTTTAGTATTAACTATTTTTATAGCGGTTTCTGCTTGTAAAACAAATCCGTTTACAGGTAAAAAAACATTGAATATGTATCCTAACAGTTCAATATTTCCTACTGCTTTTGCGGAATATGATCAGTTTTTAACAGAAAACAAAACAATAACAGGTACTAGCGAGGCAAAAATGATAACTTCTGTTGGGCAACGTATAGCCTCTGCTGCAGAACGTTGGTTAACGGCAAACGGCTATCCGGGTTATTTAAAAGATTATAAATGGGAATATAATTTGGTAGATGATGCAACTGTAAACGCTTGGTGTATGCCAGGTGGTAAAATTGTTTTTTACACAGGTATTTTACCAATTTGTCAAGATGAAACAGGTATAGCTGTTGTAATGGGGCATGAGGTAGCACATGCGTTAGCTGATCATGGGGCGCAGCGTATGTCTGCAGGACAGCTACAACAAATTGGAGCAGTTGCCGGTAATGTTTTAATTAAGGACGAAGGAACAAAAAATACATTTAACCAAGCATATGGCATAGGGTCCCAAGTAGGGGTAATGTTACCTTTTAGTAGAGGTCATGAAACTGAAGCAGACCGTATTGGATTGCAAATTATGGCTATTGCTGGTTATAACCCAGATGAAGCAGCAGAGCTTTGGAAAAGAATGAAAGCAAATAGTGGAGGACAGTCTCAGCCAGAATTTATGAGTACGCACCCATCTAACGACACAAGAATAAATAACTTAACACAATGGGCACCTGCAGCTAAGGAAGAAGCCAAAAAATTTGGAGTAACTTCTTTTAAGTAACATTGGCGTAAAAGTAAAATTCATTAATAATTGTATATTAGAGCTGTTCAAAACTAAATTTGAACAGCTCTAATTTTTTTATTTATGACCAGTATTGCATTAGTAAAAGGAAGCAAAAAACTTTTAAACGCCTGGGCCTTTTATGATTGGGCAAACTCTGTTTACAGTTTAGTTATAGCATCTGCAATATTTCCTATTTTTTATGGAGCCCTATTTAGGGCTGCTAACATAGAAAAAGTAACCGTATTTGGCGGCGAAATTGCCAGGGCTCCTTTAATTAGTTATACCACATCATTAGCGTTTGTTTTTATAGCTATTATTACACCTTTAATTTCTGGAGTAGCAGATTATTTAGGAAATAAAAGGATGTTTATGAAGTTCTTTTGCTATTTAGGAGGTGTGTCTTGTATTGGTTTGTATTGGTTTTCATTAGAAAATATATACTTTGGTTTGGTTTGTTTTTTTATGGGGTTGGTTGGTTTTTGGGTAAGTTTTGCTATAAACAATTCTTATTTGCCAGATGTTGCGCATCCAGAACAAATGGATGCTATTAGTGCCAAAGGTTTTTCTATGGGGTATGCGGGTAGTGTTTTGCTATTACTTTTTAATTTACTTATGGTAATGAGGCCAGAAATTTTTGGTATTGAGACAGATACTAATGGTATTGCAGAACTTAAAGCAATGAAGTATTCTTTTGTTACTGTTGGTATTTGGTGGATAATTTTTAGTCAATATACATTTTATTATTTACCAAAAGGTAATAAGCAAGAAGGTGACCGCAGTAATGTAATCTTAAATGGTTTTAAAGAATTAAAAGGAGTTTGGGGGCAACTTGGAAGTCAGGTTAAATTAAAGCGTTATTTAATAGCTTTTTTTGTGTATAGTATGGCTGTGCAAACAGTAATGCTAATTGCTACTTATTTTGGAGAAGAAGAAATTGCTTGGGGGACAGATAAAGAGCGTACAACAGGCTTAATAGTTAGTATTTTAGTGATACAAATAGTTGCCATTCTTGGTGCATTAGTAACAGCAGCAGCATCTAAAAAGTTTGGAAATGTAAAAACACTTGCAGTAGTAAATATATTATGGGTAGTAATATGTGTTTATGCCTTTTTTATGGTAACACCTATAGATTTTTATATTGGTGCAGGCTGTGTAGGTTTGGTTATGGGTGGTATACAAGCATTATCTAGGTCTACTTACTCTAAGTTTTTACCAAATACTAAAGATACTACGTCTTTTTTTAGTTTTTATGATGTTGCCGAAAAAATTGGAATTGTAATTGGTACTTTTTTATACGGTTTTGTGGCGCAAGTTACAGGTAGTATGCGTAATGCTATTGTGTTTTTAGCAATATTTTTTATTGCAGGGGTTGTATTGCTTTTACGTGTAAATAAGAAGTAATCAATACAGTAGTATTTGTAATAAAAAAAAAGAGAGGTTGTAAATAGCACCTCTCTTTTTTTTGTTTATAGTTTTTTATCCTTTAGAAACACCACCAGAACCAGAGGTTTTACTTTCTATTTTTTTAGGATTACCTCTGTATTTAATATCTCCAGAACCAGATACTCTAGCGTCTATAGTTTCTTTTGCAGTTACCTTAATATCTGCAGAACCAGATACTAATGCTTTTACATAGTCTGCTTCTAAATCATATGCAGAGATGTCTCCAGAACCAGAAACTCTAACTGTAAAGTCGGTAGCAGAGCCACTAAGATTTATGTCTCCAGATCCAGACATACTAGCTTTTAGTTCTTTTGTTTTAACTTTTAGGTTTATGTCTCCTGAGCCAGATATACTAGTTTCAAAAGTATTACTTACTAATGTTGTTTTGCCAATAATATCTCCAGAGCCAGATAATGTGGCTTCATTAATATGTTCTACAGGTACGGTAACTAATAATTTACTGTTTCTAGATGGAGATAAATTCATCCCTTTTTCAGCTTTAATCACAAGTTTACCATTCTTAACTTCGGTTTTAATGTGGCTTATAATATTTTCATCTCCGTGAAGTGTAATTTTTCCTTCTTTACCATCTACAAGTTCTACATCAAAAAAACCAGATACAGATATTACTTCATAATCACCTACATTTCTAGAGTCTGTAATAATGTTTCCGTTTCCTTTAACGCGTTTGCCCCATTGTGCATTTGCTGTAATTGCTATAGATAAAGCTAAGCTAAGTGTTAGTATTTTTTTCATAGTATGTGTTCTTGTTAATTTTTATGTATTGATATGCTTCCGTACTCGGTAGTTATGTTTACAAAGTTATTGCTGTTTTCTGATCCGCAAGAGCCTTTATAATTTTTTTGTGAGTTTTTAACTTCTTTTAAACTTAGGTTGCAATTGTCTACACCACTAATTCCTCCGTATGAAGATTTTAGGTTAAACTTAAAATTATAATTGTTATTGTACCCAACCTTAACACCTGTGTAATCTGCATTTATTATTACGTTGCCACAGTTTTCTGTAAGTTCAGAAATTTTTATAGAACCATAATCTGCATCTAAAGTGACGTTTCCGTTTACTTTACCAAGTTTTATACTAATGTAATCTCCACTACCTTTTATATTTTTAGCTTGGTTTACAGATATGCTACCATAATCACTAGTGTAGTCTATGTCTTGCGCGTTAATTATAGATGCGCTAGTATAGTCTGTGTTTAATATTAAGTTGCCTGCTTTAGTAATAGTAAAACCAGAATAGTCTGCATTAATTTTGGCGCTGTTAACGTAATCTATTTCAGATTTAGAGGTGTAATCAAAATTTAAGTTGTTGTTGCGTCCTCTTAATTCACCAATATCTAGCCTACCATAATCACAGTTTATGGTTGCGTGGCCATCAATCCTATCTAAAGTAATAGAACCATAATCATTAGTTAAGTCTATGTTATTTTTAACAGGTAGTTTAATAGTGTAGTTAATTTGCATATTAACGTTGTTGCTATTTCCCCAGCCCCAACTGCTGCTTTTGGCTATGTTGGTTTTAGCAGAAACGGTACTGCTAGACCCTTCAAAATTTACGGTAATATTGTCTAGTTTACGCTGAACTTTTTCTTCGTTATTACCACTAGTTTTAATATGTACTTCTATTTCTATACGGTTTTGATCCCATGAAGTAATATTAAGGTTGCCGTATTTGTTGTTAACTTTTAGTAATGCATTAGCATTAACAGTAAAGTTTTTTTTAATGGTTTTTTCTTTTGTGTATTTGCCTTTGTCATTATTGGCAGTACTTAGAAAAGGAATGGTAAGTAAGAGTAAAGTTATAATCTTATAGTGTAAAGTTTTCATCATTATAGTTCTTTAAATTTTTAATAGTATCAATTTGTTCCATAACATCTTTTACAAGATCTATTCTGGTTTGGTAATTGGTTATTATGGCGCTTAGTATAAGTTTTGTGTTGCCGCCGTTTACAAGGTTTTGTTCTAGTTTTTTATAGTCATTTTCTAATTTAGTTAACTGTAAAAGAGTATCATCTATAATTTTTTTAGTACTAGGAGATGTTTCTTTTTTTAATTCATTTACCTGATTATTAATTAAACTTGCAAAGTAAAACTTGGTTTCAGTTATTTCTGGGGCTATTTCTGCAATTTGCTCGTTAGTAGTTTGCTTTTGGTAAAAATATGAGAAACCTATTGCACATAAAAAAGCTATAGATGCTGCAATAGCAAATGGTCTCCAAGAGCGTTTATTATGTCTTTTGTTACTAGTGTTAAGCTTCTCTATAAAATTAGCAGTGTGTGTGGTACTAGGTTCTTGAGTGTCAAAACTACCTTTTAACTCTTTAAATAAATTATCTATATCTATATTGTTTTTCATATGCAAGCGCTAGTTAATTGTTTACGCAAACTTTCTTTAGCTCTAGAAATTGTAGTTCTACAATTTGCATAGCTAATATTCATTATTTCACTTATTTCTTCATAGTCATACCCTTCAATTAAATGTAAGGTCAAAGAAATTCTATAATTGTCTTTCAATTGTTTCATGGCGTCCATCACTTTTTGAGCCTTCAATTGTGTTTCACCATTATCTATTGTACTACTATCATTATCTTTGACCCTGTACATTATGTCGTCTAAAGCAACTTCTGTGTTTTTTTGTTGCTTTCTGTATTGGTAAATACTATTGTTAATTACTATTCGTTTTAACCAAGCCCCAAAAGCTACTTCACCTTTATAGGTATGTAATTTTGTAAAGGCACTTAAAAACGATTCTTGCATTATATCCTCTGCTTCAGCGCTGTGTTTTACAATTCGGTATGCAGTATTGTGCATTGCTTTATAATACCTATTATAAATCTCTAGTTGTGCACTTTGCTTACCTTCTTTGCATTGTAGCAATAAAGTATTGATATGTTCTTTTTGTTGGCTCAAAAAAATGTATGGTTTGTTTTATAGATGATAGATTAATTTAATTGTTACAATTTTTTTTAATTCTGTTTGGTATTGGCATAAGAATTGACTTTATATAGACAATTAAACTACTGCACAAGCTACGTAATATGGGCTTTTGCAATGTATTTATAAAAATAACTAAATTTAAATAATAGATTTCTGTTTTTATTTTATGACAGAATGACTGAAATATAATTATGCGAGATTCAGAATTTGACAATTTGGCGCTACAAGGTATTAATGAAGAAGCAGAGCTTATACCATTATTAACACCTGAAGACGAGGAGGAAATGAGCAAAGAACAATTGCCAGAAATGTTACCTATTTTACCATTACGTAATACGGTACTTTTTCCGGGTGTTGTGGTGCCAATTACGGCAGGCAGAGATGCTTCTATACACTTAATTAAAGACGCTAATGAAGGGTCTAAGGTTATTGGTGTAGTTGCACAAAAAGATGAGCAAACAGAAAACCCAGGAATAGATGATATACACACTTTAGGTACTGTTGCCAGGATATTACGTGTTTTAAAAATGCCAGATGGTAATACAACAGTAATTATACAAGGTAAAAAAAGATTTGAGGTTGCAGAAGTGTTAACAGAAAAGCCTTATATGACAGCAACTGTACGTGAGGCTAGTGAGGTTAGGGCAGAGGAAGATACGCCAGAGTTTAAAGCCATTATAGAGTCTATTAAAGATATGGCTTTAAAGGTAATATCAGAGAGTCCTAACATACCTAGTGAGGCTTCTTTTGCTATAAAAAATATAGAAAGTAACTCATTTTTAATAAACTTTGTTTCATCTAACTTAAGACTGCCGGTTAAAGATAAACAAGAGTTGTTAGCGATAGAGAATTTAAAGGAAAGAGCTTTGGCTACCTTAAAATTTATGAATGTTGAAATGCAGAAACTGCAACTTAAAAACGACATTCAATCTAAGGTGCGTACAGATATGGACCGCCAACAACGAGAGTACTTTTTGCACCAACAAATGAGAACCATACAAGAAGAATTGGGTGGTGGCGCTACTGCAGAAGATGAACTAACAGAACTTAGAGAAAAGGCAAAAGACAAAAAGTTTACCAAAAAAGAAAGAGAGTACTTTAATAAAGAACTAAGTAAAATGCAGCGTATGAATCCGCAAGTAGCGGAATATGCAATACAGCGTAATTACTTAGACTTTTTTGTGAGTTTGCCATGGGGTGAATATTCTACTGATAAGTTTGATTTAAAAGCGGCTCAAAAAATATTAGACAGAGACCATTATGGCTTAGAAGATGTAAAAAAGAGAATTATAGAGTATTTAGCAGTGTTAAAACTGCGTAATGATATGAAATCTCCAATTTTATGTTTATACGGACCTCCTGGTACGGGTAAAACATCTTTAGGTAAATCTATTGCGGAGGCTTTAGGTAGAAGCTATGTTAGAATGTCTTTAGGAGGCTTAAGAGATGAGTCTGAAATTAGAGGTCATCGTAAAACTTATATTGGTGCAATGCCAGGTAGAGTTTTAAAAAATATTAAAAAAGCAGAGCACTCTAATCCTGTTTTTGTTTTAGATGAAATAGATAAGTTATCTAACAGTCATCAAGGAGACCCTTCTTCTGCTATGTTAGAGGTTTTAGATCCTGAACAAAACAATGAGTTTTATGACAATTTCTTAGAAGTTGGGTATGACCTGTCTAAAGTAATGTTTATTGCTACAGCTAATAATTTAGGAGCAATACAGCCTGCTTTAAGAGATCGTATGGAAATTATTAACGTATCTGGTTATACTATTGAAGAAAAGGTAGAGATAGCTAAAAGGCACTTGTTACCTAAGCAGTTAAAAGAACACGGTTTAAAGCCTAAAGATTTAAAAATTGGCAAAGCACAATTAGAGAAAATTGTAGAAGGTTATACAAGAGAATCTGGTGTGCGTACTCTAGATAAACAAATAGCTAAAATGGTGCGTTATGCAGCAAAATCTATAGCTACAGAAGAAGAGTATGAGGTTAAAGTAACTAATGAAATTGTAGAAAAAGTTCTTGGACCTGCTAGGTTAGAAAGAGATAAGTACGAGAATAATGATGTTGCAGGTGTTGTAACTGGTTTAGCTTGGACAAGTGTAGGTGGAGATATTTTATTTATAGAGTCTATTTTATCTAAAGGTAAAGGCGCTATGAATATTACTGGTAACCTAGGTAAAGTAATGAAAGAATCTGCAACCATAGCTTTAGAGTACATAAAATCTAATGCAGATTATTTTGGTATTAAAGACGATATTTTTGACAAGTACAATGTTCATATACACGTGCCAGAAGGTGCCACACCAAAAGATGGTCCTAGTGCAGGTGTAACAATGTTAACCTCATTGGTATCATTATTTACACAGCGTAAAGTTAAAAAGAGCTTGGCAATGACAGGTGAAATTACACTACGTGGTAAAGTGTTGCCAGTTGGTGGTATAAAAGAGAAAATATTAGCGGCTAAAAGAGCAAGAATTAAAGAAATAATTTTGTGTGAAGATAACCGTAAAGATATTTTAGAAATAAAAGAAGAATATTTAAAGGGGCTTACTTTTCATTACGTAACAGATATGAGTCAGGTTATAGATATTGCTGTTACAAACCAAAAAGTAAAAAATCCTAAAAAAATCTAGATTACAAAAGGCTATTTAATTATATTTAAATAGCCTTTATTTAAGTACATTATTATGAAAAAAATAACAATAGCTATAGACGGGTATTCCTCTACAGGAAAAAGTACTATTGCTAAACAACTGGCAAAAGCTCTTGGCTATGTGTATGTAGATACAGGCGCAATGTACAGAGCTGTAACTTTATTCGCCATAAGAAAAGGTTTTGTGTCAGAAACCAGTGAAGATTTTGAATCACTTATAGCTGCATTACCTAGTATTAGCTTAAAGTTTGTGCATAATGAAGATTTAGGCTTTTCAGAAATGTATTTAAATGATGAAAATGTAGAAAAAGAAATAAGAACGTTAGAGGTGTCTAAACAAGTTAGTAAAGTTGCAGCTGTAAAAGAAGTACGTACTAAACTTGTAGAAATGCAAAAGGCAATGGGTAAAGAAAAGGGCATTGTTATGGACGGCAGAGATATTGGATCTGTTGTTTTTCCGGATGCAGAATTTAAGGTTTTTATGACGGCTTCTCCAGAAACCAGGGCGCATAGGCGCTATAAAGAATTGTTAGATAGGGGAGACGATGTTACTTATGATGAGGTTTTAAAAAATGTTAGAAGCAGAGATTATATAGATTCTAATCGAAAAGAATCACCATTAATTTTAGCAGAAGATGCCATTGAGTTTGACAATAGTGATATGGGACTTATAGAACAGTTTGAGCGTATGCATAATTACGCATTGCGCATTATAGAAAAACAATAATATAAAAAAACGGCAATCTAAATTTAGATTGCCGTTTTCTTTTAAAACCACTGTATTTTATAAATTTGGTATTACCAAAACTTGGTCAGGGTGTATAACGTCAGGATTTTTTAGAAGATTAGTATTTGCTTCAAAAATCTGTTTGTATTTCATAGGATCACCATAATAGTGCTTTGCAATTTTACTTAAAGATTCGCCACCTTGTACAGTATGTCTGTGGTAAACAGATTCATCAGCAACAGTAATGTTAGCTTTAACATCTGCAGGACTATCACCACCAATTTCTTTAATTTTATCCCAAATTAGGTTTTTTTCGTACTGTGTAGCAGCCTGCCCTTTAATTTTTAAAACGCCACTTTCTTCAGTCACATCTCCGTCTTTAATGGCTAATTTTTCACCAAGGTCTAAAACAGACTGGTATTTCGCTTTTACGCTCATAATGTTTATTATTTATAGTTAATTAATAATGCCTAATATAGTAAATATTACATCAATTTTAAAGTAAAAAACTTAAAAAAGCAATCCGTTTTTGTAATTGCCTGAAAATTAGTTAAAAAGAGTGTTTGTTTTACTAGAGAATAAGTTGTATTTTTGCAGCCCTTTTTAACGGTAGTATAAGAGGAAAAGGGATTAATTAAAACTTATATAACATCTTTTGTAGTGGTAGTATAACTCTTATAACGCTGCAAAATACAAATTTTAATCAGCAAATGGCTGAAGAGAAAAACAACGCCCAAGTAGAGGAATCTACACAGGCACCAGAAGTAAAAACTGCAACACCTAAGCAAGATCCAAAAGAATTTTTGGCAAGTTTTGATTGGGATAAGTACGAAGAAGGAATTGAGCGCGTAGACGATTCTAAATTAGAAGAGTTTGAAGCAATGGTTGCTGAGAACTTCGTAGATACTGCAGATGAAGAAGTAGTTACAGGTAAAGTTGTTCATTTAACTGAGCGTGAAGCTATTATTGATATTAACGCTAAATCTGAAGGTGTTATATCATTAAACGAATTCCGTTACAATCCAGATCTTAAAGTTGGTGACAACGTTGAGGTTTTAATTGATATTCGTGAAGACAAAAGCGGGCAATTAGTATTATCTCACAGAAAAGCTAGAACAATTAAGGCTTGGGACAGAGTTAATAATGCTTGTGAAAAAGAAGAAATCGTTAATGGTTTTGTGAAGTGCAGAACTAAAGGTGGTATGATCGTAGATGTATTTGGAATTGAAGCATTCTTGCCAGGTTCTCAAATAGACGTGAAGCCAATTAGAGATTACGATCAGTATGTTGGTAAAAACATGGAATTCAAGGTTGTTAAAATTAACCAAGAATTTAAGAACGTAGTTGTTTCTCATAAAGCTTTAATTGAAGCTGATATTGAAGAGCAGAAGAAAGAAATTATTGGTCAATTAGAAAAAGGACAAGTATTAGAAGGTGTTGTTAAAAACATTACTTCATACGGTGTGTTTATTGACCTTGGTGGTGTAGATGGTTTAATCCACATTACAGATCTTTCTTGGTCTAGAATTAACCACCCTAATGAGGTAGTTGAGTTAGATCAGAAAATGAATGTTGTAATTTTAGATTTTGATGATAACAAATCTAGAATTCAATTAGGTCTTAAGCAGTTAGAGAAGCACCCATGGGAAGCGCTTAGCGAAGACATGAAAGTTGGTGACAAAGTTAAAGGTAAAGTAGTTGTTATAGCAGATTACGGTGCGTTTATTGAAGTTGCTGAAGGTGTTGAAGGTTTAGTACACGTTTCTGAAATGTCTTGGTCTACTCACTTACGTTCAGCTCAAGATTTTGTAAAAGTTGGTGATGAGATTGAAGCTCAAATCTTAACTTTAGATCGTGATGACCGTAAAATGTCTCTAGGTATTAAGCAATTAACTCCAGACCCTTGGACTGATATTACTTCTAAATACCCAGTACACTCTAGACACAAAGGTATAGTACGTAACTTTACTAACTTTGGTGTGTTTGTAGAAATGGAAGAAGGTATAGATGGTTTAATTTATATTTCTGACCTTTCTTGGACTAAGAAAATTAAGCACCCATCTGAATTTGTAACAGTAGGTGAAACTTTAGAAGTAGAGGTATTAGAGTTAGATGTTGATGCACGTAAACTTAGCTTAGGTCACAAACAAACTACAGAAAACCCTTGGGATAAATATGAAACTGAATTTGCTTTAGACTCTGTTCACAAAGGAACTGTTGATGAAATTGTAGACAAAGGAGCAATTGTTAACTTTAACGAAGATATTGCAGCATTTGTACCTACTCGTCACTTAGAAAAAGAAGACGGTAAGAAAATTGCTAAAGGTGAAGAAGCAGAATTTAAAATCATTGAATTCAACAAAGAATTTAAGAGAGTTGTTGCTAGTCACACTGCAATCTTTAGAGAAGAAGAGCAACGTAATGTAAAAGCAGCTGTTAAAAGACAATCTGCTGCAGCTGATGAAGCTAAACCAACTTTAGGTGATGCTAACGAGGCTTTACAAGCGTTAAAAGATAAAATGGATGCTGCAAACAAAAAGTAAGCAAACATTTTAATAAATTTAAAAAGGTCTAAACGTAAGTTTAGACCTTTTTTTATGCTTTTTTAGAACATAAATTATTGATAATGTATAACGTAAACACCATCAACCTAAAAAAATAAAAGAATAGTTAAAATAAGAGTTTACTTTATTTAACTAGTTTACATATAAATTCCTATTTTTGTAAAACAAAAGCCTCGGTATCCTAACCTATGAGTAAAAAAGTACTACTTTCCTCAAAAGAAATCCAAATCATATTACATAGATTGGCTTGTCAGTTATTAGAAAATCATACAGATTTTAAAGACACCGTTTTAATTGGTTTGCAGCCTCGTGGTACCTATTTAGCAAAAAGACTAACAACTATTTTAACACAAGAATATGGTGTTAAAGAAATAAACTTAGGCTCGCTAGATATTACATTTTATAGGGATGATTTTAGAAGAGGAGAAAAAACTTTAGAGGCAAGTAAAACCCACATTAACTTTTTAGTAGAAGATAAAAAAGTGGTTTTTATTGATGATGTACTTTATACAGGACGCAGCATTAGATCTGCTTTAACAGCAATACAATCTTTTGGTAGACCTGCAGAAATAGAATTACTAACCTTAATAGACCGCAGATTTAGTAGACATTTACCAATACAACCTAATTATAGAGGTAGGCAGGTAGATGCTATTAATGAGGAAAAGGTACAAGTACTTTGGCAAGAGAATGACGGGCAAGACATTGTCTATTTAATAAATGAATAAAACAACGAAAATGAGCGAGTTGAGTGTTAATCACTTATTAGGAATAAAATATCTTAACAAAAACGATATTAATCTCATTTTTGAAACCGCAGACCATTTTAAAGAAGTAATTAATAGATCTATAAAAAAAGTACCTTCTTTAAGAGATATTACTATAGCAAACATTTTTTTTGAAAATAGTACAAGAACAAAGCTTTCTTTTGAGTTAGCAGAAAAAAGATTGTCAGCAGATGTTATAAACTTTTCGGCATCACAATCATCTGTAAAAAAAGGAGAAACGTTAATAGATACTGTAAACAATATACTATCTATGAAAGTAGATATGGTTGTTATGAGGCACCCAAACCCAGGTGCAGGTGTGTTTTTATCTAAACACGTTAAAGCAGCTATAGTTAATGCCGGAGACGGAGCTCATGAGCACCCAACACAAGCATTATTAGATTCTTACTCTATAAGAGAAAAATTAGGAGATGTAGGAGGTAAAAACGTTGTAATTGTTGGTGATATTTTACACTCTAGAGTAGCTTTGTCTAATATACTTGCTCTAAAATTACAGGGGGCAAATGTAAAAGTATGCGGTCCAAAAACATTAATTCCAAAACACATAGAGTCTTTAGGTGTAACGGTAGAAACAGATTTGAGAAAAGCACTAAATTGGTGTGACGTTGCAAATATGCTGCGCGTACAAAATGAGCGTATGGATATTAGTTATTTCCCTTCTACTAGAGAATATACCCAGCAATTTGGAGTAAACAAAGCTTTGTTGCAAAGTTTAGATAAAGAAATAGTAATAATGCACCCAGGGCCAATAAACCGTGGTGTAGAAATTACTAGTGATGTTGCAGACTCTAATCAATCTATAATCTTAGATCAGGTAGAAAATGGTGTAGCTGTGCGTATGGCTGTACTTTACTTGCTTGCATCTAAAATAAAATAATTTACTATGGTTTTTGATAAAGATGGTACAACAACAATTGTAGACCAGGAGAATATCTCTTTGGCTAAATTTTTAGAAAATTTAAACAACGCTTACGAGAAAATAAAAAACGATAATATTATTGTAAATCTTTTTTCGTTTACAGCATTAACAAGTTCAGACGTGTTAGAGTTTTTAGACTTGTCTAATACACACAGAGGCTCTAATAAATCTTTTGTGTTGGTTACTAATAAAGTTTCTTATGATGATGTTCCAGAAGAAATATGTGTGGTGCCAACCATTAAAGAAGCAAGAGATATTATAGAAATGGAAGAAATTGAACGTGACTTAGGCATTTAATTTTCAATTTTACATTGTATTGTAAGTAAATTTATTTGCCATACAGTTAACTTATCAATTACAACTAATTTGCAATTAACAGTACTAGGTTGCCACGCAGCCACGCCACGCACACTAGCAAATCCTACATCACAAACATTAGAGATTAAAGGGCATTTATTTTTAATAGATTGTGGAGAAGGTACACAAGTGCAACTTAGAAAAAGTAAGCTTAAATTTTCTAGAATTAAGCATATTTTTATTTCTCACTTACACGGAGATCATTTTTTTGGACTTCCGGGCTTGGTGTCTACCTTTAGGTTGTTGGGCAGAGAAAAAGAATTGCACGTTTACGGTCCTAAAGGTATAAAAGAAGCAATTACTATTTTATTAAAACTTGGGGATTCCTGGACAAATTACCCGTTATATTTTCACGAGTTAACGAGTAAAGAATCTACCGTAGTTTTTGAAGATGATAAAGTAAAAGTATCTACCATACCTTTAAACCACAGAATTTATACAAACGGTTTTTTGTTTCAAGAAAAAGAAGCAGAGCGTAAATTAAATATAGAAGCAGTAGCTTCTTATGAAATAGATAAGTGTTATTATCAGAAAATTAAAAACGGAAAAGATATTATTCTAGATAGTGGTGCAATTGTGCCTAATAAGGAACTTACTTTTAATCCGCCTAAGCCTAAAAGTTATGCATTTTGTAGTGATACTGTTTTTGAGCCAAGTATTGTGCCTATTATAAAAGGAGTAGATGCATTGTATCATGAAGCTACTTTTTTAGACTCTGAAGCAGAACTAGCAACAAAAACAAAACATTCTACAGCTAAACAAGCGGCAACAATAGCAAAGCAAGCAAATGTTGGTGCTTTGGTTTTGGGGCATTATTCTACACGTTACAAATCTACGAACTTATTTAAACAAGAGGCAGAAGAAGTTTTTACTCCAGTGTTATTAGGAGAAGATGGTAAGGCATTCGATTTTTAAGACTCTTTACTGTTATCAATTTTTTAAGTTTTATCTTTGCCGGCTTTTTAGAGTATAAATAGGTGTAAATTTATGTTGTAATAACACAACTAACATATTGTATTATACTGTAAAAGCTAATAATAAATCTTATATGGAGAAGTTAAGAGGGGTGCTATATGTTCTTATAGGTGCGGCTAGTTATGGTGTGTTGGCAACGTTTGTTAAAAAGGCTAATTTAGAAGGTTTTAGTACTAGCGGATTAAATACATTACAGTATTTAATAGGTTTTGTAGGGGTAGCACTATTGGCATTACTTAGTAAAAAGAATCGTGCAGTTACAAAAACTAAAGAAAATAAAAACGGGAAGCTTAAGCTCGTACTTTTTGGTACAGCTGCAGGTTTAACAAGTTATTTTTATTACTTAAGCCTTAATTATATTCCGGTTTCTGTAGCTATTATTTTTCTTATGCAAGCCATTTGGATGGGTGTTGTTTTAGAAATGATTTTAAGTAAAAAAGTAGATAAGCTTAAACTGTTTGGAAGTTTATTAGTGATTGTAGGTACTTTATTTGCCGTTAATGTTTTTAATGAAAGCAAGGCTATAGATCCAACAGGTTTTGTTTTAGGTGTAATGGCAAGTATGTGTTATACTGCTACATTATATGCATCTAACACTATAGCTGTAAGTTTACCTAATATGGTTAGGAGTAAGTATTTGGTTTTAGGTGGTTTGTTAATTGTATTACTTATTTGGAATACAGATTTACTAACAGAATTTGATTATGCAAGTTGGAGTTTTTGGAAATACGGATTGTTTTTAGGTTTTTTTGGTGCAGTATTGCCGCCAATAGCGTTTAACAAAGGGTTTCCAATTACAGGAATAGGTTTAGGTAGTATTTTAACCTCATTAGAAATACCTGTTTCTATTTTAACAGCTAGTATAATTTTAGGAGAAGAAATTAAAGGTGTACAATGGTTTGGGGTATTTATAATTATAGTATCTGTAGCAGTTATTAATTATAAGAGTATTTTAAACGATATTAAAAACACTAAAAACCAGTCTGCTTCTGCTTAAATAATTGCTAAATTTGTAGTGATAAAATTGTAATTGTTAAAAGTAGAAAAAGTATAATTTTTACAATTTAATATTAGAAATTACACTATGAAAAAGGATTTAGGAGACTACAGAAAATCATACCAAAAAAGCGAACTGTTAGAGAGTGGTATATCAGACAACCCTATAGAGCTGTTTCAAAAATGGTTTTACGAGGTAGAAGCTACAGATGGTGTAGAGGAACCTAATGCTATGACAATTTCTACCATAGGATTAGATGGTTTTCCTAAAAGCAGAGTAGTATTGCTAAAAAAATACACCCATGAAGGTTTTATTTTTTATACAAACTATAATAGTGAAAAAGGAAAAGCAATAGCTAGTAATCCTAATATGTGCATCTCTTTTTTTTGGCCAAATTTAGAAAGGCAAGTTATTATAAAAGGAAAAGCAGAAAAAATAGCAGAAAACTTATCTGATGGTTATTTTGAATCTAGACCAGATGGTAGCAAGCTTGGCGCCATAGTGTCAGACCAAAGTACAGTTATACCTTCTAGAGCATATTTAGAGCATAAATTAAAAAGCTTAGAAGAGGAATATAATGGTAAAGAAATAGAAAGACCAAAACACTGGGGAGGATATATTGTAAAGCCTGTTTCTGTAGAATTTTGGCAGGGAAGACCAAATAGGTTACATGACAGAATAAGATATGAGTTGCAAGAAGATTACAATTGGAAGATAGAAAGACTTGCACCATAAATGGTCTAGAAGTAATTTGTATATTTGCACCCCAATAAAAAATGCTGTAATTAATTAAGGATGAAGAAGAAAGTAGCTTTTTACACACTAGGTTGTAAACTAAACTTTTCAGAAACTTCTACCATTGCACGTAGCTTTGTAGATGAAGGTTTTGATAGGGTAGATTTTGCAGAAGCTGCAGATATGTATGTTATTAATACGTGTTCTGTAACAGAAAATGCAGATAAAAGATTTAAATCTATTGTAAAACAAGCTCAAAAGAAGAATCCAGATGCATTTGTTGCGGCAGTTGGTTGTTATGCACAATTAAAGCCAGAAGAATTGGCGGCGGTAGACGGTGTAGATTTGGTTTTAGGTGCAACAGAAAAATTTAAAATTACAGATTACATAAACGATTTGTCTAAAAATGATTTTGGAGAAGTACATTCTTGTGAAATTGAAGATGCAGATTTTTATGTAGGTAGTTATGCAATAGGAGATAGGACACGTGCATTTTTAAAGGTACAAGATGGTTGTGATTACAAATGTACCTATTGTACAATTCCGCTTGCTAGAGGAATTTCTAGAAGTGATACATTAGAAAATGTATTAAAAAATGCAGCAGAAATATCTGCAAAAAATATTAAAGAAATTGTACTTACCGGTGTAAATATTGGCGATTATGGTAAAGGTGAGTTTGGCAATAAAAAACACCAACATACTTTTTTAGATTTAGTTAAAGCTTTAGATACCGTAAACGGTATACATAGACTTAGAATATCTTCAATAGAACCAAATTTATTAAAGAATGAGACTATAGATTTTGTGTCTAAAAGCAATTCTTTTGTTCCGCATTTTCATATTCCGTTACAGAGTGGTAGTGATACTATTTTAAAATTAATGCGCCGTAGATATTTAACCAATTTATACATAGATCGTGTTGCTAAAATTAAAGAAGTTATGCCGCACGCATGTATTGGTGTAGATGTTATTGTTGGTTTTCCAGGAGAAACAGACGAGCATTTTTTAGAAACATATCACTTTTTAAATGAATTAAACATATCTTATTTACATGTTTTTACTTATTCTGAAAGAGATAATACGGTTGCTGCAGAAATGGATAATGTAGTGCCTAAAAACGTTAGGGCTAAGCGTAGTAAAATGTTAAGGGGTTTATCTGTTAAAAAGCGTAGAGCTTTTTATGAAAGTCAGCTTGGTAGCACCAGAACTGTTTTGTTTGAGAGCGAAAACAAAGAAGGTTATATTAATGGTTTTACAGAAAATTATGTAAAAGTAAAAGCGCCTTGGAACCCAGAGTTGGTAAATACGTTACATACAATAACGTTAACAGAAATAGACGAAGATGGTTTAGTACGTTTTGATTTTGTAAAAACTGAAGTTGTGGTGTAATTAAGAGAAGGAGTGAAGTACGTAATTATTAAAAAATAAAAAAAGGTGCTTTAAAGCAGAACAACTTTTAAAGCACCTTTTAATTTTTTTAGATACGTATACCAATAGGTAACATTTCTTTGTAGAGTCTTTTGTTTCTTCTTAAAAAGCTAGCAACATCTGGGCTAGTAGGTACTACTCGCATATTCTTTTCTTGAATATCGTTTAAAACAGCTTTAATAAAGTCTTCTTTAAATTCTGTTTCAATTATTTCCTCAGGAATAATTAGTTTTGTTAAAAACACTTTACGTTCTTGTGAAGAGTATTCTAATTTAGCTAAATGCCCATTAACTCTAGTTTCATACTGACGTAAAAAACTATTGTCCTTAATTTCTACTGCATTCATATAGTATATGGTTTTAAATTGAAGTTAAAATATGCGCTATTGTGTTCTAAAATAACGATATTTAGTATCGTGAAATCATTATATATTTTAAAAAATAAAATGATGACAACCTAACAAAGTTACGTTAAAAATACGTAAAAACCTAGTTTTCAATTTACTAAAGATTTAGTTGTTATAATATATGCTTAATGTTTACTTAATGCCCGGTATGGCGGCCAACCCATCAATATTTAAAAATATTAAATTACCAGAAGATACATTTCATCAGCATTTATTATCTTGGTTTATACCCAGTAAAGGGATGAGTTTAGAAGAGTACGCTATAAAAATGTGTACTAAAATTACTGAAGCTAACGTTGTATTAATAGGTGTGTCTTTTGGAGGTGTTTTGGTGCAGGAGATGGCCAAGCACATAAAAGTTAATAAGGTCATAATTATATCTAGCGTAAAAACAAAGTATGAGCTTCCAAGGCGTATGCGTTTAGCAAAATATACTAAAGCCTATAAATTACTGCCAACAGGTTTGGTAACCAATATGGAAGTATTAGCAAAATATGCTTTTGGTGAGACAGTAACAAAGCGACTAGAATTATATGAAGAGTATTTATCTGTTAATGATAAGTATTATATAGATTGGTCTTTGGAGCAAATAATAAATTGGAATCAGGAAAAAAGTGATCCAAATTTAATACACATTCATGGAGATAGCGATCCTGTTTTTCCAATAAAACACATAAAAAACTGTGTAACAGTGCCAAAAGGAACTCATATAATGATAATAAATAGGTTTAAATGGTTTAATGAGCATTTGCCACAAATAATTTTAGAATAGAATAGGTATTTTAATACCTTTGATAACAATTGAATTAAAAAGAAATAGATAGAAGATGAAAGTAGTTAAAAGTATATTGATGTTTTTTGGAGTAGTTTTTGTTGCTGGTGCTTTAATGTTTGCAGTGCAAAGCAGTGCTGTAATACCACAAGAAACGGATGAAAACACAGAGGAGGTGTCTCCAGAAAACGCATACAAAATTACATCTATAGAAATTCCGGAAGATTTAAATTTTGCAGGAGAACCTGTACCACTTACAGACCCTGAGGTTATGGAGCGTATAGATCGTGAGTTTTTGGTAAATACTTACTGGCAATCTAATGCTTTGTTATTAATGAAAAGAGCAAACAAATACTTTCCTATTATAGAACCAATTTTAGCTAAAAACGGAGTTCCGGATGATTTTAAATACCTAGCGGTTGCAGAAAGCGGATTGCAAAATGTAGTATCACCAGCAGGTGCAACTGGGTTTTGGCAAATTATGAGAGCTACTGGAAAAGAATACGGTTTAGAGGTTAATAGTAATGTAGATGAGCGTTACCATATACAAAAATCTACAGAGGTTGCTTGTAGATACTTAAAAAAGTACAAAGAAAAATTTGGTAACTGGACGTTAGCTGCGGCTTCTTACAATGCAGGAGCAGGGGCTATAAATAAGTATTTAACGCAACAAAAAGTAGACTCTTATTACGATTTGCTTTTAGGACAAGAAACAGGTAGATACCTTTTTAGAATTATGGCTATAAAAGAAATATTATCTGCACCAGAAAAATATGGTTTTGAAATTTCTGAAGAAGACATGTATAAAGCAGTACCTAGCTTTACGGTAGATTTAGATGTTCCTGTAGCTAATTTTGCAGATTTTGCTAATGAGTATGAAATTAACTACAAAATTTTAAAAAGACATAACCCTTGGTTAAGGGAGCCACATTTAAATAACAACTCTAGAAAAAAATATACTATAGAGATTCCTAATAAAGGATATTATAAAGTAGATTAAATTATTTATTATTAAATTAAAAAGCCCTTTAAACAATGTTTAAAGGGCTTTTTAATTTAATGTGTATTGTTAAAGTAAATTAGATTTTCTTCATTTGTTGCTTCATCATTTTTATTTGATCTGCAAGCATACCTTGTTTGTCTAACTTTTTAGCTTCGTTTAAAAGCATTGTAGCTTCTCTTTTACGTCTTTTTTGCATAGCAATACCTGCTAAGCTCAACTTAGCCATAGCAACGTCATAATCCATTGTTAAGCCTAATTTTAAAGCTTTTTTAAAGTACTTTTCTGCTTGTGTTAAATTTGTTTGCGAAAAAATAATACCATGCAAATAATTGTAATAGCCTTGTTGCTTAACAGTTAAAGCACTTTCTGGATTTTTTATTTTAGTTAACCATTTTTGAGTTCCAGCAAGATCTTGCTTTCTCATTCTTAAAAAGGCAAGTAAAATAATTTCATTTCTAAAATAAAGAAATACAAATACAAGAGAAAATAAGATAAGGGCAATACCATTACCTATGTTGCCTTCTATAAATTGATATACTGCGTATGCTATTATTAAGGCTGCTATACCTATTTTAATGTTTTTGTTGAACATATTGTTATTATTCTATTGTTTTATAAATAATTGTTGATGTAATTGTTGTTGGTATTTTTTGGTCACCTAGCATTGGTATTGTAGAGTTACCATCAGATGTGCCTGTAACTTCCATAGTGTTAATAAAACCAGTTTTAGCATTAGCTGTTACTTTAGTGGTTTGCGTACCTGTTAAATCCATATTAGCATTTGCATCTTTAACGGTCATTACAACATCTGCAGTACAGCTTAGAGTTGTTGTGTTGGCATCTTGCGCATCTAGCGTCCATTTGTTTTTGGTATTTAACTTTCCAGAGTATTCATTTTCCCAAGTATCACCAACAGCAACTTTGTTTGCAGCGTTAGGGTAAATGTATGTCATTTGTTTAAAGCTATTGGCTAAACCTTCTGTTCCGTATTCTTTTCCTAAAGAAGTTTTTATGGTAGCTAAAGTAGTTGCATCTGTAATACCAGAAGCATCCATCATTTTAGTTACTAATTTGTCTCCGCCATCAACATTTGTAATATTACCGTTACTAGCCAATGTGATTTTTACAGGAACATTTAAAATAGAATTAAACATTGTAGACTGTATGTCTCCTTCTTTAACTTCTTTAGCTTTTACATCCATTAAAACCCCTTGTAGGTTAGATGTCATTTTCATATTAAGATCTGTAAAAGACATTTCAATACTATAGGCACCATCTTTTTTTTCTAAAACTTTCATCTTATACTCGCCTGTAATATCATTGGTAAGCTCGTGAGACATACCTTGCATTTCTTGGGTAATAACTTGTTTAGCATTTTGTTGCACAATAAAAACATCGCCAACAGAAAGTTTGTACTCTAATTTAGTTTGTGCATTAATGCTTGTTAAACACAGTAAAACCGAAGCAAGGAAGAATAATTTTTTCATTTAAAAATAGTGTTATAAATTTGCAAACGCAAAAGTACTAAAAACAAACTAAAATATTTTATTAATTAGGTTTGCTATTGAAAAAACTCTTTGTATATTTGCGCCCAGCTTTTATAAAGCTAATTATTTAAGATTATATATTACACTATTATAAAGATATTCTATTATGCCGAAAAGAACGTTTCAACCATCAAAAAGAAAAAGAAAGAACAAACACGGTTTTAGAGAGCGTATGGCTTCTGTAAACGGAAGAAAAGTTCTAGCTAGAAGAAGAGCTAAAGGAAGAAAAAAACTTACTGTATCTTCTGAATTGAGACATAAGAAATAATGATTATATTTATCATAAAATAATTAAGGTGTTACTTTTTTAAAGTAACACCTTTTTTTTGACTATATCGTAGCAAAAAAAATAAATTACACCCAACACAGTAAAAATTAGTTATAATGCCAAAAAGAGAAGACATTAAATCTATTTTAATAATAGGTTCTGGACCAATAGTTATAGGACAAGCGTGCGAGTTTGATTATTCTGGATCACAAGCACTGCGCTCTTTACGTGAAGATGGAATTGAAACAATCTTAATTAATAGCAACCCTGCTACAATTATGACAGATCCTACAATGGCGGATCATATTTATTTAAAGCCATTAAATACCAAATCTATTATAGAAATCTTAAAAAAGCACCCTAACATAGATGCTGTTTTGCCAACAATGGGTGGGCAAACAGCGTTAAACTTATGTATAGAAGCAGATGAAAAAGGAATTTGGGAAGATTTTAAAGTAGAAATTATTGGTGTAGATATAGACGCCATTAATATTACAGAAGATCGTGAAAAGTTTAGAGAGTTAATGCTTAAAATTGGTGTTGGTATGGCGCCACAAGCAACAGCAACATCTTTTTTAAAGGGTAAAGAAATTGCTCAAGAATTTGGTTTTCCGCTTGTAATTAGAGCTTCTTACACATTGGGTGGGGCAGGAGCATCTATCGTTTACAAACCAGAAGATTTTGATGAATTACTTAGTAGAGGGTTAGAAATTTCTCCTATACACGAGGTAATGATAGATAAAGCTTTATTAGGTTGGAAAGAATATGAACTAGAGCTTTTAAGAGATAAAAATGACAATGTTGTAATTATCTGTACTATAGAAAATATGGATCCAATGGGGATACATACAGGAGATAGTATTACGGTTGCACCAGCAATGACACTTTCTGATTCTACTTTTCAGAGAATGAGAGATATGGCAATTAAAATGATGCGTAGCATTGGTGATTTTGCCGGTGGATGTAACGTACAGTTTGCTGTTAGTCCAGATGAAAAAGAAGATATTATAGCCATAGAAATTAACCCTAGAGTATCTAGATCTTCTGCATTAGCTTCTAAAGCTACTGGTTACCCTATAGCAAAAATAGCGTCTAAATTAGCAATTGGTTACCATTTAGATGAGTTAGATAATCAAATTACAAAATCTACTTCTGCTTTATTTGAGCCAACTTTAGATTATGTAATTGTAAAAATACCACGTTGGAACTTTGATAAGTTTGAGGGGTCTGACAGAACTTTAGGTTTACAGATGAAGTCTGTAGGTGAGGTTATGGGTATAGGACGTTCTTTTCAAGAAGCATTGCATAAAGCAACACAGTCTTTAGAAATTAAACGTAATGGTTTAGGTGCAGATGGTAAAGGCTATACTAACTACGATCAAATTATACAAAAACTAACTGTACCAAGTTGGGATAGAGTTTTTGTAATTTATGATGCTATACAATTGGGTATACCGTTAAGCAGAATTCATGAGATAACTAAAATAGATATGTGGTTCCTACGTCAGTATGAAGAATTACATAATTTAGAAAAAGAGATTTCTAAATATACAGTAGAAAGCTTACCACGTGAGTTATTATTAGAAGCTAAACAAAAAGGTTTTGCAGACAGGCAAATAGCGCATATGCTAGACTGCTATGAGAGTGAAGTTCATAAAAAGCGTTCTGCCCAAGGTATAAACAGAGTATTTAAATTGGTAGATACTTGTGCAGCAGAATTTAAAGCTATGACACCGTATTACTATTCTACTTTTGAAGCAGAAATAGAAACTGCAGACGGTAAACGCTATGTACAAAATGATAGTGTTGTTACCGATAAAAAGAAAATTGTAGTATTAGGTTCTGGACCAAACAGAATAGGACAAGGTATAGAGTTTGATTATTGTTGTGTGCACGGTGTTTTAGCAGCGTCTGAATGTGGATACGAGACTATTATGATTAACTGTAACCCAGAAACGGTTTCTACAGATTTTGATACGGCAGATAAGTTATATTTTGAACCTGTTTTTTGGGAACATATTTATGATATTATTCAGCATGAAAAACCAGAAGGTGTAATTGTACAACTAGGTGGGCAAACAGCATTAAAACTTGCTGAAAAACTATCTAAATACGGTATAAAAATTATAGGTACTAGTTTTGAGTCTTTAGATTTAGCTGAAGATAGAGGTAATTTTTCTAAAATGTTATTAGAGAATAATATACCTTTTCCTAAATATGGTATTGCAGAAACGGCAGATGAGGCATTAACACTTGCAGATGAGTTAGATTTTCCTTTGTTAGTTAGACCTTCTTATGTATTAGGAGGGCAAGGGATGAAAATTGTAATTAACAAGCAAGAGCTAGAAGAGCACGTTGTAGACTTATTACGTAAAATACCTAATAACAAATTATTATTAGATCATTATTTAGATGGTGCAATAGAAGCAGAAGCAGATGCAATTTGTGATGGTGAAGATGTTTACATAATTGGTATTATGGAGCATATAGAGCCTTGTGGTGTGCACTCTGGTGATTCTAACGCAACATTGCCTCCTTTTAACTTAGGAGAGTTTGTAATGCAGCAAATTAAAGATCATACAAAAAAAATAGCCTTAGCATTAAATACAGTAGGTTTAATAAACATACAATTTGCTATTAAAGATGATATGGTTTATATTATTGAAGCAAACCCAAGAGCCTCTAGAACAGTACCTTTTATAGCAAAAGCCTACAAAGAGCCTTACGTAAATTATGCAACTAAGGTAATGCTAGGAGAGAAAAAAGTAAAAGACTTTAATTTTAATCCACAGTTAGAAGGTTTTGCTATTAAACAACCAGTATTCTCATTTAATAAATTCCCTAATGTAAATAAAAACTTAGGACCAGAAATGAAGAGTACAGGAGAAAGTATTTTGTTTATAGATAGTTTAAAAGATGATGATTTTTATAACTTATATGCAAGACGTAAAATGTATTTAAGCAAATAAAAATATTACATACAGTAAAAAATCCCTATTAGAACATTTTCTAATAGGGATTTTTTTATGGAATAAAAAGAAACCCCAAGAGGGAGAGAAAAATTCTCTTCCCTAAGTGGGGTTAGTGTAACGTGATTGTAACTGTTTGTTTTTTAATTGTGTAAAGGAAGTATGTTGTAGATTGATTTTTCTCCTTTTGTTATTGTTTTAGCCAGTTTTTGAAAATTTTCTTTCTCAAGATCATCAGGGTTCCATGCGTTACGTCCTTTTTCAAAATCACTATAATAAGTATCCCAGTCTTTGTATTTTTCCTTAGCTAGTGTTAATGTATTAGCCAAAATACTTAAGCATTCTTCTTTGGTTAAATAATCTGCAGCATACCCCATACTTACATTATTTGCAATTCTGGCATAATCCCATGATTTGTACTTGTATTCTCTAGTTTTAAGTTCTTCTGTAGTTTTTAATAAAGACTCTTTAGAATTAATGTCCCAAGCACTTTCTAGTATTCTTATAGCACCAGAGCTGTCAGACTTATCAAAAGGGAAAACAAAAATTTCACTATAAGCAGAAACCAATTCACTGTTACTAGTGTAACCTGCATTAGTCATCATAGTTTCTACATCACTTAAGCCGCCATAACCGTTAATAAAGTATATGCCTCCAAGCATAAAACTACTTAAGGTATCATCTTTTAAGTTCTTAGAGTCTGAGCAAGAAACGGTACTTAAAACTGCAATAAAACATAAAGAAAGCAATTTTAAGGATTTCATTATTTTCATAATTATAGGTTTTTATTAATATAATAGTGTTCTTTTATTATATGGGCTAAGGTATAACCTAGTTGTAAGCTTTATTAGAGCGGATGTATATCTGCTTTAAGTTAATATATATTCGTCTATAAACGTTATTGTTTTTGTGTGGTTTATTTTTATTTACGTGTAGTTCTGGTATATATTGTAGTAGTACTATTGGTTAAGTAAGCGCTCTACAAAATCGTTTTTACGTCGTGCAGAAACGGGTATTTTTTCACCAGATTTTAGAAAAATATAACCGTTTTTATCATACTTGTCTACAAAACTTAAGTTTACAACATAGGATTGATGTGTACGCATAAAGTTTTTTTCTGGAAACTGATTTTCAAATTCTTTTATAGGTTTAGATGCTATGTAAGATTTGCCATCATTTAAATAAAAAGTAGTGTAACCTTTGTCTGATTTGCAATGTGTTAAAAATTTAAATTCTATTACCTGTAGTCCTTCTTGTAAGCGTAAAACTAGTTTTTCTTTTTTTCGATCTATCATTTCAGACTTTACAACTTGCAATTGTTCTTGCGCAACTTCAATTTTGGTCTCTATAGCTTTATCAATAGCAGCCTCTAGCTCTTCAATATCTACAGGTTTTAAAATGTAATCTACAGCTCCGTTTTTTAGAGCCTGTAAGGCATATTGCTCATAGGCAGTAATAAAAATTACATTATATTTTAAATTGGTAGTTTGTTCTAAAAAATCAAAGGCGTTGCCATCTAGTAAATTAATATCTAAAAAAATTAAATCTGGTTTACAAGCATTGGCAACAACCACAGCTTCTTTTACAGACTCACATTCACCTAGTATTGATATTTCTTTATTTAAGGACGTTATCATTGCTAATAGTCCTTTTCTAATATATAATTCGTCTTCTACAATTAAAGCTTTAAGCATCTTCTTGTTCTATTTTATATGGTAAAGTAAGTGTTACAATTGTACCTTGTTCATTAAACTCAGACCTGTCTTGTATAGTTAAACCAGTTTCTACATGCAACTCTTTAGACATTATTTTTAATCGTTCTGCTGTAATTTGTGTAGAAACAGATTTTTTAGATTTTTTGCCGCTTTTAGACGCATAAATACCAAGGCCATTATCTTTTATGATGCAAATAAGTTTGTTATCTGTAAAGTTAATTTGATGTTCAATTTCTGCGTTTTCAAAATTAGTATTAAATCCGTGTTCAATAGCGTTTTCTACAAAGGGCTGCATTAGCATTGGAGGCACAGAAATACTAGATGTATCTATATTTTCATCAACTTTTAATAGATATTTAAAGCTATTTTCTCTACTCATATTTTGTAAGTCTATATAATTTTGTAGAGCTTGTAGTTCTTCTTTTAAAGGCACAAGTTTTTCTCTTGAGTTTTCTAAAATTATACGTAGTAGTTTAGAGAATTTTGATAAATAAATTATGGATTTTTTATCTTCCTTATTTAAAATCATTCCCTGTATTACAGACAAGCTGTTAAATATAAAATGAGGAGTCATTTGTGAACGCAGCAGTCGTTGTTCTGTTTGTATTTGTACGTGTGCAGTTATAATGTTACGGTATTTAAAAATAAATAATACAGCCAGTAGTATTACAATAAGTACAACAAGTAAAAAAGCACCCCAAATTTTCTGTTTTTCAGCAAGAGCTAGCCTGTTATCTATAATTTTAACTTGCTTTTTTAAGGTAGTTTCTCTGCTATTTGCAAACTCTAATTGTTTTGATGATGTTTCTAAAGCCTTTATTTTTTCACTTATTTTTTGCTTAAAAATAGCTTCATTTACAGCTTCAATAGTATCTATATACTCTGCAGCCTCATCTAGTTTTTGCTGATTTTTATAGAGTAAAAAGTAGTTGCTATAAATATTTTTTTTATTGTAAAGTGTAGCGTTTTCATTTTTTGCTAAAGAACTAATAGCAGAATCTAAATAAATTTTAGCTTTTTTGTATTTCTCTTGTTTTAAATAGGCAAAACCAATGTTAGAATAGTTTACATTATTATCTCTGTTAGAAATTTGCATTGTTTTTTTTAAGTATGTAATTGCCTCATCCCATTTTTCTAACCCCATTAAAGTTAAAGCATAGTTGTTTGTAAAAAGAGGAAGTTTTCTGTACTTAGGTAGTGTAATTTTGTTGTAAGTTTCATGTGCTTTTTTGTACTCATAATTATGGTAGTACATCATTCCCCATTTAAAACAAAGCTTTTGAAATTCAATAGAATCTTTTTTTCTAAAAACAGG
This sequence comes from Cellulophaga sp. RHA_52, assembly GCF_007827205.1. Lineage (NCBI taxonomy): Bacteria > Pseudomonadati > Bacteroidota > Flavobacteriia > Flavobacteriales > Flavobacteriaceae > Cellulophaga > Cellulophaga sp. RHA_52. The sequence continues at coordinate 2,190,420 of NZ_VIRZ01000001.1, forward strand.
AGCTACTTTTTCACAATATTCAATACCTTTAGTAATATCATTAAGATCTATAAGGTTTTCTGCCATTAAGTTAAAAGCTCTAACCAGGTTGGTTGTATCTTTTAAGCGCATAGCTTCCTCTGTCATTTTATTAGAAAAAACCAATCCGTTAGAGTATTGCCTGGTTCTACCGTAGGATTTAGTTATATAAAATAACTCTTCTAAACTTAATTCTGTTAATTCACTTTTTTTGGTAAGTGTATCAATAACAGCCTCAAAATCTCTAGCCTCAAAAAGTTCTTTTGGAGATTGTTGAGCTTTTAAACCCGTGTATATAAGGGAGCACAACAAAAATGTGATAATAAACTTTAACTTCTTCATAAATAGGTAGGCTATTACTTTTTCTTTAAGTGATAAAAATAGAATTAATTTTTAGATACCTTTAGATTAATTATGGTGTTTTTGGTTTGATGTTTAATTAATTATAAACTTCTTGGTCTATAACACTTTTTTTATAAGCTTTAAAAGCAAAAAAGATAAATACTAGCGTAATTAGACTACCTAGAATAAGACTGTTTGTAGCTCCTAAAGACTCAGAAATTGATATAAGTATTCTTTTTAAACCTCTTCTAGAGCCAGATACAGTTACATTTTCACCAGCTTCTGGTTTTAGTGCACTATCATATAAAGCAAAAGTTAATAATGCAGCTACCAAACTGTATAAGGAAGGTTTTATCCAAGCTTTGGTTTTTTTCTGAACTTTGTTTTTAGAAAAGTTTGTTTTAGATACTAGTGTGTTTAATATATTTTGGTATTCTTCATCTGTTTTAAAATCTAAGTATGCTTTTTCATTTTTACCCTTTTCTGTAAAAAATACCTGAAAACCTAAATCTTCCTTAAACGGAACTATTTTTTGAATAGCAGTATACTCAAAAGTATGTTGTGTATTAAGTAATCCTTTTTTATCAGAATCTAATTCGGTATTAAAAGCTTCAAGCGTTTTATAATCCTCATCAGACAATCTAACTTTAGAGTCTGTAAGTAGAATGTTTTTAATGTATGTAGCCTTTGTATTAATTATAAACTGTTGCATTAAACTAAATTTTTCAATTTAAGTTAAATGTATTGTTTACTACCTACTTACAATAGTACCAGTATATATTTGGAGGGTTTTAATATATATATGTAATTACTTTATAGCAATTTTTACGTTTTCTTTTTCTAAAGAATCTAAAAAATCTTCTACTTTAAAGTTTGATGACTCAAACGTGTTACTTCTTTTAAAGGCTTGTTCTTTACGTCTAATACTGCGCGCAAACCTACGTATGCCTTGTTTGTCTTCTACCAATAAGCCAGGTACAACAAGACTTTTACCGTGTGCATCCTTAGCAACCATTGTAAAGTATGATGAGTTACAATGTTTTTTTACACCTGTAGTAATATTTTCAGATTCAACCCTTACGCCAACGACCATAGATGTTCTTCCTGTATAGTTTATAGATGCTTTTAAGGTTACCAGTTCACCAACTTCTATAGGATTTAAAAAGTCTACCCTGTTTACAGATGCAGTTACACAGTAGCTCCTAGAGTGTTTAGATGCGCAAGCAAATGCAATTTGGTCCATTAGGTTTAAAATGTAGCCACCATGTACTTTACCACCAAAATTAGAGTGAGATGGTAACATTAATTCTGTAATAGAAACTTTAGATTCACTTGCTGTTTTAAATGTACTCATAATTTAATTTCTTATGTGTGGAGATTGTTCTTTAGTAACCTCTGTAATAAAATATTTAGTATCTCCTAACCAAGCAAAAGTAGCATAACGCTCTACATAAGTAACCTTTACGTAGTTACCTTGGTAATCTTTAAGCTTTTCTATAATATCCTTGTCTTTGTCTAAAACCGAAAAAGAAAATATTTGTGCGCCAGAAATACCTTGACTAATTTCTCCTTCCCAAGTTTTAATAACCACACCTTTATGACTAAATTTAATAAGTTCTCCAGACCTATAACCTTCACTAATTGGTACGTAGTAAATAAATGCATAAATAGCAGTAAATACTGCAACAATAATTAATAATGTAATTGCTAAAGCTTTTTTCATTAGTAGTAGTTATATGGTTGTTAATTGTTTAGTTTTAATTGTCGTTATGGTTGTCTATAGCACGTTTTAAAATAGGTTCTGGAATAGATTTTTTAGCTTTTGCACCCATTTTTTTAAGCTTTTCTATAGATGTAATAATGTTTCCACGGCCTTCTACCAACTTGTTCATAGCCCCTTTATACTCATTTTTAGCTTCATCCATTTTTTTACCAACCTTGGTTAAGTCGCCAACAAAACCCTCAAACTTATCATATAACGCGCCAGCTTGCCTAGCAATTTCTATGGCATTACGTTGTTGTTTCTCATTATTCCACATAGTATCTATAGTACGCAATGTGGCTAGTAAAGTAGCAGGTGTAACAATAACTATGTTTTGCTCAAAAGCCTTATTATATAAATTGTTGTCATTGTTTATTGCAACAGCAAAAGCAGGCTCTATAGGTACAAAAAGCAACACAAAATCCGGACTCTCCATTTCGTATAAATCTTCATACTTTTTGGCAGACAATTGGTCTACGTGCTTACGTAAAGATACTATATGTTCTTTTAAAAATTGTTCTTTTTCTGTTTCATCATCAGCATTTACAAAACGCTCATAGGCAGTTAATGATACTTTAGAATCTACCACCATTTTTTTGTTATCTGGTAAATTTATAATAACATCTGGCAGTACTCTAGAGCCATCTTCTCTGGTAAAACTCTGTTGTACACTGTATTCTCTGTCTTTTTCTAAGCCAGATTTTTCTAATACACGTTCTAATACCAATTCTCCCCAATTCCCTTGCATTTTACTATCGCCTTTTAAAGCTTTGGTTAAGTTTTCTGCCTCTTGGGTAATTTTAAGGTTTTGACTTTGTAGGTTTAATAGCTGTTCTTTTAAGGCAGAATGTATACTGATGTTTTCTTTTTGACTTTCATCAACTTTTTTCTCGAACAACAGAATTTTTTCTTGCAATGGATGCAAAATGTTTTTAATATTTATTTGATTTTGTTCTGTAAACTTAGTACTCTTTTCATCTAAAATTTTATTTGCTAAGTTTTCAAATTCTTTTGTAAATTTTTCCTGAAGCTGTTCTACCTCTTGCTTTTGCTCTGTATTTTTAAGCTGAAGATTTTCTATGTCTGCTTGGTACCTAGTAATTTGGTTTCCTAAGTGCTCTTTTTCTTCACGCAATGCATTTTTTTCATCCTCTAAAGACAAAATTTTATTTTCTAAAGCAGTAAGGTTTTGGTTTAAAATAGATTCTCTTTCTAATATAGCACTTTGGCTAGATTTAGTTTTTAGGTTCTGAATGTAATTTCCTAAAAAATAACCAGCAACAAGGCATATTACAGCAACTAAAAAGTAAATTAAAAAATCGGTCATAATGTAAATAGTGTCTATAAAAAAGTAAAGATAAACGTTTTGTTTGTTGTTTTCTTTAAAGCCTAATAGAAGTAATTAACATCTAATAAATAATATTATATTTTATACTTAAACAACCTTAAAACTAGCACTTTTTGCATCAAAAATAATAGTGTCTTTAGGGAAAAGGGCATCAAATTTATTAGTGGCTATTAAGTTTTGTGGTGTGCCAAAATGACTTTCGTTTTTATCTAGAATTAAAATTTTATCACACAATTGTAAAGCAACTTCAATTTCATGAGTGGTAAACAAAATAGTTTTTTGGGTTTTGTGGGCTATGTTTTTTAATAGTTTTAAAATAGTTGCCTTGTGGTATAAATCTAGGTGAGATGTTGGTTCGTCTAACAAAATAATAGAAGTGTCTTGTGCCAAGGCCCTTGCAATCATTACTTTTTGTAATTGTCCGTCACTAAGTTCGTAACATTTTTTATGTTGTAACTCTTCAATTTGCACCAAAGAAATGGCTTCTGTAATTTTATCTTTATCTGTAGTTGTAAGCGTACCAATCCAATTGGTGTATGGCTGTCTTCCTAGGGCAATAACTTCTAAAACAGTTAAGTTTTTAGAAGCTATTTTTTCTGTTAACACAACACTTATTTTAGCAGCTAATTGTCCTGGTTTGTAGTCGTTAATTTCAATAGCATCAATACTAATAGTACCACTAAGTTTAGGTTGTACATTACCCAAAGTACGTAGTAAAGTAGATTTTCCTATGCCGTTTACGCCAACAATAGCCGTTAACTCTCCTTTTTGTAAAGCAAAATTAATATCCTTAGAAATAACATTTTGTTGTTTTTTAGAGCTGTAACCAACACTTAGGTTTGTTACTTGTAGGGCTATATGTTGTTGTTCTTTTTTGATGTTTTTTACAATTTATAAATTTAAAATACCATTTTCTTTTTACGTACTAAAAGCCATATTACTACAGGAGCACCAATAATAGAGGTAATAGCGTTTATAGGTAATACATAGGCGCTAGATGGTAATTGTGCAATAGTATCGCACAGGAGCATTAAAATAGCACCGTATAACAGTACTGCGGGTATTAGTATTTTGTGGTTTGTAGTATTAAATACTTGTCTGGTTAAATGTGGAACAGCCAAACCTATAAAAGCAATAGGACCTGCAAAAGCAGTAATACCACCAGCTAACAAACCTGTAGCTACAATAATTAAAAAGCGCTGTTTTTTTATGTCTACACCAAGGCTACGCGCATAGTTTTCTCCTAATAAAAAAGCATTTAAAGATTTTATAGTAAAGATGCTTATAAAAATTCCTATACCAACTATTGTTCCTAACAAACCTAATTGGGACCACGATAAATTACCAAGACTACCAAAAGACCAATAAATATACTGTTGTAGTTGCTCTGCGTCTGTAAAGTATGATAATACACTAACAATAGCAGCAGTAATGCTGCCAAACATTAAGCCAATTATTAAAAGAGCCATAGTGTCTTTTACTTTAGCAGCAACAACAAGTACAGATAATAATACTAAAAAACTACCAGTGCTAGACGCTATAGCTAAAGTTACATTATTTACAACGCCAAATGTAAAAACACCAGATAATACTGAGGCTCCCATAATTAAAATTGCAGCACCCAAGCTAGCACCAGAGCTAATACCCAAAACAAAAGGTCCCGCAAGCGGATTCCTAAAAAGAGTTTGCATTAATAAGCCACTTAAAGCCAACCCACTACCTGTAAGTATAGCAGTTAAAGCTTTTGGTATTCTATAATTTTTAATAATATACCTCCAAGATTCTTTTTCTAAATCTCCACCAAAAATTACACTTAATGTATCTGTAAATGGTATGGTTACAGAGCCCAAACTTATACTAACACAAAAGCATATTACCAGTATTGCTAGTAATACTATAAAAGCTAAAGTATATTTTTTTTGATTTGGCACGTTATTGTAAAGGTTTAAAAAATGTAGTTTGGTAATTAGGCAAAACCTCAGGATGAAAAATAGAAATAAGGTCTTTTAAAACCAAATCTGGTCTGTTGGGAGCAAGCTCAAAAAACAATACTCCGCCAGTTTCTCCTTTAACTAACGTAATGGTGTATATTTTTTTATTCTTATACGCATCAAACTGGGTGTAATGCTGGCTAGACTCTGCAACTTCTTTATAACTAGAGTTGCTAGATGGCGATATCCAAAAATCGGCTTTGCCAGCTTTATCAAAAACACTTTCTATACTTAAACCAACACCACCAGTTTCTTGCAAATCACTCCATAAATAATTAGCGTTTGCATCTTTTAAAAATTGAGCCATCCAGCTTTTTCCGCCAGCTACGTGCCATAAATCTTTATATAAACCGCCAGTTAAAACGCTAGGTCTATTGGTTGCTTTTTTAGCTAAAGCTTTAGCATTATTATAATCTGTTTCAATAGTTTTAAAAATTGAATCGGCTTTAGCCTCAGCGTTAAAAAACGGAGCAAAAAACTTAATCCATTCTGCTTTGCCAAGTGGAGTTTCTTCTGTCCAATCACCATTAAAAACAACAGGAATATTAGAGCGTTGTAAGGTGCTGTATGTTTTATTGTTATTGTCTATGCCAAAACCAACTACCACATCTGGATTTAAAGCAATAACCATTTCTGTGTTTAAAGATTCGTTTACGCCTAATTCTTCAATTTTACCTTCATTAATCAATGTTCTGGCATTAGTAGAAGAAATATAGTCTGTGTTAGGAAAACCTACTAATTTATCTAAAACACCAAGAGATTCTAATGCAGGTATATGCGTAGTAGATGTAGCCACTAGTTTTTTAATAGGAACGGTTACAATAGCATCATAATCGTTTTTATTTAAGGTAATTGTTGCTGCCTTATCTTTAGGAATTAAAGCATAAGTAAAAGCAGATTCTGCATTTGGCCAAGGAGATGTGATTTTTAAAATTGTAATACCATTTGCTTGCTTAGTTATGCTAAAACCTTTGGCATAATTAAGCTTTATGTTACTTTCTTTTTGTGTGGTGTTAGGTAAAGGTTTTTGAGCCTTTTCTTTACAAGCAGCTAATAGTATAAAACAACTTAAAAATATGGATTTTAAAATTTTCATTGGCTATAAATTAAAGTCCAAAAGTAGTGTAATTTAAATTTGAATAAAAAAATTGAGTAAAAAGGATTACTTTTGCGCCGAATTTTGGTTCTGCTATGTAGCGTAGTAAGATTAAAAGGGAATTTGGTGAAAATCCAAAACTGTTCCCGCAACTGTAAGCTTAGTTTACCAAGGGTAAATGCTTTTTGTAACTACAGATCCACTGTCTAATATTAATGATGGGAAGGAAAGCAAAAAGACGCAAGTCAGGAGACCTGCCATATTCATTACCAGTTTATATAAAAATCCTCGGGTTAAGGATGTTTAAATTATTATAATGAATAAAAAATATTTGTTTTCTGTACTGTGTTTTTTCACAGTCTTATTTTCTTTTGCTCAAAAAAAGGACAGTACTGTTGTTTTAGACGAAGTTATTTTAACAGATGCTAAATTATCTCAGTTTTCTGTAGGTAATAAAAAGCAGGTGTTAAAGGATTCTGTTATAAGTAAGACCAATTCTTTTACAGACTTACTAAGGTATAATAGTACAATTTACTTTAAAGAAAATGGTTACGGTATGGTTTCTTCGCCATCTTTTAGAGGAACAAATGCGCAACAAACAGCAGTTATTTGGAACGGAATAAATATAAATTCACAGCTAAACGGCCAAACAGATTTTAATACCATAGTAACTTCTAATTATAACAATGTTACTATAAAAAGTGGTGGTGGTAGTGTGCAATATGGTAGTGGTGCCATAGGCGGTAGTATTCATTTAAATAATTCATTTAGTTTTAAAGAGCATCTAGATAATGAGTTACGAATTGGTTATGGAAGTTTTGATACACAAAGTACTAATTACAAACTTTCTTTAGGCTCTAAAAAACTATCATTAGATTTTGGTGTAAATTATAATTCATCTAATAACGATTATAAATACTTAGGAACAGACCAAAAAAATGAAAATGGAGCTTATGAAAACGGAAATGTAGATCTTAGTTTTGGGTATTTAATTTCAGATAATAATATTTTAAAACTATACCATAACACGTATTTGGGCTCTCGAGATTTCTCTGGAACGTTATTAGCAAAATCTAATGAAAATTACAAGAATACCAATGTAAGAACAATGTTAGAGTGGAGTAATTTTAACGATAAAAAAGTTAGTCGTTTAAAATTAGCACATCTTTATGAAAAATATAAATACTTTGCTAATAAAGATAGGCCAGAATATGCTTTTGGTTATGCAAACTCTTATTTGTTTAATTATGACTATAAGTATACGTTTTCTAGTGTTGTGTTAAACGCCATTATAGATAATAATTATACAGATGTAATTGGTAGAAATATAGAAAAATCTAATAGAAATATTACGTCTGTATCTATTTTAATGCAACACCAATTAACTAAAAAACTAAAATATAGTTTTAATGTTAGAAAGGATTATACAAGTGATTTTTCAAGTCCGTTTTTGTTTGTTTTTAACGGAGAGTATAACGTATCTAATTTATATAATATAACACTAAGCGCATCTAAAAATTATAGAATACCAACTTTTAACGATATGTATTGGCAAGGAGCAGGTAATAAAGATTTAGTGCCCGAAACTTCTGAGCAAATAGAAATTGGTAATTACTTTAATTTAAAAAATGTTCGTTTTAACGTCCTAGGGTATTACACAAAACTATCAGAAATGATACAATGGAGACCTATTTCAGGTGAAGGTTGGATACCTGTTAACGTAAAAGATGTTACACAGTATGGAGCAGAAGCAGAAGTAGCAGTAACAAAGGACATAGGACAAAGTAAATTAGTGTGGTTAACTAATTACGCATATACAAAATCTATAGACGATAGTAACGACAAACAGTTAATGTATGTTCCTTTACACAAGATAACATCTAACCTGGCTTTTAGTTATAAAAAAGCTGAAACTTACATACAGTTATTAAGAAACGATTTGGTATACACAACTACAGATAATAGCATTGAGTTACCTGGGTATACTGTGGCAAATTTAGGAATGAGTTATGATGTTGTAAAAACAGCTAAGAATACTACTTCTTTAGAGGTAAGAATTAATAATTTATTTAATAAAGAATATCAGAACACGGCATTTAGACCTATGCCAAATAGAAGCATAACAGTACAACTAACAACTAAATTTTAATATTATGAATATGAAAGGTAAAATAGCATCTTTACTAGCTTTAGGGGTTTTAATTATTTCTTGTGAGAGTGATGATAACTCAGTAGATCTACCAAAAGGAGAATATGACAATGGAATTTTAATAACAAACGAAGGAGCTTTTTCTGGAGGTACGGGTACTGTTGATTATATTTCTGATGATTACTCAGTTACAGAGTCAAGTATCTATAATAAAGTTAATAATGAAAACTTAGGTACAATAGTACAATCCATAGGTTTTAATGGTGAGGAAGCATATATTGTAGCAAACGTTTCTAATAAAATTTCAATTGTAAATAGAAATACGTTTGAGAAATTAGGTGAAATAACCACAGGTCTTAATAACCCACGTTATTTTGCGGTTTCAAATGGTAAAGGATATGTTACTAACTGGGGTGATACTGCAGATGAAAATGATGATTATATTGCAATTATTAACTTAAGTAGTTTTGCTATAGAAGGTACTATTCCTGTAGTGTTGGGACCAGAAAAGCTTTTGGCGCAAAATAATATTTTATATGTAGCGCATTCTGGAGCTTACGGAACAAACAATAAAGTTTCTGTAATAAATACTATTAATGATGAAGTTTCCAGAACTATAGACGTAGGAGATGTGCCAAACTCTATGCAAATAGAGGATGGTTATCTTTGGGTGTTAGCTAGTGGAAAACCAAGTTACTTAGGAGAAGAAACAGGAGGTGTTTTATCTAAAATTAGTTTAAGAGATTATGCTGATATAATTAATTATAATTTTGGAGTAACTGAGCACCCTGGATCTTTAGGTATAGATGATGAAGAGTTTTATTATGGTCTAGGAGGAGCTATATATAAAATGAATATAGAGGATACAGAGCTGCCAACTACTGCTTATATTGAAAATATTAGTTACTACAATATGACTATTTATGATGATAAAATGTATGTAACAGATGCTAAAGATTATGCAAGTAATGGGTCTGTATCTATATATGATTTAGAAACTAAAGAGTTAGAACAAACATTTGATGTAGGCCTTATACCAGGAGGAGTTTATTTTAATTAAGAACATCACAATTACACATAAAAAAAGAGCTTGCTGTTTAGCAAGCTCTTTTATTTTTAAAGCAATGATAAAACCTAAACTATTTACTAGTAGGCTTAATATCATTTGGCATAATATACATTTCAGAACTAAATTTAGGGAATTTAACACCTTCTGTAACATTGGTAGCGTTTGCATCTTTTTGTAAGTCGAACTTACCAGCAGTACCAAGCATATCATCTAAAGCAGCACGTAATAATACTTCATTAGTATCACCAAAAGGTTTTATATTTTTGTAGTATTCATATTCTTTAACTTCTACATCAGGTACAAAACCATTTGTATAATCACTTTCATTATTAGCATTATAAATTTGGAAAACAATTGGCTGCATGCCTACAGTGTGTTTTGTACTTCTGTTATCTAAATCTGTATATGGTTCTGTGTTAGAATTACCTGGTGCATCTACAACAGTAATAGAACCTTCATTTTTACCAGTTGTTTTTTCTCCAATAACCTTAACATTAATGTAAGGTCTTAATCCATTTATAATCATTTCACTAGCAGAAGCTGTTCTTTCTGTGCCTAAAACATAAAGTCTAGTTATGCCTGTTAATCTATTCATATCAGTTGCTCCAGAATATGCTCCTGTTGTTTTGTCATATAAAAAAACATCTTCAAAAAACGGATAAACACTGCTATTGTTGGCATCTCTTTTTGCGTTGTATTTTAACTCGGCAAAAACTTCACCACTAACTGTATTTGTTTCTGCAGTAGCTTCACCATAAATCATACTAGCCAATAAAGCAGAAGATAAAACAGAGCCACCACCATTGTATCTAAAATCTAAAATAAGTTCATTAACCCCAGCAGCTTTTAATTCTCCAAAAGCATCGTTTAATTCTCCGTTGTACGTACCACGGAAACCTTCGTAAACAAGGTATCCAATTTTACGGCCTCCTTCTTCTATAACGCTTGTATGGTGAACAGGGTTTATAGATAAAGTTGCAGCTGTAAGTGATTTTTCTTCAGTTTGTGTTAAAGCATCTGTTTCCGAAACGGTTGCTAAACCTAACGTTACACTTTCTTGAGTGTATAGTTTATTAACAATAAGATAATTATCAATAGTCATTACCTCACCATCAACTTTAGAGATGATATCACCTCTTTTTAATCCAGCTGCTTCTGCAGGTGAACCTGCAGCAACAGAGCCTATAACTTGTACAACATTATCAGTTGCACCAACTCTTACTAAAGGCCCTCTAGTAATACCGTAAGTAGTACTAATACCATTAAAACTCGCTAGCTGCTCATCTACATCCTCTATAAACCAAGAGAAATCATCTACTACGTCTGGTTTGTATATTAAAGAGTTAAACAGAGCTTCTTCAGTAGTTTTTGCATCACCAGTTATTTTAATACTGTTTAAATATGTATAAAAAGAATCTTGGTCATCATCTTTTGTATCTGCTAGGTTTGGAACGTCTTCTTGCCAAAAATACCAATGGTTTAATCCTTTCCAGATAAATTCGTTTATTTCATTGTTAAGTGTTACTGCTTGTGGTGTTTCTCCGCCGCCATCATCATCATTTTTATCACAGGATGTTAAAAATAAAAACAACCCAGATAATAGAATTACTGTTTTTTTCATAATAGTTATTTATTTAGTGTAAGAACATAGCTAGTCGCAACTATTGTTCCATAATTTTACACATATATTAAGTATGTGTTACATACGTTATATATAGTGTGTCGGTTTACAATGCTGTAAATTACTGACAACTTTTACAAAAAAAAATTTTTTTGTAACAAAAATCATTCTATGTCGTCTTGCTTATATAAACCTAGTAATAGTGTTTGTAACAACAACCAAACTAAAAAATGAAACAATCAGAATTTCTAAATGTGGTAATGCCTTTTAAGGATAAACTGTTTAGACTAGCCAAAAGATTACTAGTCTCTACAGAGGAGGCAGAGGATGCCACCCAGGAAATACTGTTAAAATTGTGGTCTAAAAATGACCGTATGAAGGGATACGCAAATGTTGAAGCTTTTGCTATGACAATGACAAAAAACTTTTGTTTAGACAGGTTAAAATCTAAACAAGCTAGTAATTTAAAATTGGTGCATAGTAATTATACAGACAGTAATGCATCTTTACAACGACAAGTAGAAGCGCAAGACAGTGTTAATTGGGTAGAGAAAATAATGGAGAGTTTGCCAGAACAACAAAAAATGGCACTGCAACTAAGAGATGTAGAGCAGTACAGTTTTGAAGAAATTGGCAAATTACTAGAGATGACACCTGCAGCAGTTAGAGTTGCATTGTCAAGAGCAAGAAAAACAGTGAGACAAAAATTAATGGAAAAACATAATTATGGAATTGCATAATATAGAAAAATTATTAGAAAAGTATTTTGAAGCTACCACTACGGTTGCCGAAGAAGAAACATTAAAAGCCTATTTTTTACAGGGTGATGTTGCTCCGCATTTACAAGAGTACACAACAATGTTTACTTATTTTTCTAACGCCAAAGAAGAAACTTTTACCAAGCAGGTACCATTAAAACCTAGAAAAAGAAATTATAAATGGTTATCCGTAGCAGCAGTAGCAGTTTTAGTATTAGGCATATATTTTGGTAATGATTACCGTGAGCAAAAAGAAGCTGAATACGTTTTACAAGAAACTGAAAAAGCATTTAGCCTTATAGCTCAAAACTTAAACAAAGGCACCGAAAAACTGGTTTACCTTAACAAATTTGAAGAAGCAACAAACAAGATTTACAAAACAAATTAAAATTAAATTATGAAAAAATTATTAATCATAGCAGTACTTACTGCGCTACCATTTACAGGATTTTCACAGTCAATTTTTGACAAGTTCGAGGATTTAGATAACGTATCATCTGTTATTGTAAATAAAAGTATGTTTAATCTACTAACTAAGATAGATGTAGACGTAGACGATAAAGACACACAAGACTTTATAGATATAGGAAAAAGTATAAGCAGCTTAAAAGTTTTTATTACTGAAGATAAAGCTATTGGAGCAGATATGCTTACCACAATGAAATCTTACTTAAAAACAGCATCTTTAGAAGAGCTAATGCGTGTAAAAGATAAAGATGCTAATATTAAATTTTATATTAAAAGTGGTAAAGATGAAGACCACGTAAGCGAACTTTTAATGTTTGTAAGTGATGTAAAAGGCGCTAAAATTGACAATCGTAAAATAGAAACTGTTTTAGTATCTATTACAGGAGATATAGATTTAAACAAAATAGGTTCATTAACAAGTAAAATGGGCTTGCCAGAACAATTAAACGAAGTTAAAAAGTAACAACACATATTTCTATCAAGGTTAATAACTAACCTTGATAGTTATTAATAAATAAAAATCATCAATATGAAAAACGGAATAAAATACATAACAGCAGCATTAATTTTGTTGGTTACGTTAGGCTCTTGCTCTTCTAGTCAAAGCCTGCAAGAGTATTACGTAGATAGCAGCGAAAATGATAATTTTTTATCTTTTGATGTTCCTACAAGTATATTAAATATAGCATCTGCAAATTTATCTCCAGAGGAAAAAAAAGCAGTAGAGTCTATAAAAAAAGTGAACGTTTTGGCATTTAATAAAACTACAGATAATGTAGATTCTTATAAAGTAGAAAAAACAAAAGTAAATGCTATTTTAGGGAATAAAAAATACACGCAGTTAATGAAAATTAACTCTAAAATGGCAAAAGGTGTAGTTAAATTTACTGGTGAAGAAGATGCTATAGACGAGGTAATTGTTTATGGTTATAAAGATGATAAAGGTTTTGCATTAATCCGTGTTATAGGAGATGACATGAACCCTGCATACTTAGGTAAATTTATAAGTGCAATGGAAAAATCTGACGTAGATGAAGGAGCACTAAAAAAGATAGGAGATCTAATAGGAAGCTAGTTTTCTAGATTTTTATTTGTTACAAGCCTGTTTAACTATGTTAAGCAGGCTTTTTTTGTTATGAAATGGTAAAATGTTAACAACTGTTAATGTGTTTTAAATTTTTTATAAAATACATTTTATATATTGTACCCAACATTAACTATTTAAACATTAACAATTATGGAGAATCCAGAAAAATGGATGAATTTGGCAATCGAGAAAATAATGGATTATGGCCCAAAAATTATTATGGCTATAATTATTTATCTTGTTGGAGCGTGGCTTATTAAAAAACTTATTGGAGTTGCAAGAAAAGTAATGGCAAAAGGCAATTATGATGAGTCATTACAGAAGTTTTTATTAAACCTTGTAAACTGGGGATTAAAAATATTTTTAATCATTACAGTTATTTCTACTTTAGGAGTAGAGACTACAAGTTTAGCAGCTGTTATTGCAGCCGCAGGTTTAGCTATTGGTTTAGCATTACAAGGCTCTTTAGGTAACTTTGCAGGAGGCGTTTTAATTATGATTTTTAAACCTTACAAAATTGGAGACTTAGTAGAGGCTCAAGGCGTATTAGGTTCTGTAAAAGAAATTGAAATTTTTACAACTAAATTAATTACACCACAAAACAAATTAGCAATAGTACCTAACGGTGCAATGGCAAATGGTAACATTATTAATTATACAGCAGAAGGTAAAATGAGAGTAGATACTACTGTTGGTATTGGTTATGGAGAAGATATGAAAAAAGCAAAACAAGTGCTTTTAGAAATGTTACAAGCCAACCCTAAAGTATTAAAAGACCCTGCACCATCTGTAAATGTAGAAGAGTTAGCAGATAGTTCTGTAAACTTAGCGGTGCGTCCTTTTTGTAAGCCAGAAGATTATTGGGATGTTTATTTTGCAACCATTGAAGGTTCTAAATTAGCGTTAGACAATGCTAAAATTGAAATTCCTTATCCACACGAGGTACAAATTAATAAATAAGACAACCTGTTTTTTTATATAAAGACCGCTATATGCGGTCTTTTTTTTTGTTCAATTTTAAACAAACAAAAACAGTACATAACGTTATCAACAATTAATAGTAATCGTTAATAATAAGTTAATATTAGACAAGTAATTATAATATCTTTTAAATGTAGTTTTATCGCCAACAAACCTATATAAAAAATGATGAAAAATTACCTTAAAGTATTAATTTCCATAGGAATGCTGCTTTTAACGGCCATAGGCTATTGTCAAGTGCCAGCATACTACAACGGAACAGATGTTACACAAACAGGTGGTAACTTAAAAACCGACTTATCTAACTTGGTTACAACAACACAAACAACTGTACTAAGTTATACACCAGGCGTTTGGGACGCTTTAAAACAAACAGATTTAGATCCGGCAAACTCTAATAATGTATTGTTAATTTATGGTTATAATGATGCAGATGGCAATACAACAACAGACCGTACCAGAAGTAAAAATAACAATGGTGGTGGTGTTGGCGATTGGAACAGAGAACATGTTTTTCCAAAATCATTAGGAAATCCAAACTTAGGAACATCTGGTCCGGGATCAGATGCACACCATTTAAGATCATCAGATGTGCAGTTTAACTCATTACGTAACAATCACCCATTTGGTGATGGTAGTGGTAATGCAGGTTTAATGAGTGGTAATGTTTGGTATCCTGGAGATGAGTGGAAAGGAGATGTAGCCAGAATGATAATGTATATGTACATACGTTATGGTAACCAATGTTTACCTACAGCAGTAGGTACAGGTGCAACTACGTATAGTGCAGATGTTCCAGATATTTTTTTACAATGGAATGCAGAAGATCCTGTGTCTCAAGTAGAAATTAATAGAAATGTATTGTTAGAAGGAATTCAAGGAAATAGAAACCCTTTTATTGACAATCCTGCTTTTGCAACTGCTATTTGGGGAGGACCACAAGCAGAAAACAGATTTAATAATACAAGTTCAGATACAGAAGCTCCAACTGCACCTTTAAATTTAAGTGCAGCAAATACAACAGAAACAGAAACACTTTTAAGTTGGGACGCAGCTACAGATAATGTAGGTGTTACAGCGTACCAAATTTTTAACGGTACTACTTTAGCAGGTGTTGTTAGCGGAACATCATACCTAGTAACAAACTTAACAGCAGAAACTACGTATACTTTTACTATAAAAGCATTAGATGCAGCAGGTAATATGTCTGCAAATAGCAATACAGTAACAATAACAACTTTAGAGGATACCATAGTTACACCACCAGCAGGAGATTATATTATTTCTCAAGGGTATGAGAGTACTGCTACAGATAACTGGAACTATACAGTGTCTCCAAACAATTGTAATGATGGTGGTAGTGATGTTTGGGATGTAGTAACAAGTGTAGGATCTATAAGTACAGCAAATACAGGAACAAATTTCTTTGGAATTAGAGATTTAGAGGGAAATTGTGGTACAGCAGATGGAGGTACATTAACTTTTGACGCTGTAGATATATCTACTTATACAGATGTGAGTTTATCATTTGCAGTAAATGTTGTTGGTTATGATGTTACCAATGGAGATACAATTAGCTATGAGATTTTTCATGATGGTACTTCACAAGGAGTACAAGTTATAACTGTTGGCAGTCCTTACAGCACTGCAGATTGGGAGCAAATTACAACTGCTGTTCCTAACACGGTTTCCTCAGTAAGTTTAAGGTTATTTGTTAAACAAAACGGAGGTAGTGATTACGCTGGTTTTGATGACGTTCGTTTAGAAGGAACTTCTTCTTCTACACCGGTAACTCCATCAATATTAATAAATGAAATTGATGCAGATACACCTGGTACAGATACACAAGAATTTGTAGAATTGTTTGATGGAGGAGCAGGAAATACTCCTTTAGATGGTCTTGTTATGGTGCTTTATAATGGCTCTAACAACCAAAGTTATGCTGCGTATGATTTAGATGGCTATACAACAGATGCAAATGGCTATTTTGTAATTGGTAACGTAGATGTACCAAATGTAAGTTTAGTTATACCAAGTAATGGGTTGCAAAATGGTGCAGATGCTGTTGTTATATACACTGGTGATGCTTCAAATTTTCCAAACGGTTCTAGTGTAACTACAGATAATATAGTTGATGCTGTTGTGTATGATACTAACGATAGTGATGATTTAGAATTATTAGTGTTGTTAAACGCTGGTGAAGCTCAAGTAAATGAAGGCGGAGCAGGAGATAAGGACAATCATTCTTCACAACGTATATTAAACGGAGCAGGAGGCGCACAAAATACATCTACATTTGCACAAGAAACACCAACACCAGGTGCTGCAAACGGAGAGGTTGTAGTTGTGCCACCAACAGAGGCTACAATACTAATTAATGAGTTAGACGCAGATACAGCTGGTACAGACACACAAGAGTTTGTAGAATTGTTTGATGGCGGAGCAGGTAATACTGCTTTAGATGGTAAAGTGTTGGTTTTTTACAACGGTTCTAATAACCAGAGTTATGCGGCTTATGATTTAGACGGATATAGCACAGATGCAAATGGTTATTTTGTAATAGGAAATGCAGATGTACCAAATGTAAATATTATAATACCAAGTAATGGTTTGCAAAACGGAGCAGATGCTGTTGCTTTGTATACAGGTGATGCTGCAGATTTTCCAAATAATTCTGCAATAAGCACAACAAATCTTTTAGATGCTTTAGTGTATGATACTAATGATAGCGATGATGCTGAGTTGTTGGTATTGTTAAATGCAGGAGAAGCACAAATGAACGAAGGTGGAGCAGGAGATAAAGATGCACATTCTTTGCAACGTTATACTAATGGTTCTGGCGCAGCGTTAAGCACTGCTAATTATGTACAGGCTTTGCCAACACCAGGTGCATCTAACACAAATGCTACAGAACCAATTACTTTGGTAATTAATGAAGTAGATGCAGATACAGCAGGTACAGATACGCAAGAATTTGTAGAATTGTTTGATGGCGGTAAAGGTAACACGGCTTTAGATGGTTTTGTTTTAGTACACTATAATGGATCAAATAACCAAAGTTATGCAGCGTATGATTTAGATGGATACACAACCAATGCAGAAGGTTATTTTGTAATGGGTAATGTAGATGTGCCAAATGTAAGCTTAGTAATACCAAGTAATGGTTTGCAAAACGGAGCAGATGCAGTGGCTTTGTACACTGGTAATGCATCAGATTTTCAAAATGTAGCTGTAACAACTAATGGTTTAATTGATGCTTTGGTGTATGACACTAATGATAGTGATGCTACAGAATTATTAGCTCTTTTAAATGTAGGAGAGGCACAAATTAACGAAGATGAATTAGGTAATAAAGACGGACATTCATCACAACGATTTCCAAACGGACAAGGAGGAGTAAGAAATACAGCAACGTATACACAAGCTATTCCTTCTCCAGGAACAGAAAACGGAGCTGTTATACCACCGCCAGCAACTATTAGTATTGCAGAGGCAAGAAATGTAGCAGACGGAGAAGTGGTTACTGTAACAGGAGTGTTAACCGTTGCAGATGCTTTTGCTGGTTCTGCTTACATACAAGATGCTACAGGAGCAATTGCTATTTTTGATGAGTTGGTACACGGAGAAGGTGTTTTTATGGTAGGTGATTCTATTACTGTAACAGGTACAAGATCTGCTTTTAATGATCAATTACAAATAGCAACGGTTACCAATGTAGAAAACAATGGTGCACCAACAAACGCAATTACACCAGTAACAGTTACTTTAAGTGAGTTGGTAAATCATCCGGCAGAATTGGTACGTATTATTAATCCTGCTTTTCCTAAACCAGGAGATATATTGTTCGGAAATTCTAACTACACTATTATAGATGCGTCTGGTAATGGATCACTTCGTATAGATAATGATGTAGAAGCAATAGTTGGTTTAGGTCAGCCTAATACTTGTACAGAAATTACAGGTGTAGTTGGTCGTTTTTATGAAACATACCAATTGTTACCAAGGTCTTCAGAAGATATGCCTTGCGCAGGGGAGTATGTGCCACCAACAATTCCAGTAGAAATAGGAAAAGACAAAACGTTAGATGTTGTTGCTTGGAATATAGAGTGGTTTGGAGATGAAGCAAACTCGCCAGCAGCTGGTAGCCCAATGTCTGATGCTATACAAAAAGATAGTACAAAAGCTATAATTACAAAGTTAGATGCAGATATTTATGCTGTAGAAGAAATTGCAGATGAGACTTTATTTGCTCAAATGGTTAGTGAACTTCCTGGGTATGATTATGTACTTTCACCAGCGGTATCTTACCCTAATGACCCTGGAGTTAGTCAAAAACTAGGATTTATATACAATACAGCAACTGTAAATGTGGTAAATACTAAGGTGTTGTTGCAAACAATTCACCCAATGTATAACGGAGGAGACGACTCTGCCTTGGTTAATTATCCAAGTGCAACAGATCGTTTTTATGCAAGTGGACGTTTACCATTTTTAATGACAGCAGACGTAACTATTAATGGTACAACAGAACAAATAAATGTTGTTGCCTTGCACGCAAGAGCAAATAGTGGTACAGATGCACAAGGCAGGTATGATATGCGTAAGTATGATGTTGAGGTATTAAAAGATACTTTAGATGTGCAATACGCAGACAAAAAACTTATTTTGTTGGGTGATTATAATGATGATGTAGATACAACAGTTGCAGATATTACAACGACTACAACGTCTAGTTTTAATGCTTATGCTACAGATGAGGTTAACTATAACATAGTTTCAAAAACATTAAGTGACCAAGATTTTAGATCGTATGTTTTTAGAGAAAATATGATAGACCATATTACAATAACAAACGAGTTAAATGACAACTATATAGCAGAATCTGCTCGTGTACATTATGAGTTTTATGATAGTGACTATCCAAACACAGTATCAGACCACTTTCCGGTATCTGCACGTTTTCAGTTAAAAGGTTTAGAGTTGGTAAATATATCTACAACAGATGTTACTTGTAGTACGGCTACAGATGGTACAGCTACAGTAGTTGTAGAAGGTGGCGCAAAACCATATGCTTATGAGTGGAGTAATGGCGATACTACAGAAACTGCTACAAGCTTAGAAGCTGGTACACATAGCGTAATTGTTACAGATGCTTTAGGCAATGAGGTTACGGAAGAATTTATAATAACAGCTCCAGAGGCAATAAACATTTCTGTTTCTGATAACACTAAGGTTTACTTAGGCTATGACTCTTGTACAACTTTAAGTGTAACTAGAGTAGAAGGTGGTGTTGCTCCTTATAGTTATGAGTGGAGTAATGGTGAAACTACACAAGACATTAAAGCGTGTCCAGAGGCTACAACAACATATACCGTTACTGTAACAGATGCTAATGGTTGTTTTACAACAGCAAACGTTACTGTAGATGTAGAAGATGTTAGGTGTGGTAACGCGTACAGACCAGGAGTTGAGGTTTGTTACAAAGGAAAATCGTATTGTATGTCTAAATGGGCAGCAGCAGTTTTTATAAAGTATTACGGTGCAACATTAGGTGCTTGTGATGCACAAGATCAGGTGTCTATTACAAATTTAAGACTGTATCCAAATCCGTTTAGAAATTATTTAAATATTCAATTAAATAGTAATTTAGATACAAATGCAGATTTTGTTATCTATAATTTTTATGGAAGAAAAGTATTTAGTTCAAAAGAGCAGTTAACAGCTGGTAAGTCTAACTTAACGTATAACTTAAGTTATTTAAGACGCGGAAAATACTTTTTAAAAGTAAGAGTAAATGGTGTAACGCAAAAAGCAAGACTGCTTATTAAGCGTTAAGCTAATAATTGACTAGTCCTAAATAATCGATACAGATTATTAAAGATTAAATTTATTATTTAAATCTCATTGAAACTAGTTTCAATGAGATTTTTTGATTTGTATTGTTTCATTATGATTTTGTTTTGCTGATGCATAAGCTCTGGTGTTAACATGTGGTTTGATAAATGTGGCCTTAAGTTGTTGTAAATGCAAATAGCTTGTTCTACCAATTTTCTC
Organism: Cellulophaga sp. RHA_52; assembly: GCF_007827205.1. Lineage (NCBI taxonomy): Bacteria > Pseudomonadati > Bacteroidota > Flavobacteriia > Flavobacteriales > Flavobacteriaceae > Cellulophaga > Cellulophaga sp. RHA_52. The sequence goes on from NZ_VIRZ01000001.1 coordinate 2,211,164, forward strand.
TTCATAGGTAACGACTGTAAATGTTTTGCAACGTTGAACTCTTGTTTGAGTATACCATTGATCCTTTCTGCAATTGCATTTTCATAAGGGTCGTATTTTTCGGTCATACTGGATTTAATTGCGTTTTGCGACAATAGGTTCTGATATTCATTAGAACAATATTGCAACCCTCTATCAGAGTGGTGAATAAGTGGTTCATCTTTATACATCCTATTGTTCAAAGCCATCTCCAAAGCTTTTATGGTTCCATCAACTGCCAGACTTTCCGATACATTATATCCTATTATTTTTTTAGAATAAGCATCTGTTATTAATGCTAGATAAGATGGGTTGTTTCTAGAACCTAAATAGGTTATATCGCTAACCCATACTTGTTCTGGTCGATTAATTTCAACATTGCAAACAATATTCTTATGCTTTCTAAATCGATGGTGAGAATCTGTAGTTATCTGATATGATCTTTTAGGTTTTATAAGCATATGATTTGCTTTGAGTATTCTAAAGAGTTTATCTCTGCCAACATTTAAAACAATGAGTTTGTCTTTCAATATATAATACAATTTTCTAGTACCTATTTTAGGCATAATACTACGAATACTGCGCACTAAAGCAATCACTTGTTTTACTATATGCTGATTTTTAGTCCTAGATTTTACAGCTCTATAATATACCTGTCTATTTAGCCTGAGTAAGTTACAGGTGGAAACTATTGTTTCTTTTTGTTCTTCTTTGAAGCGTTCAATAACTCGGGCGTGTAATTTTTTCTGATAGCAATATCATATTCTTTTTCCGCCATATCTACTAACATATCAAAAATGATTACCTTTTTATCAGCTCTTTCAGCTAAGTGCTCGGCACGAGCCTTTTGCTTTTCCAAAAGTTTAACTTTAGCCTCTAACTCAACGATTCTTTGTTCTGGTGTTTTTGCCACGTTTACTACGGATAGGTTTTCCCAATCAAAGGTACCATATTTTCGTAACCAAGATGTGATTGTCGATCTTGCTTGTATGCCATATTTAAGGTGAGCCGAAAGTCTATCCAGCTTACCAGATTCAATTTCCTCTACTACTTGAAGTTTAAAAGAAAGCGAGTAGTCTTTTTGGGTTCTTTTTGTATAACCCGTCTTTACTGATGTATTCATTACACTAAGTTTTAGTGTATCGCTATGTTAGGACGGGACAAATAAAACAAATAAAAAACCCATCAATTTAATTATTGATGGGTTTTTGTTTTTTACAAGCTATAAAATAAACAGTTACTAAATACCAGTATAGTTACTTGGTGTAATAGCTTTTAGTTCCGTTTTAATAGCATCAGATACTTCTAAAGTATCAATAAAATTAGCTATAGATTTCTGATTAATTTTTTCGTTTGTTCTAGTTAAACCTTTTAATGCTTCATAAGGGTTAGGGTAAGCCTCACGACGTAAAATAGTTTGTATTGCCTCTGCAACAACAGCCCAGTTATTTTCTAAATCTTGTTCAAACTTTTCCTTATTAAGTAATAGTTTGTTTAATCCTTTTAATGTAGAGCTAAAAGCAATAATAGTATGTGCAAAAGGTACACCAGCGTTTCTAAGTACTGTACTATCTGTTAAATCTCTCTGTAACCTAGAAATAGGTAATTTAGCAGATAAGTGCTCAAAAATAGCGTTAGCAATACCTAAGTTACCTTCAGAGTTTTCAAAATCTATAGGGTTAACTTTATGTGGCATAGCAGAAGAGCCAACTTCGCCAGCTTTAATTTTTTGTTTAAAGTAATCCATAGACACGTATGTCCAAAAATCCCTATCTAAATCTATAATAATAGTATTTATGCGCTTAAGCGTATCAAACAAAGCAGCCATATGGTCATAATGCTCAATTTGCGTAGTAGGGAAAGAGTGCTGTAAGTCTAACTTTTCTTGAACAAATTTTTGTCCAAATGATTTCCAATCAATGTTAGGGTAAGCAACTTTATGCGCATTAAAATTCCCAGTTGCACCACCAAATTTAGCGGCACTTGGTATATCATTTAATAAATTAAATTGTTCTTTTAAACGAACCACAAAAACATCTATTTCTTTACCTAAACGTGTAGGAGAAGCTGGTTGTCCGTGAGTTCTGGCAAGCATAGATACTTCTGCCCACTCTTTAACCAATTCTTCTAACTTTTCAACAACATCAAAATACATAGGAACGTAAACCTCGTTCATAGCTTCTTTAATAGAAAGCGGTATAGCAGTGTTGTTAATGTCTTGTGATGTTAAACCAAAGTGTATAAATTCTTTATAGTCTTGCAAACCTAATTTGTCAAACTCCTTTTTAATAAAATACTCAACAGCTTTTACATCGTGGTTTGTAACTTTTTCTATTTCTTTAATTGCTTGCGCATCTTCAGTAGTAAAGTTTTGGTAAATAGCACGTAAGTTTTCAAACAATGCAGTATCAAAATCTTTTAATTGCGGTAACGGAATTTCGCATAATGCAATAAAGTATTCAATTTCAACTCTAACTCTGTATTTTATCAAAGCTTCTTCAGAAAAAAAAGAACCTAGAGCATCTACTTTGTTTCTGTATCTACCATCTATAGGAGAAATGGCATTTAATTGGTTTAAAGACATCTGTTTTTGTGTTGATTTTTAAAAGCTGCAAAGGTAGTTAAAAGTATGTTTATATGCCTATTAGTTAGCTTGTTTTATGTGCTGTTTTTTAAGAAATAGAATTAATAAAAAGTTAAATTTTTATGCAATTTTATCTAATGTTAATCTAGCTCTTGCCTTATATGCAGCAGTGCCGTAAGGGTAATTTTTTTCTAATATGCTACTTAGCTCTGGATGTATCCAAGCATACTTTTTGCCTAATGCATAGAGACTTGTCATAGAATACGCCTGTGTAGCTACTTTATGGTTGCCAATAAGCCAATCAAAACAAACGGTAGTAATTAGCTCTAAATGTTTTTCTTTTAAGTTTTTCTGAACTTGGTTTTCTTGTTTAGAGAAATATTGAAGCATTAAAATTTCGCAAATTTTAGCACAAGGTCTAATGCTAGACTCTATGGTTAACAACTTTAGTCCGTTTAAAAATTTATCAATTACAGGAAAAATAATACTATTATTTTCTTTAAAAGCAAACTCTAATACCCAAGCTGCTTTACAAGAGATAGGGTCATTTACAGTAAGTACAATGTCTAGTAAGTTAGGAACTAAACCTTGTTCTTGTAAAATAACATTAGCTATTTGTTGTCTTTTTTCTCTAGAGTGGTTAACGCTACTTTGTAGCCACAAATGTAATTCTGTTTTTGTCACAAAAAGTTGTATTTTGCTTATACTAAATTGTAAAGATGAAAATACTAAAAAAAATACTACTAGCTTTATTAATTATTTTAATAGCAATGCAATTTTACAGGCCAGAAAAAAATAACGCAGAAACCGATTTAAAAACTGCCTTTTTAACAGAAACAAATCCTTCTAAGGAAGTTAAAAAAATATTAGAAACTAGCTGTTATGATTGTCATAGTAACACAACTGCGTATCCTTGGTATAACAATATAGCACCGGTATCATACTGGTTGGCAGACCACGTTAAAGATGGTAAAAAACATTTAAATTTTTCTGAATGGGAAAATTATTCAGTTAAGAAAAAAGATCATAAGCTTGATGAGGTAATGGAAACCGTAGAAAGTGGAGAAATGCCATTAAAGGAATATACGTGGACCCACAAAACGGCAAATTTAAGCAGTACACAAAAGGAAGCGCTAATAGAATGGGTAAAAAATACTAGAGCATTGTATCAATTAAATCTTTTACAAGAGTAGGCAAACCATTAACGGCAGTTTTATTTATAATTGTAAGGTTATTAAAATCACTTTGCTTAATACTAGGGTTAGGATCTATAAAGTAAATAGGAGTGCCATTAGTAACATAATGTACCAAACTAGCAGCTGGGTATACTTGCATAGAGGTGCCAATAATTATTAAAACATCTGCTGTTTCAGTTATTTTTGCAGCTTTTTTTAATAAAGGTACTTCTTCACCAAACCAAACAATATGCGGTCTTAGTTGGTTTTTACTTTTAGATAAATCTCCTAAGTTTAAGTCTTTTGTCCATTCTAATACCTCGGTTTCATTTTGGGTACAACGTGCTTTTAAAAGTTCACCGTGTAAATGAACCACATTTTTGTTTCCTGCGCGCTCGTGTAAATCATCTACATTTTGGGTAATTACAGTTACATTAAAGTGTTCTTGTAATTTTGTAATAGCTAAATGTGCTTTATTAGGTTTTACAGTTAATAATTGCTTTCTTCTTTGGTTGTAAAAATCAAATACAAGCTCTGGGTCTGCAGCAAAACCTTGCGGAGAAGCTACTTGCATAACATCATGACCTTCCCATAAGCCATCTGCGTCTCTAAATGTTTTTATGCCGCTTTCTGCACTAATTCCGGCTCCAGTAAGGAGAACAATATTTTTCATTCGCACTAGTTTTTTATAAAATTAAACTTTTCTTTTTATATTGGTCTTTATGACAGACACTAAACTATTAACTTATTTAGAAAACATAATAAGTGAAGAACGTAAAACGCGTTTTTTAGATATTTTAAAAGACAGAACTAATTATATTACCGTTGCTATAGAAGATGTTTTTCAAATGCATAATACTAGTGCAGTTATTAGAAGCTGTGATGCTTTTGGTGTACAAACTGCTCATTTAATAGAAAGTAAATACAGTGAGCCTTTAGATAAAAATATAGCAATGGGAGCCCAACAATGGGTAACTACGCCAAGGTATAATACAACAACAGAGTGTATAGATACGCTGCGTAAAGATGGTTATAAAATTATAGCAACATCTCCGCATACAGATTCTTATTTACTAGATGATTTTAAGATAGATGATAAAATAGCGTTGTTTTTTGGTACAGAAAAAAGCGGTTTAAGTCAAGAAGTACTAGACAAAGCAGATGGTTATGTAAAAATACCAATGGTTGGTTTTAGCGAGAGTTTAAACATATCTGTTTCTGCAGCAATATTATTACAACACTTAACCACAGAATTAAAAAAAACAACTAAAAATTGGCAACTTACAGCCGAGGAAATATTAGCTATTAGACTAGATTGGACTAAAAAATCTATAAAAAGTATAGATGATATTTTAGAGCGTTATTATAAGGAAAACACATAGCTATAACAGAAGTATTACTTACATAAAGTTTTATTATTTTTTTGTAAATTTAAGAACCAACCAAACCTCAAAAAAAATGATGATAGCTGTTTATATACTAGCAAGCTTAGTAGTACTTGTTGTAATTTTAGCTGTAGTAGCTCCCAAGAGTTTTAATGTGTATAGGTCTATAGATATCACCAAATCTAAAGACGAAGTTTTTAACTATGTTTTGCTTGTTAAAAATCAAGAAATTTGGTCTCCTTGGGCTAAAAAAGATCCTAATATGGCTCGTAAATATACCGGTACAGACGGTACAGTAGGCTTTACTAGCTATTGGAACGGAAATAAAGAAGTAGGTGAAGGCGAGCAAGAAATTACCAATATCATTAACGGAGAACGTATAGATGGTGAGTTAAGGTTTTTTAAACCTTTTAAATCCACATCAGACTGTTACTTTAAATTTTATGACTTAGAAAATAACACTACAAGAGTAACTTGGGGTTTTTCTGGTAAAAACACATTTCCTATGAGTATTATGATGCTTTTTATGAATATGGATAAAGCTGTTGGCAAAGATTTTGAAGAAGGTTTGCTGGCATTAAAATTAGCATTAGAAAACTAAAGTTATTTTGCTTTAGCACAATCTTCAAGCTTCTTCATAGTCTTTTTTGCAATTTCTATACTTCGTAAATGATAGTATTTTTTAGCTTCAGTTAATGACTCATCCATTAGTTTAAGTTCATTTTTTTCGTAAATAGCCAAAGCAGTAGCATAAGCTTCTTTGCAGTTGTCTTTTTCTACTGTCATTGCTAACATAGACTTTTCTAAAGGTATCAGAATACTATCCACAGTAGCATATACTTTTGCGTTTTCTGCACTAATTTTTTTATCAGTATTGCTAGTTGTTTTTTTACTGTAGGTAGCAATTTTATCTATACCAGAACTAATACTTTTTCTAGCATCTTCTAACATTAACTTAGCTGTAGATAAAGATGTACTGTGTGTAATATCTTTAAGTAAGTTTAGGCCTTCTGTAATTTCTTTATTAGCAGTAGAACAACCACAATCTTTTAATTGCTTATCTAATTTTTGTACTATTTTAATAGCCTTGTATGTATGAAATTTAACTGTGTTTATATCCTGAGATTTCTCAGCATTTTTAGTCTGTTTTAAAGCAAATTCTAAGTTAGAGTTTACCAAATCGCACGCGGTATTGGTAACAAAAGAAAACAACATTAAAGCTGCTAATAGTAGGGATGTATTTTTAAGTTTTTGTATCATTTTTAAGGTTTTGGGGCACCCTTAAGTACAGATTCTGTTGCAATATAGTTAGTAATCTTATCATAACCTTTTATTATCGTTAAAGCGGCAAAAAATCCTATTGATGTGCTATAAAACAAGGAAACATCAATAAAATATAGTATATTCAAGCTCTTAAAAAATAAAATAGAATAAAGTGCGTAACGTAGATATAAAAAAATATAAGGTTTTAGAAAATGTACAATTGTCTAGCAAACCAACATTAGAAACTTTTAATCAATCTGATAAGAAATTAAAAAAGGAATTAGAAAAAATTAGAGAGGAATTAGGTGATTTTCAAGACACGTTATATGCTCACGGAAAATATAGTGTTTTAATCTGCTTACAAGGTATGGACACTGCTGGGAAAGACAGTCTAATTCGAGAGATTTTTAAAGATTTTAATGCTCGTGGTGTTGTGGTGCACAGTTTTAAAGTACCAACAGAATTAGAGCGTAAGCATGATTATTTATGGAGGCACTATATAGCATTACCAGCAAAAGGAAAATTTGGAGTGTTTAATAGAACACATTATGAAAATGTTTTGGTAACACGTGTTCACCCAGAATATATAATGGGAGAACATATACCGGGTATACACAGTGTAGATGATATAGATGATGCTTTTTGGGCAAAAAGGTATGAACAGATTAATAATTTTGAAAAGCATATAGCAGAAAATGGGACTTTAATTTATAAGTTTTATTTACACTTATCTAAAGAAGAACAACGCCAAAGGTTATTACGTAGATTAGATTTAAAAGAGAAAAACTGGAAATTTTCTCCGGGAGACTTAAAAGAACGTAAACTTTGGGATACTTACCAAGAGTGTTATGAAGATGCTATTAATAAAACGTCTAAAAAGCACGCTCCTTGGTATGTGGTACCTGCAGACAATAAAAAGGGAGCCAGAGTAATTGTAGCATCAATTTTATTGCAAGAATTAAAAAAGTATAAAGACATAAAAGAGCCAGAGTTAGATGATGAAATTAAGGCAAACTTAAAAATGTATAAAACCCAATTAGAATCAGAATAAAAGATGAAAAAAATAACTGTAATATTCCTATTAGTTTGCACAACTATTTTTGCGCAAACAGCTGATGAAAAACAACTAAGATCAATTTATGACGCTGCATTAACAGATGGTATGGCCTACAATTGGTTAGACCATTTATCCAATCAAATTGGTGGGCGTTTATCTGGCTCTGTAGAGGCACAACAAGCTGTAGATTATACCAAAAAAGAATTAGAAAAGTTAGGAGTAGATCGTGTGTATTTACAACCAGTAATGGTGCCAAGATGGGTGCGTGGTTTACCAGAGTATGCAAACATTTTATCTGAAGACGGAACCACTACAAGTGTGCCTATTTGTGCATTAGGAGGCTCTGTTGCAACTTCTGCCTTAGGGTTAAAAGCTAATGTAATAGAAGTAAAGAGTATTAAGGAGTTAGAAGAGTTAGGTAAAGAAAAAATTGAAGGTAAAATTGTATTTTTTAACAGACCAATGAACCCTAAAGACATTGTAACTTTTACTGCTTATGGTGGGTGTGTAGATCAGCGTTACTCAGGGGCTGCAGAGGCTGGTAAGTTTGGTGCAGTAGGTGTAATTGTTAGGTCTGTTAATTTACGTTTAGATGATTATCCGCACACAGGCTCTATGAGTTATGGAGATACTCCTGTAAAAAACAGAATTCCTGCTGCGGCAATTAGTACAAATGGAGCAGAGTTATTAGCTACAGCTTTAAAGTTAAACCCAAACACAAAATTCTTTTTTAAGCAAAATTGCAAACAGTATGATGATGTACAGTCATACAACGTTATTGCAGAGATAAAAGGAAGTACTTACCCAAATGAGATTATAGTAGTAGGTGGCCATCTAGATTCTTGGGATTTAGGAGACGGGTCTCATGATGATGGAGCAGGTGTAGTACAAAGTATGGATGTATTACGTTTAATTAAAGCATCTGGTTACAAGCCTAAAAGAACTATAAGAGCTGTGCTTTTTATGAATGAAGAAAACGGTTTAAGAGGAGGTAATAAATATGCACAGGTGGCTAAAAGTAAAAATGAAAATCACATTTTTGCTTTAGAGAGTGATGCCGGAGGTTTTTCTCCTAGAGGTTTTTCTTTTGATTGCTCTACAGAAAATTTTGAACAAGTAGAAAGCTGGAGAAATTTATTTAAACCATATTTAATTCATTTGTTTGAAAAAGGTGGTAGTGGAGCAGATGTTGGTCCATTAAAAAAAGATAATATAGTTTTGGCAGGTTTAAGACCAGATTCTCAACGTTATTTTGATCACCATCATGCTGCCAATGATACTTTTGAACATGTAAATAAAAGAGAGTTAGAATTAGGGGCAGCTACAATGACAAGTTTGGTGTATTTGTTTGATAAATACGGTATTGTAACCTCAAAAAAGATAAAAGGATAATAACAAATTCTTAAACGCATTGGGTTTTGTGAACAAAAAACAATGACTATCTTTGCGGCTCATAAAAAATAAGCGATATGCAAGACGGAATTTACGCAAAATTCAATACTACTAAAGGAGAGATTTTAGTAAAATTAACGCACGATAAAACACCAGGTACAGTTGGTAACTTTGTTGCCTTAGCAGAAGGTAATTTAGAGAACTCTGTAAAACCACAAGGAACACCATATTATAACGGATTAAAATTTCATAGAGTTATTCCAGATTTTATGATTCAGGGTGGATGTCCTTTAGGAACTGGTACAGGTGATGCTGGTTATAAGTTTGATGATGAATTTCATCCAGAGTTAACACATTCTGGCCCTGGAGTTTTATCTATGGCAAACGCTGGTCCTGGTACAAACGGTAGCCAGTTTTTTATAACACACATTGCTACACCTTGGTTAGACAATAAGCACACGGTATTTGGACACGTAGAGAGTGGACAAGATGTTGTTGATGCTGTAGCACAAGGAGATACTATTGAGACTTTAGAAATTGTAAGAGTTGGTGAAGAAGCAGAAAAGTGGAATGCTGTTGAAGCTTTTAGAACTTTTGAAGGATCTAGAGAAAAAAGATTAGCAGAAGAAAAAGCAAAGGCAGAAGCACAAATGGAAAAATTAGCCGCTGGTTTTGATGCAACTGAGTCTGGTTTACGTTACAAAATTATTCAAAAAGGTAATGGAGCTAAAGCAGAAAGTGGTAAAACTGTTTCTGTACACTATGAAGGATCTTTAGTTAGCGGTCAGGTTTTTGATTCGTCATACAAAAGAAACCAACCAATAGATTTTCAATTAGGAGTAGGACAAGTAATTCCTGGTTGGGATGAAGGTATTGCATTATTACAAGTAGGAGACAAGGCTCGTTTTGTAATTCCTTCTAACTTAGCATACGGTAGTGCAGGTGCAGGTGGTGTTATACCACCAAATGCAACACTAATTTTTGATGTAGAATTAATGGATGTAAAATAGTTTGTAAAAACTACTAAGCATAATTTTTTTTAAGACCTCTCTTTTCTAAAGAGAGGTTTTTTCGTTTAGAGAAAAAACTACCATTTACACTTACAGTAAGTAAAATAATATTTACAGCAATTAGTACAGACAAAATAAGAAAAAAAGTAATCATATTTATATAGGTTAAATGTGTTTAAATTAAGGTTCTACTTACATAACAATTATGTTAACAAAAACCCTACCAACTTTTTTCATATAACTATGGGGGCACTAAATTATATGCGCTTTTACCTACTAGACTCTTATTTGTTAAAAGGGTTGCGTTAAAAGTTAATTAAATTATAAATTTTATGTACTTTAGTGCTTAACTGTAAGTAAATTAGATATTTAAAATAGCATTTGTTGGTATGAAAAGTAGTACGTTAAAATCATTGCAATATCCTATAGGTGATTTTATTTGTCCAGAAGAAATAACTAAAGAACAAATTAAAAAGTGGATTAAAACGTTGGAGTCTTTTCCTGTAAAACTCACTAACATTGTTTTAAATTTAAATAATGAGCAGCTAAATACACCTTATAGACCAAATGGGTGGACTGTAATACAATTGGTGCATCATATAGCAGATAGTCATCATAATAGTTATACTCGTTTTAAATGGGCGCTTACAGAAGAAGCTCCTATAATAAAAGCTTATGAAGAAAAAGATTGGGCCAATTTGGTAGATGCCTCTACATCACCAGTTATATTATCTTTAAATTACATAACTGCGTTACACACAAAATTGGTTTATTTACTAAAGGGATTAACAGATGAACAGTTAAACAGGTATTTTATTCACCCCTCAGGGGAAACCAAAGTTACAGTAGCAGAAAATATAGGTAGTTATGCATGGCATAGCAATCACCATTATGCACACATAAAAAACTTATGTGAAAGAGAAGGTTGGCTTTAAATTACTTCCATTTAATATTACAACCTATGCTTGGTTTTTGCTCAGGATTCACAATTTTACCTTGTTCTAAAGCATCTAATGCACTTTTTAAGTCTTTTCCGGTCACAGGTATGCCATTTCCTGGTCTAGAGTCATCTAGTTGTCCACGATAAACAAGTTTTAAATCAGAATCAAAAACATAAAAATCTGGTGTGCAAGCAGCATCATATGCTTTTGCAATATCTTGCTTTTCATCATACAAATAAGGAAAGCTATAGTTGTTTTCTTTTGCAAATTTAGTCATTAACTCTGGTGCATCTTGTGGGTAGTTAATAACATCATTACTAGAAATAGCAATAAATGAAAACCCTTTATTTTTGTAAAAATCTGCAATTTTTACAAGCTCTGGATTTACGTGAATTACAAAAGGACAATGGTTACAAATAAATGCTATTATTGTGCCCTTATCACCTTTGTGGTTTTCTAAACTTACCATAGTGTTTGTAGTAGTATCTAAAAGGGTAAAAGAAGGAGCAACGGTTCCTAAGGGTAACATATTACTTGGTGTACGTGCCATTATTTTGTTATTTAAATTTAGTTGTAAAATTAACTATATCTTTGAGAGTGTAAAGGTAAAAATAATAGATATGAAACAGCAAATTACGTGGTCAGATTTTTCTAAGGTAGATATGCGTGTTGGCACTATTGTAGCGGTTAATGATTTTCCGGAGGCACGTAACCCTGCATACCAATTAAAAATAAATTTTGGTGAAGAAATAGGAATTTTAAAAACGTCTGCTCAAATAACAAAGCGTTACACAAAAGAACAATTGTTAGAAAGGCAAATTGTTGCAGTGGTAAATTTTCCTAAAAAGCAAATTGCTAATTTTATGAGTGAGTGTTTAGTTATGGGGGCAGTAGAAGATAAAGATGTTATTTTATTAAGTCCGGAAGCTAAAGTGCCAAATGGATTAAAAATAGGCTAGTAAAAAACAATAAAACCTGAGTTTAAAAACTCAGGTTTTAAATATTTACTTTTTGTTTTAATTACATTATTTTACCAAAGTAAATGGCATTCATAAGTAATTTGTTTGTGCCAAACCAAAATGCTCTAAAATTGGTATTGTCTGTAAATAAAATAACTTGCCCTTTGCCATAACCTTGAGTTTTAAATGGTACACTGTTTTTTAATACAGCTAAATTCTCTTCAGAAATATAACCACTTAACAATGGGTTACTAGTATATTGTATTGGGTTGTTGTAGCTGTTTTTGTCTGGCGTTATATATATATTGGTATTTCTAAATAATGGTAATTTATCATTTTTATACCCATAATTAATAGGATGAGAACGATCTAATTTGGCTTCAAAAATAGCACCACCAGTAACTTGTGCACCTCTAAAATCTCTATGTTTATCAAAAGGAATATTTTTGGCAACAATTGCAGAGTCTTTTTTAAAGTTAATTTTCATAATTTCATTAGAGTTTAGCCAGTAAGCAGCATTTCTGTATGCAATTAAAGTACCGCCAGCTTTAACCCAATCTTTAATTTTTGCAACAGAGTTTTTATCTAAAGCATTACCGTAAATACTAGGAACAATTAGTGCTGTATACCTGCTTAAATCAACTCTAGAAAAGTAGTCTGTGTCTAACTTAGTAATTTTCATATTGTAGCGCTGATCAAATAAATGCCAAATTTCACCAGCATCTGCATAGGTTACTCCATTACCTACTAGCAAGCCTACTTGTTGTTTTTTAATAGGATCAAATTCATTACTACCTAAATCTATACCTTTGGTTAAACCAGTACCCACAGCAGTTACTTTTAAATTGTTTTCTTCTGCTATTTGAAGCATAAACTGTTGTAATTCTGCTTTGTTAAGACGTTGATTTTGTACCGGAACCATAATAGTTCCATAATCATAACTTTTACCCTCTACCGTAAAAGGCTCTTTACCAACTTTAGCTCTAAGTCCAGCTTCTAAAATAGTATTTAGTGCTCTGGGGCTATAGTACTCATTCCACTCAAATAAATAAGCATAATTACTGCTGCCAGTTAGGCTACCCGTTAAGGGTTTAAGTACTTTAACTTCTTCACCCAAATTACTTAGACTAGTAGTTTCTGTGTAATCTAAATTAAATGCTAAAGGAAATGTCCAAGCAGAAATATCATAAAATAAGCTATCTGTAAAGGTTGTTCTTTTCTCGAACATAGCATTTATAAGTTGATAGTTTTTCTGATTCATAGGAACAACATAACTAGCTCCTTTTTTATATTTCTTACCATTTAAACTTACATCGTTTTTAAGTTGGTTAAATTTTATTTTATGTCTACTTAAAATTTCTGCTAAGTGCCAAGTTTTAGAGGCATCTTTACTATCGCCAAAAATTATAGCCTTTGTTTTACTTTTAGCAGCGTTAGATTTTGCATTTTTATAAAACTGCTGTTGGTAGTTTAAAATTTTAGAGCGCATATTGTAAGCAGCTTCTATAGTAGATAATGCTGCCGTAAACTGGTTTCTTATAGTAAAAGGGAAGGTAAGTATACCATTTTCACTTTCTTGAACGTGACCACGAGAGCTACCTTGCTCAAATAAAATACCAATACTACCATTAACATCTGGGAAAGTAGAACCTTTACCATAGTAGTAATCATCATAATTTTCTTCAGAATAATATAAAGATCCTATCTTGTCAAAAGCTTTAGCATGATATGTGCCAATTTCTGCTGTTAACTCTTGGTTTATACTAGGGGTTAAAGGGTGTACTCTTGTAGGTTCTCCAGGTTGAAAAAAGAATGTAGAGTTTGTACCCATTTCATGGTGGTCTGTTAAAATATTAGGCAACCATTTATGAAACGTATTAATTCTTGCTTTGCTTTCTGGTAGCTGCACAGGTAACCAATCACGGTTCATATCAAACCAATAATGATTTGTACGTCCGTTAGGCCAAGTTTCATGGTATTCTCTATCATTACCATCTGGGTTTAAATTTTTACTTTTATTGCTGTTTGCCCAATGTGCAAAGCGTTGTATACCATCTGGATTAAAAGCAGGGTCCATTAGTATAACCATATTGTTTAACATCTTTTCTATTTCTGCTCCTTGTGCAGCAGCTAAATAATAGGCGTAAGCTAAGCCTGCATTTGCACCACTAGGCTCATTACCGTGAATAGAAAAACCTTGGTAAACTACTATGGGCTGGTTACTAGTGTCTACATTAGTACTTGTGTTTGCAATATGCGTTTGTCTAATACTTTCTATATTAGTCTGATTTTTAGCAGAAGTAATAGTAAGTAATAATATTGGTCTGCCCTCATAAGTTTCTCCTCTGTTTTCTATAGAAATACGGTCACTAGCTTTGGCTAGTGCTTTCATATAAAATTGTAATTTATCATGAGATACGTGCCACTCACCAACTTCATGGCCTATAACATCTATAGGCTTAGGAATATTTGGGTTATAGGTTACATTTTGTGGTAAATAATAATTTAAATCTAGTTTTTCTTGTGCTTGTATAAATTGAAGCATTAGAAAAGCTAGTAAAAAAAATCTTTTTTTCATAGGTAAGTTAGTTTTTGAAAATAAAAAAAGCGACTCTTTTTAGAGTCGCTTAAAGATACATTTTTTTTATAATTTAAATGTCGTCAAAGCTTACGTTAGTAAAGCTATTTGTAGTTGCAGTTTCTTGTACTGCATTGGTGCGTTCTTCTTTTTTAAAGTCTTTTTGGTGCCTGTCAGAAATTACTTCTTCACCTTTTTCTTTAATAATGTAGTCCATCATTTCGTTTAAAATCTCTTTAAAAGGAGTAAAATCTTCTTTATATAAATAGATTTTATGCTTTTTGTAATGGAAAGATCCATCATCATGTGTAAATTTTTTACTCTCAGTAACTGTTAAATAATAGTCTCCTGCCTTAGTGCTTCTCACATCAAAAAAATAAGTCCGTCTACCGGCTCTTAATACTTTTGAATAAATCTCTTCCTGATCCATTAATTCTTTTTCACTCATTGTTATAGTTATCTCGTTAGTGTAATGTTATCATAGTATACTTCAAAAATGAAAAAAAAATAACTAATTGACAACATTTTTCTAACTTTCTTTCTCTGAGAGTTGACTATTATAAAGAGCTTTGTAATAGCCATCTATCTCAAATAATGAGTTATGTGTACCTTCTTGAACTACTTTTCCGTTATCTAAAATAATAATTTTGTCTGCATTTTTGGCAGAAGATACTCTGTGACTTACTATAAGAGTTGTTTTGTTTTTAGAAGCAGATTTTAGGTTGTTAAGTATCTTTTCTTCAGTTTCTGTATCTACTGCAGAAAGGCAATCATCAAACAAGTAAATTTTAGGATCTTTTAATAGTGCTCTTGCAATAGATACACGTTGTTTTTGCCCTCCACTTAAGGTAATACCTCTTTCTCCTAAAACAGTGTCATATTTTTCTTTAAAGTTCATAATATTTTTATGAACCACTGCTTTTTTAGCAACAGCTATAATTTCTTCATCAGTAGCATCTTCTTTACCAAATTTGATATTGTCCTTAATAGAGTCAGAAAATAAAAAAGCATCCTGTGGTACAGCACCAATGTTTTGTCTTAGGCAATCTAAATTAACTTCTTTAATAGGAGTATTATCTATAGCAATATTACCAGAGGAAACATCATATAATCTTGCAATTAAATCTAGTATGGTAGATTTTCCGCTACCAGTTTTACCAATTATAGCTACAGTTTCTCCAGGGTTTATGGTAAAAGATACATTTTTTAAAGCTGTAATATTAGTATCATCATAGGTAAAACTTACGTTTTTAAACTCTATTTTACCATTAATCTCCATAGGAGTAGTAACAGTATTTTTAATCTCTGGTTCTTCTTGTAAAAACTCGTTTATACGCTCTTGTGATGCTTCTGCTCTTTGTATAATAGAGGTTAACCAGCCTACAATTGCAACAGGCCACGTAAGCATATTTACATAAATAATAAACTCTGCAATTAATCCAATACTCTCTATTTGTCCGTTTAAGTACTGCTTGCCGCCAACATAAATAACAATAATATTACTTATACCAATTAATAGTACCATTAATGGAAAAAACCACGCATTAATACGAACAAGAGACATACTTTTATCTTTACCTTCATTAGCTAAAGACACTAATTGACTGTTAGTTTTTTCTTCAATACCGTAAGCTTTTATTACAGATATTCCAGAAAAAGATTCTTGTGCAAACGTAGAAAGCTTACTTAAAAACTGTTGTACTACAGTACTACGTTTGTGTATAACTTTACTAATGTTATAAATTAATACAGATAATATAGGTAATGGTATAAGCGTATAAAGAGCTAGAGTGGGAGCTTTAGAATACATTATGGGTATAATACAAGCAAATAATGTAAAAGTATTCATCCCGTACATTAAAGCTGGTCCGCAATACATTCTAACCTGACTAACATCTTCGCTAATCCTGTTCATTAAATCACCTGTTCGGTTTTTTTTGTAAAAGTTTAAACTTAACTTTTGGTAGTGGTCATAAACCTCATTTTTTAAGTCGTACTCTATGTGTCTAGATACATTAATTATGGTTTGCCTCATTAAAAAGGTAAAAAAACCAGATAAAAGGGCAGCACCTAAAATAATAAGAATATAATCTAGCAGGTGTCCTTTAACCACATCAATAGGTACGTTTCCTTGAGAAATAAATTCTTTTACTACGTTAATAGATTTGTTTACGTAAGGCGGCATTACTAATGAAAATACTCGCGCAACAACTGTTATAATAATACCTATGGTAAGTTTAAGCCAATATTTTTTAAAGTATTTATTAATGTGTTTTAACTCTTTCATTTACTTTTTAAGGATAGTGGTGTTGTACTAAGTTAGCAAAGATAGGTTTTTAAGCATAATCATATGTTATCATTATCATAAGATAAAAACTTGTTACAATTAGTACTTTTGAAAAATATAATAGTACTTTTGCAAAATATAATTTTTTAACAAATTAAAAGTTCTTTTTCAATGCTAACAAGAAGGCATATTAGGGTTAAAGTAATGCAGTGCATATACGCCCTTACTCATTCACAAGATGATACACTAGAAAAACAAGTAAAGTTTTTAAAGTATAGTGTAGATAGTATGTACACACTGTACTTATTAATGTTAAGTTTGTTGGTAGAACTGCAAAAAAGAGCAGAAGAGCAAGCAGACATTGCAGCAAAAAGTTATTTAGGAAATGTTTCTGATGCATATCCTGATCGTAAAAAATTTGTAAATAATAGAGTTTTACTACAAATAGCAGACAATAAATTACTACTTGAAGAATTGTCTAGCAGAAAATTAAATGATTGGTATTTAAACGAAGAATACATAAGATTAATTTATAAAGAAGTTGTAGAAAGTGAATATTACACAACATATATGACTAGCAAAACTAGTAGTTATGAAGAAGATAAAAACTTACTTGCAGATCTTTATAAAAATGTAATAGCACCTAACGAAAAAATTTACGACTATTTTGAAGACGATAAATTAACGTGGGTTGATGATATACCTATCATAAATACATTTGTTTTAAAGCTAATTAAAAAAGCAAAGCCAGATGCTACAGAATCTTACTTTTTGCCAGAGCTTTTAAAAGAAGATGATGATATGGTGTATGCAAAGCAATTGCTAACCAAAACATTGTTAAATGATGCGGAATATGTTAAAGAAATTGTTGGTAAAACACCTAATTGGGATAAAGACCGTATAGCAGATATTGATGGTATTTTGCTTAAAATGGCAATTTGCGAACTTTTAAATTTTCCTTCTATTCCAGAGAAAGTAACTATAAATGAGTTTCTTGAGATAGCAAAAGAATACTCTACGCCAAAAAGTAGCATTTTTATAAATGGTATTTTAGACAAGCTTGTACGTGAGTATAAAAGTGAAGGAAAGTTAAAAAAAATAGGTAGAGGATTATTATAAAAAATATTCATTAATTTTGTGTGAAACAAATTAAAAATAAGAATTATGAAAAAAATTATTTTACTATTTGGAGCTGCTGTTTTTGCTATGTCTTTTACAGCTTGTAAAGACAACGCTTCTAATAAAATAATTATGGCTAATGTAGATAGCGCAGCAGAAAGAGACAACAATGCTAAAGACTTGCCTGTAATGACTTTTGATAGAACTGAGTTTGATTTTGGTACTATTGAGCAAGGAACACCACAACAAACAGTTTTTACATTTACAAATACAGGAAAAGCACCATTAATTATTACTGATGCAAAAAGTACTTGCGGTTGTACCATTCCAGAATACCCAAAAAACAAAGCAATTGCTCCAGGAGAATCTGGTGAGTTGTTAGTTAAATTTAATGGTTCTGGTCAAAACCAAGTAACTAAAGCAGTAACAGTAACAGCAAATACAGCTAAAGGAAGAGAAACTTTACGTATTAAGGCATTTGTAAACCCTAAAAATGGTGCAGCAGCATCAGTACCTTTAAAATAATAAAATGCAACAAATATTAGATCAGTACCCATTTCTACCAATGGTAGGAATATTTATAGTAGCATATTTTTTTATGATACGACCGCAAATGAAACGTTCTAAAGACGAAAAGAAATTTGCAGAACAATTAAAAAAAGGAGATAAGGTTATTACCAAAAGCGGTATGCACGGTAAAATCTTTGATTTAAATGATAAAGATATGTCTTGTGTAATTGAGACAATGGCTGGTAAAATTAAGTTTTCTAGATCTGCTATTTCTATGGAAATGAGCAAAAAATTGAACGAACCAGTAGCAGAAAAAAAGTAAACTCTTAGAGTTACTCACACAAAAAAGCATCAATTTACAAATTGATGCTTTTTTTATTTTCTATACTTATCATGTAAACCTATGCCATCCTGTATTAGTGTAATGCATTTTGCTAATCTGTTTAGCTTTGTAGCATCTCTTTTGGCCTCATTTATATAAGTAATAAATTCCTTTTGTTTGTAGGGTGTAAAGGAATTAAACTTACGCTTAAGGTCTATGTTTTTATCTAAAGCACCAGTTAATATTTCAGGTATTTTTACATCTGTATTTTTAGTAAAAGTAACTTCAATACCTTTTTTCTGATTCTCTATAGCTTCTAAAATATAATCTGTAACGGTTTCTTTGTTTATATCATTAACAGCTAAAAATTTCCAATGCCGCATAGCTTTAGTTTTTCCTTCTTGGGCATTTAATAATACTTTTTTAGGGTCTTTAAGCAAAGCACCATTATAGAACCAAATTCCAAAATGATGCTTAAAAGCCAAAATACCAATAACATTTTTGTTGTTTATAGTATAAACAGGGGCTCCCCATTTACAAGTTTCTGTGAGTTCTGTGTTTAAAGCAATTTTTCTTAAAAAGGCAATACCTTGCTTAAAAGGCTGTTCTTTATTAAAATAAGCATCAACTTTTATTTTAGCATCTGTATTGTTAGAACTCATTTATAGTTTATTTAGTAGCAGTAAGTTCACAAATTTTTACTATAACTTCTACAGCTTTTTCCATACTTTCTACAGGTACATATTCATATTTTCCGTGAAAATTATGCCCACCAGCAAAAATATTAGGACAAGGTAAGCCCATATAACTTAGTTGTGAGCCATCTGTGCCACCACGTATAGGTTTTATAATAGGAGTTATATTTAATGCCTCCATTGCTTCTTTGGCGGTTTCTACAATATGGTAAACAGGCATAACCTTTTCTTTCATATTGTAGTACTGGTCTTTAATAGACAGCTCAATGCAGTTATTGTATTTTTCATTTAGCCTAAATACTATGGTCTCTAAGGCTTTTTTTCGGTCTTCAAAAGAACTTCTTTCATGATCACGAATAATTAGGCCTAATTCAGCATTTTCTATCTCTCCTTTAATAGTATGTATATGGTAAAAACCTTCTCTGCCAGATGTATGTTCAGGCACCTCTTTGTTAGGTAAAGCAGCCATAATTTCTTGCGCAATACCAATAGCATTAATCATTTTTCCTTTAGCGTAACCTGGGTGTACACTTTTACCTTGTATTGTAATGTGTGCACCTGCAGCATTAAAGTTTTCGTATTCTAACTCACCAATTTGGCTACCATCCATAGTATATGCCCATTCTGCACCAAATTTATCAACATCAAATTTATGTGCACCACGACCAATTTCCTCATCAGGAGTAAAGCCAATTCTAATTTTACCGTGTTTAATCTCTGGGTGTGCAATTAAAAATTCCATTGCGGTAACAATTTCAGTTATACCAGCTTTGTCATCTGCACCTAAAAGTGTAGTACCATCTGTGGTAACAAGAGTTTGGCCTTTATATTGTAATAAATCTTCAAAATAATCTGGAGATAAAATAATGTTTTCTTCTGCATTTAATACAATGTCTTTACCATCATAATTTCTTATAATTTGCGGATTTACATTAGTTCCAGAAAAATCTGGTGTAGTATCAAAATGAGCAATAAAACCAATTGTAGGTACTTCTTTATCAATATTACTTGGTAATGTAGCCATTATGTATGCATTGTCATCTATGGTAACATCTTCCAATCCTATGTCTTTAAGTTCTGCAACAAGCTTGTTGGCTAAATCCCATTGTTTAGCTGTACTTGGTGTTGTATTAGAGCTTGCATCGCTTTGCGTATCTATTTTTACATAACCTAAAAATCTATCTAATATGTCTTGCATAAGTATTTAATTTACTCAAAAGTACAGTTTATTTAGATTTTTTAAGACAATTGGCTCTTAGTATTTAGTTATAAAAATTGTAAAAACTGTTAATAAAAACCAATTGTAAAATAGTTCTACATCTAGGTAGTTTGTATTTTTGCCAAAATTTTAAAATTCTATGTACAAAGCTATTATTAGGCCGTTGTTTTTTTTGATGGATCCAGAAAAGGTGCATCATTTATCATTTTCATTAATCAAGTTTTTTTCTAAAATAGGTTTTGGAGGTTTATTTAGAGCAATGTATGTAGTAGATGATAAACGATTAGAGAAAGAAGTTTTTGGAATTAAATTTAAAAACCCTGTTGGTTTGGCGGCAGGTTTTGATAAAGATGCTAAACTTTTTAAAGAGCTGTCTAACTTTGGATTTGGCTTTATTGAAATAGGAACATTAACACCTAAGCCACAAACTGGTAACCCTAAAAAACGTTTGTTTAGATTAAAAGCAGATAGCGCAGTTGTTAACCGTATGGGATTTAATAACGGAGGAGTGTTAGAGGCAGTAGAGCGTTTAAAGGCGCAACACAATGTGTTAATTGGTGGTAATATTGGTAAAAATAAAATAACACCTAATGATGGTGCTGTTGAAGATTATTTAATTTGCTTTGAAGCATTATACCCACACGTAGATTATTTTGTTGTAAATGTAAGTTCACCAAACACACCTGGCTTAAGAGAATTACAAGACAAAGAACCGTTAACCAATTTGTTAAATGCTTTAGTTACTGAAAATAAAAAGTATGTTACGCAAAAAGGAGTAAAAGCTAAACCAATTTTACTTAAAATTGCACCAGATTTAACAAATGAGCAATTGTTAGATATTATAGACATTGTAGCAATAACAAAAATAAACGGAGTTATAGCAACTAACACAACCATAGAACGTAACAACTTAAAATCACCAGAAAGTATTACTAAAGAAAACGGAGGTTTAAGTGGTAAGCCGTTAACTAACAGAAGTACTGAGGTTATTAGATTTTTAGCAGAAAAAAGCAATAAAGCGTTTCCTATTATTGGAGTAGGAGGTATACACTCTGAAAAAGACGCGTTAGAAAAAATAAATGCAGGAGCAGATTTAATACAAATTTACACCGGTTTTATATATGAAGGTCCTAGATTAATAAAAAGAATAAATAAAGCAATTTTAGCTAACACTTAATTGCTCCAATAATCTAATACAAATACGTCTTCTAACACAGGTGTAAGTAAAGATACAAACGCTTTATGGTCTGGGTGCGGTAAGTAAATTGCGCGGTCTTCTTCATTTTTGAAAGTTACAAAAAAGCAATGTGTAAACCCTTTGCTTAAACCTTCTGGACTATTGTTTAATCCCCACTCATAATCCATTATTTGTGCTATTTTAGAGGGTAAAGCACTAAAGGCTTTTTCTATAGTTTTAATTTGTTGTTTTGTTGCTTCTGGTTTAAATTTAAAAATAACCACGTGTCTTAATACGCTGTCTTTAGCTGTAGTCATAGAAGTTTTTAAGTTTTTATTTGTGTTAATGTTTGCGTAACTAGTTAAACATAAACACATAAAAAGTAATAAAAATATATTTTTCATTATTGGTATTTTGTTTAAAGATAACCATAAGATAGATAACTACTTTTTAAATTTGTATTTTTCATACTTTAAAAAAAATGTTTTGAATTTAGATATACTCTTGGCCTTTATTTCTGCCACTACTTTGCTAGCTTTTTTTCCGGGACCAGATAATATTTATGTGCTAACACAAAGCCTTGTTAATGGTAAAAAGTATGGTTTAGCAACTGTTGCGGGTTTAATTTCTGGTTGTTTGGTACATACAACACTTTTAGCTTTTGGTGTATCTGCACTAATAAAAGCTAATGATTATTTGTTTTTAGGAATTAAAATATTTGGAGCCTTGTACCTATTTTATATTGCCTATAAGGTTTTTAAGAGTGATGGAAGCCTTATTTTAGGGGGAGATAACGCGCCAAAAAAAAGCTTATTTTCGCTTTTTAAACAAGGGTTTATAATGAATGTTTTAAATCCAAAAGTGGCATTGTTTTTTTTAGCTTTTTTTCCTGGTTTTTTATTTAGTAATACACTTAATACTATTGCACAGTTTTATGTGTTAGGAGTACTTTTTATGGTAGTTTCCTTTGTAGTATTTAGTGTTATAGCCATTTTAGCGGGGTCTATATCTAGTTATGTTATTAAAAATGAAAAAGTTGGGTATATTTTTAAATGGTTGCAAATTGTAGTTTTTGTAGGCTTAGGAATTTATATTCTTTTATCGGATAAATAGTAGTAATTTTGAAAAAGTCAACAATTAATTTATGTCTGCTAAAGTAAAAATTACAGAGTGCCCAAGAGATGCAATGCAAGGAATAAAAGAATTTATTCCAACAGAGTTAAAAGTTAAATACATACAGTCTTTATTAGATTGTGGTTTTGATACTATAGACTTTGGCAGTTTTGTATCACCTAAAGCAATACCACAAATGGTAGATACGGCAGAGGTTTTAGCAAACTTAGATTTATCTAGAACTCAGAGTAAACTACTTTCTATAGTAGCAAATGTACGTGGCGCCCAAGATGCTAGTAAGCATAAAGAAATAAACTATTTAGGTTACCCTTTTTCTATTTCAGAAAACTTTCAGATGCGTAATACACATAAAACAATTGCGCAATCTGTAGAAACACTAAAGCAAATATTAGATATTGCTAATACTGCAAATAAAGAGGTTGTTACATACATTTCTATGGGTTTTGGTAACCCTTATGGAGATCCTTGGAATGTAGAGATAGTAGGTGAATGGACAGAGAAATTGGCAAAAATGGGTGTTAATATTATTTCATTGTCAGATACAGTAGGCTCTTCTACACCAGATGTTATAGATTATTTATTCTCTAATTTAATTCCAAAATACCCAAAAGTAAAATTTGGAGCACATTTACATACTACACCAACCAAATGGCAAGAGAAGGTTGCGGCGGCTTATAACGCAGGTTGTGTTAGGTTTGATGGCGCAATACAAGGTTTTGGAGGCTGTCCTATGGCAAAAGACGATTTAACAGGTAATATGCCCACAGAAAAAATGTTATCTTATTTTACTGCAGAAAAGGTAGATACTAATGTAAATTGGATGGTTTTTGAAGCTGCATACAATAAAGCAACAGAATTATTTTCTAAATATCATTAATTAGTTCAGGTGTAATCATCTGTTAATTAAAAATTTAACACCATTATCTTTATTTGTTCTAAATAAATATTGTTTTATATGTTTCTATTAGAGATATTTGCAAAAAAATATTTTAATAATAGTACTTATGAAAGTAAATAAATTATTTGCAGGCTTATTTTTAACAAGCGTTATTTTTACATCTTGTTCTTCAGATGATAATGGTGATGGTAACGATAATCCAAATGTTGCTGTTCCTGCTACTTATGTTTTTGAAAATAATGGGGAGAGTTCTGTGGATTTTGGAGGTCAAACTACTAGAATACAAATGGCAGAAGAATTTATATCTGCTCTTTTAGATAATACAAGCACAGAAGAAAAATTAGATGCTATGTTTGCTCATGAAGAAAACAATAACGATTTTTCTAATGCAGATTTAAACAGCTCTAACAAAAGTGTACGTAGTAAAATTGCAGCATCTGCAGATTATTTTTCAACTAATACTACAGCATCTATAGCTATAAAAGAAAATTTTGATTTGTGGATTAGTGCTCAAGTAACAGAGGTTTTTCCTAAATGGGATGATGATGCTGTTGCAGGTAGTGCCGGTAAAATTCAGCAAATAGGTGGTGGATCTACAAGATACGTAAACGGTAAAGGTTTAGAGTATAACCAAGCAATTGCTAAATCTATAATAGGAGGTTTAATGGTAGATCAAATGTTAAACAACTACTTAAGCATTGCTGTTTTAGATGAAGGTACTAACGCAGCAGATAATGATGCGGGTACTTTAGTAGATGGTAAAAACTATACAAATATGGAACATAAGTGGGATGAAGCTTATGGATATTTATATGGTAATGAAGATACTCCTGCTACGCCAGAATTAGGAAAAGACAGTTTTTTAAATAAATATTTAGCAAGTGTAGAAGCTGATTCAGATTTTACAGGTATTGCTAATGATATTTATGAGGCATTTAAGTTAGGAAGAGCGGCAATTGTAGCAAAAGATTACGAGCTTAGAGATGAGCAAGCACAAATTATTAGAGAAAAAGTTTCTAAAGTAGTAGCAGTACGTAGCGTTTATTACCTGCAATCTGGTAAAGAAGTGTTAGAAAGTGATAAGGCTTCTGCTTTTCACAGTTTATCTGAAGCTTTAGGTTTTATAAACAGTCTACGTTTTACTAGAGATACTGTTACAGATTCTCCTGTATTAGATGCAGCTACTATTGATGGCTATATGGATACATTAATGGCAGGTAATGGCTTTTGGGATGTTACACCAGCAACATTAGATCAGATTTCTAATGAAATTGCTGCAGCATATGGTTTTACTACAGAAGAAACAGTAAACTAAAAGTTTTTAACTAGGAGCATTTTTTAAAAAAGTAGTCGTAAATAGTCATTTTATGACTACTTTTTTCTTATTTTTGCCCTTTATTTAGAATAAATAAAATTAAGGATAAATGAAGAGAGTGATTTTTGTTTTTATAGCTGCATTAACGGTTTATGCTTGTAGCTCATCAGATGATAGTTCTGATACCGTTAATAATGGTAAAGACGACTTTAATAGGGGAGGACTGTTAACTAATGTTGCAGATAAAATAATTATACCATCTTACGAAGATTTATCTACTAAGTTAAATGACTTACAAGAAGAAAAGGATAATTTTATAGCATCTCCTTCAGAAATTAATTTAATTGCGTTAAGAGACAAATGGCTATCTGCTTACAAAGTTTGGCAATCTGTAGAAATGTACAACATAGGAAAAGCAGAAGAAATTAACTATGCTTTTCAAATGAATGTTTATCCTACGTCTATAGATGATATAGAAAGTAATGTAGGTTCGGGAACTTATGACTTAACGCACCCTAATAATAATGATGCTGTTGGTTTTCCTGCTTTAGATTACTTATTATTTGGCTTAGCAGAAACTAATGCGGATATTGTAGAAAAGTACACCAATACAACATCTGGAGCTGGATACAAAACTTATTTGTCAGACTTGGTAAACCAAATGAATATATTAACCGAGACTGTATTAACCGATTGGAAATCTGGTTATAGAGAAACTTTTATTGCTAGTACAGAGAACACAGCAACAAGTGCTTTTAATAAGTTAGCTAACGATTTTGTTTTTTATTTTGAAAAAGGATTACGCGCTAACAAAGTAGGTATTCCTGCAGGAGTTTTTTCTACTACACCTTTACCTTCTAAAGTAGAAGCATTTTATAGTGATAAAAACTCAAAAGATTTATTAGTTGCTGCTGTACAAAATATTCAAGATTTTTTTAATGGCAAAGCTTATAACTCTACCACTACCGGAACAGGTTTTGCAGATTATTTAGATTATTTAAATGATATTACACAAGGTGAAGATTTAAACGCTATTATTAACGGTAAAATTAATGATGCTAGCGCCAAGGTGTTAGAATTAGATGCTAGCTTATCTAACCAAGTAGATGTAGATAATGTTAAAATGACTGAGGCTTATGATGCTCTACAAAAAGTAGTTGTTTTAATTAAAGTAGATATGTTGCAAGCATTTAGTGTAAATGTAGACTATACAGATGCAGATGGAGATTAATATACTAAAGAACTAATAATTAAAGATTCTCTAATACTTTAGAGAATCTTTTTTTGTATAAAAATGACAGCTAATTTTAAAACATACTTAAGTAAAACAAGCCATATAGCGCCTTTGGTGGTATTTAGAGTTTGTTTTGGTGTTTTAATGTTTTTAAGTATTCTAAGGTTTTGGTCTAAAGGGTGGATCTATGAACTATACATTAAGCCTAAATTTCATTTTACATATTATAATTTTGAATGGATTAAGCCAATAGGAAACTACACTTATGTTTTCTTTATAATTTGCGCTATAACAGCAATATTAGTAGCAATTGGTTACAAATACAGGTTAGCAATCTTTTTATTTTTTTTAAGCTTTACTTATATAGAGTTAATGGATAAGACTACTTACTTAAACCATTATTACTTTGTAAGTATACTAAGTTTTTTAATGATTTTTTTACCTGCAAATGCGTACTTCTCTGTAGATTCTTACCTAAGAAAAAAAACATATAGTTACGTGCCAAGCTATACTATAGATAGTGTAAAACTACTATTAGGTATAGTATATTTTTATGCGGGATTAGCAAAAATAAATTCCGATTGGCTATTTAGAGCTATGCCTTTAAAAATATGGTTACCTTCTAAGTATGATGTTCCTTTTATAGGTAACTCTATTTTACAGCAAGAATGGGTTCATTACTTTATGAGCTGGTCTGGTATGTTGTATGATTTGTTAATACCGTTTTTACTACTTTATAAGAGAACTAGAATTTTAGCATTTATAGCTGTAGTTATTTTTCATTTATTAACAAGAGTTCTGTTTCCTATAGGTATGTTTCCTTATATAATGATAGTGAGTAGTCTTATCTTTTTTAGTGACAACTTTCATATTAAAATTATCAATCATATAAGAAAAGTAAGTTATAAATTGCCTATCACTATAACTAAAAATACAGCTGCGGTAAAAGATCAAAATATATACTCTATCAATAAAAAGAGATTAATATTAGGCTTTTTAGCTGTGTTTTTTACTATTCAGTTATTACTACCATTTAGGTATTTGTTGTATCCTGGAGAGCTTTTCTGGACAGAAGAAGGATATCGTTTTTCTTGGCGTGTAATGCTTATGGAAAAAATGGGCTATGCAAATTTTAAAATTGTAGATAGTAAAACTAAAAAGCAATTTTATGTAAATAACGCAGACTTTTTAACCCCTTTTCAAGAAAAACAAATGAGCACTCAGCCAGATTTTATAGTGCAATATGCACATTATTTGGGAGATCATTTTAAAAAACAAAAACATAAAAATGTTCAGGTTTATGTAGAGAGTTATGTGGCGCTTAATGGAAGGTTAAGTAAGTCATACATAGACCCAAGTATAGACCTTTACAAAGAAAAAGATTTATTAAAACACAAAACGTGGATTTTACCATTTAACGATGAAATTAAAGGATTTTAAAATAGTATTACTACTTATATTTTGTAACGCATCTCTTTATGCTCAGTATAAAGTTTCGGGAACCGTTACATCTAAAGAAAATAACGTACCTATACGTGGTGTAGAAATTTATAATAAAGCCAAGGGTAAGGTTTCTGTTACCAATAATAAAGGCTACTATGAGTTTATTACAGACGAGAAACAATTAGAAATTGTATTTTTTTCATATGAGTATAACATAGAAGAAGAAATAGTAAATGTGGTAGGTAATACTGTATTAAATAAACAATTATCTGCTGTAGAAATAGAATTAACAGAAGTAGAAGTTGTAGCCAGAAAAGCTCAAATTTTTAATTTAAAACGGTTAGAAGATGTTGTAGGTACGTCTATCTATGCAGGTAAAAAAACAGAGGTTGTTTTGGTAAGTGAATCTGTAGCAAATTTAGCCTCTAATAATGCAAGGCAAATATATAGTCAAGTTGTAGGATTAAATATTTTTCAAAATGATGATGCTGGCCTACAGTTAAACATAGGAGGGAGGGGCTTAGATCCAAACAGAACATCTAACTTTAATACACGTCAAAACGGATATGATATTAGTGCAGATGTTTTAGGGTATCCAGAAAGCTATTACACTCCGCCTGCAGAAGCTTTAGAAGAAATACAAATTATTAGAGGTGCAGCGTCTTTACAATACGGAACTCAGTTTGGAGGACTAGTTAATTTTGTAACTAAGAAGCCAAATTCAACTAAAGAAATAGAAGTTTTAACAAGAAACACTGTTGGTAGTAATAATTTGTATACCAATTACACAAGTGTAAGTGGTACAAAAAATAAATTTAGCTATTATGCTAGTTTTAATTTTAAGCAAGGAGATGGTTTTAGGCCAAATTCATACTTTAATTCTAAAAATGCATTTATGCATTTGGGGTATCAATTAAGTACAAAAACTAAAGTAGAAGCAGAGGTTACATATTTAAATTATTTAGCACAACAAGCTGGTGGGTTAACAGATAATATGTTTAATGAAAACCCTTACCAAAGTAATAGAGCAAGAAACTGGTTTAAAGTTAATTGGCTTTTATATAATATAAAGTTTAAACACAATTTTACGGAAAATACCAGCTTATTATTTAACTTTTTTGGTTTAAATGCGTCTAGAGATGCCCTAGGTTTTAGAACAAACAGAGTAAACCAAGTAGATACAAATGAAGAAAGAGATTTAATTACCGGAGATTTTAAAAACTTTGGTTTTGAAGCTAAGTTGTTAGACAAGTATACTTTTTTTGGAAAAAAAGCAACCTATTTAATTGGTACTAAGTTTTATAAGGCAAACAACACATCTATACAAGGGCCAGGAAGTAATGGTAGTGACGCTAACTTTTCTTCTGCAATAAATGATTATCCTAATTACCCGTCGCAGTCTAATTATAAAAATCCTAATTTAAATATTGCATTTTTTGGTGAAAATATATTTTACCTAAAGGATAATTGGTCTCTAACACCTGGTTTAAGAGTAGAATATATAAAAACAGAGAGCGACGGTTTTTTTAAAAAAATAAATACTGATGCAGCAGGTAATGTTATTTTAAATGAAACGGTAGAGAGTAATGATAGTAATGAGCGTTCTTTTATATTATTTGGTTTGGGAACAAGTTATAAGCCAAATAAGTTTTTAGAGATTTATGGTAATGCATCTCAAAACTACAGGTCAGTAACTTTTTCTGACTTAAATATTGTGAACCCTTCTTTTAGAATTGGAGATTTATCCGATGAAAAAGGATATACTTTAGATCTTGGTTTTAGAGGTAATTATAAAAACTATATCTCTTATGACGCAGGTGTTTTTGGTCTTTTTTATAATGACAGAATAGGTTTGGTTACAAAAGCCTTAGATGATGGTAGTGTGGTGCAAGAAAGAACAAATGTTGGTGATGCTCGTATTATAGGGGTTGAGTCTTTAGTAGATTTTAATTTAAAAAAGGTGTTTAAAATAAATAGTAGTTTTAGCTTTAATTATTTTATAAATACATCTTTTATTAATTCTGAGTATACCCAGTCTCAGCAAAATGGTATTGTAGGAAATAAAGTAGAATTTGTACCTGATTTTAACTTAAAAACGGGTGTAAAATTTGGGTGGAAAAATATGTTAACTAGCATACAATATACAAGCCTAACACAGCAATACACAGATGCTACTAACTCTAAAGAGCCAAGTTTAAGTGGTGTAAATGGTGTTATACCAAAATATAATGTTTTAGATTTTTCAATGTCGTACAGATATAAATTTTTAAAATTAGAAACAGGTGTAAATAACCTATTAGATGAAGAATATTTTACTAGAAGAGCAACAGGATATCCTGGTCCTGGTATAATTCCTTCGGCTAACAGAAATTACTATGCTACACTAGAAATTAAATTTTAAAATTTTATAATGAAATACAACGGACTACTTGGCACTTTTCCATCAGAAATAAAACTATTTATAGGAGCTTTTGTAGTTATCTTGTCTATTGGTTTTTATACAGGACTTATGTTTGTTAATGAAACCACCGGAGCCAAACCAGCAGGCATTACAGAAAATTATTTAGGTAATGAAGAAGATGAAGATGCAGAGGTAATGAAATTTAAAAAGAGTAAGCGAGAAATCCTTACTACAGTGCATACACATATATTGTCTATGTCTTTTATTTTCTTTTTATTAGGAGGTTTGGTGTGGCTTACAAAACTACCAAAAAAGTTAAAACTGTTTTTAACAATAGAACCGTTTTTGTCTGTATTGCTAACATTTGGAGGTATTTATTTACTATGGTCAGGTTTACTTTGGATGAAGTATATAATTATGATTTCGGGTACATTAATGACACTTACTTTTACGTTATCTGCTCTGGTAATTTTATGGCAATTAATTAAAAAACAAGCCACAACTTAGTTATTACTGTATAGTTTAGTAGCTTTATACTACTATGCGCTACTTGGTAACTCTTATTCTATTCTTTTTTTGTGTTGATAGCTCTGCTGCCGAATGGAAGAATTTTAAAGCATATCAGCAAAAAACCGGAAGAAATACACTTTTGCCTAAAGACTGGCTTAAAAAAGACCGATTGAAAAATACGGTTACTTGGCAACAAGCAAATAGCTTTAATCTAAAAAACAATTCATTTTTAGAATATCAAACCATAAAACAAAGAAGAGATTTTTACAAATGGTATGCATTATCTATAGAAAAAAAAGGGCATAAAGTTGTTTGGCCAAGGATGGCACATTTTATTTCTGCTAAATTAAACTTAGCTACTCATTACCCATATAAAATGTTTTTAAAAAATGATGTTATAGATGCTGCAAAAATAGGTAGCGAAAAAGTATTTAATTCTGCTTTTTTAAGTATGTATAATTTATATTCAAATACCACTGTTTTAAGTGAAAAAGAAAGTTTAGCTTGGGATAAAGCCATATTGTATAAAGAGCAACACATTTGGGTAAAAGAAGTTTACGATACTTTAAATGAAAAAACCTTAAAAAGGTTAGCGCATATAGCAAAAGGTAAATTTGTATATGCAGTTGTAGTTCCTAAAAAATTACGCTTTAAAGGTTGTTTAGCATCCGCACAAGAGAGGTATACGTATGCTATGCAAACGTTAAGAAAACATTGTGAAAACTCTTATTGGTAAATATGTGGTTGTTTACATTTATAAATTGTATATTTGCACGCAATTAATCCTTAATTGCTATGCAAGCTCACCTAAATAAAATTGTTGGAGAAGGTCTTACTTACGATGACGTACTCCTTGTTCCTGCTTTTTCAGAAGTGCTTCCAAGAGAAGTAAGTATAAAAGCAAAATTTACAAGAAACATAACTATAAATGTACCAATTGTCTCTGCGGCAATGGATACTGTAACAGAATCTCGTATGGCAATTGCCATGGCGCAAGAAGGCGGTATTGGAGTGTTACATAAAAATATGACCATTGCAGAGCAGGCAGCAAAGGTTCGTAAAGTTAAACGAGCAGAAAGTGGTATGATTATAGATCCTGTTACTTTGCCATTAAATTCTGTTGTGCGTGACGCTAAAGCAAATATGAAAGAGTATAGCATTGGCGGCATTCCAATAGTAGATGAAGAGGGTAAATTAATTGGTATTGTTACGAATAGAGATCTTCGTTTTGAAAAAAATAACGACAGGCCAATTTCAGAAGTAATGACTTCTAAAAACTTGGTAACTGTTAGTGAAGGTACCTCTTTAGCACAAGCAGAAGATATTTTACAAGAAAATAAAATTGAAAAACTACCTGTTGTTGATGAAGACAACAAATTGGTTGGTTTAATTACGTTTAGAGACATTACAAAACTAACTCTAAAGCCTATAGCTAATAAAGATACTTATGGTAGATTAAGGGTTGCTGCAGCTTTAGGAGTTACAGGAGATGCAGTAGAACGTGCAGAAGCGTTAGTAAATGCTGGTGTAGATGCAGTTGTTATAGATACAGCACATGGCCATACAAAAGGTGTTGTTGCTGTTTTAAAAGAAGTTAAAAAGAAATTTCCAGAGTTAGATGTTATTGTAGGTAACATAGCAACAGCAGAGGCTGCTAAATATTTAGTAGAGGCTGGTGCAGATGCTGTAAAAGTAGGTATAGGTCCAGGATCTATATGTACAACTAGAGTAGTTGCTGGTGTTGGTTTTCCTCAATTCTCTGCAGTCTTAGAGGTTGCAGCAGCTATAAAAGGTAGTGGGGTTCCTGTAATTGCAGATGGCGGAATTAGATATACTGGTGATATACCTAAAGCTATAGCTGCTGGTGCAGATACAGTAATGTTAGGTTCTTTATTAGCAGGTACTAAAGAATCTCCAGGAGAAACTATTATTTACGAAGGAAGAAAGTTTAAGTCTTACCGTGGAATGGGTTCTGTAGAGGCTATGAAACAAGGTAGTAAAGACCGTTATTTTCAGGATGTAGAAGATGATATTAAAAAACTTGTACCAGAAGGTATAGTAGGCCGTGTACCATACAAAGGAGAGTTGTATGAGAGTATACATCAATTTGTTGGTGGTTTACGTGCAGGTATGGGGTATTGTGGAGCTAAAGATATTGAGTCTTTAAAGGAAAAAGGTAAATTTGTTAAAATTACAGCTAGTGGTATTAATGAGAGTCACCCTCATGATGTTACTATAACTAAAGAGTCTCCTAACTACAGTAGATAAATAATAACTTATATTATAAAAAATGCAGCATAGCTTTTTAAGTTATGCTGCATTTTTTTTGAGTAAAATTTGCTTTTGTATTTATATTAATCGTAATATTGCAATAAACAAATTAAGTTATGGGTTTAGCAAAGACAGAAATATTTACAGAAGACCAAAATCAGGTAGCAATTTACGCTAAAGCTTTTAGTCACCCAGCACGTGTAGCCATACTTCAACACTTATTTAAAATAAATACGTGTATCTGTGGAGATTTAGTAGGAGTTATTGGTTTGGCACAACCAACAATTTCTCAGCATTTAAAAGAATTAAAGTTATTAGGGCTTATAAAAGGTAATGTAGAAGGTACAAGTGTTTGCTACTGTATACATAAAGAAAATTGGACAAAAATGAAAACTGTAATGAGTCAGTTTTTAGATCAAGATTTAGAAGAAAATAATAGTTGTTGTTAAGTTTAATTTAAAATAATATTTATATGAAATTATCAGAAGTTAAAGCAAATTTAAAAAGCTTAGAAAAAATAGCATTTCAATTGCCAAACGGAGAATTAGTACCTAGTCATTTTCATGTAACAGAAGTAGGTAAGGTAACTAAAAACTTTATTGATTGTGGTGGTACTGTAAGAAATGAAGAGGTTGTTAATTTTCAATTGTGGAATGAGCAAGATTATGATCATAGATTGCATCCAGAAAAATTAGTAAACATAATAGAATTGTCTGAAAAAGTTTTAGGCATTCCAGATTTAGAAGTAGAAGTAGAATATCAAGGAGATACTATTGGTAAATACGGATTAGATTTTGACGGAACTAACTTTTTGCTTACATCAAAATTAACAGATTGTTTAGCAAAAGATAAATGTGGTATTCCAGAAAAAAAAGAAAAGGTAAAGCTAGCAAGTATACAAGCATCTGGCAATAGTTGTGCTCCTAATTCTGGTTGTTGCTAAAATGGAATTTAAACCAATTTCTAAAGCTAATTACTCTAGTGTAGCCAAAATTTATCAAGATGGTATAAGCACTGGTGTAGCAACTTTTGAAACTAAAGTTCCAACTTGGGATGTGTGGAGCAAAGCTCATTTGCCATTTGGGTGTATGGCATTGTTTGCTAATGAGGGTACTATGCAAGGTTGGGCTTCTTTAGCAGCAGTTTCATCTAGGTGTGTTTATGGCGGTGTAGCAGAAGTTAGTGTTTATGTGGCAGCTAATGCCAGAGGCAAAGGTTATGGTAAATTACTGCTAAAACAGTTAATAACTATTAGTGAGCAAAATAATATTTGGACGTTACAAGCTGGTATTATGAGAGCTAATAAAGCTAGTTTACACTTGCATAAAGAATGTGGTTTTAGAGAAATAGGTTACAGAGAAAAAATTGGTAGACTTAACGGTAAGTGGCTAGATAATATAATTTTAGAGCGCAGAAGCGCAATTGTGGGAATTTAAAAAGTTTAAAAAATGATTTTTGAAGAAATTAACTCCTTTATTGGTGATTTAAAAAAAGTAGAAGTTAGTAATGAGCGTAAGGCAATTTTACAACCTTTAGCAGATTATGTACAAGAAAAAGCAACTAAAAATGAAGACATTCGTTTAAATTTTATTTGTACACACAACTCTAGAAGAAGTCACTTGTCTCAAGTATGGGCGCAAACAATGGCAGCTTATTTTAATGTTAAAAATGTTACTTGTTATTCTGGTGGAACAGAAGCAACAGCTCTTTTTCCTATGGTAGCAACCACATTAAGTAACACTGGCTTTAAAATAGAAAAACTAGCAGGTACAGACAATCCTGTTTATAGTATAAAATATGGTGTAAATGCAGCACCAATTATTGGTTTTTCTAAAAAGTATGATGCAGAATTTAATCCTGCTTCAGAATTTGCTGCAATTATGACTTGCTCGCAAGCAGATGGTGGTTGTCCTTTTATAGCAGGTGCAGAAAAACGTGTTCCTATAACTTTTGAAGATCCAAAAGCTTTTGATGGTACACCACAACAAGCAGAAAAATACCAAGAAAGAAGCACGCAAATTGCTGCAGAAATGTTTTATATCTTTTCAAATATTAAGAAATAATGGCGGGTAAAAAATTAAGTTTTTTAGATAGTTACTTAACATTGTGGATTTTTATTGCAATGTTACTAGGTGTAGGTATAGGTTATTTTGTGCCAAGTTTTCCGGGGATTATAGATTCTTTTAGTAGTGGAACTACAAATATTCCAATAGCAATTGGGCTAATAGTAATGATGTACCCACCACTAGCAAAAGTGAATTACGCACTCTTACCAAAAGTGTTTAAAAACACAAAAATATTATCTATTTCTTTAATTCTTAACTGGATTATTGGACCTGTATTAATGTTTTTCTTGGCTATAATTTTTTTACAAGATTATCCAGAGTATATGGTTGGACTTATTTTAATAGGTTTGGCACGTTGTATAGCAATGGTTCTTGTATGGAATGATTTGGCAGAGGGTAGTAGTGAGTACGGAGCTGGTTTAGTGGCTTTAAATAGTATTTTTCAGGTATTTGCGTATAGTTTTTATGCATGGCTATTTATTACTGTTTTGCCTCCTTACTTTGGTTTTGAAGGTGCTATTGTAGATATATCTGTTAGTGCTATAGCAGAAAGTGTTGCTATATATTTAGGAATTCCTTTTTTATTAGGTATTTTAAGTAGATTAATACTTGTAAAATTAAAAGGAGAAGAGTGGTACAATACTAAGTTTATACCTACTATTTCACCATTAACTTTAATAGCATTGCTGTTTACTATTGTGCTAATGTTCTCTTTAAAAGGAGAGTTAATTGTAGAAATACCTATGGATGTTGTAATTATTGCTATACCATTATTAATATACTTTACATTAATGTTTATTATAGGGTTTTTCTTTACAAAAGAAACAGGAGCAAGTTATGATAAAACAACTGCTGTAGCATTTACCGCTGCAGGTAATAATTTTGAGTTAGCTATTGCTGTAGCTATTGCTGTTTTTGGATTAAATTCTGGTCAAGCTTTTACAGGTGTAATAGGACCTTTAGTAGAAGTACCTGCTTTAATATTGTTGGTTAGAGTATCATTCTGGTTTAAGAAAAAGTATTTTAGTAAGGCATAATAGTATAGATAAAATTTATTTTTATGTAACTTAGTCTTTCAAACAAATTATAATGAGAAGCTTTGTTTTATTACTAATATTTGCTGTTGTTTCTTGTACAGATCACAAGGATGTTAATACTTTAAGTACGGTAAACTGGGATAAGAGAAGTGTAGGGTTTAAAATCCCAGATTCTTTAAAGGCAGGTAAAACTTATTTATCTGTTTATTCACAAGTTTATAGTCAGTCAGAGCATACAACGCATGACTTAACAGCAACAATAAATATGCGTAATACTAGCAGTACAGATACTTTGTATATTATAAAAGCAGAGTATTTTAATACCGTAGGTAAGTCTATTCGTAATTATGCAAAAAAGCCAATATATATAGCTCCTATGGAGAGTGTAGCTATTGTTATAGATGAGCATAATAAAGAGGGTGGTACTGGAGGTAATTTTATTTTTAATTGGAAGATAAGTAAGTTATCAAGTAATCCGCTTTTTGAAGGTGTTTTTATATCTACCAAAGGTCAGCAAGGTTTGTCTTTTGTGACGCAAGGAAAAGTAATAGACTAAATCTTAAATTTAAGTATAAAAAAAGCGCTCTAAACTAGTTTAGAGCGCTTTTTTTATACTATATGTGGGCTTATTCTGTTTTAGAGTCATATTCAGCCCATTTTTTTGTTTTATGTATATCTTCACCAAAATATTTGGCAATTTTTAAAAATGGTTTAGGTTTTTGGTAGCCAGGTACAGGAGATAACATTTGTTGTTTTTCATCTAAAAAAATAGTAGTTGGGTAACTCATTTTACCTTGCATTAATGCAGCAGCAAACTCGTGGTAACCACTTCTTCCAGACGCAACAAATTTATAAGTTTGTCCTTTGTATTCTAATGGCTCTTTACGTTCACCATCTAACTTTACCATATAATAGTTTTTTGCCATATATTCAGCTACTTCAGGATTTTGGAATGTATCTGCATCCATTTTTTTACACCATCCGCACCAATCTGTGTAAACATCTATAAACATTTTTTTAGGCTCTTTATCTTTTGCAGCTAGCTCTATAGCTTCTTCCCAGCTAAGCCATTTTACTTCTTGAGCATTTGTTGTAAAAGATGTAAATGCTAAAAAGAATATAGCACAAATCTGTAAAGCGTTTATAGATTTTAATTTCATAGTAAATATTTTAGTTTTTAGTCCATCAACCTTAACAAAGCTAACGAAAAATATAAAAAATTATTTTACAAATATACTATACTCCCTGTTTACCGTGATTGGTTTTTACTAAAACAAGGGTAGTATAGGTGTTCTAATGCTTATAATTTTGCTGTATAAATTAAAATAGTATAAGATGAATATACAAAAACTTTTTCCATCTTTATTGGTAGAAACTCCAAGAGTTATTTTAGATAAAATTGTAGAACATAATACAATTATTAATCAAAAAAGTAAAGCTGTTGTTTCTTTGCATTTAACTACAGGTTTGTTTTTAGAAGGGAGTCCAATAAAAATAAATGTAGAAAATAGTATTGTGGTGCTGGTTTCTGGTGAAAAAATTAGTTATGTTAAAATTGCAGATATAGCGTGTATTAGCATTATAAATTTTGTGCGTTTTGTAGATATTTTAACAGATGACACATATTTTGAAGTTAAAGATGAATTGGTGCCAACACCTTTAGAGCTAAAAAGAATACAGAGGGAAATAGAAGAGTATTTAAAAAACACTTTTAGTGTTACATTGGTAAATACAGCACTCGAAGAGGTAAAAGGTTCTAAAATAGAAAAATTTCAGATGCAGCAATTTTTTTCTAGTTTACTACAAAGTCTTAAAAATATTGGAAGTTATAAAGCAGGTAAAGAGGCACTAGAAACTGTTAGTGTATTAACAATTGCATCAACCATAAACAAATTAAATGTAAAGAAAAATGCAGAAGGTAATTTAGAGTTGGAGGTTAATTTTAAAGAAAAATTTGAATCAGATTTTAATAAACAATTAGAAAATAAGTTAGAAGAAAGTTTGTAAGTTTAGTTAGTTAAAGGCAAAAGCCACTGCTTATTTAGCAGTGGCTTTTTCTTTTTTCATTTCTTTTTTCGAAAATAAATTTTTTACATCTATTTGGTTTTTAATAAGATCATCAAAAGTTTCTCTTTCTCTTATTAAAATTGCCTCGCCATTGTGCCATAATACCTCTGGTGGTCTAAATCTAGAGTTGTAATTGCTAGCCATAGTAAAGCAATAAGCACCTGCGTTGCGGAAACATAAGATATCTCCTTCAGATATTTCATTAATTCTGCGGTTGCTAGCAAAAGTATCCGTTTCACAAATGTAACCTACAACAGAGTAGTAACGTTCTCTTCCTTCTGGATTAGAAATGTTTAAAATTTCATGAGATGATCCATAAAGCATAGGTCTAATTAGGTGATTAAAACCAGAGTCT
This sequence comes from Cellulophaga sp. RHA_52, assembly GCF_007827205.1. Classification (NCBI taxonomy): domain Bacteria; kingdom Pseudomonadati; phylum Bacteroidota; class Flavobacteriia; order Flavobacteriales; family Flavobacteriaceae; genus Cellulophaga; species Cellulophaga sp. RHA_52. The sequence goes on from NZ_VIRZ01000001.1 coordinate 2,249,586, forward strand.
ATACTAGCAAATACTGTAGATGTAGTTTGTTTAACTACATTTACTTTTGCTAAAAAGAAACCAGATTCACTCACTAAAAACTTACCAGGTTCAAATGCTAAGGTTAATTCTTTACCATATTCTTTACAAAAGTCATTAAACTTTGCACTTAATTTCTGACCTAATTCTTCTACGTTAGTTTCTATATCACCAGTTTTATATGGTACTTTAAATCCGCTACCAAAGTCAATAAAATCTAAGTTTTTAAAGTTTTTAGCAGTTTCAAAAAGTATTTCAGAAGCGTATAAGAAAACGTCAATATCTAAAATGTCACTACCAGTATGCATATGTATACCATTAATATTCATTTTAGTTAGGTCTACAATACGTAATAAATGTGGTATTTGATGAATACTAATTCCAAATTTAGAATCTATATGACCAACAGAAATGTTAGAGTTACCTCCGGCCATAACGTGTGGATTAATTCTAATACAAACAGGAATATTTGGGTGTTTACTACCAAATTGTTCTAATACAGACAAGTTATCTATATTAATACGTACACCTAAAGCAGCAGCTTTTTCAATTTCTTCTAAAGATACTCCGTTTGGTGTATATATAATAGATTCTGGTTTAAAACCAGCTAAAAGCCCTAATTCTACTTCTTGTATAGACACAGTGTCTAAACCACTACCTAAAGAATTCATTAGGCGTAATATAGATATGTTAGACAACGCCTTTGCGGCATAGTTTAATTTTAATTTTTTAACACCCTTAAATGCATTAGTTAATCTTTGGTATTGGGAAACTATTTTTTCCGAATCATATACATAAACGGGATCTCCGTATGTTTTTGCAATTTTTAATAAATCGGATGCTTGCATAAGTATATTGTTTATATTTTATTAGACAAAACTAAGATAGTTATTTATAGCTTCAAAAAATATAGTTGCAATATTATTAAAAAATAACAATTTGTTATAAATAAAACATTTTTGTGATTTATTTAGGAGTATACACTATAATTATAGTAAGCTAACTTAAAATTAATTAGAGAAATTGAGCTTGGTTTCTTATTTTTGTACCAGAACAAAATATACCTAATATATATGAACCTTCACGAATATCAAGGAAAAGAGATTTTAGCAAGCTTTGGCGTACGTATACAACGTGGCATTGTTGCTCATAACGCACAAGAAGCTGTAACTGCTGCAAAGCAACTTACACAAGAAACTGGCACTGGATGGCATGTAATAAAAGCACAAGTACATGCTGGTGGTAGAGGTAAAGGTGGGGGAGTTAAACTTGCCAAAAATTTAAACGAAGTAGAAGAAATTGCAGGTAACATTATAGGGATGAACCTAATTACACCGCAAACTTCTGCAGAGGGTAAAAAAGTTCACCAAGTTTTAGTAGCTGAAGATGTATACTACCCAGGTGAGAGTGAAACATCAGAATTTTATATGTCTGTTTTATTAAACAGAGCTACTGGTAGAAATATGATTATGTATTCTACAGAGGGTGGTATGGATATAGAAGAGGTTGCAGAAAAAACTCCACACTTAATTTTTACTGAAGAAATAGACCCAGCAACAGGTTTACTAGGTTTTCAAGCACGTAAAATTGCTTTTAACTTAGGCTTATCTGGTTTAGCATTTAAAGAAATGACAAAATTTGTTGCTTCTTTATATAAAGCTTATGTAGAGAGTGATTCTAGTATGTTTGAAATTAACCCAGTGTTAAAAACATCAGACAATAAAATAATGGCTGTAGATGCTAAAGTATCTATAGATGATAATGCACTTTACAGAAGAAAGCAATACGCAGAAATGAGAGATTTGCGTGAAGAAAACCCAATTGAGGTTGAAGCGGGTGCATTAGGGTTAAACTATGTAGACTTAGACGGTAACGTTGGTTGTATGGTTAACGGTGCTGGTTTAGCAATGGCAACTATGGATTTAATTAAGCAAGCAGGTGGTGAGCCAGCTAACTTTTTAGATGTTGGTGGTACTGCAGATGCTGCACGTGTAGAAGCTGCTTTTAAAATTATACTAAAAGATCCTGCTGTTAAAGCAATCTTAATAAATATTTTTGGTGGTATTGTACGTTGTGACCGTGTTGCACAAGGTGTTATAGATGCTTATAAAAATATGGGTACTATAAACGTTCCAATTATTGTACGTTTACAAGGTACTAATGCAGATATAGCTAAAGAATTAATAGATAATTCTGGTTTAGATGTACAGTCTGCTGTACAATTCCAAGAAGCTGCAGATAAAGTAAAGGAAGTATTAGCTTAAGCTACATACAATTAAATATACTAAAAAAGGGACAATCTAAGTGATTGTCCCTTTTTTTTGTACCCAACAAAAAATTATTTCTTTTTGTTCTTGTATTTTACAGTACTTAAGTCCTGATTTTTATTTTTTTCTCTAACCTTATCTTTATAAATAGGTTTAGGTTTGTTATTGTTGTATATCTTTTTTTTAGGTAAAGTAGTTTTTCCTTTTTTAGCCAAAGCCTCAGCAGGTGTAGTTGGGTTGTCCTTAGAACCGCGTAAATATATAACCAATCCGTTTAAAAAATTACGTAATATTTGATCACCACACTCCATATATTTAGGATGATCTTCTTTTCTAAAAAAAGCACCAAGTTCACTTGTTGAAATTTTAAAGTCTACCAATTTTAATATTTCCACAATATCATCATCACGTAGCATAAGTGCTACTCTCAATTTTTTTAGGACATCATTATTCGTCATATATAAATATATTATTTTGTACAAAGTTACTATAAATATACCATTGATACATAGATATGTATCAGTTATACAATTTATGAACCATTTCTTGGATGTTTTTTATAAAATGCAGTATATTGCCGCTAATAAAATTAGCTATGTCTGTAAAAACCAATTATTTAAAAAAACTAAGTATATTATTAGATTTAATTGATTTGGCAAAGGTTGACGGCCTAGTACAATCTGAGTATGACTTTTTAGTAGAAGTTGCAGAAGATTTGGGTGTAGATGCTGTTGTTTTAGACTCTCTTTTTGAAGCAAAAATAGAACGTATAAAACCAGGTACAGAAGCAGAAAAAATTAGTCATTTTTTTAACCTAGTTAAATTAATGAATGTAGATGAAAAACAATCTATATTAGAAATTAATAAACTACATAAATTAGGTTTAGGTATGGGCTTATCTCCAATGGCCATACAACAAGTATTATCTATAATGCATAATTACCCTAATAAAGAGGTTCCATTAAATGTTATAGAGCAAGCTTTTAAAGCACAGCAGAACTAATATAACTCCTTTATTACTATTTTTTTTCATAACTGTGTCTCCTTTTTAGTTAGGTACAGCATAATTTGGCGTGTATAATATTTAAAAACTGTCTTTTTGTCGTGTGTATATTAGTTGTTTATGACAAAAAGTCATTAATTTATGGTTGGTATATAATTTGAAAAGTAACATAACAAGAATAATTATTAAAATTTAAAATTGTTAGTTATGAGTTTAGTTAAAAGAAATACAGTTTTTCCTTCATTATTAAATGAAATATTAAATACAGATTGGTATGGTGGCTTAGAGAATAATACATCTAATACAGCACCAGTAAATATTAAGGAAAACGAAAAAGATTACACTTTAGAGTTATTAGCTCCAGGTAGAGAAAAAGAAGATTTTAATATAGAAATAGATAAAAATATTTTATCTGTATCTGTGTTAGATGAAAAAGTTAAAACAGATGTAAACGAAAAGTTCTCATTAAAAGAATTTAGTGTAAAAAGTTTTAAAAGAACCTTTAGTTTGCCAGATACTATAAATGAAGATAGTATTAATGTTACCTATAAAAATGGAGTTTTAAAATTTACGTTACCTAAAAAAGAAGAAGCATTACCTAAGCCAAAAAGGTTAATAGAGATTGCATAATAAGTTTAAAATATTGTTTTATACGCTAGGATAAAGCAATATTAGATTTGGTTGGTTAGTTTTTGTAAAGTGCCCTAAGTAATTTTACTTAGGGCATTTTTTATTTTTCCTGTAAAGCTTTTATTTCATCTCTTAATTTAGCGGCTTCCATAAAATCTAATTCTTTAGCAGCTTTTTCCATAGCTTTACGTTTTTCACGTATCATTTTATCCTTTTGGTCTGTAGTTAAGTAAGCCATATCTGGCTCTGCAGCTCTTGCTTCTTCTTTTTCAAAATGGTAAGTAGAAACCGAATTTTGTGACAAAGCACTATCCAAACTTTTATTTAAAGCCATAGGCTTTTTGTTATGTTTAGTGTTGTAAGCAATTTGGCGTTCTCTTCTGTAGTTTGTTTCATCAATAGTTTTTTGCATACTAGCTGTAATTTTATCAGCATACATAATGGCTTTACCGTTTACATTTCTTGCAGCTCTACCTACAGTTTGTGTTAAAGAGCGTGCACTACGTAAAAAACCTTCTTTATCCGCATCTAAAATAGCAACTAAAGACACCTCAGGTAAATCTAATCCCTCTCTTAATAGGTTAACGCCAATAAGTACATCAAACAAACCTTTACGCAAATCTTGCATAATTTCTACACGTTCTAAAGTATCTACATCACTATGTATGTAACGGCAACGTACACTAATACGGTCTAAATATTTAGCTAATTCTTCCGCCATACGCTTAGTAAGTGTAGTAACTAAAGTGCGCTCATCTTTTTCTATACGTAAGTGTATTTCCTCTACCAAATCATCAATTTGGTTTAAACTAGGTCTTATTTCTATTATAGGGTCTAGTAAGCCTGTAGGTCTAATTACTTGCTCTACATACACACCACCACTTAGTTGTAACTCATAATCTGCAGGTGTAGCACTTACGTGTATTACTTGGTTTTGTATCATTTCAAACTCTTCAAACTTTAATGGTCTGTTATCCATTGCAGCTGGTAATCTAAAACCATATTCTACTAAGTTTTCTTTTCTACTTCTGTCACCACCATACATAGCGTGTACTTGTGGTACAGTAACGTGACTCTCGTCTATCACCATTAAATAATCATCCGGAAAATAATCTAATAAACAAAAGGGTCTAGTTCCCGGTAGTCTACCATCTAAATATCTAGAGTAGTTTTCTATACCAGAACAATAGCCAAGTTCACGTATCATTTCCAAATCAAAAGTAGTACGTTCCTCAAGACGTTTAGCTTCTAAATGTTTTCCAATTTCCTTAAAATAATCAACCTGTTTTACCATATCTGCTTGTATAGCATGTATGGCATTTTGTAAAATATCTGGCGATGTTACAAACATATTAGCAGGGTAAATATTTAAATTTTCATATACCTCTAATACTTTGTTGTGTAATGGGTCAAAAGCTTCAATTTCTTCTATTTCATCACCAAAAAAATGAATTCTAAACGCATGATCTGCATAACTAGGAAAAACATCTACCACATCTCCTTTAACTCTAAAATTACCATTTCTAAAATCTTCAGTAGTTCTAGAATATAAACTCTGTACCAATTGATGTAAAAATTTGGTTCTAGATATTACCTGGTCTCTTTTAATAGAAATTACATTTTTCTGAAACTCTACAGGGTTACCAATACCATATAAGCAAGACACAGATGCAATAACAATCACGTCTCTACGGCCAGACAATAGGGAAGAAGTGGCACTTAAGCGCAATTTTTCTATATCTTCATTAATAGATAAATCCTTTTCTATAAAAGTTCCCGTAGTAGGTATATAAGCTTCAGGTTGGTAATAATCATAATAAGACACAAAATACTCCACAGCATTCTCAGGAAAAAACTGCTTAAACTCAGAGTACAATTGCGCAGCCAACGTTTTATTATGTGCTAAAACCAAGGTAGGTTTTTGTACCTTTTCTACCACATTTGCCACCGTAAACGTTTTTCCAGAGCCTGTAACTCCTAGTAAAGTTTGGTGTTTTTCTCCTTCATTTACCCCTTTAACCAACTCTTTAATTGCTTGTGGTTGGTCACCAGTAGGTTCAAATTTTGATACAACTTTAAATTTCATAGATTAAAAGTAACAAATACCGCAATAAAAGCATACAAATAAGCAATGTATTTTGGGCGCTCGGGCGGGCTTTACGCTATACTCCGTTTTGCTTTAGGGCAAATACGTGGTGCCGCTTCAATCCCTAGCGCAGCTTATCGTTTTAAAGAAAAATGACCATTAAAGTCTCTGCCATTTTCTAATTTAGCTCTAAACCAATAATCAGACTCAGGAGCAGGAATACCTTTGCTGTCACCATCCCAACCATTAGAGCTAGGATCTATTTTAGCAACAAGTACACCATACCTATCAAAAATATAAATATCACTTTTAGCTAAAAAAGTAGTGCTTATACCGTTAATTTGCCACGTATCATTAATAGCATCTCCATTAGGAGTAAACATTTTAGGGTAACCAATTACAGAAACACTATAAGGAGCTGTAGTTCCACATCCTTTTTTATCTCTAACAAATACCTCTAAAATACCAGCAGGCACATTTGTAAAAGTGTTGCTATCTTGGTAAGGTCCACGGGGATCTAAAATAGCATACTCATAATCACCATCTCCAGTAACAATAATGCTAATGCTATTATTGTTACTTAAATCTTTAACCTCTACATTAGTAATAGTAGCAATGTTAGATGGCGTAACAACAAATTGCTTAGAGTTTGTACAGTTTTGTGCGCCGCCATTATAACTGTACCCAAGTTCTAATCTGTAGTTTCCTATAGTATTAATAACAGTATTAGCAGAGCTAGATATTAAATTTTCTGTGCCATTAGCTTCAATTTTAAACCATTGGTAAATATCATAACCTGGTTCTGCATTAAGCTCTAAAATAGGGTTATCTGTGCACAAATAATACTCATCATTTATAATAACTTGTGGTGTTGGCTGTACAATTAAAGTAATTTCTTCTACACCTTGGCATTGGTTGCTAGCTTCTAATCTTGCATATAGTGTAGCACTAGTAGAAATGTAATTTTCACCAGAAATTGGGTTTAATTCTAAAGATGCATCTGTGATAGATGCATAAAAATTAACCTCTAAGCCTGGGTAGTCTAAAGTTTTTATATCTTCTAAATTAAAAGATCCAGTAACCTCTGTATCTAAAGGATTAATATCACAAGCATAATAAGGTAATTTAGTTGGTAAGCTGCTAGTGGTGGGTTGTACCTCTAAATAAAGTTCTGCATACACAACACAGTCATTTTCATTAGTAACACTAGTATAAATTGTTTGGCTTTTAAAGTTTGTGTTTGTAAAACCAACAGGGTTTGTTATAGGTAAATTGGCATCTCTGTCTGCAACAGAAGCATAAAAGTTAACCGTATTCTCTGCAATACCGTTAGAGATATCAAAACTAGCTTGCTCTAAATTAAAGCTAGCAAAACCATCTGTAGAATCACTGTCTAAATCGCACTGTGTTAAAGTGGTATTTATAGCAATAGGTAACGGATTTATATTTACTTGTGCTTCACCAATTATGGGACATTCAGCTGGGTCTGCAGGAGTCACTTCTAATGCATATTTTCCTGCATCTGCTAATGTAGCATTAGTAACATTTAATACATTACTATTATTTGTTATTGGAACTCCATTTAAAGACCAAGTGTAAGTTGCTCCAGGAAGATTGTCTACTTCTAGTGTAAAGTTATCTGCCTCACAAATAGTTAAAGACGGACTGGTACTACCGTCTGTATTTTTAACCAAATCTTCTTTAGCAAAAAAAGACTGTATAAAAGGTGGCAAGCCTTGTGTTGCTAATTTACCTTGTAAATTAACGGCGTTATGTTGGTAACCAGCTGCTGTGCCAATTTGGTTAGGGTTATTAATAACACCTAAATACTGTGTGCCTTGGTCATAATTAGTAGCAATGGTTCTGTATATTTTACCATTTTCACCTAACTGTAATGCGCCACGGTAAATATCTCTGTCATCTAAAACAACTTCACTAGCAGAAATACTAGGAGCCATTAAATTGTATTGTAAAAGGTTAGATGTTTCTGTGGTTAATCCTTGTTGAGCATTGTAGGTGTGTACGTAAAGCAACTCGTTGTTAGGCGAAAACTCTAGACCGTATGGATCTTTATTTGGAGCATTAATGTTTATGCGTTGTTCATTTGTAAGTACACCAGTGTCAGCATCAAAATCATATAAATATAATCCCTGGCTAACGTTAGCCGATGCCATTTTAGTACCATCTGAAGATAGTTTTAAGTAACCTCTTTTATCAGAAATTAAACTACTTACTTTAGATTTTACAGATGTGGTTACCACGCCAGTATCATTAACTTCAAAGGCGTGAAAAGTATCAAAAATACCTTCACTACCATCATTAGTTGCATAGGTAATAACCCAAACAGACTTATCAAAACAATCTTTAAGAACTGCTGTAATTTTCTCAGAACAGTAATCTAACAGTCTAACGTTTTTAGAGGTTACCGCACCTTTTCCTCCATCTAAAGACATATCTACAGTAGAGTAATTAAGGCCATAATCAGGGTCTGCTTCAAAAACACTAGTATCTACAGTAAAAATGTAAAAAATATTAGTGTCTTTTTGGTTGGGAACAATCAATGCAGATTGCGAGCTAGAAGGATCACCATACAAGCCCGTACCATTCTGCATTATTGTATGGTCTTTTGTAAAAACACGTATGCCATCAGTATAAAATAATAAGTTCCCAGTATCATCAGATATTGTTGCGCAACCTTCTGTTGTATTTAATTTACCATCTGTAACGGCAGTAACACTACCATCATTATTAAAGCGTAAGCCAGCACCTTCTCCAAAATACCAATTAGAAGCCTGAGTTTGACCAAAAGAGAGTAGGGGCAATAGCATAGCTATTGCAAGGAGTAGTTTTGTGGTTGATTTCATAAAAGCGTTCTCTAAAACGCTTAAATATACTTATAAATCTCGTTTTTTTAACAAAGCATATGATAAATATATAAAAATAGCGGTCCAACATAACACAATTAGTAATTGTAAAGGTTGCACACTATAATCTCTAGAGATGTCCTCACCAACTTGCTTTGCGGCAGATTTTATAACATTTAACCTGCTAAAAGGTTCAGTTATTGTACTCCACATAGATCCAAAAGGGAAAAAACTAGTTACATTATCTGCTAATTCTTTAGAATATTTAGAAGCTAAATAAGTGTAAGGGATAATTTCTGCTCCAATAAACCATATAAATAAAAAGCCTAGAGCAAAAGCAGAGCGTTTTACCAAAATACCTACAAAAAAGCAAAAAGAGAAAAACCCAATAAGCTTTATAAAGTAGGCGGCTAAGTACTCTAAATCAGAAAATATAATAGAAAACTCATTAAAATCAGAATATATTAATCCTAATAGCAAGGATATTAAAAATATAAATATTGTAGAGGCTAAAGAAAATACTCCTATTGTTAAAAATTTAGAAAGTATCAATTCCTTTTTAGATAAGCCGTCTATTAGGTTTTGTTTTATAGTCTTATTACTGTACTCATTAGCTATCATAGAAACTATAACAATAGCTAAAAATACCTTAAGAAAAGCAGCCATAAAGGTGTTAAAATGCCAAATGTATGGGAAATTAAAAATACCAACATCTGCTATGTGAAATTTTAAAGGGCCAAAATCTACTTTTATCATAGAAATACCAGCAATGAGTATCATTAAAATAAAATAAGATAGTATAAGAATTTTACTAGCTCTGTTGTTCCATAGTTTTATAAATTCTATTTGTAGTAAACGTAACATATTTTTAAGTTTTTTTTGATTGTTGTAATTAGTTAGATTGGTTTTTTGTAAGCTCTAAGAATTGCTCTTCTAAGCTTTCTTTACGTTTTACTAAATGAGATAAAATTATACCATTATTATGCAGCTCTTTATTTAATTCTGAAGCATTCATTTCAGCTTTTAAATCTGCTATAATTAAACCATTTTCTTCTCTAACATTACTAAAATTAGGATTTAGTTTTAAAAATGATAAAAGTGCTTCATTGTCCTCTGCTTTTAACTCAAAAAAGCCATAACTAACAATCATTTCATCAACCCTGCCAGAATATAATTTTTCTCCTTTTCTTAAAATTACTACGTGGCTACACACTTTTTCTACTTCATCTAATAAGTGAGAAGCTAGTAATATGGTGGTGCCTTGAGCAGCAATAACCTTTATAATTTCCCTAATCTGGTGAATTCCTTGGGGGTCTAAACCATTTGTTGGCTCATCTAAAATAAGTATTTCAGGATCATTAAGTAGGGCAGAGGCTATAGCTAAGCGTTGTTTCATACCTAAAGAATAGGTTTTAAACTTACTGTTTTTACGATCTAAAAGTCCAACTAACTCTAGTTTTTCTTCAATTTTAGACTCATCTACTTCTTTAATTTTACAAACTAGCTTTAAGTTTTGTACAGCCGTCATATATGGGTAAAAGTTAGGCCTTTCTATAATGGCTCCAACTTTTTTTAATGCTTGGTGTGTATTTGTATTCCCATCAAACCAACTAAAATCTCCAGATGTTTTATTTACTACATTAAGTACAATACCAAGAGTAGTAGATTTGCCACTTCCGTTTGGACCTAATATGCCATAGACATTGCCTTTTTCAATAGTAAAAGATAAGTCTTTTACAGCGGTTAAATACCCGTATTTTTTTGTTAGATTTTGAACTTTAAGAATTGTTTTCAAAAGTAGTTGGTTTTATGATTGTTATGGTCATATGACGAACTACTATAGAATTTGTTACAAAGTCTTACAAAAAAGGTTTGTAAAATTTAGTTTAGCTTTACTCTGTGGGTAATTTTTCTGTTTGTGATTACTGTTTTAGGTCTTCCTAAAATTACAATAGTAACATCATCTGGTTCACCATCACTATTAGCATCAAAATTAGTACTATCACTTGGGTCATCAGAGGTATCTGAAATACTAAAACCATTTGGTAATTCTGCTTGAGCTGTAGCACTATTTGTTACCATTAAAGCCATTAGCTCTGAATTATTTATACTATGTGTTAATGTAAACCTTGCAGATGCAGATGGGGCTAATGTAGCAACAGATGCCGGACTAATACTACCAGAATCTGCAATAGGGTCTGATATAGTTACATTAGTTAGGGTGTTTGGTCCATTATTGGTTACAATTAGTAAATACGTAATTTGCTCGTTTAAAGAATCATACGATCCGTCTGGTGCAGGTAAAGCAACTTTTGTAACAGTAACTTCATTATTAGTAATGTTAATTGTTTCAGACATATCATCACTAGTAGTATTACTATCTACTTGGTCTTGGGAGTTGGTAACTGTATTGGTGTAAGATGTTGTACTAGAATTAAAAGGTAATTCATCTGCCCTAACTTCTAAAATAATAGATACCAATTCTCCTTGACTAATAGTTCCTATTGTCCATTCTGGAGCAGACCAACTTCCTACGCTAGGACTAGCGGATAGTAATGTTAAACCAGCGGGAATAACATCTGTGATTTTTAAGTTGGTAACATCATTAATACCAAGACTTTCTACTGTTACTTTAAACTCAAAAACATCACCTTCTAAAACAGAACTTACATTGGCTGTTTTTTTTACAACAATATCTGGTAAACAGTAATAAGCAGCTATTGGCTGAGAGTCATAGGTACAACCACCTTTGGTTACCCTAACAAAATAATCTCCTGCTTCATTAGGTGTGTAGCTAGAGAATATTGCACCAGGCACAGCTGTTCCGTTTTGAAACCATTGATATGCATCAAAATTTGCATCAACAACTTGTATTATAGAACCAGGTAAACAGCCACCACCAGTTACTTGTAAGTCTACTTCTGGGACAGTATCAAAACCAGAAAAATAGCCTGCAATACCTCTTGCACCATTAAAACCTAAAAAACCTACGGCAATAGGTCCTGTAGATTGTACAGAAACATTACCTGTTAAGTTAGGAACATAAAAGGTTTTCCAATCTGCAGATCCGGTAACAGTTGTGGCAGCAGGTAAGGTAACATTTCCATTACCATCTGTTACAGTAATATTACCGTCTGGAGTAGAGGTAGAAGCAATTATTGTAACACCACCATTCATAGTAATACCAGCGGCATCTTTTATATCTGGAATATTATCTAGACTATCTGGAAGCAAACAGTTTACTGGAGCAACAAAGTTTAAACCTACTGTAACTATAGAGGTACCACCAGCTAAAGATTGATAAGCATATGCATCTTTAGAAGTTGTTACAAACATATTGCCACCAGCTGCATTACTAGAATAATAGCTATCTGGAATTTCAAAATAATCTCCGTTGTTTATAGTAGCAATAGGTGTTGCAGATCCATTAACAAATATATCAGTACTATTTTGTGTACCAATAATTATTGGTTTTTCTGTTTCGTTATTACCATTACCACGAATAAAAACATATTCTTTTCCTATTTTATTTTGGGGTACAGGCTGGTCTATTGCAGCATCTCTACTAGAATTATTGTTTCTAACACCAATGTTAAGTCCACCGTTACTTATAACAATATCTTTGGTAGATTGTAAGGTAGCACCTAACCAACCATCAACATTTGCAGTAGTTTGTTTAGTGTATGCTTCAAAAACAAAAGATTCATTTGCGTTTAAAGTTATTTGGTACGTATCATCTGTAATGCCTCCGGCATTATTTCCTAACCTAAATTCACTGTTAGGGTCATAGCCAGACAAGGTTATTACTGTGTTATCTTCAGTAGCCATAATACCTAATGTACTTGTTAAACTATTATGGTTTCCTCTATTGGGTATACCTCCCCATTTAAAAATTTGTCCCATTGCTTGCCTACCTTTACTTGTAAGCGAAGTAGATTGAGAGTTAGAACTACCTCTATAATTTACATAAAATTTTTCTCCTCCAGGAGATTCAAAACGTAAACCACTTTGAGTTAATACAATACCTGTATTTGCATTTTTTACTAACGTAATGTTATTATCTCCATTTGTTAAGTTGTATGTTACAGGAGCGCCATTAGAAAGGGTTAAAGTAGCTATGGGCGCAGCAATTGTACCTTGGTAAACGTTTACCGTAAAGGCAGCAGTTTCTGGAGTAGATAAATACACAGCCTGTTCCCTTACAGCTTGGTTATTTCCTCCTTGTTTTAAAGGTGGTAAATAGTGTAAATCACTTAATTGAGCGAAACCAAAATAGTTAAATGTTAAAAATAATAGTACGCTTAGTCTTTTAAAGGATTTAATATAATTCATTATCTATATTGTAAGTAAAACAAATAAAGCTATTGTATTCCTAATTTCTAAATATATGTTGTATATATGCTACTAGTTGTTGTAATATGTTAATATTGATAGTTAATAAATGCTAATTATTTCTTTTTTATCTCAACTTATTTCCTATTTTTATTAAAAACGAAAAGTACATGTCAGATGAAAAATTAATGTCTAAAAAAAAACCTGCTTACCCGGTAAGTAGTCATTTAGACGCCTATTTAGAACACTATAATAGAAAAATGAAAATACCTATCTTCTACGAAGATTTGTTGCGTTTTGCTGGTTCTGTAGTTGTTTATGATTCAGATGATAACGATACTTTATGGGTACGTGTATATTACTCTGAGTTTGATAGGGCAGAAATAGATTTGAGCTTAAAAAAGGTGTATTCTATTTTACTTTCTGATGGTGGAGATAACATAATTCAGTACTTAAATATTGATGCTGTAGATTTTTGCACTTTTGGAAACTCTAAGCCTTTTAGAATAAAAGTGCGTAATATTTTAAATGATAATTTCACATATTTTTATATTAAGAAGACTGATGCATCTAGAATTTACGGCTTAGAATTGGAGCACATGCTTTCTCCATACAATTTAAACTTTTTAGTATACAAGGACACCTTAATAGAAGAACACATATCTGGTATTCCAGGAGATGTTTTTATAAAAGATATGCTACCAAAATGTACAGAGTCAGAAAAAGCACAACTAGCTAAAGAATTTGTAAAGTTTAATGAACGTTGTATGATTAGGTTGTTGGGAGATATGAGATCTTACAACTACGTAATTGTTCCTGTGCATGATTTTGACCATGTTGTTTACAGAATAAGAGCAATAGATTTTGACCAGCAATGTTTTGAAGGAAAATTAAAAGTATATAGACCACAGTTTTTTAAAGAAAACTTTCAGATGGTAGAATTGGTGCGAAAAAAACTTTTAGTAAGCTCTGTAGACCAATACAAGTTAGAAGAACGATCTATAGTAGCAAAACGAATTAAAAGTTCTGGAAATAGAATTAAAAAACTTAGAAGTATTTGTAAAAAAGATACAATTTCTACTCCAGAAAATATAAAACTTTTAAGAAAAGAAATTTATGAATTAACCCTAGATATGCAGTTTAAAAAATGTCGTAAAATGGGAAGGGTTTTAGATTTAGCTCTGGATTTTGTTAAGCGTAATTATGAAGATGTAAGTATGAAACAAATAATGGAGAATAGGATTAAAATAGATTAATCTTATACTCCATTATTAGTAATGTTATGGTAAGCTAAAAACTACGCTATTAGTGGTTTTTAGTTTTTTTCTTCTTTATTAAAATATACCAGGTAGTAGTACATTTGGCGTTCTTCATCCCAACCTTTTTCTACAAATTTCTCTGCAGATTCTGGGTTAATAAAGTCCATTTTTATTTGAATGTTAGTATCTAAATTAATAACATTTTTAATTTTTTTACGAACATCAGAAACTGCTTTGTTTGCAATATTAAAGTTTGATACGTCTTCTACACTAAATTTAGGCCCCTTTTCTACTTTATAGTGCTTAAACTCTGGTATTAACTCAGGGTTTTCCATTACCTCATTTAAAAACTCTGTTTCTTCAAAGTTATCATTCTTAGCAAAGTGGTTAACAGCCTTATTCATAAACAATACCTCTTGTTGTTTATCTTCTGCAGGTAAAACAACATCTTTAGCAAAGTTTTGACAAAATTTTAAATAGTTTTTAGTGTAAAATGTTTCATCTGCTAAAGCATCTACACCTAAAAAGTTTTCTAACCAATATTTGGTGTCATAACGGTTACTATCTACAGATAAAACTTTGTAACCTTCCTCTTTATGAGAGTTAAAAATAAGGCAACCCTTATCTAATTTATTAATATTTATACCTTGTAATATATTAATATCTATATTTTCACCATTTTCTATTAACTGAAGAAAATCGTGCTTAAGCTCGCTTTTAAAAATACCAATAGCATCTATTTTCTTATTGTCTAATAACACATCTGTTAGGTGTGTTACGTATAACTCTCCGCTTTTTATATGTGGGTGGTTAGACTGTTCAAAAAGATGAGTAGCAACTTTTTTAGAAACCGCATGACAACTTTCTGGAGCATCAAAAATTTCTGCTGCCAGCTTGTATATTTCATTAAACTCTACATCTACTTCATTTGTAAATTTAAAATAGTTTTCTTCTTTTTCTCTAAATGGTTTAAAAAAGTACTCTTTTAAAAGACCAGTAGTTTCATCATTTAAAGTAAACGGTTGGTTAGATAAAAATGCACCTTCGCCTTTATTTTTATTACCAACACGGTGTATAGAAATACTTTCTATTTGAGTAGAATATAAATTTATCAATGGTATCTAGTTTTATAATTAGTATTTGTAAAAGTATGTTATTTGTATTTAAAATTAGTTCCAATTTTCATCAAAATCTAAATCTTCATAACTACCTAAATCATCTGTGTAATTGTCATCAAAATTTTCACCTTCTGGGTTATCAGATTCAAAGTTTTTTTCAGGCGGACTATCAGGTAGTTCTCCAAAACTAAATAGCACATTTGGATAGGTAACACCGTCTTCATTATCAACAATATCTGCTAGTTCTACAAAGAAAGTCCACATACTAAAAAAGTCGTAAACATAAATAAGTTTAGGTTTTTTTTCAGTAAGTATATCTTCTAAAAATATTTCATTCATCAATTTAACATCAGAACCATTTTCACTCATATCAAAAAGAGCAATTTCTTCATCTTGGTTCCAATCTTCATCACAAGTATAAAAAGATGCCATTTCGCTTCCTAAAAAACCAAAAGCCTGTGTAATGGCATTGTGTAAATCTTCTAGTGTGTTGCTGTCTTCAATTTCTAAATCTCGGAACACATCATCTTTAGCATCTAAGATAATTCTAATTTTATAAATCATTTTTTAAATTTTGCGGGTTGCAAAGTTACAAAGTTTTATCTCTTTTAGTTGTATTTACTAGTTCTAATACCATATAATATTGAACTCCAAACAGTAGAGAAGCTAAAACCAGGTGAAGTGTTTGGCTACCAAACGGAAAATGAACATAATTCATTGCTACACCAGTAACAATCTCTAACAATAACAGTGTTAGAACCCATTTTATTTTAGTTAATCCTAATTTTAATTTTTGTATTCTAAAAAATAAATATGCGTTTAATAAGAGAACAAGAATAGAAAATGACCTATGTATATAAAAAGTAACTGTAACATTTTTTAACCACAGGTGTTTTGCTGTTTCGCCAACAATATCTGCTTGGTCATCTACCATTTGCCTAACTTGTGTGCCTAAAACTATTTGTAGTAAAGTTAATACCAGGGCAACAATAATTAGCTGTTTTGTTTTTTTGTCTTTGGCTATTACAATTGATGTTTCTTTTACGGAATATATTAAATACAATAACATGGCAACAATTGCTAAAGCCATTACCATATGTACCGTAATTTTTACAGGGTTTAAAACAGAATAGACTACTGTGGCACCCAACCAAGCCTGAAAAACCATAGCAAATACTATTGCCCAAGAAAGTATGGTAACTGTTTTTCTTGTTTTCCAGTATTTTAATGATAAAATAGCTAAAACTAGTGTTGCTAAGCCTGCTAAAGCACCAAAAAGTCTATTAATATACTCTATCCAAGTATGTGTAGCATTAAAGGTTGCATAATCATGTTTAGTGTAAGTTTCCCAATTTGCAGTATTAAATTGTGCAGTAGAGGTAAAGTCTTTAGCAGCAATTTGCAATGTTTTATCTACTATAATTACTTCTCCTTTTTTAAAGAAAGAAAAAGGTTGCCATTGCAGTTCTGTAATATTGGTTGGTGGTATATATTGTCCAAAGCATTTTGGCCAATCTGGACATCCCATTCCACTACCTGTCATTCTAACTACTGCACCAGCAATAATAACTAAGTAAACTAGTATTAAAGATAATTTAGCTGTTTTTATAAATGTTTTTTGCATTTTTTTGGAAGTCTATAATGTACTGCAAAAATACGCCTCTTTTGGTTTTAAATAAAGTTTAAATAACTAATAAAATCATCTATTTACAGGTATTAGTAAATATATTCATTATTAATTTTTATTCACTATTAGGTTATTCACTGTATTTATTATAATAATAAAAATGATTTTTAAAAGCTTTTTTTTAACACAACTAAACTTGTATAGTTAACGTTTGTTCATATATTTGACCTATGATATAATATTGTAATTATTGTTACAAAATAATTATCCCCCATATTAACAACCTATTTACTATGAAAAAATTAACCAAAAAAGAATTATTTTTTGAAAAGACACTTAAGTTAATAAGTGAAAAAGGCTTTAAGGCCACAACAATGCGAGATATTGCACACGAGTTGAATTTTGAAGTAGCAAATGTTTATAACTATATAGATTCTAAAGAGGCATTATTAGAGAATTATATTTTTGCTACGTTAGATGAATCTATAGCTTATTTAAACAATATTGTAGAGTCTTCATACTCTCCGGTAGAAAAATTAAAATTTGTAATTTCTAAGCACGCACAATATGCAATAAATAAACCTTATGAGGTGGCTCTTTTTGTATATGAATGGCGTAATTTAAAAGGAGAGAAATTAGAAGAGTTTAAAGAGAAGAGAAGTGGTTATATGTACACTGTTCGTAAAATTATAGAAGAAGGAATAAAAGAGGGGCAATTAAGGGAAATGGATGGTGAATTTGCAACTTTTATGTTCTTTTCCTCTATGCGTTGGTTGTTTAGTATGATTACCAATGATGATATTAAAGTAAACCCAATAGAGATAGAGAAGCAGTTAACAGACTTTATTTTTAAAGGGATAGAAAATAAGTAAATAGTTTATTATTTATGTAACAAAAAAGAGGAAGCTAAAGCTTCCTCTTTTTTGTTTTTATAGGATGTTTTATTGTTTAGTTTTGTACTACAATAAACTCAGATCTTCTGTTTTTTTGGTGTTCTTCTTCAGAGCATTTGCTGTTAGAGTCACAATTGTTTGTAAGCTCTGACTCACCAAATCCTTTACCAGAAACACGCTCAGGCGCAATACCATTATCTAGTAGGTATTTTACAGTTTCTTTAGCTCTTCTGTTAGATAGGGCTAAGTTATACTCATTAGTAGCTCTGGCATCTGTATGTGAACGAACCTCAATAACCACCTCTGGGTATTCTTTAAGGTATGCAAACACTTGTTGCATAGTAATTTGTCCGTCAATTCTAATAAATGATTTATCAAGGTCAAAATAAATAGGATCTAGTTTTAAGTACTTTGTTAAGTCAGTACCAATAGGCGCAGCTCTTTTAATAGGATTTAATTTTACAATAACAGGTTTTAATTCTTTATTGCGTTCCATAGTAAAGGAGGTAGTACCTTGCTCAAACTCTATTTTTTCTCCGAGTAGGGTATAGGTATCATCCCAACAAATATCATTTAGTGTAAAGTTTCCTTTGGTGTCTGTTTTAGTTTCAAAAACCAAGGTATTCTCTTTGTCTTTTACTTGGATCGCAGCATCAGCAATACTAGCCCCCGTTTTAAGATTAACAGCAGTACCATTAATGGTATTGTAGCAATTAAGATTTAGCTCTTTGGTTTGTATAAAGCTATAAATATCATCATACCCTTTACCACCATCACGGTTAGAGGCAAAGAATCCTTTTTGAGTGTCTTCATCAAAAATTAAAGAGAAATCATCTTGTTTACTGTTTACTGGTTTACCTATGTTTAGAATATAAGAATCATTAAAATTGTTGGTAATTTGCGTTGCAAAAATATCTAAACCGCCTAAACCGGGATGCCCATCAGAGGCAAAATACAAGATGTTGTTTTTAGAAACAAAAGGAAATGTTTCTCTAGATTCTGTGTTAATTTTATTGCCAAGATTACGAGGAGCAGAAAAAGTACCATCAGCAATAATATCTACCACAAACAAATCAGACATTCCTCTAGTGCCAGGCATATCAGATGCAAAGTATAGTTTAGTTTCATCAGGCGATAGGGCAGGGTGTGCTACAGAAAAATCATCACCATTAAAAGGCAATTCTGTAATTTTTTTCCACTCATCATTTACCTTAGTAGCTCTATATAATTTAAGTCTACTAACCCCATCTTTATCACGTGCAAATCTCCCGTTATCAGAATTATTTCTGGTAAAATACATGGTATTGCCATCTTTAGTAAAAATAGCAGAAGATTCATGTGTTTTTTTATTTAGTTTACGGTCTAGTTTTCCAGCGTTAATAGGTTTGCCTTCTTCATTAAACTGAGCAGCATATAGGTTTAAAAATGGCTGGTTATTCCACTCGTGAATAGTTCTACGCACAGTTCCTGTATCTCTAGCAGAAGAGAAAACAAGTTTGTCATTGTAATAAGCAGGAGAGAATTCAGATACACTAGAATTTATTTCTAAGTTTTTAATATTGTACCGTCCCGAGTTTTTTTCAATTACTTTTAGGTAGTCTGTATTATTTTCAAATAAAGACGCTCTAGAGTCGTACTGTTTTATATCATCAAACTTACGCATCCAAGTATCAGATTTTTCATATTCTCCAATAGACTTTAGTGATAATGCGTATTTATAGACCTCTTCAGGGTCAACGTTAGCACCTTCTAGGTTAACCAACATCTCATACCATTTAGCGGCATTTTCATACCTAGCATTAAGGTAGTTAGAGTTTGCTAATTTTCTATAAATAGTTTCAGATGTATATCCTAAGTCAATAAGTCTTTCATAAACATCAATAGCTTCAGCGTATTGGTAACTTTCAAACTTATCATCGGCCTTTTTCTCTTTTTTGGTTTGTGCGTTTGTAAAAGCACAACAAAACAAAAAGGCAAGTGTTATGTATTTAAATTTCATTTGTTTTGTTTTTTAGAAGAATCTAGGCGTAATTACTTTTTTGTATCTTGATCTTAGCTCGTACCTTAAAAAAACCTCAAAAGAACCATCATTAAACGAGGTATTTCCAAGATCAGTAGTTTCTTTATCATAGGCTAAACCAAGCATTAATTGGTCACTAAGCTGAAACCCAACAAGAGCACTAAGAGCAGCATCCCAACGGTATGCGGCACCAAAGCTAAATTTATCTCTAAGTAAAAAAGTAGCTGACAAATCGGCTTGTATAGGAGCACCTTTAACAGCTTTAATAAGTGCGGCAGGTTTAAGTTTTAAATCTCTGTTAAGTTCAAAAACATAGCCTGTAATTAAATACAAGTTCATACGTTCTACGGCAAGAAAAGAACTGTTTTGTCCTTGAGAATCATCAAAGTGTTTTGTTTCTAAAAAGTTAGGGACAGAAAAACCAGCGTAGAATTTATCAGTATGGTAATAGATACCGGCGCCAAAGTTAGGGGAGAATTTTTTCTCGATATCATCATATCCTGCCGGAGTAGACTCTTGTCTGTAATTGGCCAGTTTAGAAAAATCTAGATTTAAAAAATGTCCTCCAGCTTTAAGTCCAAAGGATAGTTTTCCTTGTTCACTAGTAGGAACTGTATAAGAAAAAGCAGCATCTATATAGGTATCTTGATTTGTTCCGTTACCAATTTCATCGTGGACTACAGAAAGTCCAAGCCCCACTCTTCTAGAAACAGGAGTGTTAAAGTTAAGCGTTTGTGTTGTAGGGGCACCATCTAGGCCTACCCATTGAGATCTGTGCAAAGCAGCAATACTAAATACACCTCTAGAACCAGCATAAGCAGGGTTAATGGCAATGGTGTTATACATATATTGAGTGTATTGTGCATCTTGCTGAGCAGAAATGTTCTGCAGGGCAAGAAGGACAAAAACAATACTTAGAAGTAATTTTTTCATAATTTATGATTTATGCGTTTAATGGTTGTGTTTAAAGTTATCTATTTAGATATAAATATCCGGCTTTAGATTTATTTTGACCGTTATTATTGTAATTAATAATGTAGTAGTAAACACCAGCAGGAAGTTCTTCATTTTTATTAATAACAACTCTACCGTTAGATATTCCTTTAAAAACATTAGAACCACGATCATATCCTTTAGTTTCAAAAACAATTACGCCCCATCTGTTGTAGATTTGTACGGTATTGTTAGGGAACTGTTCAATATTAATAATTCTAAAGTATCCATCATCTACACCAGGCCCCACAAGGTCGTTGTAAATAGAGATGTCACAAGCAGAACCAGTAGGAGGTGTACCACCAATATTATCACAAGGATCAAGAGGATCAGTTTCATCATCTACTTCTTTACCATCAAGAATTAAATCACCATCGGTATCAGGATTAAAAGGATCTGTACCTAAAGCCGCTTCTTGTGCATTAGTTAAGCCATCCATATCACAATCACTAGCATCAAGAGGCGTACCACCGTTAGAGTCACAGTCATCAAGCGGGTTGGTATTATCAGTAACTTCTTGTCCGTCTAAAATAGAATCCCCATCTGTATCAGGGTTATTAGGATCTGTACCTAAAGTAACTTCATCACCATCTAAAAGTCCATCATTATCAGAATCAGGATTAAAAGGGTCTGTACCAATAGTAGCTTCTTCTGCATTAGTTAAGCCATCGTTATCACAATCGCTAGTATCAAGAGGAGTACCACCAATAGAATCACAATCATCTAGTGGGTTTGTACCGTCTGTTACTTCTTGACCATCAGAAGTCCCATCACCATCCGTATCTGGATTGTTAGGGTCTGTGCCTAAAGTATTCTCTTCATTGTTTGTAAGTCCATCACCATCTGTATCAACAGAAATAGTTACAATACCTGTGTTAGAGTTTCCAGCAGGATCAGTAGCTGTAATATTAATAATATCTTCATCTGTTAGAGAAGGTAAAGAACCGTTAATTGGTGATTGAGTTTCGGTATCTACACTCCAAGCTCCACTAGAGTCAGTAGTAACTGAATATGTAACATCAATAACATTATCACCATTTGTATCAAGCTCTATTATAAGAGATTCGTTAGGATCTCCTTGACCTGTTAAAATAGGAGTAGTGTCTATAGTAATAAAACTATCTACAATTGGTAATGAGTTATCAAGAGTAATAGGGTCATTATCTGTAGCAGGATTAAGAGCCACATCAGCAACATCAGCGGTTACAGTAATTGTTCCATTAGTTAATCCAGAGATATCTGCATCCGCTGCTGTCCAAGTACCGCTACTAACCGTAGCAGTTGTAGTAACCGTATCAGTACCATCGTCAAAAGTAACCGTTACAGTTTGTCCATCTTCTACATCAGTAGTAGTACCGGAAATAGTTACATCATTATCTTCGACAGCGTTTACTACATTATCCCCTTCAATAGGAGTTGTAATATCGATAGTAGGTGTAGTATTATCTAAGGTAATAGGGTCATTATCTGTAGCAGGATTAAGAGCAACATCAGTAACATCAGCTGTTACAGTAATTGTTCCGTTAGTTAATCCAGAGATATCTGCATCCGTAGCTGTCCAATTACCAGCACTAACCGTAGCAGTTGTTGTAACAACAGGATTAACGCCATCGTCAAAAGTAACAGTTACAGTTTGTCCATCTTCTACATCAGTAGTTGTACCAGAAATAGTAACATCATTATCTTCGGCTGCGTTTACTACATCATCTCCTTCAATAGGCGTAGTAATATCTATTGTAGGTACAGAATTTTCAAGAGTAATAGGGTCATTATCTGTAGCAGGATTAAGAGCCACATCAGTAACATCAGCTGTTACAGTAATTGTTCCATTATTTAGTCCCGAGATATCTGCATCCGTAGCTGTCCAATTACCACCACTAACCGTAGCAGTTGTTGTAACAACAGGATTAACGCCATCGTCAAAAGTAACAGTTACGGTTTGTCCATCTTCTACATCAGTAGTAGTACCGGAAATAGTAACATCATTATCTTCTGCAGCGTTTACTACATCATCTCCTTCAATAGGAGTTGTAATATCGATAGTAGGTGTAGTATTATCTAAGGTAATAGGGTCATTATCTGTAGCTGGGTTGAGAGCAATATCGGTAACATCAGCCGTTACAGTAATTGTTCCGTTAGTTAGTCCAGAGATATCTGCATCCGTAGCTGTCCAATTACCACCACTAACCGTAGCAGTTGTTGTAACAACAGGATTAACGCCATCGTCAAAAGTAACAGTTACGGTTTGTCCATCTTCTACATCAGTAGTAGTACCGGAAATAGTAACATCATTATCTTCTGCAGCGTTTACTACATCATCTCCTTCAATAGGAGTTGTAATATCGATAGTAGGTGTAGTATTATCTAAGGTAATAGGGTCATTATCTGTAGCTGGGTTGAGAGCAATATCGGTAACATCAGCCGTTACAGTAATTGTTCCGTTAGTTAGTCCAGAGATATCTGCATCCGTAGCTGTCCAAGTGCTGCCAGTAACCGTAGCAGTTGTTGTAACAACAGGATTAACGCCATCGTCAAAAGTAATAGTTACAGTTTGTCCATCTTCTACATCAGTAGTAGTACCAGAAATAGTAACATCACCATCTTCGGCAGCATTTGCCACATCATCACCTTCAATAGGCGTAGTAATGTTTATTGTAGGTGTAGTGTTATCTAAGGTAATAGGGTCATTATCAGTTGCAGGGTTGAGAGCAATATCGGTAACATCAGCCGTTACAGTAATTGTTCCGTTATTTAGTCCAGAGATATTTGCATCCGTAGCAGTCCAATTACCACCACTAACTGTAGCAGTTGTTGTAACAACAGGATTAACGCCATCATCAAAAGTAACAGTTACGGTTTGTCCATCTTCTACATCAGTAGTAGTACCAGAAATAGTAACATCATTATCTTCTGCAGCATTTACCACATCATCACCTTCAATAGGCGTAGTAATGTTTATTGTAGGTGTAGTATTATCTAAGGTAATAGGGTCATTATCTGTAGCAGGATTAAGAGCAACATCAGTAACATCAGCTGTTACAGTAATTGTTCCGTTATTTAGTCCAGAGATATTTGCATCCGTAGCAGTCCAATTACCACCACTAACTGTAGCAGTTGTTGTAACAACAGGATTAACGCCATCATCAAAAGTAACAGTTACGGTTTGTCCATCTTCTACATCAGTAGTAGTACCAGAAATAGTAACATCATTATCTTCTGCAGCATTTACCACATCATCACCTTCAATAGGCGTAGTAATGTTTATTGTAGGTGTAGTATTATCTAAGGTAATAGGGTCATTATCTGTAGCAGGATTAAGAGCAACATCAGTAACATCAGCTGTTACAGTAATTGTTCCGTTATTTAGTCCAGAGATATTTGCATCCGCAGCTGTCCAAGTGCTGCCAGTAACCGTAGCAGTTGTTGTAACAACAGGATTAACGCCATCGTCAAAAGTAACAGTTACGGTTTGTCCATCTTCTACATCAGTAGTAGTACCGGAAATAGTTACATCATTATCTTCGGCAGCGTTTACTACATTATCCCCTTCAATAGGAGTTGTAATATCGATAGTAGGTGTAGTATTATCTAAGGTAATAGGGTCATTATCAGTTGCAGGGTTAAGTGCAACATCAGTAACATCAGCTGTTACAGTAATTGTTCCGTTAGTTAATCCAGAGATATCTGCATCCGTAGCTGTCCAATTACCACCACTAACCGTAGCAGTTGTTGTAACAACAGGATTAACGCCATCGCCAAAAGTAACAGTTACGGTTTGTCCATCTTCTACATCAGTAGTAGTACCGGAAATAGTAACATCATTATCTTCTGCAGCGTTTACTACATCATCTCCTTCAATAGGAGTTGTAATATCGATAGTAGGTGTAGTATTATCTAAGGTAATAGGGTCATTATCTGTAGCTGGGTTGAGAGCAATATCGGTAACATCAGCCGTTACAGTAATTGTTCCGTTAGTTAGTCCAGAGATATCTGCATCCGTAGCTGTCCAATTACCACCACTAACTGTAGCAGTTGTTGTAACAACAGGATTAACGCCATCATCAAAAGTAACAGTTACGGTTTGTCCATCTTCTACATCAGTAGTAGTACCAGAAATAGTAACATCATTATCTTCTGCAGCATTTACCACATCATCACCTTCAATAGGCGTAGTAATGTTTATTGTAGGTGTAGTATTATCTAAGGTAATAGGGTCATTATCTGTAGCAGGATTAAGAGCCACATCAGTAACATCAGCTGTTACAGTAATTGTTCCGTTATTTAGTCCAGAGATATTTGCATCCGTAGCAGTCCAATTACCACCACTAACTGTAGCAGTTGTTGTAACAACAGGATTAACGCCATCATCAAAAGTAACAGTTACGGTTTGTCCATCTTCTACATCAGTAGTAGTACCAGAAATAGTAACATCATTATCTTCTGCAGCATTTACCACATCATCACCTTCAATAGGCGTAGTAATGTTTATTGTAGGTGTAGTATTATCTAAGGTAATAGGGTCATTATCTGTAGCAGGGTTAAGTGCAACATCAGTAACATCAGCTGTTACAGTAATTGTTCCGTTATTTAATCCTGAGATATCTGCATCCGTAGCAGTCCAAGTGCTGCCAGTAACCGTAGCAGTTGTTGTAACAACAGGATTAACGCCATCGTCAAAAGTAACCGTTACAGTTTGTCCATCTTCTACATCGGTAGTGGTACCAGAAATAGTAACATCACCATCTTCGGCTGCGTTTACTACATCATCACCTTCAATAGGCGTTGTAATATCTATTGTTGGTAATGTATTATCTAAAGTAATAGGGTCATTATCTGTAGCTGGGTTGAGAGCAATATCGGTAACATCAGCCGTTACAGTAATTGTTCCGTTATTTAGTCCAGAGATATCTGCATCCGTAGCTGTCCAAGTGCTGCCAGTAACCGTAGCAGTTGTTGTAACAACAGGATTGTCGCCATCATCAAAAGTAACCGTTACAGTTTGCCCATCTTCTACATCGGTAGTGGTACCATAAATAGTTACATTTTTGTCTTCAGATGCGTTTACCACATCATCACCTTCAATAGGAGTTGTAATATCGATAGTAGGTGTAGTATTATCTAAGGTAATAGGGTCATTATCTGTAGCAGGATTAAGAGCCACATCAGTAACATCAGCTGTTACAGTAATTGTTCCGTTAGTTAATTCAGAAATATCTGCATCTGTAGCTGTCCAATTATTACCGGAAACTGTAGCAGTAGTAGTTACAGTATTTGTACCATCAGAAAAAGTAACCGTTACAGTTTGTCCATCTTCTACATCGGTAGTAGTACCGGAAATAGTAACATCATTATCCTCTGCAGCGTTTACAATATTATCACCTTCTATAGGTGTTGTAATATCTATTGTAGGTACAGAATTTTCAAGAGTAATAGGATCATTATCAGTTGCAGGGTTGAGAGCCACATCAGTAACATCAGCTGTTACAGTAATTGTTCCATTATTTAGTCCTGAAATATCCGCGTCAATAGCGGTCCAAGCATTAGCACTAACTATAGCAGTTGTTGTAACAACAGGATTAACGCCATCATCAAATGTTACAGTTACAGTTTGTCCATCTTCTACATCGGTAGTGGTACCAGAAATAGTAACATCACCATCTTCTGCAGCATTTACCACATCATCACCTTCAATAGGTGTAGTAATGTTTATTGTAGGTGTAGTATTATCTAAGGTAATAGGGTCATTATCTGTAGCTGGATTAAGAGCTACATCAGTAACATCAGCTGTTACAGTAATTGTTCCGTTATTTAATCCAGAGATATCCGCATCCGCAGCTGTCCAATTACCAGCACTAACCGTAGCAGTTGTTGTAATAACAGGATTAACGCCATCATCAAAAGTAACCGTTACAGTTTGCCCATCTTCTACATCAGTAGTAGTACCGGAAATAGTAACATCATTATCTTCTGCAGCATTTACCACATCATCACCTTCAATAGGCGTAGTAATGTCTATTGTTGGTATTGTATTTTCTAATGTTATCGGATCGTTATCTGTTGCAGGATTACCTGCAATATCGGTAACATCAGCCGTTACAGTAATTGTTCCGTTAGTTAATCCAGAGATATCGGCATCCGTAGCAGTCCAATTACCACCACTAACTGTAGCAGTTGTTGTAACAACAGGATTAACGCCATCGTCAAAAGTAACCGTTACAGTTTGTCCATCTTCTACATCAGTAGTAGTACCGGAAATAGTAACATCATTATCTTCGGCAGCGTTTACCACATTATCCCCTTCAATAGGCGTAGTAATGTCTATTGTAGCGTTTACATCATGAACAATATCTCTAGTTGCTTGTGGTGCAGCATTACCTGCTAAATCAGACACATTAGCGGTTATAGTTTCTAAAGCATCAAGAGCTTGAGCATCTGCAGCAGTAATATCTAATGTCCAAGTTCCAGATGAAACAGTAGCAGTGTAAGTATTTCCGTTTAAGTTAATAGTTACAGTCTGTCCGTCTTCAGCATCTGTAGTACCAGAAATTGTTACAGGTGCATTATCTTCAACTGCATTTATAATATCATCTACAGCAACAACATCTATAGCAATTACAGGGTTAGTTACATCTACAGTAAGTAATGCAGGGTTAGATACCGCCGGAGAACATACATATGAAAGTTCTGAAACAATAACTCTATATTGATAACCATCTTGAGTAATAGTTATACCTGTTAAGGTTAGGGTAGGAGTAGTACTACCGGTATAAATATCAGAAGTATTAGTGTCATCAATATCTACAAACCCACTTCCTGATTGATCATCTACTTGCCACTGATATAATAAGTTTGTTCCTGTAGCAGTTACCGAAAAAGACTCTGATGTATCTGCATTTGTAATAATGTCCTGTGGTTGGTCTGCAGCATTGGCAATAGTAGGAGCAACTCCAGGTTGTTGAAAATCGTACAGCGAATTACTTGCACTGTCTTCATTATTAGGAACAGTATAACCATCTGTAACATTAGTACCTGTAACAACACCACTTGTATTTACTGTTGTTGGTGTGTCACCAAGTATACCATCTCCATCAGAATCTGTAAAACCAGCTTCAGTAACATCATTACATAAATCACCATCAGCATCTAATTCTAAAAAGTCAGGTATTCCGTCTGGAGTACTTTCAGAATCAGCAAGTGTATAATTTACTGTACCACTATTTTCTTGTCCGCTATCTTGTACGCTATCAGGAACCCCGTCTGTACCTACATCACCATCTAATATTCCGTTTGTATGTGGTTGGTTGCTTCCAGCTTCAACAGTATCATAAATACCATCATTATCAGCATCTAAATCAAAATGGTTTGGAACTCCATCACCATCAGTATCAAATGCATCAACAATACCATCATTGTTAAGATCATTAGTAGCATTTACATCTTTAAAATTAAGAGTGCCATTATTATCATCGTCAGCACTTGGGTCAACACCGCCAGGACTTTCAGCTGTATCTAGAATTCCATCATTATCGTCATCTAAATCTATAGAGTCTGCAATACCATCATTATCATTATCATCTATACCAGCTTCACGGTAGTCTACTTCTGTTGTTGCATTTATAGCAATATTTGGCAGGTCTGATGCACCATTATTTTGATCGTCATTAGGATCAAACAAGCCGCCAGAAGTATCTACATCATCAAACTCATCTAAAAGACCATCACCATCAGAATCTAAATTGTTTGAAGAGGAATTAAACCCTGCTTCTTCTGTATCACTTAGTCCATCATCATCTGTATCTAAATCCAAATAATCAGGTGTTAGATCTGTATCCGTCTTTTCTGGAGTTAAACCGTTTGGATAATTTGTATCTAAACCATTTACATCAAAAGTATTTGAAGGAGCCACATAACCTGTTGTTGGTTGTGCCTCAACATTATCTGGAATGCCATCATTGTCAGAGTCAATATCTAAATGATCTTCTATACCATCATTATCACTATCTATACCTTGGTAAATAGTATAAACAGGAGCTGTTCCAGGTCCTGAAGCAGTAGTTGCAGAACCATCAGTATTATTAGAAGAGGTAGTGTTATTTGGAGTAAATAAACCGTTAATATCACAAGTTTGAAACAATACAGAACCTAAATAATTATTAGTAGAAAAAGACGGTTGTAATTCTCCACTAAATGTGATATCCAAGTTTGTAGTTTCATAGAAATTAAAATAAGCAGCTAACCTTGGGCCAAAATCAACATCATCCCAAGTTTTTGCTGGCCCTTGAAAAGTTGCGGTACCTGTTGCTAAATTTTCTGAAACTGTAAGTAATGAATTGCTATCTATAGCATACAATCCTGGTCTTGTTAGGGTGACACTTTCTCTAGTATTAGCTCCATCAATGTCATAAATAACACCACCAAATCTAATCAAGTTTACTTGAAAATCTGTTCCTGTTGCAACTAAACGAATATTAAAAGATATACCACCTGTATCACCATCAGTACCACCAATTGTAAAACTTGGTTGCCAAGCATTAGCACTGCCGGTTGAGCTATCATCTATAGAGGTTAAAGTTGCATTGTCAATATCTGTAATTCTTACAATAGCATCCAATATACCCAATGATGAACTTACGACTGTAGAAAATCTGTATTCTGCACCTATTGTACCAGCACCAGATCCTGTACCACCTATATATGATCCCCCATTAAATGAACCAGCAGGTATACCACAAGCATCACCTTTTGTATCTGTAGGTGTAAATCCTAAAGATTCTACATAATCTAAAATTCCGTCATTATCATCATCAATATCTGTGTCATTATTTACAGTATCACCATCTGTATCAATAGAATCTACGTGTGTTGTTGGATCTCTAAAATCTACTTCAGAAGTAAACGGATCTTGATCATTAGGAAAAGTTGATACTTGTTGATTGCTATTTGTTGGTCCGTTAGGATCCGCAATTCCATTAGGTTCCGTTGTGCTGTTATCAAAACCGTCGTCTAGACCATCATTATCAATATCAGTATTGGTAGGTGCTGTATCTGCAGAGTTATCTGCGTCTACATCATAAGCTTCAATGTAATCTGTTAAGCCATCATTATCAGAATCCAAATCTCTAAAATCTGGTTTATCCGTACCGTCTGAATTAGCCGGTTGATTAATTGAAACACCAGAACCTGCCGCAGTCTCGTAATTATCTGCAAGTCCGTTACCGTCACTATCTACACTAGGTAATACATATCCGGAAGTAGATTGCCATTCAATGTTATCAATAATACCATCATCATCACTGTCTAAATCTAAATAATCTGGGTTAGCATCTCCATCTGTATTTTCTGGAGTATTTGTAAAAGAACCACCGTTATCTATATCAAAAGCATCGTCAATACCATCGTTGTCAGAATCATTTCCTGTACTTTGAACTAAACTACCATCAGATTGAGATTCAACGGTATCCGTGATTCCATCATTATCAGAATCAATATCTAAATAATTAGGACTTCCAGATCCATCACTATCTACAGGAATATTTGAAACCCCATTACCATCAGTGCCACCATCTTCAGCGCTATCAGGAATTCCATTTGTTCCAACATTACTTTCTCCCGCATCTATAGATCCATTTCCATCTAAATCTAGGCTACCATTTCCAGTTTCTACAATATCAGGTATACCATCATTATCACTATCTAAATCTAGATAATTAGGAACACCATCATTGTCAAAATCTGCAGTGCCTTCTACAACATCTGTAATACCATCATTATCATCGTCTTCATCTATATTATCTGTAATACCATCACCATCATTATCTAAATTATAAGCTTTAGTAGTAGAAGCAGAATTAGAATTTCCTGCAGCGTCAGTTGTAGTAACACTACCTTCAATAATTAAATCTGCATCTTCTTGTAATTCAGAACCAGGAACATCAATACTAAAAACTCCTCCAGAATCTACAGCTCCAGTATAATCTGTACCTTTAATAGTTATAGTAACTGTATCTCCAGTATTAAAGTCTCCACTTACAGTACCAGTTATTACGATATCATTTGCGGCTTCAGAAGCTGTAACAAGATTGTTTGCAGTAACATTATCTATTACTATTGTTGGTACTGGAATTGCATTATCTAACGTTATAGGATCATTATCTGTTGCTGGGTTAAGAGCCACATCTGTAACGTCTGCAGTAACAGTAATTGGTCCGTTAGTTAAACCAGAGATATCTGCATCTGTTGCGGTCCAAGAATTAGCTGTTACAGTAGCAGTTGTTGTTACAGTATTTGTACCGTCAGAAAAAGTTACGGTTACTGTTTGGTTATTTTCTACACCAGTAGTAGTACCAGAAATTGTAACATCATTATCTTCTGCTGCGTTTACAATATTATCACCTTCTATAGGTGTTGTAATGTCTATTGTAGGCAATGAGTTATCAAGTGTAATAGGGTCATTATCTGTAGCAGGGTTAAGGGCAACATCCGTAACATCTGCAGTAACAGTAATTGGTCCGTTAGTTAAACCAGAGATATCTGCATCCGTAGCAGTCCAAGAATTAGCTGTTACAGTAGCAGTTGTTGTTACGGTATTTGCACCATCAGAAAAAGTTACGGTTACGGTTTGGTTATCTTCTACACCAGTAGTAGTACCAGAAATGGTAACATCATTGTCTTCAGAATCACTCACTACGTTTTCACCTTCAATTGGTGTTGTAATGTCTATTGTTGGTAATGAGTTGTCAAGTGTAATAGGGTCATTATCTGATGCAGTATTCCCTGCTAAGTCTTCAACATCTGCAGTAACAGTAATTGGTCCGTTAGTTAAACCAGAGATATCTGCATCCGTAGCGGTCCAGGTATTACCAGTAACTGTAGCAGTTGTGGTAACTGTATTTGTACCGTCATTAAAAGTGACAGTTACAATTTGGTTATCCTCTATATCAGTAGTAGTACCAGAAATTGTAACATCATTATCTTCTGCTGCGTTTACATTATTGTCACCTTCTATAGGTGTAGTAATGTCTATTGTAGGTATGGAGTTTTCAAGTATGACGGTTTCATTATCTGTCGCTGGGTTTAAAGCTACATCGGTAACATCAGCTGTTACAGTAATTGTTCCGTTATTTAATCCAGAGATATCTGCATCCGTAGCTGTCCAATTACCACCGCTAACCGTAGCAGTTGTAGTTACAGTATTAGTACCATCATTAAAAGTTACGGTTACAATTTGGTTGTCTTCTACACCAGTAGTAGTACCAGAAATGGTTACATCACCATCTTCTGCAGCATTTACCACATCATCCCCTTCAATAGGAGTTGTAATATCAATAGTTGGTGTAGTATTATCTAGGGTAATAGGATCATTATCCGTAGCTGGGTTAAGAGCCACATCTGTAACATCTGCAGTAACAGTAATTGGTCCGTTAGTTAACCCAGAAATATCTGCATCTGTTGCGGTCCAATTACCACCACTAACCGTAGCAGTTGTGGTAACAGTATTGGTTCCATCAGAAAAAGTTATGGTTACAATTTGGTTATCTTCTACACCAGTAGTAGTACCAGAAATGGTAACATCATTATCCTCTACTGCGTTTACATTATTGTCACCTTCTATAGGTGTAGTAATGTCTATTGTTGGCAGTGAGTTGTCTAAAGTAATAGGGTCATTATCTGTAGCAGGATTACCAGCAATATCCTCAACATCAGCGGTTACAGTAATTGGTCCGTTAGTTAAACCAGAGATGTCTGCATCCGTAGCTGTCCAAGTACCACCACTAACCGTAGCAGTTGTAGTTACAGTATTAGTACCGTCATCAAAAGTTACGGTTACAATTTGATTGTCTTCTATACCAGTAGTAGTACCAGAAATGGTCACATCATTATCTTCTGCTGCATTTACCACATCATCACCTTCTATGGGTGTAGTAATGTCTATTGTAGGAGGAGTTTTATTTCCTTTTAAGGTAATAATTAAATTAGCCGTGTCAGAATTTGACCCATCAGATAATCTGTATTGAAAAGTTTCAGTTAATGTTTGACCAATGAGTAAACCTGAAACTACAGGGTTACTAGTATCTGGAGTATAAGTATAACTACCATCACTATTTACAGTTATAGTACCATAGGTTCCTGTGTATACAATATTTACATTAGAAGCGTTTCCATCAATTTCAGTAATTTGTATATCTGGATTATCTCCTTGCCAGTAAATATCAGATACACCTGCTATTTGAGCAGTAGGGTCTGCATTTGTAACGTCTGGACCGTAATTATAGCCAAGTCTTAATTGGTTTATAGGTTCATTAAAAAATACATTAACATTACCGGTGGCATCACTTTCAATAGCGCTTCCTGTACCATAAAATGTATTGCTAGCAGTATTAACCACACCACCAGTGGTAACATAAGTAAAGTTAGACGCTGTACCATTTAAGGAACCATTAATAGTAATTTGATCTTGCCAAGTTGTACCCTGTGAGTAATCTATATCAGTAATTAAAAAACCTAAATTAAATACAGGTTCAGAAAATGTTATAATTAACTCTGTATCTCCAACAGGATTTGTAGCTGCATCAATTTGATATAATAAATAGCCTGTATGCCCTCCATTAGTAGCTGTAGTTAAAACTATTTGATTGTTAACCGTACCTATAGATGAAGGGTCTGTAGATGTAAAACCAAGTTGTACACCACCAATTGTTTTCGTTTTTCCGTTTACAGTTTCTCCGTTTGCAAATTGGTTTTCCCAAACTAAAGTTGCTAAACCTCTATCTACATAATCTGCTCCATCAACCCCAATGTCAGTTATTATATTACCTGAGACATCGTTTTCTACAACCACAGTTATTTCGTCTGTATTGTCTAGGGCTATAGGGTTATCATCAACACCGTTAATAGTAATTGTAAGTATGCCGTAATCAAATAAGCCTTCAGGGTTTCTTACCGTATACGAGACAATATCCTGCAGGGTTTCTCCATTTTTTAAGCCAGTAACAGATGAGTTGCTCTCATCTACATCATATATATAATTACCATTTGCTTGTATAGTTACGCTACCATATAAAGTATTGTATGCAGATCCAACTTGTGTTGGGTATACATCAACCTCAGAAATAAAAGGACTATTTCCTTCATCAGGTGTGCCATCTGTTAAAACGTTACCTGTAACAGTACCTGTATTGCTAGCACTAATACTATTGGTATCATCATATGCAAAAGGTTGTGTGTAAACGTTAATTAGAGTTTGCGAGGTACTAGATTGAGAACTTGTATCTGTAACTTGTATATCAACAGTTCTAAGCCCGTCAGTTTGTGAGCTAGATAAATTTCCATAATAAGTTCCTGCAATAAATGCTTCAAAAGATGTATTTGGTATTGGATTACCAAAGGATTCTGTTATTAAAAAAGTAGTACCCGATGTTTGGGTTACTAAAATACTTGTACCTCCAAAATTGTAAGTTCTAGAAGGGTATGGAGGGGTTCCGTTTAAGTAAAAAAGAGTAAAACCACTACCATCATTAAAAGAAATTAATTCTTCATTTGGAAAGTCAACCACTCCCGATAAAGAAATGGTGGCACTCAAAATAGTACCTGCATCAGAAGTTAAAGTGGGAGAAATACTTATAGGGTATACATTTGATGTAGTAGGATCTACATTAAACTGATAATTGTTTCCGGGAGTATTTGAATTTAAATCTAATACAGGATTTGCATAGATTAGGTTTTCGCTAAAGAAAGTTGTTTTAGCCTTATTGTACGATTGTAGGTTAATTGGGATACAGAAGTAAAAAATCGCAAGAATTAGTATTTTACTTACAAGTGATTTTTTAGAGTTTGGTTGTAATTTTCTTCTCATAGATTTATTATTTTAAATGGGGAGCTTTAAATAATTGGTAATTATATGTGTAGAATATTATGTAGAGTTATGCTTTACATATAAATTAGTTTTTTAGAGTTTTTAAATATTGACAATTCTTCAATTAATTATAGTAATTATATTACAATATAGCAAATATATATACTGTTCATCCGATTTTTAATTGCTATTTCAATTATTGTTTTAAAGAAATTGTTAATTTTTTGTTATTTATTACATATAGTTAATTATAGTTATTATTTGTAACTTTAATTTGTTGCTTACTATAATACTTACGTAAAAAATTATTTTTGGTTTGATTTTAGCTTGTTTTTACTGCTAATGTATCTATGAACGATATATAATGTTAAGGTTGTTTTTTGAGTTCTAAAAGTTAAAGGAATATTAAAGTGTAGTTATTTGTATTGAAAAGTTAACGTACGTTCATATATTTGAGTCTTGTTTTTTCTCGAAAAAGCAGGCCTCAATCAAAACAAGATCAAACTATTTTTTATGAAAAGGATTACAAAAAAAGAATTATTTTTTGAAAAGACACTTAAGTTAATAAGTGAAAAAGGCTTTAAGGCCACAACAATGCGAGACATTGCACACGAGTTGAATTTTGAAGTAGCAAATGTTTACAACTATATAGATTCTAAAGAAGCGTTATTAGAAGATTATTTGTTTAGCACCTTAGAAGAATTTGTTGTCTATTTAGATAATATTATGAATTCTTCGTACTCTCCGGTAGAAAAATTAAAGTTTGTAATTTCTAAGCACGTTCAGTATACACTTAACAAGCCTTATGAGGTTTCTCTTTTTGTATATGAATGGCGTAATTTAAAAGGAGAGAAATTAGAAGAGTTTAAATTAAAAAGAAGCGGTTATATAAGTACTGTAAGTAATATAATTGATGAAGGTATCTCTGAAGGTTCTCTTCGTAAAATGGATAGTGAATTTGCAACTTTTATGGTAATATCTTCTATGCGTTGGTTGTTTAGTATGATTACCAATGATGATATAAAAGTAAACCCAATAGAGATAGAGAAGCAGTTAACAGACTTTATTTTTAAAGGGATAGAAAATAAGTAAATAGTTTATTATTTATGTAACAAAAAAGAGGAAGCTTTAGCTTCCTCTTTTTTGTTTTTATAGGATGTTTTATTGTTTAGTTTTGTACTACAATAAACTCAGATCTTCTGTTTTTTTGGTGTTCTTCTTCAGAGCATTTGCTGTTAGAGTCACAATTGTTTGTAAGCTCTGACTCACCAAATCCTTTACCAGAAACACGCTCAGGCGCAATACCATTATCTAGTAGGTATTTTACAGTTTCTTTAGCTCTTCTGTTAGATAGGGCTAAGTTATACTCATTAGTAGCTCTGGCATCTGTATGTGAACGAACCTCAATAACCACCTCTGGGTATTCTTTAAGGTATGCAAACACTTGTTGCATAGTAATTTGTCCGTCAATTCTAATAAATGATTTATCAAGGTCAAAATAAATAGGATCTAGTTTTAAGTACTTTGTTAAGTCAGTACCAATAGGCGCAGCTCTTTTAATAGGATTTAATTTTACAATAACAGGTTTTAATTCTTTATTGCGTTCCATAGTAAAGGAGGTAGTACCTTGCTCAAACTCTATTTTTTCTCCGAGTAGGGTATAGGTATCATCCCAACAAATATCATTTAGTGTAAAGTTTCCTTTGGTGTCTGTTTTAGTTTCAAAAACCAAGGTATTCTCTTTGTCTTTTACTTGGATCGCAGCATCAGCAATACTAGCCCCCGTTTTAAGATTAACAGCAGTACCATTAATGGTATTGTAGCAATTAAGATTTAGCTCTTTGGTTTGTATAAAGCTATAAATATCATCATACCCTTTACCACCATCACGGTTAGAGGCAAAGAATCCTTTTTGAGTGTCTTCATCAAAAATTAAAGAGAAATCATCTTGTTTACTGTTTACTGGTTTACCTATGTTTAGAATATAAGAATCATTAAAATTGTTGGTAATTTGCGTTGCAAAAATATCTAAACCGCCTAAACCGGGATGCCCATCAGAGGCAAAATACAAGATGTTGTTTTTAGAAACAAAAGGAAATGTTTCTCTAGATTCTGTGTTAATTTTATTGCCAAGATTACGAGGAGCAGAAAAAGTACCATCAGCAATAATATCTACCACAAACAAATCAGACATTCCTCTAGTGCCAGGCATATCAGATGCAAAGTATAGTTTAGTTTCATCAGGCGATAGGGCAGGGTGTGCTACAGAAAAATCATCACCATTAAAAGGCAATTCTGTAATTTTTTTCCACTCATCATTTACCTTAGTAGCTCTATATAATTTAAGTCTACTAACCCCATCTTTATCACGTGCAAATCTCCCGTTATCAGAATTATTTCTGGTAAAATACATGGTATTGCCATCTTTAGTAAAAATAGCAGAAGATTCATGTGTTTTTTTATTTAGTTTACGGTCTAGTTTTCCAGCGTTAATAGGTTTGCCTTCTTCATTAAACTGAGCAGCATATAGGTTTAAAAATGGCTGGTTATTCCACTCGTGAATAGTTCTACGCACAGTTCCTGTATCTCTAGCAGAAGAGAAAACAAGTTTGTCATTGTAATAAGCAGGAGAGAATTCAGATACACTAGAATTTATTTCTAAGTTTTTAATATTGTACCGTCCCGAGTTTTTTTCAATTACTTTTAGGTAGTCTGTATTATTTTCAAATAAAGACGCTCTAGAGTCGTACTGTTTTATATCATCAAACTTACGCATCCAAGTATCAGATTTTTCATATTCTCCAATAGACTTTAGTGATAATGCGTATTTATAGACCTCTTCAGGGTCAACGTTAGCACCTTCTAGGTTAACCAACATCTCATACCATTTAGCGGCATTTTCATACCTAGCATTAAGGTAGTTAGAGTTTGCTAATTTTCTATAAATAGTTTCAGATGTATATCCTAAGTCAATAAGTCTTTCATAAACATCAATAGCTTCAGCGTATTGGTAACTTTCAAACTTATCATCGGCCTTTTTCTCTTTTTTGGTTTGTGCGTTTGTAAAAGCACAACAAAACAAAAAGGCAAGTGTTATGTATTTAAATTTCATTTGTTTTGTTTTTTAGAAGAATCTAGGCGTAATTACTTTTTTGTATCTTGATCTTAGCTCGTACCTTAAAAAAACCTCAAAAGAACCATCATTAAACGAGGTATTTCCAAGATCAGTAGTTTCTTTATCATAGGCTAAACCAAGCATTAATTGGTCACTAAGCTGAAACCCAACAAGAGCACTAAGAGCAGCATCCCAACGGTATGCGGCACCAAAGCTAAATTTATCTCTAAGTAAAAAAGTAGCTGACAAATCGGCTTGTATAGGAGCACCTTTAACAGCTTTAATAAGTGCGGCAGGTTTAAGTTTTAAATCTCTGTTAAGTTCAAAAACATAGCCTGTAATTAAATACAAGTTCATACGTTCTACGGCAAGAAAAGAACTGTTTTGTCCTTGAGAATCATCAAAGTGTTTTGTTTCTAAAAAGTTAGGGACAGAAAAACCAGCGTAGAATTTATCAGTATGGTAATAGATACCGGCGCCAAAGTTAGGGGAGAATTTTTTCTCGATATCATCATATCCTGCCGGAGTAGACTCTTGTCTGTAATTGGCCAGTTTAGAAAAATCTAGATTTAAAAAATGTCCTCCAGCTTTAAGTCCAAAGGATAGTTTTCCTTGTTCACTAGTAGGAACTGTATAAGAAAAAGCAGCATCTATATAGGTATCTTGATTTGTTCCGTTACCAATTTCATCGTGGACTACAGAAAGTCCAAGCCCCACTCTTCTAGAAACAGGAGTGTTAAAGTTAAGCGTTTGTGTTGTAGGGGCACCATCTAGGCCTACCCATTGAGATCTGTGCAAAGCAGCAATACTAAATACACCTCTAGAACCAGCATAAGCAGGGTTAATGGCAATGGTGTTATACATATATTGAGTGTATTGTGCATCTTGCTGAGCAGAAATGTTCTGCAGGGCAAGAAGGACAAAAACAATACTTAGAAGTAATTTTTTCATAATTTATGATTTATGCGTTTAATGGTTGTGTTTAAAGTTATCTATTTAGATATAAATATCCGGCTTTAGATTTATTTTGACCGTTATTATTGTAATTAATAATGTAGTAGTAAACACCAGCAGGAAGTTCTTCATTTTTATTAATAACAACTCTACCGTTAGATATTCCTTTAAAAACATTAGAACCACGATCATATCCTTTAGTTTCAAAAACAATTACGCCCCATCTGTTGTAGATTTGTACGGTATTGTTAGGGAACTGTTCAATATTAATAATTCTAAAGTATCCATCATCTACACCAGGCCCTACAAGGTCGTTGTAAATAGAGATGTCACAAGCAGAACCAGTTGGAGGTGTACCACCAATATTATCACAAGGATCAAGAGGATCAGTTTCATCATCTACTTCTTTACCATCAAGAATTAAATCACCATCGGTATCAGGATTAAAAGGATCTGTACCTAAAGCCGCTTCTTGTGCATTAGTTAAGCCATCCATATCACAATCACTAGCTTCAAGAGGCGTACCACCGTTAGAGTCACAGTCATCAAGCGGGTTGGTATTATCAGTAACTTCTTGTCCGTCTAAAATAGAATCCCCATCAGTATCAGGGTTATTAGGATCTGTACCTAAAGCCGCTTCTTCATTATCAGATAATCCATCATTATCAGAATCAATAGAAAGTACAACTGTACCAGTACCAATATTTCCAGCAGAATCTGTAGCTATTATTTCTATGGTGTCTTCATCTTCTAATATTGGAAATGTACCATTATCTGGTATTGCTGTAGCCGTATCAATGCTCCAATTTCCTGTAGAATCTGTTGTTACTGAATATGAAACATCAATTACACCATCACCATCTGTATCTAAATCAATTAATAGAAGTTCATTAGAATTTCCTTGACCTGTTAATAAAGGAGAAGTTGTATTAGCTGTAAAGCTATCTACTATAGGATCAGTAGAATCAATAGTAGCCGAATCAGCAGCGCTATTAGGGCCAACGTTCCCAGCAACATCTGTAATATTAGCAGTTACATTAATAGAGTTACCATCACCAGGATTAGCAATTATAACATTAATAGTACCATTAGTAATATCTGTAGCATTAAGAACAATGTCTTGAGAGTTTCCATTACCATCAGTAATAGTTACAGTATCACCTGCCACGGCATCAGCCGGAAGAGTAATAGTAGCATCAATATCACCCACTAATTCATCTTGAGAAATTAAACCGTCATTGTTAGTGTCTTCAGTAATAGTTACTGTAGGTGCAGTAGGAGGAGTTGTATCAATAGTAGCCGAATCAGCAGTGCTATTAGGGCCAACGTTCCCAGCAACATCTGTAATATTAGCAGTTACATTAATAGAGTTACCATCACCAGGATTAGCAATTACAACATTAATAGTACCATTAGTTATATCTGTAGCATTAAGAACAATGTCTTGAGAGTTTCCATTACCATCAGTAATAGTTACAGTATCACCTGCCACAGCATCAGCCGGAAGAGTAATAGTAGCATCAATATCACCCACTAATTCATCTTGAGAAATTAAACCGTCATTATTAGTATCTTCAGTAATAGCTACCGTAGGCGCAGTAGGAGGAGTTGTATCAATAGTAGCCGAATCAGCAGTGCTATTAGGGCCAACGTTCCCAGCAACATCTGTAATATTAGCAGTTACATTAATAGAGTTACCATCACCAGGATTAACAATTATAACATTAATAGTACCATTAGTAATATCTGTAGCATTAAGAACAATGTCTTGAGAGTTTCCATTACCATCAGTAATAGTTACAGTATCACCTGCCACGGCATCAGCCGGAAGAGTAATAGTAGCATCAATATCACCCACTAATTCATCTTGAGAAATTAAACCGTCATTGTTAGTGTCTTCAGTAATAGTTACTGTAGGTGCAGTAGGAGGAGTTGTATCAATAGTAGCCGAATCAGCAGTGCTATTAGGGCCAACGTTCCCAGCAACATCTGTAATATTAGCAGTTACATTAATAGAGTTACCATCACCAGGATTAGCAATTACAACATTAATAGTACCATTAGTTATATCTGTAGCATTAAGAACAATGTCTTGAGAGTTTCCATTACCATCAGTAATAGTTACAGTATCACCTGCCACAGCATCAGCCGGAAGAGTAATAGTAGCATCAATATCACCCACTAATTCATCTTGAGAAATTAAACCGTCATTGTTAGTATCTTCAGTAATAGCTACTGTAGGCGCAGTAGGATCTGTAGTATCAATAGTTAATTCTAAAGTAGTAGCATCATTAGTGCTATTCCCAGCCGCATCAGTACTAGTAACCTGTACTTCATTAGTGCCATTAACATTAGGATTAAAAGTTCCACTATCTGGAGTAGCTGTTTGAGTATCAATAGTCCAGTCACCAGAAGCGTTAGCAGTAGTAGTGTATGTAGCACCACCCACAACAACAGTAATAGTAGAGTTAGGTTCAGCCGTACCTGTAAGAACAGGTGTAGTATCATTAGTAACTTGACTATCAACCGTAGGAGTTGTAGGATCTGTAGTATCAATAGTTAATTCTAAAGTAGTAGCATCATTAGTGCTATTCCCAGCCGCATCAGTACTAGTAACCTGTACTTCATTAGTACCATTAATATTAGGATTAAAAGTTCCGCTATCTGGAGTAGCTGTTTGAGTATCAATAGTCCAGTCACCAGAAGCGTTAGCAGTAGTAGTATATGTAGCACCACCCAAAACAACAGTAATAGTAGAGTTAGGTTCAGCCGTACCTGTAAGAACAGGCGTAGTATCATTAGTAACTTGACTATCAACCGTAGGAGTTGTAGGATCTGTAGTATCAATAGTTAATTCTAAAGTAGTAGCATCATTAGTGCTATTCCCAGCCGCATCAGTACTAGTAACCTGTACTTCATTAGTACCATTAACATTAGGATTAAAAGTTCCGCTATCTGGAGTAGCTGTTTGAGTATCAATAGTCCAGTCACCAGAAGCGTTAGCAGTAGTAGTATATGTAGCACCACCCACAACAACAGTAATAGTAGAGTTAGGTTCAGCCGTACCTGTAAGAACAGGCGTAGTATCATTAGTAACTTGACTATCAACCGTAGGAGTTGTAGGGTCTGTAGTATCAATAGTTAATTCTAAAGTAGTAGCATCATTAGTGCTATTCCCAGCCGCATCAGTACTAGTAACCTGTACTTCATTAGTACCATTAACATTAGGGCTAAAAGTTCCGCTATCTGGAGTAGCTGTTTGAGTATCAATAGTCCAGTCACCAGAAGCGTTAGCAGTAGTAGTATATGTAGCACCACCCACAACAACAGTAATAGTAGAGTTAGGTTCAGCCGTACCTGTAAGAACAGGTGTAGTATCATTAGTAACTTGACTATCAACCGTAGGAGTTGTAGGGTCTGTAGTATCAATAGTTAATTCTAAAGTAGTAGCATCATTAGTGCTATTCCCAGCCGCATCAGTACTAGTAACCTGTACTTCATTAGTACCATTAATATTAGGATTAAAAGTTCCGCTATCTGGAGTAGCTGTTTGAGTATCAATAGTCCAGTCACCAGAAGCGTTAGCAGTAGTAGTATATGTAGCACCACCCACAACAACAGTAATAGTAGAGTTAGGTTCAGCCGTACCTGTAAGAACAGGCGTAGTATCATTAGTAACTTGACTATCAACCGTAGGCGCAGTAGGAGGAGTTGTATCATTATTATATGGGTCTGTTCCATTAGTAATTTCTGTTCCATTATCTATTCCATCACCATCACAATCAGCAGATGACCAAATAGCATTACTTGAATCATAACCTGTATATCCCGCTAATTGAACTGGGTCACATGGATCAAAAATTTCAGAACCGTTTGTTACTTCAGTTTGATTATCAACTCCATCTCCATCACAATCTGAAGTATTCCAAGTTGCACTTGGAGTTTCGGTAGCACTTGCTAATTCAAAACTACAAAGGTCTAAAGGATTAGTGTTATCAATATTTACTTCTGTACCATCTAAGACTCCATCACCATCTGTATCAGCCAAGTCAGGATCTGTGCCTGCAGTTATTTCTTCTGCATAGGTTAATCCGTCATTATCACAATCAGCGGTATCAACAGGAACATAAAGACTGTCCGTTGAGGGAGAACAAGGATCTGAAGGGTCCGTATCACAACCATTAGGAATTCCATCTCCATCAGTGTCTAATGGTTGTTTGTTATCATTTAGACCATTAGCATCTGTATCGGGGCCATTATCAATGGTTCCGTTACCGTCAACATCAGAATCAAACTGATTGTTAACTCCATCACCGTCAGTATCGGCTCCGTTATCATTTGTTTCATCTCCGTTAACGTCAATATCAGCACCGTCAACAATGCCATCACCATCAGTATCACAGTTGCCATCATCAGGATCTAAATGATCAGGTAAACCATCCCCATCGGCATCCGCAGTATTATCTATTGTATCTTCTGAGTCTATAATACCATCTCCGTCAGAATCGGGAGCACCTGGATTATTATCAATATCTGAAAAATCATTAATTCCATCACCATCGGAATCTGTTCCGTTATTGGCGATACCATCACCATCAGGATCTATATCCACACCATCTGGAACACCATCACCATCTGTATCTGGGTTATTATTATCTGGGTCAATAGCATC
Organism: Cellulophaga sp. RHA_52; assembly: GCF_007827205.1. NCBI lineage: Bacteria > Pseudomonadati > Bacteroidota > Flavobacteriia > Flavobacteriales > Flavobacteriaceae > Cellulophaga > Cellulophaga sp. RHA_52. The sequence continues at coordinate 2,293,289 of NZ_VIRZ01000001.1, forward strand.
TGGTAAACCATCACCATCTGTATCAATAGTTTCATCTATTAAGTCATTTTCATCTGTGATTCCATCACCATCACTATCTGTTGCAGGATCTGCTACATCACCAGGACATGGTGTTGAATCAAATAAATCATTGATACCATCCCCATCACAGTCAGGACCATTATCTAAAGTTCCATCTCCATTTACATCGGCATCTGCGCCATCTGGAATACCATCTCCATCTGTATCTATGTTATCATCATTTGGATCGCAATCATTAGGCAATCCATCTAGATCATCATCATCAAAAACATACGTAAATTGACTTGTGAATGACTGACAAAAAGCCACATCTATTAGAGCAGAATACGTTCCTGATTGTGTAGGAATAAAAGTATTTCCTGTTTCACCAGGAATAGCTACGCCATCTTTATACCAGGTTATCCCATCCGGTGGCACTGAACTAACCACAGAAAGTTCATCATAACAATAATTTAAATATTGATTAGCCTCTAAATAGGGAGCACTACCAAAACTAGAGAAATAACCACCAAATCCTGCATTACCTGAACCTCCAAATATACTTACCGCAATTGGATTATTACTACTAACGGAATAGTTCCCATTATTATCAATAGGTATTTTATAAGTAACCCATGTAGTACTGTTAGGTACAGCTTTTTCTGTTTCAGTTGTGGCAGTTCCATTAACAAGCACTGTAGAACCTGCAATAGTAGTAATCATTAAACTTGAAGCTGTATATGAGGTTCCTGCAATTACCCTTGGAATCGAAAGTTCATTAAGTTCAGCATCATTAAAACAAGACAAAGGAGGAACGAAGTTTAGACCGTCTGTATTTGCAGCTCCATTAATTCCTATTATCGCGTGGTGTACATAAACGGCAGCCGTAGTTTCAATTAACATGTTTTCGTTAGCTGAAAATTCACTTCCATTAATTTCTAAAAATGTACCATTTTCTACAGAACCATAATAGGAACCATTAACATTAACCGATGTGCCATTGGCTGTACCCGTAATAATAACACGTTCGGCTGAGCCTCCATTACCTTGTATAACTACATATTCAGTACCAAGTAACTCAATAGGTACAAGTTGATCAATTCCCAAATCTCTTCCTCCTTGACTCGCAATGGCATATAAGGTACCTCCAGTAGTTACAGCAATAGGGGCTGTTGATTTTATATCAGCTCCGATAAATCCGGTTCTATTGGCAGTGCCTGTATTAGCTCTTACTGCCAAAATGTAGGATTCTCCTGCATCTAGGGTGAAATTTAGAGCATCATCTGTAATTGCAGTAGCATCTGTATTTCGTTGAATTAATAGATCTGTATCATAGTCTGTAACATCTATTACGGTGCCGTCTTGGGTTGCCATAATACTTAAAACAGAATAACCACCTTTGGCATATGTTGTTCGGTTTGGCGGTCCTGCCCACTTAAAATGAGTCCCCAAGGCCGATGTACCTTTAGATGTTAAACTAGCAGCCTGTGAACTCCCATTTACCTTAAAGTTGGCATAAAAAGCTTCACTTGCGGTCAACTTCAGTCCTGAACCATTTCCATCAATTACATTACCTAGATTTGCGGTGACGGCTGAAGTATACCCACTAGGAGCAGTACCTAAGCTTAAAACGTATGGGGCTCCATTTGTTATGTCATAAGCTCCAGGAGTTCCATTGTTACCTGCGCCAACAGGATTTCCAGCCCCATCTTCAATGAAAACGGTGAATGTAGTAGATGAAGGTGTAGATAAATGGATTTCTTCGTTCCACCAGTTTGAGCTAGAATATTCGCTACAATACATAGGTGGTATGTAATGCACATCACTTAACTGGGCAAAACTTGTTGTAATGAATAATAGACAGAAAAAGTTTAATATGATTTTTTTTTTGACATTAAACTTTGAAAAAATCATTGAATGGAAATTTTTCATTTAAAGGGGGTTAATGGTTACGTTTAATTTTAAAATGTGCTTCGTTTTTTATTGATAGGAAAAAAACTAAGTGTAATGTTTTTATAAATGAGAAAACACTTCTTTTAACCTGTTTTATTCAAATATATCTATGAATAAATGGTTAAATAATTATATGTTGTCTAACACGAAGAAAGTGTAGATGAATGGTAGAAAAGTGTATGTGAAGGAAAACATAAAAAATGTATGTTTATGTTTTTATGAACTTTTGTAGGTATTGTAAAAATTGATAAAGAGAAAAATATTGGTAGTTATAAACCTAGTTCTTTACCTTTTTTAAGCATAAAATTATATGCTTCATTATAGTCATTAGGAATTGTACCATCTAAAATAGCTTCTTTGATAGCTTCTTTTAAAATTCCAATTTCTTTAGATGGTTTTAAATTAAAGGTTTTCATAATTTCTTCTCCAGTAACTGGAGGCTGAAAATTACGAATTTGATCTCTTTCTTCTACTTCAACAATTTTTTGTCTAACTAGTTTAAAATTGTTGCGGTATTTACGTTGTTTTTTTGTGTTTTTTGTAGTGATATCTGCTTCACATAAAATCATAAGGTCTTCTATGTTTTCACCAGCATCAAAAATTAAACGCCTCACAGCAGAATCAGTTACAAAATCTTCAGAAAGTACAATAGGTCTAGAACTCATTAGTACCATTTTTTGTACATATTTCATTTTATCATTTAACGGCATACGTAATCGTTTAAACAATTTGTATACCATTTTAGAACCAATAAATTCGTGACCTCTAAATGTCCATCCCTTTTTTTTATGAAACTTTTTTGTTGGTGCTTTACCAATGTCATGTAGTAATGCAGCCCAACGCAACCATAAATTATCTGTATTTTCAGAGATATTATCTACTACCTCTAAAGTGTGCCAAAAATTGTCTTTATGTTTATGACCTTCAATTTCTTCAATACCTTGTAGAGCACTTAACTCTGGTAAAATAAATGGTAATAATTTTGATTTATGAAGAAGAGCAAAGCCTATAGAAGGTTTTGAACTGTTCATAATTTTATTTAACTCATCAACAATACGCTCTTTAGATATAATATTTATTCTGTCTTTATTTTCCGTTATAGATAAAAACGATTTTTCCTCTATATTAAATTGTAGTTGAGTAGCAAAACGTATTGCTCTCATCATACGCAAAGGGTCATCAGAATAGGTTACGCCTGGTTCTAAAGGAGTTTTAATAATTTTATTGGCAAGATCATTTATTCCATTAAAAGGATCTAATAACTGCCCATATGTGTTTTTGTTTAAAGAAATAGCCATTGCATTAATGGTAAAATCTCTTCTATTTTGATCATCTTCTAGAGAACCATTTTCAACTATAGGTTTTCTACTATCTTCATGGTAACTTTCTTTACGTGCACCAACAAACTCTAGTTCTAAGTCGTTATACTTTAGCATAGCAGTACCAAAGTTTTTAAATACAGATACCTTTGGATTGGTAGGTAATTTAGAGGCTACTTTTTGAGCTAACTCTATACCACTGCCAACAGCAACAACATCTATATCTTTAGGTGTTCCTCTTTTTAATAGAGAATCGCGAACAAAGCCCCCAATAACGTAGGAGGCTACATTAAGTTCTGCAGCTGCTTCTGCTATTACTAAAAAAATTGGGTCTTTAATTGCGTCTTTGTAGTTATCTTGCGTCATTCCTATTTCCGAATCACCTTTACTGTACCATCATTACTTAATTTAATGATTGATGAAGGGGTGACTTTTTGTATGTTACGCTGCAAATTTACGGCATAGTCTACACCTTTTAAAATATCAGAACTTATTTCTTTAAAACTTTTAGCAGTGGGGTCTCCAGAAAGGTTTGCAGAAGTAGAAACTATAGGTTTTTTAAATTTGCTTATTAAGTATTGACAAAATTTATCTGTTGCAACTCTAATGGCCAAGCTTTTATCTTCTGCTATTAAATTTTTGGCAATATTTTTTGGGTTGTCATAAACAATTGTTGTTGGTTTGTCTGCAATATCTATAATATCAAAAGCAACTTCAGGAACTTTTTCTACGTGCTTTTCTAACATAAAATCATTTGCAACTAAGCAAATCATTGTTTTAGTATTGGCTCTTTTTTTAAGCTGATATATTTTGTTTACGGCATCTTCATTAGTTGCGTCACAACCAATACCCCACACAGTGTCTGTTGGGTATAAAATAACACCACCATTTTCTAAAACAGTAATGCATTTATTTATTTCATCAATAAAATTTTGATCAGGTTTATTTTTGCTCGCCATTATGCAATTGTTGTAGTTTTTTATATCTCTCTTTTGTTGCGTTAGCATAGAGATAACTTATTATAATTCCTTTGTTACCATCTAAAATACCTAATTTAATAATATAATGCTCTAAAAACTTACCTATAGGCTTTATGTAGAGATGATACGGAGTGGCTTTTTTATTTTTATCAAAATCTTCTTGAGCTTTTAATTGCTCATATTTAATTCTTTTTTGTTTATATATGTTGTAGTCAAAATAAGCATAGTGAATTAATTTATTTTTAAGGATAGATGACTTACCGCTAACCTCTAAGGTTTCATGAACAATTCTTTTTGTAGAAAAAGCAACCTTTTCTTTGTTAAATAGCCTGTAGTTTTTATCGTTTTGCCAACCGCAAAAGCGTAATATTTTATTATTAAACATAAATGTTCTGTAAACAAAAAAGGCAGAAATATTTATGTTTTTATTGTTTATAGTTTTTAAAATTTCTTGCTGTAAATCATCAGGGATCCTTTCATCAGCATCAATAAATAAAACCCATTTGTTTTGAGCTAGACTAAGAGCATAGGCTTTTTGGTCAGAATAGTTTTTAAATGCTCTTTGAATTAAAGAAACTTTTGGGTGTTTTTTTATAGCTTCAACTGTTCCGTCTGTACTATACGAGTCTACAATTATAATTTCATCAGCAAATTTTAAATTCTCAATAACAGCGTCTATATTTCTAATTTCGTTGTATGTAATTAATAAGGCACTTAATTTTTCAGACTTGCGACCATTGAAGGTATTTTTTATTGGTTTTCCAAAAATAGAATTAATTTTAAGAGCTCTGTCTATAGGAAGTTTACGCTTAGCAGGCACACCGTTGTTATGAACAAATTTTTTAGCAGCATTTAACATACGCTCTGCAGATTTACCATCTGAGTATGGGTGGTATTCATCTTGAATATATTTTCTTTGACTAGAAAATGGGTCGTTTTCAAGATTAGTGATTATTTTTTCTTGTAGATTATTATAATTTGTAGAATTATCCCAGTATATAGTTTTATTTATGTTTTTATAGGTTATAACAGGTTTATTTAGTAATAAAAACTCATAAATAACAGAAGAAGTATCACTCACCATTAAGTCTGATAACAGTAAATATTTTATAATATTATTGTCTTCTATAAAAATAACGTTCGCATTTTCTTTTGAAATAACCTTGTATGTGTTTATTAAGTCTTTACTCATTAAATCATGAAATTTAATAAGTATTAAATAATTAATATTTTTAGCTGCAGATTTAATTTCATTTACCAAAAAAGGAGCAGAAGTAAGACTAGGTGAAAAAGTAGGCGCATAAAGAATTATTTTTTTAGCGTTATAACTTTTTAACAATTCACTTTTTTCTGTATCATATTTATTTTTTTCAGAATAGTAGATATCTAATTTAGGCCACCCAGTTTCTACAACTTCAAAGTTTTTATATTTACGCTTAAACTCTAAAAATTTTTTTGTAAAATACGGTCCTTGGGTTAAGTACAAATCAAAATAATGTCTTATTTTAAAATGACCTTTTTTTTCTCCTGCCAAGCCATGAAATATTTGTACTTTAACTCCTTGTATATAATAAGGCACTTCATTTCCTGGTGAAAATATAATATCGCTTTTGTAAAGTTGTAAGTCTACTATTCTAGTGGTGTAATTATCTGTTTTATAAGGGAATTTTTGGGTAAGTTTAGAGTCAATGTACCATAAAAAATCATCTCCTTTTTCAATCAATAAATTCTTAATTGGATTTAGGATTCCAAAGGCATATGCATTTTGACAAAATAAAATTACTTTCATTTATAAAATAAATTGTTGGCATTCACTAAATCTTCTTTAAAATCTACCTCCATACAGTTATGCTTAGAAATATCAACAGCAGATAATGCTATATTGTCTTTTTCAATTGCTAATTCAAGCCCTTTTTCAAAGTAATCATTATCATCACATTCTTCCAGTCTCTTAATGAATGATTGGATATCTTTTTTTGCTATATAATTTATGCCTACAGCTTCACCAAGACCATTTTTTACAGACTTAGAAAGCTCAAAGATAAAATTATCTTTTAATGTATATTTTATTTCTTCGTCTGCAACACTATTAGTATTAACAGCAACAAAAGAATTGTCGGTTTTTATTATAGGTAATAAAGTATTTAAAAGAGTTTCATCAAAAACAACATCACCATTTAACCATAGTACAGATTGATTAGTATTTTTTAGCAATGCTCTTAATAAACTTTTTGATGTGTTTGTACAGTCAAAAAAAGGATTGTAAATATAGTTTAATTCAGGAAACCGTTCCATAATTAAATCTTTTTTAAAACCAACAACAACACTCACGTCATTGATATTAAAAACTTTAGACAGATTCTCTATCTGCATTTGCATGATACTTTTGCCATTATTTAGTTTAGTAAGTGGCTTAGGAAAAGGGTTTCCCAATCTAGATCCTATACCAGCAGCAAGTATTACTATTTTCATTTTAAGTTCTTTAATAATTTAGGGTATTAATGTATTATTATAAGTAATAGATGCATAAAACTTAAATAAGTTAGCAACATAAATTATTTTATTTAGATTGTTAAATTTTTTCTGCTTTTTTTCAGAAATAACTTACCTTTTTTGTTTTTTTAAAATTGAAACTAAGTCAAAATGGTCAGATAGTGCTTGCCACTGAGTCTCATTTTTTTTCTTTTTAACATTTTCTTCTTTAAGAGATACTTTTTGACTTCCCATAATTGGTATAGGTAGTTTAGGCTTAAAACTAGATTCTTTAGTTATTGTGTTGTTTAATAAAGACATTCCTTTAAACCATAAGTCATCTGCTTTAGGTGCTAGTTTTAAAAATAAGTTTTTATTAAATATTGTATTGGGCATAGAGTTAGGAGGGTATAATACTCCCCAAGATCCTATAGGTAAGTAAGGGTTATGTAAATTAGTTTCTTCTCGAGTTCTCCACTTAATAAATGGCAAGTAGCTGCCATTTTCATTCATTTTTATTTGGGTAGCTCTATGAGCAATAATGCAATATTTATGCTTTAAATGTTCTTGGTATAGTAATTTTAACCAATTGTTATGATACATTTGGTCATCATCACAAGTTACAATTATAGAAGAAGGGTTTTCTTCTAAAGTGTGTATTAGTTTTCTGTGCGAGCAAGTTAATTTAGAATATTTAATTTGAAATATTTTAGACTCTAACTTAACAAGTTTTTTTGGTAAATTATTTTTTAATGAATCATTTAACCATAAAATTATTTTTTCTGGTAAGACTGTCTGATTTAAAATACTTTTGATAACCAAATCTAAATTATTTAACCTAGTTGGTATAGAAGTTAAAGAGACTATTACAGGGATGCTATCTTTATGCTGTACTAATTTTTTTTGTGATTTTAATCTATACTTGCAAGTATGGTATATAGAATGGGGTAACTCTTTAAATACTTTCATTTATATTTTGGTTAAGTAAGATTATTAGAATAATGTTAATTTAAATTAGTGGAAGCTTAAAGTAATCACCAACAATTTTATTATATTTTTCTGGATAAAATTCTTTTCGAGCATCTGTAGGGTAAAATGTCATTTCTCCAAACACAGATGAACCATTTACAGAGTAAAAATCAACTCTAACAAAAGGAAATCCTTCAGATAGTTTTTTGGACAAATCAATAAGTTCATTAAAATTAGTGGGCTTATTAATTTTATTTGGGTCTTTCTTCTTCCAACCAAATGGCATTTCTTCCCAATTTAAACTGTAAAAATATTTTCCTAAAGTATCAGACTGAGCAATTAAAAATTTTGGTTCACCGTCAAAACAATAAAACTTATAATCTATTAAATCATTAGTTATTTCATCTTGCATAAACTGTTCAATAATTAACCTTGGTTTTACATTTTTATATGCCCATTCCAACCCTCCTCTATAGTATTGGTTTTTGTTTAACCATTTATACATTTTTAAGTTAGCCTTGGTTTTATTCACTTTAGATTTGTCTGTTACAACCAAATTAAAATTACATCCGTGAACACCTTTAATCACAAATTTTTCTGGTAATTTGTCCCAGTCAATTTCTTTTGGAGAATTATAAACTCCTATACAATCATTTAAGTATTGTTTGCCTATCTTTTCTTCTACAAATTCTCTTACAGCGTATTTGTCTACTAATTTTGGTAATAGAGGATTTCTGTAAAATACTTTATACCATGATAATTTTTGATTAAATTCTATTGGGTTGTTATAATCTAATTTTTTACCTGTATAATACTCATAGTAATGCTTAACATAAAATTTTTGAGGCAAAAATTTAAATGTTTTAATGAGTTTTACCCAAAATTTTCTTAATATCATTTTTCTATTTAGTATTGTTTTTCAAAAGTAAAGATTATTAAAATAATCCTTAGTACTTTTGTTATCATTTTTAATTTTATATGAAAGCACCAGACATTTCCGTTATAATAAGTACATACAATTCTGTAGAGTGGTTAAAAAAAGTACTTTGGGGTTATAACACACAAACAATAAATAATTTTGAAGTTGTTATTGCGGATGACGGTTCTAGAGAAGAAACTAAAACAGCTATAGAAGAGTTAAAAAAAGTTGTAAATTATAGTATAACTCACGTTTGGCATAAAGATAATGGCTTCCAAAAATCTCAAATATTAAATAAAGCAATTGTAGAAACTAGAGCTCCATATATTATAATGTCTGATGGAGATTGTATACCAAGAAAAGACTTTGTAGAAATTCACAATAATTATAAAGAAGAAGGATATTTTTTATCTGGGGGTTATTTTAAGCTTCCTATGAATATATCAGAATTAATTTCTAAAGAAGATATAGAAACAAATACATGTTTTTCAATTTCATGGTTAAAAAAACATGGACTAAATGCGTCTTTTAAAAATAATAAATTAAGGTTTACTGGTTTTGGAGCTAAATTTTTAAATACAGTTACTACTACCAAAGCTACATGGAACGGACACAATTCTTCTGGTTGGAAAAAGGATATTTTAGCCGTTAATGGTTTTGATGAACGTATGCAGTATGGCGGTCAAGATAGAGAATTAGGTGAGCGCTTAGTAAATTTAGGGATAAAAACGAAGCAAATAAGGTACAGTGCTATTGTTATACACTTGGATCATCCTAGAGGTTATGCAAATAAAGAAAGCTGGAAAATAAATAACGATATTAGAAAAGAAACACGTAATTTAAAGCACAAAACAACTAAGTTTGGAATTAATAAAGAGTAATTTACTTTACATAAACACAAAGCCCACAATTACAATTGTGGGCTTTGTGTTTATGTAATATATAATATACTAAACAGCAACATCATACTCTCTTAAAGCATCATTTAAAGATGTTTTTTTATTGGTACTTTCTTTACGTTTACCAATAATTAAAGCACAAGGTACATTGTATTCGCCAGCAGCAAATTTTTTAGTGTAACTACCTGGTATAACTACAGAACGTGCAGGTACTCTACCTTTCATTTCTACAGGTGTATCACCAGTCACATCTATAATTTTAGTACTCATTGTTAAAACAACATTAGCACCTAAAACAGCTTCTTTTTCTACTCTTACACCTTCTACAACTATACATCTAGAACCTATAAAAGCTCCATCTTCTATAATTACCGGAGATGCTTGTAATGGTTCTAAAACACCACCAATACCAACACCACCACTAAGGTGTACATTTTTGCCAATTTGCGCACAACTACCAACTGTAGCCCAAGTATCTACCATTGTACCTTCATCTACATAAGCACCAATATTTACGTAACTAGGCATTAATATAGTACCAGGAGAAATGTAGGCACCGTGTCTTGCAACAGCATTAGGTACTACACGTATTCCTTTTTCTTTATAACCTCTTTTTAAAGGCATTTTATCATGGTATTCAAAAATACCAGCTTCTAAAGTTTCCATATTCTGAATAGGGAAATAAAGAACAACAGCTTTTTTAACCCATTCGTTTATTTGCCAATCATCTCCTTTAGGCTCTGCACATCTAAGTTTACCATTATCAATTAGGTTAATAACTTCTCTAATGGCATCCTGTGTAGCTGTTTCTTTTAATAAATCTCGGTTATCCCAAGCAGCTTCTATAGTTTTTTGTAATTCTGTCATTTTTTTGTAAAATCAATTTTAGCAAAGATAATAGGTGAGGCTTAATAATTTAATCAAATGTAAACATATAACAATTTATATATTATTTTTGCCAAAAAAAACAGTTTGGGTAGATTACTAGCTATAGATTTTGGAAAAGTGCGTACAGGCATAGCTGTAACAGATGAGTTGCAGATAATAGCATCTGGTTTAACAACCGTAGCAACTAAAGAGCTAATAACATTTTTAAAAGATTACATAGCAAAAGAAAAGGTAGATAAAATTATAGTAGGAGAGCCTAAACAAATGAATAATACAGCGTCTGAGTCAGAAGTGTTAATTGTTCCTTTTTTAGAAAAACTTACAGCTGTTTTTCCTAATATGATTATAGAAAGAGAAGATGAACGTTTTACATCTAAAATGGCATTTAAAGCAATGATAGATAGTGGGTTAAATAAAAAAAAGCGTAAAAATAAAGCACTTGTAGATGAGATTAGTGCAACAATTATTTTACAGTCTTATTTAAGTAGAAATTAAAATTTTAGTTGTTAATAGAACAACGTATAAAAATTAAGTGATAATATGATTTTACCAATTACAGCATACGGTGATCCTGTGCTAAGAAAAAAAGCAAAAGACATAAACCAAGACCATCCTAAACTAAAGGAGCTTTTAGAAAATATGTGGGAGACTATGTATAATGCAAGCGGAGTTGGTTTAGCAGCACCACAAGTTGGTTTGCCTTTGCGAATATTTTTAGTAGACACAACTCCTTTTTCTGATGATGAAGATTTATCTGCAGAAGAACAAAAAGCTTTAAATGGTTTTAAAAAAGCATTTATTAATGCTAAAATTATTGAAGAAACAGGAGAAGAATGGGCTTTTAATGAAGGATGTTTAAGCATACCAGACATTAGAGAAGATGTATCTAGAAAGGAAAATATAAAAATTACTTATTTAGATGAAAACTTTAAAGAACATACTGAGGAGTATAACGGTTTGTTGGCAAGAGTTATACAACATGAGTATGACCATATTGAAGGTATTTTGTTTACAGATAAACTATCTTCATTAAAGAAAAGATTGCTTAAGAGTAAGTTAGGAAACATTTCTAAAGGAAAAATTAGAGTAGAATATAGAATGCGTTTTCCTGAAATGAAAAAAGGAAGATAGTTTTCTTTTTTATCGCTATAAAAAATATAATATTTGTAATAGATATAAAGTAAAATATGAGTTTAGATAAAATTTTATCAATTTCTGGCAAGCCAGGATTACACAAGTTAGTAACACAAACACGTACCGGTTTTGTAGCTGAGTCTTTATTAGACGGAAAAAGAAGTACGGTAAATATGCGTACAAATGTTAGTGTTTTATCAGAAATTGCAATATATACGTTAGAAGAAGAGGTTCCTTTAAGAGAGGTATTTAGTAAAATACAAACTAAAGAAAACGGAGAAAAAACATCTGTTAAGCATAAGGATGATAAATTAAAATTAGAAGAATATTTCTTTGAGGTATTGCCTAATTATGATGAAGACCGTGTGTATGCAAGTGACATTAAAAAAGTAATACAGTGGTATAATTTGTTACATGACCATGGTATTACAGATTTTTCTGAACCTAAAGAAAACAAAGAAACTGAAGAGTCTGCAGCAGAATAATAACAGACCATTTAATATATAAAAAGGCAACATACGTTAAAGTATGTTGCCTTTTTTGTTTAACATATCTTTTTTACCATTCGTCTACACTAACTGTTTTTTCATAGTATAACACCTAAAATCATAAGTGAAAAGTTTCAAATTTGTACCAGATTACAGTTTTAACCCCAAATAAAAACAAGTAGTATGAGTGCAAAAGTAATGAATGTAGACAATGAGATTAAAGGAGCTTTTTTTGATATGGCACACACACCTAGTGTAGTATTTGATAAAAATATGGTGTTTTTAGATATGAATGAAGCTGCCATATCTACCCTAAATATTAAAAAATGCGATTTTATAGGTAAATCTGTACTTGAAGCATTTCCTTATTTAGAAGGTACAGAAAGGTTAGAGGCTTATAAAAATGTTATAAAAACAGGAAAGCCAATAAGTCTAGACGAAATTTCTTTTTATACAGATGATAAAACTTTTGTTTTTATAGTTAGAGCTTTTAAAGTAGGGGAAGGGCTAGGTGTAACTACACTAGATATTACTAACCTAATAACCACAATAGATAAGCTAAAAGCAACACAGAATAATTTACAAATTGTAAATAAAAATTTAAAACTTAAAAATAAAGAGCTAGAAGAGTTCTCTTATGTTGCTGCACATGACTTAAGAGCTCCTTTAACCAATATGCAAAGCCTTTTTGGAATGTTAGAGTCTAGCAATGCTATAACAGATGAAGTAAAACCAATATTTGATAAGCTAAAATATGTTGGTAAACTTATGTGTGATAAGTTAAAGGCTTTAAACAATGTAATTGCCTTAAAATCTAATTTAGAAGACAAAAAAGAAAAAGTAATTTTTAAAGAAGTTGTAGCAAAAATAAAAGTAATACACTCAGAAAAAATAATCGGTAGTAGAGCAATAATAAAAGAAGATTTTACCGCTTTACCAACTATTAATTACAACCCTGTACAGTTTGATAGTATTTTGCATAACTTAATATCTAACGCTATAAAATATAAGCATCCTCGTAGAAAACCTATTATACACGTATCTACACATTTAGAAAACAATAAGCCAGTTTTAATAATTAAAGATAACGGTTTGGGTTTTGATACTAGTAACGGAAAAAGTAAAGTATTTGGCTTATTTAAAAGAATGCACACACACGTAGAAGGCTTGGGCGTTGGACTTTATATTATACACTCAATTATTGTGGGTAATGGAGGCCAAATAGAAGTTGTAAGCGAAGAAAATAAAGGAACACAATTTAAAATATATTTTTAATGGAGAATAAAACAACCAACTTATGTAAAATTTTGCTAATTGAAGATGATGTAGTAACTAACTTTATAACTACTAGTAAATTAAACAACTTAGGATATAGTAATATAACAGCTGTAGAAAATGGTAAAGAAGCTATTGATTATTTAAAAGATAATAAGCCAGACTTAATTGTTTTAGATCTTAATATGCCTATTATGGATGGGTTTGAATTTATGGAGAGCAAAGAACAAAATTGCATTTGTATGGGTGTGCCAATTGTAATTGTTACATCTTCTGGTAGGCCATCTGATAAAGAAAAAGCTAAAACATTTTTAGATGTAATAAGCTATTTAGAAAAACCATTAAATTATGATAAGCTCCAAAAAATACTAATGTCTTTAAGGCAGTGCTTAAAATAATAAAAGCCTTGCTTGCAAGGCTTTTATTTGTGTTATCCTCTTCTTCGTTCTAATAAAATCATCATCATTAAGCCAAGCATTATACGGTCATCATCATCACTATCCATTTCTCCTTGTTTGCTTAATTCAAAATTTCTGCCAAAAAATGAAGCAGATTTTTTTAGTTTAATAATTGGTTTTCCTTGGTTATCCTTAACCATATAAGAAGGGTTAAATAAATAACCTGTAAACATACCTAATATCGGAATCTCTCCTAGTACAGAGTCAAATACTTTAACCCAAGGGTTTTCTTCAGATATATTGTATTGTTGTTTTTGGTTTTCATCAATAATATCATAATGTGCTTTCCATATAGACCTCCAACCTTTACGAGCAACTTTACCAAATTCTTTGCCGTTTTCGTCTTTAAAGGCATATGCAGCAGAAAAATCTAACCACTTATCAGCTTTAATACTGTAATTAACTTTTGTTTTAGACTCGTTACTATAAATTTTAATTTCTTCTTTAAACTTAAACATCTTTTGTTTTACATAAGCTATTGTTTTACCAGTAGCATCTGTAGCTGTAAAATCATTAGAAAATGAAGATATTTTAAATTGAAACTTAACAGGAAATTGAATGTTTTGCATAAGAGTTTTTCTAATTTTTTTATGTTATGTACAAGTAATATAACTCTTACATTCTTGTGTTATTGTAAATTAAAAACCTTTAATCTTTTTCAATGTATTTATATGTGTGTTTGCTTTTTTTCCAGTCTATAAGTTTAGTTGGGTAGTATTTAACATTCATACGGTCTAAATAAGGTGCTTGGTTAGCTAATCTATTTTTATAATTTTCCCAATTTCTGTTTTCTTTTATGGTCCAGTTAAGCTCAGAGTAGCCAATAATTCTAGGAAAAGCTAAATATTCTAGCTCTTCAATATTGCTTATAGTCTCAGACCATAAAGGAGCTTCTATACCTAATACCTGTGCTTTAGGTAAGTTTTTTACAAAGGTTTCTGGTGTCCAGATATAAGCAGAATCTACAGGTATATAAGTTGCCCAAGTTAAACCGTGTTTAGACAAGGTATCATATTTCATATCTAAATAAGCTTTTTTGGCGGGAGACAAAATAATCTTCATACCCTTATCTAGCGCTAAGTTTGCATTTTTTTCGCTTCTCCAAAATTGAGCAACAGCATTGCTACTTATATCTGTAGTAGCAATTTCATCCCAACCAATTGGAGTTTTTCCGTGACTTTCTACAATTTTAGATACTTTTAAAATAAATTTTCTAAAATCCTTCTTTTTTGTAACGTGGCTTTCATCTCCTCCCAAATGAAAATAAGGGCCAGGAGAAATGGCAGAAATTTCTCTTACAACATCATCTACAAAAGCATAAACAATATCCTTATTTGTATCAAAAGTGCTAAAGCCTACACGCATACCGGTATAAACTCTAGGCGTTTTTCCGTTTCCGTTTAATTGCGGATATGCAACTGTTGCAGCATTAGTATGTCCGGGCATATCTATCTCTGGTACAATTGTAATATGCCTTTCGGTTGCATAACGTACAATTTCTTTAAAATCTTCTTGGGTATAAAACCCTCCAGGGCCACCGCCAACTTCTGTGCTAGCTCCAATTTCTATTAGTTTTGGCCAAGATTTAATTTCTATTCTCCAACCTTGGTCATCAGTTAAGTGCAAGTGCAGGGCATTAAATTTATAATATGCTAATACATCTAGGTATTTTTTTACGTCACCAACACTAAAAAAATGTCTGGCTACATCTAACATAGCACCTCTGTACTCGTAATTAGGTTGATCTAGTATTTTTCCGCTAGGTACAAGCCACATTTTATGGGTAGTAAGCGTATCATTACTTTCTTCTGGTATAATTTGTCTTAATGTTTGTATGCCTCTAAATGCACCAGCAGCTGTTTTAGCATTTATAATAATAGAATCTTGCGTAATATACATTTGGTAAGCTTCCTTACTTTTAAGTTCCAAACTATCTGTTTTATTAATGTATATAATTTTAGCTTTTTCAATATTATTAACAGTATTTACAGGAACTTCTAAATTAATTTTAGTACTAATTTTGTTAGATAAAAAAGAACCTACTTGCTCAAAACCAGAGTCATTAGAGGTATAAATTGCAGTGTTTTTGTCTAAACCAAATGCACTATTGGTGGGAGTTATTTTTAATGGCAAGGGAACCATATTTTCTGCAGATAAATCTGTAGTTGGGTAGTTAATAATTACTCTTTTTTCTTGGCAAGCAACTATTAAAAAAATGCCAATAAGGGTTAATAGTGTTCTAAATAAGATAGAATTTTTCATTTAAATTGGTTAGTTAATATAGTTTGTAATTACATTTTGCCAAATTTGGTAGCCTTTGGCATTCATATGTAGGTTATCTGCTGTAAAAATATCTGTCTTTACCTTGTTACCATTGAGCATAGGTTTCCAGATATCTACATAACTAATATTTGGGTCTTTTTTAGCTATTCTCTTATATTTTCGGTTTAGCTTTTTGTAATTTCTTTTTAAGTGCCACCTTGCAATACTTGGTTTTACAGAAATTAGTACAATTTGTGTAGTTGTGTTTGCACTTTTTATTTTATTAATTATTTGTGTTAATTGTGATAGTATTAAACCACATTTTCTATTACCAGCAATATCATTATCACCTTCATAAATAAAAACTTGTTTAGGGTTGTAGGCCAATATTAAATCGTCTGTAAATAATAGTAAATCTTCTGTTGTAGAGCCACCAAAACCAGTGTTAATAATATTTTTATCCGGAAAATCTTCTTGTATAGTTTTCCAATATTTAACACTAGAGCTACCAGTAAAAACAATACTTGGTTGTTTGCTGTTACGTTTGTTATTGTATTTTTTTTGAAGCGTTTGTACTTCATTGTAAAAACGATGTGTTGTTTGGCTAAAGCCAAAAATTGAAGTAAGTAAAAATAAGGATAGTAAAATTCTCATATTTTCAAATATAATGTTAATATAACTTCTTTGTTTGTGTTACATATGTATTTTTCGACAGGTAACATACAATACCCGATACACGTATTTATATAAACTCTGCAATGTTTTTAGTAGTGTAAAAAGTGAATTAATAACAAGCTCTTTATTAATTAATTACAGTTTGGTTCTTAACATTTTCTAAAAGAAAGTATTAACCATAAAAATAGCATTACTTTTGCATTTAATTTTAAGAACAGACTTTAATAAAAAGTTATGGTTCATCAATACTAATTTATGACATTTAAAAACTTAGGTTTATCTAATAATCTATTAAAAGGAATAGACAAAAAGGGGTATACAACTCCGTCTCCAATACAAGAAAAAGCAATACCGCCTGTTTTAGAAGGTAAAGATGTTTTGGCATCTGCACAAACGGGCACAGGTAAAACAGCAGGTTTTACTTTACCATTATTACATTTATTATCAGAACAAAAAACGTTAAGACATAGGCCAGTACGCGCTTTAATATTAACGCCAACAAGAGAATTAGCAGCGCAAATATTTGCTAACGTAAAAGAATATAGTGAGTTTTTAGATTTACGCTCTGCGGTAATTTTTGGTGGAGTAAACCAAAAACCACAAATAGCAAATTTAAAAAGAGGAATGGATGTTTTGGTGGCAACACCTGGGCGTTTACTAGATCTTCATAACCAACGATTTTTATCATTAGATAAAGTAGAAATTTTTGTGTTGGATGAAGCAGACCGTATGTTAGATATGGGTTTTTTGCGTGATATAGAACGCGTAATGAAGTTAATACCAGCAAAAAGACAAAATTTAATGTTTTCAGCAACTTTTTCTAAAGACATTAAAAAGCTAGCTCACGGTATTTTAAATAATCCTGTACAGGTTGAAGCTACACCAGAAAATACAGCTGTAGAGGTAATTAAGCAAAAAGTTTACAGAGTAGCCAAAGGTAAAAAAACGGGCTTAATTATTAAGTTAATATCAGACGGCAATTGGCAACAAGTATTAGTGTTTACAAGAACAAAACACGGAGCAAATAACTTGTGTAAAAAAATGAGCTCAAAAGGTATTTCTGCAGCGGCTATACACGGTAACAAAAGTCAGGGTGCACGTACAAAAGCATTAGACGGATTTAAAAAAGGAACACTACGTGTGTTAGTAGCTACAGATATTGCTGCACGTGGTTTAGATATTCCTTTACTGCCACACGTAATTAATTATGAAATTCCAAATATATCTGAGGACTATGTACACCGTATAGGTAGAACAGGTAGGGCAGGTGCAAGTGGTGAGGCAGTATCTTTAGTTAGTGCAGATGAAACCACATATTTAAAAGATATTCAAAAATTAATAGGAATGCAAATTCCTGTAGAAATTGTAGAAGGTTTTGAGCCAGATCCTAATGCATCTACAAAACCAATTAAACAAGGACAACGTAATAATCGTTCTAGGAGTTCTAGCAGCAAGCCTAAAGGCGGAGCATCTAAAAACAATACTAGCAATAACCGTAGACCTAAACGTAATAATGACCGCAGGTCTAACAATAAACGCAATTAATAATAATGCAAAAGTCTAATGATCCTTTACACGGTGTAAAACTAGCAACTATTATAGATGAGCTGGTAGACTTTTATGGCTGGGAATATATGGGTAATACAGTTAATATACGCTGTTTTACCCATAGGCCAACAGTAAAATCTAGTCTTCATTTTTTACGCAGAACACCTTGGGCACGTACCAAAGTAGAGCAAATGTATTTACAGTTATTACAAGAAAAAGCAAAACAATAAGCAGGTGTTGCTTTTTGTTATTTAAAGCAAATTACTCTTGTTTTTTGTGCTTTTTAAAACGATAGTCTTTGTACTTTTACCAAAACTTTTTTTAGGATGAATTCTAGAAGTACACAATTAAAAGCTATAGATAGATTGCTTACCATAATGGAAGAATTGCGAGAGCAATGCCCTTGGGATAAAAAGCAAACCTTACAAACCTTACGCCACTTAACCATAGAAGAAACCTATGAGTTAGGTGATGCTATTTTAGACAATAATTTAGAAGAAGTTAAAAAAGAATTAGGAGATTTACTTTTACATATCGTTTTTTATGCTAAAATTGGTAGTGAAACTGATGATTTTGATATAGCTGATGTTGCAAATGAAATTTGTGAAAAACTAATACATCGTCATCCTCATATTTATGGAGATGTTAAGGTAGAAGATGAAGAAGAGGTTAAGCGTAACTGGGAAAAACTAAAACTAAAAGAAGGAAAAAAAAGTGTTTTAGAGGGTGTTCCTAAAAGTTTGCCTGCATTAGTAAAAGCAAGTAGAATACAAGATAAAGTTGCCGGCGTAGGATTTGATTGGGAAGAGCCACAACAGGTATTTGAAAAAGTGCAGGAAGAACTAGCAGAGTTGCAAGAAGAAGTAAATGATGCTAACCAAGACAAAATAGAAGCAGAATTTGGGGATGTTTTGTTTTCTATGATTAATTACGCACGCTTTTTAAAGGTTAATCCAGAAGATGCTTTAGAGCGTACCAATAAAAAGTTTATAAAAAGGTTTCAGTATTTAGAAACTAAGGCAAAAGAAATGGGTAAATCTTTGCAAGATATGACACTTGCAGAAATGGATGTTTTCTGGAATCAAGCAAAAAAAGAAAACTAATACTACAGTAAGACCTATAATTATTTTAATTTCATTTTTTAAAGCATTCAAAAATTGAAACAATACACAAAAGAATTTAAATACAACTTAAAGCTAGCATTCCCAGTTATATTAGGCTTATTAGGGCACACATTTGTTGGTTTTGCAGATAATATTATGGTTGGGCAACTAGGTACAGCAGAGTTAGCAGCTGTATCTTTAGGTAATAGTTTTGTATTTATTGCAATGTCTTTAGGAATTGGTTTCTCTACAGCAATAACACCATTGGTAGCAGAGGCAGATGGCGCTAATAATGTAAAGGATGCTAAAAACGCACTAAAACACGGACTGTTGCTATGTACCGTTTTAGGCTTGTTTTTATTTGGAGTTATACTTTTAGGTAAACCATTAATGTATTTAATGAAACAACCGCCAGAGGTTGTAGAACTCGCTATTCCTTATTTAGATTTGGTAGCTTTTTCATTAGTGCCATTAGTGATTTTTCAAGCGTTTAAACAATTTTCAGATGGCTTATCGCAAACAAAATACCCTATGTATGTTACTTTAATTGGTAATGCTATAAACATACTATTAAACTACTTACTAATTTTTGGAAACTTTGGTTTTCCTGAACTAGGTATTATAGGAGCAGCCATTGGTACATTGGTATCTAGAATTTCTATGGTTGTTTTAATATGGGTAATGCTAAAACAAACTAAAAAGTTTCATAAATACGTTACGGGTTTCAATTTTAAAAAAATAGAAAACCAAATACTAAACAAAATTATGAAAATTGGTTTTCCTTCTGCATTGCAAATGTTTTTTGAAGTTGCCATATTTACAGCAGCTATATGGATAAGTGGTGTACTTGGTAAAAATCCACAGGCAGCAAACCAAATAGCATTAAACCTGTCTAGTATGACGTTTATGGTTGGTATGGGACTAGGAGTAGCTGCAATGGTACGTGTAGGTAACCAAAAAGGTTTAGGTAATTTTAAAGATTTGCGCAGAATGGCACAATCTATATTTTTGCTTACATTTTTATTAGAAGTTGTTTTTGCAACTTTATTCTTAATTTTTAGACATTGGTTGCCAACAGTGTATTTAGATGTTAATGATACAGCAAACATAGTAGATAATACAGAGGTTATTTTAATAGCAGCTCAATTACTATTAGTTGCAGCCTTTTTTCAAATTTCAGACGGACTGCAGGTTGTAGTGCTTGGTGCTTTACGTGGTTTGCAAGATGTTGCTATACCAACACTAATTACATTTATAGCCTATTGGTTAATAGGTTTTCCTATATGCTTTTATCTAGGTCTATATACTCCTTTAAAAAGTACAGGAATTTGGATTGGCTTATTGGCTGGCTTAACTGCATCTGCTTTTTTATTGTACATTAGATTTAACATACTAACAAAAAAATTAATACTTAATACAGAAGAATAATTATGGATTTTCCAAAGTTTTTATTGGGCGATAACACTGATTACCCAACAGCTATATTTATAATACATACAGATTACCCTAGGTTTATAATTAATTTAGAAGATGATGAGGTAGAGTGGTTAGAAGATTTTACAAAAGAAGATGAAGCAGAATTAACTGAAGAAGCAGAAAAGTTAATTGCTGAAGCTACTGCTTTTTATGATAGAGAAATTTCTCGTTACGAAGAATAAATTACAATTATGCTTGAAGAATTAATACAATACGATACTAATTTTTTTTTATACCTAAATAATTTAGGAACTAGCACTTGGGATGGTTTTTGGATGTTTGTTACCAATAAAAAAAGCTCTATACCATTGTATGCTGTGTTGTTATTTTTTACGTACAAGCAAGTTGGATTAAAAAAAACATTTTTAATATTAGTATCTGTAGGTATTTTAATAGGAGCTACAGACCAATTGGCTAATTTTTTTAAATATGGTATTGCGCGTTTAAGGCCTTGTCATAACCCAGACTTAGATGGTTTGGTACGTTTGGTAAAAAGTTCCTGTGGAGGTAAATACGGCTACTTTTCTGCACATGCAGCAAATTCTTTTGCTGTTGCAGTATTTTTTGGAAATGTACTTAAAGATAAATTTAAATACATAAAAGTACTGCTACTTACTTGGGCAGCATTTGTTGCCTACAGCAGAATATACATTGGTGTGCATTATACATTAGATGTAGCTACAGGTATTGTAATTGGTAGTTTTTTAGGTTTTGTTTTTTACAAACTGATGCAGCTAATGGCTGCAAAGTTAAAGCTATAATTAACTTTCTTTTTTAAATATAGAATTATTTAGCGGAGCTAAAAATATTAAAATAAATATAGCACCAAAAACTAGTTCGTAAACTTCCCAAGTTCTACCAGCTGGGTTGCTAACAACTAATGCTGTTGCAGTTAAAAAGGCAATGGTATGGTGCCATTTTACCATAGGAACAGCAAACGTATTTACCAGTTTTTTAAACCACTCTTTTTTTCTGTAAAGAATAGGGGACACAATTAAATACATAACCATTACAACCATAAGTAATTGACTAAATATTAGTTTGTTTACTTTGGTTTCTCCTACAACCATATTGTGTAAGTTGGTTTCTCCTTGTGCGTTATTCTCTATAAAAAACTCACTAGATTCTACACCAAGAATACGTTGGCCCCATGATACTTCTTCACCTGCTCCAAATAAAAACAAAATAGCAAAAAGTAATGTTCCTATTTTCCAGGTTATAGATTTTCCTTTAGATATTGTAATTAACCTGTATAAACAAATTAAACTAATAATAAACAGCATTAATGCAGTACCGTATTCTACAAGTCCGTCTTCTTGTGCATAATATGTGTCAAAAAATTCTTTGTCTGTTAGTCCAAAATACAAACCAATACTACATATTAAAAATAAGACTGCGTAAACTACTTTATCTATTGTTTTCATTTTATATTTTTTGCTAATAATCAAAGGTAATAATTGCCAATAAAAGGTGTGTTATACTTTGGTAAGATTTTAACTTTTATGTTTAGTTGCTTTTTTTGTAACGCTATAACTAATGTATTTATGCTTCATCCATAAATAGGCAAAACAATCTGCTAATGGGCCCAAAGACCTGTTCCAGAATCCAAATTTTGTTTTACCAGCAATTCTAGGAAAATGTTGTACCGGAATTTGTTTTACTTTTCCGTTTTGTAATAATATCATTGCGGGTAAAAATCTATGTAAACCATTAAAAAGTGGTATTTTTTTAGCGTAAGCGGTTTTAATAACTTTTAATGGGCAACCAGTATCTTCTACACCATCATTGGTAAAAAAACGTCTTATTTTGTTGGCTAGGCTAGATGACAATTTTTTAAAACCAGAATCTTTCCTGTTTGTTCTAATACCAGTAACTAAGTCGTATTCTGGTATATAATCTAAAAGTAAATTAAAATCTAACGGGCTTGTTTGTAAGTCTGCATCAATGTAACCAACAAGTTCTGTTGTCACCAAATCAAATCCTGCTTTAATAGCAGCTGTTAAACCGTAATTTTTATCAAACTGTACAAAAGAAAAATGAGTGTTGTTAGCACATATTTGCTCTAGTAATGCTTGACTATTATCTGTAGAGCCATCATTTATAAATAAGACAGTTGTTTTTTTTAGAGCAACATTTAAGTAATTGTTAAGCTCTTTATCTAATCTAGCAATATTGTCTTCTTCATTGTAAATAGGTACAATTATAGTAAACTCGTGCGTCATAATATACAAACTAGCGGTTGGTATTACTTACTGTGTAGGTTTAATAATTTGTCTGCAGCAGTAAAAGGTGATGTTTTATTGTTTATAACAGCATCTATAGCAACTTGTAATTCTGCCTTTACACTTTTATTACTGTAAAACTGTTGTTTTAATTGGTCTTCAATGGTTTGTAATAGCCAATATTTATTTTGCTCTTGTCTTTTTTGTATAAAAAAGTTGTTTTTGGTGTTAATAGCAACATAGTTTGTTATTGTTTCCCAAACATCTGTAATACCAATATCTTCTAGAGCAGAACAAGCTAGCACTTTTGGTACCCAGCCATTATCTTGTGTTTTTAATAAATGCAGAGCACGTGTAAACTCTACTCTTGCTTTTTTAGCACGTTGTACATTATCTCCGTCAGATTTATTAATTACTATGGCATCTGCCATTTCCATAATACCACGCTTAATACCTTGTAGCTCGTCACCAGCACCTGCCAATTTTAATAAAAGAAAAAAGTCTACCATACTATGTACAGCAGTTTCACTTTGTCCTACACCAACGGTTTCAATTAAAATAACATTATAGCCGGCAGCTTCACAAAGTACAATGGTTTCTCTTGTTTTACGGGCAACACCACCTAAAGAGCTGCCAGACGGAGATGGTCTAATAAATGCATTTTCGTCTTTTACAAGTTCTTCCATTCGTGTTTTGTCACCCAAAATACTACCTTTTGTAACAGTACTTGTTGGGTCTACAGCTAAAACAGCAACTTTATTACCTTGGGCAGTAAGTTTTTTTCCAAAGCGTTCTATAAACGTACTTTTACCAACACCAGGTACACCAGTTATACCAATTCTAATACTGTTAGTTTTGTGTAGTAAACAACGCTCTATAATTTCATTAGCTTGTTTAGTGTGTGTACTGTTGGTGCTCTCTATAAGTGTAATAGCTCTACTTAAAGCTGTTTTATTACCGCTTAAAATACCATTGGTTAAGTTTTCTGTAGAGGGTAATTCTCTTCTAAATTTTTTAATTTTAGAAGCACTTTGGTTACTTATATTTTTATTTGTGTTCAATATTACTTGCTAATAGGTACGTTAACTTTGGTTTTATCCCAAGCTAAAGTTAAGTACGGTTGTTCTTTGTCTTCAAAGTTAATGGTAAATCTTTCTTTAACCGAATCTAATTTTGTTACAGGTACAGTTACTGTTACAATATCTTGTTTTGCATTTCTGGTAGTTTCTGCTCCACCGCTTAAAATTGTAACTCCCCAATCCGGAACTTCTTTATTAAAAATAATATCCCAACTGTCTTTATTTGGTTTAGACCAGATAGAATATGTGCCAGCAGGTAAGTTTTTACCATCTACTTTAATAGCAGAAGTGGTTTTAAAAGTAGTAGGTTCATTAGCGCCAGTTCTCCAAACTTTGTTATACGGTACAAGCGAACCAAAAATGGGTCTGTCTTTTTTAGAAGGGCTACAATAAACTACGTTTAAATTGTAACCGTCTTTATTATATGTTACAGTTGCTTCCGGACTAAATTTTTTAGTTTGGTCTTTCATCATTGGTAACCCAACAAAAATTGTAAGTAGTCCTAACACCACTACTGTAACAATCATCCATTGTATAACTTTCATATTGTGGTTGTTTTTTTAGGTTTTTCTCTAAGTTACTAAATCTTGCTTAATTAAGAACTGCTTAATTTGTACTTTAACCAGTATATTATATAAAGTGTAAAATTGCTTTAATTTAATAGGGATTGCTACAAAAAAACAAAAATAATTTATGTTTTTGCAACATCAGTAATTTTGTATCGTCTTTTAAATAACAAACTAAACCTAATACAAGAAAAAATTAATGTCTACTGCTGATATTATTAAAAAATGCAAAACAAATAACCGTAAAGCACAAATGCAGCTTTATAAGCAATACTGTAATGGTATGTATTGTGTGGCTATGCGTTTTTTAAAAAATGAAGACGATGCAGAAGATGTAGTGCAAGAGGCATTTATTAATGCTTTTGAAAAAATACACCAGTATAGAGGAGAAGTAACCTTTGGTGCTTGGCTTAAAAAAATTGTAGTACACAAATGTTTAGATTTTATAAAAGTTAAAAAAGATAAATATGTAGCCTTAACAGAAACTAGTTTAAGAGTGGTAGAAGATGATGATTGGTTGGTAGAAGATACGGTAACTCTGCAGCAAATAAAGTTTGCAATAGCTCAGCTACCAAGCAAATACCAATGTGTGGTACAATTATATTTAATTGAAGGATATGACCACTCAGAAACATCTGGAATATTAGATATTACAGAGTCTGCCTGTAGAACACGCTTGTTAAGAGGTAAAGGCTTGTTAAAAGAACTTTTAAAAGAGAAAAGATATGGGACAGGATCTTAGAGAAATATTTAAGAGAGAAAGAGCAAAGCAAAAGCACAACTTAAAAGATGGGCATATGGCTAGGTTTGAAGATAAACTTAACCAAACTATGCCTGCTACACCAAAATATACTGCAAAATTTAGGTATAAAGTAGCTGCTAGTGTACTATTAATGCTAAGTATATCTTTGCTTATTTATGTTGCAAAAACCAAGAACACTCCTGTGCAACCAACTATTGTAGATGCAGAAAAGGTAACCAAAAGCAAAGATGGGATAACCCTAGGGGCATTATCTCCTGATTTAAAAAAAATAGAAGATTATTATAAAGTAAATATAAATTTAGAGTTGGCACAGTTGCAAGTGTCTAACGATAATAAAACATTGGTAGATAGTTATATGGAGCGCTTAGCGGAGTTGCATAAAGAATACCAAGAACTTAATACAGAGTTAAACACCATTGGGCCTAATGATCAATTAATTTCTGCTTTAATTAACAATTTGCAATTGCGTTTGCAGTTGCTACAAAAACTAAGAAAAAAGTTAAACGAATTAAAAAGCACCCAAAATGAAACAATTAATGTATAAGAGTATGGCAGTTTTAGCACTGTTGATAAATGTAGGTTTGTACGCTCAAAAACAAACAAAAAAAATTAAAGAAGTTTTTAATGTAGATAAAAACGCCGTTTTAGATTTAGATACCAACAATGCAGATATTGAGTTTGATACCTGGAACAAGAACGTAATACAAATAGAAGCTACAATAGAGGTTGAAGGAATGACTGCAGATGAAGCAGAAAAGTATTTTATTCGTAATAAAATGGATATCCTAGGAAACTCTAGTAAAGTAAGTGTATCTACCGGAGGTAACAAATTTTTTAGTAAAACAACCAGCTTTGCAAATGCATATCCAGTACATTTTAATACCTCTAATTTTCCTGCTAGAGTATCTTTTGATATGGATACTATTAGGATGGACTCTATAGTTGTAGATTTTGATTTAAAAGACGTAAAATTTGCAGACTTTGATTATGAAGAATATCAAAAAGGAGGTAAAGAGTATATACAAAAGTGGCAAAAAGAGTTTCAAAAAGATATGGGAGCTAAAAACGAAGCTGAAATAAAAAAATGGGTAGCAGAAGTTAAAAAAAAGGCAGAGATTACTCAGAAACAAGCAAAAATTATAAGAGAGAAGCATAAGGAGATTGCTGAAAAACATAAGCTAATAGCAGAAAAGGTAAAAGCTAAAGTTTTAAAAGCACAGCAAAACGGAGATGTATTTTATATGGACTCCAATGAGTTTTATACTAGTCCAAATACATTTTACATTTCTAAAGGTGGTGATACTAAAAGCTTAAAAGTTAAAAAAACTATTAAGATTAAAATGCCTAAATCTGCAACCATAAAAATGGATGTACGCCACGGTAAAGTAAAACTAGCTGAGAATACTACAAATATAAACGCAAACTTGTCTTATGCAAGTTTGCTAGCTACAACAATAAATGGAGATAAGACGTATGTAAATGCGTCTTATTCTCCTGTATATGTTAGTAATTGGAACGTAGGACAACTAAAAACTAGTTATGCTAAAGCTATAGATTTAAAAACAGTTAATGAACTTACTTTAAGTGCTGTTTCATCAAACATTACAATTAATGAGTTGTTAAAGTCAGCTTTTATTACAAACGATTTTGGTGATGTAGAAATAAACTCAGTTTCTTCAAGTTTTGAGGATCTAGATGTAACCATAACTAATGGTAATTTAAATGCATCCTTACCAAAATCATCTTATTCAATATATGTAAAGGGCAAGTCATCTAAAGTAGCTTTGCCTGTAGGTTTATCAGTAAATAAGTCTGTAAATCAGAATATAATAGTACACAAAGGATTTAATGCATCTAATAACACAAATAAATCTGTTAATATAAATGCATCTTACAGTGATGTTGTTTTAAAATGAAGCCAATCTTTAATGAGAGTCTTTTTTTAATAACTCTGGAAATTTACTTTTAAACCTATTTAGCCTAGGTATAGACACATTTTTAATGTACGGGTTGTTAGGATGTTTTTTTTCGTAATCTTGGTGGTAGTCTTCTGCCTTGTAAAAAGTTGTAAATGGAGTTATTTCTGTTACAATTTTAGAGCTAAATACTTTTTCTTTAGTAAGCTTAGCTACATAGTCTGTTATAATTTTTTGTTCTTGCTTGTTTTTGTAAAAAGCAATAGATCTATATTGTGTGCCTTTATCTGGTCCTTGGCGGTTTAATGTTGTTGGGTCTTGAGATCCAAAAAAAACTTTAACTAAGGTAGCATAACTAACCTGTTTTGGGTTGTAGTAAACAACAACAGCTTCTGCGTGTGTGCTATTACCACTACCTACTTGCTCGTAAGTAGGATTTTTTTCTTTACCTCCTGCATAGCCAGATATTACTTCCTTAACACCTTTAACACTCTCAAAAACAGCTTCTACACACCAAAAGCAACCACTTGCAAAATAGGCAGTTTCATAAGAGCTTAAATCCTGAATAACTGTTTTAGTCTCTGCTTTAGCTTCTGTACTAGTTTCTTTTTTTGTATTGTTTTTAGATGAACAACTTGTAGATATTAATATAGTGCTTAGTAATAATGCAACTTTAACTATTCTCATAAATTTTCTTTTTAATAAATTAGTGGGCTACTTTTAAATATACTTACAAGGGTACATCTATTTTAAAAATACATTAACATTTTATTTATGCAAAATACAGCAAATTTTTTGCAATCTGTAACTGCAGGTTTTACTTCTATTATAAATACCACTAATTTAAAAGACAGTTATATTCCTGTGGACTTATCTACCGGTAATAAAGAGTTAGATAAGGTAGATATTACCAGGGCAAATGAATGTGAAGCGTATATTAAGCAGCAATTAGAACTTAAAAAAGGAACAGTTGCTTTTGGTGGGTATTTAGAAAAAAGAAATCTATATGCTAATAATGAAAACTTTGCTAAACAAAGTAGTGATGTACGTAATATACATTTGGGTGTAGATTTTTGGGCAGATGCTGGTGCAGAAGTTATAGTGCCTGTAAATGGAGTAGTGCATAGTTTTAAAAATAATAATGTATTTGGAGATTACGGACCTACAATAATATTAGAACACACAATATATAAACAAACATTTTTTACTTTATACGGACACTTGTCTGTTTCTTCATTAAACAATATATATATTGGTAAAGAGATTGTACAGGGTACTGTTTTGGCAACTTTAGGTACTGCTGAGGTCAATGTAGGTTATGCACCACATTTACATTTTCAGCTTATAATGGATATAAAAGACTTTAAGGGAGATTATCCAGGAGTTTGTACCAAAAAAGATTTAGCTTATTATGCGCAAAATTGTCCTAATCCAAACTTGCTGTTAAAAATATAAATGTCTTTATTTAAGATTAAGTGCACTTAATTTCGATTAGCGGATTTTAGCTTAATTTCAGTCATCGAAGATTTTTTACACTTTATCATAAATTTTGTCAAACACCTAAAAATAAGGGTGTTTAAGCGATTTAGATTTAGTAGCCCTTAGCTTGATAGTAATTTTACAGTATCAAAACTAAGTTACTATGAAAGCAATTATCACTTTATTATTCATTATTACAGTAGGCGTTACAGCACAGGCACAAGAAGCTAAAGTTACTCCTGTTTTAAAAATGGAAACTACAGAGGTAAAAGCTACAGTAGTGAAAAAAGAAGCTGTACAACAAGAAACTAAAGTTGCACGTTTATATAAGTTTAAAAACTCTAAAATTAAAAAAGCATTATCTTTTTCTACAAAACGTGGAAAGTCTAAAATTGCTTAATTCAATTACGTTACTCTTATTTTTTATTATTCATTTATTTTTTTTAGGTTGATATATAGTATATTTATCGATAAAATGCATAAAATACCGTTAATTGGTTTTACGGTGTATTTATAGGATTTACGGTGAACGTTACCAGTATTTACTTTATAACCACTCGTCTATAGTTAAGAGATACTCATCTGTAAATGTTAATTTTGGGTGTATGTGGTAAGTAGCTTTGTAAAACAAAGCAAAAATATTATGAAAGCTATTATCACTTTATTATTCGTTATTACATTAGGATTAACTGCACAAGCACAAGAAGCTAAAACTACAGCTGTATTAAATATAGAAACTACAGAAGCTAAAATTACAGAAATTAAAAAAGACGTTGTTAAAGAAAAAGTTGAGGTTGCACGTTTATACAAGTTTAAAAATTCTAAAATTAAAAAAGCATTAACTTTTGTTATTAAAAAGGCTAAGACAAAAGTGGCGTAATAAGCGTAGACTATATTTTTGTTTTTATATCTCCTTATTTATTTTTTTCTTTCTGCACAATATCAGTTGTAATACACTTAATTTCGATTAGCTGATTTTAGCTTAATTTCAGTCATCGAAGATTTTTCACACTTTATCATAAATTTTGTCAAACACCTAAAAATAAGGGTGTTTAAGCGATTTAGATTTCTGTAACTTTAAGTTGGTAGTAATTTTACATCAACAAACAAAGTTACTATGAAAGCAATTATCACTTTATTATTCATTATTACAGTAGGCGTTACAGCACAGGCACAAGAAGCTAAAGTTACTCCTGTTTTAAAAATGGAAACTACAGAGATAAAAGCTGCAGTAGTAAAAAAAGAAGCTGTACAACAAGAAACTAAAGTTGCACGTTTGTATAAGTTTAAAAACTCTAAAGTTAAAAAAGCATTATCTTTTTCTACAAAGCGTAGCAAGTCTAAAATTGCTTAATGTAAAGTAATTTATAACTGATTGTTAAATAGTGTTTTAGTTTTTATTAAATCGTTAAAGTGTATCTTTTTTAAGATAAAGTGCTTGTAAAGGTAAATACTATTATTTTTTAATAGGTAGTTCATCTAAGTTATTGCAAGTCAACGATAAAAAAGTGTTTTTAAACGAGTATGAAAAAACTTGGAATGATAAGCGTTGTAATTTTATAGGAAACAAAAACCTATTTATGAAAACTTTAGTTACCTTATCTTTAATTTTATGTGTTGGTTTATCTGTACAAGCACAAAAAACTAAAAAGTTGCCTATAAAAAAAGTTGAAGTAGAGAAAATAGCTTCAATTGTAAAAGGGTCTACAGTTTTAAATAATACAAAACAGAATAGCGTTGCACGTTTGTATTTAATTAAAAATGCAAATATTATTAAAGCGTTATCTTTTGAGACAAAAGCAAATAAAGCAAAATTAGTTTAATTATGATATATATAACTTTAATTACAATAGCAGCTATTACAATTGGTTTGTTATTTAATAATAAACCAAAAGTGCGTGCAATTAAAGTTCCTGTACGTAACAAAAGCATAAAAAAGTAACTAACAACAATTGCAGTTATAACTGCGTATAAATAAAAAAGCAGCTCTTTTAAGAGCTGCTTTTTTTATGTTTAATAGTACTGGTTTATTCTTCAACCAGTACCCATTCACCTCTTGCTAATAAAGGCTCTGCTTGTTTAAACTTAACAACTTTAGATTCGCCATTCATTACATTTTTAATTGTAACTCTGTCATTTCTACCAATTTTTGGTCTTTCTCTAGTAATTGTTTCTGTTACTTGTGGTCTATTACCTTGTGTTTGACTTGCAGCTCTGTTTTGTGCAGCTAACTCATCACTGTTAGGTATTTCTTCTTTTGTAGTCTGTAAGTTTGCTTGTGGCCTTCTTACGGTTCTTGCTTCCTGTATGTCTGATGTGTCACCAGTTGGTAACTCTGCTTTAAACAAGAATGATACTACATCTTTATTTACTGTATCTACCATAGACTTAAAAAGTTCAAAAGCTTCAAACTTGTAAATTAATAGCGGATCTTTTTGTTCATGAACAGCTAATTGTACAGATTGTTTTAGCTCATCCATTTTACGTAAATGGGTTTTCCAAGCATCATCTACAATGGCAAGTGTAATGTTCTTTTCAAAATCGTTAACCAATTGTTTACCGTTACTTTCGTAAGCCTCTTTAAGGTTGGTAACTATTTTAAGTGCTTTAATACCGTCTGTAAAAGGAACCTCTATACGTTCAAAATTATTAGCAGCATCTTCATATACGTTCTTAATTACCGGAAATGCAGTAGCGGCGTTACGCTCCATTTTATTTTGGTAATGCTCGTATACTACTTTATAAGTTTTGCTAGCAATATCTTGAGTAGACATTTTTGCAAACTCATCTTCAGTAATAGGAGCTGTAACAGAGAAATACTTAATTAATTCAAACTCAAAGTTTTTATAATCGCTAGCAGCTTTATTACCTTCTGCAATAGACTCGCAGGTATCATAAATCATATTAGCAATATCTAATTTTAAACGCTCTCCTTGTAATGCATGACGTCTTCTTTTGTAAATTACCTCTCTTTGGGCATTCATAACATCATCATACTCTAATAAACGTTTACGTACTCCAAAGTTGTTTTCTTCAACTTTTTTCTGTGCACGTTCTATAGATTTTGTCATCATTGAGTGCTGAATAACTTCGCCTTCTTCTAAGCCCATTTTATCCATCATTTTAGCAACTCTATCAGAACCAAATAAACGCATAAGGTTATCTTCTAAAGAAACATAAAATTGAGAACTTCCTGGATCTCCTTGACGACCAGCTCTACCACGTAACTGCCTATCTACACGTCTAGAATCGTGACGCTCTGTACCAATAATTGCCAAACCACCAGCATTTTTAACGTCTGTAGATAATTTAATATCGGTGCCACGACCTGCCATATTGGTTGCAATAGTTACAATACCAGCATTACCTGCTTGTGCAACTACATCTGCTTCTTTCTTATGTAACTTAGCGTTAAGTACATTGTGTGGTACTTTACGTATGGTTAACATTCTAGATAACAATTCTGATATTTCTACAGAAGTTGTACCAATAAGTACCGGTCTGCCAGAGTTAGATAGTTGTGTAACTTCCTCTATAATGGCATTGTATTTTTCTCTTTTTGTTTTGTAAATTAAATCGTTTCTATCGTCACGAGCAATTGGTCTGTTAGTTGGTATTTCCATAACATCTAACTTGTAAATTTCCCAAAATTCACCAGCTTCTGTAATGGCTGTACCAGTCATACCTGCAAGCTTGTTGTACATTCTAAAGTAGTTTTGTAATGTAACTGTAGCAAATGTTTGCGTCATTGCTTCAATTTTTACATTCTCTTTAGCTTCTATAGATTGGTGTAGACCATCTGAGTAACGACGACCGTCCATAATACGACCAGTTTGCTCATCTACAATCATTACTTTATTATCCATTACTACATACTCTACATCTTTTTCAAAAAGAGTGTAAGCTTTAAGTAATTGGTTCATTGTATGTATACGCTCACTTTTAATAGAGAAGTCTTTAAATAACTCTTCTTTAAGTTCAGCTTCTTTTTCTATATCTAGATTTTGGTTTTCTATCTGTGCAATTTCATAACCAATATCTGGCATTACAAAGAAATTACTGTCTACATCTCCAGAGATGTGTTTAATTCCTTTGTCTGTTAGCTCTATCTGATTGTTTTTTTCATCAATTACAAATAACAACTCTTCATCTACCGTAGGCATTTCACGGTTGTTGTCTTGCATGTAAAAGTTTTCAGTTTTTTGTAATAATTGCTTAATACCTTCTTCACTTAAAAACTTAATAAGAGCTTTGTTTTTAGGTAATCCACGGTATACACGCAGTAATAAAAAACCGCCTTCTTTTGTGTCACCTTCTTTTATTAATTTTTTAGCTTCTGCTAAAACACCAGTTAAGTATTGTTTTTGTAATTGTACAATGTCTGCAACTTTTGGTTTTAACTCGTTAAACTCGTGTCTGTCTCCTTCGGGTACAGGACCAGAAATAATTAATGGTGTACGTGCATCATCAACCAACACAGAATCTACTTCATCTACAATAGCAAAATTATGCGGACGCTGTACTAGGTCTGTTGGTTTATGAGCCATATTATCACGCAAATAATCAAAACCAAATTCATTATTTGTACCATAGGTTATGTCTGCGTTGTATGCAGTTCTACGGGCATCAGAATTAGGTTGGTGATAATCTATACAATCTATAGTAAATCCGTGAAACTGAAATATTGGTGCCATCCACGCGCTATCTCTTTTTGCCAGATAATCGTTAACGGTTACAAGGTGTACACCATTACCAGTAAGTGCATTTAGGTATACTGGTAATGTAGCAACTAAGGTTTTACCCTCACCAGTTTGCATTTCTGCAATTTTACCTTGGTGTAGTGCAATACCACCAATTAGCTGTACATCATAATGTACCATATCCCAAGTTACTTGCTTACCTGCAGCATCCCAAGAATTTTGCCATACGGCTTTGTCACCTTCTAAGCTAACATAATCTTTAATACCAGACAACTGCCTGTCATATTCTGTAGCAGTAACTGTAAGTGTAGTGTTATTTGTAAAACGTTTAGCAGTTTCTTTAACAACAGCAAAAGCTTCTGGTAAAAGATCTGAAAGTGATTTTTCTAACGTTTTATATACTTCTTCTTGTAAACGATCTATTTCTGAGTAAAGATCTTCGTTCTTATCTATATCTGTAGAAGACTCTACTTCAATTTTAAGAGCTTCTATTTGTTCATTTAACTCTTTTGTGTCTGCCTTTAATTTTTCTTTAAACTCTACTGTTTTTGCCCTTAGCTCATCTAGACTAATAGCTTCTAAACTTTGTTCAAAGGCTTTAATTTTATCAACTATTGGCTGTAATTGCTTGACGTCTTTTTTGGCTTTATCACCAACAAAGGCCTTTAGCACGGAATTAATGAAACTCATATGTATTATAATTTATAAAGTCTGTGGTTTACAAAGTAAACACATTCAACTATTTAGATTAATGTTCCGTATAAAATGCGGAATGTAATTTGTTACGCAAAAGGTATTCCAGTTTTAAAAAAGCATAAAATAGCCAACTGCGTCTGCCAAAATTACATAAAAAAAAAGCCTCCAAGGAGACTTTTTTGTGTAATTCTTTATTTAATATTCATCCTCATTCCAGAGGTAATCTTCTTCTGTAGGATAGTCAGGCCATATCTCCTCAATAGACTCGTAGATTTCTCCACCTTCTTCTTCCATAGATTGTAAATTTTCTACAACTTCTAATGGTGCACCAGTTCTTATGGCGTAATCTATTAATTCATCTTTGGTCGCTGGCCAAGGCGCATCACTTAAATAAGATGCTAGTTCTAATGTCCAATACATGGTAATAGTTAATTTTAATTTTTTGCAAAAATAAATTTTTAAACAAGAAAAGCAAGTTTTTTTGTAGTTTTTTAATTTATTTTTTTAAAATTGTTGATATTCAATATGTTGATAACGTTAAAATAATGTAAATATTAGTCTTTCTTCTCAGGAATCCACTTTATTTCGTTTGCATCTAGGTCTTTGCTTAGTTTTCTAGAGAGTACAAATAAGTAGTCGGACAATCTATTGATAAATGACAAAACATTTGCTTCAAAAGGTTCGTTCTCGTTTAAATGAGATGCTAAACGTTCTGCTCTACGGCAAACAGTACGTGCAATATGACAGTATGACACGGTTGTGTGTCCGCCAGGTAAAATAAAATGTGTCATCTGTGGTAAAGATTCATTCATTTTATCCATTTCTTGCTCTAATAGTTCAATATCTGCGTTGCTAATTTTTTCAATATTTAGCCTTTCTTTTCCGTTTTTAAGTACCATTTTTTCTGGATCTGTAGCCAAAACAGCACCAACGGTAAATAATTTATCTTGTATTGTAGCTATAATATCTTTGTAGTGGTTATTAATTTTTTGGTCTCTTATAAGTCCCATCCAAGAGTTTAGTTCATCTACAGTACCGTAAGATTCTATACGTAAATGATGTTTGGGAACTCTAGTGCCGCCAAATAGGGCAGTAGTTCCTTTATCTCCTGTTTTTGTATATATTTTCATATGTTATTCTTCTTTGAATTTTGAGTCTATAGCTTTTTCTACTTTTAACACTAAAGTAATAATACTTGTAAGCAATAGCGCTATACTAATAACAACTGCAATTTCTTTTTTAGGTTGATATAGAATACTAAATAGAGATGATAATGCAAGTAAAAAACCAATTTTTATTAATTGTATTGATGAATATTTTTGCGCAAAATTCCACCTGTCTTGGTTTAACATAGCTTTGCTAGTTCTGTAACCATATAGGTTATTTATTTTTTTAGGAGGAAATTTAAGCTGAAAAAGTCCAACGATTATAAATAAGCTGCCAGAGCCAAGAGGAATGTGAAATAATGGGTTGCTAAAATCCAAATTGCTTACTCTTTACGTTTGTAATTACTCATAAATTTACGAGATTTTCTTTCCTTGCTTTTCTTTTTATTTCTAAAATTAACCACAAGAAAAATAATTAATACAATTCCGCAAACAATAAAAGTAGTGTAGTCCATTTTCAATTTTTATAAATTTAAAAATACAGAATTATAATCTTATTTTAAAATGCTCTTTAGCTTGTTCTTTTCTAAAAAATACAGCAGCACCATAAAAAACATCTACTGTAACAGTTACTTTGTTTAGTAATTTTATTTGCTCCCAAACTTGCTCTGTTTGTTTGTTTTTATAAATATTATGTATAAAAACCATAGTATTATTATGGTAGTTAATGCTATTAAAAACAGCTAAATCTGGAGTGTTTAAATACCCAAAGTCTACATTAGTATTGGTATAATTTATGTTGTTTTTTATATGTTTTTTTAATTCTTTATTTGTTGTAAAAGCAGTTTTTACATTAAAATAAGAAATACTTTTTAGTATAACGTTAAAACCTTTATTACGGTGTAGCTTCTCTTTTTTATACAAACACTTAGTAACGTAATTGTATATAAAAGGTGAGTGTACACCGTGTTGGTTAGTTGCTTTTAATAAAAAACGTAGATGCGCAAGTGTTTGAAACATAGTTAAGCAAAATTAACCTTCAACAATTGCAGAAAGCTCAAACCAGCGTTCTGTTTTTTTATCAATTTCATCTATAACAAGTTGTAGTTCTTTAGATAGCTTATCTATCTCATCACCACTAAGGCTAGCATCAGAAAATTTATTCTGTAGTGTAACCTTTTTTTCTTCTAACTTTTTTATTTTATTTTCTATGTTATTGTATTCTTTTTGCTCTTGAAAAGATAATTTATTTGTTTTGCCTTCTGTTTTCCAAGATTTTTTTTCTGTTTTAGCTTCTTTCTCTTTATTTTCTCTGCTTTCTAATACAGCACTGTCTTCATAAGACCTAAAATCTGAATAGTTTCCTGGGAAATCTTCAATAACAGCATTGCCTCTAAATACAAATAGGTGATCTACAATCTTATCCATAAAATACCTATCATGAGATACTACTAATAAACAACCTGGAAAATCCATTAAAAAACTTTCTAAAACATTTAAAGTAACAATGTCTAAGTCATTTGTAGGTTCATCTAGTATTAAAAAGTTAGGATTTTGTATTAATACAGTACATAAATATAACCTTTTGCGTTCACCACCACTTAGTTTTTCAACAAAGTCGTATTGTTTTTTTCTATCAAATAAAAAGCGTTCTAATAATTGCTGAGCAGATATTTGACGTCCTTTTTTAAGCGGAATATAATCTCCAAATTCTCTTATAACATCTATAACTTTTTGGCCTTCTTTTATTTTTATACCCTTTTGAGTATAATAACCAAATTTAATAGTTTCACCAACAATTACTTTTCCGCTATCTGGTTGGTCTGTGCCTGTAATTATATTTAAAAAAGTAGATTTACCAGTACCATTTTTACCAATAATACCAATACGCTCACCTTTTAAAAAGTTATACTCAAACTTATCTAAAATAGGTTTGTTTGGGTAGGCTTTAGAGATTTTTACAAGCTCCATAACCTTACTACCCATACGCTCCATATTAATCTCTAGCTCTATTGTATGTTCTTTTCTACGTTGGTGAGCCTTAGCTTTAATGTCGTTAAAATCATCTATTCTAGATTTAGATTTGGTAGTACGTGCCTTAGGTTGTTTGCGCATCCAACCTAGTTCTTTTTTGTATAATAATTTAGATTTATGGTGTTCTACTGCTTCCTGTGTTAAACGGGCTTCTTTTTTTTCTAAATAGTAAGAGTAATTGCCTTTGTATGGGTATAGCGTATTGTTATCTAACTCAATAATTTCATTACATACACGCTCTAAAAAATACCTATCATGTGTAACCATAAATAAGGTAATATTTTCCTTAGCAAAATATTCCTCTAACCACTCAATCATTTCTAGATCTAAATGGTTGGTTGGTTCATCTAAAATTAACAAGTCTGGCCTGTTTATAAGCGCATCAGCCATTGCTAAACGCTTTTTTTGTCCGCCAGAAAGTAAACCAACTTTTAAAGAAACATCATCTAATTTAAGTTTAGATAATATTTGTTTGTATTGAGTTTCAAAATCCCAAGCTTCAAACCTATCCATAGCATCAAAAGCAAGCTGATATTTTTCTGCATCTTCTGGGTTTGCAAGTGCTTTTTCATAATTTGCTATAACTTTTAAAACTTCATTGTCTGATGCAAAAATGGTTTCTTCAATAGTTAGATCTGGATCCATATTAGGCTCTTGCTCTAAAAATGAAACACGAGTTCCTTTTCTGTAATTTACTTGTCCACTATCCGGAGAATCTAGTCCAGATAATATATTTAAAATAGAGGTTTTTCCGCTTCCGTTTTTAGCTATTAAAGCAATTTTTTGATCTTTATTTACACCAAAAGAAATGTTTGAAAAGAGAGCGTGTTCTCCGTAAGATTTTGATATGTTTTCAACCGTAAGTAGGTTCATTTGTTTGTTTTAGTTATTTTGTTTTTTGCCATATAAATGCATATCTAATGGCAAGTGATAATAGTATTGGAATAAATGCTGGGTGAAATTTTTGAACACCTGTTAATTGTACAACTGGTACAACTAGTAATAATATAAGTGAAATTATGCTGTATATATGCAGTTTTGCTTTTTTATTTTGCTTGTTAAATAGCAAAAGTAACACAACTAAATTTACAGGCATTGCCCAAAGCAAGTTAAAGTTGTTTGCGGTTGCAGTATGGTCTGTAGCAAACCACAATAAGGTTAAAATTAAACCTATTAAGCCAGTTACAAAAAATAAAAACGCATCTATCCATTTAGACCATAATTGATTTTTGTAATCTGTGTAAGTAATAAAAGCTACAAACGCTAAAAGTAAAAACGACCAGAACATAGGAGTTCCTAAAAAATTAATACTATTTACTTTTTTATGTTCTTTTAAAATGGTTCTGTTAGATAGTACTAACGGAGCGTTTTTTATAGTACTGTTGTTTAATTGAGACCATACATAGTCTGGTAAAAATGTATGTTGTAAAATAGTGGCTTGTTTATCTATTTTAGAGCCTAAAGCTAAATCTATACCAAAACTAGACCAAGTGTTTGTCTTTAATTTTTGATCTAATAACTCTCTAAATGTAAAGTTTTTTTCTAAATGATCTTCGTTAAAAGTAATGTCTTTGCCAATAGAAATGTTTAAAACTTCAATAATTTTAGTAGCACAATTGTTGTATAAATAATCATACAAGTAATCTCTGTTTTCGGGCTTTACATTTTTTTCTAGGTAATTAAAAAGCTGTTGTTTTTGTTCAGTATTAAGATTTAAAACTTGCTCTTTTACCCATCTTTTTTCATATTGATACTCATACAAAAATCTAGAAAAATCTTGCTTATTTACTTTAAAAAGCAATTTTCCTTTCACAAAATTTAAATAAAAGTTGGGAGCGTTAAAATCAAAAATACCGTAATTATACACCTTATCAGTTCTTGTAACTGGGTCCCAAACCCTAATAGCGCTATGGCCAAAGGTAGAGTACAATTCA
This sequence comes from Cellulophaga sp. RHA_52, assembly GCF_007827205.1. Classification (NCBI taxonomy): domain Bacteria; kingdom Pseudomonadati; phylum Bacteroidota; class Flavobacteriia; order Flavobacteriales; family Flavobacteriaceae; genus Cellulophaga; species Cellulophaga sp. RHA_52. The sequence continues at coordinate 2,332,602 of NZ_VIRZ01000001.1, forward strand.
TCTCCAGAGCCACATGTAAGTACACTAATTTGAGCATTGTTAGATATAGAACTGTTTTGTGAGTAAGCCAAGAATGCATTAGCTAATAACAGTATAAAAACGATAGCTTTAATGTAATTTTTCAAGTTCATTATTTTTTAGGAGTAACAAATATCGAACAAATTAGAAGAACTGCCGTATGCTTTTTAAAAAAGCAGCTTTTTAAATTGTTTTTTTTAAAGAAATACTATTTTTACCAAAGCAACTAATATTACTGTATTTTTGAAGAATATAGCAATACACTAAACTTACTAAAAAAAATGAAAAAACAGATACCTAACTTAATTACGCTTTTAAATTTATTTTGTGGTTGTTTAGCGGTGCTTTTTGCTGTACACGGACTTTTTGAAATGGTTGCTTTATTTGTTTTCTTAGGTATATTTTTCGATTTTTTTGATGGTTTTGCTGCTCGTATGCTTAAAGTACAGAGCGAGCTTGGTTTACAGTTAGACTCATTAGCAGATATGGTAACAAGCGGAGTAGTGCCAGGTATAGTAATGTATAAATTATTATTAATGTCTACTACAGGCGGATGGAGCTCTGCAATGTTTGCAGGGGTAGAAAATAATTTTTATACCTCTGGGTTTCAAATTTCGTCTATAATTCCTTTTATAGGTTTTGTAATAACTTTAGCTTCTGGTTACAGGTTGGCTAAATTTAATATAGATGAAAACCAAACAGAATCTTTTATAGGATTACCAACACCAGCAAATGCTCTTTTAATAATTTCATTGCCGTTAATATTAGCCTATCAAAATTTCCCTTTGTTAAATGATGTAATATTAAACCAATGGTTTTTACTAGCAGTTACGGCTTTAAGCGCATATTTATTAAATGCTAATTTACCTTTGTTTGCTTTAAAATTTAAAACCTGGAATTTTAAGGATAATGCTATTCGCTACATTTTTTTAATACTATGCGTAGTATTACTAATAACGCTAAAATATTTAGCGGTACCAATTATAATAGTAACTTATATACTATTGTCTGTAGTAAGTAAATTAGGAACTAAATAAACTTAGTTTTAAAAATCTATTTTAGTTTTACGTAGCTCAAAGTTTTGGCCAAGGTAAACTTGCCTTACCATTTCATCGGCAGCTAGTTCTTCTGGTTCACCAGATTTTAAAATACCACCTTCAAACATTAAGTAAGACCTTTCTGTAATGGCAAGAGTTTCTTGTACGTTGTGGTCTGTAATTAAAATACCAATATTTTTGTTTTTTAATTGAGCTACAATACGCTGTATGTCTTCTACTGCAACCGGATCTACCCCAGCAAAAGGCTCATCTAATAATATAAATTTTGGATCTGTGGCTAAAGCGCGTGCAATTTCTGTACGCCTACGTTCACCACCAGAAAGTAAATCTCCTCTGTTTTTACGTATGTGTCCTAAACTAAACTCTTCAATAAGAGACTCCATTTTCATATGTTGCTCTTTTTTACTCAGTTTTGTAAGTTGTAGTACACTTAAAATATTTTTTTCAATGCTAAGCTTTCTAAAAACTGAAGCTTCTTGTGCCAAATAGCCAATTCCGTTTTGTGCTCTTTTGTACATAGGAAATTGTGTAATATTCATATTATTTAAATAAATATTACCACCATTAGGTTTTACGAGTCCAACAATCATATAAAAAGAAGTTGTTTTACCGGCACCATTTGGGCCCAACAAACCAACAATTTCTCCTTGGTTTACTTCCAAAGATATTCCTTTTACTACTTGTCGTCCTTTATAGGACTTCATTATATTGTCTGCTCTAAGCTTCATTTTTTCCATAGAATATCCAAATCTAAGTTATTCTTTTTGTAAACAGAGAAGATTTACCTTTTTTTTAACCTTCGTGGTTAGCTTCTATAGCCTCCCAATACTCGTGTGCACGCCTTAAATGCGGAATAACAATACTACCGCCAACAAGGGTAGCAATACTAAGTGTTTCCATAATCTCATCTTTATTAGCACCTTCTCTGTGCGAACTTTCTAAATGGTATTTTACGCAATCATCGCAACGTAAAACCGCAGAAGCAACTAGTCCTAGTAGTTCTTTAGTTTTTACATCTAAGGCTCCTTTGCTGTATGCATTAGTATCAAGGTTAAAAATTCTATTAATAACCTTGTTTTTATCTGCTAATATTTTTTCGTTCATTTTAGAACGGTACTCGTTAAATTCTTTAACTGGATTTTGTGACATTCTTACCTAGTTTTTTAGCTTCATTTTTTAACACTCTTCTAGAAATATAAATACTAATTTGATATAGTATTAAAACGGGTATTGTTACTACAATTTGACTTGCAACATCTGGAGGAGTTATAACAGCAGCTACTATTAATACTACAACCAATGCTATTTTTCTATGCTTTTTAAGCACTTCTGGAGTAACTAAGCCTACTTTTGTTAAAAAGTATATTATTATTGGAAGCTCAAACATTATACCGCAAGCAATTACAGATGCTTTTACGGTAGATATAAAGGAGCTTAAATCAAATTCATTTAATACCTCTTTACTAACTTGGTATGTACCTAAAAAGTTAATAGAGAAAGGAGTTACAATATAGTAACCAAAAAGCACACCAGAGAAAAATAAAAATGATGCGGCAAAAATAAAACCTTTAGAATTTTTACGTTCTTTTTCATACAAGCCTGGACTAATAAAACGCCACATTTCATATAAAATATAAGGAAAGCCAAGTATAAAACCAGCCCAAATAGAGGTCCATATATGAGCAGAAAACTGCCCTGCCATAGTTCTACTTTGTATGGTAAAAGGTAGGGTATCTGCACAAAAACTAGATTCCATTCCAAAATACGTAGCTATAGAACAAAAGAATTTATAGGTAGGGAAATCCATTTTTTTAGGTCCCAATAATACGGTATCAAAAATAAATTCTTTCATTGCAAATGCAACAATACCAATAATTACAACTGCTAGTGTAGATCTAATTAAGTGCCATCTAAGTTCTTCTAAATGGTCTAAAAAGGACATTTCGTCCGGGTTTTTTTTACTTTTTGCCATTATAAAATGCCTTCGTTTACTAAGTTATGTAAATGTAATAAACCAACGTATTTGGAATCTTTTACAGCAACCAATTGAGATATTTCTTGTTGTTGCATTAGTTCTAATGCATCAACTGCTAAAACATCTGTATTTACTGTCTTAGGATTTTTAGACATGATGTCTTTAGCGGTTAAGTTTCCAATATTATCATACGTATTAAGCATACGTCTAATATCTCCATCAGTAATAATACCAATAACTTTATCATTATCTAAAACTGCTGTTGCGCCAAGCATTTTTTCAGAAATTTCTACAATAACCTCTTTAACAGATGTATTTGTTTTAACTTCTGGTTTTTGGTTGTTATTTACAATGTCATTTACACGCAAGTACAGTTTTTTACCTAATGCACCACCTGGGTGGTACTTGGCAAAATCTTTACTTGTAAATCTTTTAAGTTCTAATAAAGAAACGGCAATTGCATCACCAATAACCAATTGTGCGGTTGTACTTGTGGTAGGTGCTAAATTATTAGGGCAAGCTTCTTTTTCTACATATGTATTTAATACATAGTTAGACTGTTGTGCTAAAAAAGAATCTGTATTTCCTGTCATTCCTATTAATACGTTTCCACCTCTTTTAATTAATGGTACCAAAACTTTAATTTCTGGTGTGTTACCACTTTTAGAAATACAAATAACTACATCATCTTTTAAAACAGTACCAAGGTCGCCGTGTATGGCATCTGCAGCATGCATAAATATAGATGGTGTACCAGTAGAGTTTAAGGTAGCCACAATTTTTTGCGCTATAATGGCACTTTTACCTATACCAGATATTATTAATCTTCCTTTAGAGTTGTAAATAGTATTTACAGCATCTGTAAAATTGGTATCTAGTAGGTTAGATAAGTTTTTAATAGCATCAGCTTCATTAGAAATTGTACGCTTAGCAATATCTATAATTGTTTTGGAGTTGCTCAATGTAATCTTAAATTATGTGTTCTTTTAAAAAAGATGTATTATCTTTAAGAATACAAAATTACGTAAACTTATTTTTATGTGATACAGTAATTTGATTGAAATTAAATTTGCCTTAAATTTTGTACGGATTCCTAAAATTTGAGTATCTTGAATTTTATTTTATTTAAAACAGTAAACACAACCACTATACAATACTATGAGTAACTCTAACATTGATTTGCACGCTTCCTTAAAAAAACATTTTGGATTCACAAAATTTAAAGGATTACAAGAGAGTGTCATCAATAACTTGCTTAAGGGTAATAATACGTTTGTTATAATGCCAACTGGCGGAGGCAAATCGCTTTGCTATCAGTTACCAGCGTTAATGCAAGAAGGTACGGCTATTGTTGTTTCTCCTCTAATAGCTTTGATGAAAAATCAGGTAGATGCCATACGTGGTATCTCTTCTGAACACGGAATTGCACACGTTTTAAATTCTTCTTTAACTAAAACTCAAGTAAAAGAGGTGAAAGAAGATATTGTAAACGGTGTAACTAAATTATTGTATGTAGCTCCTGAGTCTCTTATAAAAGAAGAGTATGTGGAGTTTTTAAGATCTGTAAAAATATCTTTTGTAGCGGTAGATGAAGCCCATTGTATATCTGAGTGGGGACATGATTTTAGACCAGAATATAGAAATTTAAAAACCATTGTTGGTAAGCTAGGAGACAATATACCTATGATAGGTTTAACGGCAACAGCTACACCAAAGGTGCAAGAAGATATTGTAAAAAATTTAGGGATTGCAGATGCTAAACTATTTAAAGCATCATTTAACAGGCCTAATTTATTTTATGAAGTACGACCAAAAACTCAGAATATAGAAGCAGATATAATACGTTTTGTAAAGCAAAACGTAGGTAAATCTGGAATTGTATACTGCTTAAGTCGTAAAAAAGTTGAGGAATTAGCACAGGTATTACAAGTTAATGGTATTAGTGCTGTGCCTTACCACGCTGGTTTTGATGCAAAAACAAGGTCTCGTTATCAAGATATGTTTTTAATGGAAGAGGTAGATGTTGTGGTTGCAACAATTGCCTTTGGTATGGGTATAGATAAGCCAGATGTGCGTTTTGTAATACATCATGATATACCTAAAAGTTTAGAAAGCTATTACCAAGAAACTGGTAGGGCAGGTAGAGATGGAGGAGAAGGACATTGTTTGGCTTTTTATTCTTATAAAGACATAGAAAAGCTAGAGAAATTTATGTCTGGGAAACCCGTTGCAGAACAAGAAATTGGAAATGCATTGCTGCAAGAAGTTGTTGCTTTTGCAGAAACATCTATGTCTCGTAGAAAATTTATTCTTCATTATTTTGGAGAGGAATTTGACGAGGTTAATGGAGAAGGAGCAGATATGGATGATAACACCCGTACTCCTAAAGAAAAAGTAGAAGCTAAAGAAAATGTAGTTAAGCTTATTAGTGTGGTACAAGGCACTAAAGAAAAATTTAAATCTAAGGAAATAGTAAATACCTTAATTGGTAAAAAAAATGCACTAATAACTTCGCATAAAACCAATGAAAAACCATTTTTTGGTATTGGTAAAGATAAAGATGCCGGTTATTGGATGGCTTTAATTCGCCAAACTTTAGTTGCTGGTTATTTACGTAAAGAAATAGAACAGTACGGAATTTTACGTGTTACACCAATGGGTGTTGATTATGCCAAGGAGCCAAAATCATTTTTAATGACAAAAGATCATGTGTATAGCCAAGCAAATGATGATGCTATTGTGAGTGCAGCAAAAAGTTCTGGTGGTGTAGCAGATAAAGAGCTTGCACAGTTGTTAAGGCAACTTAGAAAGTCTGAAGCTAAAAAGCACGGTGTACCTCCTTTTGTAGTTTTTCAAGATCCGTCTATAGATGACATGGCGCTTAAGTACCCAACCAGTATGGAAGATATGCTTAACATACATGGAGTAGGAGAAGGTAAAGCTAAAAAATACGGAAAACCATTTTTAGCACTTATAGCTAAGTATGTAGAGGATAATGATATTGTTAGACCAGATGATTTGGTGGTTAAAAGTACAGGAGCTAATTCTGCTTTAAAACTGTACATAATACAAAACGTAGATCGTAAATTACCATTAACAGATATTGCAGATGCTAAAGGTTTAGAGTTAGCAGAGTTGATAAAAGAAATGGAACAAATAGTATATAGTGGTACAAAGCTAAATATTACTTATTGGGTAGATGAAACTTTAGATGAAGACCAACAAGAAGAAATACACGATTACTTTTTAGAGGCAGAATCTGATAATATTGATGCTGCTGTAGAAGAGTTTGATGGTGACTATGAAGATGAAGAGCTACGTTTATATAGAATAAAATTTATTAGTGAAGTAGCAAACTAGTTTACAAATAAACTTAAAATAAAAAATCCCAATACATATGTATTGGGATTTTTTTGCTATCAATATATCTATTGTAGTTTAATATTGCATACCATCCATACTTCCTGTTGTAATGGCAGCTATTATAACTCCAAAGTATAGTATTATAAATACAAGATATAGGGCCGCTATAACTAATCCTATGATAGATAAAATCTTCGCGGTTTTTACATTTTCAATTCCTGTGTATTGGCCTGGATTTTGCTCATAAAGTAATCTTGCTTTTTTACCTTTAGATAAACTAATAAAACAAAAAATAGCTCCAAGAGGTCCGCAACATGCAACAGTTGCAATTAAGCCAATTATTCCCATTGTCATAGCGCTACTAGCACCAGGTAATTCTTCTTTCATAATTTAGATATATATTATTGATTATATCCTTGGTTGTATCCCTTCATAAACTCTTCCATCATTTCATCATAAGCACCTGTAGATTTAAAGAATATGTAAAGTCCTACTGTTATAATACTTAGTACAAGACCTATAATAGAAACAATTTTTGCGGTTTTTAACTGTCCAAAGTTTGAGTATTCTTGTGGGTTTTGTTGGTAGATTTTAGTGTCTTTATTTATTAAAAATAGAGCTATACCAGAAAAAAGTATTCCTCCAAATCCAGAAGTGCAGCAGCATCCAACATAAGAAATTATTCCTAATACTAATGCAATAGTAACGTTTGGTAATTTTTGTTGTTCCATAATTTAAAAAAGTAATTGGTTAAATAAATTTATTAATATAGTTAGTAAAAACTAATACAAAATTGATGACTAATAAGGAAATAATAATTTTATTAGCATATTTAATTTTATAGAAGTGGTTAACCCCTATAAAACCAAAAAGTAGAATTAAAGAATAAATTGCGGGATACATATAAAATGCACCACTAAAATCTCCTTGCAGTATTAACGAAATTGATCTTTGTATGCCGCAACCAGGGCAGTCTACACCAAAAAACTTCTTGTTCATACAAGGAAGCATATAATTATTAATGTTAAACTCTAGTCTTGGTAACAGCATTTAGGCTTGCAATCTATTTTTGAACTGGAAAAATACTACTATTTTTGTGGAAAGAAAATAAACGTCTTATTATTTTTTAAAATTAAGAGGTAAAAGATGTAAGAATTAGGTATGAAGAATTTTAGCATTGGTGATAAAGTAGAGGTTTTAGATGATACTATTTCAGGTACAGTTACTGCCGTAGTTGGTGATAATATTACCATTGAAACTGATTTGGGTTTTGAAATATCTTATTTAGCTAAAGAGCTAATTAAAATTGCAAATGCAGATACAATAAGAGTATCTAATTATGAAGTGGCTAAAATTAAACAAGAAAAAGAGCAGCCAAAACGTAAAAATAAACCAGCAATAAAACCAAAAGAGCGAAATATTCCTAAAATGGAAGTAGATTTACACATTAATCAGCTTGTAAAGTCTAGCAAAGGAATGGGTAATTTTGATATGCTTAATTTACAGTTAGAAACAGCTAAACGTCAATTAAACTTTGCTATTCAAAAAAGAATACAAAAAGTTGTTTTTATACACGGAGTGGGTGAGGGAGTGCTTAAGGAAGAGTTACAATACCTATTTAATAAATATGATAATTTAAAGTTTTATGACGCAGATTATCAAAAATACGGACTAGGAGCTACTGAAGTTTATATTTTTCAGAATTAAAATTATTGAGGAACTGTTGTTGTTATTACAGCAAAATCTTCAATATTTAAATCTGTTATACGTGTATCATCACTATTGTTTAGTGTAATATCTTTAAGTTTAATGGTATGTATAAAGGTGCCTTCTGTTTCTCCAGCAATTGTGTTTATAGTAATAGTTCCTTTTTCTGCGTTAATTTCTTCTAAAACTGTAGGTGTTGCAGGTGGTGGAGAATCACAAAAATAACTACTAGATACGGTGCCAGAAAATGTACGGTATGTTAGTTGAGAAGATTCTGGTATTGCACTTGTTATTTCAGCTTCAGAAACTTCATTTTTTAATAAACCAGAGGCTAATGTTAAAATCAAAGTTTCGTTATCATTTATCTTAAAAAATAATTCAGTATCAACACTAAGTGTACCACAGTTTTGAGCTATTACAGTGCTAAAATCTAAAGTTTCTATCTGCAAGTCTCCATCACTACATGAAAGTAATGCAAAAAGAGCACTAAAAAGGAAATATTTCTTCATACTCCAAATGTAAAAGTTTTTCTTTTGATTAGATGTAGATTTTAACGTTTTTTAGAATTATTTAATTTTAAATCCCCTATTTTTGGGGGATTATAATTTTTGATAAATTCTGATGCAAAAAGTTTATTTAGATAGCGCAGCTACAACACAGGTAAGAGAAGAAGTTATTGCAAAAATGCAAGACGCTTTAGGAGAATGTTACGGGAACCCATCTTCTACACATAGTTTTGGTAGAACAGCTAAAACTGCAATAGAAAAAACACGCAAAACAATTGCGAAATACTTAAACGCACACCCAGCAGAAATTATTTTTACATCTGGTGGTACAGAGGCAGATAATATGATTTTGCGTGGAGCAGTAAGAGATTTAGATGTGCGTACTATTATTACTTCTAAAATAGAGCACCATGCTGTTTTACATACAGTAGAGGAATTAGAAAAAGAATACGGTATTGCATTGCATTACGTAAATTTAGATGCTAACGGTAATCCAGATTTAATACATTTAAAAGAGTTATTGGCAAAAGATGATACTAAAAAAATAGTGAGTCTTATGCACGTTAATAATGAAATAGGCAACAAGTTAGATATTGATGCAGTTTGTACATTGTGTAAAGAGTATAATGCTCTATTTCATTCAGACACTGTACAGTCTGTTGGTCATTATGCTTGGGATGTACAACAAACTCCAGTAGATTTTTTAACTGCTGCTGCTCATAAATTTCACGGTCCAAAAGGTGTTGGTTTTGCTTATATAAAAAAGGATAAAGGTATTAAGCCACTAATATTTGGAGGCTCTCAGGAACGTGGTTTTAGAGCGGGTACAGAACCATACCATAATATAGTTGGTTTGGAAGAGGCATTTGTAATGTCTTATAATAATTTAAATGAAGAAAAAGCTTATGTTACAGAGCTTAAACAATACTTTATTGATAAAATAAAAACAGAAATTCCTGAGGTTAAATTTAATGGGTTGTCTGGTGATATTGATAAAAGTACATACACTTTGGTAAACGTAAATTTACCTGTAGACGAGAAAAAAGGTTTAATGCTTTTATTTCATTTAGATTTAAAAGGTATTGGGTGTTCTAAAGGTAGCGCTTGCCAATCTGGAAGCAGCTTAGGGTCTCACGTATTAACAGAGGTGTTGTCTAATGAAGATTTACAAAAACCGTCGGTACGCTTTTCTTTCTCTAAATACAATACCAAGCAAGAGCTAGATTATACTATAAAAGTATTAAAAGAGTTTGTAGAGAGTTAATTTTTCTTATTCTTTTTAACTCTTTCTTTATCATAAGGAAATTTACGAGTAGCTTTCTTCATCATACCATCTATAAGGTCTATGGTGTTTTTGCCAGTCTTCTTGTTAATTTCCTTTTCGTATTTCCATAATAGTTTGCCAGAGTCTCCATCACTAACTTTTATGCCAATACGCCCATAATTTGCATTTCCATCAAAATAATCAAAGAAATTGAAAGATGTAGATACTCCGTTAGATAAAAGTACATTTAAATCTATATTGCCACTAATAATACCATCTACATTTAGTAGCTTGGCTAGTTCTTTAGTGGTGTGTATGTCTATATTTTTAAATGTAATATTGTTTTTAGCTAGTAAGGCATTAGTGTTTTTTATATTCTGAAATTCTACAGCGTACTTTTTCTTTTTTTTACCTCTTAAAAAATAAGTCTCTAGTGCATTTTGTACAGCGTAGCCTTCTTTTTCTTCTAATTCTTTTAGCTTTTCTTTTGTAATGTTATCTTTTAGCTCCAAATTGGCTAAAAACGGAATAATTGCCAGTACTTTATGGTCTTTGCTAATGGCATCAAAATGTTTGTTCTCGTATATATTTTTTTGCGCTTGTACTCCACAAAAAGATAGTAATATTATAAAAAGTAATGTTTTTTTCATTTTTTGTATTCTCTGTAATTACACTGCCGTATTAAAGTTTATGACACTTTATTTTTGCAAAAGTATATGAAATTACTAAACTTATAAGCTTTTAATCTTTTAAACTATTGTTATTTTAGGTGTGTATTTTATTAAATTAATTGTTTTAAGTTAACCTTTTACTTTTGCAGTGTTATTTTCTATAAAAAGTAGTTTTGTATGTAGTACTGTTGCCTACATTATCTGTAACAATAACTTTTAAATTGCATTCTTTTTTATTAAGAATTTTATCATCAAAATTATAAGTTATTGTATTTGTTTTGTATTCATAACTCATTAAAACCCACTCTCCGTTTATATAGGCATTATAAGTGTCAATACCACTTAAATCATCAACAATTTTAAGGCTTAAATATTTGTAATTGTTTAGCCATTGTTTTGCTTTAAAGTTTTTAGGCGTAATAACAGGTGCAATAGTATCTTTAGCAAGGGTGTATGTGCCTAAATTTTTTGTTCTTGTAGTAAAGGTATTTCCTCTTTTATATGTAGTTGCGTGTATAGGTAAGTTTTTGCTATTCAATCTAGCAATAAATAATTGTTTTTTCTCAGTATCAGAGTATTTACTAACATCAAAGGTTATTGTAAAATTGCGGTGTGCAGGTACTTCGTTATTATGAATTTTTACGGTATCCTTCCCCTTTTTTAAATCGATATAGAAATCGTTATAAAAAGTATTAGCAGGAAAATATACTTTTGCCCCTTCTAAATTGTAATTGTTTGGTTTTTTTGCTATTAAGTAATTATCTGTAGTAGCAACTTTTTTGGGTGATTTTAGCTCTTGTACTTTGCCTTCAATAGGAATAATTATTTTTGTAGTGTTGTTTTCCCAGTCTTTTAATAGCAACTCTACATTGTAGGTAAGTCCATTGTTTACAACAATTTTTCCATCGTTATGTAAATCAGAATAAATACTAAGTTTATTACTAGGGTCTTTAAAACACTTTACAATGCGCTGGCTATATTTACCGTAGTGTTGGTAGTCTATTAATGTGTTAATATATCTTGTTTCTGCAAACGAAAAAGAATCAAACTTAAATTTAGAGTATGTTTTACCATTTACCAACTGTTCTATAGCGTAAATACCATTTTTGTTTGCAGCCATATCTTGCCTGTCATAACCATTAAAGCCAATTCCTATAGTACCAGAGGCATAAACTTTATCTGCCAAATAAGATCCGTCTGCTTGCCTCTTAAATTTAATTTGAGTTTTATTTGCGCTACGGTTAATTTGCGCATCATTACTTAGTGGATAAGCGTATAAGTTTAAAATTGTTGGGTCTGTTGCGTCTCTAATATCGTAACCATATAAAAGCGGATTTGTAGGTTTGCTGTTAGTATTGCTTCTAATTTCAAAATGTAAATGCGGACCAGAAGAACCACCTGTATTGCCAGAGTAAGCTATAACTTCTCCCTTTTTAACTTTAAGCTCTCCAAAATCAGGAAAAGTCTCTACTTGATATGATTGCTTTTTATATTGTATTTTTTTGATGTACTCTTCAATTTTAGGAGAAAATTTTTGCAAATGCGCATACACAGAGGTGTAACCGCTAGGGTGAGTTATGTAAAGAGCTTTACCATATCCCCAGTGCGATATTTTAATACGCGTAACAGAAGCATCATCAATAGCATAAACAGCTAATCCTTCCCTTTGTTGGGTTTTTATATCTATACCAGAATGAAAATGGTTAGAGCGTAACTCGCCAAAATTACCAGCTAAAATTAAAGGGATATCTAATGGTGACTGAAATTTATTTTGAGGATATTTCTCTTGTCCGTATACAGAAGTAAGTAAAAATAATGCAGCTATAAATGCGTAAATTCTCATAAGTATTTTTAAAGTTGATACGAAAATAACCAATCCCGTTTAATTGAAAAAAACTAATATGCTTTAAAAATTCCAAAACACCTTATTACAGAGGGTTAAGTGCTAATATTTAATTCTTTACAAGAATAATTGAAAAAAGTATTGCGAACTAGTTTAATCTATGTTAACTTTGTGATAAATGCATCGATTTTTGTAAATGAGCGAATTAGTTGAAATTGTTGATTCTTTAGAAAACAAAGTTAGCAAGCTACTTCATAAGATGGAGTTGTTAAAGCAAGCAAATACTAGGTTGTATGAAGAGTTACTTTCGCTTAAAAAAGAGCAAGCAGCAACTTCTAATTTGGTTTTAGAATGGGAAGAAAAGTATAATGCTCTTAAACTTGCAAATTCTATGCTAGGCAGTAATAAAAATAAAACAGAAGCAAAGCTAAAAATAAATACATTAATTAGAGAGTTAGACCATTGTATTGCTCAACTAGCTGAATAATGTAATATTAATACTTATGGCAGAAAAGCTAAAAATTAAACTTTCTATTGCAGACAGGGTTTACCCGTTAACTATAGATCCTAGTCAGGAAGAAGGTTTACGTAAAGCTGCAAAAAATATAGAGCAGCTTGCAAAAAAGTTTGAGCAAAATTATGCCGTTAGAGATAAACAAGATGTATTGGCAATGTGTGCCTTACAATTTGCCTCTAAAATAGAGCAAAAAAGTATTGATAAACAAGAAGACACAACCGAAGTTACTAAGCGTTTAAAAGCATTAGAACACATTGTAGAATCTAAGCTGAGCTCTATATAATATAAAATACGTTCATTACATAACATTAAATTACTGCCCACATTGGTATTTTTTTGACAAACTCAACATTAATTTGTTTTTAAAGGGTGAGTTTAGTTTGTAAAAGCAGGCCTTACTAGTATAAGGATCCTTGATCATGCTGTTAACCCTAATCCTGTTTTATAGGAGTTTGTACAAAACACCCCCAATGTGGGTTTTTTAATATATATAAACAACCATGGAGAATATTACATTTATAATTATAGGAACTATAGTAGGTTTGGCAATTGGTTTTATAATAGCCAAGTTTTTAGAGAAAGGCAAAGCCTCTAAAACAATTGCTAGTGCTAAGTTAGAAGCAGAATCAATACTAAGAAATGCTAAAACCGAAGGTGAAGGCATTAAAAAAGATAAAATACTACAGGCAAAAGAAAAGTTTTTAGAACTTAAAGCAGAACATGAAAAAGTTATTATTGCTAAGGATAAAAAAATGTCTGAAGCAGAAAAACGAACTAGAGATAAAGAATCTCAGGTTAGTAATGAGCTTGCAAAAAGTAAAAAGTTAAATGACCAACTACAGTCTAAGCTACAGTCTGTAGATCATAAGAACGAATATTTAGAGAAAAAACGATCTGAGTTAGATAAGTTGCACAAAAACCAGGTACAGCAGTTAGAGGTAATTTCTGGCTTGTCTGCTGATGAGGCTAAAGAGCAATTGGTAAATTCTTTAAAAGAAACAGCTAAGTCAGATGCTATGGCGTTTATGCAAACAGCTATGGAAGAGGCTAAACTTACTGCAGAACAAGATGCCAAGAAAATTATAATTAATACTATACAGCGTATAGGAACAGAGGAAGCAGTAGAAAACTGTGTATCTGTTTTTAACCTAGAGTCAGATGATGTTAAAGGGCGTATTATTGGTAGAGAAGGTAGAAACATTAGAGCTTTAGAGGCTGCAACTGGGGTAGAGATTATTGTAGATGATACTCCTGAAGCTATTATACTTTCTTGTTTTGATTCTGTACGTAGAGAGGTAGCACGTTTGTCTTTACATAAATTGGTGACAGATGGCCGTATACACCCTGCACGTATTGAAGAAGTGGTACGTAAAACAGAAAAACAAATTGAGCAAGAAATTGTAGAAGTTGGTAAGCGTACAATTATAGACTTGGGTATTCACGGTTTGCACCCAGAGTTAATTAGAGCAATTGGGCGTATGAAATACCGTTCTTCTTATGGGCAAAACTTATTGCAACACTCAAGAGAAGTTGCTAAACTATGTGGTGTAATGGCAGCAGAGTTAGGTTTAAACCCTAAAACAGCTAAAAGGGCAGGTTTACTACATGATATTGGTAAAGTGCCAAACACAGAAGTAGAGGTAGAAACACCACACGCTATTTTAGGTATGCAATGGGCAGAAAAGTACGGAGAAAAGGCAGATGTTTGTAATGCTATTGGTGCCCACCATGATGAAATTGAAATGAAAACTCTAATAGCGCCAATTGTACAAGTTTGTGATGCTATTAGTGGTGCAAGACCAGGGGCAAGAAGACAAGTTTTAGATTCTTATATACAACGATTAAAAGATTTAGAAGAAGTTGCTTTTGGATTTGTAGGAGTACAAAAAGCATATGCAATACAAGCTGGTAGAGAGTTGCGTGTTATTGTAGAGAGCGAAAAAGTAAATGATGACAAGGCGGCAGAATTGTCATTTGAAATTTCTCAAAAAATACAAACTGATATGACGTATCCAGGTCAAGTTAAAGTTACTGTAATACGTGAAACAAGAGCAGTTAACGTAGCTAAATAGTAATTTATAGTTTTAGACATTAAAAAAAGCCTCCAATTGGAGGCTTTTTTTAATATCTAAATGTAACAAGTAAGTTACTTTTTTCTCTTTCCAAAAATTGCTGTCATCATTAAGCGTAAACTGTAATAGAAAAGCCCTAACGCAGCTAAAGACAAAATAAAACCAAGTATAAGTACAGGTAAATATAAAGGGTGATTTTCGTTTTTAAAGGCCTCGTATATAGCTCCAGGGCCAGAAAACATAAGTAATACTGTTAGCCCAAAAAACTTAATGCTTTTGTAAAAAGAGTCAGACTGTGTTGTGGGCATATTTTAAAGTATTTTTTAATTTATAGTAATTTTGTACTCGTATGTTTCAGATAAATTAAAATATCCTAAAGCATAATCATCTTCATTTGTGGTGTTAATTATGTTGCCTCTAATAGTAGCAGGTGTTGTTTGAAAAGGTCCTCCAGAGCTTTCTCCACTTTGTGCTAAAATTAAATCCATATAATTATAAAATTGTTCATCTACACCATTTAACTTTATAACAACTTCCTTGCCAGAAGATAAATCGTCGTAAAAATAAGAGAACTTAAATGTTTCTCCTTGAAAAAACTCATCTGACGTGGTTAAAAATTCACCAAAATCCAAATCAAACAGATAAAAATCATCTCTATTGGCATTATCTGTAAAGGAAACAATTAGTTCTGTATCATCTTCATCAAAAAGTGTAGCATCTCCTTGTTCTACATTATCAATTGCTACACTAGGTATTAAAGTAGTTTCTGCAATGTATGTATTGTTGTTATACACTACATTTAATAGGTATGTTTTATTAAACTCTGGTGTAAAATTATTTGATGAAGCTTGGTAGTAGCCAGCATTTCCATTAGATGAGAATGGATAAACTGTTCCGGAGCTTAAATCTACAATAAAAACATCTGCTGTGGTTACTGGGTTATCTTCAGTATCAAAATAGTTTGTTGTTAAAGATAATTTCACAAAACCATCTGTTCTTACAGGAGACTCTGTTGTATATACATTAAAACTAGCATCTATAACTAATTTTGGTTCGGTACTAGGAACGTCTATATCTACAACATCTTCGCACCCAAAAAATAATAGTAGTGGTATAATGTATACTAACTTTTTCATTATTATTAAAATTTAAAATTATAAGTTACAGATGGTACTATACCAAAAATAGAGGTACGTAGTGCTTCATTGTTTCCGGTATCTTCATTTCTAGAAAAATTAATAGAAGCTGCATTTTTACGATTGTAAACGTTGTATATGCCAAAAACCCATTGAGCTTGCAATTTTCTGTTTTTATTTTTTTTAGGAGTTAATGTGGCAGATATATCTAACCTATTGTAGCTTGGTAAGCGTTGGTTGTTACGGTCTCCATAAATAGGAATGCTTAGGTCTTTGTACTCAAATTGACCAATTGGGTAGTTTGTTGGTTGCCCAGATTGGTATATTAAATTACTATTAAAGCTCCATTTGTCATTTAAGTTATAGCTAGCGTTAATAGATAAATCGTGAGTCTTATCAAAAGACGTGGTGTACCATTTACCATTGTTAATTCCTGTTTCGTTAGTGCTTCTTGGAGGAGTTTGTTGTTCGGACTTAGATAAAGTGTAAGATAGCCAACCGTTTAATTTTCCGTTGTTTTTCTTAAGCATAAGTTCTAAACCGTAAGATCTCATTTTACCATTCAAAATTACCTGTTCTATTGCATCATTAGCAATTAGGTTAGCACCATCTATATAGTCTATTCTGTTTTTAACATCTTTGTAATAAGCTTCTGTCTCTAAGGAGTAACTGTCATTATTAAAGTTTTTAAAATAGCCTATTGCATATTGATCTAATATTTGTGGTTTAATATATTTTCCGCTGGGAGACCAAACATCTAAAGGAGTAGGGGAACTAGTGTTAGATAATAAATGCAGGTACTGAGCCATATGGTTGTAACTAGCTTTTATAGAGTTGTTATTGTTTAGTGCGTAAGACAATGCTACTCTTGGCTCTAAGTTGTTAAATGTGGTTATTTGTGCAGATCTTTTAAAACGTTCTATTCCTATAGGTTCTGCACTTTCGTATATCTGAAAATCGGTATTAAAATTAACTGCTTGGTTGTTTTCATATATAAAAAGCTCATCTTGTCCTAGCCTGGTGAAATGGCTCCAGCGTACTCCGTACTGTAATGTAAGGTTGCTGCTAACTTTGTGTTCGGCATCTATATAGGCAGCAAATTCGTTAGCGTATTTGTCAGTTAATTTGTTTGGTAAAATACCAGAATCGCTTCGGTTTGGCTTTATTTCTCCAGGATTAAATCTGTAATATGTGTTGTTTAGTCCGTAATTTAATTTAAGGTTGTTGGAGATGTAATTTTTAAAATCGTACTTAAGATTAAAGTTTTGTATTCCAGAGTTCCATTTAAAACCAACAAAATCTAATTCTAATCCGTAAAAATAGTCAGAGTAAATTAATGATAAATTGCTAAACAATTTATCAGAGAATAAGTGATTCCACCTTAAATTAATAACAGAGTTACCATATGTGTTTTCAAAACTATTGGCAATGCTAAAAACATCTCTACCAAAATAGCCAGATAAGTATAGGTTATTGTTTTTATTTATTTTGTAATTAAGTTTAGTATTTAAATCATAAAAATATGCCTTATTGTCATTATCTAATAAGGGTAAAAACAGATGAGCATAAGAGCTACGACCACCGATTAAAAAAGCGCCTTTGTCTTTTTTTAAAGGCCCTTCAAGCAATAATCTACTAGAAACAATGCCAATACCACCATTAGCTTTAAATTCTTTACTGTTTCCTTCTTTTTGGTAAATATCTAGTACAGATGAAATTCTGCCTCCGTATTTTGCAGGTATACCACCTTTGTATAGTTTTAAATCTTTTATGGCATCAGGATTAAAAACTGAAAAGAAACCAAATAAATGTGAAGAGTTGTAAATGGTAGCTTCATCTAGTAAAATTAAATTTTGATCTACAGAGCCACCACGCACATTAAATCCGGATGCACCTTCACCACCACTAGTAACTCCAGGAAGTAGTAAAATTGACTTTAGAACATCAGCCTCGCCTAATATTGCTGGTATTTTTTTTATACTGCTAGATGATAAAGAGTTTACACTCATTTGTGGTTTTCGAATGCTAATTTTCTCAATGTCCTCAGTAAGTACAATTTCGTTTAACTCCTCAATAGCTTCATTAAGCTGAAGGTTTAATGTGGTGTCTTTATTTAAATTTATTTCTTTTTTAATGTCATTAAAACCAATATAACTTACAATTATTGTGTAATTTCCTTTAGGCAGTGTTAATGAGTAAAACCCGTATTCATTGGTAATTACTCCTGTTTGTAGTTCTGGTACTGCTATAGAAACACCTATTAGTGTTTCGTTACTAGACGCTTCTGTGATGGTGCCAAATAATGTATATTTTTCCTGCGCCTTACTTGTTGTAAAAAAGAACAAAAGGATAAAAAGGCAGACAATTGGTCTGTGCATAGTTGGTATGGGTTTTTGTAAAAATAACCACTTTTAAAGCTAGATTATAATAGTTAACATTTATTTAAAATAAAAAAGCCTTTTCAAAAAATAATGAAAAGGCTTTAAGTATAAATGTTTAAGCATTAAATACTACTAATAATAGTATTTAAAGTGTTGCTAGGTCTCATAGCTTTAGCTAAAACCTCTTGGTTAGGTAAGTAGTAGCCCTCTATGTTTACACTAGAACCTTGAGCGTTAATTAACTCTTCGTTTATTTTGCTTTCATTATCTTTTAATGAAGCATAAACATCTTTAAATTTAGCTTGTAAAGCAGGACTCTTGGTTTGGTTAGCTAATGCTTCTGCCCAATATAATGTTAGGTAAAAGTGAGAACCTCTGTTGTCTATTTCGTTTACTTTTCTAGACGGAGATTTATCGTTTAATAAAAATTTCTCTGTAGCATCACCTAAAGCTTCAGCTAAAACAAGTGTATCAGTATTTCCAGATTTTTCTGCCTCGTGCTCTAAAGAAACCTCTAAAGCTAAAAATTCACCTAAAGAATCCCAACGTAAGTGTCCTTCTTCAGTAAATTGTTCAACGTGTTTAGGAGCAGATCCACCTGCACCAGTTTCAAACAAACCACCACCATTCATTAAAGGAACAATAGATAGCATTTTTGCGCTTGTACCAACTTCTAAAATTGGGAACAAATCTGTTAAGTAATCTCTAAGTACATTACCAGAAACAGAAATAGTGTCTTTACCATCTTTAATTCTAGCAAGTGTGTATTCTGTAGCTTTTAAAGGTGATAGAATTAAAATTTCTAAACCAGACGTATCATGGTTAGGTAAATATGTGTTAACTTTTTTAATTAACTCTGCATCATGAGCTCTTTCTTCATTTAACCAAAAAACAGCAGGTGTGTTAGTAGCTCTTGCTCTAGAAACGGCTAACTTAACCCAGTCTTGTATAGGAGCATCTTTTACTTGGCACATTCTCCAGATATCACCAGCTTCTACGTTGTGCTCTATAAGTACAGTACCGGTAGCATCTATAACTTGTACTTTTCCGTTGTTTGCAATTTCAAAAGTTTTGTCGTGAGATCCGTATTCTTCAGCTTTTTGAGCCATTAAACCAACGTTAGGTACTGTACCCATTGTTGTAGGGTCAAAAGCACCGTGTTTTTTACAGAAATCTATAGTTGCAGAGTAAATTTCTGCATAACTACTATCTGGTATAACAGCCAAAGTATCTTGTGCTTTACCTTCTGCATTCCACATTTGTCCGGAGTTACGTATCATTGCTGGCATAGAAGCATCAATAATAACGTCACTAGGCACGTGTAAATTTGTTATTCCTTTGTCAGAATTAACCATTGCTAAATCTGGACCATTCTCTATAGTCTTTTCAATTTCAGCTTTAATTTCTGCGCCATTAGATATTTTATCTAATTTATTTAATAAGCTTTCTAAACCGTTGTTTGCGCTTATTCCGTTTTCTTCAAAAACTTTACCGTACTTTTTAAATACATCAGCAAAGAAAACTTCTACAGCGTGACCAAAAATAATTGGGTCGGAAACCTTCATCATAGTTGCTTTCATATGTAAAGAAAACAATATGCCAGCATCTTTAGCTTCTTTCATTTGCTTTTGTAAAAACGCTAAAAGAGCTTTGTTACTCATTACAGTAGCATCTATAATTTCGCCATCTAGTAATGAAATTTTATCTTTTAAAACCTCTTTAGAGCCGTCTTCTTTTACTAAAACAACACTAACATCTGTTGCTTTGTCTAAGGTGATAGACTTTTCGTTATCTTTAAAATCTCCAGAAGACATAGTAGCTACTTGAGATTTAGAATCTGGGCTCCAAGCACCCATAGAGTGTGGATTTGCTTTTGCGTAGTTTTTAACAGCTTTTGGAGCTCTACGGTCAGAGTTACCCTCGCGTAATACAGGGTTTACTGCACTACCTTTAATTTTATCATAACGTCTTTTAATTTCTTGCTCTTTTGCATCTTTAGGATCGTCTGGGTAGCTAGGTATAGCATACCCTTTTTCTTGTAGTTCTGCAATGGCTTCTTTAAGTTGTGGTATAGAAGCACTAATATTAGGAAGTTTAATAATGTTAGCCTCAGGACTTTTTGCCAATTCTCCTAATTGTGTTAAAGCATCTTCAAACTGTTGCTCTTTTGATAGGTAATCTGGAAAAACAGCTAATATACGAGCTGCTAAAGAGATGTCTTTTGTTTCCATTTCTATACCTGTAGTTTTAGTAAAAGCTTGTACAATTGGTAAGAAAGATTGAGTTGCTAAAGCAGGAGCTTCATCAGTTTTTGTATATATTATTTTTGGCATATTATATTGATTTATTTTAAGCGAAACAAATATACAATTTTCAGTTATCTTATAGAATGAGATATTTTTAAAAAACTATTAAAAATTGTGATTATTATGCAATAAATCAATGAAAAACAAAAGCCATATCATTGTATTGTATACATTGATATGGCTTTTAGAAACAATTCTTAACTTTTGTTTGTTTTATACCTTCTATAAAACGGCAACCATTGATTGCAGTTAACTTTTGTTTCTACGTTTAAAACATAACAATACTTAATTTTAATTAAGTCAATCTATTATGTTTTTTCTTGTTGCTATTTTTAAGTTTAATTAAACATATAATTTAATAAATTAAAAATCTATAATCAAGTTTTATCAACCCATTATAGGTCTTCAATGTAAGGTTAATTTAAGATGTGCACTTAATTAACTTTATAAAGAGATCTTGCAACAATATAAAGAACGCAACTTTATAGTTATGTACTATACACTTACCTAATAATGATATTAATAGTAAATAACACTTAAATTTAATAAATATAAATTAATTAAGCAATAACTTTAACATATTATGGTTATTTTGCTTACTAAATAAAAATGACGTATATCTTTTAACAAAAAAAGTCTACCGTTAGGTAGACTTTTTAGTATTGTATAAGAAGTGGTATTATTTACGAACTTCTTTAATTCTTGCTTTTTTACCAGTAAGACCTCTAAAGTAGAAGATACGAGCTCTACGTACTTTACCTTTCTTATTGATTTCAATTTTTTGTAATGCAGGTAAATTAACAGGGAAAATACGCTCAACACCAACAGTACCAGACATTTTGCGTATTGTAAAAGTTTCTGTAGCACCGCTACCTCTTCTTTGGATAACTACACCTCTAAAGAACTGAGTACGAGTTTTTTCACCTTCCTTAATTTCGTAGTATACAGTAATTGTATCACCAGCAGAGAATTTTGGAAAATCTTTTTTTGGAACAAATTCGTCTTCAACAAATTTAATTAATGCTTCCATCTTGTTTCTTTTTTATATAAGTTTATTAAAATCAACAGTTCACGTTTTTCGCCAGAGGTTAATTTTAAATCGAGTGCAAAAATACATTATTAATTACATATAGCAAGTTTTGAACTGTATTTTTTGCTGTAAAATGGTTATTATGAATCTTTTTTTAATTTACTAACGGCTAAAATAAAGCCTGTCACAAAAATAATAGAGAAGAAACAACTTAATATATTGACACTGTAGTTGGCTAACATTAGTTGTTCTGGTTCTAAATTAAGAGAGCTTGTTAATGCAGCTATTAATGGGTATGCTATTGAGCATAAAAAACTAACAACGCTGCCAATTATCATAAAAACACCTGCTATGCCTTTTTTTTTGGTAGTGTAAATTATGGCGCCAATTGTTGTGGCAATAGCTATTAAGGCGTAAATTATAGAGGTTATTCCGTATAATATTTCAAAATTATCAATCATTATCTAGTAAATCTGGTCTTAGTTGTTTGGTTCTTTCGTAGGCTTGGTCTTCTCTCCATTTTTCAATTTTAGGAAAGTTGCCATTCAGTAATATTTCAGGAACTTTTAATCCTTTGTATTCTGCAGGTCTAGTGTATACAGGCGGAGCTAACAAATTATCCTGAAAGGTGTCTGTTAAAGCAGATGTTTCGTTATTTAAAACACCCGGAATTAACCTTATAATAGTGTCACATAAAACAGCAGCACCAAGTTCTCCTCCAGACAAAACATAATCTCCAATAGATATTTCTTTTGTAATTAAGGTATCTCTTACTCTTTGGTCTACGCCTTTATAATGTCCGCAAAGAATAATTATATTTTTTGATAATGATAAGGTATTAGCCATTTTTTGGTTTAAAGTACTACCATCTGGTGTCATATATATAACATCATCATAAGTACGTTCTCCCTTTAGTTTGCTAATGCATTTGTCTATAGGTTCTATCATCATAACCATACCTGCGCCACCACCAAATTGATAATCATCTATTTGGTTGTAACTTTTATCTGTATAGTCTCTTAAGTTGTGAAAATGAACTTCTACTAGCCCTTTTTCTATAGATCTTTTTAGAATTGAAGCTTCAAAAGGACTCTTTAATAATTCTGGTAAAACCGTAATAATATCTATTCTCATACTAAAATATTGGTGGCAAATATACAATTTAGATTTTGCTATTTAGCAGTCCAAAAATAATGAAAAGACGCTGTATCTTTTTCCCAGTTTAGTTTTTCGTATAATTTTTGAGCTGGGTTGTTGGTTGCGGTTTCTAAAGCTAGCCCTTTGTGTTTATTATCTTTGCAAAATTGTTGAGCTTTTTTTAGTAATTCAGTTCCTATGTTGTTACCTCTGTATTGGGTATCTACGTATAGGTCATTTAAAATAAATAGTGGTTGTAATGCTACGGAAGAGTAGGAGGTGTACAATTGTGTAAAACCAACTGCTATGTTATTTTTAAAAGCAATAAATATGTGAGATTGATTTTTACTTAATCTTTCTATCAAAAAATTTTCAGCGGCTTTTAAGTTAGGCTCTTGCTTGTAAAAAATTCTGTAGTTGTTAAGTAAAGGAGCAACTATGCTACTATCTTTTTCTGTTGCTTTTTTTATTGTTACCATAATTGTGAAAAATAAAAAAGCTCCTTAAAAAAGGAGCTTTGTGTTTTTATTTCTTGTGTTTGTTTAGCTCATCCATAAGCTGTCTGCTTATTTTCTGTTCTCGTTCTAAAGCTCTTCTTCTGTGGTCTTCAAACTCAGTCTCTAACTCTGCTAAGTTTGTTTTGGCTTCTTGGGTTAGTACATTACTTTTTCTAAACCTGTATATAAATAATAGTAATAACGTAAGTAACCCACCAATAATAGACCATAATATAAGGTTGTAAGTAACTTTAGATACTTGCATACCTAAAAAAAACATACTGTCTTTTTCTTCTGTAATTGCAGCAAGGTTTTTTGTAGTAGCGTCTAGTTTTTGGTTTAAGTCGCTAATAGTTGTTTCATTCTCTTTAATAGTGCTTTTTAAAGATATCTCGGTTTTGTTATAAGCAGATAAAGAATCTAAAACATTCTTTTTAAGTTTATTTAAACTTGTAACTTTTACAACCTCATATCTAACACCAACTGCTCTGTAATTACCAGATTTTTTTGCAACGTATTCAAATTGTGATTCAATTGTGCCGTTCTCTAAAGATGAAGTGTTTTCTTCGTTTTCAGAGTCGTTATCTTCTTGAGCAAACTGTACGTTCCATACTAGTAAAGCAATAAATATTGGTAATAGCTTTAAGCCTTTCATATAATGTTGTGTTTAAAAATTTTATGAGACGGCTAAAGTAATTTAATATTTTTAGATAAGAAAAAAACTCCGCTGAAACTTGGAAAATAAAATAGAAAAATGTCTATAAAATGCTCCAATTTATGAGTTACAACGAAGTTTTCCAACACATAATCGATTAATAGTAGGTAAATCTCCTTACTTTAGAGATGTACTTAGCTAATCTTATTACTTGATGAGAGTATCCATATTCATTATCATACCAGATGTATAAAATAATGTTTTTACCATCTTTAGAAACTATGGTAGCGGGGCTATCATAAATTGATGGGGCAGAGGTGCCAACTATATCAGATGATACTAACTCATTATTTAAAGAGTATTTAATTTGCTCTACAAGGTCACCTTCTAAAGCGTATTTTTTAAGAATAGTATTGATACCTTCTTTAGATGTTTTATTATTAACATCTAAGTTTAATATAGCTAAAGAACCGTTTGGTACAGGTACTCTAATTGCATTAGAACTTAATTTGCCTTCTAAACTAGGTAGTGCTAAACATACAGCTTTACCAGCGCCAGTTTCTGTAATTACCATATTTAGTGCTGCTGCTCTACCACGACGGTATTTGCTATGCATATTGTCTACTAAATTCTGGTCGTTAGTATAAGCGTGTATAGTTTCTAAATGCCCTTTTTTAACGCCTAAAGAATCTTCAATAATTTTTAAAATAGGAGTAATTGCATTTGTTGTGCAAGATGCAGCAGAAAATATTTTAGTAGTATCTGGGTTGTGCTCTAAATGGTTTACACCGTGCACAATGTTAGGGATACCTTTACCTGGTGCCGTTAATAATACTCTAGATGCACCTTTAGATTGCAAATGTCTACTTAAAGCTTCTTTATCTCTAAAAGCACCCGTATTGTCTATAATTAAAGCGCTAATTATACCGTATTTAGTATAATCTATATCTTCTGGTTTTTGGGCAGAAATAATATGTACTGTAGTGCCATTAATAATTAAAGCACTGTTTTCTACATCTACATCAATAGTACCTGTAAAATGTCCGTGAACAGAATCGGTACGTAAAAGGCTAGCTCTTTTTTCTAAAACCTCTTGGTTAATTGTACCTCTGGTAACAATAGCTCTAAGTCTTAATTGGTTTCCTTTACCAGTTTTAGCCATAAGCTCTCTGGCAACTAACCTACCAATTCTACCAAAACCATAAAGAACAACATCTTTAGGTTTTATTGTTTTTGCGCCATTAGCATCTTTTAGTTTGTCTAAAACAAATGCTTTTACATTGCTGTAATTATTATCATCTGCGTGGTATTCATAAGTTAATTTACCTATATCTAATTTTGCAGGTGGTAATTTAATGTCGTTAATTGCTCTTAAGATTTCAACAGAATCAAAAATTGAAATTGGTTTTTGTACAAATTCACCTGCATACTCGTGTAGGTTAATAATGTCGCTAACATTTTTATCAATAATCTGATTTTTGAAAAGAACTACCTCAATAGACTTGTCATACCACAGGTTGCTCACAATTTTTATGAACTCTGTAGTTGCTTTTCTACGGTCTGCTTGAAAAGCTAATTCTTTCTCATACGATTTACTGGCACTCATTAAATATGATTTAAAATAAATTTAATTTTGGGCAAAAGTACTATATTTCAAACGTTTTCGTAAAGTGTTTTTGTAAAAAAAAATGCAGACTTCGTTAAGTCTGCATTTTTAACCGTTAAAAAGGATTGTGTTTATTGGCTATTGAAAGATAAGACGTTCTCTTTCTCCTTTTTCATTAACCATAGTTATGCTTGTGTAGCCGTATCTGCCAATAGAGCTAAAAAGGTTTTTAGCATCATATACATTTTTAATTTCTTTTTTTCCTACAGCAATTAATACTTTGCCTTCTAAATTATACATTCTGTACAACTCAGGAACTCCTATAATTTTAACTCCGTTTTTGGTTTTAAATTTTTTGCGGTCTTTATCATTAAGATTTTTAACTTCTAAACCAAGACCTTCTATAATTATGGTTTGTCTTTCTTTTAAAATTACAGGTTTTATAATTTCTTCATCGTCTCTATTAATAGCTATCTGTATAGTATCTCCTGGTCTTTTAGAAGATAAGTAACCATTTAAATCCGCTAATTTGTGTATTTCTACTTCGTCAGTTTTTTTAATAATGTCTCCGCTTTGTAAACCGGCTTCAAAAGCACCAGAATCTTCAGTTACGTCTTCAATGTACACACCATCAATTTCATTTAAACCATTTTCTACGGCATATCTAGAGTTTACTTTTGGTGTAGAAATGCCTAAAATTCCGTCTAAAACATTTCCGTATTCAATAATGTCATCAACAACTTTTTTAGCAATATTACTAGGTACTGCAAAAGAATACCCAACATAAGATCCTGTTCTAGAGGTAATAGCTGTGTTAACGCCAATTAAGTCTCCGTTAGTATTTACCAAAGCACCACCACTGTTTCCTGGGTTTACAGCAGCATCAGTCTGTATAAAAGATTGTGATTTATTGCTCATATCTAAATTACGAGCCTTAGCACTTATAATACCTGCTGTTACTGTAGATGTTAGGTTAAATGGGTTACCAACTGCTAAAACCCATTCGCCAACTTTAACACTGTTACTATCTCCAAATGCTAAATATGGCAATTTCTTTTTTGCATCAATTTTTAAAAGAGCAATATCTGTATTAGGGTCTGTACCAACCAACTCAGCAACATATGTTTTATTGTTGTTTAGTGTAACTTGTAGTTGTGTAGCGTTGTCTATAACATGGTTGTTTGTAACTATATACCCATCTTCAGATATTATAACACCAGATCCGGTACCAACTTGTGGTTTTGCAGAAACACTTTGTCCGTAAAAAAACTGTAGTACACGATTTTGTTCTTGGTCTATAGATACATTTTTAACGTGTACAACTGCATTAACCGTATTTTCTGCTGCAGAGGTAAAATCTACTTCATTAATACCAGCACCTCTAAAAGAAACAGGTGTGTTACTTGTTGTAAAAGTAGATGCATTAGAGTCTTCTGTTATAATGTGATAATTTTTCTCCTCCAAAAATAATTTATATGCTCCTAAAGTTATTGTGCCTGCAAGCACAGAAACGGCTAGTAAACTTGTTATTTTTTTCATAATCATTCAATATATTAACATTTTCAACTGTAAAATTATCAATTTTATATTTCAGAAAGTCTAATTTAACGTCTTTTTAACTGCTAAAAAAACCTTAACAAATTATATATTTGTGACTATGCAAATTACATTTTATAAATATCAAGGAACAGGGAACGATTTTGTTATGATAGATAACAGATCTTTAAGTTTTCCAAAGCAAGATACCAAGTTAATTAATACGTTATGTGACCGTAAATTTGGAGTGGGAGCAGACGGTTTAATTTTACTAGAGAATGATGAGGATTTAGACTTTAAAATGGTGTATTATAACGCAGATGGTAATGAAAGTACTATGTGCGGTAATGGAGGAAGGTGTCTTGTTGCCTTTGCTAATTTTTTAGGCGTGATAAAAGAAGAAACCACATTTAATGCTGTAGATGGGTTGCATAATGCTACTATTAAAGGTGATATTGTAAGTCTGCAAATGATTGATGTTGCTGAAGTAAAAGAAAAAGAAAATTACTCTTTTTTAGATACAGGTTCTCCGCACCATGTACAATTGGTAGATAACGTAAATGGTTTTGATGTTTTTACAGAAGGCAAAAAAATTAGATACGGCCTATATGGTGAAGCTGGTAGTAATGTAAATTTTGTAACTAAAAATGCTAAGGGTTACACCGTGCGTACTTATGAAAGGGGTGTAGAGGATGAGACTTTATCTTGCGGAACAGGTGTAACAGCAGTGGCGTTAGCTATGCATAAATCTGGTAATACAAATTTAACAACAATACCTATTAAAGTAATGGGTGGTAATTTAGAAATTAGTTTTACTGCTAAAGATGGGAGTTATAAAAATGTATACCTAACGGGTGAAGCTAAACAAGTTTTTAAAGGGGAAATAATATGTTAAGCTTAAAAGGAGAGCGTATATATTTGCGTGCAATAGAGCCTAATGATCTTGATTTTCTGTATCAATTAGAAAATGACACAAGTATTTGGGAAATTAGCGGTACAACTGCTCCTTATGCTAAGCATATTTTAGAATTGTATTTGCAAAATGCTTATAAAGATATTTATGAAGCAAAACAATTACGTCTTTGTATATGTGATTTTGATGATACTGTTTTAGGTTTGGTGGATTTGTTTGATTTTGATCCTGCTAATAAAAAGGTGGGTTTGGGTATTATAGTATCAGAAAAAAAGAAAAGAAATAAAGGAGTTGGAGCAGAAGCCTTAGAGTTAGTTTGTAATTATGTTTTTAAAACATTGCAGTTGCACCAAATTTATGCAAATGTCCTGGTAGATAATGAGCCAAGTAAACATTTATTTAAAAAAATGGGTTTTAATGCTGTTGGTGTAAAAAAAGATTGGATTTTTACCAAGGGTAAGTTTAAAGATGAAATATTATATCAAAAGATAAATAATTAATGTATATAAAAAGAATTTTAGTAGCAGTTTTACTAATAGGTTTAGTAGGTTGTAGTGTTTTTGCTTATATGGTGTACGGTGTTTTTTTTGTAAATAACACAAATTTTAATAATGATGCAGCTTACGTTTTTGTAAAATCTACAGATAAATTTAACGATGTTAAGCAGCAAGTTGCACCATTACTTAAAGATGTAGAAGATTTTGAAGCTGCTGCTAAACGTAAAGGCTACATATCTAATGTAAAAGCAGGTAAGTTTGAGATTAAAAAGGGGATGAATAATAATGAAATTATTAATTCGCTTCGTGGTCGTAATATACCAGTTAAGGTTTCTTTTAATAATCAAGAAACCTTAGAAGATTTAGCAGGAAGAGTAGCTACGCAAATAGAGGCAGATAGCTTGTCTTTAATACAGGCCTTTAATGAACCTCAGTTTTTAAAAGAGAATAATTTTACTCATGCTAATAAATTAGCAATGTATATTCCTAATAGTTATGAGTTTTATTGGAATAGCTCTGCAGAAACATTTAGGTCAAAAATGCTTACAGAATATAAGCGCTTTTGGAATGAAGACAGAAAAGCTAAGGCAAAATCTTTAGGGTTAACAGAAAATGAAGTTGTTGCACTAGCATCTATAGTGCATAAAGAAACCGCTAAAGTAGATGAAAGACCAAGAGTTGCTGGTGTTTATTTAAATAGATTACGTAAAGGGATGCTATTACAAGCAGACCCAACTGTTATATATGCGTTAAAATTACATCAAAATAATTTTAAGCAAATAATAAAAAGAGTACTTTATAAAGACTTAAAGTTAGATTCTCCATACAACACATATATGTATGCTGGTTTGCCTCCAGGGCCAATTGCAATGCCAGATATTTCTGCTGTAAATGCTGTTTTAAATTCGGAAAAACATGACTACTATTACTTTGTTGCTAACGTAGAAAACTTTGGTTATCACAAGTTTGCGAAAACATTATCGCAACATAACCGAAATAAAGAGCAATATATCCGATGGATAAACAAGCAAAACATTAACAGATAAACACTTAATCCGTTAATTGGTGTCGAATATCCTAAAAATCTCATCTTTTATGCTTTTTTAACATTTTAAGAACAATATGAGGAGTAAATTTGCACCCGAGAAATTTAAGCTGACTTAATATTAATTTAATATTAGACCGTAAGTCTTAAGAAATGAAACTATATGAGAAAGTGGATTAGTAAGTTAATCCCCCTAATCATGATTTTTATTTTAACGAGTTTTAGTTACAATATTATTGCACCCAAAATAGGTACAGTAGCATTGCCAAAAACACTTAAAATAAGTAAACCTACAGAGGTTTTGTATCCCAAATACAAAACAGCTATTGAAAATGATGATGAAATGTTGAGTGTAAATCCGCCTTTTTTAGGAGATTCATACAACGCATTTAAAGAAGCTCTTGCATTTAAGGAGTCTCAGGGAGATTATTTTGTGACAAACACATTAGGGTACGTAGGAAAGTATCAGTTTGGAGCAGAAACACTGCAGTTATTAGGAGTTACAAATGTAACAGCCTTTTTAAGCAATCCTATTTTACAAGAAAAGGTATTTTATACCAATTTAAGTAGAAATAAATGGATTTTGCGTAGAGATATTAAACGATTTGCAGGTCGTAAAATAGCCGGATTGGAAATAACAGAATCTGGAATCTTGGCAGCAGCACATTTAGCAGGACCAGGAAATGTAAAAAAGTTTTTACGTTCTAGAGGTACGCACACAGTGCAAGATGCATATGGATCTAGTATTGTTTATTACATGAAAATTTTTGCAGGTTATGATGTATCTGCAGTAAAGGCTGTAAGAAACCCAAGAATTTAAAAATACTACACTATGAAAATGGAAAAAGCCTCAGCGTAATTGCGAGGCTTTTTTTATGCTTGAAAAATAAATATAGTTGGTCTTTTGTTTAAATCTACATTTATTTTTTTCCATTCTGCTATGGTGTTGGTTGCTATTTGTTCTGTTGGTAATGTAATATCTGTAGCAATACAAAGTAATGTGTGGTTTGCTAAGGTTTTTAAAAGTTCAGCTAACAACTTGTCATTTCTGTATGGCGTTTCTATAAATATTTGCGATTGATTATTGTCTTTAGAAATACGCTCCATTTTTTTTATAACAGCTTTTCTCTCGCTACTATCAATAGGCAAGTAGCCATTAAATGCAAAGCTTTGTCCGTTTAAACCGCTAGCCATTAATGCCAAAAATATTGAAGATGGGCCAACTAAAGGAACTACTTGTAAGTTTTTTTGATGAGCAATTTTTACTACCTCGGCGCCAGGATCTGCTATTCCAGGGCAACCAGCTTCAGATATAATTCCTATGCTTTTTCCTTCAAAACAAGGGTCTAAAAAACTTGGTATTATTTGTGGATCTGTAAACTTGTTAATCAGTTCTATGTGTAAACTTGGCTGAGATTTACCAGAGCTTATTTTTTTTATAAAGCGCCTTGCAGTTTTTTCATTTTCTACAATATAGTAATCTATTTGCTCTATAGTTCGTTTTATAGAGATTGGCAACACTTCCAAAGGTTCATTGTCACCTAAAGTGGTAGGGATTAAATATATTTTTCCTGTTTTGGTAGTGTTTTCCATAGGTTATTGGTTTTTTAGTGTTTTGGCAATATTTGTACAGGCTTGGTCTATTAAGTTGTAAACATTTTCAAAACCTTGGTCACCTCCGTAATATGGGTCTGGAACTTCAGTAATTTTTGTATCTGCAAAATGTAACAAGAGTTTTACTTTTTTCTTGTGTTCAGGAGTCTTGGCTAGTGCAATAACATTATTGTAGTTGCTATTGTCCATAACATAAATGGTGGTAAACTCGTCAAAATCTTTTACAGTGAATTTTCTACATACTTGCTTACTTATGTCTATACTGTATTTTTTTGCAACAGCAACAGACCTTGGGTCAGGAGCACTTCCTATGTGATAGCCAGCAGTGCCTGCAGAATCTACAGAAATTATGGTTGGGTCTACTTTGTTTTTAAGTATACCCTCGGCCAATGGCGACCTACAAATATTTCCTAGGCAAACCATTAGTATTTTTGTCATCACCCTAAAGTTTAAGAGAATTTTTTAGTAAGATCTTCTATATATTTGCGAAACTGCTTATCGGTTTCAGCTAAATTATCTACTGTTTTACAAGCGTGTAAAACGGTTGCATGATCTCTTTTTCCTATTTGTGAGCCAATACTTGCTAATGATGCTTTTGTAAATCTTTTAGCAAAAAACATAGCCAATTGTCTGGCTTGTACAATATGTCTTTTTCTGGTTTTAGATTGTAATGTAGAAACATCCATTTCAAAATAATCAGAAACTACTTTTTGTATGTAATCTATAGAAACTTCTCTTTTGGTGTTTTTTACAAATTTCTCTACAATTTGTTGAGCAAGTTCTATTGTTATTTCTTTTTTATTGAAAGAAGATTGTGCTATTAATGATATTACAGCGCCTTCTAGTTCTCTAATGTTAGATTTTATGTTTTTAGCAACGTAATCTATAATTTCTTCTGGCATTTCTACACCATCTCTGTAGAGCTTGTTTTTAAGAATAGAAACTCTAGTTTCGTAATCTGGTGTTTGTAACTCAGCAGATAATCCCCATTTAAATCTAGATAGTAAGCGTTGTTCTATGTCTTGCATATCTACAGGAGCCTTGTCTGATGTTAAGATAACCTGTTTTCCATTTTGGTGTAAATGGTTAAAAATATGAAAGAAAACATCTTGCGTACCAGATTTTCCAGATAAAAACTGAACATCATCAATAATTAAAATATCTATTAATTGGTAAAAATGAATAAAATCATTTCTAGTATTCTTTTTAACAGACTCTATATATTGTTGTGTGAATTTTTCAGCAGAAATGTATAAAACAGTCCTTTCTGGGTATTTATCTTTTATCTCTACACCAATTGCGTGTGCAAGGTGAGTTTTGCCTAAACCAACACCACCAAAAATTAATAATGGGTTAAAAGATGTTCCTCCAGGTTTGTTAGCTACTGCCATACCAGCAGATCTTGCAAGCCTATTAGAGTCACCTTCTAAAAAGTTATCAAAATTATAGTTAGGGTTTAGTTGAGATTCTATTTTAATATTTCTAATACCAGGAATTACAAAAGGGTTTCTTAACTCAGGATTTTTAGATTTAATAGGTACATCTAATTCTTGAGGAGAAACTGTGGTTCTGTTAGAGCTTGGTATTTTCTCGGTAAACGGTTCTCTGTTGCCGTAAGTGTTTTCCATTCTAATGATGTAAACTAGCTTTGCATTTTCTCCTAATTCCTTTGTAAGAGAAACTTTTAGTAGTTTAACATAGTGTTCTTCAAGCCACTCGTAAAAGAATTTACTCGGTACCTGAACACTTAAAGAGTTATCTGATAGTTTAATTGGCTTTATAGGTTCAAACCAGGTTTTGAATGCTTGGGGTTGTATGTTATCCTTGATGAAAGATAAACAATTATTCCATACTGATTCTGCAGTAACACTCATTATTAGATAATCTTTTTTTTGGTTAGTATTGTGTTCTCACTGAAAGAAAATACGGGGATCTTAACTTCCTTATCAGGGGAGGCAAATATGTGAACAAAATTTCTAAAAAAAAAATCAATTACTATTGAATTTGAAGTTTTTTTTTTGCATGTTGTAAGCATAGAATTTCCCATCCTTTAAATATATAATTTTTGTTGATATAATATGCGAAAAAATAAAATTTCTTTTACTGTAAGATACGGAGAAACAGATCAAATGGGTGTAGTATATCACGGGAATTACGCGCAATACTTGGAGTTAGGGAGGTTAAGCTGGCTTAAAGACTTAGACGTTTCCTACAAAAAAATGGAAGAAACCGGAGTTATACTACCAGTAATTTCTTTACAAATAAATTTTAAGAAATCTGCGCTCTATGATGACACTATAACGGTGGTTACTAAACTTAAAAAAAAGCCTTCTGTTAAGATAGAATTTGACTATGAAATTTATAATGAAAATGATGAATTATTAGTTACAGCAAATACCGTTTTGGCTTTTTTAAATAAAGAAACTAAAAGACCTATAAAATGTCCGGATTATGTTTTAAAAAAGATTGATGATTATTACGATTTTTAATCTTTGATTTTTATATACTGCATGGTATTAAAAATAGTAAAAATTTCATTGGCTTTTGTTTTTCTAACAGATATTACATAGGTGCAATTAGCTTCTAGTTTTTGAGAAACAATGTCTAGTTTTTTTTGTTTAATAACTCTCATTACGCTATTCATATCTTTATAGTCAAATGTAAGGGTGTATTGTTTTGTTATTATTTTCTTTTTAATTTCCGCTTCATCTAAAGCTATTTGTGCAGCAGTTTTATAGGCGCTTATTAATCCTCCAACGCCTAACTTTGTACCTCCAAATATTCTGGCAACAGCAACAAGTACATTTGTAAGGTCATAAGCTTGTATTTGTCCGTATATAGGAAGTCCGGCAGAGTTGTTAGGTTCGCCGTCATCATTAGCTCGGTACCGTATGGTATCTGTTCCTAATTGCCAAGCATAACACACGTGGTTTGCTGTGTGGTGTTGTTTTTTTAATTTTTCAATAATTGGTTTAACATCGTCTTCGGTAGTTATAGGAAATACGTAACCAAAAAATTTACTTTTGCGGTCTTTGTATAGTATTTCTGGACTTGGTTTGTCTATTGTTAAATAAGTATCTTTTTCTTTATTCATACTTTAATGCCATTAATAGTATACTGCAAACAGCTAAACCTATACCTAGCCAGTTTTTAGTACTTAATTTTTCTTTAAAAAAGAATATACCAATAAGTGTTGTAAATAAAACTATAGCAACATTATTAATTGTAAAAATAGATGCACTTGTAAAATTAGATTCTCTTAATGCCTTTATAAGGTAATATATAGAGAAAAAGTTAGGAATACCAAGACAAATACCACCAAGAATATTTTTGAAATTTAATTTTATAGGGTGTTCTTTTGTTCTTATTAAAATAAATAACACTCCAAATATACCTGCTGCTAAAAATATAAAAGAAGAAAATAAAGGAATTTTGGCTTCTTCAACATAAGCTTCTTCTAAATATTTAATAGTAATATCTATGGTTCCTGATCCTAAAAACACTAAAAAGGGTAGTAGTAATGCTTTTTTATTAAAGGTGCTGTTGTTTTTGGTAGATGCAAGGTAGACTGCAGATAGTGCTAGTAATATACCTATTGTTTTAATACTGGTAAGTGTTTCGTTATATAAAAAAATACCACCAAGTACAGGGATAACTAATGACATTTTAGTAGCTACAGAGGCAACAGAAACTCCAAGGTCTTGAGATGTTTTAGCCATAATGTAAAAAACAAGTATAAATAGAATGCCTAAAAATAAAGCGCCACCAAACCAAGGCTCAAGAGGTATTTTTGCAGGTGTAATAGTATTTTTGTAAAAAAATAAACCAACTAAACAAGCTACAAAGTAATTTGTAATTATAGCATATAGTGTTTGTACTTTAAAAGTATGAAAAAGCTTAAATACAATAAAAATTAAACTAGAAAATAAAATACTTAATAATAAATTTATCATTCCTATAATTTACTCTTTAGGTTGATGATGTCTTCATTGCCAACTTGCAAATTCCAGCTTTTAATTCCTAATTTTTCTGCAGCAATTGTATTTTCTTCTGTGTCATCAATAAAAAAAGTTTCTTTAGCATTTAAGTTATTTTCTTTTAATACAAACTCGTAAATATTAGCATTAGGTTTCCTAAAATTAATTAAATGGGATAAGTAAAATTGCTCAAAACAAGCTTTAAATCTATCATATCTTTCAGTTCCCATATTTTTAATAACCTGCTCTATATGTAATTCATTTGTATTGCTAAGCAAAAATAAACGGTAATTTTTCTCTTTAGCTAATGTTTCTATAAATAGTAAACGTTCTTCAGGGAAATCTAAAATAATTTTATTCCAAGCATTTTTAAGTTCTTGTGGTGTGGCAGTAGGAAAAATTTTGTTTGTTTTATTTATAAAATCATCAGAAGAAATTAACCCCTTTTCATAATTCTTCATTAATACGTCTAACTCAGGGGTAATTTTGGTAAAGCCAAATTTACTTAATTCTAATGCGGTAGCTGTTTTGTTTAGGTTTATAAAAATATCGCCAAAATCAAAAATTATATTCTTAATCATTATAGTAGGTCTTTAAGGTATCGGTTTTAATAGTGTTTGTGCTTTTTAGCTTTCCTGTAAATTTTGGTGCTGCAATACCTTTATTAAAGTTTGTTGTGCCAGTAAAAACACGTGCTTCATCCCAAAGGTTTTCGTTAATAAAGGTCTGTAGTGTTTTAGAGCCACCTTCAATAATTACGCTAAGTATATTGTGCTTATGTAGAATATTGCAAATTTGCATAGCTAAAGGTTTTTTAAAGTTTACACTTTCATAAATAATACCTTTTAGTTGTTCATTTTTATTAGACTCTTTTGTTATTACAATAGTTTTTACAGACGTATTTAATATGTTTTTGCTTGCATCAATCTTTAAATTTTGATCTATAATAATTCTAGTAGGAGACTTTCCGTGCCAATTTCTAACATCCAGTTTAGGGTTGTCTTCTATAATTGTATTTGTGCCAACTAAAATACCTTGTTCTTCACTTCTCCATTGGTGTACAAGTTGTCTGGCTGCTTTTGTAGTTATCCAAAAAGGTTCTGGTGTAGCGCTTCTTTTTTCTTGCAGTGGCGCAATAAAACCATCATTAGTTTCTGCCCATTTTAGAATAATATATGGTCTTTTTTTCTCGTAAAAACATAAAAATCTATTATGGTGCTCTCGGCATTCTTCTTCTAAAACACCAATAGTTACATTGCAACCAGCAGCTCTAAGTTTTTTAATTCCATTGCCAGCTACTTTTTCATGAGGATCCTTAAGACCAATAACTATATTAGGTATTTTGTGTTTTATAATTAAATCTGCACAAGGAGGAGTTTTTCCGTAATGGGAGCAAGGTTCTAGAGTAACGTAAATGGTAGACTCCTTTAAAACAGACTTGTCTTTAATGCTATTTATAGCGTTAACCTCTGCGTGGGAGCCACCGTAAGGAGAGGTGAAACCTTCTCCTATTATAGTGTTATTGTGTACTATTAATGCACCAACCATTGGGTTTGGAAAAGTAGATCCTAAACCGTTTTTGGCTATTTGTATACAGCGTAAAATGTATTTTTCATGTATCTTCACTTCGCAAAAATAGAATAATATTAAGATATAGTTTTTGTTTTATGGAGAATGTGGTAATAAGGCCTATTTTACAGAAAGATAATGAGGCTGTGGCAGAGGTAATTAGGCAAGTTTTGGTAGATCTTGGTGTGCCAAAAGTTGGTACTGCTTATGCAGATAAAGCATTAGATTGTATGTATGAAAACTACAATGTGCCCAAAGCAACTTATTTTGTAGCAGAAGTAAATGGTAAAATTTTAGGTTGCGCAGGAGTTGCTCAATTAGAAAACTGTAACGGTAATGTTTGTGAACTTCAAAAAATGTATTTTTTAGAAGAGGCTAGAGGCAAAGGTTTGGGGAGTAAAATGATGAATGCTTGCATTGCTAAAGCTAAATATTATCGTTTTAATAAATGTTATTTAGAAACAATGCCATATATGAAAGATGCTCAAAAACTGTATAAAAAAACTGGTTTTGAGTATATAAATGAGCGTATGGGAGATACAGGTCATTATTCTTGCCCTGTTTTTATGCTGTTAAATTTATAGTTATATAAGTTGTTAGAATTTTTTTATTATTAATAGTAAAAAAGCAATTAAAAAACTTGTTTTAAAATATGTTGTTAAAAGAGATAAAGAAAATTTATCATATAGAATTGGATTCTGTTTATCCTGTAGAAGAGGTAGATAGTTTTTTTTATATGGCAATTGAGCATTATTTAAAACTAGAACGTTTTGTGCTTGCGTTAGAGCCTAATTATGTAGTTACCAAAGACGAAGAGTCTACTTTGTTTTTGGTGGTAGATAAACTTAAAAAGCATATACCAATACAGTATATTTTAGGAGTGGCACATTTTATGGGGTTGGATTTTAATGTAAATACTAATGTTTTAATCCCTAGACCAGAAACAGAGGAGCTGGTAAGTTGGATTTTAAACGAAGTAAATGTTAACCAAGAAATTACCATTTTAGATATAGGTACTGGTAGTGGTTGTATAGCAATAACACTAGCTAAAAACTTACCAAAAGCTAAGGTGTTTGCTTTAGATATTTCTAAAGAAGCTATTTTGGTAGCTAAAAGTAATGCAGAGGCTAATAATGTAACTGTAACTTTTTTGGAGCAAAACATTTTAGAAGAGCCTAGTTTAAAGCAAAATTTTAATATTATTGTTTCTAATCCTCCTTATGTTAGAGATTTAGAGAAAAAAGAGATGAGTGCAAATGTGTTAGAGCATGAGCCTAATTTAGCACTTTTTGTGTCGGATAATAATCCGTTAGTATTTTACAAGGCTATAACAAACTTTTCTGTAAATCATTTAAGAGAAAATGGTAAGTTGTTTTTTGAAATTAATCAGTATTTAGGAGAACAAACTAAGGAGCTTTTAGTAGGGCTAAACTATATAAATATCAAATTAAAAAAAGATATGTATGGTAATGATAGAATGTTAAAAGGGGAAATAAGTCGTAAAAAAATATAAGCAAATACTAATTAACAATAGTAGTAAGCTGAATAAAATAAAAGTTAAAAATGTCTGTAAAAGAGCAAATTGAAGCGTTACGTGAAGAGTTGCGTAAGCACAACCATAATTACTATGTTTTAGATACTCCAACAATATCAGATTATGATTTTGATATAAAGTTAAAAGAGCTACAAGCATTAGAGGCTAAACACCCAGAGTTTTATGATGCTAATTCGCCTACACTACGTGTGGGTGGTGAAATCACTAAAAATTTTAATACAGTTGTGCATGAGCACAGAATGTATTCTTTAGATAACTCGTACTCTAAAGAAGATCTTTTAGATTGGGAAAAAAGAGTAGAGAAAATATTAGGAGATTCTAATATAGAATTTACGTGCGAGTTAAAGTATGACGGAGCTTCAATAAGCTTAACTTATGAGGAGGGTAAATTAGTGCGTGCTGTTACTCGTGGAGATGGTTTTCAGGGAGATGACGTAACCACCAACATAAAAACAATTAAATCTGTTCCGTTACAGTTAAAAGGAGATTACCCTGCTAAGTTTGATATTAGAGGGGAAATTGTGTTGCCGTTTGAGGGTTTTTATAAAATGAACGAAGAGAGGATAGCCAATGGCGAGGATCCTTATATGAACCCCAGAAATACTGCATCTGGTAGTTTAAAATTGCAAGATAGTTCTTTAGTGGCGCAACGCCCGTTAGAGTGTTTGCTGTATAGTGTTGTTGGTGCTAATTTAAATTTAGAAACACAGTTTGAAGCGTTAGAAAAAACACGTTCATGGGGATTTAAAGTGCCAACTGTAGCTAAACTTTGTAAGAGTGTAGACGAGGTTATGGCTTTTGTTGAGTATTGGGATATGCATAGGCATGAGCTACCATATGAAACAGATGGTGTTGTGGTTAAAGTTAATACGCTGCGTTACCAGGAGGAGTTAGGTTACACCTCTAAATCGCCACGTTGGGCTATGGCTTATAAGTTTAAAGCCGAGCAAGTTTCTACAGTTTTAAATGAAATAAGTTACCAAGTTGGTCGTACAGGAGCAATTACTCCAGTTGCAAATTTAGCGCCTGTTTTGTTGGCAGGTACAACCGTAAAAAGGGCATCTTTACACAATGCAGATCAAATAGAAAAGTTAGATGTTAGGGTAGGAGATGCTGTTTTTGTAGAAAAAGGAGGAGAAATAATACCTAAAATTGTTGGTGTAAATTTAGATTTGAGACCACAAAATTCTGAACCTACAAAATATATAGACCATTGCCCTGAGTGTAATACAGAGTTAATTAGAACCGAAGGAGATGCCAAACACTATTGTCCAAACGAGTATGGTTGTCCGCCGCAAATAACAGGTAAAATTCAGCATTTTATATCTAGAAAAGCAATGGATATTGATGGTTTAGGGAGCGAAACTGTAGAGCTATTGTTTAAAGAGGGGTTAATACAAAACTATGCAGACCTGTATGCTTTAACTGTAGATCAGTTGTTGCCTTTAGAGCGTATGGCAAAAAAATCTGCAGAAAATTTGGTAAAAGGTGTAGCTGCATCAGTAGAAATACCTTTTGAGCGTGTGTTGTTTGCTTTAGGTATACGTTTTGTTGGTGAGACTGTTGCTAAAAAGTTAGCTAAAGCTTATAAAAACATAGATGCTTTAATGTATGCATCTGCATTAGAACTTGCTACTGTAGATGAAATAGGAGAGCGTATAGCATCTAGTGTAGTAGCATTTTTTCAGAACGAAATTAATTTAGATATTATAAACAGGTTAAAAGGGTATGGACTTCAATTTCAGGTTTCAGCAGAAAAACTTTTAAATCAAACTGAAAAATTAAAAGGAGAGACTTATGTTGTTTCTGGTGTCTTTGAAATGAGTAGAAACGACCTAAAAAAACTAATAGAAGACAACGGAGGTAAAGTTGGATCTTCTATTTCTTCTAAAACAACTTTTTTAGTTGCCGGAGATAAAATGGGCCCTAGTAAACGAACTAAGGCAGAAAGTTTAAATGTGCCTATTATCTCAGAGCAAGAATTTTTGGCTAAATTAAGTTAATTTTAAAAACAATGTAAATATCTAGTAATAAATTACTTATGTTTTTGTTTTTTGTTGAAGTTATCAATTGTTATATTTATAACAAAATGTTTTATTTAAAAAACAAAGTAGCTTTGTATCTTTGCATTAAATTGTGCTAGATAATAATTACATTTGTGTAAATGTAAAATTGCATGTTAAAAGGCATAAAAAATAAATTTAAGCGCAAGGCTGCTGTAAAGTTTTTAAACGAAAACAAAAACAAACGTGTTGCTTGTTCTAGAGTTAAAAAAGGAATAAGTAAAATAGGATGTATTGTAGATTTAGATAACGTGCCAGATGGTACAATATTTAATCAGTTTATTAAAGAGTTTTCATTACAGCCAAATGCACTAAAAATTATAGGATATAAGGCAGAACATGATAAAAATTCGCCTTACTCTACACCTGTTTTTTCTGAGGAAGATTTAGGTTGGGGAGCAAAAATAGAGAATAGTTATGCATTAGAATTTCTAGATAACGAGTACGATTTGCTTATTAGTTATTATACAGAAGATAATTTACTATTGCAATTAATGACTATGCAATCCAAAGCCAGGTTAAAAGTTGGTTTTGGTGAAGTAGATGAAAATTTAAATGATTTAATCTTAAATATACCTATTAAAGATTTTAACATTTTTAAAAAAGAGCTGGGAAAATATCTCTCGGTTTTTAATGAAATATAATAAGAACGTACTACGTATTGCAGCACGTTCTTAAATTTTGATTATTAAATTTATACGTGTGAAAGAGTTAGTTGGTACTGGTGTTGCGCTAGTTACACCTTTTAAAGAGGATTTGTCTGTAGATGTTACAGCGTTACAAAATATTGTAGAATACAATATAGCTAATGGCGTTAATTATTTAGTGGTTTTAGGGACCACAGGAGAACCAGCAACGCTTACAGCAGAAGAAAAACAATTGGTAATAAATACTGTTGTTAAAGTTAATGCAGGAAGATTGCCGTTGGTTTTAGGTATAGGAGGTAATAATACAATGGCTGTGGTTGCAGAGCTAAAAGAAAGAGATCTTAGTAACTTTTCTGCTATACTATCCGTGTCTCCATATTACAATAAGCCAACTCAAGAAGGAATATACCAACATTTTAAAGCAATTGCATTAGCATCACCAAAACCAATAATTGTATATAATGTGCCTGGTAGAACAGGAAGTAATATGCTGCCTTCTACAACTGTTAGGTTAGCAAAGGATTTTGACAATATTGTAGCTATAAAAGAAGCTTGCGGAGATATGGTTCAAGTTTTATCTATTATAAAGAATAAGCCAAAAGATTTTATGGTAATTTCTGGAGACGATTTTACGGCACTTTCTACAGTTTTAGCAGGAGGATCTGGGGTTATTTCAGTAATAGGGCAAGGGATTCCGGCAGAGTTCTCTAAAGTAATATCTCTTGGTTTAGAAAATAATGCAGCAGATGCGCATGCCTTATACAATACACTGCATGATGGTATAGATTTTATTTTTAGAGAGGGTAACCCGGCAGGTATTAAAGCTATTTTTGAAAATTTAAACTTGGCAACAGCAAAAGTTAGGCTTCCTTTGTTAGAGGCAACTCCAGAATTAAAGGCAACTATACATACATTTATCAATAGTTTTAATAAGAAATTGGTATAAATTTTAGTGTGCAAATTAAAATTTAAGTTAAAACTTAGCCAAAAACTAAGGTAAACAATATTCACATTCCTATTTTAGCAGTATAAAAAATGTTTTTTATATCCGTATATATTAACTAATTTTGCAAAATGTTTTTAAGAATGAAGAAATTATTACCACTTTTATTGTTGGTGTTAATCTTGGGCTCTTGTAGCGAATACCAAAAAGTATTAAAAAACCAAGATGTTAAAGCTAAATATGAAATGGCCGAGAAGTTTTATGACGAAGGCGATTTTAAAAGAGCTAACCGTTTGTTAGAGCAAATAGCTTCTAAATATATAGGTAAACCACAGGGAGAGCGTGTAATGTTTTTCTTTGCAAATAGTTACTATCAAATAGGGCAGTATAATGACGCAGGGTATCAGTTTGAGCGTTTTGTAAAAGCGTATCCTAGAAGCGAAAAAATGCAAGAAGCATCTTTTTTAGGAGCTAAAAGTTATTCTTATTTATCTCGTAAATATTCTTTAGATCAGACAGATACCGATAAGGCATTGTTAAAAATACAAAACTTTATTAATACTTATCCAGACTCTGAATATTTGCCAGAAGCTAACGAAATAGCAGCTTCTTTAACAAGAAAAAAGGAGAAAAAAGCGTTAGAGATAGCAAAGCAATTTACTAAATTAGGAGAGTTTTACGATTTAGAGTACTCAATATCAGCAATAAAGGCATTAGAAAACTTTATGTTAGATAATCCAGGAACTATATATAAAGAAGAAGCATTATATTACAAAACACTTGCTGCTTACAATTTAGCAATAAATAGTCATCCTAATAAAAAGGAAGAACGTTTAAAAAATGCTAATGAAGCTTACGGTAAGTTAATTAAAACTTTTCCAGAAACAGAATTTGCTAAAAAAGCAAACAATATGAAGGAGAAAATAGACAAAGAATTACAAAATTATTCAAAATAAATATTAGGCTATGAATATGAACGACTTGAAAAATTCAAAAGCAGCTGTATCTACAACTACAATTAATAAAAATGAGTTTGATGCTGGTACAGGAAACATATATGAAGCAATTTCTATAGTTTCTAAAAGAGCAATACAGATAAACTCTGATATTAAAAAAGAACTTTTAGAGAAGTTGGAAGAGTTTGCTACTTATAATGATAGTTTAGATGAAATTTTTGAAAACAAAGAGCAGATAGAGGTTTCTAAGTTTTATGAAAAATTACCAAAACCACACGCTTTAGCGGTTACAGAGTGGTTAGAAGATAGAATTTACCATAGAAATACAGCGAAAGACTCATAGAAATGTTAGGTGGTAAAAATATCCTTTTAGGAATAACCGGAGGTATTGCCGCATATAAAACTACATTTCTTGTTCGCTTACTTATAAAAGCTGGCGCTAACGTTAAAGTTATTTTAACGGATAGTGCCAGCTCTTTTGTTTCTCCGTTAACCTTAGCTACGCTTTCTAAAAATGCTGTATTAACATCTTTTGTTAGTGAGGACAAGGAAGAAGGAACATCTTGGAACAACCACGTGGAAATGGGTTTATGGGCAGATTTAATGGTTATTGCTCCGGCAACGGCAAACACTTTGTCTAAAATGTCTAATGGTGTTTGTGACAATTTGTTATTAGCAACCTATTTATCAGCTAAATGTCCTGTTTTTTTTGCTCCTGCTATGGATTTGGATATGTATAAACATCCGTCTACTGTAGCTTCATTTAGCAAGTTAGCTTCATTTGGTAATATTATGATTCCTGCAGGGAGTGGTGAGTTAGCAAGTGGCTTACACGGTGAGGGCAGAATGGCAGAACCAGAAGACATAGTACTACATTTAAAACAATTTTTAAACACAGGTTTACCGCTAAGTGGTAAAAAAGTGGTTATTACTGCTGGCCCTACATATGAAGCTATAGATCCTGTGCGTTTTATAGGAAATCATTCATCAGGGAAAATGGGGTTTGAGTTGGCTTTAGCAGCAGCAAATAAAGGAGCTAAAGTTATTTTGGTTTCAGGTCCATCACACTTAACTATTTCTCATGATAATGTTACATTGGTGCGTGTAAAATCTGCAGATGAAATGTATAGTGAAGTTCATAAGCATTATGCAAATGTAGATATAGCTATTTGTGCAGCTGCAGTAGCAGATTATAAGCCTAAAACTATAGCAGATCAAAAAATAAAAAAGAATGATGCTGAAATGCAGATAACTCTTGTAAAAAACAAGGATATCTTATTTTCTTTAGGAGAGCAAAAAAAGCATCAATTTTTGGTTGGCTTTGCATTAGAGACACAAAATGAGGTAGAAAATGCTACTAAAAAGTTAAAAAAGAAGAATTTAGATATTATAGTGCTTAATTCTTTAAATGATAAAGGTGCTGGTTTTGGAAAATCAACCAATAAAATAGCTATCATAGATAAGAAATTAAATATAAAAACGTTTGAACTAAAGACAAAGGTAGATGTTGCCTTAGATATTGTAAATGAAATTATTATAAAGACTAATGTATAAACTTGTAATTGCTTTTTTTTGTTTTGCTATTTTTTCTTCTGCTACAGCACAAGAGTTAAATTGTACAGTTACTATAAACTCAGAACAAGTAGGGCAAACCAACCAACAAGTTTTTAAAACATTAGAGCGTGCACTTAATGATTTTATGAATAAAACTAAGTGGACAAACCGTA
Source organism: Cellulophaga sp. RHA_52 (assembly GCF_007827205.1). Taxonomy (NCBI): domain Bacteria; kingdom Pseudomonadati; phylum Bacteroidota; class Flavobacteriia; order Flavobacteriales; family Flavobacteriaceae; genus Cellulophaga; species Cellulophaga sp. RHA_52. Next base: position 2,377,386 of record NZ_VIRZ01000001.1, read on the forward strand.
TTTATAAAGAACAAGAGCGTGTAAACTCTAGAATGTTTATTACTATAACAGAGTACTCATCAAGTAGTTTTAAAGCAAACATTCAAATACAATCTTCTAGGCCTGTTTTTAATACTTCTTATGAAACGCCTATATTTAACTATAAAGACAATCAATTTAATTTTAATTATATAGAATTTCAGCCTTTAGTTTACAATCAAAATACTTTTGATTCTAATTTAGTAGGTGTAATGTCTTATTACGCATATATAATTCTTGGTTTAGATGCAGATAGTTTTGCTTTAGAAGGTGGAACAGAGTATTTTAAAAAAGCACAAGGTATTGTAACACAAGCACAAGGTAGTAGTGCAGCAGGCTGGAGCCAATCTTCTAGTGAAAGAACTCGTTTTGAGCTAGTAGATAATATTTTGTCTAATGCTTACAGGGAGTATAGAGTTGCAATGTATAATTACCATAGAAAAGGTATGGATGTACTTGCAGATAATAACAGTACGGGAAAACAAGTAATTTCTGGTACATTACGTTTGCTATCTACTATAGCAAAGCGTAGAACAAATGCTTTTGTATTGCAGACTTTTTTTGATGCAAAATCAGATGAAATTGTAAGTATTTTTTCTGATGGGCCTAAAATGGATGTTGTAAAGCTTAAGGAAGTTTTAAATACTGCAGCACCTTTTTATTCTAGTACGTGGAATAAAATAAAATATTAACCCTCACTTTTTATATTATAATTATATTTGGTGTAATTTTTAATTACACAAATTGTTAGTATCACTTTCTATAAAAAATTACGCTTTAATAGACCATTTAAATGTGTCTTTTACCAACGGTTTTACAGTAATAACTGGTGAAACTGGTGCAGGAAAATCTATATTATTAGGTGGCTTAGCTTTAGTGTTGGGTAAACGAGCAGATCTATCATCATTAAGAGATAAAGAAAAAAAATGTGTTATAGAGGCAGAGTTTTCTATTAGCAAATACAATCTTAAATCTTTTTTTAATGAAAATGACGTAGATTATGAGGAAAACACCATTATTAGAAGAGAAATATTACCAAGTGGTAAGTCTAGAGCTTTTATTAATGATTCTCCTGTGAGATTAGCAACATTAACTGCTTTAGGAGATAGTTTAATAGATGTTCACTCGCAAAACCAAACACTGCAATTAGGAGACAATGCTTATCAATTTAAAGTTATAGACGGTTTAGCTTCTAATGCAGATCTTTTGGCTACTTATGAGAAAAACTTGCGTTTATTTAAAAAAGAGACCAAAGCCTTAGAGTTGTTACAGCAAGAAAAGCAAGAAGGAATAAAAGAATATGATTACAATACTTTTTTATTAAGTGAATTGGAAAATGCACCTTTAAAAGAAGGAATTTTAGAGGAGTTAGAGGAGCAATATGAGCAGCTTAATAATGTAGAAAACATTATGGAGCATTTGTCTAAAGGGCATCAATTAATATCTGATGAGCAAGTTGGTATTTTAACGTTGTTGGCAGAATTAAAACAAGCATCTAGTAAGTTGGCAGGTTTTGGGGCTCAGTTTACAAGCTTAAATGATCGTGTGCAATCTGTATTTATAGAGGTTGATGATATTTTTGAAGAGTTTGAAAGTTTAGAAAATAACGTAGAAGCTAACCCTAAATTGCTTGAGGAAGTAAATGCTAAATTGCAATTGTTGTATGATTTGCAAAAGAAACATGGTGTTTTAGAGGTAAAAGAGCTTTTGCAAATAAAAGAAGACTTAGCGCAAAAAGTAGATGCAACAGAAAATATAGATGCAACTATACGGGCAAAAGAAGCAGAAATTGCAGCTCAAGAAAAAGCATTAAATACAATTTGTACAAAAATTAGCAAACAGCGTAAAGCAATTATACCAGAATTAAAACAGCAGTTAGAGTCTATTTTAGCTTCTTTAGGTATGCCTAGTGCAGAATTTAAAATTGAAATAAATGAAGCACCAAGCTTTATGTATAATGGTAAAGATGAGCTAGTTTTTCAGTTTTCTGCAAATAAAGGATCTAGTTTTGGAGAATTAAAAAAGGTAGCGTCTGGAGGAGAGCTTTCTCGTATAATGTTAGCAATTAAAGCAGTGTTGGCTAAATATGAAGATTTACCAACGCTAATGTTTGATGAAATAGATACAGGTGTTTCTGGAGAAATATCAAATAGAATGGGGGTAATTATGCAAGAAATGAGCAGTAGTATGCAAATTTTTTCTATAACACATTTACCTCAGGTGGCGTCAAAAGGTAACCATCATTATAAAGTATATAAAGAAGATAAAAATAACGTAACGCACACACAAATGAAGCAACTTACTACAGAAGAAAGAGTAGTGGAGTTAGCAGAAATGTTGGGTGGTAAAGATTTATCAGATTCTGCAATAGCGCATGCTAGGCAGTTATTAAATTAGAAGCATTGCATTCTACTTTTTTTGAATATCTTTACGCGCACATAAAATTACCAAAATAAATAGCAAATGGCATACAATTTATTAAAAGGAAAAAGAGGTATTATATTTGGAGCATTAGATGAGAATTCTATAGCTTGGAAAACTGCAGAAAGAGTACACGAAGAAGGTGGTACTTTTGTGTTAACTAACGCACCAATAGCAATGCGTATGGGGCAAATTAAAGAGTTAGCAGAAAAAACAGGATCAGAAATTATACCTGCAGATGCAACTAGCGAAGAAGACTTAAATAATCTGGTAGCTAAGGCTACAGAAATTTTAGGTGGTAAGTTAGACTTTGTTTTACATTCTATTGGTATGTCTGTAAACGTAAGAAAAGGTCGTGCTTATACAGATGAGAAGTATGATTTTACTGCAAAAGGATGGGATGTTTCTGCATTATCTTTTCATAAAGTAATGCAAAGTTTATATAAGGCAGATGCAATGAACCAATGGGGTAGTATTGTAGCCTTAACTTATATGGCGGCACAACGTACTTTTCCAGATTATAATGATATGGCAGATAATAAAGCATATTTAGAGTCTGTTGCACGTAGTTTTGGTTATTTCTTTGGTAAAGAAAAGCAAGTACGTGTAAATACAATTTCACAGTCTCCAACGCCAACAACTGCTGGTCAGGGTGTTAAAGGTTTTGGTGGTTTTATTGCTTATGCAGACAAAATGTCTCCGTTAGGTAATGCTACTGCTCAAGATTGTGCAGACTATACTGTTTCTTTGTTCTCAGATTTAACAAAGAAAGTAACTATGCAAAACCTATTTCATGATGGTGGTTTTTCTAATACAGGAGTTAGCCAAGAGGTAATAGAGCATTTTACAGAAGAATAAGAATATTATAATATAGTAAAAGCCATCCTTTTTCTGGGGTGGCTTTTATGTTTACAGTGGTACTACATGAATTTAATGTTTTCTTTTATAGTTCCGGTTTATAACAGACCTAATGAAATTAGAGAGCTGTTGCAAAGCTTAGAGCAACAAACCTATAATAAGCCTTATGAGATTGTTATTGTAGAAGATGGCTCTACAATAAGCTCAGAAAAAGAGGTTTCTCTTTTTCATAATTTACCAATATCATACTATAAAAAAGAAAATTCAGGTCCTGGAGATTCTAGAAACTACGGAATGCGTAAAGCAAAGGGTAATTACTTTATTGTATTAGATTCAGATTGTATTTTACCACCACATTATTTAGAAACAGCAGAAACATCGTTACAAAACAATTATGTAGATTGTTACGGTGGACCAGATGCTGCTCATGAGTCTTTTTCTACGGTGCAAAAAGCAATTAACTATGCAATGACCTCGTTTTTTACAACAGGGGGTATACGCGGAGGTAAAAAAGCAGTAGATAAGTTTCAGCCACGTAGTTTTAATATGGGAATTTCTAAGGTAGCTTTTGAAAAAACTGGTGGCTACGGAAATATTCATCCGGGTGAAGATCCAGATTTAACCATTAGAATTTGGAACAACGGTTTTACAACAAAATTAATTCCAGAGGCATATGTGTATCATAAACGTAGGATAGACTGGAATAAGTTTTACATTCAGGTAAATAAGTTTGGTATGGTTCGTCCAATATTAAATAAATGGCATCCAGAAACGGCTAAAATTACGTATTGGTTTCCGGCCTTATTTTGCTTTGGATTTTTAATGTCATTATTAGCTTCCTTTTTAGGATTACCTTGGTTTTTATACTGTTATAGCTTATATTTTGCAGTATTGTTTGTAGATTCGTTATTAAAAAATAATAGTATAGTAATAGCATTTTTATCTTTAGTTGCTGTTGTAATACAGTTTGTGGGGTATGGCTATGGCTTTTTAAAGTCTACATTAACATTAAATTCAAGTAAAAAAAGTGCGCAAGAGTTGTTTCCTAAATTATTTTTTAAATTATAAAGGTGTTAAGTAAAGTAAAAAACAGTTTAAATAAACGAAAAGTGAAAATTTTTTCACTCTTTTTGCTATGTGCTACATTGGCTTGGTTTGTTAGTAATTTATCTGATTCTTACACCGCTAATACATACTTTAATTTAGAATACGTGAACGTGCCAGATAGCTTGTTTTTTGCTCAAAAACACAAAACAGAAGTACAGGTAAAAGTGCATGCAGGAGGTTTTCAACTATTACGTTTAAATATTTTTAGAAAAAACATAAAAATTGATTTATCTAACGTAGAGGAAAAAGAAGATAAATATTTTTTAAGGCAGTCGGTTTTTAGAAAGCAAATAGAGCAGCAGTTACCCAATTCTTTGTCGCTAACAGAAGTTGGTTATAGTGACACTTTGTATGTAGACCTTTATAAACTACACTCTAAAAAAGTGCCGGTTTTAGCAAATATAAAGGTAGATATGGCACAAAATTATGTGTTAGAAAAAGGTATAAAAATAACTCCAGACTCTATAAAAGTATCTGGGCCTAAATCTGAAATAGACACTATTGTAAAAGTAACAGCAGAGGACTATAATTTTAGTGATGTATCATCAGATATTAGTAAAACATTACAGTTAATACTGCCTAAGGATTTAGCTAATACTAAGTTTTCAGACAAAGAAGTTGTTGTTTCTGGAAGTGTATTTCGTTTTTCAGAAAAACTAATTACAGTGCCAGTTACAGTTTTAAATTTACCAAATGATATAAGTATCAGAACTTTTCCTAGCGAGGTATCTATCTTATGTAAAGCAAATGTAGAAGTATTAAAAAAAGTTACAGCAACGGATTTTAGTTTAACAGCAGATTTTAATGATTATCTAGATGAAAATTCGCCAATATTAAAATTAAGTCTTACTAAAAAACCAGAAGGTGTTTATAGTGCAAAGTTAAAAGAAGAGTCTGTAGAATTTATTTTAAACAGAAAATGAAAATTGTTGGTTTAACAGGTGGTATAGGTAGTGGTAAAAGTACTGCAGCTAAAATGTTTGCAGACTTGGGTGTGCCTGTATATAATTCTGATACAGAGGCAAAAAAATTAATGCATACCTCTGCTAATGTAAAAGAGCAAATTATACAATTATTTGGTGCAGAAGCATATAAAAATAGATTTTTAAATAGAGAGTATATAGCCCAAAAAGTTTTTTCTAATGCTAATTTATTAGAACAATTAAACGCTATTGTACACCCAGCAGTAAGAATACATTTTTTAGAATGGGCTGAAAAACAAAACGCACCTTATGTTATACAAGAAAGTGCAATTATATTTGAGAATAACAACCAAGATTTTTATGACTACATAATTTTGGTAACAGCACCCTTAGAAGTCAGAATAGACAGAATATTAAAAAGGGATAATACTACACGCGAAAAAATTCTTTCTAGAATGGACAATCAGTGGACAGATGAAAGGAAAGAAAAAATGTCTGATTTTATGTTAATAAATGAAGATATTGTAAAGTTAAAGTTAAAAATCAGAGAAATTCATTGTATATTAAGGGAGTTGTCTTAAAAACCGTTAAAGTTTAACTGTTAGTGTTAAGGTTAGGTTAAACCGGACAGACTATATATGTTAAAATCTTAATTTTGCCCAAATGAACAAGAAGTTATTGGTTATACTTATTGTGTTGATGACCTTGTCTTTGCTTGGAATTATATTTGTTCAGGCGTATTGGATTAAAAAATCTATAGAAGACAAAGAGGAGCAGTTTTATCAAACCGTATCACAGGTTTTAGATAATGTAGCAGGTAAGATAGAGACTAGAGAAATTAATGAGTACGGAAATAAGTTAATAGCACTTAAAGATAGTGTTGGTAAACCATCTGAATTTCAAATTAGAGATATCTTTTTTAAAGAGATAGATGAAGACTCTAGAGAAGTAACCATTTATAATCACGGAATATTAAAAGAGAATTATAATATTCCACCTTCGTTCTTTGACAATGATCTTTTTAATGATAGTACAACAACTATTACCAGTTACACCAGTAAAACTGTAGAAACAGTTTTTAAGGAAAATTTTGGTATGGATGGTAAAGGATACAGCTTTACGCCAATTAAAACAATAACAAAATTTGGAGATATATCTAGGTTTGAGCGACTGCAGTTTGAAGAAATGTTTAGAGATGCAGCAAACAGAAAACCTATGTATAAGAGGGTTTCTAAGGAAGAAATTAGATCTTCTTTAGAAGAAGAGTTTAAAAACAGAAAAATAGATATTGATTTTGAATTTGGTATTTATAGCAAAGGGTTGCCAACATCTGTAAAATCTAGAAAATTTAAGTTTGACCCCGAAACTGTTAACAGAACACCAATATTTAGAGATAGTGAAGGAAAAACAGATTTTTCATTATTGGTTTCGTTTCCAGAAAAAAAGGAATACTTAGTAGGTTCTATTTTAGGTATGGCTATTATTACCTTTTTATTTACCACAATTATACTTATTACCTATATAGGCGCTATTTACCAGTTAATTAGGCAGAAAAAAATATCAGAAATTAAAACTGACTTTATAAATAATATGACCCACGAATTTAAAACCCCAATTGCTACAATAAATTTGGCAGTAGAGGCTATTAGAAACCCGGGAACTATTGGAGATAAAGAAAAAGTTGGACGCTACCTGCAAATGATAAGAGATGAGAATAAACGAATGCATGCGCAGGTTGAAAATGTATTACGTATTTCTAAATTGGAGAAAAACCAATTAGATATTAGTAAGGAAAGAGTAGATGTGCACGACATAATTGAAGACGCTATAACGCATGTAGAGCTTATTGTAGATGATAGAGGTGGTTATATAAACACACACTTAAATGCAAAGCGTACAGATGTTTTAGCTAATGAAATGCACTTTACAAATGTGTTGGTAAATGTTATGGATAATGCTATAAAGTACTCTCCAGAAGCGCCAAAAATAGATGTGTACACAGAGAGTACAAAAAACAGTATTCTTATAAAAATAAAAGATCAAGGTTCAGGGATGAGCAAAGCTGTTCTTAAAAAAGTTTTTGAAAAATTTTATAGAGAACACACAGGAGATATACATAATGTAAAAGGGCACGGTTTAGGACTGGCCTACGTAAAAAAAATAATAGATGATCACCAAGGTGAAGTATATGCAGAAAGCGAAAAAGGAAAAGGAAGCACTTTCTACATTAAATTACCTATAATTTAATAGATATGGAAACAGTAAACAAGAAAATACTTTTGGTAGAGGATGATCCAAATTTTGGAATTGTTCTTAAAGATTATTTAGGAATGAATAATTTTGACGTTGTTTTAGCTAAGAACGGAATGGAAGGTTTTGAAAAATTCAAAAAAGACATTTATGATGTTTGTATTTTGGATGTGATGATGCCTTACAAGGATGGATACACGCTAGCAAGAGAAATTAGAGAAAAAAATGAGAACGTGCCAATTGTTTTTCTTACTGCAAAAACAATGAAAGAAGATGTGCTTAAAGGGTACAAAGCTGGTGCAGATGATTATTTAAACAAGCCTTTTGATTCTGAAGTTCTTTTAATGAAACTTAAAGCTATTTTGCAAAGAAAGTCTTCTAATACAATGGCAGACAGTAAAAAGTTTGAGTTTACAATTGGTGATTTTAAATTAAATTCTAAACTTAGATTTTTAAAATATAAAGAAGAAGAAGCAGTTAAATTATCTCCTAAAGAAAATGATCTTTTACGTTTATTAGCTTTACATGAAAACGATTTAATGCCTAGAGAATTAGCATTAACTAAGATTTGGAGAGATGATAACTATTTTACATCTAGAAGTATGGATGTTTATATAGCTAAACTTAGAAAATATCTTAAAAAAGATGAGAATGTAGAAATTTTAAACATTCACGGTGAAGGTTTCCGTTTGGTTATTAAAACTGAAGAAGAGTCTTAATTAATAGATATTTATATATAAAAAACCATCCAATTTTGGATGGTTTTTTTATGCTTGTAATTTATCTTCAATTTTAGAAATAATGTTTTTAGGATTGTCGTTAAAATTTACCCAAAGCGTTTCTTTATTTTTATTAAACCAAGTTAATTGTCTTTTAGCAAATCTTCTGGTATTTTTTTTAATTTCAGAAATGGCAAAATCTAGCGTCCAATTATGGTTAAAAAACTGAAATAGCTCCTTGTAGCCAACAGTTTGTAGAGCATTAAGGTTTTGATGCTTTGTTAATGCTTTAGCTTCATCTAACAAGCCATTTTGCACCATAATATCTACCCTTTTGTTAATTCTTTCGTATATAATTTCTCTATCTGCCTTAATGCCAACAGTAATTGTGTTAAACGATCTTTTAGGCTTTTCTTGATTTAAAAAAGTAGAGTAGGGCTTGCCAGAACCAATGCATACCTCTAAAGCTCTAATTAACCTGTGTGGATTATCTTTGTCTACTTTGGTGTAATATTCTGGATCTAAAGCTTGTAGTTTAGTTTGTAAAGCAATAATACCTTTTTCTTCAAATAAAGTGTTTAAATCTGCTCTAACACTAGTATCTATTTTAGGAAAACTATCTAAACCTTTAGTTACAGCATTTACATACAAACCACTACCACCAACCAATATTACAATATCATTTTCTTTAAAAAGTTGTTCTAGTTTATAAAGAGCTTCTTTTTCATAATCGCCTACAGAATAGGATTCTAAAATACTTTTATGTTGAATAAAGTGATGTGGTGCAGCGGCAAGTTCGTTAGTATCTGGTACAGCAGTACCAATAGCCATTTCTTTAAAAAACTGACGAGAATCTGCAGAAATTATATGTGTATTAAAGTGTTGAGCAAGTGTAATTGCCAATTTTGTTTTGCCAATTGCAGTAGGTCCTACCACAGCTATTAGAGTTTTAGTAATCACTATACTTTTTGGGTTTTAATCGTCATCATCTTCTGTTAACTTATAACCACATTTGCGGCAATAGTCTGCATCAGATCTTTTAATTTCACAACTACAATTAGGACAAGATCTACCCTCATCCATTATTTTATTTGGGTTTAAGTTAGATGCATACTCTGCTGATACAATTCCTGTAGGCACTGCAATAACTCCGTAACCAATAATCATAATTAAAGTGGCTAAAAATTGTCCCATTGGTGTTTCTGGAGAAATATCTCCATAACCCACTGTGGTTAGTGTTACAATGGTCCAATATACACTGTGTGGTATACTGTTAAAACCGTGTTCTGGTCCTTCAATTAAATACATTAAAGTACCTAGTAGTACAGATATTATCAATACAAAAAATACAAATACAGATATTTTTGTTCTACTAGCTCTTAAAGCATTAATTAGCTTGTTAGATTCGCCAACAAAGCGCACTAATTTTAATATTCTAAATACGCGTAATAAGCGTAGAGCTCTAAAAGCAGTTAAGTATTGTGACCCAACAAAAAAGAAAGCAAGGTACTTGGGTATTGTGGATAAAAAATCAATAATACCAAAAAAACTAAAAACGTATTTTTTAGGTTTATTAATGCAAATAACCCTTAATATATATTCTATAGAGAATAAAATGGTTACTACCCATTCTGATATATTTAAAAAACGGTGATGTTTAGTATCAAAACGAGGCACACTTTCTAGCATTACAATTATAACGCTATACACAATTAATACAAGCAATAAAATATCAAATAATTTACCGGCAGGTGTGTGTGTGCCATAAATTATTTCGTGAATTTTAGCTTTCCAATTTTTAGATGGTTTTTCGTTTTTCAATGGTTAGTGTAGTTGTATTTGTTGTACTCTTTTATTTTTTCTAAGATAGGTTAAAATTAGGTGAATGGTGTTTTGGGTACTTTTCATATTGGTAATAATAGATTCTAAGATATGAATATTATTTATTTGATGATTTAAATTGTAATATCCATAGCCTTTAAATTCTCCATTTTTAATTAAAATAGCAGAATATTCACCTATTTCTCTGCCTTTATCTTTTATTAATATATTTTTTCCGGCTAGGCTATATGTTTCAATTACCTGTTTTACCCTAGCGTTGTAAACTTCTGTGGCTTCTTTTTTTATACAGGCACCATTACATGTACCATCATCATAATTTCCACAGTTAGTTTTTGCTTCAGAAATATAATTTACCTTGTTGCAAAGTGTAAACTCTTTGGTGGTTTTATGAACAAAATTTTTAGCAGCAATGTAACTGCTAAAAGTACCTATTGTTTGGTCTGTAGTTGTAGTTTTATCAATAAATAAAGACAAGTAGCCATCTTTATTTTCTTTTATAAAAACACCATAATTAAATAGTTTTTTACGTATGCTACTATTGTATTTTGGTTTAACTCTGCGTAATTCTTCGTTTTCTTTTAGAGTAGCAATTAGGTCGTTTCCTGTTTTTTCAAATGTAACCTTACGTGTTTGCTTTTGTAGTTTTTTAGCAACATTAGAAACGCCTGTAAAGTGTTTGTTTACTTTTTTCTTAATATCTGTAGATCTCCCCAAAAAAATTAAATCACCATCTTTATCATACATATAATAAACTCCAGTATCATTAGGTAATTGTTCTACAAGATTTATTTGTCTGTCTGAAAGTTCTCCCATAGAACCTTCTTTTATAACAGTTTTAATAATGCTTTTGTTAGAGTCTTTAGCAAGCAATAATTTAAACAATTGTAATGTAGCAAGTGCATCTCCATTAGCTCTGTGTCTGTCACTAACAGGTATGCCTAGTGAGCGTACCAATTTACCTAAGCTATATGATTCTTTATCTGGTATAAGTTCTTTAGATAGGTTAACGGTACACAAGGTTTTGCGTTCAAAATTATAGCCTAAACGCCTAAACTCGGTTCTAAGAATTCTGTAGTCAAACTGTGCATTATGTGCTACAAGAACTGCGTCTTCTGTAATTTCTACAATCCGCTTGGCTATTTCATAAAACTTAGGAGCGGTACGTAGCATTTTGTCATTAATGCCAGTAAGTTTTACTACAAAAGGCTGTATTTCTTTTTCTGGATTAACTAAACTAATAAATTTATCTACAACTTTATGGCCATCAAATCTATGAATAGCAATCTCTGTTATTCCTTCTTCATTAAATTTACCACCTGTGGTTTCAATATCTAAGATTACGTACATTAAATTTGTTTAGCCTGTTGTTATATATAATTTCTGCTACCAAAAATACTACTTCCTATACGTACCATTGTACTTCCTTGGTCTATAGCAATTTTATAATCGCCACTCATACCCATAGATAGTATTTTTACATCTAAGTTAGTAGATTTTGTGCTTTGTAAAGAAGAGAAAACCTCTTTTAACGTACCAAACTCTTTTTTTACTTGGTTTTGGTTGTCTGTAAAAGTAGCCATACCCATTAGGCCAACCACTTTTATGTTTTCTAATGTTTTAAAAACATCAGAAGATACAAGGCTATTTAGTTCTTCTAAATCTAGACCAAACTTTGTGCTTTCTTCTGCAATATGCATTTGTAATAAGCAATTAATTACTCTGTTATGTTTTTTTGCTTGCTTATTAATTTCTTTTAATAGTTTTAAACTGTCTACACCGTGTATTAAAGACACATATTCTGCCATATACTTTACCTTATTGGTTTGTACGTGACCAATCATATGCCACTGTATGTCTTTTGGCATCACTTCCCATTTCTGGGTCATTTCCTGAATTTTATTTTCGCCAAATATACGCTGTCCAGCAGCATAGGCTTCTTCTAAATCTGAAACAGGTTTTGTTTTAGATACAGCTACAAGTGTAACCGTTTCTGGTAAGCTATTTTTAATTTCTAGTAAAGACTGTTTAATTGACATAATTTTAATTAAAACTAAAATTCATAAATGGTAACACCGCTTCTTAATTTTGGTTCTATAAAAGTGCTTTTTGGAGGCATTTTTAAACCGTCATCTGCAATGCTTTTTAATTCTTCAATATTGGCAGGTATCATACCAAAACCAACTCTAAATTTACCACTATCTATTTTATTAACTAAACTTACAATTTCTTTTTTACCACTTAAGTAGTCTATTCTATTATTTTTACGAACATCTGTAATGCCAAGAATAGGTTTTAAAATGGTATTGTAAAGTAATTGCGCATCTAATTTATCTAAAGAATTTTTAAACGTATAAATAGATTTACGTAGGTGTAATGAATAAAATTCACCATCTAAATACATACTAAAATGATGTTTTTTATTTGGTTTGTATGGTATAGCACCTCTGTTTTCTATACGGTAAATAGCATCTAACTGTATTAAAAACTCTTCTTTAGTTAAACCATTAAGATCTTTAACCAACCTATTAAATTCGTGTATTTTAAGCTCAGACTCAGGAATAAAGTAACTCATAAAAAAATTATAATTCTCTGTACCATTATGGGCTTTGTTTTGTTCTTTACAGTCTAAACATAGTAATTCTGATGATGAAGATCTGTGGTGACCATCTGCAATATATAGTGTTGGTATATTTTTAAAAGCATTAACAATGGCGCTTATAGCTTCTTTTTCTGTAATAAGCCAAAGGTAATGCGTGTCTCTATACGTTGTGGTAAACTCATATTCTGCACGCTCTTCTTGTTTCTTTTTTATGATAGAAGAAACCTCTGTATTGTCTGGATAAGTAATAAGTACAGGCTCTGCATTAAAACCAACAGTTTTTAAATAGTCTTTAAAAACAACCTCTTTGCTAGCAATAGTATCTTCATGCTTTTTAATGATGTTATTTTTATAATCTTCTACGCTTGCGGCACCAACAATGCCATTAAACACTTGGTTATCTCTGTCTACAACTTTATAAATGTAAAAATAAGGAGAAGCATCTTGTGTAAAAACACCATCTTCTTTAAATTCTGAATACCTGTTTTTTACCAATTGATAACGCGCTACACCAGATATTTCTTTATCATACTTATAACCAGGATTTACAATATGTAAAAAAGAATACGGGTTATGGTCTAGCCTGGCTTCACGCTCTGCCTGAGTGTAACTTTGGTAAGAACGTGAAGCAACCAAACTAACCTTATCTCTGGTTGGGCGTACAGCTTTAAACGGTTTTATATTTGCCAATGCGTATTATTTTGCAAATTGAGAAGCTACTTTTTCTGCTTTTCTAGATTCTGAATAATCATAAAAACCTTCTCCAGATTTTATACCTAATTTTTTAGCCATTACCATATTTACTAATAGTGGGCAAGGTGCGTATTTAGGATTTTTAAATCCGTCGTACATTACATTTAAAATGCTTAAGCAAACATCTAAACCAATAAAATCTGCTAATTGTAATGGTCCCATTGGGTGTGCCATACCTAATTTCATAACGGTATCAATTTCTTCTACACCAGCTACACCGTTGTAAAGAGTTTCTATAGCCTCATTAATCATTGGCATTAAAATTCTGTTAGCAACAAAACCAGGATAATCATTAACCTCTGTAGGTGTTTTTCCTAATTTAGTAGACAACTCCATAATAGTAGCAGTAACCTCATTAGACGTGTTGTAACCTCTAATAATCTCTACCAATTTCATAATAGGTACAGGGTTCATAAAGTGCATACCAATTACTTGCTCTGGTCTGTTGGTAACCGCAGCAATTTGTGTAATAGAGATTGATGATGTATTTGTGGCCAAAATAGTTTTAGCGTCACAAATAGCATCTAAATCTTTAAAAATCTTTAGTTTTAAGTCTACATTTTCAGTTGCAGCTTCAACAACTAAATCTACACCGTTAACACCATCTGCAAGTACAGTATGTAGTGTAATATTAGCTAAAGTATTGTTTTTATCTGCTTCAGATATTTTTTCCTTAGCAACCATTCTGTCTAAATTTTTAGTAATGGTAGCTAAGCCTTTATCTAAAGATGCTTGTGCAATGTCTATTAAGTTTACCTTGTAATTATTTTGTGCAAAAACGTGGGCAATACCGTTACCCATTGTACCTGCACCTATAACTGCTATATTTTTCATTTTATGTATATTAAAAAGATTCTATAATTTGTAAAGCTACTCGTAATGCATTTGTTCCTTGTTCTAGTGTAACAATAGGAGTAGTGTTGTTGTTTATGGCGTCTGCAAAAGTTTCAAGCTCGTCTAAAATAGCGTTGTTACCTGCAACCTCAGGATTTTCAAAATAAATTTGTTTCTTTTCTCCTTCAGCGTTTTGTAAAACCATATCAAAATCACCCGCTTGTTCTGGTGCATCTTTCATTTTTACAACTTCAACCTTTTTCTCTAAAAAGTCTACAGAAATATAGGCATCTTGCTGAAAAAACCTTGATTTACGCATATTTTTTAATGAAATTCTACTAGCGGTTAGGTTTGCAACACAACCATTTTTAAACTCAATACGTGCATTAGCAATATCTGGAGATTTACTAATTACAGATACACCACTTGCGTTAATACTTTTAACCTCAGAATTTACTACACTTAAAATAGCATCTATATCATGTATCATTAAATCTAAAACCACAGGAACATCTGTACCACGCGGATTAAATTCTGCTAACCTATGTGTTTCTATAAACATTGGGTTTACAATACTATTTTTTACCGCTGAAAAAGCAGGGTTAAAACGCTCTACGTGTCCTACCTGACCTTTAACATTGTGCTTGTTTTTTAGTTCAATAAGTTCTTCGGCCTCTGCCAACGTATTGGTAATTGGTTTTTCAATAAAAATGTGCTTTCCTTTTTCTATGGCTTTTTTAGCACAATCAAAATGAGATAGTGTAGGTGTAACAATATCTAAAACATCTACAGCATCCATTAGTTTATTTATGTTATCAAAATAAGTATAACCAAATTCGGCTTCAACTTTTTTACCATTAATAACATCTGGATCATAAAACCCTACTAAAGAATATTTTTCTGATTCGTTAAGCAAACGCAAATGGATTTTCCCCAAATGACCTGCTCCCAAAACTCCAACTTTAAGCATAAAAATCAATTTTCAACAAAAATAGGGATAATGTTTGTTCTATGGTTTATGTGTTTAAAAGTTTATGTAGGTAGAATTAAAAAAATGATAGAAAAGTGGTTTAAACGTGTAACTAATTTTTGGTAATAGTTACAGATTAGTATAATAATTGTAAATTTAGCAATCAAATTAAATACTCAAAAAGAATGAAAATGAACACTTTTAAAGCTGCATTTTGTGCAGTATTATCTTTAGGTACAATTACAGCCGTATCTGCGCAAGATAAACTAAAGGAAATGCCTGGTTATGAGCAGTACATAGAAATAGCACCGCAGATTAGAAGGTCTATAGTTACTTCTCCATCCTATGTGAAATGGAATAATGAAGGAACTGCTTTTCAATACAAAAAAGACGGTGAAACCAAAGAGTTTACTATAGGTAAAGGTGAAGCTACTGCTACAACTAAGTTAAAAGATGATAGGTATGCAAAGTGGGCTAACAGGCCAGCTCGTGGCAGACAATATGCCTCTGCTGAGTCTCCAAACGGAAAATACAAAGCATTTACTAAAAACAGAAATATGTTTTATAGTAATGCAGACGGTTCTGATGTTGTTGCAATAACTACCGAAGGTAATGAAGAAAACCAATTAAAGTTTGGTATTGCTACTTGGGTTTATGGAGAAGAATTAAGTCAAAACACCGCAATGTGGTGGTCTCCAGATAGTAAAAAGGTTGCTTTTTACAAGTTTGATGAAAAAGAGTCTAAAAAATACTATGTGTTATACAACCAAACACAAATACAAGATTCTGTAGAGATTGAAGCATACCCTAAAGTAGGCGCTAAAAATTTACCTGTAGATTTATTGGTGTATGATTTAGAAACTAAAAAAATTACTGAATTAGATCTTAGAGACGGTAAACCTTATAACGATGGTGATTTAGGTACTTATATTTATGACATTAGCTGGACACCAGATGGTAAAGAATTATTGTACCACAGTACAAACCGTAAGCAAAATATTATGGAGCTTAGAGCTGCTAATCCAAATACAGGAGCGTCTAGAACTGTAATTAGAGAAGAGTGGTTGCCAAGTTATACAGAAAACAGTCCTGAAATGCACGTTTTGGATAATGGAAAGCAATTTATTTGGGCATCTGAGCGATCTGGCTTTAATAATTACTATTTATATGATTTTAGCGGAAAATTAGTAAAGCAATTAACAAAGCATAATTTTGAGGTAGATGGTATTGTTAGCATAGACGAAGCTAAAAAAGTGATGTATTATACTGCGCGTAGTGGAGAAAACCACATGAAAATACAGTTGCATAGTGTAAAATTAAATGGTTCTGGAGATAAAAGATTAACAGACCCTTCTTTTCATCATACTGTATATATGGCGCCAAACCATAAGTATTTTGTAGATTTTGCAGAAACACACAATACTGCACCTGTAACTAACTTAAGAAGTATAAAAGGAAAAAAAATAGCAGAAATTGGTACATCAGACCTATCAGAATTTAATAAGCTAGGTTTAAAAAAGGTAGAAGCTTTTACTTTTACATCTGCAGACGGTAAAACGGAGCTTCACGGATTATTACACTTTCCTTCTAATTTTGATCCAAATAAAAAATACCCACTTCTTTTAAGTAATTACGGAGGACCTGCAACTAATGAGTTTACAGAACGTTTTACACCACCTAACGCATTAACAGAGTTTGGCTTTTTAGTAGCAGAAGTAGACGGAAGAAACGTTAAAGGTAGAGGTAAAAGGTTATTAGATAATTTATACCAAAACTTAGGTTTTACAGAGATGGATGATTTTGCTGCAGGTATAAAATCTTTATATAACAGACCTTATTTTAATAAAAACAAAGTAGGTGTTTATGGTACGTCATATGGTGGAACTACATCTGCAACCTTACTATTACGTTATCCAGATGTTTTTCATGCAGCAGTTGCAAACTCTGCTGTAACAGATTGGCGCAATTATGACAATGTGTATACAGAGCGTTATATGGGCTTGTTAGATGAAAATAAAAAAGGATATGAGGCAAGTAGCTTAATTACTATGGCTAAAGATTTAGAAGGAGAATTAATGATTTTCTTTGGTACTAGTGATAACAATGTACACCCAGCAAACTCATTACAATTTATAAAAGCATTGCAAGATGCTGGTAAGAGTTTTGAAGTGCAAATTGGTCCGGATAAAGGACATACAGCTATGGATACCAGAAGAATGATGGAATTTTTTATAGAGCATTTAGTTTTGGATAAAGAGTAAAAACACCCTCTTAATTTTTAAACTAAAAAAGGCTTCATTGTAAAATGAAGCCTTTTTTGTATCTTGTATACTGGTTTATACAGCATTTTTAATGGGGTAATTTATCTCTTACAATACCATATAAAAATGTACCTAACACGGCAAAAACTATTACAATTAAAATAGGAGCAAAACCAGCACCTACTAAAGTAAACATTGGGCCAGGACATGCGCCAGCTAAAGCCCAACCAAGTCCAAAAATAATGCCGCCAAAAAGGTATCTGCTAACGCTTTTGTTTTTAGGAATAAATTTTATTTCTTCTCCATAAGCAGATTTTACTTTAAAACGCTTAATAAGGTACGTAATTACAACACCAAGCCCAACAGCAGAGCCTATAATGCCATACATATGAAAAGATTGCATTTGAAACATTTCATAGATACGAAACCAAGAAGCTGCTTCAGACTTAAACATTGTTATACCAAACAATATTCCAATAAGTAAATATATAAATGTTCTCATAGCTTAAAATATTAAAGGGAATAAAACGTGAATCATAAATAAACCGCCAATAAAAAAGCCAATAACAGCTATTAAAGAAGGTAGTTGTAAGTTACTTAAACCAGATATTGCGTGCCCAGATGTGCAGCCACCAGCATACCTTGTTCCAAAACCAACTAGTAGCCCGCCTATGGCTAAAATTAAAATACTTTTTATATCTGTTAATGCTTCTAAACCATATAGTTCTGTTGGTAAATACGCATTTCCTGCGCTAGAAAAGCCCAATTCTTGTAATTGCTCTACAGTCTCAGGGTTTATGGCTACAGCTGTAGATTCTGTTAAAAAGTTTGCTCCTATAAAGCCACCAATAATGGCTCCAATCATTACAACTAAGTTCCATTTTTGACTTTTCCAATTAAACTTAAAAAAGTCCGATTTTTTATCAGCTCCACAAATCGTACAAAGAGTTCTTAAGTTGCTAGACATACCAAAGTTTTTACCCACAAAAAGTAGTAAAAACAGCACTAAAGCAATTAGCGGGCCAGACACATACCAAGGCCAAGGTTGTAAAATTAATTCCATTTTAAATTTTAATAATTATTTGATGCGTTGCAAAGAAACTTCATTTCACAATAATAGAAAGTAACTTAGGTTACCAAGAGTATAATATATTTAATGCAGCGCCTAAATGTAATAGTTATGCTTTACTTCTGCTTATAAATATACTTTATAATTTTAAAGATGTAGTTTTGTGTAGCTATAATTTATATATGGATTCTTTAACACAAATAGTATTAGGAGCAGCAGTAGGAGAGGCTGTTTTAGGAAAAAAAATAGGAAATAAGGCAATGCTTTATGGTGCAATTGCAGGTACAATACCAGATTTAGACACCTTTGCATCTTTCTATACAGATACTGTTACGGGCTTAGAAATACACCGTGGTTTTACACACTCTGTATTATTTTCTGTAGTATTTGCCCCAATTTTTGCGTGGTTAGTAACAAGGTATGAGAAGTATAAAGATTTTAGAGGTTGGTGTTGGCTTTTCTTTTTAGCATTTGTAACGCATCCAATTTTAGATGCACATACAACTTGGGGAACACAGTTGTTTTGGCCATTAAATAACCGACTAGCATTTAAAACTATTTTTGTTATAGACCCATTGTATACAGTTCCTTTTTTGGTGTTTGTAATTCTAACAATGTTTCAGAAAAAAGAAAGCTTAAAGCGCAAAAAATATAATAGATTAGGTTTAATAATAAGTAGTAGTTATTTACTATTAACCTTTGCTTTAAAGGGTGTTGCTTTTTATCAATTTAAAAAACAATTAGAAGAACAAAATATAGTATACTCACAAATAGAAACAAAACCATCTGCTTTAAATACTATTTTATGGACAGCAAATGTAGAGACTGAAGATGCATTTTACATTGGCCATTATTCTTTTTTTGACACCAAGCCTATTTTGTTTTCTAGGTATAATAAAAATTATTTTTTAGTAAACGATTTAAAAGATAACCCAAAAATGCAACGTATGATTGCCATTAGTAAAGGATGGTATACTATTGATACATACAAGGACTTTTTATATTATAACGATTTACGTTTTGGTACACTAGGTTTAGATTATAATGATCAAGATTTTGTGTTTAGGTATCAAATACATAAATATGGTAATGGAAGCATTTCTTTTAGTGAAATTCCAAAAAATAGAACTCAGGCTAAAAAATTACTAACTGATTTATGGGAGCGTATAAAGGGAAATTAGTAAATAAAAAAAAGCTAAAACACTAATTAATTAGTGTTTTAGCTTTTGTGTTTTTATAAAGTAGATGGGCAAACATAGTTGCTTATTGGTATTTTTGTTTCCTTTAAGGCAGCAATACCTCCGTTTACATTAATAAGGTTATGTATGCCTCTACTTTTTAATATAGAAGCGGCTACCATACTTCTGTAACCACTAGCACAGTGTATGTAAAAGTTGTTGTTAGCAGGGTACTTTTTAAGGTATTTATTAATAAAATCTAAAGGAGTATTTACTGCGTTAATTACGTGCTCAGACAAAAATTCGCTTTCCTTTCTAACATCGTAAATTTTTGTAGAATCTTTTACCTCGTTACTTAGCTTTTCTGCTGTTGTGCAGCTAACAGTATCATACTCTTTAGCAGCTTTTTTCCAAGCGTTAAATCCGCCTTTTAGGTATCCAAGCGTATTATCAAAACCAACTCTAGATAATCTAGTGACTGTTTCTTCTTCTTTACCCTCTGGAGCAATTAGTATTATAGGTTGCTCTACATCTGCAATTAGTGCACCTACCCAAGGAGCAAAACTACCATTTAAACCAATAAAAATAGATCTGGGAATATGGCCTTTGGCAAATTCATCTTGGTGTCTTACATCTAAAATTATGGCGCCAGTATTGTTAGCTAATGCCTCTACCATATCTGGGTCTAATTCTATTGTGCCACGTTTTATAATATTTGCTATATCATCATACCCTTCTTTGTTCATTTTTACATTTAAAGGAAAATACTCAGGAGGAGGTAGTAAACCATCTGTAACCTCTTTTATAAACTCTTCCTTAGTCATATTTTCACGTAAGGCATAATTTGTCTTTTTTTGGTTCCCTAAAGTGTCAACTGTGTCTTTACTTAAATTTTTTCCGCAGGCAGATCCAGCCCCGTGTGCAGGATATACTAAAATAGAATCTGCTAAAGGCATAATTTTGTTTCGTAAACTGTCGTATAAAAAGCCTGCCAAGTCTTCTTCTGTAATTTCGCCTGCTTTTTGTGCTAAATCTGGCCTACCTACATCACCTAAAAATAGAGTGTCACCACTAAAAATAGCGTGGTCGTTTCCGTTTTCATCCTTTAGAAGATACGTAGTACTTTCCATAGTATGGCCAGGCGTGTGTAAGGCTATAATGGTTATATCACCAACTTTAAATTCCTGATTGTCTTTAGCAATAATAGCATCAAATGTAGGATCTGCTTTAGGTCCGTATACAATAGGAGCTCCAGTTTTTTGAGCTAATGTAACGTGTCCACTAACAAAATCTGCGTGAAAATGAGTTTCAAAAATGTATTTAATAGTAGCATTATTTTCTTCTGCTCTTTTAGTGTAAGGAGAAGTTTCTCTCAAAGGATCTATAATAGCCGCTTCACCATTACTCTCTATATAATATGCCCCTTGTGATAGGCAACCCGTGTATATTTGTTCTATAATCATAACATTGTAGTTTAATTTGGACTACAAACTTATGAGTTATTAATTTGTACAACAGTAACTTAGGTTACATTTAACTAATGTTTATAATTTTTATGTGATTTCTGTGTAATTCTATTTTTTCTAACTTTTCTAACTTCTTTAGTAATCTAGAAATCACCACTCTAGAACTATGTAGATCATACGCAATTTCCTGATGCGTATTTTTAATAATAGAACTATTAGTTACCCTTACCTTTTCTCTTAAGTAATTTAGTAAACGTTCATCCATTTTTAAAAAAGCAACACTATCTACGGTAAGTAGCAACTCATTAATACGGTTATGATAACTTTCAAAAACAAAATCTCTCCAAGATTTGTATTTAGATGTCCAAATTTCCATTTTTTCTATAGGAACCATAATTAACTTAGCATCTGTTTCTGCAATAGCTCTAATTTCACTCTTTTTTTGCCCCATACAACAAGCCATTGTCATAGTACAAGTTTCTCCTTTTTCTAGGTAGTAGAGTAGTAGCTCATCTCCTTCAGTATCTTCTCTAAGTATTTTTATGGCACCAGATACAAGTAAGGGCATAGACTTTACGTAGTCGCCAATTTCTATAAGTTTAAAACCCTCAGGAACTTCTTTATAAGTAGCCACTTCAAGAATTTCTTGTAGTAATTGGTCTTCAAATAAAGTGCCGTAGCTATTTTTTAATTCTTCAATCATAGTAACATCAAAGTTACTTAATAGCAAATAATGATAGTGTTAAAACGCTAAATTTTCACCTTTTTATTTTAAAATCGATGTTAACTCCCTCTCCTTAAGTTTATTTAGAATTAATAAAAATAATTCTTGTTTTGTAACTAATCCTGATTTAAGTTTGCAACACAAAATTATTTTAAATCAATCTAAATAAGAATAATGAGAAATTTAATGACCTTAGTAATGTTATTGGTAGCAACAATTGTAGCTACAGCACAAAACACTACACTAACAGGTAAAGTAACAGACGTAGATAATACCCCTTTAATGGGTGTAAATGTATTAGTAAAAGGAACAGCTTTAGGAGCACAAACTAATTTTGATGGTGCATTTAGTATAGCAAATTTAGAATCTGGCACCTACACGGTTCTTGTATCTTACTTAG
Source organism: Cellulophaga sp. RHA_52 (assembly GCF_007827205.1). Classification (NCBI taxonomy): domain Bacteria; kingdom Pseudomonadati; phylum Bacteroidota; class Flavobacteriia; order Flavobacteriales; family Flavobacteriaceae; genus Cellulophaga; species Cellulophaga sp. RHA_52. Next base: position 2,399,778 of record NZ_VIRZ01000001.1, read on the forward strand.
GTTATAAAACTAAAGAACTGCAGGTTACAATTACTGCAAACACAGAAAATACATTAGAGATAGTACAACTATATGAAGGAAACGAAATTTTAAAAGAGGTAGTTGTTAATGGAGAACGTAGAAATAAGTTTTCTAGAAAAGAAACAGCCTATGTGGCAAAATTAGCTTTAAAAGATTTAGAAAATACACAGGTTTACAGTACAATAACCTCAGATTTATTAGTGTCTCAAATAACAACAAAGTTTGATGATGCTCTAAAAAATGCAGTTGGTGTAGACAAGTTATGGAGCTCTACAGGCCGCGGAGGAGACGGATCTGGATACTACAGTATTCGTGGTTTTAGCGTGCAGCCACAATTGGTAAACGGTATGCCTGGCTTAACAAATGGAACAATAAATGCAGCAAATATAGAGCGTATAGAGGTTATAAAAGGACCATCTGCTACATTGTTTGGTAGTTCTGTAACATCTTACGGAGGTTTAATTAATACAGTTACTAAAAAGCCATACAAAGGTTATGGTGGTGAAGTATCTCTTACAGCAGGTTCTTACGGTTTAACAGTACTTTCTGCAGATTTTAATACTGCTTTAGATAAAAATAATGACATCTATTTTAGGCTAAATACAGCTTACCACACAGAAGATAGCTTTCAGGATGCAGGTTTTAAAAAGTCGTTTTTTGTAGCACCATCTTTATCATACCGTGTAAATAATAAATTATCATTTTCATTGTATGCAGAAATTACAGAAGCAGAACAAACAAATGCCACTTCGTTATTTTTAAACAGAGCAGCACCATCTGCATCTTCTAGTATTTCAGAATTGGGCTACAATAATAAATTATCATACACTTCTAATGATTTGTCTATAGAGAATCCTACATCTAACTACAGAGTAGAAATGGATTATAAATTGTCTGACACTTGGCAATCACAAACTATTTTGTCTAAAAGTAATACCTCTTCTAACGGATATTACTCTTATTTATATGAGTACGGAATTTTAGAGCCTAATACATTTTCTAGAATGATAAATAAAGAAAATGGAAAAACAAATACTACGGACATACAACAAAACTTTATTGGAGACTTTAAACTAGGAACATTACGTAACAGAGTTGTTGCAGGTTTAGATTATTACCAAGCAACAAACATAGACCAAAGTTCTGGTTTTTCTTTTTACGGTAACGTATTACCAAACGGAGATACAAACGGTGATAACCCTTTTACACCAGAAGTAGAAACAGATACTTACCCATTAACAGAAGCAGGAGTATTGTCTGTTTTAGCAGCACAAACAGCAAACAATATAAAATCTAAAACAAGTACTTATAGTGCTTACGTGTCTGATGTATTAAATATTACACCAGCTTTATCTGCAATGGCAAGCTTACGTGTAGATAGGTTTGATAATGAAGGTGATGTAACTACAGATGCAGATGACTATGCACAAACAGCTTTTTCTCCTAAGTTTGGTGTGTTGTACCAACCAATACTAGATAAATTATCGGTTTTTGCTAATTACCAAAACGGATTTACAAATATTGCGCCTAGTTTAGTAGGTGACCCAGCAGATGGCCCGCAAACGCTAAAATCTTTTGATCCAGAACAAGCAAACCAATTAGAGTTTGGTATAAAAACAAACCTATTTAACGGTAAATTAAATGCTACAGTTAGTTATTATGACATTACAGTGTCTGATAAAGTAATGACAGATCCAACATCTGCATTTAATAAAATACAAGACGGTGAAGTAGAAAGTACAGGTATAGAGATAGAAATTAATGCAAACCCAATTAATGGTTTAAATATAAAGGCCGGTTTTAGTAATAACGATAGTGAAATTACAAAGACTGATAATGCAATATTAGCAGGTACAAGACCTTTAGAATCTGGAGCAGAAACTCTTTATAACCTTTGGGCAAATTATGAGTTTCAGGTGGGAAGTTTAGAAGGTTTTGGACTAGGTTTTGGTTTAAACGGAGCCAGTGAAAGTTCTATTATTAATTATGGACCAGGAGGTACTTTTGATTTGCCTAGCTACACTATATACAATTCATCAGTTTTTTACCAAGCAGATAAATACAGGGTAGGATTAAAACTTAATAATATGTTTAATGAAACATATTACAAAGGGTGGACAACCATTACACCACAACAGCCAAGAGCATTATTAGCAAACTTCACATATAAGTTTTAAAAATAGTTTAAGTTGGATTTTTGCAGTAACATCTTAGTCTGGAGTTGTACCAGGCTAGGATGTTTACATTAAAAAAAAATAAAAAATGACCGTATTAATTTTAGTAACCACCCTTGCTTGTTTGTTGCATTATAGCACCTCTAAACGTGCTGTAATTACAAAAGAATTTAAACTATTATTTTGGTTACATAACAAACAAAAAAGTGTAAAAATAGCAGCAATTGTACTTTTTGTATTCGGTTTGTTTTTAGCTATTTATACATTTGGGTTGGGAGCAGGATTTATAATTTTTACAATTTTTTTAATGCTAAGTTGGAGCTTAATAGTGCTATTAGCTCCTTTAAAAATTGTAAACTACAAATTACTAACACTACTTTTTTTAGTAGCCTTTTTATTAGAAAAATCATTATAAACTATGCCGGCAAATTCTAAATATTTAACAACAAATCCTTGGCAGCAATTTGCAAAAATATCTGCAGGTATTGTTGGTGGTTATATTGTAACATCATTAGTACATATAGCATTAGCATTATGGTTACCAAACCCTAAAATAGTATTGGCAACGTCTATATATACCATATTTATAGTTTGGGGTGCATTAATGATTGTTCCTTTTTTATTTAAAAACGGATGGTTGGTTTGGCTAGTATATTTAGGTCTAAGTCTACTTTTAGCACTAGCAATTTATTTTGGAAAACTTAATTCCCCTTTAATATAATGAGTAAACGTAATTACAATGTTTTTTTTCATACACATACCGTTAGTGGTATTGTAATTAGTGTAGCCTTATATATTATATTTTTTGCAGGAGCCTTTGCGCTTATTAAGGATGAAATTACTGCTTGGGAAAAAGGAAACACAGCAGAAATTTTAGCTCCTGAAGATATAGATTTTAATAGGCTTATAAAAAGTATAGAGGCAGAAGGCCATACACTTTATGGTAGAGACATACGCATAATACCAGCAGATGCTAAAAAAGATATTTACGTACAGCTAACAGACTCCCAAGATACTACAGTAGTAAATATACCAGAAAAACCAACTTATTTTTATGCAGATCAAGAAACCTATAAAATAAGTGAGTATTATTCTTTTTATAGTGTAGGAGAGCTATTGTACAGGTTGCATTTTTTTCATCAATTACCAACAATAGGTATTTACATAGCAGGTTTTGTAGCATTGTTTTTTTTGTTTGCTATAGTAACAGGGGTTATTGTGCATTGGAAAAAAATGGTGTCTAACTTTTATGTTTTTAGACCCAAGGCAAAATTAAAAATGGTTTGGACAGATGCACACACGGCATTAGGCGTAATAGGTTTGCCTTTTCAGTTTGTATATGCAGTTACAAGTTGTTTTTTATGTATGTCTGTTTTTGTGTTGTTACCAGCAAATTATGTGTATAATAATAACCAAGATAAGCTTTTAGAGGATATACGTCCAATGATGAAAACTTATCCGTTAGAAGAAAAGTTAGATACTGTTTTAGACGTAAATTCTTTTATGGCTAAGGCCGATAAAAAATGGGAAAACTTTACAGCACAGCAAATTTATATTAAGAGCTACGGAGCAACAACTATGATGTTTCAGGTTGATGGTTTATTAGGCTCTAAAGAAAAGTTTTTAGGTAACGGAAGAGTCGTTTATAAAATGGCTACTAATACTATAGAATCTGAAAAAAGCCCTTATGTAAACAGCTATGTAGAAGATGTAGAACTTACCATACGTAAACTGCACTTTGGAGATTTTGGTGGTATGTACTTAAAGGTAATATACTTTATACTAGCATTAATCACTTGTTTTGTAATTATATCTGGTGTACTTATTTGGTTAGAGGCACGTAATAAAAAAAATATATCTGCAGCAAAGCAATTGTATAATAGGCGAGTAGGGCACGTGTATTTGGCCATATGTTTAAGTATGTTTCCTATAACAGCATTGTCTTTTATAGCATCTAAACTACTACCAAGAGAGTTAGATGCAAGTAGGCAAACCATTTTGTATCTCGTATTTTTTGTAGGCTGGTTGCTATTAACCATTTACTTTAAAAGTAAAAGAGACAATTACATTACCAATAAATATAGCTTGTTATGGGGCAGTATTTTAGGATTTTTAATACCAATAGTTAATGGCTTGGTATCTGGCAATTGGTTTTGGAAAACCTTTGCAAACAATCAATTAGATGTTTTTACAATAGATGCCTTTTGGTTGGTGTTAGCTTCGGTGGCTTTGGCTATATATTTTAAGTTAGAACGTAAAGTACCAAAGGTTAGTCACGCTAAACTAGTAGCAGAATACCAGAAAACAGTTTTAGAACAAAGAAAAGAACAAGAAAATCAATTAGAAACAGGAGAAGATCAATCTAAGAAAATAAAATTTATGAGAACAAAAATTTCAATATTCTGGCTATTAATAGTAGTAGGCTTTATTATACACCACGTTTACGGTTTATTTGGCGTGTATTATAATGAGAGTTTAATGATAGAAGGCGCTACAGGAGATGTACCAGTAGATCACCACTTGTACCGTATATTTTTTGAAGGCATTGCAATGCTTTTTTGCATAGCAACATTAGAAGTATCTAAACAATGGTTTAGATTAACCTCTATAATATGGGCAATTTTATTAGGTATTTTTAATGTATACCATTTTATAACAGCTATAGTTTATGAGGCTACAAACATATCAGAAATACTAATATTGGCATTAATGGGAGTTGTAAGTGTATTATTAGTAAAAACACTACTGCAATGGCGTAAAGAGGTAGTTTAGCTTATTATTACAATAAACAAAAAAGCATTTAGGTTATTCTAAATGCTTTTCTAATTCTTTAAACTTTCTGTGAATAAACATAATTTCTTTTAAAGTAAATTGCTTTTCATGAAACCAGTCATGGGCTTCAATTTTGGCATTCTCTACTTGTGCATCTCTAATGGCTTCTATAGTTACAATATGCCAATGTGCACCTTTGTTTTTAGAAACCGGATAGCCAACATCACTAATAATATAAGATTTACGAGGCTGATTTACCAATCTAACACCGTTTTTTAAAACAGCTAAGGTTTTGGTAAGTGAAATAACCTCAGAGAAAGAGTAACGTGCAAAGTCGTTAAAACCGTCTCGTTTTACATTAAAAAGCTTATCGCCAACTTCTAAATATCGCATAATTTATTTTACAAAGAGATCGCAAAAATAGAATGATTATCCCTTTTTTGCTTTACTACCAAGCACTACTTATTAACAATGGTAAGGGTTTTGTAGCTATTAAGCTGATACTGATAATTTTTAAGAGTTATTTTTTTATTTAATTATAGTAAATTAGTTTCTTCAGCTAGCGCAACTATTTTGCTTATTTGCCTACTCTTTAAGCCACGAGCGTGACGCTCGCGCTAGCGGGGCATCGAACTAAATTAAATCAGTTTCTTCTTTTTCAAAAATATGAAGAGTTCCACCTGCTGTTAATACAGTAATCATACTATCATTTACCTTAATTTTATCTATATGATACCAGTTATCTTCATTAGAATTTTTTTTGGGATCTTTTAAGAGTTCATAATAATCTATAATCTTATTTGTTTTAAGGTCTAAGACAGCCAATATACTGGCTATTAATGTTTCTCCTTGCTGTATAGCTAAGTATAATTTATTATTATGAACAACACTAGATTGGTGTTTAATACTCCAATTATTAGCAGGAAAAATATTGTTTAACGTTATTGTTTTGCACTCCTCTGTATCTAAATTAAAAATACTTAACGTTTGTATGTTATTAAAAATACCAGAAGTTGCAATAACTTCTTTGTTATTGTTAGTATATAAAAAGCCTTTAAGGCTAGGTATTTCTTTGTGTACTTTGCCAGTATCTGTTTTTATTACAATACTTCCTACGGCGTTTAAACTGCTATTTGCAAAAGATAAAAACAACAAATTATCTATTATCAATAACTCGTTAGAAATTAAGTGATTGTTAATTTGTTTAGTATACTGTTGAAAGTTAAAACTCCACACTTCTTTTCCTGTATCTAAATAATAACAGTTTATATCTGTGTCATTTTTAGAAAGAAATGTTTTATTTTCTAAAATTTTCCAAATTCCGTTTAAGCCATAGTTTATAGGGTATTTTTTTGAAGTTTTTAAATTTTTTAAATTTAATATTAAATTAAATTTCACCCCATTCTCCCGACTAACTCCAATGATATAGTCATCATTTATAATACCAGAAATATTTTGGAAACTAATTAAAGTATCTAGTTCTATTATCGAATTACTGATTAAATTATATAAAATCGTATTTTTTTGATTCCAATCAATATAAATTAAATAGTTTTTGATACAAACAAAAGATTTAATACTTAAAATCTTTTGTTTTTTGCCATTATTGCTGATAATAAGTTCATTGTTCTCTTTTAAAGTAATCAATTTACTATCATCTAGTAGTTCAAATTGTTTTATTTCAGTGTAAATTTTCATTTAAAAATTAAATTAAAACTATTGATATCGTTTAAAGCTTCAGTAATTGCTTGTGATATTTCCCCCGCTAGCGCAAGCATCTTGCTTGTGCCGTTAAACCAACTAAATTAAATCAGTTTCTTCTTTTTCAAAAATGTGTAGCGTATAATCATAATCGTGAATAAAAAGCTTGTCTTTATAAAACTGAAAAGAAAATATACCAGTTTTAATGCCTAAACTTTCTAAAGGAATTACTTTTTTAAAGTAAGCAGTTTCTTTATCAATACAAACTAAAGATAAGGTGCCAAATTTAGTATAAGCCCATAGCTCATTTTTAAATAAGGTTAAATCTTCTATCCCATAAAGAGTTATTAATTTTTCTAGCTGATATTCTTTTTGAAATCTTATCGCATACTCAACCTCACCAGATGCAATAGCTATTTTAGTAAGGCTTGTGTTAGATGCTGTGTATAAATATTCGCCAGAAATAACTCCCATTTGCTTAGCTATCTCACTATTAAGAGACCAAACTACTTTACCTGTTTCAATATTTAAGCATATAACAGATGTACCTTTTAAAATTAGTAAAAGTTGATCTCTAATAATTATTTCATAAAGTGTTGTATTCTCATTAGTATCGCTCCAAGTAATAAAAGGGATATTTTCATAGGATTTTTGCTTGTGATTTATAATTAAATCGATATCAAAAATGAATATTTTGTTGCCTTCATTGCCGTAAAATATTAGCTTTGAATCTGTAATCGCTTTAAAAATTAGCTCTTTGTAAAATGTAAACTCTTCTATAGTGCTTTCAATTTTGTCATATATAAGTAAATTATTTGTTGAATTTATAATTATATATCCTTGATTTTCATATGTTAATACGAATGAGAGTTTTTCCTCAATTTTTACTTTATTATTAGTTTTCAAATTTATTATTTCCGTATATCCATTTTTAAATGATATCAATAAATAATTTCCAGTAAATTTATACCTATGAATTTCGTTAAAATTTAAAATAGTTGAATCTCTTAAATCTTTATTTAAGGAAATAATTTTAGGTTCTCCATTTACTTTACAGTGGTAATAACATTTACTTTCTTCGGAAATTGAAATTTTTCCAGATTTTTTTATTTTATTTATAAGCTTATAACCTAAATTTTTATCAAACATAAAACCCACATCTAATACTTAGCAGCTTTACCATTAGCAGCACTGTTTTTAATAAAAGCTCTTATGTCTTGGTTAGCAGATTTTAAATCTTCTTTACGCAAGTACATCATATGTCCGCTTCTGTAGCCCTTAAAAGTAAATCTGTCTTTTAGTTTTCCGCTAGGGTCTGTTTGCCACATACTATATTTAGAGGTAAAGTAGGTTGTAGCACCATCATAATACCCTGTTTGATACAATACTTTTAGGTATGGGTTTTCTGCCATTGCTTTGCGCAAACCTTCTCTAACATTATTATTGCTATTATCCCAAGGGTGTACACTACCAAACATATTGTACTTAAGGTCTGTTTTAAAGTTTAAGTGTTCTCTAAGGTAAAAGTTAATTGCAGGTGTAAAAGAGTGTAACCAAGAGGTGATTTCTGCATTATAATCGGGCTTTGTACCAGCAGCCATTTTGTCTATACCTAAATATCTAGAGTCTAAACGGCCAATGGTATGTCCGCTTTTATTGCGCAGTAAATCTTTCCAGAAAAAAGAAGTAGGTACCATTAAGTTATGGTCTAAAATTGCTTTTTTAGACATACCAGAGTAGTACGCCATTTTTTCTGCAACATCTTGCTTCTCGGCATCTGTTATAAAACCTCCTCTAGTAATGGCAGGCATAAGCTTGTCTATAGTATATTGTTCTACTTCTGGTAATACCTCTAACAAGTCTTTTTGTTGTAAAGCGGTAGGTAACATTTTATGGTGCCAAGCAGCAGCAGTAAAATAAGGTAAGTTTATACCAGAAGATAAAGGTCCGTCTGCGTTGTATATTTTATAATCTGCTGGTGATACCATAATTACACCATTTAAATACATCCATTGAGACTCTTGTAGTTCTAATGCTAAACCAGACACGCGAGTACCGCCATAACTCTCACCAATAATATATTTAGGAGATTGCCACCTATTATTACGTGTAACAAATGTATTTACCCAAGCAGCCAAGTATTTAATATCTGCATTAATACCAAAAAACTGTTTGCGGTCTGGCATTTTCCCATCTTTTTGGGCAACCATTCTAGAGTAACCCGTATTAACAGGGTTTACGTAAACAATATCTGCTACGTCTAAAATAGAATACGGATTATCTTTAATACCATAGGGCTGTACAGGGTAACCCTCGTCATCAATATTTAAAATTTTAGGTCCAGTATAAGCAATGTGCATCCAGACAGATGCAGATCCAGGACCACCATTAAAAGATATTACCAAGGGGCGTTCTTCTCCTTTACTAACATTTGTTCTTTTATAATAGGTATAAAACAAAGTTGCAACTACATTATCTTGTTTATCCCAAATAGGTTGTGTACCAGTGGTGGCCTTATAGGTAAGCTTAGTGTTGTTAATTGTAGCAGTGTGGTTTGTTACTACCGTAGTATCTACAGCAATTTTTAAATCTTGAGCTTTTGTTTGTGTAGTAAAACTAAATACCGCTAAAACGGTAACGACTTTTAGGTAAGCTAATTTTTTCATTTTTTGAGTTGTAGTTGAGTTCAGATCTAAAAGTATATAATTACTATAGAGAATAAAAATGTATTCTCTTTTTAACTTTTATAATAATGATAAAAATGCTGTTAACCCTAGATAATCTGCACGTTTTTAGGATGAAATTTTTTGACTACTTTTTTTTAAAATGATTTAAATACACTTTTCTGTAGTTCACCGTTTAAAACTATCCGTTCAATTGAAAATTAGAAAAAAGGCTTAAAAGGCGTGGTAACTTTGTCCCAGATTTAACCTACAAATGTTTATTACCATGTCAAAATTTAAATTTTTACCATTAGGACTTTTAGCTTTATTTATAACAATGACTTCTTGTACTACAGAGAGCATTGAGCAAGAAGATGCAATTTATGCACAAGTAGATACGTCTAGTGAATTAGAGAAAGAAGTTATAGAATTGGTAAATGAGTACAGATCTTCTCAAGGTTTAAATACTTTAGAATATGGTAAAGTGGCATACGGTTATGCTGCACAGCATAATGATTATATGATTGAGGCTGGTAAAATTAGCCACGATAATTTTGATTTACGTGCATCTAATTTAGCAGTAGAGGCAAAAGCAGATTTTGTTTCAGAAAACTTAGCTAAAGATTTTAAAACAGCAAACGGTGTAGTTAAAGCTTGGATTAATAGTCCAACTCACAAAAAAGTAATGGAAGGAGATTTTACATACACAGCTATAAATATTAAAGCTGATGAAAATGGAAAATTATACTTTACACAGTTATATTATAAGTAAGATATTTTTAGGTTAAAATTATCTTTTTTAGATAACACTTTTAAGACAATTGAGATTGTTTTAAAAGTGTTTTTTTTGTTACAATATTTTACAAATAGTTAATTTATAGGGAATTGAGTTATTTTTAAAGATTACTGCAAACGTTTGCATAATCTTCAATTTCTTAAAATTTTATGTATTTCATCGAAATGGGGTGTATTTCATCGAGTAAATACAATAAGTGGAGAATACATATACGCAAGGTTACGTTATAATTGTACCAAATTGAAACTTAACCAAAATTTTACTAAATGAAATTAATTTTACCCCAAAAAATTAGACTCATTTTTGTAACACTACTACTCGTTAGTATTACAAATCTTAAATCGCAAACAAAAAATTACGCTACAGCAGTTCCTATACAAGATAGGGTAGACAATGCCAATAACGCTGTAGATGGTAATTTATTAACCAAAGCAGACATAAATGCTAGTTCCGGAATACTTGTAGGTATTGGAGCGTACTCAGGGCATTTAGAACTTCAGTACCCAAGCAACTTACCAGCAAATACTACAAGTTTTACCAAAATAGAAACTCAAGACGATTTGTTGCCTAGTTTGTTAGGAGGTAGCTTAGGAGGCCTATTGTCAGACATTGCAGGTATTTTACTTATTGGTAATCAAGAGTTTACTGTAAAAGCGCAAAACAATGCTGTTACAGTATTAGAAAAACAATCTACAGAAGCAAACGGATTCTCTACAGAAGATTTACGTGTTGTAGTAGATAAAGATAACGATTACTTTTTGGCTGTTACACCAGACCAAGAGTACAATAGAATACGAATTGAAAATAGTATAGGATCTCTAATAGGGTTAAACAATACCAGACAGTTAGGTGTGTATGAATCTTATTACACAACAGGTACAGGAGATTGCGGATTACCAAGTTATACTTCTTTTAGCGGTAATGGTATTTCTTTAGACCTTTTAAATTTAGGAGGAGCAGGAGTAACAAATCCAAATTTTGCTATAGATGGTGATGTATCCACTTTTGCAGAGTTAGGTTTAGGAGTTTTAGATGTTGCAGCAAGCATACAGCAAACTATTTATTTTGACGCAGATTCTGGTACAGATGATGTAATATATGTGCGTTTGGCAGTAGATCCTTCTCTAGTTAGCTTAGGGTTACTAAATAATATTAATATTACAGCAAGCAATGGTGTACAAGAAGTATACTCATCTAACATATCTAGTTTGTTATCTTTAGATTTATTAGGTCTATTGCAAAATGGTAATAGTACAGTAGTAGCGTTTAAGCCTAGTGCTTCTGTTAATAGAGTTACTATTAGTTTGGCTTCTTTGTTAAACGTTGCAGTTAGTCAGCAAATTAGACTTTATGATATTTATAGAGCACCAGAACAACCAGTATTTACAGACTCATCTACAGATATTAGTATATGTAGTGGCTCTACAGCAGAAATAACAGCAACAGCAAATGGCGCAGCTGTAGAATTACGTTGGTATGATGCAGAAACAGATGGTAATTTGTTAGCAACAACCAATTCTGGTGATACATTTACAACACCAGCTTTAAATACAAGTACCACTTATTATGTAGCTTCTGCATATGTAGGTTGTACAGAAGAATCTCCAAGAGTAGAGGTTCCTGTAACTGTGATGGAAATACCTACTGCAGCAGATATTACTGTAATTGGTAATGAAAACCCTATTTGCTCACAAAGTAGTGTGGTATTAGTACCTTCTAGTGCTATAGATGCAACATACAATTGGTTTTTAGACAGTGCAGAAACAATGCCAATTACTAACGGTATGGTTGTAAACGGAGCAACATACAATATAGATGAAAACGGAGTTTTAACCATTACAGGCTTAACAGACGTTAATAGTCCGTATACTTACTATGTAGGTAGTACAGATAATATTGCAGGTTGTAAAAATGTAGATGGCGATTTAAAACCTGTAGCTGTAACTATTGTAGATTCTTCTAATACAGCTTTAGACGTTACTCTAGACACCAACATTAGCTTAGCTAACTTAATTACTATTTTTCAGGTAAACCCAACCACAGACATTACTGGTTCTGTAATAGGAGACGTTAATGTAGGAGATGAAGTTACTGTAGCTATAAATGGTACAACTTATACAGGCATATTAGACGCTAACTTAGATTTTAGTATTGCAGTAGACGGTACAGATCTTTTATCTGATATAGATAATGTATTAGAAATTTTTATATCTGGCGGTTTGTGTAGCATTACAGATGATGTTACAGTAACAATACCAGAGTTTATACTAGATAATTTAAATCAGGTTTTTTGTGCATCAGATAATGCAACTTTATTAGATTTAGATGTAAATGGTAATAATGTTATATTTTTTGATAGTCTTTTAGGTAGTGCTACAGTAGATGCTAATGCAGCTCTAACAGATGGTGGCACATACTATGTAGGACTTTTAGATGTTCCTTTATCTGTATTACCACGTGTACAAATAACGGTTTCAATTTTAGATACTCCTGCACCAACCACAACAAGCACTACACAAGTTTTTTGTGAGGCAAATAATCCGGTAGTTGGAGATATTCAGGTAAATGAAACCGCTGTTGTTTTTTATGATGCGGAAACAGGAGGCACAATGTTAGACCCTTCTACAGCTTTAGTAGATGGTGCAACATACTATGTTGCTAATACAGAAAACGGTTGTGAAAGTAGTGAAAGACTAGCTATTACAGTAACCTTTACGCAGCCTGCACCAACAACTAGTAGTACTGCACAAGAATTTTGTAGTACAAGTAATGCTACCTTGGCAGATATACAGATAAACGAAACCGCTGTTGTTTTTTATGATGCAGAAACAGGGGGTACAATGCTTTCTTCTGATACGGCCATAGTAGATGGTACAACATATTATGTAGCAAATTTAACATCTGGTTGTGAGAGTGAAGATAGATTAGCAATTACAACAACAATAGAAGAAGCAGAGCAAGCTACACTTACAGGTATTTTTGAAGATGCTTGTTTAGAAGATAGTTACATGTATACCACAGAAACAGATAAGCAAAATTATGTGTGGACAGTTACTGGTGGTACAATTACAGATGGTGGTACAAGTACAGATAGTTTTGTAACGGTTACTTGGGACGATTTAAATAACACAGAAATTACAGTTACTTATGATAGTGCAAGTGGTTGCACCTCAGAAGAAGCTATATTAAGCGTAGGTGTTATTAGTTGTGGAGAGGTTTTAGGTGAAGAGTTTTGCTTGTTTGTTTACAACGAGTTTTCACCAAACAATGATGGGTATAACGATTTCTTTAAAGTACAGTGTTTAGAAGATTATAGTTCTAATACATTACAAGTATTTAACAGAAACGGAAACCAAGTTTTTGAAACAGTTAATTATAGCAATAACTGGGATGGTGTAGCAAATGTAAATGGTGTTTTACGTAAAGGAGATCATTTACCGTCTGGCACGTATTACTACATACTTACTATTCCAGAATTAAACAGAACCTTAAAAGGTTGGCTACAAATAGCAAGATAAAACAAAACCTACACAACAACCCCAAAAGAATATTACAATGAAGTTAACCAAAAATATAAAACACCAATTACTGCTTGCGCTTGGCTTTTTAGGCATATGTGCTTCTAATGCACAGCAAGCACCACAGTATACACAATATATGCATAACACTATGGCGCTTAACTCAGGTTACACTGGTACAAGTGGCAAGTTAGAGGCTACCTTTTTACATCGTTCACAATGGGTAGGTTTAGAAGGCGCACCAAGTAACCAGTCTTTTTCAATACAGGGTAAGTTTGGAGAAAAAGTTGGTTTAGGGTTAAGTGCAATTAATGATAAATTAGGAGCATCTAACAACATTACTGTAAATGGTAATTTTGCTTATGAACTGCCTTTAGGTTATGTAACTAAATTATCATTAGGTATAAACGCTGGTGTAGACATTTTAAACATAGATTGGTCTAAAGGATCTTATGAAGATAATATGGATCCTGTTTTTAATGAAAACAATAAAGATGTACGTCCTGTTTTAGGTATAGGAGCATTTATGTACGGTACAAAATGGTACGCAGGTGTATCTACCCAAAACCTTTTTAATTCATCTGTTTTAAAAGATAATGATGAGGTTGTTACAGATCGTAAAAGCCAGTACTACGTAATGGGTGGTTATGTGTTTGATTTGTCTGGTAATTTAAAATTTAAACCAACAATTTTAACAAAACACGTATCTGGAGCACCAATAACGGTAGATGTTTCTGGTAACTTTTTAATTAATGATAAATTTAGTATTGGAGCAGCTTACCGTTATGATGATGCCGTTAGTGCATTAGCAGGCTTTAACATAACTAAAGAGTTATTTGTTGGTTATGCGTATGACTATACGTTAACAGATTTAGGAGATTACAATAATGGTTCTCATGAAGTTATTTTAAAGTACAGTGTTTTCAATTCTAAAAAGAGAGCATTATCACCAAGATTCTTTTAAAAATATAGATATGAAAAAAAGTTTATTCATTTTAAGTATACTTTTTGCTTCATTATCTGTAGCACAAAGTAAAGAAGATAGAGCAGATGTATATTTTGAAGATTTTAAGTTTAGTGAAGCTATAAAATTATATTCAAGTGTAGCATCAGAAAAAAGAAAACCATCGTTACACGTTATACAACGTTTGGCAGATAGTTATTTTAATATAAACGATTACCAAAATGCAAAAGATTGGTATAGTAAGTTATATAGCATAAAAGGAAAAGAAGTAGGAGAGAGTAACTTAATAAAATTGGTACAAAGTTTAAAAGCTAGTATGCATATAGATAGGGCAGATGAACTTTTGAAAGAGTATTACACCAATCCTACCAAATTAAAAATGATTTTATTACAAAAGGCGTATTTAGATAGTATTTCTAAGACAAAACCAAAATACACTATTAAAAATATGCCTTTTAATAGCTCAAAGTCAGATTTTGCACCTGCCATGTACTCAAGAGGATTGGTATTTGCATCTGCAAGAGACACTGCTAAGTCTAATAAACTTTACCCTTGGAACAAACAACCGTATTTAGATTTGTATTTTACAAACCCTAAACAAGAAGATTTTGTACCAGAAAAGTTTTTAGAAAATATGGAGTCTAGTTTTCATGACGCAACCATAGCAATTTCTAGTAATGGAAGAACAGTATATTTTACCCGTAATTTTATTAAAAAAAATAAACTTAATGCCAATGCAGATGGGTTGTCTAATATGCAAATATTAAAGGGTACAATTGCAGATAATAAGTTGGTAAACGTTATGTCTTTAAGCTTTAATAGTAAAAACTATTCTTGTGGCCACCCAGCATTAAGCGCAGATGGGCAACGCCTTTACTTTACATCTAATATGGATGGCGGTTATGGTTCTAGTGATATTTATGTTGTAGAGCTATCTGCATCTGGAGACGTAGTTGGTAAACCTGTTAATTTAGGGCCAACTATAAATACAAGGGGTAGAGAAATGTTTCCTTTTGTAGATAAGGACGAGTTGTATTTTTCATCAGACGGACATTATGGTTTAGGCGGCTTAGATATTTTTGCGTCTAAAATACTACCAAATAGTGAGTACTCATTACCATTAAATATGGGGAAACCTATAAACAGTAATATGGACGATTTTTCTTTTATTAGAGAAATGGCTTCAAACAGCGGCTACATAGCATCTAACCGTTATGGAGGTATGGGAGATGATGATATTTATCATTTTGAAGGAGCAAAACCTGTAAACTGTTTAGAGTATTCTGGTAATGTATATAATAAGCTTACAAAACAGCCATTAGAGCGAGTATCAGTTGCTATTTATGATGAAGATGACACGCTAATACAAAATAGTAAAACAGATGTTAATGGGTATTATAATTTTATTTTACCTTGTAACCAAACAAGTAAAATTGTATTTGCTAAGGATAAGTATTCTAAAAAAACAATAACAATAGCAACTCAAGAAAACCCAGAAGAACCATCATTAAATAATAAAGTATATTTAACACCTTTTGAGAGTTTAATTGTGAAAGAGGATAACGTAGAAAAAATTAATGTAGAACCTATTTATTTTGATTATGATAAATACGATATTACGCCAAGAGCAGAAATAGAACTACAAAAAGTGCTTTTTGTTTTAAAAGAGTTTCCAAAGACTAAAATAAAAATAGAATCGCATACAGACTCTAGGGGTAAAGATGCTTATAACTTAGAGTTGTCGGACAACAGAGCAAAATCTACCCGAAGATATTTAGTGTCTAAGGGAGTGGATATAGACCGAATAGAAAGTGCCAATGGTTTTGGCGAATTAAAACTTAAAAATAAATGTAGCAACGGTGTAAAATGTTCAGAGCAAGAGCACCTAGTTAACCGAAGATCTGACTTTATAATTGTTGCTAAATAATAATACGACTAGTTTTCCCCAAATCTTGAACACAAAGCACCGTTTTTACGGTGCTTTTGTTTTTGTTAAAGTATCTTTAAAATACTGGCTTAATAATACGTCATTGATTATTTTTAGGGTTAAAAATTAAGAAATATGAAAAAAGTTATAACATTAGTAATGAGTTTGTGTTTGGTTGTAGCGTTACACGCAAACACAACACCTTTAAATTCAGAGATTAAAGTAGGAACAGAACTTAAAATAGGTGCGGCATCTGCAGCTACCTATCAACATTTAGTTTTACCCAGAAAAAACTTTATTATTAAACGAGGTGGACTTGCAAATTACAAAAGCCTAAAAAACCTTACTGTTGTGGTTACGGCCGTAAATACTAAAAAAAATGGTGATGTTGAGGTTACATTAAAACGTAAAAACAGTAAAAAGTTTTTTAATAGTCACCCAACTATTAAAGCAGATTATACTAAAGCAATAGCAGAAAAAGAGCTAATTAAATAGTATAATATATAGGGCACTGCCTAAATTATTGGTAAATTTGCAGAGTTTTTTAATAATTATTAATAATTTAATTGTAGTGAATGAGGTATAGATATCTGTTATTTGTTTTTTATTTGTGTTTTGTAACCGCAACCGGACAAATATCAGATTTTGCTAGATTAGAATATAAGGTTTTACCCAGAGGAAACTCTAATTTTGGATACAGTAGAGCTCGTGCAGCTGTTAATTACCCAATAGAACTTAAAAATAGCAATTACCTTTTGTTAGGTTTAGATTATAGCAATATAGAAATGTCTTTTGATCCTGAAATTGCTAAGTTTAATACAGATATTATTCAGGACTTTCAGATGTTAGAGTTTAACCTAGCATACATTAAAAAATTAAAAAACGATTGGCGTTTGGGTGTACGTTTTACTCCCGGATTTAGCTCTAATTTAGGCAGTAAAATTACCTTTGAAGATGCTGTCTTTGCAGGTGATGTAGTTTTTATTAATGATAAACGTGATGATACTACTATTGATAAGCCTTACCGTTTAATAGTAGGAGTATCTTATTCGCAAAACAGAGGTATTTCTTTTCCATTACCTTTTATTAGTTACTACCGTAAATTTCACCCAAAATGGTCTTATAATTTAGGCGTTCCTAAGTCTAACTTACAATACCATATCTCTAAAAAATCAAGATTAAAACTGGTAACAGAATTAGACGGTTTTACAGCCAATATACAAGAAGGCTTACCTGTTAATAACGAAGAAGATTTAGCTAAAAAAATAAATGTATCTCTTATTTTAGGTGGGTTACGCTACGAGTTTAAAATAAAAGATCACCTAGAACTTTTTTGTAATTTTTCTGGCGTACTTATGGAAACCGCAGAGTTAAGAAATAAAGACAACGACAAGGTATCTACCGTAGATAAAAAAAATACCATTTACTTTGGTACGGGAATACGTATAAAAAAATAATTTTTTTTAATATCCCTATAAACCGTTACATATTTATTGTAGCGTAATATTACTTTTACTTCTATGATAAGAGAAACAATACCGTTAATAATTGTAGTGGTTGTGGTAACACTTTTGTATGTAAAACTTAAGCACATTTTATCTAACAAAAGTGCAGCTAAAAATTTAGAATTATTTTTAAAAAACAATTATGGTACAACTCTAAAATATAAGAATTTAGAGCGTTTTTTTAATACTGCTACAATGAACCCTAATTGCTTTACTGTTGTAATTTATGAAGCAAGGAACCCCAATGTAGAAATGCATTTAACTTTTGATGCAAGTAAAATAGTAGAACAAAAAGATGTTGCATCTGTATATCCAAATGAACTATCTTTTAATGAGACCTATATAGAAAAACAACAAGTTGTGGCTACACAAGCAGTAATTTCAGATAAAATGAAACCTCTTGGGGTTGACTTAAAGTGGAGTTATAATTTTATAGAGTTAATTTTTGATAAAAGTTATACAGAGAACGAAGTTCTAGAAAAAGAGCAATTTTTTTTAAATTTATTTGCTAAAGAAGACACAGATAAATTGGGGTATTACCACAGCTTTACGCTTCACTTGAGTTTTAAGGATAATGAATACCCTTTGCTAAAACATTTTGTAGAGCAAAAAAATGATAAATGGGAGTTAAAAGATATATCGTTAAATGAAGAAGATAAATCTTTTAAAGAGGTTAGTTTACTGGTTAACACTGTAAAAAATGAATATTTAGAAAGTAAACAACCCGCACTTAAATTAGCTAATTATTATGGTACATTAGTTAATAAAGTAGACTTTAGTAGAGTTATTTGGGTAACTTACACAGAGCATAAAAGAACAAAAAAAGAGCTAGAAGAGGCTAAAAAAGGAGTATATGTATCACCAATAAATGGTTATGTTGTTGTGTATTGGAATTTGTTTAAAAAACAAGCACAACACATTGCGTTTGTTTCTTTAGAGGAGCATAAATCTATTGATGAAGTTTTAGAGTATGAAAAAGACAATTTACTATAGTTAACCGCTAATCTAGTTTGTTTTTTGTGCTAAAAAACATAGAATATTGTATATTGTAGCATACAATTTTATGATACTTTCCAAACCATTTATGTTGTCAAAAAAAATAGTTGCCTTTTTCCCTTTTTTATTGTGTTTTATTTTAAAAGCACAGGAGTTACCACCAATTAGTATTATTACTCCGCAACAATATGCAGCAGAAAACCAAAATTGGGATATTTCTCAAAACCAAAATAACTTAATTTATATAGCAAATAACGGGGGGTTATTAGAGTACAACGGTGCAGAATGGAAATTATATGCAGTGCCCAATAACTCTATTGTACGCTCTGTAAAAGCTATTGGAGACAAGGTTTTTACAGGTAGTTTTATGGACTTTGGTTACTGGCAAAAAAATGCTTTAGGTGTATTAGAGTACTATTCTTTAAGAGAAAGTTTAAATCTTCAACTAGTAGACGGTGAACAGTTTTGGAACATAGAAAATATAGATGGTTGGATAATTTTTCAATCACTATCAAGAATATATTTAATCAACCTAGAAAAAAAAGAAGTAAAACGTATAGATGCTAAAGCTACTATAGGTAAAATGATATATGTAGACAATACATTGTATTATCAAGAATTGGGTGTTGGTTTATTTAAAATTGAAAATGAAAAGAGAAAACCAGTAAGTAACAGTAGTTTTTTTAAAGAAAATAAAATAATTACCATACTAAAGCAAAATAACCAATTACTATACCTTACAGAAAATAATGGTTTTTATACCATTAAAAATGAAGAGCCTGTAAAATGGATTACCTCATTAAATACTGATAAAATTAGTGTTTACAATGCTATAAAACTTAAAGATAATGGTATAGTTGTAGGAACAATATCTAATGGTGTTTATTTTTTAAATGAAGACGGATCTTTAAAATATAAACTTAATAGACAAAAAGGAATAAGTAATAACACTGTACTTTCTTTGTTTGAAGACCGCTTTAAAAATGTTTGGCTAGGTTTGGATAATGGTATTAACTTTATAAATAACTCGTCTAGGTTTAACGTGTTTACAGATAATGATGGTAAGTTAGGAACTGTGTACACATCTATAGTACATAACGGTTATTTATACTTAGGTACCAACCAAGGTTTATTTTATAAAGAAATTAAAAAGCAAACAAATTTTAACTTTATTCCGGGTACAAAAGGACAAGTTTGGATATTAAAAAATATAGATAACACTCTTTTTTGTGGTCACGATAAGGGAACATTAATTATTGAAAATAATAAAATTAAAAACTTTATTAAAAATGCTCCAGGCACTTGGGATTTTAAACCTATTAATAAAGATAAAAGCCTTGTTTTACAAGGTAATTATAACGGCCTACACATACTTAAAAAACAAAACGGAAGTTGGGAGTATAAAAACCGGTTAGAAGGATTAAATATGTCTAGTCGTTTTTTTGAAAATATAGGAAACACCATTTATGTTAATCATGAGTTAAAAGGGCTGTACAGACTTAAAGTAGATGCAGACTATAAAAAAGTACTTAACAAAGAGTATTTATCTGTGTCTAAAGAGGGCAGTGGTTCTAATATTATAAAGTTTAATGGTTCTTTACTTTACTCATCATCTCAAGGCATATTTACATTAAAAAATAATGAGTTTGTTAAAGACTCTATCTACTCAAATCTTTTTAAGGATTATAGTAGTTTAACAACACTAATGAAAATAAAGGAAGACAGTACAAAACTATGGCGTTACGCAAATGATAACATTTCTATTTTAAGTTTTGGTAGTATTAGTAGTGAGCCTAAACTTACAAACATACCTGTAGCACGTAATGTAGTAAATAGTGTAGCAGGTTTTGAAAATATGACTCAAGTAGGAGATATTGGTTATTTGGTAGGCACATCTAACGGTTATTTGGTTTTAAATAACTTAAATAAAGCAGATGCAGAACAATTAAATATTAATATAAACTCTATTGAGGCTTACAAAAGAGATGATCCTAAATTTAAAGTAAATTTGTTTGAGAGTAGTACGCTAAAAAACAAAGAAAACAATATAGCTTTTCATTATAGTTTTCCTTTTTTTAATACAATTGTAAAAAATAAGTACCAGTATCAATTAAAAGGCTTGTCAAACAAATGGTCTAATTGGTCACAAAATACGTCTCAGCTTTTTGAAAACTTACCGTACGGTGAATATACATTTAACGTTAGGGGAAAATCTGGTAACAATACAACAAACACAGCCAGTTACACCTTTACTATAGAACGCCCTTTTTACCTATCTAACATAGCAATTGCAATATACATTTTTGCTTGTGTGTTACTTTTTAAGCTAATAGATGTGTATTATAAAAACAAACAAAAAAGAGCGCTGTTAAAAACACAACAAAAGCTGTCTAGAAAAGAACTAGAAAATAAACAGCAATTAACCCAGTTAAATAACGAGAAGTTAAAACTAGACATAGAAAATAAGAACAGAGAATTGGCAATTTCTACAATGAGTATTATAAAGAAAAATGAATTTTTAAATACCATTAAAAAAGAACTTATAAAAGCTAATTTGGGAAATAAGGTTTCTTCTGTAATTAAAATAATTGATAAAAATATTAACAATACAGATGATTGGAAACTATTTCAAGAAGCTTTTAATAATGCAGATAAAGACTTTTTAAATAAAATAAAAGCCAAGCACAGTACACTTACTCCAAACGATTTAAAACTGTGTGCATATTTGCGTTTAAATTTATCTTCTAAAGAAATTGCTCCTTTATTAAACATCTCACCTAGAAGTGTAGAAGTAAAGCGATATCGTTTGCGAAAAAAAATGAATTTACCGCATGAGACAAGTTTAACTAGCTATATTTTGGAATTATAGTACTACTACATTTTTTAATTTTACCAATACATTACCACAACATTAACTATTTTAATTAATTGTGAGTTTTAAATTTGTGTTATTTTCTTACATCTTGTAAAGCCAGTAAAACCAATGGTTTAATTATGATATTAGTATTTTAAGCTATATTTTTTTGTTGTGTATGTTTTTTGTTGTGTCTTAAATTAAGAATTTCTTAACAATACTTTTTAATTTTGAGAGTACAACAAAAACTTTTTTATGAAAACAAAACTTAGCTTATTATTTACAGTCTGTTTTTGTCTCGTATCCTTAGCACAACAAAATAATATTTCGGGTACAATTACAGAACAGGGAACAGGTTTTCCCATTCCTGGAGTAAGTATAATTATTAAAAATACTATTAAGGGAGTGGTATCAGACTTTGATGGAAATTACACCATTAATAATGTACCAGAAAATGCAATACTTCAGTTTAGTTACTTAGGGTATGTTACTCAAGAAATTAAAATTACAAATCAGCAAACATTAAACGTTATTTTAACTGAAGACGTTTCTAAGTTAGATGAAGTTGTTGTTATTGGTTATGGAGGTCAAAAAAAGAAAGACATCACTGGAGCCGTTTCTATTGTAAGTTCAGAAACAATTGAAGAGCTTAGACCTGTAGATGCAGCACAAGCATTACAAGGTACTTCTGCAGGTGTATCTGTAACGGCACCATCTGGTTCTCCTGGTGGGCAATTTAATATTACTATTAGAGGTGTAAACTCTAACGGAGATAACGGGCCTTTGGTAATTATAGATGGTTATAAAGGAGATTTAAACAGTATTAATCCAAGTGATATTGAGTCTTTTTCAATATTAAAAGATGCACAAGCTGCCATTTATGGTATAGAAGGTGCAAACGGAGTTGTACTTGTTACTACTAAAAGTGGTAGAAAAAACTCGGCATTAAAAATTAGTTACAACGGTTACACTGGTATACAGCAAACAACAAGACAATTACCGTATTTAAATGCAACAGAATATGCATTGTTATTAAATGAGAGCTATGCAGCAAATGGTCAAGATTTGCCATATACAGATGTTAGCAATTTAGGCACAGGTACAGATTGGCAAGATGAGTTGTTTGAGTCTGCACCAATCACCAATCATAATATATCCTTAACAGGTGGTGGAGAAAAAAGTACGTATTACTTTGGTGGTTCTATTTTAGAGCAAGATGGTATTATAGCTAGTGATAAATCTAATTTTACTAGAGCCAACGTTAAAGTTAAATTGGGTTTTGATGTTACAGATAAATTAAAATTTACCACATCTGCTAACTACTTTAATAATGTTAGAAAAACAATAGGAGAAAATGCATTAGGCTCTCCTTTATTTAATGCGCTTAATTACGCGCCAACATATACCTTAGATCAAGAAGATGCATCAGGCTTTTTAGGTAATGAGGTTATAAACCCTTTATCACAAATAGCAAATACCTACAACAAATACAACGGTAATTCTATAGAAGGTACTTTTCAGTTAGATTATGAACCTTTAGACGGATTAAAAATTACATCTCGTATAGGTTTAAAATCATATAATGATACGCAAAAATCATTTGCACCAATTGTAAACTATGGTTCTGGTAAAGTTTTTAATACAGACCGTAGTAGTGTTACACAAACAAAAAACACCAACAACTCATACACTTGGGATACTTTTATTACTTATAACAGGACTTTTGCAGAAAATCACAACGCTACAATTACTTTAGGTACAAGTGCACAAAGAGCTTGGGGAGATAATTTACAAGGTACTGGTTTTGATGTTCCTAACAACTCTTGGGAGTTTGCAGACATATCATTGGCAAATGGTTTAAGCGAAGCAAAGTCTACAAGTTCTTATATTTATGATTCTAGATTATCATCATTCTTTACAAGGTTACAGTATGATTATAAAGGAAAATATTTACTTTCTGCAATGGTGCGTAGAGATGGTACATCAGACTTTTCACCAAGTAACAGAATAGACTATTTTTCTTCTGCTACAGCAGGTTGGATAGTTTCAGATGAAGCTTTCTTAGAAGATTCAGACGTTATAAACTTTTTAAAGCTTAGAGCTAGTTATGGCTCTTTGGGTAACAATGTGGGAGTAGATCTTTATAGAGCATTACTTAGTGGTGAGGCTACTTACGTTTTAAACAATGGTTTAGTAACTGGTACAGCAAACGGAAGAATTCCTAACCCAGAAGCTACTTGGGAAACTGCAGATAAATTAGATATTGGTTTAGATTTAAACTTGTTTAACAATAAATTACAGTTTACTGCAGATTACTTTGTAGAAGATCGTAATGATTTATTAATAGCAAACTTTCCTGTATCTGGTATACTAGGTGCATCTGCTCCTGGTGCTGGTTTACCAACGGTTAACGCAGGTACTACACGCACAAAAGGTGTTGAGTTTTTTGTAAACTACAAAGAGAGTTTTTCAGATAACCTATCTGTAGATCTTAGTTATAATGTTACAAAAGTAGATGGTGAAGTAACATCTGTAAATAATAATATTGTATCAGAAGGTGGTTCATTTAGCGTAGGTCAGCCAGCAATTACGCGTATGGAAGTTGGCCAACCTATTGGTTATTTCTACGGACTTAAAACAGACGGTGTTTTTCAAAACCAGGCAGAGGTAAATGCAGCCCCATCACAAGAAGGTTTGGGATCTGCAGCAGCTCCTGGAGATTTAAAATATGTAGATACCAATAATGATGGTGAAATTACCATTGCAGACAGAACATATTTAGGAAAAGCACAGGCAGACTATATTATGGGACTAAATTTAAGAGTTAACTACAAAAACTTAGATTTTGGAACCTATATGTATGCAGAGTTAGGTAAAGAAATGGTTCGTAATTATGAAAGAGACCAACCTAACATTAACAGATCTAGTCTTTATTTAAATAGATGGACAGGAGAAGGCACTAGTAATACAGTACCAAGAGCAACCATAGGAGCAACTACTAACAGGTTATTCTCAGACTTTTTTGTTGAAGATGCATCTTTTTTAAGAATACAAAATATACAATTAGGCTACACATTACCAGATGAGTTTTTACAAAAAATAGGTGTTAGCAAATTACGTATATACGGTTCTGTTAACAATGCATTTACGTTTACAAAGTACAATGGTTATGATCCTGCTGCGCAAGGCGTTAATCAAAACGGAAATTTAGATGTCTTTTCTAGCGGAATTGATTACGGTTTTTACCCAGTTTCAAGACAGTTTATTTTAGGTATAAATCTTTCTATATAAAACATAAAAAAATGAAAACATATATAAATAAAACCATCACTAGTTTGTTTGTTGCACTATGTGTTATAACAAACAATGCTTGTAGCGATTCTTATTTAGAAGAAGTAGATAGGTATAGTATAGATTCAGAAAATTATTTTAATTCTGAAGAAGATTATTACAATGCGTTAATTGGTGCTTATGACTTGTTACAGTCTACCTATGTAAACGTAATTTTAGGCGAAATAGCATCAGATAATACCTTAGCAGGAGGAGAAAGCGCTACAGACGTAGTTGGTTTTCAACAAATTGATGATATGATACATACGCCAGTAAATAGTAATTTAAGAGACATCTGGAACTGGATGTTTGCAGGCGTTAGTAGAACAAACTTTATACTAGAATTTCAAGATAAAACCGAGTTTGAAGGCAAAAATGTAATGATTGCAGAGGCTAGCTTCTTAAGGGCATATTACTACTTTGAGCTGGTAAAATGGTTTGGTCCTGTACCTGTTAAAGAAACTCGTTTTGAGCTAGGTGAAGAAACAACTTTACCAAGATCTTCTGTTGCAGAGGTGTATGCTTTAATAGAAAAAGACTTAAAATTTGCAATAGATAATTTAGAGTATACAGCACCAGAAGTTGGCAGGGTTACCAAAGGTGCAGCACAAGCTTTGTTAGGCAAAGCTTATTTGTATCAAGAAAAATTTTCTGAAGCAGCTATTGTTTTAGATAATTTAATACAAAACGGACCATATGATCTAGTAACAGATTACAATACCATTTTTGAAAATGACGGAGAAAACGGAGTTGAATCTGTTTTTGAGGTTCAATACTCTGATGCAGAAGGTGCAGGCTTTGGTTGTTTACAATGTAGTGAGGGTAATGTAGCTGTAGGTTTTAACGGAATTAGAAATTACTCAGGACCAGAGTTTGACTCTGGGTTTAGCTTTAATGTTCCAACACAAGAAGTTGTAGATGCTTTTGAAGACGGAGATTTACGTAAAGAAGTAGCCATTTTAGATATAAATGCATGGGCTGCACAAACAGGCGCCACATTTAGTACAGGTAATGAACATACAGGGTATTACAACAGAAAATACATTGCCAGAAAAGGAGATTTAAACACAGGAGATCAAAATCTTACAAACCCTAATAATTACAGAGCAATACGTTTTGCAGATGTTTTATTAATGGCGGCAGAGGCCTATAATAGAGGAGAAATTAGTGATACCAAAGCACAAACTTATTTAAACAGAGTTAGAGAAAGAGCTTTTGGAGCACCAAATGATGTTACAGCTACTGGTGTAGCGTTAACAGATGCAATTGCAAATGAAAGAAGAGTAGAGCTTGTAGGAGAAGGTCATCGTTTTTTTGATTTGGTTAGAACCGGTAAAGCAGCACAAGAAATTGATGGTTTTACAGCAGGTAAAAATGAAATCTTTCCAATTCCTATTGAAGAAATACAGTTTTCTAATGGTAATTGGCAGCAAAACCCTAATTATTAAAAACCATAACTATGAAGATATTTAAATATACATTGCTTCTTTTTAGCTTATTTTTTATAAGCTGTTCAGAAGATGACAATACAGATTACGTAAATAGTATTGCAGCCCCAACTAATGTGTCTGCAAAAGTGAGCGTAACACAAGACAATACAGGTGTTGTAAACATTACGCCTATTGCAGAAGGAGCTACAAGTTATACGGTAGATTTTGGAGATGGCTCAGAAGTTTCTGAAGCTATTAAACCAGGTAGTACTGTGGCACATACATATGCAGAAGGTAGTTATGAAGTTGCTATTACTGCTGTTGGGTTAAATGGTAAAAAAACAACTGTAACCCAAACTATAGAAGTTTCATTTAAGTCACCAGAAAATTTAGTTGTAACTATAGCAAATGATGAAGCAGTATCTAAACAAGTAAATGTAACTGCTAATGCAGATTTTGCATTGTCATATAAAGTATATTTTGGTGAAACAGAAGCAGAAGAACCTCTAGAAGCCGCTATAGGAGAATCAATTTCTTATACCTATCAAGAAGCAGGTACTTACACCATAAAAGTTGTTGCAATGAGTGCTGCAATAGCAACTACAGATTATGAAGAAGAGTTTGTGGTTACTGCAATTGTACAACCACTTAGTTCTGCTGCTACACCACCAAGCAGAAACCCAGAGGATGTTATATCTATCTACAGTGCTGCTTATGATGATGTTGCTGGTACAAACTATTTTCCAGATTGGGGACAAGGTGGTCAAGGTAGCGGATGGACAGAGTTTGATCTTAACGGTGATACAATGTTACAGTACATTAATTTAAGTTACCAAGGTATTGCTTTAGCAGATGGTACTTCTATAGATGTTTCACAAATGGAATATTTACATTTAGATGTTTGGACATCTGGTGATGCAACAAATTTAGAAATATCATTAATTAACAATGCGTCTGGTGTAGTTACAGAAGCTCCTGTAACATCCAGTTTATCTGCAGGTGAGTGGACAACTATAGATATTCCTTTGTCAGACTATACAGATCAAGGTTTAACCGTTTCAGAAATTTTCCAGTTAAAATTTGTAGGTACACCGTGGGCAGAAGGTACAGTGTTTATAGATAACATATACTTCTACAAAGCACCATCTAACATACCAACAGGCTTAGTAGGTACTTGGAGACTTGCAGAAGAGGCAGGTTCTTTAGGAGTTGGACCGTCTCCAGGAGATATTAGTTGGTTTAATTGTGATGCAGACTGTGTAGCTCTTAGAGCTTGTTATTATGATGATACGTATGTATTTGGATCTGATGGTTCTTTTACAAATAATTTAGGGTCTGAGTCTTGGATTGAAGGCTGGCAAGGCGGTTCTGATGCTTGTGGTGCTCCAGTAGCTCCGCATGATGGTTCTTCTACAGCAACATATACGTATAATGAAGCAGCAGGTACAGTTACCGTAAATGGTACAGGCGCCTATATTGGTTTAGCAAAAGCCAATAACCAAGGAGAATTACCAAACGTTGCGGTACCAAGTTCTATAACCTATAATGTTTCATTTTTAGATGCTAACACTATTTCTGTATACGTAGAAGCAGGTTCTGGAGTTTTTTGGCAGTATAAACTAGTAAGAGACGGTGCTGTTGTTTCTCCAATAGCAGGTACCTGGAAATTAGCAGAAGAGGCAGGTTCTTTAGGTGTCGGACCATCTCCTGGAGATATTAGTTGGTTTAATTGTGACGCAGACTGTGTAGGGTTAAGAGCTTGTTATTATGATGATACATATGTGTTTAGTACAGATGGTTCTTTTGCAAATAATTTAGGGTCTGAGTCTTGGATTGAAGGCTGGCAAGGCGGTTCTGATGCTTGTGGTACTCCAGTAGCTCCGCATGATGGTTCTGCAACTGCTACGTACAATTATGATGCAGCATTGGGCACTGTAACAATAAGTGGCACAGGTGCTTATATTGGTTTAGCAAAGGCTAATAACCAAGGAGAATTACCTAATGTAGCTGTGCCTAGTGAAATTACCTATACAGTTTCTTTTATAGACGCAAATACAATGTCTGTTTACGTAGAAGCTGGTTCTGGTGTTTTTTGGCAATATAAATTAGTAAGAATATAAAAAGATAAAAAAATGAAAACAATAAAATATAATATGATATTCTTTCTGTCGGTATTGCTATTATTTTCTTGTCAGGAAGATGATGTAACTATAGGGGGTATTATTGCTCCAACTAATGTAACATTAGAAGCTACTGTTGTAGGGGTAGACGAGGCTAACCCTAACGGAGATGGTAGCGGTTTTGTTACTTTAAAAGCAAATGCAACTAATGCTATTAGTTATAAGTTTGATTTTGGAGACGGAATTAGTGAAGTGTCTCCGTCTGGAGAAATTACACACAGGTTTAGTGTTGTTGGTGTAAATACATTTACAGTGGTTGTAAATGCTATTGGTACAGGAGGCTTGTCTTCTAGCACATCTGTAGATGTAGAAGTTTTTAGCTCTTTTGATGACCCTGAAGTAAAACAGTTTTTAACAGGAGGTTCTACTAGAACTTGGTATTTAGCAGCATCAGAAGTTGCACATTTAGGTGTTGGTGGTAATGCAGATATTGCTCCAGATGCTTTTTGGTTTCCTTCTTTTTTTGCTGCACAACCGTTTGAGAAATGTGGTATTGAAATTAGCAATTGTTTGTGTGATGATGAGCTAATATTTACCCTAACCGCAGACGGACAATTAACCTATCAGTTAAATAATAATAGTGGTACTTTTTTTAATGCTAGTCACCAAGATATAGTAGGGCAAAATGCTGGCGAAGACGCTTGTTTTGAGTTTGATACTTCTGGAACAAGTATTGTTTCATTAGCCCCAACAAGTATAGATTGGGAAACAGTTCCAGATCCAGATTTTAGACCAAGAGGTACGGTTATGAACTTTTCTAACAATGCTTTTATGGGGTATTACGTAAGCTCTTCTTCTTATGAAATTTTAGAGATATCAGATACAGAAATGTATGTAAGAACTCAAGATGGTTTAAGCCCAGAATTGTATTGGTATCATAAATTTCAAACTAGTCCAGCAGAAGACTCTTTCCAGTCGGTTTTTACAAACTTAGTTTGGTCTGATGAGTTTAACGATGATGGAGCACCAGATGCTACTAAGTGGGGTTATGACTTAGGTGCTGGTGGTTGGGGAAACCAAGAACTGCAAACTTATACTAATGACTCTAAAAATGTTATTGTAGAAGACGGGTTATTAAAAATTACCGTAATTGCAGAAAATGGAGGATATACTTCTGCTAGGTTAAAGTCTGAAAACTTAAGTGAGTTTACATATGGTAGAGTAGAAGTAAGAGCTAAATTACCTGCCGCACAAGGTACTTGGCCTGCAATTTGGATGTTAGGAGCTAATTTTGATGAAGTAGGCTGGCCTAATTGTGGAGAAATAGATATTATGGAACAAACTGGCCAAGATAAATCTAAAACTTCTGGAGCTCTACACCAGCCTGATGCTTTTGCTGGTAATGCGTTTACAAATGAAATAGCCAATGAAACATCTACAACAGAATTTCATAATTATAGTGTAGAGTGGACAACAGACGAAATAAAAATATTAGTAGATGATACTGTTTTTTTAACGTATGTAAACACAGATAGTACGCCTTTTAATTTAGACTTTTTTATGATTTTAAATGTAGCAATGGGTGGTACTTTAGGGGGAACGGTAGACCCTAGTTTTGTTCAGGATTCTATGGAAATAGATTATGTTAGAGTTTATCAATAAAAATAATATGAAAAGAGTAGTTATATATAGTATATCAATTGTTTTTGCAATTGGTATACTATCTTGTACTAATGCAACGTCTAAAAGTGCTTCAGAAAGTTTAGGTATAGATAAAAAAGTAGATTCTATACTTGCTATAATGACTTTAGAAGAAAAAATTGGACAAATGAATCAATACAATGGTTTTTGGGACGTAACAGGCCCAACTCCAAAAGATGGTGATGCAGCTAAAAAGTATGAGCATTTACGTAAAGGTTATGTAGGTTCTATGCTAAACGTTACAGGAGTTAAAGATGTTAGAGCAGTACAAAAAATAGCAGTAGAGGAAACTAGACTGGGTATTCCTTTAATTATTGGTTTTGATGTTATACACGGATATAAAACACTAAGCCCAATACCTTTAGCAGAAGCAGCTAGTTGGGATTTAAATGCCATTAAAAAATCTGCAGAAATAGCTGCATTAGAATCTTCTGCAGCAGGTATAAATTGGACATTTGCCCCTATGGTAGATATCTCTAGAGATGCTCGTTGGGGACGTGTTATGGAAGGAGCAGGTGAAGATACATACTTAGGATCTAAAATTGCTGTGGCTCGTGTGCAGGGTTTTCAAGGTAGTAATTTAGCAGATAAGGCTACAATTGTGGCTTGTGCTAAGCATTTTGCTGGTTACGGATTTTCAGAATCTGGTAGAGATTACAATACGGTAGATGTAGGTACATCTACCTTAAATAATATAATTTTCCCTCCGTTTAAGGCAAGTGTAGATGCTGGTGTAAAAACATTTATGAATTCTTTTAATGAGTTAAATGGAATACCTGCAACAGGAAATGCTTTTTTACAAAGAGAGGTTTTAAAAGATAAATGGAATTTTGATGGTTTTGTGGTTTCAGACTGGGGATCTATTAAAGAAATGATTGCTCACGGTTATGCAAAAGACTTAAATGCAGCAGCAGAGTTAGCAGCAAATGCTGGATCTGATATGGATATGGAATCTTATGCCTACGTAGAAGAATTGAGTAAGCTAGTAAAGGAAAACAAAGTTTCTGTAGATTTTATTGATAATGCTGTAAAGCGAATTTTAAAAGTAAAGTACGAGCTAGGACTTTTTGATGACCCTTACAAGTACTGTAATGAAGAAAGAGAAAAAGAGGTAACTGGCAACAAAGCAATTAATGAAGCAGTTTTAGATGTAGCTAAAAAATCTATTGTATTACTTAAAAACGAGAACAATTTATTGCCCTTAAAGAAAAACGGACAAAAAATTGCTTTAATTGGTGCCTTAGCAGCAGATAAAACTAGTCCTTTAGGAAGCTGGAGAATTGCAGCAGAAGACAGTACTGCAGTGTCTGTTTTAGAAGGAATGAAAAATTACCCAAACAATACACTTACCTATGCAAAAGGGGCAGATGTTGCTATTGGTAAAGCAGAATTTGCTTTTGAATTAAAAATAAATACTACAGATAAAAGTGAATTTTCTAAAGCTATAAATACAGCTAAAAATGCAGATGTAGTTGTTATGGTTTTGGGTGAGCACGGTTACCAAAGTGGTGAAGCTCGTAGCAGAACAAGTTTAGATTTGCCAGGGGTACAACAAGAACTTTTAGAAGCTGTTTACGCAGTTAATAAAAATATAGTTTTGGTTTTAAATAACGGAAGACCTTTAGCTATTACTTGGGCAGATGAACATATACCTGCAATAGTAGAAGCTTGGCATTTAGGCACACAAACTGGTAATGCTGTAGCACAGGTTTTGTATGGAGATTATAACCCTAGCGGTAAATTGCCAATGACTTTTCCTAGAAACGTTGGTCAAGTACCAATTTATTACAACTATAAAAATACAGGAAGACCATCTACAGACAATCCTGATATTGTTTTTTGGTCTCATTACATAGATGAAAGTAACAAGCCATTATATCCATTTGGGCACGGTTTAAGCTATACAAAATTTACATATAAAAATTTAAAAGTGACCAAATTAACCAATGAAGAGGTAGAAGTTTCTGTAGCAGTTTCTAACGTAGGTGAGTACAAAGGTAAAGAGGTTGTACAATTGTATATAAGAGATTTATTTGCGAGTGTTACAAGACCGGTAAAAGAGTTAAAAGGTTTTAAAATGGTAGAGTTAGAGCCAAATACAACCAAAACCATTACATTAAAACTAACAAATAAAGAACTAGGCTTTTTTAACAATCAAGGAGAGTTTATAGTAGAGCCAGGTGAGTTTAAAGTTTTTGTGGGAGGAAGCTCTTATACAAGTTTAGAAGAAGATTTTACATTGTAAAGTTATAGTTTGTAATTATATTTTTATTGCTAAAAAGCCTCAATTATATGTAATTGAGGCTTTTAAATTATAATAAAATGTAGTTTTATAGATATTAATTAAAAACAATAGCTGTTTTATTTTTTATACTATAATTAGCAGCTTCATAAAGTGTTAGCCATACTATTTTTTCTATCCAAAAATCACCTTGATTATCAATAGTTTTATAGAGAGTTTC
This sequence comes from Cellulophaga sp. RHA_52, assembly GCF_007827205.1. Classification (NCBI taxonomy): domain Bacteria; kingdom Pseudomonadati; phylum Bacteroidota; class Flavobacteriia; order Flavobacteriales; family Flavobacteriaceae; genus Cellulophaga; species Cellulophaga sp. RHA_52. The sequence goes on from NZ_VIRZ01000001.1 coordinate 2,432,712, forward strand.
TTTGTTTTGTACTTCTAAATTTTCATTTAATTCTACACCTAACTTTTTTGCAACGCTTTTTAAATCTGTTAATAAACCATAAGAAGAACCAATCATTGCACCAGTAACAGGATATTCATCTGTATCAAAAATAATGTCTTCTAAATCTATAGGAATATAATACCCTGCGCAATCTGAGTGTACTAAAAGGTGACTATAAAACATAGAAGATTCTTCTTCTACAATGGTATCTGCTGCAGGATCTAAATTTTCATCAAAAGGAATAGGAGTCCAATTTTCATCATTCATATGGTATGCAAAAAACCGTCTTAAATAATGAAGAAAAGAATACGGAAAGCCACCAACGTGTAACGGATCTACACCTAATTCATTAGGTTCTAAATGTGGTTTGTAGCCATTTAATTCTAGTAACTTATTTACTTGGTCAAATTCAGCTTTGTAAGCCTCATAGCCCTCAGGCTCATTATTTATAAAGTCAGCTAAAATGCCGCTGGTAATACTTAATCCCATTTTATCTTTTTTTGTTAGCTTATTTTTAATCGCAAACTGTGTAAATTATAGACTTTTTATCTATTTTAAATTGCTTTTGTTGTTGTGTTACATCTTGTAACATTTCATATTTATTTACTTGTAAAAAGTTGTGATAATCACTTGTTTTTTCTTCGTAAGTACGCGGAACTTTTCCTTTGTATTTATAATTATTTAGCTTTTTATTGTATTTGTAACTTTTAGAGTTTATTTCTTCACTTTTAAACTCTTTATACCCAAAGTTGTAATACATAGTTTTGGGAGTAAAGTTAATGACAGACATTTCTTTTATGAATGAGTCATTTTCAGAGCCTGGTTTTGGTAAAGCAGATTTTTCTGTTATTTGCCTTTTTCCAAATACTAATTTGTTACCATCTATTAAAACTCTAATAGGCATTTTATTTTCTGCTCTTGTATACTCAAAAATAATAAAGTCATTAAAATTAGTAGTGTTTTTAAAACTGTATAGTGTTATTTTTTGATCTTCAGATTCTTCATAAGACTGGTTAAATGCTAACGATATTTGTTGGGGCACACTAGCTGTTTTATGTATGTAGGGAAAATCAAAACAATTGGCATCTTTGTTAAAAATAGGAGTTAAGTTTACAGGGCTTTTAGTAGTTTTATTGTATGTAATTAATGTTCTATAACTAAATCTATCACCCAAAAAAGAGGTTTTAATAGAATCTCCAATACTAGGGTTGTAACGACCGTATACACTAAAAGGATATTTAGTTTTATTAGGATTTAAATGTAAATATTTTTCTTTTACAACGCGCCAAGTGCCCGTTTGTACTTCTCCAAAAGAAACTATTACATATTTATTATTATGGTAAAGAAATAATGTTGGGCTACCCTCTGGAGATCTATTACCAAAAGATAATCCATAACTACCAAGTAAGCCTTCTTCTATGTTTTTATATTGTTTTTCTGTGTTGTATAAAGAGTCCATATTAGTAATTAAGTAACTTTCTCTAAGCTTTGTTAATTTAGTTTCTATAGCAGTGCAATTTTCAAATAATTTAGATTGTAAAAGATTATCATAGTCGTTAAAAGTAGTTTGTTTAAGTACTCTAGTAGAATCTTTTGCACTAAGCGCAGCGCAAGACTTTAGTTTTAATTCAAAATCTGCTTGGCTGTCTATATAATCTATATTCTCTATACAATTACAAGTTGCAGAAGCTTTATTGCTTATAAATTCTTCAATACTTTGTGCCTTACTAGCAAATACAGTTGTAAATAATAAGAGAATTAATAGTTTTATGTTTTTCATAAACATTTGGTTAGTTAAGTTACTATAAATGGTATTGTTTGCTAATCTTTTTTTCTGGATTAACACATAGTAGGTATAATGATATTAAAAAAATCCACTCCAAGGGTTTCATTAAAATATAGGTAATATTAGATCTTATTTTTGAGTTAATTTTTAAAGAAAGATTATAACCATACTTGTCATAATTTTTTCTGATAAAAGAGTGTAAACCTGGAGATATTTCAGTAATCATTTCTTCAAAGGCATTGGCAATCTGTAACTGCCTGTTTACAATAATAATATTTTTATGCCTTTTTCCTAAACGAATAGGTTTTACAATTTTAGGATCTCCTTTAGCGGCTACAGTGCATAAATAATGACCTTTATGGTCTAGAATAGGAGGATGCATTTTTTGTGAAAAAGCCCAAGTTGTAGTTTCTGTAAAAACCTTAGTAATAGAATTTACATCTTGCCCAAATAACAATAATACTATTGTAATTAAAATAAAAACAGGAATAAAAAGTAGTAGAGCCCAAACGGACTCGCTAAATTTACTAGCTAAAAAGCTATTGCAATAATTAAGAAATTTATTTTTATAAACTTTGTCTTTAGCTTGTATTTTTTCTTCTCTAACTATTTTAAAAAGAAGTCCTATTGCAATAATTAAACTTAAAGCAGGTGTAAAAATAAAAAGAAATGTGCCTGTGTTTTCTGCATAAATGCCAAAGCTATCTAAGTTATGATGTGTTATTTGTATAAGTATAGCAGTATTAATAAATAATCCTATTACTAAAAAAACTAAGAATAATACAAGCGATAAAGGAGGCAGTTTACGGCCTTTAATCCAAATAAAACCAGCAGATATATTAAAGAAAATAAAATAAACAATAAGTGTTAGTATGTGTTTGCCGCCAAACGGTATATAGCATTCTGGGTCTATAGGGTCTATGGCTTCTGTATGCTGGTGTACGTGTGTAAGTATACCAAGACCAAATAAGAGAAAAGAAAGTAAATACAAAACAAATATAGCAACCTCTAAATTACTTATGCCTTTTTTGTTTTTCTTTAATGCTTTAACAGTAAAAAATATTAGCACAAAAAATAAAACGAGTAATAAAGGGATAATCATTGACATTAGCTTTTCTTTTTAATTAAACACAATACTTGTTTCTTAGTTCTTTAGCTTCTTTATCTGTTTTATAACCGTGTAATAGTAGCCCTTCTGTACAATTAATTTTTTTAGAGGTTATTTGCTTAATTACAAATGCTTTATAATCTTCGGTTTTGTTAAAATCTGAAGGTATTAATTTAATAAGTTTTTTGGCATCTTTGATACCTAATTTTTCACTTAAGACTAAATTAAAAATTGTTTTTTTTAGATCTATTGTATGTATGGAGTGTTCTAATTTAAAGTTATATGTAAAAGATTTATTCCAAGTTGCAATAACTATTGTATTTTTTACACCTAAGCTCTTCTTTTCTATAGGATTTCTGTAATACTGGTCTATAGTTTGTCCGTAATAGGCATCTATATTAATTTTTAAGTCAGTAACATCTTCATAGTTAATTTTATTATTGTAATCAATAATAAATTCATTAGTACTAAACTCTATATGTCCTTCCTTAGTACAGTTAATTAATTCATAATCATAAAATTGATATATATGTGCTACACCAAAAAATAGAATAGAAATTATAAATATGGGAGCAATTATTGGCAGAATATTATCGGTTAATGGAAATTTAGTATTTAAAAGAAGTATTATGAATCCAAAAACTAAAAGAGCATAACTAGAATAAACTATTTGTTTTGTTATAGAAAGTTTTTCTTTAATAATTCTGTATTTATAAGCAGTAAATTTCAAATTATATTAGGTATTTATTTAAATTCTATCTTTGGTCTTTAATAATATCTGCTACAGCTTGTTTGTACTTAAATTGGTTACCAGCCTTTTTTATTGCTTTGTATGTTTTTTTTGGGTTGTTAGTTGCTAATGAAAAGAACTCCCAAAATCCTAACATTTTCATTTTTATAGGTGTTGGTCCAGACAATAATTCATCATACTGATGGTAAATAGTATCGTGAAATTCTTTAAAAATTTGCCATCTACCTTTAGGATATTCTGTTGAGTTGTTTTTTATCATACTTGGTAAAAACGGATCTGCAATTAATCCACGTCCAATCATAAAATGTTGTATGCTAGGAAACTGTTCTTTCATTTTTTTAAATTGAGCCACAGTAGTAATATCACCATTATAATACAATGTATGTTTGGCAACATCTACACATTTTTGAAAACCTTGTAAATCTACACCACCTTTATATAATTGTTTGCCTAACCTGGCGTGTATAGCAATACTTTTTAGAGGATATTTATCTAGTACAGAAAAAGACTCTAATATTTCATTACTATTCTCGTATCCTAGTCTCATTTTCATAGAAACGGTAACATCTGTTTCACTATGTGCACGGTCTAAAATATGGTCTATTTTCTCTGGATTACAAATAAGTCCAGATCCCATTCCGCTATTGGTTACCATAGGGTAGGGACAACCTAAATTCCAATTAAGTTCTTTATACCCTAAAGATTGTATGTATTTTATAGCAAATATAAATTGATCTGCATCTGCCGTCATTACTTGTGGTATAAGGTCTAAAGATGTATTTACCTCCGGATTTAAATCTCTTTGGTAAGAGCCCTTTATTACCATTTTTTTATTAAACCTAATGTAAGGCGCATAATAGGTATCTATACCACCAAAAAATTTTTGATGTGCATTTCTAAAGTTATAATCTGTAAAGCCTTGTAAAGGAGACGATAATAGTTTGTATGACATTAATTGGTTTTAAAGTAACAAAGATAAACCTTTGCTATCCTCTTTTTTAAATTTAAGTTGATTAGAAAATTTTAGTTATAAGTCTTCTCTAAAACTACTTTGTCATTTTTGTATTCAATTTCTTTAGAAATTTTACCATTTAATTTATAATATTTCCAAGCGCCTGTTTTTTCATCATTCTTATACAATCCTTCACTTTCTACTTTTGCTGCTTCATTATATGTTTTAGCAATTCCGTTTCTTCTTCCGTCTGCATATGTATAGGTAGTTTCTAGCATATCATCACTGTTGTAGTGTTTCCACTCGCCAGATTTATATCCTATTTTAAAATGACCTTCTGTAACAAGATTTCCGGTTTTATAATATTTTTGGTACAAACCATCTTTATAACCGTCTTTTGAGTTTACTACTTCTTTTTTATTACCGTTATCATAAAAACTAGTTTCTGTAATAGGATAACTAGCAGCATATGTTCTTTCGCTTAATAAAAGTCCGGCAGAGCTATAATATTTACTAATCCCATCTTTTTTATTATTTACATATGTTTCTACAGAGGTTAGTTTGCCATTTGGGTAATATTCTTTTTTAATATAATTTCTAGGAGCGGTATATTCTTTTTCCCAAATTACACGGTTGTCTTCTGTTTTCTGAGACCATTTACCTGTTGCCTTATCAGCATTGTAAAAAGATGTTTCTACCAGTTTAGTACCCATATTTCCATCTTTTAAATAGGTAACCCATTTACCGTCTTTTAAGTCTTTTTTGTAATTTTCTAAACGTTGTACTTTCCCTTTTTTATCATAGGTTTTCCACTCACCATCTTTAAGTCCGTTCTTATAATTAAAATCTTCAAAAACATCACCATTTGTGTAGTATGATGTACTTTTTCCATTGGCTTTTCCGTTTTCATCAAAAACCATTTCTTGTTCCAAATTACCAGAAAAATCATAGTTTTTTTTAGTTCCAACCATTTTACCATTTGCAAAAGTCACCTCTGTATATGCACCACTGTTTTCTGCAATTTTGTAGCTTCCGTTTAAAACTTTATTATCAGTTTTAAATAATGTTTCTTTACCAAAACGTTGTGTATCTACGTTTTCCCACATTAAGTAATTTACTTGTGCATTTGTAGTTACAGCAAGCAAAAAGGTTAGTATTAGTACAATGTTTTTCATAATTAAAAAGGTTTTGTTTTATGGTAATGTTATTATCTTTTTTAAATGTACTTTATACTTGGCGTATCTAAATACCGCAATGTTTTTTGTTTAGATTATAATATATTTTCGTGAGTATTTGACATATATTCTGTTTTAGTTTTTAATGAAAAAAAGTAAAATAACGTGGTAATAGTAAAAACACATAGGCATTAAACAGGCAATATTACTTGTTTAAAAATAAAGGTTCTTATATGTGTTTTGGGCTACATTATAGTATTCTTCTATTTTCTGTAATTGCTTCTTTATAAACTTTAGACTCTTTTAACTGTAGATCTGTAGCTAAGGTTTTTATAAATGGAATACCTAAATCTTCCCACTCACTAACTTGTGCAGCATTCAACCTTATTTCTCTAACTTGGTTTGCAATACCGCCAAGAAAAATCCATAAATGGTAATGGTTTGTACTTGTTTTACTAAATATATAAAACCAATCTTCCCAATGTATAAGGGTATCTTTAGATTTTAATAGTTGTAAGTGTATTTGCTTAATACTTATGTTATTATCAAGCACATATAACTCAAAAAAATCTTGGTTACTATTGTTTACATAGTTAAATATTTCTGATTTATTTTTATCAGATAGTTTATAATCAACCTTTAAAAAAATGACTAATTCCTCTAAATTTGTAAAGTTTAATGAGGTTTTGTAGTAATATAATTTGTCTTGCCAAACTTTATAACTAGTAGTAATTTTAGATAAAATAAACTTGTCTGTTTTGGTATAAATTAAATCTAATGGCATTTGTAAGTATTGTGTTTTTTAAACTAATGTATGTTTATTTTAGTCTAAAGACGTCTATTTTCTCTCTTTTTTGTTTAACCAAGCAGCCTGTAAAAGTTTTTTTTAATATTATTTATTTACAGATATAAATAAATGCAACTTTGTTGCGTTAATGATTCATTTGCATATATTTGTGCATTAATAATTAAAAACACACAAATGAAAAAGACTTATTTATTACCTCTTTTAGCTATATCTGCTTTATTTACAGCTTGCTCTAAAGATGATGACAGCGTAAATGACGATGTAGATCATAATGATGAACATAAAAACGCATCATTACTAATTTCTGATGCAAATTCTGCTACATTAAATTTTATTAATGTAGATAATGAAGAAGTTACAGCTTACCAAGCATCTTATGCAAAAGGTAGTGTATATGTTACAGAATCTGGTAGGTATGCTGTTATAACGCATAGAGATAATAACTATACAGAAACATTTAATATTGGTGGAGAAATTGACCACGGAGACCATAGTCATAATTTAGGAGAAACTGGTTTTGGAGCTATAAAATTTGAAAGTCAAAAGCCAACACACTTTAAATCTGAACAAGATTATGTCGCTGTTTATAATGACGGAGATGCTACTCTAAGTATTTTTAATGAAAAAACTATAGAGAATAGTACAACTGTTAAAAATATACCAACAGGCACTACTGCACATCATGGCGCAATGGTAATTTTTAAAAACGGAAACATAGCAGTTACAAATTTAGGAAACGGAGCTGTTTTGCCTGAGAAAGTACATATTATAAATCAAGATGGTGAAGTTGTGTCAAAAGAAGAACAAAGTTTAAGTACCTCCGGAATTCACGGTAGTGCAGGTAACAACACAACGGCTCTTTTTGGTTCTAATACCGGTGTGCTGGTTGTAAAAGACAACGGAGAACAAAAAATTATTGATTACCCAACTAATTTTGAAGAAAACGTATGGTTTGGAAGTATACTAGGTACAACTTCTGATGCTATTTTTGTTGGATATACCTCTAGTAAAGGTGCTTACTTTATTAATATAAATAGTGAGGAAATTACACCAATACATGAAACTGCAGAATTATTTAAATGTATGGTTTCTAGAGATAAAAAAGAGGTTTTAAGTTTAACAAAAAATGGAGATATTAAAGTTACCAATGTAATATCTAATTCTGTTGTATATGAAGGTAAATTATCTATTACAATGGATACAGAATCTGATGGCCACGGATCTGTTACTAGTAATATAGATTATTTTGATGATTCTTTATACATATCTATTCCGTCAGAAGAAAAAATTATAAAGTGTAACTTAGAGGAAATGGAAGTTGTTAAAGAATTTAATTTAGGTATAACACCATATCAATTTAAAATATTGGAATACGATATAGAGCACTAGAAAGAACTTATTTTATAAAAGAAAAACCGAGTCTTTTGCTCGGTTTTTTTTATTGTTTTTGTAAAAACAATCTAATTTCTTTACGTAAGGATATTTCTGGCTTTGGCAAGGGTATTGTTTGTCTAAATTTTTTACTTCTAGTAAATTTAGAATAGGTTATTTTATGTTTTTTCCAAACCTCAGGATACAACTCTAAGAACTTATTAAAAAAACTCTGTTCGTTAATTTTACCTTCTATTTTAGAAAGTACTTCTTTAAATTTCTGTTCTTGTTCTATAATCATCTTGTAAACTGTTTGTTGGTATTGCCTAGTTTTTAAAGGCAATTAATATATAGAAATAGTTAATAATAAAGTAGTTTAGCTAGTTATTTTCCAATACAAAAATTAGCAAAAATATTACCAAGTAGTTCATCATTAGAAACCTGTCCGGTAATTTCACCTAAGTGGTACAGGGCATCTTTTAAGTCTATAGCTAGTAAATCTCCAGAGATACCACCATCCATACCAAGTTGTACTCTTTCTATACCTTCTAGAGACTTTAATAAAGCATCAAAATGCCTAGTATTGGTAACAATAGTTTCGTTATTACGCAACGCACCTGTATTTACAAACTCTAAAAGTTTGTTTTTTAAGGTTTCTACGCCATCGCCAGTTTTGGCAGATATAAATAGCGTAGAAGGTATTTCGGCCTCTATAGTTTCTATTTGTTCTGGCGTGTATAAATCTTTTTTATTGGTAATTACAACAAGTGTTTTTAACGGAAACTGATTTTTTATTCGCTCAATTTCTACTTTAATACTTTCTAAGTTTTCTATAGCAGGTGTAAGCGGACTTAAATACAATACCACTTGGGCTTGTTCTATTTTTTCAAACGTTTTTTTAATTCCAATACTTTCTACAACATCTGCAGTTTCTCGTATACCAGCTGTATCTATAAATCTAAAACCAACACCACCAATAGCTATTTCATCTTCTATTGTATCTCTTGTGGTACCAGCAATATCACTTACAATTGCGCGGTCTTCATTTAAAAAAGCATTTAATAAGGTAGATTTACCCACATTTGGTTCGCCAACAATAGCTACAGGAATTCCGTTTTTTAGTACGTTACCAACAGCAAAGGAATCTATTAATCGTTTTAAAACCTCTTGTATTCTAGACAGTAGCGTTATAAACTGTGTGCGGTCTGCAAATTCTACATCTTCCTCCGCAAAGTCTAATTCTAACTCTATTAAAGACGCAAAATTTAAAAGTTCTTCACGTAGCTTTTTTATTTCTGATGAAAATCCGCCTCGCATTTGCTGCATTGCAATTTGGTGACTAGCCTCATTGTCAGACGCTATTAAGTCTGCTACAGCTTCAGCCTGACTCAAATCTAACTTGCCATTTAAAAAGGCGCGTAGTGTAAATTCACCAGCATCTGCCATACGGCAACCATTACGCAAAAACAGTTGTATAATTTGTTGCTGTATGTATTGTGATCCGTGACAAGATATTTCAATAACATTTTCACCTGTGTATGAGTTAGGACCTTTAAAAAGTGATACCAAAACTTCATCATATACCTTTGTACCATCTACTATATGCCCTAAGTGTATGGTATGCGTTTTTTGCTTGGTTAAATCTTTATTACGTACAGATTTAAACTTAGCATTTGCCAATGTAATTGCGTCTGGCCCAGAAAGCCTAATAACTGCTATGGCACCAGCGCCAGATGGTGTTGCTAATGCAACTATAGTATCTTGTGAAAACATAAATGCAAAAATACAAATTATTAAAGTTGATGTGTATTCATTTTTCATTAAATAAATACTGTAAATAGCAAGAGAACGTAAGGTGTAACTTGTTAAATAGAGAAAGGCGCAATAAAAAAGCAACTATGCATCATAACAAAAAGTTAAATCTCACTAGGTTAAGATGTGTAATTATATTTTTGTTAACAACTAACAGAAACCTAACAAACTCAAAAAATCTAAAAAATGATTAAAAAAATGGCCTTGTTGCTATTGTTTGCCGTATGTACTACGGTAACATTTGCACAAGAAGAAACTAGCAATGTGCCAACACCTAATTACAGGCAAGCGGCAAAATTTTCCCCAGATAATTTAAAAAAAATTGTACATTCTACCACAGTTAGACCTAATTGGTTAAAAAAAGGAAATCGTTTTTGGTACCAGTACAAAACTACAGAAGGAGCAAACTTTTATTTAGTTGATGCCGACCGTGGAACCAAAACAAAACTGTTTGATAATGCAAAAATGGCACAGTGGTTAACTTTAATTACCAAAGACCCGTATGATGCTAAGCACTTACCACGCTTTAATTTTAAGTTTGTTAAAAATGAAACAGCCATACGCTTTAGAGTAACATCTAAAGAAAAAGTAGATGTTGTTGATGATAAAAAAGACGATAAAAAGAATGATACCATTTCTAAAGACTCTACTAAAGCCAAGAGTGCTAAAAAAGCACCTAAAAAAGAGAACAAAGTATATTATTTAGAATACAAATTAGGAGGTAATGGTTTAACTGTTATTAATAATAAAAAAGAAGACGAAAACAAAAAACGATGGGCTAATATAGCTCCAGATAGTAGCATTGTATTGTTTTCTAAGCAGCACAATTTATATTGGATGGATAAAGCCAACTATTTAAAAGCTGTAAAAGATGAAAAAGATTCTACCATTGTAGAACACCAATGGACTAAAGATGGTGTAGAAAACTATGGCTATGGTGGTGGCTCATGGGGAGAGAACAACGAGACTAAAGAAGAGAATAAAGACAAACGTAAGGGGATAAGAGGGTATTGGTCTCACGACTCTAAAAAGTTTGTGTACCAACGATCTGATTCTAGAGATTTAAAGGATTTATGGGTTATAAATTCGGTTGCTAAAAAAAGACCAACTTTAGAAACGTATAAATACCATATGCCGGGAGAAAAAGAGTTCTCTAAACCAGAAATTTTGGTTTTTGATATACCTTCTAAAGAAAAGCTTGCTGTAAAGTTAGACACTACAATACAGCAAAGTATTGATATTTATAGCGCACCTACTAAAAAAATGAATTTTAGTGATGATTTTAGACCTTCATTATTACTTTCTAAAAAAGGTAAAATTTATTTTAGTAGTACTAGTAGAGATCGTAAAAAAGTACATATTAATGTTGCAGATATAAACACAGGGGAGGTTAAAACGCTTATTAAAGAGGAACTTAATACCTATGTAGAGACTAAGGACATTGTGTTATTTAATAATGAGCAAGAAATTATTCAATGGTCAGAGAGAGACGGTTGGGCACATTTTTATTTGTATGATGCAAACGGTAATTTAAAAAACCAGATTACCAAAGGTAGTTACCACTCTAATAGTTTTGTGGGTGTTAATGAAAAAGAGCGCACATTATTTTTTACTGCTAATGGTGTTACTAAAGAGCAAGACCCGTATTACGAGCATCTTTTTAAAATTAGCCTAAATGGTACAGGATTAAAAAACTTAAATAAAGGAGACTATAATACTAGTACTAGTATGGCAGACTCTAATAGGTTTTTTGTAAACAATTACTCTAGGGTAAATACAGTTCCAAAATCTGAACTAAGATCTAGTAATGGTAATGTGGTATTAAAGTTAGAAGAGGCAGATTTATCTGCACTTATGGCAACAGGTTACAAATTTCCAGAACCGTTTAAAGTAAAGGCAGACGATGGTATTACAGATCTTTACGGAGTAATGTATAAGCCTTTTGATTTTGATGAAACTAAGAGTTACCCGCTTATAGAATATGTATACCCAGGACCACAAACAGAGGCTGTAAATAAATCTTTTTCTGTTTCTATGAATAGGTTAGACAGGTTAGCGCAAGTTGGTTTTGTAGTAGTTACTTTAGGTAACAGAGGTGGACACCCAAATAGATCTAAATGGTACCACAACTACGGTTATGGAAATTTAAGAGATTATGGTTTAGCAGATAAAAAATACGTTGCAGAGCAATTAGCAGATAAGCATAACTTTATAGATATTTCTAAAGTAGGAATTTTTGGCCACTCTGGAGGTGGATTTATGTCTACCGCAGCAATGCTAGTATACCCAGACTTTTTTAAAGTAGCAGTATCTTCTGCAGGTAATCATGATAACTCTATGTACAATAGTTGGTGGAGTGAAACGCACCACGGAGTAGAAGAGGTAAAAGATGCTAATGGTGTTATTACATATAAATACGATATTGATAAAAACCAGACTCTAGCAGCTAACTTAAAAGGTAAATTAATGCTGGTAACTGGTGATGTAGATAACAATGTGCATCCTGGTGCTACAATTAGAATGGCAAACGCACTAATTAAAGCAAATAAGAGATTCGATTTTATGATAATGCCTGGCCAAAGACACGGTTTTGGTAGTATGACGGAGTATTTCTTTTGGTTAAAAGCAGATTATTTTAGCAAACACTTTTTAGGTGTAGAGGCTACAAATGTAGATATGTTAGAAATGAATAGAGCTAAACCAAAACACTAACTCTAGTTGGTAATATAAATGTATAAAACGCTCATATTGTATTATATACGAGCGTTTTTTTAGTTTTTATGTTGATGATTTTTTAGATTTAAAAGAAAATTTTATGCTTTTTAGTGTAACATTTTATAAAATATAACTACTGATATAGTAATAACATCAAAATCAATCAAAAAATGGAAATCATCAATCAACAAAAAACAACATCAAGGTCTGATAACGGATTATTAGCAGTTACACATTTAACACAATTACTACATTATTGTACAGGTGTAGGAGGCTTTATAGTGCCTTTAGTACTTTGGTTAACTACTAAAGATAGCGTAGAAGGTATGAACGAGCACGGAAAATCAATAGTAAATTTTCAGTTAAGCTTACTGCTTTATATTATAATTAGTGTTCCCGGAATTTTATTATTTGGTTTGGGCTTATTAGGCTTTTTATTTGTTGGTATTATAGGTTTTGTAATGCCAATAGTAAATGCTGTAAGAGCTGCAAACGGAGAGTCGCCAAGCAAATTTATGACAATCTCATTTATATCTTAATGCACTAATAATAAGTATTTTACAAAATCTGTTTCTAAAATTTATTTAGAGACAGATTTTTTTTTGATTTTATATCAAAATTATAGTCTAATTTTGCACCACACACATTAACTATAATTAAAATTATGAAGAAGATTGTATTAGCAGTAATGCTATTAGCACTTAGTGCAACAAGTTTAACAGCACAAGAGCAAAAAACAGAAAGCGTAGAAAAAGTAGAAAACACTAAAACTACAGAAGAAGTATTAAAAGCAGAAGAGGAAGCAAAAGCCAAGACTGAAGAGGCAGCTAAATTAGCAGAAAAAGAAGCTAAAAAATTAGAAAAAGAGCAAAAGGCTGCAGAAAAGAAAGCTAAAAAAGAAGCCAAAGAGGTTAAAAAGAAAGAAAAAGAGGCCAAAAAAGAAGCAAAACTAAAAAGCGCAATTGCCAAGCAAAAGAGAAATGTATCTAAAGTAGAAAGAAAAATTACAAAATTAGAGAATAAATTATCTCAGGATACTGCAGCAGGCAAATTATCTCCTGTAGCTATAGAAAAACTAAAATCTTCTATAGCAAAGCAAAAGCTTAAATTGGTAAAAGAAAATGTAAAGCTTAATAAATTAGAACGCAAGTAATAAGATATTAGTAATACAATTAAGAATAAAAAAAGAGGACATTATGTCCTCTTTTTTGGTTTTTTATGTTGGGTATTTTAATTTATGCGTTGTTAAGCATAACTGGCATTACAAGCATAGTTACGTGCTCGCCTTCATCTACACCATCTATAGGTGTTAAAATACCTGCTCTGTTTGGTAAACTCATTTCTAAAGAAACATCATCAGAACTTAAATTACCTAGCATTTCTACTAAAAATCTAGAGTTAAATCCTATTTGCATATCATCTCCTTGGTAAGAACAAGTTAAGCGTTCTTCTGCTTTATTGCTGTAGTCTATATCTTCAGCAGATATATTTAACTCTGCACCAGCTACTTTTAAACGTATTTGGTGAGTAGTTTTGTTAGAGAAAATAGATACACGTCTAACAGAACTTAAAAGCTGAGTTCTAGAAATACTTAATACATTTGGATTCTCTTTTGGTATAACCGCTTCATAGTTAGGGTATTTACCATCTATTAGTCTACAAATTAGTTCTGTATTGTCAAAAGTAAATTTAGCATTACTTTCATTGTACTCTATGGTTACATCATTTTCACTACCACCTAATATCCCTTTTAATAAAGTTAAAGGTTTTTTAGGCATAATAAATTCTGCTACCTGAGATGCAGTAACATCTGTACGTTGGTATTTTACAAGTTTGTGAGCATCTGTAGCTACAAACGTTAAATTTTCTGGAGAAAACTGAAAAAATACACCACTCATAACTGGTCTTAGGTCATCATTACCAGCAGCAAAAATTGTTTTGTTAATTGCAGTTGCTAAAATATCACCTAAAATAGTTGTAGTACTTGGGTTAGATAATTCTACAGCGTTAGGAAATTCTGCACCATCTACGTATGCTAAAGCATATTTACCGTGGTTACTACTAATTTCAACTGTGTTGTTTTCCTCTACAACAAAAGTTAATGGTTGCTCTGGAAAAGTTTTTAGTGTTTCTAATAATAATTTTGCTGGTAAAGCAATTGTACCTTCATTATCAGAATCTACCTCTAAAACAGAACTCATTGTGGTTTCTAAATCTGAGGCAGAAACAGTAAGACTGTTTTGCTTTAATTCAAACAAAAAATTATCTAAAATTGGCAATGTGTTACTGTTATTAATAACACCGCCTAAAACTTGTAATTGCTTTAACAAATAAGTACTAGATACTATAAATTTCATCAGCTATATAATTTTCTTCATTTATGGTTAGGCTCTCAAATGCCTTTAAGTATTTTTCAAAAAGTTTAAAAAATCCTTGAAACAAAGATATTTTAATTGTCCTTTTAACGAAAACAAACTTATTAACACTTATTTACCGTATTTATGTTTTCTATAATAATTAAATATTAAACCAAATAGTAGCGTTAAAACCACTGGTAATGCTATGTTTATAAGTTGCCACTTGGTTTTTTGAGCTACAATTTTTTCTTTATCTAAGAACGGAATTGCAACTTTTTTTGTTCGGATGTTTATAAGTCCGCTATCATCTAACAGGTAATTTATGCTATTTACCATAAAATCTTTGTTCCCGTAAGCGTTATTTGTCCATTTGTCATAACCAAGTTGTAAAGGCTTTCCTTTGCTTATTTGGTTTTTTATAACATCACCATCTGCAATAACCAACATTTTATTGTTTGTACCAACTTCTTTGTTGTTTTTTAGCGCAAATGGTTTTATGCGGTTATTGTAAACAGATTTAAATTTACCTTCTACCAAAACAGCTAAAGGTTTATTACCATTGTTGTATTCTTCTTTGTTAGGGGCTTTATTAACCAAATCTAAGCTAATAATATTTGGTGTGCCTACCACTGTAGATAAGGGAGAACTATAGTATAAAATATGTTTATTATACTCGTTATTATTTAAAACATCTATACTGTTTGCAAACTGTAAACGTAAAGCTTCTAAATTGTTATTTATAGGGTGGTCATTTCTAGAAAAAACCATTGGGTTAAATGGCCAAGGTACAGGGTTGTATTGAGAGTTATTGCCATCTCCTTGTGCTAAAACAATTTGTGTAGCGTATATATCTTTAACCAAAGCAGGGTTTATACGTATGCCATATTTAAAAAAGAAATCTTTTAAGTTTAAATCTCTAGGAAAAGCTAAAGATTTACCTTCATTATTAAATAAACTATCTAGCTCCATACTAACGTTATCTATAAGCCACATAGATTTTCCGCCATTTACAATGTATTGGTCTAACACATATTTTTCTTTATCTGTAAAAGGCTCCGTAGGTTTTGCAATTAAAGCAAGATCGTACTCTTTTAATTGAGTTAATGTTTTCTCTGGATTACTAGCAACAGAGTCTAAGGTAAAAGCTCCAATATTATAATATTCTTTAATAGTAGAGAGGTAATCTGCAAGGTAAATATCTTGTAATTCACCATTACCTTTAATAACGGCTATTCTCTTTTTGTCTTTAATATTTAGTTTGCTAAAAGCATCTGCAAAAGAATACTCTAAATGTTGTATAGAGTTGGTTACGCGCTCTTCTGTAGTAGCTCCTAATTTATTTTTAAGCAGGGCAACTTTTACAGTTTTATTGTTGTAGTTAACTATTGCCCAAGGAAAAACAAATTCCTGAGACACTTTTCCGTTTTCTTCTACAGTAACATTAGCAGGTGTTAGGCCTAGTTTTTGCATTTCTGCAATTGCATTTTCAGATGAGCCTGTAGTTTCTAAAGGGTTAATAAAATTAAATTTTATATTGCTATTTTCAGCCTTAAATTCTTCTAATATTTGTTTTGTTTCGGACTGTAATTTTACAAATTCACCTGGCAATTGTCCTTCTAAAAGAACATCTATAATTACAGGATTAGTAAAATTTTGTACGGTTTGTAAAGCAGCAGAAGATAATGTGTATCTGCTGTCTTCTGTAACATCTATTCTTGTGTATATGTAGTTAGATGCAATATTAAGTACAACTAAAGCAATAATACCAATAGCTATGGAGGTAAGAGTTTTTTTCATTATTGGTTTAAGTTTTTAAGTTGAACAACAGTTAAAAACAAAAAAAACACTGTAAGGCTAATAAAATAAATTAAATCTCTAGTGTCTATAACACCGCGTGCAATACTCTCAAAATGTGCTTTCATTCCTAATGAGGCTATAGCAACAGATGTGCTACCGTCTGTAAACAATGTGCTAATACCTTGAAAACCGTAAAAGCAGGCAAAACAAAGAATTAAAGCCAGTAAAAATGCAACTATTTGATTTTGAGAAAGGGTAGAAGCAAAAATTCCAATAGCTGTGTAACTAGCCATTAAAAATAAAAGTCCAAAATAAGAACCAAACACAACTCCCATATCTATATTACCAATTGTTTGCCCTAGCTGAGATAAAGAGTATACATATAAAAATGTAGGTATAATGGCTATAATTACTAAGGTAAGAGTTCCTAAAAATTTACCAATAACTGTTTGCCATAAAGATATTGGTTTAATAAATAACAGTTCTAAAGTTCCTGTTTTACGTTCTTCAGAAAAACTTTTCATTGTAATGGCAGGTATTAAAAATAAAAATACCCAAGGAACAAGAAAAAAGAAGTTGCTTAGGTCTGCAAAACCATAATCAAAAACATTGTATTCTCCTTTAAAAACCCATAAAAACAGGCCGCAAAATATTAAAAATAAGCCAATGACCATATAGCCAATTGGCGACGTAAAAAACGACTGTATTTCTCGTTTGTAAATGGCGTACATCTAATTAATTTAAAGTTTCATTTTTATTTACAGTCCAAGCTTCTGGTTTATCTGCAAATAGTATTTTAGTTTTTGCCCAAACACCAATAAATAAATCTGAGTGTCTGTAAGCCTCTAAAGCATTTTCACTATCCCAATAACTATATGTAAAAAATATAGCAGGGTTATTTTTGTCTTGGTATAGCTCTAAAAAGTTACATCCATCAAAATTTCTAATTAAATGTTTAGACTGGTTAAATATATTTTCAAAGCTAACAATATTTTCAGTTTTAAACGTCAATTTTACAATGCGTACTATCATTTATAAAAAATTAATGGTTATGGTGTCTCTATAATCTAATCCTAATAGGGTAGATGCGCCACCAACAGTGGTTAAATTGCTTTTATAAATAGCAAGTTCTAAAAACTGAGATGAGTTAAAAAGTGCTAATAAATCTCCAGGACCATTGCGTCGGTTTTTTTCTGCATCAAAGTTAATAATATCACTATACTTATTATGTATTGTTTTTAATACTTTACCACGTACTCTAACCTCATAATCTCTACCATTTTTATAAGCTTCAAATAAGTTTTTTTGAATATTGCTAACAACGTTTCCGTAATTATCTATGTAAACAATATTGCCAATTATGGTTTTGCCTCCATCTATTAATTGCGGAACAAAGTCTTTAAAAGTCTTTAAATTGGTAAATGGCTTGCCTACAACTTCCATTTTACCACCACGAGCTAAATGGCAAGCAGCTTTTATAAAAACATCGTAAGTAGGGAAAGAGCCATTTTTAGTGTCTGGTATGTTAATAGAAACTATTTTTTCTGGTTTAACTTCAGAAGTTATTAAACAAACAACGCCGTTGTTAGCACTTATAAAATAATGCCCATCAACATAAGTAATAATATGTTCATTTTCTTTGGTAAGCTCGGCATCTACACCTACAATATGCACTGTACCCTTAGGAAACGTTTTGTACGAGTTTTTAAGAATATAGGCACATTCCTGTATGCTAAACGGATTTATGCTGTGTGATATATCAACAATAGTTGCATTTTCAATTTCGCTGAAGATTGCTCCTTTTAGTGCGCCAACAAAATGGTCTTTGTATCCAAAATCAGTAGTTAGTGTTAGTATTGTCATTTATGACTGTTGATATGTTTTTTGCCGTGGTGAAGTGATTTTGATTAAATTTGTTATACAAAATTACATAAAAAAATAGCCAACTAAAATTTATATTTACGTCCTAACCTTTTAATACATTTTTTCATTTGAACGAAATCATAATTGAACTCACAGAAATAAGTCCCAGAGAATTTTTTGGGCATCAAAATGCGCATATAGATTTATTGAAAAAATACTTTCCAAAACTAAAAATTGTTGCCCGTGGCAGCAAGATAAAAGCTTACGGAGATGATGAGCATTTAGAAGAATTTGATAAGCGTTTAGATATGCTTATGACCCATTTTGCTAAGTACAATAAAATAGACGAAAATGTAATTGAAAGGGTTTTTACTAGCAATAGCCAAGAAGATTACGCCACAAAACAGAGTAGTGGAGATGTTTTAGTACACGGTGTTAGTGGTAGACTTATTAAAGCACAAACTGCTAACCAGCGTAAACTAGTAGAGGCTGCAACCAATAATGATATGGTTTTTGCTATTGGCCCTGCAGGTACAGGTAAAACATATACTGGTGTTGCTTTGGCAGTAAAAGCTTTAAAAGAAAAACAGGTAAGGCGTATTATTTTAACTAGACCAGCGGTAGAAGCAGGAGAAAATTTAGGTTTTTTACCAGGAGACTTAAAAGAAAAGCTAGACCCTTACATGCAACCGTTGTATGATGCTTTGCGTGATATGATTCCGGCAGAAAAATTAGCACATTACATAGAAAACGGAACCATACAAATTGCACCAATGGCATTTATGCGTGGTAGAACACTAGATAACGCTTTTGTTATTTTAGATGAAGCACAAAATACTACGCATGCCCAAATGAAAATGTTTTTAACACGTATGGGTAAAAATGCAAAGTTTTTATTAACAGGAGATCCTGGCCAAATAGATTTGCCACGTAGAGTAATTTCTGGTTTAAAAGAAGCTTTACTAGTTTTGGGTAATGTAGATGGTATAAAAATTATTTACCTTGATGATAAAGACGTTGTAAGGCACAAATTGGTTAAAAAAGTTATAGAAGCATACAAAAATATAGAGCATCAAAATTAAAAAGCACTAATGAATACAATTACAGATACCAATTTTAAATTTCCTAAACAAGTAAACGTTTACAAAGGTAAGGTTAGAGAAGTATATCGTTTAGAGGATGATATTATGGTAATGGTAGCAACAGACAGACTTTCTGCATTTGATGTGGTTATGCCTAAAGGAATACCATATAAAGGGCAAATACTAAACCAGATAGCTACAAAAATGATGAATGATACAGCAGATATTGTTCCTAATTGGTTATTAAAAACACCAGATGCAAATGTAGCTATTGGTCACGCTTGTGAGCCTTTTAAGGTAGAAATGGTTATACGTGGGTATATGTCTGGACACGCAGCTAGAGAATACAAAGCGGGAAAAAGAATGCTTTGTGGTGTGCCTATGCCAGAGGGATTAAAGGAAAATGATAAATTTCCTTCTCCAATTATAACACCTGCTACTAAAGCAGAAATGGGAGACCACGACGAGGATATTTCTAGAGAAGATATTATAAAACGAGGTATAGTTTCTGAAACCGATTATAAGCAGTTAGAAGATTACACTTTTGCTTTATTTAAAAGAGGAACAGAAATAGCAGCAAAACGAGGTTTAATTTTAGTAGATACTAAGTATGAATTTGGTAAAACTAAAGACGGTAAAATTGTTTTGATTGATGAAATACATACTCCAGATTCTTCTCGTTATTTTTATGCAGATGGTTATAAAGAAAGACAAGAAAAAGGAGAGCCACAAAAACAATTGTCTAAAGAGTTTGTACGCCAATGGCTAATAAGCAATAATTTTCAAGGGTTAGAAGGGCAAACATTGCCAGAAATGACAGATGAGTATATAGCGTCTGTGTCTGAGAGGTATATAGAGTTATATGAAAATATAACAGGAGAAACTTTTGTTAAAGCAGACATCTCAAATATTCAAAAAAGGATAGAAACTAATGTTTTAGAGTGTTTGCAAACACTATAGTATACTTAAAAAGTAAAAAGACCGTAATATAACGGTCTTTTTACTTTTTAAGCATTTAAGTTTTCTATAATAGATTTTAATTGTCCTGGTTTTATAGGTTTAATAATGTAACCATTAATTTCAGATACATTATTAGCACGTTCTATATCTACAGGGTCTACAGAAGATGAAACCATATAAACCGTAATTTTTTTGTCTAATTGAGGTTTAAATTTTACGTATTCTTCCATAAATTGAAAACCATCCATTATGGGCATATTGTTATCTAAAAAAATAACATCGGGAAGTTCATAATTATTTTTAATGTTATCTAGCATAAAATCTTTTGCTTCTTCTCCATCAGAAAAAACCATAATTTTTTTTGCCAAGCCTAATGCTTTAATTGTTTTCACTATTGTAAATTGATAGATATCATCATCATCAATAATACATACGTTAAAATGGTTTTTCATAATTTTTTAGTTTAGGGTTACTATAAAGGTTGTTCCTTTATTAACGTGGCTTTTAGCGCTAATTGAGCCGCCAAGAGATTCTATTTGTACTTTGGTCATAAATAAGCCTATACCTTTTGCTTCTGGATGTCTATGAAAAACTTTGTTTAAGCCAAATAATTTGTGGCCGTGTTTTTCTAAGTCTATACCTAAGCCATTATCTTTTATGGTTAAGGTTATTCTGTTTTTTATTAAAGTTGTTTTTATCTCTATTACAGGGTCTCTATCTGGTGATTTATATTTAATTGCGTTACTAATTAGGTTTAAAAAAATACTTTCTAAATATAACTTGCTATATAGTACTGTATTTACAGAAGAGAAATCGCTAACTATTGTTGCGTTTGTAGCTTCTATTTCACCAGTTAAAATTTCCTTAGTTTTATTTAAAATGTCTTCAAATTTTAATTTTTTAAGCTCGGTTGGTGCTCCATTAGAAGTCTTTAAGGCTTCTACAAGTGTGTCTAATGTTTCTGTTAAATGGCCAATAACAATTTCAAACTTGCTAAAAATCTCTGCTTTATCCTCTTCATCTGTAGCGCTATTATAAAAACCTAAAAGAGAGTTTAAATTACTTACTGGAGCTCTTAAGTTATGTGATGTTATATGCGCAAAATCTGCTAGCTGTCTGTTTTTATTTAATAGGTTATCGGTTAAAACTTCAAGTCTTTCTTTGGCTTTTAATATTTTATACTCTGCGTGTTTTTGCTCTGTAATATCTCTTATGGCAACAGAAATAAGTAAACCTTCTTCTGTCTCTAAGGGAGATAAACTTATTTGAATTGGTATTTTTTCTCCATTTTTATGTAATGCATATAAATCTTCACTTTTTTCTGCTTCACTAGTTTTAATAGTTGTAAAAAAGTTATTATTATTGGTTTTATATGTATGCATAAACTTCTCTGGTATAAGAAGTTCTACAGGTTTATTTTTTAATTCTAGAGATGAGTAGCCAAACAACTTTTCGGCCTGTTTATTACTAATTTGTATACAACCTTCCTCATTTACAATTAGCATTGCATCTGGTGCAGATTCTAACAGTCCTCTAAACTTTAATTCTGCCATACGTAACTGCGTTACATCTTGGCAGGTTCCCATCATTTCTATGGGTTCTCCTAACTCATTGGTAATAAGTTCTCCTAATAAATGTACCGTTTTTGTAGTACCATCTTCTAATACAATACGGTGTAAAACATCTGTAAACTTACCTTCTTTTACAGTTATATCAATAAAGTTAGAAACCTCTTTGCGGTCTTCTGGATGAATATGATTAAAATACGTGTCAAAAGTTACATTTTTTAATGTATTTGGGTCTCTACCAAAAATATTATACATATTGGCAGACCAAGTAATGTCATTATTTACCATATTCCAGCTCCAATTCCCCATCATGGTAATTTGTTCTGCGTAGCTTAAAAGCTGATTTTTTTTAAGGAGTTCAGCTTCTGCTTTTTTACGGTCTGTTATATCGTAAAAAATACCCAAAATACCCAGGTATTCATCTAAATCATTTTTAAGTGGAGTTAGGGAAAGTTCTACAGGAAAAAGAGTTCCATTTTTTTTACGAAATGTCCATTCTCTTGTATCTTTAATATCTTGTATTCCTAATTCATAAAAAGGATTGTAATTTTTTATATGTTCTTTTCCAAATTTAGAAGCAAATTCTTTACTAAAGTTGGCTAACTCTTCTTTTAAAAGAATTGAAGTAGGAGGTAAGTTTCCAATTACTTCACTAGCAGAAAATCCTAAAAGTTTTTCTGCACCAGAGTTAAACTGCATAACACCTCCTTGTTTGTCAATAGAAACAATAGAAACGGCACTAGAGTTTATTATAGATTTTAATTCACTGTTAACAGAGTGTAATTGTTGTTCTGTTTTTTTTGCTTCTGTAATTTCCTGAAAAATACCGTAAACACGAGTTACAACACCATTTTTTTTATCTGCAAGCCCAATTTTACGAGCCCATATTTTTTTTCCTGTAACTGTTTCTAAAGCAACCTCTTTATCAAAACTAACACCATTGGTAATGAGGTTAGTCATACCTTCTTTAATATTTTTTCTATGTACTTTATCTGTAAAAAGAGTAATGGTCTCTTTTAAGTTTATTTTATTTCTATCTTTTAAATCTAAAATGTCACTTGTAATTTTATCCAAAGTATAATCTTTGGTTTCTAGGTTAAGCTCCCAAATACCAATACGTGCCACGTTATTTATACGGTCTAACGTATTTTTAATTTTAGGATTTTTTTCAATTGCGTTATGCATTCTAAATTAATTTATAAGCTAATTAAGCGTTATTGCTATTTCTTGGGGGAATAGAATATTCTAAAAATAACTATTTTAATGAAATTAACAATTATAGTAGGTAATAAATGTTTTTCTTTTTACTTTTTTTCGATAAAATACTTCTTAATTCTTCCTTTTTTTAATTATTTAGTTTAATTAAAAAATATTAGTTATATTATAATTGTAAAAACAATTTATTACTTTTAGGGCTTAATTATCAGTTGTTTACTGTAAATACCCCAAAAAAATATGCAATGTCCTTGTACACCTACTCAACTTTATGAAAATTGTTGTAAAAAGGCCCATTTAGATATTACAAATGTAGAAACAGCGGAGCAGTTAATGCGTTCTAGGTACAGTGCGTTTGTATTGGCTAATATGGATTATTTATACAAAAGTCATTACAGCAAAACTAGACCAAAAAAAAGGGAGCGTAATGAAATAGAAAAATGGACAAACTCTGTACATTGGATAAAATTATCTGTGTTAGATATAGATAAAGGAACAAAAACTGATAATACAGGTATAGTAGAGTTTAAAGCATACTATATGGAAGATTCTAGCATCATTATTTTACATGAAACGTCTAATTTTTGCAAAGAAAACGGACACTGGGTATATGTAGACGGTAATTAATTTATACTATTTTTTTATTTGTAAAACCACGTAATATTTTTTGAATATCTAAGTTGTCTTTTTGTGGTATTAAGTAGTTTTCTAACTGTTCATTGTTTGTAATAATTTCAGTTTTACTTATAAAACCATATCCCATATAACTGCCATTTTTTAATAATACAAACGCTTCTTCATCTTCGGTTCTACCTTTTTCTTTAAGTACTTTTATTTTAGCTACATCTTTAATATGTTGTATGGCTTTGTCTACTCTTAAGTTATACTCTTCTGGAGTTTCATTTTGTCTACAAATACCATTGCAAGCACTAATTTTATGGTGGTTGCAGGCTTGTACACCTTCTTGTAGATGACAGTATTTAGGGCACAAATTAAATAAAAAACACAGCTCTTCTACATAAGCTCTACATTGCCTTACATTAGAAAAAATTTTTAAGGGATTAGGACTGTTTTTTACGGAGTTGTAAGCTAAATGTATTATTCCTTTACGGTCTGTATAGCTAAAAACAGCATAGTTTTTAAGGGTTCTTTTTGCTAGCTGGTTATACTCTGGGTAATGTTGTTTTATAGCAGCATCCTCCATTAGTAAAGCAACAAGCTCACTACCAGAAAGTTCAAAATCTATATCAGCTGTTTCTCTACACATATCTAAAGATTTCTGTGTTTTGCTGTAAAAATGAGAAAGCACTCTTTTTTTTAAATCAACAGCTTTACCTATGTATATAATTTTACCTTTTTTGTTTTTAAAGTAATAAATACCAGGTGTATTAGGTATTTTATTAAAAACTTCTGTTGGTAAATGAGATGGCAATGTACCTTCTTTTGATGTCTTTTTTAGAAAGCTATTAAAAACAGTTTCAGAACCTTCTTTATTAACTAAAATCTTAAATAAAGTTACAGTAGCTTCGGCATCACCTCTGGCTCTGTGTCTGCCTTCTATAGCAATGTCTAAATCTTTGCATAGTTTGCCTAAACTATAGGAGTTATGTCCAGGTAATAGCTTACGAGAAAGTCTTACTGTGCATAATTTTTTACGTCTAAAATCTTTGTCTACAGCTTTAAACTCGTTACGTATAACATTATAATCAAAATTTACGTTATGAGCTACAAAAATGGTGTCTTCTGTAATATCTAATACTTGTTGGGCAATTTCTGCAAAGGTAGGAGCGTTTGCAACCATAGCGTTGTCTATACCTGTTAGTGTAGTAATGTAGTAAGGAATTACATCTTCTGGATTTACTAAAGACGTAAACTCATCTACAACCTTATCACCATCAAACTTAAATATAGAAATTTCGGTAATTTTATTAGTTTGGCCGGTAGTTTCTACATCAATAATTGTGTACATCATTTTAAAGATTTTTCTAATGCTTTTAACTCTACACCAAGTGTATTAAACATTGTAATTATGCTACTTATTTTAAGTTCATCTTCTGTATATTCTTGAGTGTTAATACTACAGGTAAATTCCCAAATCTCTAACACTTCATCAATAGCTACTTCATAAGGCTCATATGCGTTGTTGTCTGATACTAATTTTAGAGTATTGTTTTTTTCAATTTGATTATAAACTCTTTTGTAAACCATACCATCATTAAGTGTAACTAAAACATATGTTTTACCACTGGTAATATCTCTTCTGTCTTCTATAAACTTGCCAATTACAAATGCGCCATTTTTCATAGGCAGCATAGAGTCGCCCTTAATAGGAAAAGCTCTGTGTTTACCTGTGGGTAAAAAAGGAAGTTTAATTTTAGATAATTGCTCTATATACTCAGGATCATCATAGCCAGCTAAATAGCCAGCAGAAGCAGCAACAGGTACAATTTCTATTAAATTGTCATTACTATCGTCTACTTGTATAGGAAAAAGTACACGCTGGTTGCCAATTTCTATAAAAGATGCATCTGTAGCTTTGCTTAGATCATTACGTACTAAGACATCTATGGGTAACTTAAAATAATCAGACAGTTGTATAAGAGTCTCAATAGTAGGAGCAGAACGACCTTCTTCATAAGAACTTACACGGGCTCTTGTTATACCTAAGTCTATGGCTAAGCTTTGTTGTGTAACACCTTTTAAGCTTCTTAAATGGCGAATGTTTGTAGCAATAAAAATCATAATGCTACAAATGTAAACAATAATTGCAATTAATTGTAGCTAAAAAACGTACTTAAAAGTTTATTTATAATTAAAATATTGTAGTTATTTGGTTTTTAGAGGTTTAATTATTTGTAGTTTTTTTAATGTTCCCCGTAGCCTACATTATCCATTTTTCCTTTAAAAACCTTGTATTGTATAACCATATAAATAGCAACTAGTACAACTGCAATAGCAAACCAATAAACACCAACAGAGAGTCCGTATTCATCTGCAGCAACATTGTAGAGTGTTAAGTCTGGATTTATAGAGTTTGTAGATGGCAAAACTTTAGGAAAAATTGAAGCTACGGTAGATGTAAGTCCGCCAAATAAAAATAAGGTAGAAAATAAAAAGCCCAGTCCGTGCTTTTTAAAAGATTTTACTTTAAATAAGCCAAATAAACCTGTAAATGTTATTATTGGAAAAATCCACAACCAAGGCATATCTATAAAGTTGTGAAAAGGATGTGGCTCTATTATATGCCAAACCAGTAATGATAGTATTACAAGTACTACTAAAACAATATTTAAATTAAAAATTACTTTTTTTAGTTTTTCATTGATATCAGAATTAGTTTTAAATATAATCCAGTTTGCACCGTGTATTGTAAGCGCAATTACACCAATAATACCTAATAGTAGGGTAAACCAATCTATAATACCTAATTCTTCTGCGTGCGGACTAAAACTAGGGTTCCATAAAGGTAAAAAGAAATAATGTGCTTCATGTGTAGAAACACCATCTACAACATTACCTAAATTTACACCTCTAACAATATTACCCAAAGCTACACCAAAAAATAGAGCTAAAAGTAAGCTAGCAATACCAAAAGCTTTATCCCATATGGCTTCCCAAATTTTATTGTGTATTTGACCTCTAAGCTCTAAGCCAATTGCTCTAAAAATAAGTAACCACAAAATTATAATTAATGGCAAATAAAATCCACTAAAAGACGATGCATATAATGTTGGAAAAGCAAAAAATAAAACACCTCCAGAAGCTATTAACCATACTTCATTAGCATCCCAAAAAGGACCAATAGCATTAGTAATTGCTTTTTTATCCTTTTCTTTTTTAGCAAAAAATAAGTGTATAATTCCTGCTCCAAAATCGTAACCATCTAAAATTACATAAATAGCAAGCATTGTCATTAAAACGATATACCAAAATAGTTCCATAATTAGTGGTTGTTAAGTTGTGGCCCTTTATTAATAATTTTTCCTGCAAGCATTAAAAATAGCAAGCCAAGTAGCAAGTATAGGCCAATAAAGCCCAATAAGGTGAATAGTGTATTACCAGATGAAACTGTTGGCGAAGCCCCATCTGCAGTACGCAGTAAATTATAAACAAGCCAAGGTTGTCTTCCTAACTCTGCTGTGTACCAACCGGTAGTGTTAGCTATATACGGAAAAGGTATAATAAACATAAGAAACCATAAAATCCATTTTGTTTTGTAAAGTTTTTTGCGAAATAGTTGTACAACAGCTATAAGCATTAAACCAATAAAAATTGTACCTAAACCCACCATTATGTGGTAAGCGTAATACAGACCAGGTACATTTGTAGGATGTACATCTTTATTAAACTCATTTAAGCCTTTAATTTCTGCATTCCAGTCTTGGTATGTTAAAAAGCTTAATATGTTTGGTACCGCAATTTTATTGTCTAATTTTTTTTCTAGCATATTGGGTTGACCAATAAGTACAATTTCAGAACCTCCATCTTCGGTTTCAAAAATACCTTCCATAGCAGCAAAAGTAACAGGCTGGTGTTTTGCTACGTTTTTAGCAACCAAATCTCCTGTAGGGAAAGCAACTAATAAACTAGAAATTAAACCAAAAATAACACCTGTTTTTAAAAAGAGTTTGCCAAACTCATTATGTTTATTGTTTAAAAGATAAAAAGCTCCTATAGCAGCTACAACAAATGAAGAAGTTACCAAAGATGCCGCTTGGTTATGTAAGTAGGAAGGTAACAACCATGGATTAGAAAAAAGAGCTCCAAAATTGTTTAAAACAAACTTACCATTTTCTAATATTTCATATCCTACAGGATATTGCATCCAAGAGTGCGTAGCTATAATTAAGTATCCGCTTGCCCAAGAACCTAAAAAAACAAGAAAGCCAGTAACAAAATGTAGTTTGTGTCCTAAAAGTTTTTCTCCAAATAAAAACAGACCTAAAAAGGAAGATTCTAAAAAGAAAGAAAACATACCTTCCATAGCTAAGGTCTGACCAATAATACCTCCGGTTAACTCAGAAAATTTAGCCCAATTGGTGCCAAACTGAAATTCCATTGGTATGCCAGTTACAACACCCATAGCAAAGTTAAGTGCAAAAATTTTCATCCAAAATTTAGCAGCTTCATTATATTTTAGAGTATTTGTTCTAAGAAATTTCCATTTAAAATAGACAATCATTAAAGATAAGCCCATTGTTAATTGCGGAAATAAATAATGAAATGTGATAGTAAACGCAAACTGCATTCTATCATAAAATAGCATGTCCTCCATATGCTTGTAAGTTTAGACTATAAAAATACAACACAGATGCTAAAAACTATGTAACATTTATTACAAAAAGCTTATTATTTAAAAGCTTTTAGAAATTTTATAAAATTAGAGTTTAAAAGAAAATTAACTTCTTGCTTAAAGCAATTATTTTTCTTTTTTAGTAATGATAAAAAACAACTCTTTTCCTGCTCTTGGCTTTATAGAGTTGTATGCTTCTTCCATAGTTTTTATTTCAAAATATGGCTTAAAGTACGTAAGATATTCATTTTTAGATCCTCCAAAAGGTGGTTCATTAGTATTTAATGGAATATTAAATAGTAAACCGGCTACTTTTCCGTTTTTATGTAATAAACTATGTGCTTTTACAGTATAATCTAGTCTTAGCTTAGGGTTAATAGCACAGAAAAATGTTTGTTCTATAATTAAATCAAAATTTAAGTCTAAATCAAAAAAGTTAGAGTGGAGAAGGTGTTGTTTAGGAAAATTAGGTACTCTAGCATTAAAATTATTTAGCGCTGTTTTAGAGACATCAACTACATAAATATTTTTAAATCCGTTTTTATGCAAGTATTCTGCTTCATAACTATTTCCGCCACCAGGTATTAAAATACGTGTTTCTTTATTTTTTAATTGGTCAAAATAATTTTTTAAAGGTGTAGAAATTTCACCAATATCCCAACCAATATCGCTTTTTTTATACCTATTGTCCCAATAATCTTCAGTAAGGTTCATTAGTTAGCTTGTGTAATAATAGATAGTAATTCGTTTTTTTGTAACACTCCAGACTGTCTCCAAACTTGTTTGCCGTTTTTAAAAAGCACTAAAGTAGGCACGCCCTTTACTTGGTATTTAGCAGCTAGTTTTTGGTTTTTATCTACATCTATTTTAACAATAGAAACCTTGTCTTGTAAATTGTCTTTTACTTGTTTTAAAATAGGACTCATTGTTTTGCAAGGCCCGCACCATTCTGCATAAAAGTCTACTAAAACAGGAATTTCTTTGTTTATAATTTCTGAAAATTTACTCATCTAAATAAAGATATAATTAAATAACTATAAAGGTATGAAATTAGAATATGTTTAAAAATGATTTAAGAAGTAAAGCTTAAAAAATGGAAGCATAAAAAAAAGCGATTTAGTTTTTACTAAATCGCTTTTAATGTTGTAGCGAGAACGAGAGTTGAACTCGTGACCTCCGGGTTATGAATCCGACGCTCTAACCAACTGAGCTACCTCGCCAGGTGTTTTTTTTAACGGGTGCAAATATATATATCTTTTTTCTGTTTATCAAAATTAATTTTGATAAAAATATTATAGCTGTTTTAGTTTTTTTATCATACAGAAATATATATATTGCCTTTTCTAAACATTACGAGAATGAGCGATAAAATTAACTATGAACTAGAGTTTGTGATACAATCCTCACCACAAATGCTTTACCAATATATATCTACACCATCTGGCTTATCAGAATGGTTTGCAGACAACGTTAACTCAAGAGGAGAAAAATTTACATTTATTTGGGACGGATCTGAAGAAGTTGCTAATTTATTAAAGAAAAAAAGTGATGAATTTATTCGTTTTGCTTGGGAAGATGACGATGATGATTGTTATTTTGAACTTCGTATTAAGGTAGATGATATTACATCAGACGTGTCTTTATTTATTTCTGACTTTGCTGAGGAAGATGAAGTAGAGGAAGGTAAATTATTATGGACAAATCAAATTTCTAGTTTAAAACAAGTCTTAGGATCTGCCTAGAAATTATGAAATAAACAATATCTTTGGCCTTGAATTTTTTTCAAGGCTTTTTTTATGATAAATTTTAACGGAGAACTAGTAGAAAACAATACTTTATTTTTAAATGAAGAAAACAGAGGATTGCGTTATGGCGACTCATTGTTTGAAAGTTTACGTGTTGTAAATGGAAAAATTTATTTTTGGGAAGATCATTATTTACGCTTAATGGCTTCTATGCGTATTTTGCGTATGGAAATACCAATGAATTTTACAATGGAGTATTTAGAAGAACAAATTTTAAATACTATTGAAGCTAGTAATGTACAAAATGAAGCTTTGCGTATACGATTAACGGTTTTTAGAAACAATGGAGGTTTGTACTTGCCAAATTCTAATAATGTTAGTTTTATTATAGAAGCAAAAGTATTAGAAAATGCTTTTTATGTGCACTCTAATGAGCATTATGAGGTAGAGCTTTTTAAAGATCATTATGTAAATACAGGTTTATTGTCTACATTAAAGTCTAACAACAAACTTATAAACGTTTTAGGTAGCATTTACGCTAAGGAAAATGGTTATAACAACTGTTTGTTACTTAACAACCAAAAACAAGTTGTAGAGGCTTTAAATGGTAATTTGTTTTTAGTTAAAGGAAATTCAATAAAAACACCACCACTAAAAGATGGTTGTTTAAATGGTATTACACGTAAAAAATTAATTGCAAGTTTAGAGAAATTAGAGAATTATACGCTTGAAGAAGCATCTATATCTCCTTTTGAACTGCAAAAAGCAGATGAGTTGTTTGTAACAAATGCAATTACAGGCATACAATCCATTACAAAATACAGGAAAAAAGAATACGCTAATACTGTTGCTAAAGATTTATTAGGAAAACTAAATGCAATAGCTAGGTTGTCTTAGTTTAAAGCAGGGTTTTCTGGAGCATTAGACCATAAAAGGTAATCACCTCCTAATTGGTCCATTTTTTCTTTCCATAGGTTATTGGTGCATTTTTCTAAAATTAGACTTTTGTGCTCGTTTGTGGCAATTATCCAAGATTTTGACGTTAACTCATAGTCTAATTGCATAGAATCCCAACCAGAATATCCTAAGAAAAAACGAATATCATTTTGGGTAATAATGTTGTTGTTGATTAAACCAACAATTTTTTGGAAGTCACCACCCCAAAAAATACCATTAGATATTTCTATACTGCCTTCTATAAGGTCTGGTACCTTATGTATAAAGTAAAGGTTGTCTTGTTCTACGGGGCCGCCGTTATAAACTCTAAAAGAGGGTTTTATATCATCTACAAGGTCATTAATGGTATATTCTAAAGGCTTGTTTAGAATAAAGCCTACAGAGCCATCATTATTGTGTTCTGCTAATAATACTATAGACCTATTAAAAGAAACATCACCAGTTAGTGATGGTTCTGCTATAAGGAGGTTTCCTTTTTGTGGTTGGTTTATTGGCATATTATAGTGTTTATTCAATTAAATTAAATAATTTTTATGAGATATAAAAGGTAACCACACAAAAAAAGCGCTTCTACAGGTAGAAGCGCTTTTATATTTTACAAAAGTAAAGCTTAGTTTACAGAGTTGCTTAACTCAGTACCTGCTTTAAATTTAACAACGTTTTTAGCTGCAATCTTGATAGTTTTACCAGTCTGTGGGTTTCTACCGTCTCTTGCTTCTCTTCTAGTCACAGACCAAGATCCAAAACCAACTAAAGAAACTCTGTCACCTTTTTTAAGTGATCCTTCTACGTTTCCTAAAAAAGATTCTAATGCTTTTTTTGCTGCTGCTTTAGTGATGCCAGCGTCAGCTGCCATAGCATCGATTAATTCTGTTTTGTTCATAATTAAATTAAATTAATTGTTGTTTTTAATAACTTATATTCTACTAACAAATTTATATGGATTTAACGTTAACGCAAGTAAATTGCAGGGAAATGCATCATTTTGTTAATAACTAAGACTGTTTGTTAATAAAGTAGGGCTTTTTCTACGTCTTTTTATGTTAAAAATGGGCTTAGCTAGTCTAAATATGCGGTTTCTTTTAATTGTAAACCGTTTAAAACATCGCTAGTTTTCATTCTTCGCTTACCAGAAAGCTGTATTTCTAACAATTTTATGTACCCATTAGGTACGGCTACTTTTATAGTTTTTTTATCAAAAACTAATTTTCCGGGGTTTAGGTTATGTGTTTCTTCTATTAATTCTGTTGTGTAAATTTTTAAATCTATTTTACTATCATTATTATATAAAGTAGTCCAAGCTGCAGGATACGGACTAAGACCTCTTATTAAGTTGTAGGTTTTTGTGGCATCTGCTGTCCAATCTATTTTACAGGTGTCTTTATGTATCTTGTAAGCTAATTTTAAATTGCTATTTTCTTCTTGTTTTTTTGTAGTTACTTCTTCTTTTTCTATTAACTCTACAGTTTCTATTACAAGTTCTGCTCCTAAATGCATAAGCTTGTCGTGCAATGCGCCTGCATTTTCAGTAGCAGAAATGTTTGTTTTTTTATGTAGAATAGTTTCTCCTGTGTCAATTTTATCATCTATAAAAAAAGTAGTAACACCAGTTTCTGTTTCCCCGTTTATAATAGCCCAATTAATAGGAGCGGCACCGCGGTATTGTGGTAATAAAGAAGCGTGCAAATTAAATGTGCCATATTTAGGCATTTGCCAAACCACTTTAGGTAACATCCTAAATGCAACAACAATTTGTAAGTTAGCCTCAAGAGCTTTTAATTCTTCTATAAAAGCAGGGGCCTTTAGGTTTGTAGGTTGTAAAATAGTAAGGTTGTTTTTCTCTGCATATTGTTTTACTGCAGAAGTGTGTATTTTTCTACCACGCCCAGCTGGCTTGTCTGGAGCTGTAATTACACCAACCACATTGTATTTGTGTTGTATTAAACTATTTAAAATGGTAACGGCAAAGTCTGGCGTTCCCATAAAAACAATACGTAAATTACTCATATTATTGTAGGGTATATTTATTTTCTGTGTTAATATCTATTTTGTTATCTTCTAATAAAAGTTGTAAAGCTTCTAAAACTGTTTCTTGTCTGTAAGGCAATAATTGTATTAATTCTCTAGAACTTAAATTGTTATTTTTTAGTTTATCTATTATTTCTGATGTTATGAACTCTAAAATACTATTGCTAGTGCTGGGGCCTTTACTAATACACACATCGCACTTG
The DNA here is from genome assembly GCF_007827205.1 of Cellulophaga sp. RHA_52. Classification (NCBI taxonomy): domain Bacteria; kingdom Pseudomonadati; phylum Bacteroidota; class Flavobacteriia; order Flavobacteriales; family Flavobacteriaceae; genus Cellulophaga; species Cellulophaga sp. RHA_52. The sequence continues at coordinate 2,466,279 of NZ_VIRZ01000001.1, forward strand.
CCGCATTTTTCTTTTTTTTCACCAAAATAGGCTAGTAGTTGTACATTTCTGCAAATTTTATCATTATTAATGTACTGCAGTATAGCATCAATATTATTTATTTTAACCTGTTGTAATTCTTTTACTTTTTTAGAGAATGAATTAATTGTTTGGTCATCTTCTCTAGGAACTAAAAATGTAAGTTCTAAATCGCTATTTTGTGCAGTGTAATTTACAATCTCATCTTTTTGAAGCTTTTCTAATGCTTGAAGAATTGTATTCTCATCAACTGTAATTTTTTTAGCTAGTAAAGAGGTGTTAATTTTAATAGGATACTCAAAAATACCACCATAGGTTCTTAATAACGCTTGTATAATTGGTACAAGTTTGTGGTGGGTACTTAGGTATTGGTTAAGTGTAGGCTTATTAGCTATAAATTGTACAGTGGCTTGTTTATTGTAGTTTTCTACTAATGATATTACAGAGTGTTGATCTAATATTTTTAGTGCATTATAAGTTAGCATTCCTTTTAACTTATATGTATTGCAAAAATTATTAAAGTTTAATTGAAAAGTCTCTTGTGTATCCTCACCATATGATATCTGAAAATAGTTGTTTAACTTATTATATAGGTGTTTTAAAAAAGCAATATTTGGTAAAACACTTAAAAATTGTTGTTTAACCTGGTTTTCATCTTCTTTGTTTAAAAGTAAAATAGCACTAGACTCTTGTTGGTCTCTACCAGCTCTACCAGCTTCTTGGTAATAATTTTCTATACTATCTGGAATTTGGTAGTGTACAACCAAACGAACATCTGGTTTATCTATACCCATACCAAAAGCATTGGTAGCTACTATAATTTTGGTAGTATTATTTAGCCAGTTATTTAGTACTGTTTTTTTATCTTTTTTAGGAACACCACCGTGAAAAAAAGTAGTAGCAAATCCGTTTGTGTTTAGGTAGTTAGATATTTGTTCTGCTAATCTTCTGGTTCTAACATACACAATAGCACTATTATTGGTTTGTGCACAAAGTTGTTTTAATTGGTACATTTTATCCTCTGTCCATAAAACCTTATATGTAATATTATCTCTAGAGAAAGAATCTTTTATAGTTAAAGAGTTTCTAAACTGAAGATTTTCTGTAATATCTAATGCTACTTTTTTAGTAGCTGTAGCAGTTAAAGCAATAACTGGTACAATAGGAAAAATGTCTCTTAGTGTACTACAATTTTGGTATGCAGGCCTAAAATCGTTTCCCCATTGAGAAATACAATGTGCCTCATCAATTGCAATGAGGTTTACATTCATTTGTTGTAAGCGCTCTTTAACCAAGTCTTGTTGTAAACGCTCTGGTGATAGGTACAAAAATTTGTAGTTGCCAAAAACGCAATTATCTAAAAGGTTGTTTACCTCTTCAAAAGAAATACCTCCGGTAAGTGCCAATGCCTTTATGCCTTTATCTTTTAAGCTATTTACTTGGTCTTCAATTAAAGCAATTAAGGGAGATACTACAATGCAAATGCCCTCTTGTAATAGAGCGGGTACTTGGTAGCAAACAGATTTTCCTCCTCCGGTAGGTAATAAAGCTAAAACATCTTTTTGCTCTAAAACAGCAGTAATTATTTTTTGTTGCGAGCCCCTAAAGCTGGCATAGCCCCAGTATTGTTGTAAAATATCTTGCGGACTCTTATGCACTAGCTAATATTTAGAGTTTTTAAAATAAAATTAGTACGCTCTTCTACAGTACCTGTTGGTACAATAATAGGAGTGTAGCCAAAATCTCTATATGTTTTATCTAACAAATTATGCAGCCTTTTAGCTTCTTCAAAATCCTCATACCTTTCATTGTCGTTAGAGTGAATTTCTTCCCAAGGCGGAAATATAAAAACAACATCATATTTTGTATTTGTACAAGCTTGGTTGTAATTATCACCATAAGCAATGTCTGTTCCGTTTAAATAAGCAACAACGTCTGGTACACCACGATCAAGAAAAACAATATCCTTGTTTAGCTCATTGGCATTTTGGTATTGTTTTATGCGCCCTTCTAACAACTTATCACTAAATAATAAAGGATTAGTTAAAAAAAGTTGCGTAATACCTTCTTCTCTGGCAGCTAAGGTAACATCTCTAGATATTTCATGTAAACAAGTATACCCAAGAGCATCTATTTTATTAATAACTGTTGTTTTTCCTGTACTAGGACCGCCTGTAATAACTATCTTTTTTGGTTTCAATATGCAAAATTAATGTTACAAAGATAACTAAAATAGGAACTACACAAAAAGTAGTATAAAATACAGTATTACATTATATTTGTAAAAAATAAAGTATGAACAAGGATAATCCAGAAGAATTTTATGCAAGGTTAAAGGAACAACTAGAGTTAAACAACAGTTGGCCATCTAATTACCTGTATAAATTTATTATTCCTACAGATGTAGAAAAATTTAAGCAAATAGAAGAAGTTTTTAATAATACAGGAGCAGTTATAGAGTCTAAAAAGTCTAAAAACGGTAAATATACAAGCGTTTCTGTAACTGTAAATTTAAAAAATCCGGATGCTGTTATAGCAAAATATAAAGAAGTTGGTAAAATAAAAGGAGTAATATCTTTATAAAACCACCTATAAATGGTGTTTGTTTTATTTATTTTAGTACTTTGCAGAACCTAAGCGTATAACTTCACGTTTAGAATATAAATTAGCATAAATCTTTTTTAGTTTGAATTTAGTAGAAAACTTACAGTATAATACTGAGCGAGACCAGCTCATTATTCCAGAATATGGTCGTCATTTTCAAAAAATGGTAGACTACGCAGTGTCTATAGAAGATGCAGAAGAACGCAACAAAGTGGCTAAAGCTATAATTAGCGTTATGGGTAATTTGCAGCCTCACCTTAGAGATGTGCCAGATTTTCAGCATAAGCTTTGGGATCAGTTATTTATAATGTCAGATTTTAAATTAGACGTAGAATCTCCTTTTCCAATAACAACAAAGGAAATGTTGCAAGAGCGTCCAGAACCATTAGAATATCCTCAAAACTTTCCGAAATACAGATTTTACGGTAATAACATTAAGCGTATGATAGATGTTGCTGTAGAATGGGAAAAAGGAGATATGAGAGATGGTTTAGAGTATGCAATTGCTAATCACATGAAAAAGTGCTACCTAAATTGGAATAAAGATGTTGTAGATGATAGTGCTATTTTTAATCATTTATATGAGTTAAGTGATGGCAGAATAGATTTAGCAGCAAAAAATGAAACACTAACAGATAGTGGTCAGTTTTTAAAGAATAGGGTTGCAAAATCTAACACTAGATATACAAACGGAAAAAATAATCAGAGAAATAACAACAACCGAGGTAAAAAACGGTACTAAATAATATAGTCTTTAATGGGGACATTTAAAATTGAAGGCGGTCAACGTCTGCAAGGAGAAATTACTCCGCAAGGAGCAAAAAACGAAGCATTACAAATACTATGTGCGGTATTATTAACACCAGAAGAGGTGCAAATTAATAACATACCAGATATTGTAGATGTAAATAAACTTATAGCTTTATTGGAAGATTTGGGTGTAAAAATCCAGAAAAGAGGTAAAGGATCTTACACTTTTAAGGCAGATGATGTAAATTTAGATTACTTACAGTCAGACCAATTTAAGGAAGATGGTCGTGGTTTACGTGGTTCTATTATGCTTGTTGGGCCGTTATTAGCACGTTTTGGAAAAGGATACATACCAAAGCCAGGCGGAGATAAAATTGGCCGTAGAAGATTAGATACGCATTTTGAAGGTTTTATTAACCTAGGCGCTAAATTTAGATACAATAAAGAAGAGTATTTTTACGGAGTAGAGGCAGATAAGTTAAAAGGTACTTACATGCTTTTAGATGAAGCCTCTGTAACAGGAACAGCAAACATAGTAATGGCAGCTGTTTTAGCAGAAGGAACAACTACAATATACAACGCAGCCTGTGAACCATATTTACAACAGCTATGTAAAATGCTTAACCGTATGGGGGCAAAAATTACAGGTGTAGGCTCTAATTTATTGGTTATTGAAGGTGTAGATGAGCTTGGCGGTACAGAACACAGAATGTTACCAGATATGATTGAAATTGGTAGCTGGATTGGTCTTGCTGCTATGACAAAAAGTGAGCTTACTATTAAAAATGTTAGTTGGGATGATCTTGGGCAAATACCAACTGTATTTAGAAAATTAGGTATTACACTAGAACGTAAAGGTGATGATATTTATATACCAGAGCATAAAGATGGGTATGAAATACAAAATTATATAGATGGTTCTATTTTAACAATTGCAGATGCACCTTGGCCAGGCTTAACACCAGATTTGTTAAGTATTATATTAGTTGTAGCTACACAGGCAAGAGGTGAAGTGTTAATACACCAAAAAATGTTTGAAAGCCGTTTGTTTTTTGTAGATAAATTACTAGATATGGGAGCAAAAGTTATTTTGTGTGATCCGCACAGGGCAACAGTTATTGGTCACGATTTTAAATCTACATTAAAAGCAACAACAATGGTGTCTCCAGATATTAGAGCAGGGGTATCTTTGTTAATTGCTGCATTATCTGCAAAAGGAACCTCTACAATACACAACATAGAACAAATAGACCGAGGTTATGAAAATATAGACGAGCGTTTAAGAGCTATTGGAGCAAAAATTACGCGAGTTTAACTAGTTTGTAACTAACCAAAAATTTGTACTCTGTACAGTTTTTAAAATAGTCCAACCTAATAAGAATGTTAATATAATAATTCTTATTAGGTTGTTGTTTTTTATAGCACGTTTGGCTTTTTCTAAAGAACCAACACCTTTAATTATTATAGCGTGGTTTGCCTCAATAATTACGTAATGTTGTACCCACAATGCACAAATAGTTATAGAGCTAACAATGGTGTATAAGTCTTGTTTGTGTACCAACTGCAAAATTATAGAAGTAAGGTGTATAGGTCCTAAAAGTATAGCAAATAAGTATATTTGGTCTCTCTTATCTCTATACCAATTTACTAATTCTTCTTTAGAGAAATAATTAAATGATGGGTATATAATAATATGGAGTAAACTAAAAACAATTAGCGAACCAAACTCAAACATAAGCCTTATAATATCAATCATTTGGTGGTAATTTAGGGTTGTGGTTAGTTTTTAGTTTACGTACTATCATTTAAAATAGTAAAAAAAACAATAAAGGAGCTACTATTTTTAGAGTAGTGTTACTTTTTTTTACTTTAAAATACCGAATAAGGACTCTAATTTTTCTTTTCTGTATTCAAAAATTTCTTCTAGTTTGGGTTTTACTACAAAAGGATGTATTAATTGTCCTAATATTCCAAAAGGTACTTTATAATCTATAATATCCTCCATTTCTATACCACCTTCTACTTCCTTAATAAAATGTTTATGGTGCCATAACGCATAAGGGCCAAATCTTTGCTCGTCTACAAAATACTTATTTTTTACCATATGCGTAATTTCTGTTACCCATTTGGTTTTTATACCTAGTACAGGTGTTACTATGTATTGTATTATTTGTCCTTGATACATTGGCCTATCTGCACCAGATAAAATGAAGAAGCCCATATAATCTGGCGTAATTGTTTTTAAATTTTCTGGTTTAGATAAAAACTCCCAGGCTTGATCTATAGTAATAGGTAATTTTTGTTTTTTATGTAATGTATAGATTTTCATATTTAGTTATAAATTAAAATATATGCATTTAATGATGTAGCTATACACAACCAAATAATATATGGTAAAATTAATATTGATATATTTTTAACTATAGACTTGTACTTGTAAAACATATAAATTACTAGTAAAGTTAATGCTGTAATTAGTACTAAACCTATACTTATGTAATGTTGATTAAAAAAGGCAAAATTCCATCCAACATTTAAAAACCATTGTATGGCAAATAGTAAAATAAACTTAAAGTTTTTACTCTGTTTGGCTAAAAAACCTAAATAAGCTGCAAAACAAATCATAATGAAGGTCCAGGCAGCACCAAAAACCCATCCTGGAGGCGTCCAAGGAGCTTTATTTAGTTGTGAGTACCAATTAGATTGCGCTCCGTTATCCATTAACAATACACCTAATGCTAAAGCACTAAAATTTAGTATTAAAAATAGAGTAATATATTTAGCTAATTTCATTTTCATTTTTCATTAACAGCGCTATTTTGTCTTGTATAACCTCTGCTTCTGCAAATTTAGCATCACTAGCGCTACGGTTACTAACAGAAAGAGCATGGTACTCTTTCATCAGTTTTTTGTATTGCTCTTGTAATTTTTCTACAGGTGATTTCTTTTTAAATAATCCAAACATATTTATGGTTTTAAATGTTTTGTTATTTTTTTGCTTAAGGGACTTGTAGTAGAGTAGTAGTAGTCTACAAAATTCCCGTCTTCATCAATTAAATATTTCTGAAAATTCCATTTAACAGAAGTATTTGTATTACCGTTAAGCTCTTTTTTAGTAAGCCAGGCATATAATGGGTGTTGGTTACTGCCTTTAACTTCTAATTTTTCAGTCATTAAAAATGTAACACCATAATTTCTCTGGCAAAAAGTTTTAATTTCTTCTTCTGTGCCAGATTCTTGACCGCCAAATTGGTTACAAGGTGCACCAATTATCATTAAATTGTTTTTATAGGTATCATAAAGTTTCTGTAATTCTTCATACTGACCTGTAAAACCACATTTAGAGGCAACGTTTACAAAAAGTATCTTTTTACCTTTGTAATCTTCCAAATTAATAGGTTTACCTTCTAAACCCATTACTTTAATATTGTAAATACTAGTGTTGGGTTTTGCTTTATGTTTAGATGAGCATGAAGAAAATATAGTGAGTAATGTTATCATAAGTAATGGTTTCATTTTAGAGTTTAAAATTTACAATGCCACAATCTACTTCCAGTATTTGGCCAGAAATGCTTTGTGTTTTTTCACTAATTAAAAAGCTGGCCATATGTGCAACATCTGTAGGGTCTAAAAAACGCTTTAAAGGATGTCTTTCTTTAATATTTTCAATCATTTTATCATTACGCAATAATTTAGCAGCTAAATCTGTATTAGTTACTGTAGGTGCAATAGCGTTAACACGTATGGTAGGTGCTAATTCTGCTCCTAAAGATTTAACTAAACCTTCTACACCAGATTTTGCGGTAGCAATACTAGCGTGGTATGGCATACCAAGTTTTGTGGCAACGGTACTAAATAGTACTATAGATGGGTTTGTACCATTTTTTAAAATATTTAAATAATGTTTAATGGTTTTTACAGCGCCAATAACATTAATTTCAAAATCTTCCTTAAAGTCATCTATACTTAAACGTCCAATAGGTTTTAAATTAATGCTACCAGGACAGTAAATAAGGTTGTCTATAGCATCTATTTCTGGTAAATTATCTGTAAGTATATCACAGCTAAAATGTGTTAGGTTTTGGTGCTCTAACTTTGGTGCAGTTCTGCTAATAACAATAACTTTTTGTGTGCTAATAAGCTCTTTAGTAATAGCAAATCCTATTCCTTTGCTACCCCCAACAATAACAGTAGTTTTCATTAGTATTATTTTAAATTAGAGCAAAGGAATACCTGTTGGACAAGTATAGTTTGCCAATTATGTACAAATATTTTAGGGTGTTTTTTGTTAACTACACTATGGTAGTGGCTGCATATTTAGCCTTTTCTCTACTTTACGTTTTATTGCAGTAAGACGTTTCATTAAATCCATAATTTCTTCGTCCTTATTTTCTTTATAAATTGTATTAAGCTCAAGAATAAGGGATTTAGCTTCACGAGAAATTTCAACTCTTTCGCTGTTAGATAATGACTTCATCTTTCTTTTCTCAAACTCTAATGCTTTATCTATAATCTCCATATTGTTAATGTTTTAAATAGTTTTGTATTTCTGTTATTTTTGTGGCGTTGTTAAACTCACCACCATAAAAAGCAGTTACTGTTGTAGAGGTGTCATCTTTTACACCTCTAGATGCTACACATAAATGTTTGGCATCTATAATGACAGCAACGTCTTCTGTATTTAATATTTTTTGGAGCTCCACGCCAATTTGGTTGGTTAAGCGCTCTTGAACTTGTGGTCTTTTAGCGTAGTATTGTACAATTCTGTTTAATTTAGACAAGCCTATTACATTGCCAGAAGATTTGTACGCTACATGTGCTTTGCCAATAATTGGAACAAAATGATGCTCACAATTAGAGTAAAAAGTAATGTTTTTTTCAACAAGTATTTGGTTATATTGGTATTTATTTTCAAATAAAGCAATTTTTGGCTTATTTTTAGGGTTTAAACCACAAAAAATTTCATCAATGTACATTTTTGCAACACGTTTTGGTGTTCCTTGCAAAGAATCGTCTGTTAAATCTAAGCCCATAACGTCCATAATTTGCCCAAAAAGGTTTTCTATTTTTTCCTTTTTTTCTTCATCAGACAATGCAAAAGCATCTGGTCTTAAAGGTGTTTCTAAACCTGTAAACAAGTGATCGTCTCCAATATCTTCTACAGAGATATTGTTAGAAATGCTTGCTAAATTTATTGTATCTATACTCATTATAATATATAATAATTATGGCAATAAACTACTTATTATTAATAAAAAACAGTTTATTTAATATCTTTTACTTATAGTGTTATTGGTAATATGCTTTTGTCTGCTACATTTAAAGCGACCGCTAACGAATGTTCTTAGTTTTGCGTGCTTTGTTTTGCGTCCTTGAACCCGTTTGCGCCACATTTTAAAACTACTTGGTTTCATTTCTGTGCGCATTAATGTAATCACTTCTTTTTCAGACAAGCCAAACTGAAATTTAATAGCATCAAAAGTGGTTCTATCTTCCCACGCCATTTCTATTACACGATCTATTTGTTGTATGCTTAAGCTCATTTTGCCACTAATTTGTTAATCATTCCATTAAAAATAAACATATGAAAAGGGAGTACGCTATACCAGTACAACCTACCAGCTAAACCTCTTGGTCTAAATGTAGCTGTTTGTTTAAGTATGTTTTCTTCAATCTTAAATTCTAACCAAGCCTCTCCAGGTAACTTCATTTCAGCGTACAACAACAATTTTTGTTGTTCTTTATCTGCAAATATTACACGCCAAAAATCAAGAGCATCACCAGCACTTAAATCTGTAGAGCTAGTTCTTCCTCTACGTAAGCCTATGCCGCCAAATAACTTGTCTAAATAGCCTCTAAATTTCCATAAAATAGTACCATAATACCATCCTGTGGGGCCACCTATAGCCCAAATTTTATTAATAGTCTTTGTTTTATTAGTAACCTTACGCTCTTTATAATCTGTAAAACAACCATATTTTGGTACGTTTATATATTTGTGTAAGTTGGCTTTTAGCCTTCCGCTACTTATAATGGAGTCTTTCCAACTAGATAAAATACTATTTTGTTCTATTTTTTCAAAAGCTAGTTGTACAGCTTCTTTGTATGTAATTGGTTTTATATTTAAAATGGAATTAATATCACTTGGTTTCCCAATAATTTCTACGCCCATACTTTTTACCAATGTAGTTGCTAATTTGTACGATGTAGAAGTAACAAAATATAACCAGTAAGACGATAGTTTAGGAGTCATTACAGGTACAGTAATTATACTTCTTTTAAGACCTCTAACCTCTGCAAATTGCAATAGCATTTGTTTGTAAGTTAGTACATCTGGGCCAAAAATGTCTATGCCTTTATTGTATAATTCTTTTTTTACTATTGCTTTAGATAAAAATAGAAGTACATCTCTAACAGCTAATGGTTGTGTTTTAGTATCTAACCATTTAGGAGCAACCATAATGGGTAATTTTTCAACCAAATCTCTAATAATTTCAAAGGAAGAACTACCAGATCCCACAATAATACCAGCTCTAAATGTAGTAAGAGCATATTTGTTAGATGCAAGTGTTTCTTCTACCAACTTTCTAGAAGATAGGTGCATAGATAGTTTTGGGTCGTTGGTAATACCGCTTAAATAAATTACTTGCTGGGTGTTTGTTTCTTCTATATAATTTTTAAAATTAATAGCACATTCTTCTTCTAGAGATTTAAAATTACTTGAGGAATTGGACATAGAGTGAATTAAATAATAAGCTATGTCTATATCTTTTGGTATTATTGATAGCGTATCTTTTTGTAAAAAGTCAGCTTCAACAACAGTAATTAAAGGTTCGTTTCTATACCATTCTTCTGCTCTTAATTTATCTCTAACAACACATACAACTTTGTGGCCCTCTTCTATTAAAAGGGGCACCAATCTTTTGCCTATATAGCCTGTTGTACCTGTTACTAGTATTTTCATTTGTTATTTTGGTCTTTGGTATTCAAATCTTGTATTTGTTTTTGGTATAGCATAAGTATCTAATCCGTTAATGGCAGCCACATTACCTTTTGCTAAATCTATCAATCCATCTTGTTGCAAAAGATTTTCTTTTACATATAAATTAATAATTTCTCCAATCATTAAAATGGTATCATTAGCAGCAATAGGCAACTCTTCTATAAATTTTAATTGCAATTGTACAGGAGCATCTTTTAAAAATGGAGCAGTGCAATTGTCTTTATATTCGGGTATTAGTTTTGTTTTAGTAAACTCAGATACATCTTCTGGATATTTAGCAGAAGTATGGTGTGCATCTTCTAAAATATCTTGGTGTATGTGGTTTATTGTGTATGTTTTAGTTTCTATTATATTTTTGTAAGTATGCCTAGGTACTGTTGTTGGCCTGCAAATAAAACCTAATAATGCAGGATTAGACCCAAGGTGAATTACTGAACTAAAGACAGCAATATTTTCTTGGCCTTTTACAGATTTTGTGCCAATTAAGTTGGCAGATTTGTAACCTGTAGCACTATTTATTAAATTAATTTTATACAAGTGCTCTAGTTCTTTTATATTGTTTGTACTGTATTTTATCATTTTTTTTTAGAGCGATAAATAGTTGTTTATTTTAATGTCTTTAGATTTTAAATCAAACATTAGGTTATAAAGTCCAAAAAATGTTCTGTTTATGTAAATAAAGTGTTTAGAACCTCTGTTTCCGTTCATTTTACGTAGCTCTGTACTTTTGCTATATTTTTCGCCAAGTTCTGCAATTTGGTTAAAGAAAACAGGGTCAGAGAAATCAAACGTTTTATTGTGAAAAGGTTTTGTGAATAAACTTAACATTTCATAAAAAAGATCAGAGAAAAAAGCAACTTCTTCTTTAGAGTCTTCTTTTTTTAATATTTCTAACTGATGCATTTTTTGTGAAAATAAAACAGGATTGTTTATAATCTCTGGTTTAGCCAGTTCAAAATAAGGAGTGTAAAAATTGCTAGGTACCTCTTTAATACATCCAAAATCTAAAGCAATTAAATTACCCTCTTTAGAAATTAAAAAATTACCTGGGTGCGGATCTGCATGTACTTTGCGTAGTACGTGCATTTGGTACATATAAAAGTCCCATAGTGCTTGGCCAATTATGTTAGCTTTATTTTGGTTTGTATTATGGGCAGTAAACTCGCTTAAGTGCTCGCCAGTCATCCAATCCATAGTAATAATACGTTCCGATGAAAATTGTTCATAATACTCCGGAAATCTTAAGTTTGGTATATGCTCACAGGCTTTAGCCATTTCTTTACTTTGCTTAATCTCTAACAGGTAATTGGTTTCTTCAATAAGCTTGTTTTCTACTTCTGCAAAATATTTATCTGAGTCTTTTCCTTTTATATTAAACATCTTTATAGCTATAGGTTTAACCATAGCTAAATCTGTAGAAATGCTGTCTGCTACACCAGGGTACTGAATTTTTACGGCTAATTTTTTGCCGTTAGCTTCTGCATAATGTACTTGTCCTATACTGGCTGCGTTTACAGAGTTAACATTAAACGTATCAAAAATTTCATTTGGAGTTTTGCCAAAATATTTTTTAAATGTTTTTTGTACTAAAGGAGCAGACAATGGTGGAACAGAAAATTGCGCTAACGAAAACTTCTCTACGTACGCTTGTGGCAGTATACTTTTTTCCATACTTAACATTTGCGCAACTTTTAAAGCACTCCCTTTAAGCTGTTTTAAACTATCATAAATATCTTCTGCATTGTTTTTATTTAAACGCTCTTTAGCTTCTATTTCAGTTTTTGTTAATTTATCTCCGTAGTATTTTAAGTAATTAACACCAACTTTTGCGCCTGTAGTAACCAACTTACTGGCACGTTGTATTTTAGATGTAGGTATTGTGTCTATAGTTTTCATAGGCTTACAAGTTCATATTAATTTTTTCTTTATAAATAAACTTTCCTAGATCTATAATACTTTGTAAGGGTTTAGTGTCTAGTAAATCAAACGTGGTATTAACACTTTTTTCAATAAATATATCTGTTTTTTCAAATGAAGACGAAGTATCATCTAACCAAAACTTTATTGTAATTAGCAATTGTATCCAAGCAGATTCATTAAGTGTTTTTTGCTGAATTTTTTCTAATTTTTCTTGCTTAAGATCAATTGTTTCAATTTCTAAATGTGTAATATAATTTGTGAAACTTTCTTTAAGTTTAGACAAAATACCTACATACTTTAATTTGTTCTTATGCTTACTTAAAGCATATACTACATAACTTCTGTTTGCGGTAAGCATCTCAAAAAAAGTATAGTAAAAGCTTAATAATTTTGTTCTGTTATTAAAGTCTAAATATGCTTTATCTGCTTCTAAAGCTTTAATAGTGTAATTGTAAAAAGCGTTAAAAACTTCTTTTTCTAATGTTTCAAAAGAGTTGAAGAAATTATAAAAAATGGCCTCATCAAAATTATTTGACTTAGAAAACTTGTATACAGAAGACGGTTGCTTTTCGTTTTCTAATACATAATCCATATAAAAACTTATAATATCCTCTGCTGTAATCTTCTTTTTCTTTGCCATAATTTTTGTATTTCTAAAACAAAGATACAAAAATGTCTAACTATTTCACTAAAAGATTAGACAAAATTGTTTTTATGTCTGTTTTACTGCTATTTTGAACTCTAAAATGTTAGCTTTTACTTAAAACTATTTATAGTCTTGTAAGTTACACGTAGCTTTGCATCTAATTATAAATTAAGTATTTATTAATGAAGGTTAAGTTAACACTGTTATATATTTCTGCTTTGGCATTAGGCGCTTTTTTTGGTCAATTTACCAGTTCTTTAGTAGGCGTTTTACCAGAAGTTGTTTCAGAGTCATCAGGTTTACTTTATTTTGATGATACTTTAATTTCTCACAACGATTCTGGTAATGCACCAATCTTATATCAACTTAATAAAAAAACATTTAAGGTAGAGAAAGAGATAGAAGTTGTAAATGCTAAAAATATTGATTGGGAAGATTTGGCTCAAGACCAAAATTATATTTATGTGGGTGATTTTGGAAATTATTGGGGAGACAGAGAAGACCTTGTGGTATATAAATTATCTAAAAAAGATATAAGAACATTAAGTAAAGTAACAGCAGAAAAAATTTATTTTAGCTATCCAGATAAAAAAAATAACACGCGTAAAAGCAGTAGTAATTTTGATGCAGAAGCTATGTTTTGTAAAAATAACGAGCTTTATATTTTAACTAAGCAATGGAGAGAGAAGAAAACTAGCGCTTATAAAATTCCTGTAAAACCAGGTAAATATGTGGCAACAAAAGTGGGTGAATACAACACAAAAGGCTTGGTAACGGGTGCAACTTATAATAAACAAGATAACAGCGTACTTTTGGTTGGTTATAATATGTTTATGATGCCGTTTGTGGTTGAAATAGAAAATAGTAGTGCTAATAATTTGTTTGCAGGGACTGTTAAAAAGACACAGTTAGACTTGGGTTTTGTGCAAATGGAAGGGGTAACTACTTATACAGATGGCACTTATTATTTATCTTCTGAGTCTTTTACAAAATTAGGTGCTAGCGCAAGTATTTATAAGTTAAACGCCAATTAGTGTGTTGTTTTTTTAAGTAATTTTATGTAATAAAATTTAAGGTTTTGTTAACATTTAAAGGGATAGGTGTGCCTTAATTTTGAAGAAACTTAAAAAACTATAAATCAAATGAAAAAAATTGCATTAGTATTAGTTGCTGTGTTTGCCTTAACAGGAGTACAAGCACAAATTGAAACACCACAACCTAGTCCGTTTACTAAAATAGAACAAAAAGTAGGTTTAACAGATGTTACTTTAGAATACTCTAGACCATCTATGAGAGGAAGAGAAGTTTTTGGTAACCTAGTACCTTTTTCTAAATTATGGAGAACAGGAGCTAACAAAAACACAACAATTACTTTTAGTAACAACGTTACTATAGGTGGTAAAGAAGTAAAAGCTGGTTCTTATGCGGTGTTTACTAAACCAGGAGAAAGCTCTTGGGAAATTATTTTTTATGCAGATACTAACAATTGGGGAACACCTAAAGCTTGGGACAATGCTAAAGTTGCTGCTACAGTTAAAGCAGATGTTGTAAAAATGCCTATGAAAATTGAAACTTTTACAATGACTTTTGATGATTTAACAGCTAGTTCTGCTGTATTAGGTATTTTATGGGAAGATGTATATGTAGGTGCTAAGTTTGATGTACCAACAGATAAAACAGTTACTGCTGCAATTACTAAAACAATGAATGGCCCAAGTGCACAAGACTACTATGCTGCTGCTGTTTATTATAAAGAAGCTGGTAAAGATATTAACCAAGCAAAAACTTGGATGGAGAAAGCTATGAGTATGATGGAGAAACCTGCTTTTTACCAATTAAGACAATTGTCTTTAATTTATGCTAAGGCTGGTGATAAGAAAAAAGCCATTGAAACTGCTAAAAAATCTTTAGCTGGTTCTAAAGAAGCTGGTAATGCAGATTACATAAAAATGAACGAAGACTCTTTAAAAGAGTGGGGAGCTAAATAACCTCTATTATTAAAATAATAAAAGCCCGTAAAACAATTGTTTTACGGGCTTTTTTGTAGATGAAATTTTATATTATATTATATTTTCATTTCGTTTTCGGTTTTCATCATTCGGTCAAAACCCTCTAACATTATTGCTATAGAAATTACTAAAGCACAGCCAAAGGCATTTAGCCATAGGTAAGACATCCAATCAAAAGCCCAACCAAATATTACAATAACCTGCGTAATAATTGCAGCAACAAATACGGCATTACCTTTTACATATTTAAAAAAGAACGCTAGTAAAAAGATGCCCAACACGTTACCGTAAAAAATAGAACCTATAATGTTAACCAATTGTATTAAATTATCAAACAAGCTAGCTACACAGGCAATTAATATGGCTAAAATACCCCAAATTAGTGTTAGTACTTTAGATGCTTTAACGTAGTGTTCTTCTGTTTCTCCTTGTTTAATACTCCTTTTATAGATATCTAAAGCGCTAATAGTACCCAAAGCATTAAGTTCTGATGCTGTTGAAGACATAGCAGCAGACAATATTACGGCAAGTAAAAGACCTATAATTCCTTGTGGTAAGTAGTTTAATATAAAATGAATAAAAACATAATCTGTATCATTTGTTTCTACAGAATCATCTGCTTGCTTAATTAAATTTTTGCCTGCATCTCTACCTAACTTTTCTTGCTCATTTAGGGTTATAATTTCATTTTTAGCTTTCTTTTGTGCCCCAATATTGTTTTGGTCTATTGCTACAGATAATTTATTTTGAGCAACTATTTTTTGCTCTGTTATGTACTTGTGTTCTTCCTGTAAAAGTTTGTAGTCTTCTGCGTGAATAGAGTTTTCTACTTTAGCAGTAGCAGCAGGGTTAAAGTTTAAAGGAGATACGTTGTATTGATAAAACACAAATACCATTACACCAACTAATAAAATAAAAAATTGCATTGGAATTTTTAAAATCCCATTAAAAATTAAACCAAGCTGACTCTCTCTTACTGATTTACCAGATAAATAACGCTGTACCTGACTTTGATCTGTACCAAAATAAGACATAAACAGGAAAAATCCACCAGTTAATCCGCTCCAAACAGTGTACCTACTCTGTGTGTCTAAACTAAAGTCTAAAATATTTAATTTATCACTTGCACTAGCAACCTTTAAGGCTTTGCTAAATGTAATATCGTCTGGTAAATAATCTAAAATAAAATAAAAAGCCACAAACATACCCAGCATAATAATAAACATTTGCTGTTTTTGGGTAACGCTTACTGCCTTTGTACCGCCAGATACGGTGTAAATTATAACCAGAATACCAATTAAAATATTCAAAATTCTTAAATCCCAACCTAGTACTGCAGATAAAATAATAGAAGGAGCGTAAATGGTTATACCAGCAGCTAAGCCACGCTGAATTAGAAATAAAAACGCAGCAAGTGTTCTGGTTTTAACATCAAACCTGTTTTCTAAAAACTCATAAGCAGTGTATACCTTTAGTTTGTGATATAATGGTACAAAAACCATACATATTACTACCATAGCTAATGGTAAACCAAAGTAAAATTGCACAAAGCCCATTCCTGAGTTATAGGCTTGTCCTGGAGTAGATAAAAATGTAATTGCGCTAGCTTGTGTAGCCATTACAGACAACCCAATTGTCCACCATTTAGACTGGTTGCCACCTAAAACATAATCGTTTACATTTTTACTTCCTTTTGTTTTGTACACGCCAAAACCAACAATAAATAGTAGCGTTCCAATAAGTAAATACCAATCTATTTCTGCCATACTAATTGTAAATTTTCATTATTATAAAAAAAACAATGGCATACATTAAGTTTAATAGTAACACCCAAGAATATTCTTTTTTCCAAATAAATTTATCTTTCATAGTGTTTTATTTTTTTTTAGGAAGTGATAATAAATTGGCAAATAATTTATATGCCCCTGGTACACCAGCAGGTAATTCTCTAAAAAAGCTAATTCCTGTATATACGTAATTTCCTTTTCCATAAGCAGCAATTAAAATACTACCTTTTTTTGCCTCTTCTCCTTTATCTGCCATTGCTAAAATAGGAGTAAATTCTTTACCCCATTTGTTAGGAAAGTATAAACCACGTTCTTGTACCCAATTATTAAAGTCGTTAGTAGTAATTTTGTTTGGAGTGTTTACCACAGGATGATCTTTTGCTAAAATGGTAACTTCTGCAAACTCATTAGTAACTCTGTCTCTAGAAAGTTCTAATGGGTAAGGGGCAAGGTTATCTACACCTAGTTTGCTGCGGCCAGCTGTATTATATTGTATTACTAAATTACCTCCGTTTTTAACATAGTCTAATAAAAAGTGTTGTTTAAATTTTAATTGGTCTACTACATTATAAGCTCTAATACCAACCACAATAGCATCAAAACCTTTTAATGAAGCAGTATTGATGCTGTTAGGGTCTATGATAGAAACATTGTAGCCAATTTGCTCTAAACTCTCAGGAATTTTATCTCCTGCACCAGTAATGTAACCAATGTTTTTTCCTGTTTTTTTAATGTCTAAACGTACTACTTTAGCTTCAGACGGTAATAAAACAGATTGTGTAGGTATATGATCATAAGATATAACTACAAGCTCTTTATTAAGTTCTTTGCCATTAATTTTTACAACTGGTAAAATAGAACCTTCAGATTCGCTATTTGGAGGCGTAACAGTAAATGTAATTGTTTTTGAGTCTCCACGTTTTTTAATATTAAAATTTTGTTTTGCATTAGCTACTTTCCATCCTTTAGAAAAAGTTAATTCTATTTCACCAGAAATATCATCTGCTAAAGCCTTAACTGTTACTGGTATTTGTTTTGAAGATTCATCAGAAAAAATAATAACTTTATCTTTTATACCAACACTAGCTTCCGGTAAAACTTCAAAAGGTCTGTACAATTCTCCTTTGTCTGGTTTAGAGTAGTGATAAACAACAGGTTTGGTAATAGTTAAAGTGTAATTGTTAATACTAAGTTCAAAATCTGCATTAAAAGCTCTTGGTGTCTCTGGTTTGCCTATTAGTTTTTTATCTTTTACAGTGTACATACCTAGTGTACCTTTTTCCATTAACCAATAAGGGCTAGTGTATTTTGTATCTGCAGGTACAGCAACATCTAAAGTTAGGTTTTGCTTTGTGTTGTTTTCTAACAAAATATTAGGCGTTAGGGTAGTAGTACCAACGTTTACAGATTTTAAAACAATATTTGCAGTGCTTCTGTTTAACGCTTCTATAGATACTTTAAAATTACCAGAAGGCGTACTGTTGGTATAATTAGCATTTGCTTCTAAATACAAACCAGCTACAGCAGTAATAATATTTTCTAGTTCTTTAGATTTAATATTTTTCCAGTGTTTATCTGTAGATTTTTGTAGTAATTTATAAGCCTCTATAAGCTCTGGTAAATGTGAAGACGGATTTTTGAAATTAAAATTTTCTTCAACCTTGTTTAGTATTTTTCCAATAGCATCACCACCATCTATTCTAGACCAAGTAGTATTAATGCCTTCAAAAATATCATCGCCTTTAGGCATATCACCTTTTAAAAGCTCAATATACTCATCTTGGCTACCTCTTGTAGATATTCTACCAAAACCTTGGCATAAATGCTGACTGCTAGCAAGTGCAGCAATTTCATTATTAGAAACACCTAGTATTGGGTAAAAGACACCAACATCTAATTTCATTAATTTACTTTTGTCAGCTTTATTAAAAGCTTCTTCACTACCATAAAACCACCATGAAGTATTAAAAAACATACGTTTTGGTTGCCAAGTTTCAGTTAGTTTTAATTGTTCTGGATATGCATTAGCATCATTTACCAAATCAAAAGCCTCTACGCTTAGCATTGCAGAAGTAGTGTGGTGACCGTGTGTAGTACCAGGAGTTCTGTGGTTAAATCTGTTTATAATAACATCTGGCTTATATTGCCTAATAATTTGTACAACATCTCCTAAAACTTCTTTTTTATTCCAAATGGCTAAAGTTTCATCTGGGTGTTTAGAGTAACCAAAATCATTTGCTCTAGAGAAAAATTGCTCTCCACCATCTTTACTACGTGCACCAAGCAATTCTTGAGTACGTAAAACACCTAATTGCTCTCTAATTTCTGGTCCAATTAAGTTTTGTCCGCCATCTCCGCGAGTTAAAGATAAATATGCTGTTTTGGCTTTTACGTTGTTAGATAGGTATGATATTAATCTGGTATTTTCATCATCTGGATGAGCAGCAATGTATAACGCAGAACCTAAAAAGTTTAGCTTTTGTAAAGAGTGATAAATTTCTGTAGATGAATTTTTTTTGGGGGCTTGAGAAAATCCTAAGTTAATGCATAATAGAGAAATTACGCAGGATACCAATAGTTGGCGCATAAATGTTAATTTTGGTTGATGTCCAAATATAACAAGTTCTAAGCTTTACAAAGAGAATTTTAAAGGTTCTTTAACACCGTTTTTAAGAGGTTTGTTAACAATTTTAAATTTTGATGAGAAATTATGAAAACCATTTTTTTCTTTTGATGAATATTATAGATACTATAGACACCAAAACCATAACACCTAATAATATAAAATAGCCATATTCAGTTTGTAGTTCTGGCATATTTTTAAAGTTCATACCGTAAATGCCAGCTAAAAAAGTAAGCGGAATAAAAATTACAGAAAATATAGTTAAGGTTTTCATTACCTCGTTTAACCTATGGTTTTGTATACTAAACATTAGGTTTAAAGTGCTATCTAATTGGTTTAGGTTAAAATCAATTTCATCACTCATTAAACCAATTTGTTCTTTAATTTCTATAAAATACTTTATGTCAAACTCAAAACAATCAATATTTTCTAGTTGGTTTATAGCATCTTTAATGCTAATAGTCATTCTTTTAATTTGGTTAAGTTGTCTTTTATTGTTTTCAACTTTTAAAGCAAACTCAGGTGTTGGTTTGGTTTCATTTAAATTGTCTAGACCAATATTAGCTTCGGTAAGTTTATCATAAGCAATGTAATAATTGTCTATTATAGCTTCCATTAGGAGGTAAAACAGGTAGTCTGCACCTTTTTTTCTAATAATACCTAGGTTTTTTTCTATACGTTCTCTTAAATGTTGAAAATGATCTCCTTCTACCTCTTGTATGCTCCAAACGTAGGTTTCGCCAACAACAAAAACCATTTGCTCAAACTTTGTTTCGTTACTTTCGGAAGAATAATAAGGAGATTTTAATGTTAAAAAAAAGCAATCATCTAGTTCTATTACTTTATTTCTATGGTTGTTATCTATAACAAGGTTTATTAAAAATTCATCCATATTATTGTCTGCAATTATTTTGCGTACAGCTTGCGAATGCTGAAAACCATAGATGTTTAACCAAGAAATAACAGAGGTATCTTTTGTTATAGATATTTCATTTAATTCTTCTCCTTTTAATAAATGATAACTTTCTTTAGAGTAGGTTATTAAAGATGAATTTGCTTTAAACTCTTCAATATTAAAACTTTTTTTATCAGAATACGGATTTACTTTACGCCTGTTTTTTCTTTTCATACAGCAACTTTTTAAATGTAATCTCCTTCTGTAGTATCGTCATTATCATCTCTATTAATAAGTACAACACCTTTTTGTAAAAGTAAATTGTTTGGGTAGGTAAGGAGTTCCCCGTTGTCTTTTTTAAGGTAAATATGGTAAGCCTTAATGTCTAAAATGTCTACTTCTTCAGCAAAATCTCCATCTAGTATTTTTATACGATCTCCTATTTTAAAAGGGAAAGAGAAAAATAAAATAACGCCAGCAGTAATATTACTTAATATAGACCATGATGCAAATAATGCAACACCTAATACGGCAAATACAGATGAAAAAATAATTCCAAGATCTTCAAAATTTACTTGCCAAATGTAAACAATAACTATAAAGCTTATAGCCATAAATAATATGGTTATATATCTAATAATTAACTTGGTGCGCACTCTGTTAATGTCGCTTATTCTTCCTATTTTATGTATTGCTTTAGCAGTTAGGTAGCGAATAATAAAAAAGGCAATAAAACAAATTAAGCTATTAATAAGTTGTTGTTGGTGTGTGTCTATAAATTCATTCATAATCCTAAACTATCTCTAAAATGTAAGTCCTTATTGCTGTTTTGTTGCCAATAAGCAGTGTTTATCCTTTTGTTTAATGTTGCTTTTGTGGTTAGCATTTTAATATCTGTTCCAAAGCCACTTTTATGTGTTTCTGTAAAGCTTTCTATAGTGTGCGGAAAAGCAGTAGTGTATGTTATTGTTAAGTTACGTTTTAAGTCAGGGTAATCTATGCTATAAACGGTTACGTTGTCTTTTTGAGTTTTAGTAATGTTTGCGGTGTATGCCTTAAGTTTTTTATGAGAAAACCTTATATATTGAAAAGAAGGTATAATTTGTAATTTGCCTGTTGGTAAACTATCTGGGTTAATTCTAATTTTAGCCCATAAATCGTTCTCTAAAATGTTTTTATCTAAACTAAAATTTTTATCTCCTTCACTTTCAAAATAAGAAAAAGATGAAACTTCAAATTTATCTTTGTTATTTAACTGAGAAAAAACTTGTCCGCACCATTCCTGTACAGAGTTTGTGATTTTTAATGAAGCAGAATTATCGCCAACTGGATAAAAGGTGCTAGACATAACAGAGTATGGATAAATACCAGTATAGAATTTTTTAGTGCTGTTTAATTTTAAAACAGGAACGCTTGTTTTGTCTGGGTTATCTGCTTTTACTTGATTTTTAGCATTAAAAGGTTCTGTAACAAAAACCAAAACAGCAGAACCTTTTCTTAATTCTCCGTATCTAGCCTGTTCTAAATTGTAGGATGTTATTTCTGCAGTACCATTGTACCAATACTTTTTAAATTGATTAGACAGTGGTTTTGGTTCTTTTTTTTCAATAACCTTTTCAGGAGTTACAGCAGCAACATCTTGGGTTTGTATTTTTTCTTTACACGCATTAGATACTAATAGTGTAGCGGCTATTATACCTAGTTCAACTAATTTTTTCATAACAAATACATTTTAAGTAAAATTACTTAAAATGTTATGCATTTGCTATAGTTAACAAAGTTTTATAAACTAAATGCGTAGGTAGGCCAACAACGTTAGGGTAGGAGCCAATAATTTCTTCAATGGCAATTAGGCCAATCCACTCTTGTATACCGTAAGCACCAGCTTTATCTAGTGGTTTATAGTTTTCTACGTAATATGTAATTTCTTCTAAGCTAAGTGCTTTAAATTTTACTTTAGTAATATGACTTTCTGTAATTTGTTTGTTTTTTGAAGTGAAACAGACAGATGTAGCTACTTGGTGCCAAGAGTCAGACAATTTTGTAAGCATTTTAATAGCATCTGCAGCATCTTTTGGTTTTCCTAATTGCTCGTTATTATGCCAAACAATGGTGTCTGATGTTATTAAAATATCTTTTTCTTGGAGAGATGCCTTAAATGGTTCAGCTTTTAGTGCAGCTAAATAATTTGTAATTTCTTCGGCTTTTAAATGATTAGGAAAAACCTCTTCAATAGGTCTAACATCAACTTTAAAGTTAATATCTAATTCTTTAAAAAACTGATGCCTTCTAGGAGAGCCAGAAGCCAATATAATGTTGTAATCTTTTAGTTTTTCAGAAAGCATTTAGTCGTTTTTAGCGCTATAATTATCATTCCACTTGCCTTGTGCTTTTAAAACCTGCTCAATAACATCTCTGGCACAACCATTACCTCCGTTTTTTTGAGAAATATACTTACTTACGGCTTTAATTTCAGGTATAGCATCTTGCGGACAAGTAGGCATACCAACAAGTTTCATAGGAGGAACATCTGGCATATCATCACCCATATACAAAACATTTTTAGGATCTATATTATTAGTAGATAAGTACTCTTTTATAGGTTCTATTTTTAGGTGAGCGCCTAAGTAAATATCTTTAACGCCTAAACCTTTAAATCTAGTACGTACACCTTCGCTAGTACCGCCAGAAATTATACAAACATTAAAGCCTTTTTGTATTGCAGTTTTAAGTGCGTAACCATCTTTAACATTCATTTTACGTAGTAATTCTCCGTTTTCTGTAATAAGCACAGATCCGTCTGTAAAAACGCCATCTACATCAAAAACAAAAGTGGTAATATTGTGTAGGTATTCTTTATAACTTTTTTCCATAAGTATTGGTAATAGATTTGCTTATAACGCTGTATATTTCTTTATGCGTATTGTTAGTTAGTTCTGTTATATGGCGTTGCATTGTACCAATATCATTACGTTTTGCAGGTCCTGTTTGTGCATTGTAAGGAGATAAGGTATTTAGTTTTGCAACGGTTTCTTGTATTAAAGGTGATAAAATTGAGAAAGGAACTTTGTTTTCTTCACAAATCTCTTGCCCAATTTGGTACATATGATTGCTAAAATTATTTACAAAAACCGCAGCCAAATGTATGGATTTTCGTTGTTCCGATGATATTTTATGTACACTGTTAGAAACACTTTCTGCTAGTTGAAGAAGTAAGGCTTCATCAGTCTTATTTTCTGCTTCTATACAAACAGGAATGCTTTTAAAATCTACAATAGCTCCTTTGCTAAAGGTTTGTAATGGGTAAAAAGATCCTTTGCGGTTTTTATCATTTAAAACGCTTATTGGTACACTGCCAGAAGTGTGTACAACTAATTTGTTTTGCAGTTGTAATTGTGTAGATACTTTAGCAATACTATCATCAGCAGTTGCAATAATGTATACATTAGCGTTTGGTAATTTTGTAAAATCAGTAGTTGTGTTTACCTCATTTTTAAAAGGCAACAAAGCTTTTTCTGTGCGGTTGTATAGCATTGTAACGGTAACATTGCTTAACTTGTTAAAGGCAGTATATAAATGTGTGCCAATA
This sequence comes from Cellulophaga sp. RHA_52, assembly GCF_007827205.1. Classification (NCBI taxonomy): domain Bacteria; kingdom Pseudomonadati; phylum Bacteroidota; class Flavobacteriia; order Flavobacteriales; family Flavobacteriaceae; genus Cellulophaga; species Cellulophaga sp. RHA_52. The sequence goes on from NZ_VIRZ01000001.1 coordinate 2,490,123, forward strand.
TTCCCTATTCCTATAATTACTACGCTAATCATACTACAAAAGTACAGCTAATCTATTTAAAAAAAATTATTCTTTACAGCCAATTGTTACAGCGTGCGTGTGTCCTGCATTGGTACTTGTTGCAAGTGTAACAGCATTATTAGTCTTTAAGTTTGTAAAATGTTCTGCGGTTATGGTAAGCATATGTGTATGTCCTGTAGCACCATCTAATGTATAATTTTTTTGTGTGCCATTTGTAATGTCTTGTATTGTAATGTTTAGAGTGTGACTATGATTGCCTGCAATGGTAATTTTAGCACCATTTTCTATACAGTTGCCTTTTGCTGCATTTTCCTCTGTAGAGCTAGATTCGTCTTCATTAGAACAACTAATATTACAAGTTAATAACACCAAAAAAAGGGTGTGATAAATATACTTTTTAAGCGGTATACTATTAAACATAATTTTACTTTTTTAACTGTTATTAAGGCTTTGTTGTTTAGTTTTGTAACTAATACAGGCTTAATTATTTGCTAATGTATTAAATAGTATTTGTAATATGAAAAAACTTGAGCTCACAACCAAAGAGAATGTATTTTTATTAGTTTCATCTTTTTATGATAAAATACGCAAAGATGAAACTTTAGGTCCTATTTTTAATGGTATAATAACAGATTGGGATCACCATTTACAGCATCTTACTAATTTTTGGAGTAATCAGTTATTTATAGAGCGTGGTACCTATAAAGGTAACCCTATAGCGGTACACAATAAAGTAGATAATTACACCAATAATACAATTAACGAAATGCATTTTGGTATCTGGTTAAATTATTGGTTAGAAACGTTAGATGAACTTTTTGAAGGAGACAATGTTAATATAGCTAAAAACAGAGCTCGTAATATGGGGTCTAATATTCACATTCATATTTTTAACGCTAGACAAAACACTAGTTCATAAACAGTTTAAACATTAGGTTTTCATTAACACATTTATTGTTGTTTTAGGTATAAAAAAACACAAAAAGGGCGTATTTTTGCAAACCAATTCATTTACTATTATCCAAGATGATAAATTTAATTAAGAAGTTCTTTTTTTCTACACGTTTAATGTCATTTTTATTCATAGCATTTGCTACCGCAATGGCTTTTGGGACATTTATTGAAAGCTGGTATAGCACTGATACAGCAAGAATATGGATTTACAACACAGTTTGGTTTGAGGCTATTATGGTCTTTTTTGTAATTAATTTTATAGGAAACATAGCTAGATACAACTTGTTACGTAAAGAAAAATGGGCAGTATTATTATTACACCTTTCTTGGATTTTTATTATTATTGGTGCTTTTGTAACTAGGTATATTAGTTATGAAGGAATGATGCCTATACGTGAAGGTGAAACAGAAAACGTATTCTTTTCAGATAAAACATACATCTCTACAATTGTGTATGGTGAAAAAGATGGTGTAAAAATGCAAAAAAAGAGTGAATATCCTATTCTTGTTACAGCAGAAGCATTAAAATCTGACTTGCCAATACACACTAATTTTGATAAAACTGAATATACTATAGCATATGCTGGTTTTATAGATGGTGCTAAAGAAGGTTTAATAATTGGAGATGAAGGAAAAAACTTTTTAAAAATAGTAGAATCTAGCAGTGGTGGACGCCATGATCATTATTTAGAAGAAGGTGTAGTGCAAAGTATACACAATGTGTTATTTGCTTTAAATAAGCCTACAGAAGGAGCTATTAATATTACTGCAACAGACTCTAGTTATACAATACAATCTCCTTTTGAAGGGACATTTATGCGTATGGCAGACAGGTTAGAAGGTGGTGTTAAAAAAGATACAGTACAAAAACTACAATTGCGTTCTTTATACCAAATGGCAAATATGCAGTTTGTTATGCCAGATTCTTTGGTTAAAGGTAAAAACGGAATTATACGTATTCCAGACGAAGAGCGTACAGAAAATATGCCAGATGCGCTAATTTTAGATGTTACTGTAAATGGCAATACTGTACGTAAAAAACTATTAGGATCTAAAGGAATGATGCAGTATTCTGATCCGTTTAAAATTGGCGATTTAGAATTTAGAATGTCTTACGGATCTAAAATTCATGAGTTGCCTTTTGCTATTAAATTAAATGATTTTATAGCTGAAAAGTATCCTGGTACAGAAAAAGGTTATGCATCTTTTATGAGTAAGGTAACTATTGAAGATGAAAAACCTTTTGACTATGATATTTTTATGAATCATATATTAGACCATAGAGGTTATCGTTTTTTTCAAGCTAGTTTTGATCCTGATGAGTTAGGAACAAGGTTATCTGTTAATCATGACCAATGGGGAACTTGGATTACTTATATTGGTTATTTTATGTTATATGCGGGTTTAATGGGGATTATGTTTTTTGGAAAAACAAGGTTTAAAGATTTAGGAGCTTCTTTAAATAAAATTAAAGCTAAAAAAGCAAAACTTACATCTGTTTTAATTTTAGGTGCTTTATTAAATTTAACTTCTCAAAGTGTAAATGCACAAGATCATAGTCCTGGTGATGGCCATAATCACTCAGCTGTACCAAGTCCAGAGGTTGTAGACTCTATTATTTTAGCAACTGCGGTACCTAAAGAACATGCAGAGGAATTTGGTAAGCTAGTAATACAAGATGAAGGTGGGCGTATGAAACCTATAAACACTTTTACATCAGAGCTATTGCGTAAGCTAAGTTTAAAAGATAAGTATTTAGGCTTAACATCAGATCAAGTGTTTTTATCAATGATGTCTAACCAACAATTGTGGGCTAATGCACACATTATTGCTATTGATAAAAAAGGATATAATGATAGTATACGTAAAGTTATAGGTGTGCCAGCTGGGCAACGATATGCAACTTTAATGGACTTTTTTGATGAAAAGCAAAGTTACAAGTTAGATCCGTTTTTGGTAGAAGCTACTGCAACTAATAACCCTAATAAATTTCAGCAAGATTATAAAGATGTTAATATTAGATTAGGGCTTTTAAACAGAGCTTTAAGTGGAGAAATTTTAAAGATTTTTCCGTTGCTAGGTGTAGATAATAATAAATGGATATCTGCTTTAGAGTATAGAAGTAATAATGGTCAGTTTCCTGTGCAAGAAGAATTGTACGATAATTTTATAAAAAATGCTATACCTTATTATTTATTAGAATTGCGAAAAGCAAGAGAATCTGAAGATTATACAAAAGCTAATACAATGTTAGCTGGTTTAAAACAAAATCAAATAAACCACGGAAAAGAAGTATTACCATCAGACAGAAAAATAGAAATAGAGGTAGTGTACAATAAGCTAAATATTTTTAATGTCCTATATAAATCTTATGCGGTTGTAGGCTTGTTGTTGTTCTTTATTCTTGTTTTTCAAATTTTTAAAGACCGTAGTATTTGGCGTGTGGCTGTGTACTTTTTTAAAGGAACAATATACTTATTGTTTATATGGCATACGGCAGGCTTAATTTTGCGTTGGTATATTTCTGGGCACGCTCCTTGGAGTGATGCTTATGAGAGTATTATTTATGTGGCTTGGGCAACCCTAGGAATGGGTTTACTTTTTGCGCGTAAAAGTAATTTAACTATTGCCGCAGCTACATTTGTAACTGCAATGTTGTTATGGATAGCACACCAAAACTGGGTAGATCCATCTATATCTAACCTAGTGCCTGTATTAGATAGTTATTGGTTAATGATACACGTTGCTGTAATTGTGGGTAGTTACGGCCCTTTAACTGTGGGGATGATTCTTGGTGTTACATCGTTAATTTTAATAATACTAACAAATAAAAAGAACAAAGCTCGTATGGATCTTAACTTAAAAGAGTTAACTATAATTAATGAGCTTGTTTTAACAACAGGACTTGTTATGCTTACTATAGGAAACTTTTTAGGCGGTATGTGGGCAAATGAAAGTTGGGGACGTTATTGGGGCTGGGATCCTAAAGAAACTTGGGCCTTAATATCTATTATGATTTATGCGTTTGTTGTGCATATGAGAATTGTACCTGGCTTGCGCGGCAGATGGTTATTTAATTTTGCTAGTATAGTAGCTTTTGCAAGTATTATGATGACATATTTTGGGGTAAACTTTTACTTAGCAGGTTTGCATAGTTATGCTAGTGGTGCACAGGTAATTACCCCAATGTTTATATGGTATACAGCAGCAGGTGTAGCAATACTTGGTGCAATAAGTTACTGGAGGTATAAAGTAAACTATTCTAAATAGTTTACTTTCCGCCATTAGCTTGCAAGTCAGCTATACATTGTGGATCTAACGTTGGTATTTGACCTCCAGTAATGGAGTTTAAAAGTCCCTCACCTGTTTCTGCTGTCCAAAACATTAAACAATCTTCTACATTACAATGTTTGCCGTGTGCAGTGTCTTGGTGATCTGTTTGCATGTTAGAACCAACATTAACTAAACCAAGTAAATGCCCAAATTCATGATTAAGCACAGTAGAAGATAGTACTGTCCTGCTAGGAGCCAAGGGTTTGTTGCTAAACGATTTAACGGTGTTTTCAAAAATAGCAAAAGATGTGTTTTGGTAAGCAATACCTAAAACCGATCCGTTTTCTGTGTTATTAGCATATTCCGCATCTAAATAAATACCAAAAACGGCTATTTTATCATCTGTATTGTATTGGGTACGCAGGTTGTTTTCCATAGCAATAATATCATCTACAGTGTAGGATGTTTTTGCCGGAACCGTTATTTCTTCAAGACGTAATTCCCATCCTTTAGATTTATTTAATCGTTCTGTAACAAATTTTTTAAAGTTCTCTATAGTTTCATCTGTAGGTTTGTAATCTTTTACGTAGAATATTTCAAAAACAGTAGATTTGTAAGTGGAGTTAGAAAGTAAATCATTAGCAGAGGAACCAACGTTTTTTCTGTTTCTTTCTTTAATTTCTTCTGTTATAATATCATTATTACCATCTGTAAAAGAAGGAGTAGATTCGCTATCTGTAGAGCAAGCAATAAAAGAACTGCATATTAAAATGCTGTAAACTATAGTTTTAAATGTCATTTGTTGGTATTTATTCAATTTTTTATACTGTTGTTACATTTATATACGGTGTGTAATGCAAAATAGATTTGTTAGGTTGTTTAGGTTCTAAATTTGTAACTTTGATAGACCAACTAAAATAGAACTAAAACAATAAAAATGAAGCAATCTAAGGCAGGTTTAAATACAATTTGTACACACACAGGAGAGGTAGAGGATAAGCAGTTTAAAGGAGCAGTGTCTCCATTATATATGAGTTCTTCTTACGCTTTTGAAGGTGTAGATGTAAAAAGATATCCAAGGTATTTTAATACTCCAAACCAAGAAGCCTTATGTAAAAAAGTTGCAGCATTAGAACATACAGAAGCAGGATTAATTTTTGGAAGCGGAATGGCAGCGGTAAGCACATCATTAATGGCTTTTTTACACGCTGGAGATCATATTGTTTTGCAAAAAACATTATATGGAGGTACTTATAATTTAATTGAAGAAGAGTTTGCTAAGTTTGGAATAGAATACTCTTTAACAGACGGCTTAAAACCTGAAGATTTTGAAGCTAAAATTAAAAAAAATACCAAGGTTATTTATATAGAAACACCATCTAACCCTTTACTAACTATTACAGATTTAAAAGCTGTTGCTTTATTGGCTAAAAAGTATAATTTGGTTTCTATGATAGATAATACATTTGCTAGTCCTGTTAATCAAAATCCAATAGATTTTGGTATTGATGTTGTAATACACAGTGCTACTAAATATATGGGCGGACATTCAGACATTTGTGCAGGTGCTGTAGCATCATCAGCTAAAAATATAGATAAGATTTTTCAGCTAGCTAAAAATTTTGGAGGTAGTTTAAGTGATTATACAGTATGGTTGTTAGAGCGTAGTATGAAAACTATGGGAATACGAGTAAAAGCCCAAAATGAAAATGCACAAAAAATGGCAGAATATCTACATCAAAATAAAAATGTAGAAAAGGTGTATTATCCAGGTTTACAGTCGCATCCAGATTATGAGTTAGCAAAGTCTCAAATGAAAGGTTTTGGAGGTATGTTATCTTTTGAGCTTAAGAACGACATAGATGCTATGGATTTCCAAAATGCATTACAACTTATAAAGCCATCTATGAGTTTAGCGGGTGTAGAGAGTACAGTGTTATCTCCAACCTTAACATCTCATTCATTATTAAGTGCAGAGGAAAGAGAAAAACAAGGAATTAAAGATGGTTTAATTCGTTTTTCTGTGGGTATTGAAGAAGTAGAAGATTTAATAGCTGATATAGAACAAGCATTAGCTAAAGTAAAATAGATTATACTATAAAATGAAATTAGATATATTAGTTTTTGGGGCACACCCAGATGATGCAGAGCTAGGAGCAGGAGCAACAATAGCAAAAGAAATAGCCAACGGTAAAAAAGTTGGTATTGTAGACTTAACAAGGGGTGAGTTAGGTACTAGAGGTACGGCAGAAACTAGAGATGAAGAGGCAGCGGAAGCAGCTAAGATTTTAGGGGTTAGTGTACGAGAAAATTTAGCATTTGAGGATGGTTTTTTTGTAAATGATAAAGCACATCAATTACAAATAATAAAAATGGTACGTAAATACCAACCAGATATTGTGTTGTGTAATGCTATTGATGATAGGCATATAGACCACGGTAAAGGTAGTAAGTTAGTTAGCGATGCTTGTTTTTTAAGTGGATTATTAAAAATTGAAACAGACTTAAATGGTGAGTCGCAACAAAAATGGAGACCTAAGCACGTTTATCATTATATACAGTGGAAAAATATTGAGCCAGATTTTGTTGTAGATGTTACAGGTTTTATAGATACTAAGGTAAAGTCTGTTTTAGCTTACAAAACACAGTTTTATGACACTAATAGTAAGGCGCCACAAACACCTATTACCAGTCAAAATTTTTTGCAAAGTGTAACTTACAGAGCTCAAGATTTAGGCCGTTTAATAGGGGTAGACCACGCAGAGGGTTTTACTGTAGAACGTTACCCGGGTGTAAATAGCTTAAGTGATTTAATTTAAGAGTTAAATCTCTTTTTTTGGTAGTTCAAAATAAAAAGTACTACCTTCTCCCAAGGTACTTTCTACCCAGATAGTACCTTGGTTGTTTGTAATCATTTCTTTGCATAAAGGAAGTCCTAAACCGGTTCCTTTTTCATTGTTTGTACCATAAGATACAGCAATGGCATTATCATTTGAGAACAATTCTTCAATTAACTCTGGTTTTATACCTATACCAGAGTCCTGTATACTAATAATCCAACTATTTGTAGTTTCTTTTGCGTTAATTGTAATATTACCACCTGTTTTGGTAAACTTTATTGCATTACTAAGCAAGTTACGCACCACAACGCTCATCTGGTTTTTATCTGCCCAAATAATGGCATTTTCTGGTATTGTATTGGTTATTTTTATATTTTTATTTTCTGCTAGTTCTGCAAGTAAATTAATATTGTTATGTGCTAAGTTGTACATTTTTGCATTGCTTGGCGTGGTAGAGCCTCCGTTCATTTGTGTTCTACTCCATGAAAGTAGGTTTGTTAGTGTAAAAAATAATGCATCTACATCACTCTTCAATTTGGGTATGAACCGCATAAAGTCTTCAGCTTCTACATCTTTAGCAACAAACATATCTAACAGGCTTTGTAATGCTGCAATTGGATTTCTTAAATCGTGTCCAATAATAGAGAAGAGTTTATCCTTAGTCTTGTTTATATTTTCGAGTTCATTTTCTCTCTTTTTTAAAACCTTAGTTTGCTCTATTAATTGGTTATACAGTTTTTTTCTAGTATTAGCCTGAATTTTTATAAGTAATAAAATAAAGCTTAATACTACCAAGGCAGCAATTGCTATGTAAAGATAGTTCTGGTGCTTATCTATCTCTTTTTTAGCATCAGCTTCTGTATCTCTTTTTTGTCTTTCGTATTCAGTTCTTGTTTTAAAAGCGCCTAAACTGTTGCTATTTTCTCTTCTTAAGATAGAGTCAGATGTTTTTTTAAACATCTCTAAGCTCTCTAAAGCTAAATCAGTATCATTATTTTGTTTGTGTATTAGGTATAGAGTTTCGTACGCTTCTTCAAGTTCTTCAAGTAAGTTAAACCTAGATCCAATTTCTATAGCTTTGTTAACAGATTCTTCAGCCTTGTCTGTTTGTTTTAAACCTAAATAAGCTTTGGCTTTTGCATTTTCTAAAGACACTACAGTTCGGTCATCTGTTAAGTCATTTAAAATATTTTCACTAATATCTAGCCATTTTAAAGCAAATTTGGGTTGATTTTGCTGTATTAAAATTCTTGCCTTGTTAATGTAACAGTAGGATAGCCATTCTTTATCATTATGTTTTTCAAAAGTAGCTATGCTATTGTCTATGTATTTTGTAGCTAAATCTAATTGATTGGTTCTAATATATATATCAGACATATTAGCATGTGTTTCTGCTATATATATTGGGTTTCCAATTTCTTTATTCAACTTGTCAACCTCTTTGTAAAGAGCTATACTTTGTTTGTAATCTTTTTGAGTTGCATATAAGCTTGCAGTGTTGTCTTTTATAAAGGAAAGTAGTACTTTGTTGTTATTGGCCAATGCTATGTCAGAACCTTCTAAGTATGCTTTTAGCGCATCACTATTTTTACCTATGTAAGCGTTTTCAGATCCTATTTGGTTTAAAATATTTATTTGTCCTCTAATGTAGTCTCCTTCTCTTGCAAGTTTTAAAGCTTCATTTAATTGCTGTAGTGCTAATTCTGAGTTTCCTTGATAAGAATTGTAATATGCTAAATGAGCTATTGCATCTGCTTTTCCTTTTTTATAATTTATGGTATTACTTAGTTTGTAAACCCTTTCAGAAATAGATTTTAAGCTATCAATATTATCATAAGTGTAGTGGCTTGATAGAGATGTGAGTAAATCTATGTAGTGTTTTTTGTCTTCCTTTGATTTTATGTTTTTTGAAGCCTTTTCAACTAAATCTGTAATACTGTCAATTTTAGTCTGCGAATTACCAGTTAGCACTAAAAAACATACAAGAGTAAACAGAAGAATTTTTTTGTGTAAATAATTATGTAAACCTGCGTTCATATTCTGGTAAAAAATGGGTAAAAATGCCTAGCAATATATTGATAACGAATGAGTTTAACAAGTATTTTAATCTAAAAATACAATTTGTATATTATTTGCAGAGCTAGATTATGAATACTAAAATAAATCATCAAATTATAGGGTGTATTGATAATTGTCTTCTCCTTTAGGAACGGTAAAATAAAAAATAGTTCCTTTTCCTAATTTACTTTTTGCCCATAAATTTCCACCATTATTTTCTACCATTTCTTTACTTAAAGAAATTCCTAAACCAGTACCTTTTTCATTATCAGTACCAAAAGTAGTGTGACTTTGATTTGAAGCAAATACTTTGCTTAAATCCTCTTCACTCATACCAATACCTGTATCTTTAATAGTAACTTCAATAAATTGGTATTTTTCTTGGGCGTCTATTGTTATTTTGCCTCCTTTTGGTGTAAACTTAAGCGCATTACTAATTATGTTTCTAATAACAATATCTATTTGGTTGGGGTCAGAAAAAATTATAGTATTTTCTGGGATTTCATTAATTAATGTAATGTTTTTCTTTTTAGCGGTTTCTGCTAATAAATTTATATTGTTTTCTGCTAGTGTATTTAATTCTGCTAGGGTTGTATTGGTAGTAGCACCATTCATTTGTGTTTGCCCCCAAGATAATAGGTTATTTAGGGTAAAGGAAATATGGTCTACGTCTTTAATTAATTTAGGTACAAAATCTCTAAATTCAGTTATGGCTAAGTCACCAGATTTCATCATTTTTAATACATCTAACAAGGCGCCAATTGGTCCTCTTAGGTCATGTGCAATTATAGAAAATAACTTGTCTTTGGTTTCATTAATTTCTTGTAATTCTTCCTCTCTGTTTTCTAAAACAACCTGTTTTAACTGTAACTCTGTGTTAAGCTTTTTATGCGCTTTTCTACTTCTAGACATCATAAATGTAATAATAGCCCATATTATTAAAATAGATGAACCTATGTATATAGCACTCCTTAGTTTAGCGTTTTCTAACTTGTCTACTACTTCTTTAGTTTCTTTTTGTTTATCTCTTTCTATTTTTGTCTGTAGCATTAACAAGCTGCGCTTGTTTTCGTTCCTGGATAATGAGTCGGTTACTTTTTCATATAATTCATGAAAGAAAAGTGATTTTTCAAAATCTTTTTTATGTTTATTTATTTTGTATAAAATATCTGCAGCACTTTCTAAGTTTTTTATAGAATTAAGTTCTTTAGCATTGTTATAAGCTGTAAGTGCATATAATTCTGCTGTATCTGTATTGTTGTTGCCAAAGTGGGCATACGCCAATCCGCTCAATAAGGTTAATTTATCTCTGTTATTTTTAATTTGGTCATATAAATGAAAACTCTGATCATACCAACGAATGGCCCATTCATATTTCTTTTGCTTTAAATAGATATCTCCTTTAACTCTGTATGATTTGGCTATCCATCTTATGTTATTATATTCTTCAAAAATGCTTATACTTTTATTAATATTAAACATTGCGTTATTAATGTTTCCTATTTCACTTTGTAGATAAGCATAGTTACATAATGTTTTTGCAGAATTAAAATCGTTTTTTAGAGTTAAATTAAGTTTTAAAGACTTTTCTAAAAATAGTAAGGCTTGGTCATAATCTTTTTGGGCAGAGTAGAGGTTAGCAATGTTCTCATTCATAACAGAAAGCATTCTGTTGTTGTTGCTTTTTTCTGCCAGTTCTACACCTTCTAAATAGATGGCTAAAGAATTTGCATAATCTCCAAAGTAATAATAAGACTGTGCAAAATTATTCATAATAGATAGCTGTAAATGGCTATCATTTATTTTTTTACTTTCTTCTAATGCTTGGTTGTATAATTTATTAGCCTTTTTACTATTTCCGGCATCAGAGTAATAATTTGCGGTGTGTAGCAAGGCATTGCTTATTCCGTAGCTATATTCTAACTGTTCACTAAGTTTTAAAGCCTCATTAGCTAAACTTAATAAACTGTCTGAATTGTAAAAACGTAACCTTTTGGCTCTATTATTTAGAGTGTTTACATATATAGTGTCTTTAGGCACTATGTCATTACTAACTTTGGGAGTTTTGCCCTCGCTAGCATTTATTGTACAACTAAAAAGTAGTATACACGTAAAAACTAACTTAAAAAACAGCTTTTTGTTAGTTAAAAAATACACTTTGTTTTTAATTTCTGAAGGCATTAATTTTTTTAATATTCTTATGGTATAACTTAAACGTGAATTTATAAGTAAGCTTATGCTTTGACTAATTTATGTTGTGAAATGTCATTTTTTGTGTGTTTGAACTGTTTTTTTTAACCTATCATCGACTTTAAAAAAATAAAGCACAGGGGTAAAATTACGATAAATATTGATAATTAGCACATTACAATCTATTTTTTAAATTAGTGAAAATATGATGCAAAATTGTTTGATAGATAAAATAAAAAAAATTATCTTTGCATCCGCTTACAAATGGTGGATGTAGCTCAGCTGGTTAGAGTATCGGTTTGTGGTACCGAGGGTCGCCGGTTCGAACCCGGTCTTCCACCCAAAAGCAAAGCCTTATCAATTTTGATGAGGCTTTTTTGTTTTAAAAACTTAATTTTGACTAGTCCTAAATAATCGATACAGATTATTAAAGATTAAATTTATTATTTAAATCTCATTGAAACTAGTTTCAATGAGATTTTTTGATTTGTATTGTTTCATTATGATTTTGTTTTGCTGATGCATAAGCTCTGGTGTTAACATGTGGTTTGATAAATGTGGCCTTAAGTTGTTGTAAATGCAAATAGCTTGTTCTACCAATTTTCTCTTCATAGGTAACGACTGTAAATGTTTTGCAACGTTGAACTCTTGTTTGAGTATACCATTGATCCTTTCTGCAATTGCATTTTCATAAGGGTCGTATTTTTCGGTCATACTGGATTTAATTGCGTTTTGCGACAATAGGTTCTGATATTCATTAGAACAATATTGCAACCCTCTATCAGAGTGGTGAATAAGTGGTTCATCTTTATACATCCTATTGTTCAAAGCCATCTCCAAAGCTTTTATGGTTCCATCAACTGCCAGACTTTCCGATACATTATATCCTATTATTTTTTTAGAATAAGCATCTGTTATTAATGCTAGATAAGATGGGTTGTTTCTAGAACCTAAATAGGTTATATCGCTAACCCATACTTGTTCTGGTCGATTAATTTCAACATTGCAAACAATATTCTTATGCTTTCTAAATCGATGGTGAGAATCTGTAGTTATCTGATATGATCTTTTAGGTTTTATAAGCATATGATTTGCTTTGAGTATTCTAAAGAGTTTATCTCTGCCAACATTTAAAACAATGAGTTTGTCTTTCAATATATAATACAATTTTCTAGTACCTATTTTAGGCATAATACTACGAATACTGCGCACTAAAGCAATCACTTGTTTTACTATATGCTGATTTTTAGTCCTAGATTTTACAGCTCTATAATATACCTGTCTATTTAGCCTGAGTAAGTTACAGGTGGAAACTATTGTTTCTTTTTGTTCTTCTTTGAAGCGTTCAATAACTCGGGCGTGTAATTTTTTCTGATAGCAATATCATATTCTTTTTCCGCCATATCTACTAACATATCAAAAATGATTACCTTTTTATCAGCTCTTTCAGCTAAGTGCTCGGCACGAGCCTTTTGCTTTTCCAAAAGTTTAACTTTAGCCTCTAACTCAACGATTCTTTGTTCTGGTGTTTTTGCCACGTTTACTACGGATAGGTTTTCCCAATCAAAGGTACCATATTTTCGTAACCAAGATGTGATTGTCGATCTTGCTTGTATGCCATATTTAAGGTGAGCCGAAAGTCTATCCAGCTTACCAGATTCAATTTCCTCTACTACTTGAAGTTTAAAAGAAAGCGAGTAGTCTTTTTGGGTTCTTTTTGTATAACCCGTCTTTACTGATGTATTCATTACACTAAGTTTTAGTGTATCGCTATGTTAGGACGGGACATTTTAATCTATAAAAAAACCTCTGCTAAATAAGCAGAGGTTTTTATTTGTGTTTAAGTTGTTTGCCTTATTCTGTAGCTTTGTCTACAACTAATCTGTTTGCTCTGTTTGCAATTTCCCATGCTGTATAAAAAACCAATCTAGTTCTGTTTTCTAACAAGTCATAGTTAATTTTATCTGGCGTATCAGACGGTTGGTGGTAATCGTCATGAGTACCATTAAAATAAAAAATAATTGGAATATTATTTTTTGCAAAGTTGTAGTGGTCACTTCTGTAGTAAAAACGGTTAGGGTCGTTCTCATCATTATAAGTATAGTCTAAAACAACGTTTGTGTATTTTTTGTTTACTTCTTCAGATAAGTTATGTAATTCAGTACTTAATTTATCAGAACCAATAAGGTAAATGTAGTTTCTGTCTCCTTCACGCTTAGGATCTATTCTACCAACCATATCAATATTAAGGTTGGCAACAGTGTTTTCTAAAGGAAAAATTGGGTCTACATCTGTATAGTGTTGAGATCCTAGTAAACCTTTTTCTTCACCAGTTACATGTAAAAATACAACAGAACGTTTAGGACCATTACCATCTAATTCTGCTTTTTTAAATGCTTCAGCAATTTCTAATAAAGCAACAGTTCCAGAACCATCATCATCAGCACCATTATTAATTTGTCCGTCTGCAGATACACCAATATGGTCTAAATGAGAAGATATTACAAGGTATTCATTTGGTTTTTCAGAACCTTTAATGTAAGCTACAACATTCTCAGACTTAACATCTTTGTTTCCACTTTTTAAATCTACATTTAAAGTAGTGCTAACAACCTTAGGAGTGTTGTCTGTAGCAATGTTTGCAACAATAGCATTTGCTAAAGAACTATTAACTAAAATAGTGGCAAATTTGTTAGGTTTAGCTGGTTTAGGAGAAATTCTTTCTCTACCACTTTTTTGCATTTGAGCAAAATATTGTTGGTATCTTGGGTAGTTACTTTCATCATAAAAAATAATACCTGTGGCACCTTTTTCTTTAGCAACTTCTGCACGTTTTGCTAAAGCTTCAGAAGCATTACTCCATGAAGATTTTTTTGTAGATCCAGATACTACATATGTACCGTCTTCATTTTTAGGCTCACCAACTTTAGCTACAACAATTTTATCTGCAACGTCTAAGTTTTTGTAATCAGAGTAGTTTTCTTCATCTATACCGTAACCAACATATACAACATTAGTGTAGTCGCCAGTAGCAGCACTTGTAGCAACATAATCCTCTCCTAATTTATATTCTTTACCGTTAACGCTAAGTGAACCTGTAGGAAGCTTAGAAATTTCTAAGGGAACATCCTGAAAATAGTTACCATCTGCTTTTGCTGGTTTAATACCTAAGCCTACGTATTCTTTTTTTATGTACTCTATAGCTTTCTTTTGTCCTGGTTTACCTGTTTCACGTCCTTCAAACTCGTCAGATGCATACGTGTATAAGTGAGCTTTTAATTCGGCTTCAGTAATAGTTTTACCATAAGTTTCTGGATTGGCCTCTACAGCTTTTTCCGTTTTCTTTTCTCCTGTAGTTTTCTGAGTAGAATTACAGCTTATAGCCAGAGCTAAGGCTATAAATGCTAGTTTTTTCATATTTGGATTTTTAATTGTTCTTGTAATCTGAAAAGTACTAAAAAAAGAGGATATAACTATACAGATATTATTGTTTGTTAAAAAAGCAGTTTTAGCGCTTAATAATTATAAATTAAATTTAAATTATATTCTTTTTTAAGAGTATTTTCATATTTACTATTAAAGTTGTGTGAATTAAATAATGTGTAAAATCTTAATTAATTGCTGTTTTAGGTTAGATTTTGATACTTCATTTCTTTTATTAACATAAACACTATGTTTTATTCATCAATAATTCTTCTTTTTAACTTTTGTATTAAAATTTAGTTAAGAAATTTACCTTTAGTGCAATATCTTTTTAATAAATCTGTTATTTTAACTTAAATAGTAATTTGATTTACAGAAGTTTATACAAACATTTTACTCTTGCAATCAGTCTTAAAATCTAGTCTTTAAGATGTAATGTTTTGATATGTAGGCACTTAGTGTTAGTGTAGGTTTTTGTAGTTTTAAAAAGCTACAAACGTAAACTTTAACTTGTTAATATTTAATGATAATAGGTTGTTGTTTTAGATGAAGAGGATTATGAGGTTTTTACAGCAAAAAGAATAAAAAGTTAATAGCTGAGAAAAAAATACATCAAAATTTTAAAACTAAACAAACCAACCTTTATTTATGAAAAACTCTTTTTCTGAACGCTTAAATTATAAAGCAGAACGTTTTTTAAGCAAAGGAGGCTCATCAATATTTAAGAGTCTTTTAATTATTTTTATTATTGTATTTATATTTCTTGTTGGACTGCGTTTATTACTCATAAATCTTTTTCCAAGTTTAGATTATACTGGAAATGTTTTTAGAGATATTTGGGTTACTTTTTTAGAAATGACAGACCCTGGAAATATGAACCAGGATAATGAAGCACCTACATTTTTAAAAGTACTAACGGTTTTGTCTGGTTTAACAGGTGTTATTTTACTGTCTATGCTAATTGGTTTTATTACTACGGCTTTAGATACTATGTTGTATGATTTTAGAAAGGGTAGAGGTAAAGTTATAGAAAACAACCACACTATTATTTTAGGATGGAATGAGCGTGTTGTAGATGTAATTAGAGAGTTAATTTTAGCAAATGAGAGCGAGTCTAAAGCTTCTGTAGTTATTTTATCTAATACAGATAAGGAAGAAATGGATAATTTAATTACCAAACGTTTGCCAGATATGATGACAACAGAGGTAATTACTACACAAGGAGATTATGCCAATATTAATGAGCTTAAGCGTATAAATTTAGAGTCTGCCAGGTCTATAATTATACTTGCTAGTTGTTCTGAAAGTGCTACGTTAAGTAAAAAGAAAGCTAGTGATGTACAATCTGTTAAATCTATTTTGGCAATAACTGCTTGCCAAAATGGTAAAAATGAACTGCCAATTATTGCAGAGATTTTTACAAAAGAAAAAAGAGATATTATAAGCTTTTTTGAAGACGATAATATTATTGCTATTGATAGCTGGAATATTATGGGTAAACTTTTAATACAAACTTCTTTAACCAGTGGTTTAGACTCTGTTTATAAAGAAATTTTGTCTTTTGATGGTTGTGAAATATATTTTTATGAAGATGAATGGAATAATGTTCCTTTTGGTGAGTTAAGTTATTATTTAAAAGATGGTATTCCACTTGGTATTTATACCCAAGAGGAAGGTTTGGTTTTAAGGCCACCGTTAAATACCGTACTTGCTAATGGAGATTCTGTGGTAATTTTAGCAGAAGATGATTCTACTATTTCTTTTGAAGGAAAACAACATTTTTTTCCTGATAGAGATAAAAAAATTATAGATGTTCGTTTAGAACAAAAGAAAAAAAGAATTTTAATTTTAGGATGGCATAAAGTAGCAGAAGTTTTTATAGAAGAGGCTACAGATTATTTGTTAGAAGGTTCTGATTTTGATATTTTATTTGATAATCCTACAGATGAGTTAACAGAAGTTGTAACAGAAATAAAAGGTTTGTTTCCAGATTTTAATATCAATTTACACAACTCTAACCCTTTAGATTTACATAAGCTTGAAGAAATTAAACCTGCCAGTTATGATACCGTTGTAATATTGTCTCAGAGTATGGAGGAGCAATCTGCAGATAAAATTGATTCTGATACTTTAATTATTTTGCTTTTATTACGTAAACTAGTAGAAACCGCAGATGGTTTACATATTATAACGCAAGTTTTAAACTCAGAAAATCAAGAAATTATTACGCAAACTAATGTAGATGATTTTATAATTAGTAATAAGCTAATTACAATGATTTTAGCGCAATTAAGTGAAGAAGCCCTAATGAAAACTTTTTATGACGATATTTTTTCTGAAGACGGAAGTGAAATTTATGTAAAACCAGCAACACTTTATTTTGATACTTTTCCGCAGAAAATAAGTTTTGCTGATGCTATTTTTTGCGCACAACAAAGAGATGAAATTTGTTTAGGAATACGAAAAGGTAACTTAAGTAAGAGTTTAAATGATAATTTTGGTATCACTTTAAATTTATCTAAAAACGCAGAAATAGAATTGTTAGAAAATGATTTTTTAATTGTTTTGTCTGAAGACGAATTGTAATACTTAATTTTGTTTTTGCAACAAAAGAAAGGTGCTTATTATACTGTAATAAGCACCTTTCTTTGTAATATACTTTATTATAATAATGCTGTAAACCAATGAGATATTTGTGATAATCCATTAGAAACTTCACTAATTAATGGTATGTCATAACTTAATCCTTTACCAACAGAGTACACTACAAATAATACATAAAGTAGTAGTAATAGTTTTGCGTGTATGCCTTTTATTCCTTTTTTAGAAAAAATAAATATAAAAAATACTATAATAGTTAAAATAAGGAGTAACACGCGTAACTGACCTATGTTTTCAATAGTATCTGCACTCATTTCTATTGGTCCGTATATTAACGTAAATAAAAACAACGGAAAACCTAGCGCAAAGCAAACATCAAAAATATTACTGCCTAGCGCATTTGCAACAGCATCATCATAATTTCCTTTCATAGCGTCTTTGTAAGATATAATAGTATCTGGCACACTTGTAGCTGCAGATGCTAAAACAACAGATACAAAATAAATAGGCATACCAGTAGCGGCACCAAACTCTTGGCAAGCTTCTACCAACCAAAAACAAGCTAAACCAATAAATAAAACAGATATTAGTAATAGTAATATGGCTTTTAGTTGGTTAATTTTAGAATTTCCAAGAACCACTGTGGCTAAATCTCCTTTAAATAAAGCAACTGCTCTGTTACCGCCATCGGCTTCTTCTTCGTAATCGTTTTCTACTTCGCCTGGCCCTTGACTGAGCAACATATAGCCAACATAAACAAAATAAAGCGCCATTAAAATTAAGCCATGAATCCAATTTAAAGATGTACCGCTTATTACAAAAATTAAGGCAAGTTCTGCTAAAATTAAAGAAATACCGTCTCTATATATTACTTTTTTAGAAACCTCAATTTTAGAGGTTATTTTTTTTCCTATAACAACTAATATTACTACTGCAGGTATAATCATGGCATTAAAAACAGCACTACCAGCTGTTGTACCTATTCCTCCAGAAAAGCCATCTTTATCTTTTAATACAAATAAAAAAAATAGTGTTGTAAACAATTCTGGCAAACTGCTTCCTATGGCGTTTATAGTGGCACCTTTAATGCCTTCCTTCATGTTTCTGCCTAAGTAATTAGAAGCCATTTCAAAACCATCACAGGCTCTCCAAATTATTATACAAGTAATTAAAATTAATCCAAGTGAAGTTAAGATTGCCATAAATAGTTTTTGGTTTTGGGTAAATTTAAATAAATAAAAGGTAAAATGTTAAAAAATGTTTTTAGCAGACGTTAAATGCAGTTAATATGTAACTAATGTTGCATTCTGTTTGTTAGAAAATGCAGATATTTACGACTCTTATTTTTGTTATGAATAATTATTTAGAAGCTTTTACAAATGCGTTTTCAGGATCATTAAGTTGGACATGGAAATCTATTGTTTTTGATGTGCCTTGGTATACCAATTACTTTTGGGGTTTACTACTTATATCTTTACTTGTTTGGGGATTAGAAATTATGTTTCCTTGGCGAAAAAACCAATCAATATTTAGAAAAGATTTTTGGTTAGATTTTTTTTATATGTTTTTTAACTTCTTTGTTTTTTCAATAATAATAAGTGGTTTTTATAAAACTTTAGAGTTGTTTTTTGGTTCTTTTGGTATTACGGTAAAAAGCTTGGCTGTTGTAGATATATCTAAGTGGAGTATGGGCTTGCAACTTTTGGTGTTTTTTATTGTTTTAGACTTTGTACAGTGGTTTACACACGTATTGTTGCATAAGTTGCCAGTATTGTGGAATTTTCACAAAGTACACCATAGTGTAAAAGAAATGGGTTTTGCAGCTCACTTGCGTTACCATTGGATGGAAAACGTATTGTATAAGCCATTAAAAACCTTTGGAGTATTAATTTTAGGAGGTTTTGAACCTGAGCAAGCTTTTGTGGTTCACTTTTTTGCTATAACAATAGGGCACTTTAACCATTCTAATATTAAAATAACGTGGGGACCGTTAAAATATATATTTAATAATCCTGTAATGCATTTGTATCACCATGCATATACATTGCCAAAGGGGTCTTACGGGGTTAATTTTGGAATTAGTTTAAGTTTGTGGGATTATATTTTTAAAACAAATTATATTCCTGAAGATAGTGGTACTGTACGTTTAGGTTTTGAGGGTGATGAGCATTTTCCTAAAGGATTTGTAAAGCAAAATTTATACGGTTTTACAAAAGATAAAAAACATACATCTTAGTTCCATTTTAGGGAGCTACGTTCTTCCCAGTAATTATTAGGGTTAGTTTTTAGTTGTTTTAATTTCTCTAAATCGCTTTTACTTAAAACAATATCTAAAGCTTTGTAATTACTGTCTAATTGTACTGTGTTTGATGCACCACTTAGCAAATAGGTTGGCTCTAATGCATCAATAATAAAACGTAATGCAATTGCATCTACACTTACATTATGGTTGTTAGCTAGCGCTTCCAGCGTTTTATAATTTTTTTGATAGTTTTTAAAAGCATCACTCTTAAAAACTCTACCGTTAGCCAAAGACTCTTTTACAATTACTGTTTTGTTTTCTTTTAATAATTGATTTAAAATAGGGTAGGTAGACTGCTCTAAAACGTTGTACGTTACTTGGAAACTTGTAAATAAATCTTCTCCGTTAACTTTTACGCCTAAAGCTTTTTCTATTACATTGCTTTGTTGTGTTCCGCTAGTAGATATACCAATAGTTAATCCTGTTTCTTTTTTTATAGTGTACAGCTCTTCTAAGACATTAGTGTTGTCTAAAATTCCACTTTCTAAGGTAGCCGAGTGTACTTGGTATATGCCTAATTCTGGTAATAAGTTTTTTGATGTTTGCCATTGCTCTTTTAGTTTAGCTAAAGAGTGCTCTTTAATTTCATGCTTGCCATTAAAACCTATTTCCCAATTGGCAACATAGGTGTAACCCCATTTAGTGCCTAAAACAAGGTCTTTGTGTTCTCTTTGATTTTTCCAGTCTAGTAAAAATTGTTCTCCTTTACCGTATGATGGTGCAGTGTCAAAATACCGTATTCCTAACTCGTAGGCGTGGTCTAGCATTGTAAAGGCATTTTCTTTAAATGCAGCAACAGACTTATTTACATTAGTTGTTCTAATGTTTATATAATCTGGTCTTCCTAATGCTGCTAGACCTAATCCAAGTTTGGTGTTTTTCAATTTTTATATACTTTTATTTAACCCATAGACTGTCAGTAAAGTAATGTTTGCAATCTAAAAAGTTGGTTGCAACAGTGTAGTTTGTTTTTAGTGCTAACTCTTCAATCTCAGTAAGATCATATTTTTTAGATAATTCTGTCCAAATAAGCTCATTCTGATTAAAACTGATTACTTTATCTAGTTTTTTTAAGTAAACTTGTTGCTTTTTTAAGCTTACTATATAGCTTTTAACTTCTCCGTTAGTAGGGTTGTAGTGGCAATAAAAGTCAAAATCATCAATTTTAAAATCTGCTTCTAGCTCTCTGTTAATTCGTAGCAAAAGGTTAAGGTTAAAACGTTTTGTTATTCCGTCTTTATCAAAATATGCATTGTGTATAGTAATAGGATTCTTTTTTAGGTCTATACCAATTAGCAACTTATCTTTAGGTTTCATATTGTTATTAAAAAGCTGTAGTAGTTCTGTTGCTTCACCATAAGTATAATTACCTATGTTACTACCTAAAAATAGGAGTAAACTAGGGGTGCTATCTTGTTTAAGTTCTTTAAGCATTTTAAAGTAGTCGCCAATTTTAGGTTTAATGGATACATTTGGTAAGCGTTCTTTTAACTTATCTGTAAGCATATCTATAGCTTCTTTACTAATGTCTATAGGAATGTAATGAAAAGCAATATTGTTTTGCTCTAAATATTCTAATAGTTTAAAGGTTTTAAATCCGTCACCAGCACCAAATTCTATAATGTTAAACGGTACGTTAAATTGTAATGCATCTACAATTTGTTTGGCTTGAAGTGATAAAATCTCAAATTCACTATCTGTTAAATAATATGATTGCATATGCATAATTTCCTGAAAAATTCTGCTTCCAGCATCGTCATAAAAGTATTTGGAAGATAGGTGTTTTTTTGGCGCAGTAAGGCCATCTAATATATCTTTATCAAAGGTATAATCCATATTATTGTGCAAGTCTTATTCCAGAAAATAACCAGCGCATATCTGCCTGAAAAAAGTTTCTGTATGTTTTTCTACTGTGGTTTTCTGGTGTTGCTATAGAGGCTCCTCTAAGCACGTGTTGGTTAATCATAAACTTACCATTGTATTCACCTAAAGCACCAGGAGCTTTAGAGAAATTTGGGTAAGGTAAATATGCACTATTGGTCCATTCCCAAAGCTGACCGTAATTTAGGTGCTCTGCAGCAATTTCCCACTCAAACTCTGTAGGTAGGCGCATTTGCTTCCATTCTGCATAGGCATAGGCTTCATACATACTAATGTGTGTAACTGGCTTGTTTGGCTCTACAGGCTTAAAACCATTTAATGTATAGTAGTGCCAGGTGTCTTTAACTTTGTGCCAGTATAAAGGAGCAGTAATGTTGTTTTTGGTAATAAAATCCCATCCTTCTGCGTGCCATAGGTTAAAGTTGGAGTAACCGCCAGCTTGTATAAATGCAATGTATTCTGCATTAGTGGTTAAATTGTTGCTAATTTTAAATTGATGAAGATATGTTTTGTGTACGCCTAGTTCATTATCAAAACTAAAACCAGTTGTGTTATGTCCAATTTGGTATACGCCCTCTTTAATAGTAATAAACTCTTGCTTTTGTGTTATGTCATTTAATGCAATACTATTTTTAAGGGTAGGAAATGTAGGCTGATTGCCAAAAATGTATTTTATATCATAGTAAAATAACTCTTGGTGTTGTTGTTCATGGTTTATACCAAGTTCTATAATTTCTAGAGCTTTTTTAGAAGGATTGCTATCTAAAAAAACAACCATTTTACTGTCTACATAATTCCTGTATGCATACACTTCCTTTACAGTTGGGCGTGTCATTAATCCTCTGTTAGGACGTAAAACACGTTCGCCTGCATTGTTGTAATAGCTATTAAAAAGATAAGCAAAATCGTCATTGTAAACGGTATATTCTGAGCTAAATTCTTTTAAAACAAATTGCTCAAAAAACCAAGTGGTATGTGCTAAATGCCATTTAGGAGGCGACACAAATTCTGTTGGTTGTACGGAATAATCTTCGGTTTCTAAATTAGAACAGAGTGTTAAAAATTGGTTGCGAGTGTTTAAGTAAGCACTTTTTATGTTAATCATTTACGAGTACGGTATCTATTATAATATCACTTTGTAATGTTCTGTGAACAGGGCATTTAGACGCTATCTCTTTAAGTCTTTGTTTTTTTTTATCATCTAGGTTTCCAACAAACTTTAATTTCTTAGAAAGATGATCATATTTGGTTGGTTTGTCTACATCAAGCATTAAATCTGCACTGTGTTTTTTTGCATACGTAATATAAACAAAAACTTCTTGCAAATCCCATTTTTTGCGCTGCGCGTACATTTTTAAAGTCATTACAGTACAGGCGGCTAAACCAGCGCTTAAAAAATCATAAGGAGACGGGCCAAAATCATCACCAATATTCTCTGGTTCATCTGCAATTAAGGTGTGTTTTTTAGTCTGTATAGTTGTTGTGAAATTATCTTCTAATAAATTTAAATGTCCTACTAGTTGTTCTCCTTCTGTAGATAGCATTTCATTTTCTTTTGGCTCAAAATAACGTTGTACCCAAGTACCAATAACATTACCAGCATAAATACTGTCGGTTGGGTTTGTTAGTAGGTGATCTGCTTGGTCTAAACTAACAAAGCTTTTAGGGTGGTGTGCGTTTAAATAAAGCTCTTGTGCATTGTCTACACCAACAATGGTGTCTATAGGTGAATGTAGAATTAAAATGGGCTTACGGAGTTCTTTTGTTATTTTTGGTAAGTCTGTTTTGCTAAAGTCCTCTGCAAACTCCTTGTTTATTTTAAAAGGTCTGCCACCAATGTTAACTTCTACGTTTCCTTTTTCTGGAATACTGCTAACATCGTGGGTAAATAAATGTGTTACGTGACTAGCAGTAGAAGGGGCGCCAATAGTAGCAACGGCTTTAATATTTGCTAATTTAGACGCTGCAACAATAACTGCTGCACCACCAAGAGAATGCCCTACTAATAGGGAAGGAGCGCTATAGTTTTCAGTTAGGTAATTGTTTACCGCAATTAAGTCATCTACATTTGCTGAAAAATGACTATCTGCAAATTCTCCTTCACTGCGCCCAAGTCCTGTAAAATCAAACCTAAGAACCCCAAAACCGTGCGTTGTAAGAGACCTGCTAATGTTTTTTACAGCTGTTAATGTGCTGCTACAGGTAAAACAATGTGCAAAAATGGCAAAGTAGTTTGGTTTTTGGTTGGCAGGTAGCTCTAAGTAGGCTTGTAGCTGTAAACCATTTTTATTTTTTATGTGTAATCTAGTGCTCTTCATTCATTAATTTTTTAGTGTTTATGTGCTTAGAAAATTGTAATAAAAGCAATTGTGATTTTGATAGAATCAAGGTTTTGTAAAATGGTTTTTTTAAGATTTGTGTTAAGGTAATTTTTATATTCTTTTTGTAATGGTTTAAGTGCTAAAAACTGATAAATCTGTGTTGTAATTTTTTATAATTTAAACTTGAAAAGTTTTTTTGATGCTATCTATTTTCTGTGCTTTTTTCTGTTTAAAAACATCTTATATACTTATTGGTATTTTTTTTGTAAAACGCATTATTTAAATAGTTTAAATACACATTAAGTTATTGTTATCCAGATTTTTATTAATTTTTAATTAAACTTATCATTTAACTGTTTAGGTGTCGATTTTATTGACGCTATATCTGAATAGAAAAACAAAACCTTTCGTTATATTTTACATCCTAATAACAATTTTAAAATAGCATTTGCTTACTAATGGTAACCTGTGCTTGAGGTTATCTTATAAAGTGAATCTTCTGCTATTTTAAGCAAAAAAAATACTATTCTACTACTTCTACACCTTTCCAAAAAGCTACATAACCTTCTATTGGTTTTGCCATTTTAGAAACTTCTGGATAGTGCCAAGCAGCATCTTTATTTTCATTACCGTTTACAGTAACGGTATAATAATGAGCTTTGCCTTTCCAGGGGCAAGTAGTGTGTGTATTTGTTGGTGTAAAAAACTCTTGCTTAATGCTCTCTTTAGGGAAATAATGATTGTTTTCTATAACTACAGTGTCATTGCTCTCTGCTATTATGGTATTGTTCCAAATTGCTTTCATAAATGTGGTTTTTAAATGTTTTTATTGTTGTTGGTGATTTTGTCGGAAATAGTAGCTTAAAATTACAGTGCAACTATAGCGTTGCTATGCAGTTTATTAGCTGTTTTATTAGCGGTATTCAGGATTTTCAAAGTTCCATTTTTTACCATTATCCCAGCCTTCTCTAGAGTTTCCGTAACTAGGGTAACCTCCTTGTTCTTTTAGCATTTTAGCTAAGTGCATAAGGTTGTAGGTCATAAATGTTGTATTTCTATTTGTAAAGTCAGACTGCAAGCCAACAGGATTGTCTAATTTTTCTCCTTTCCACTTGGTGTCACCATAGCTAGGGCCTGGTCCAACTTCGCCAATCCAACCAGCATCAGCCTGTGGTGGTATAGAATATCCAATATGCTGCATAGCATATAAAATACCCATAGCACAGTGCTTTACACCGTCTTCATTACCTGTAATAATGGTACCACCTACTTTTCCGTAAAACAAATATTGTCCTTTATCATTAGTCATACCACTCATAGCATACAGTCTTTCAATAAGTTTTTGCGCTACAGAAGACTTTTCTCCTAACCAAATTGGGGTGCCAATGATAAGTATATCAGCATCTATAATTTTTTTAAACAGCTCTGGCCATTCATCTTTATCCCAGCCGTGTTCTGTCATATCTGGGTAAACACCAGTAGCAACATCGTGATCTACAAGTCGTAATTGTTCTACAGTAACATTCTCTTTGCGCATTATTTGCTTAGAAACCTCCATAAGTTTAGAAGTATGACTTATTGATGGTGATTTTTTTAGCGTACAATTAATGTACATTGCTTTTAAGTTGCTGAAATCTGTTTTATTCATAGTGTTATTTTTAATTTAGACCAGAAGTTATGAGCTACAGGATAACATAGAACAACCAACCTTATGTTTTGCCCAATCTGGTCTTTTGGCAAACCATTTTTGATGTTCTGGTTGTTCTTTATAAGGATTTTTTAAAAGTTGATATAACTCGTCTAATACAGCATAGTTGCCATTGTCCGCAGCGTCAATTGCAAGTTGCGCCATATAGTTGCGTAATACGTATTTAGGGTTAGTTAGGTTCATCTTTACTTTACGCTCATTATCTGTTGTTTTTTCTAACTTTAATCTGCTAGCATAAGAAGTAAACCAATTGTTCCAATGTGTTTTTACATCATCTGTTAGTGTGTTTGTATTATAAAAAGCCTCTTTAATGCTGTTTAGAGCTTCTTTAGGAGCGTTTTTGTTAAAAGTGGATAAGTTCCTGTAGAAGATAGTCATATCGGTTTCTACGCGCTGTAAATTCTCTTCAAGCTGTTCTATAAGTTTATAATCTGTGTCAAATTCTGTAAACAAACCAATTTTAGAACGCATCATTTTTAAAGAAGCCTTATCATAACCTAGTTTGTAATCATCTAAAATAGCTTCTAGGGGAGCAGCTTCATTAACCAATGGAAATAAAGCATTTGCCAATTGAAAAAGATTCCACAAACCAACATTAGGTTGGTTGTTGTAGCGGTAACGTCTGTTTTCTGCGTCTGTAGTATTTGGTGTCCAGTCCGGATTATAATCGTCTAACCAGCCATATGGACCATAATCTATGGTTAGTCCTAGAATAGACATATTATCGGTATTCATAACACCGTGTACAAAACCTACACGTTGCCAATGTACAATCATTTCTAAAGTACGTTCTGCAACTTCTTTAAAAAAAGCTATATAAGTTTCTTTAGACGGATTGCCTAAATGAGAATAATGATTTTTTATAGTGTAATTTACTAGCGTAGTTAAGGTAGAAATATCTTCTTTGGCTGCTAATAACTGAAAACTTCCAAAACGTAGAAAACTAGGAGCAACCCTAGTAACAACGGCACCTTTTTCATAAGCTGCATTGCCATTGTATAACATATCTCTTAACACATTATCTCCTGTAAGCGCTAAAGAGAGGGCTCTTGTTGTTGGTACGCCTAAGTGGTACATAGCTTCGCTACACAAGTACTCTCTAACAGAAGAACGTAAAACAGCTAAACCATCTGCTGATCTAGAATACGGAGTTTCTCCTGCACCTTTAAGCTGTAAAGCCCATATTTTGTTATTGTGTTCTACCTCAGCTAAATTTATAGCTCTACCATCGCCTAATTGTCCGGCCCAATTTCCAAATTGATGTCCGCCATAACACATAGCATATGGTTTGGTATTTGGCATAACGCTGTTTCCTGTAAAAACGTTTAAAAACTCTTTGGTAGCACTGTCTTTTTTTGTTAATCCAAGCGTGCGTAGCATATCATCAGAAACGTGAATTATTTCTGGGTTTGCAGTTTTTTTAGGTGTAACATAAGAAAAACACGCATTAGAAACCTGCCTTCTAGAATTTTCTAAAATAGGATCTGCGGGTAATTGCGATGTAAATCTATCTTTTAGGTTAAACTTCATTATTTAGGCTTGTTCAATTATAGTACTCCACTTGTCACTTCTTTTAGCAATAGCCTTAACGTATCCACAAACAGCTACAGCTTTGTACCCTTGTGTGGTAAGCAGCTCAAAAGTTTGTTCTACTAAAACTTTGCCTATACCTTTACCTCTTAAGCTGGTAGGTACTTCAGAATATACTAAGTACATTTTTCCATCTTTAAGCTTGTAATCTACAAATGCTGTATCACCCTCAACATTCATAGTAAATTTTTGATTTTCTTTATCGTGTATAACTTTCATTCTTTCTAAAATTTAAAATACCTGTAAGTCATAAAGAATTACAGGTATTATATGTTGTATTAAGCTGTTATGCTTTTTAATTTATCTGCGTGCATTTGTCGTAGTTTAGCTAGTTTAGGGTCTATGACTACAGTACAGTACCCCATTGTTTTATTATTTTGGTAAAAACGTTGATGTTCTTCTTCTGCATCATAAAAAACACCAATAGGGCTAAGTTCTGTAACAATAGGATCTGTGTAATACGGAGCCATTTCTGCTAAAACAACCTCAGCAAGTTCTTTTTGTTTAGGATTATGATAATAAATTACAGATCTGTATTGTGTGCCAGCATCTGCACCTTGTCTGTTTAGCGTAGTAGGATTGTGTGTAGTCATAAAAATAACTAGTAAATCTTGGTACGCTATTTCTGCGGCATTGTAGGTAACTTGTACCACCTCTGCATGACCAGTTAAACCAGAGCATATTTCTCTGTATGTTGGTCTGCCAGGTGCAATACCACCCGTGTAACCAGAAACTACCTTTTCTACACCTTTAACCTCATTAAAAACTGCTTCTGTACACCAAAAGCATCCTCCACCAACAGTTAATGTTTCTAATTTTCTATTCATCATTATTCTTTTCTTTCTCTTTTTGTAATTGTAATGCTTCAGAATTTATACAATAGCGTAGGCCAGTAGGTTCTGGTCCGTCTGGAAAAATATGTCCTAAATGTGCGTTACATGTATTACATAAAACTTCTACCCTTATCATACCAAAACTTGTATCTTTTATGTACTTAATAGCATTTTCCTTAATAGGCTGTGTAAAACTAGGCCAGCCAGAATTGGACTTAAATTTTATGCTAGAGTTAAATAAAGGTGTGTTACAGCAAACACAATTGTATTGTCCGTTTGTAAAAGAACTACACAAAGCACCACTATGCGCTGGCTCTGTACCTTTTTTACGTGTAATTCTGTATTGTTCTGGTGTTAGCAATTGTTTCCACTCAATATCTGACTTTTCAACTTTAAAATCGGGCTCTAAATTGCCTTTAACTGTAAAGTGAATTACATTTTTCCAAGTTAACATAAATCAATTTCCTTTCTACATTATAATTGTTATACTAGTGTTATTTTATTTGTAATATTTTGTCGTATTAAAATTACTTTCCTATCATTTACAAGCTAATGCAAATATTAACTAAATACTAGTATAATAGGTTTTTTTAAAGATAAGAAGAACGCTTTAAAATTAAGGTGTTTTTAAGCTATCTTTAAGAATTTTGTACTGTAAATTAATTTTTTTAACACCGTACTCTATAGCTTTTTTTACATCTGTTCCCATATAAATATCTATTCGGTTACGCCATTTAGAATGCATTTTATCTTTTACCAAATAAGTGCCACTAAACCCTTCTAGTTTTACTTCAGTATTTCTGTTTAAACCTAATTTTAAAAGATCTTTAGAAACAGCTATGTATTTGTCTCCGGGTTTAAGACTGTCTCCCCAAGCAGCAATAGTTGGGGTAGAAGAGGTTTGGTATGCCAAAGAGTTGTATGCAGTTGCTTTAACGCTAAGTGTTTTCCAAACATATGGGTTTTCTTTCTTTTCTACACTTTTGTTAGCACAAGAAAAGAGTGTTATACAGCATAAAACAAAGAAAAAGTTCCTAATCATTAAACTAAATATACTATAATTCTATAAAAAATGGTGTCTGTGTTTGGACAGATAAAAAATAAACCCACAACAAATGCTGTGGGTTTACTAGGTGCAATAAAAATACCGTTTTTAAAAAGTTACGGAAACTTTAGCTTTTAAAAAGAACGGAGTACCTGGTGTAAAATGAATTTCATCTATAGGATTATCTTCATTAAATAACCTTGTTTCTGTAGCAAACTGACTC
Organism: Cellulophaga sp. RHA_52; assembly: GCF_007827205.1. Taxonomy (NCBI): domain Bacteria; kingdom Pseudomonadati; phylum Bacteroidota; class Flavobacteriia; order Flavobacteriales; family Flavobacteriaceae; genus Cellulophaga; species Cellulophaga sp. RHA_52. Next base: position 2,519,386 of record NZ_VIRZ01000001.1, read on the forward strand.
TCGTTCCACTCTGTGTCAAACAAATTCTCTATAATAACTCCGTATGTCCAGTTTTTAGTATTGTAACTAATATTAAAATCTGATACAAAGTAACCGTCTGCAACAATAGAGTTATCTTCATTAGCAGGTCTGTCTTTTACGTATCTGTAATTTAATCCGCCAGAAAACTTACCTAAGTTTTTAAAAGTTACACCACCAGCAGCGGTTAATGAAGGAGCCAATGGTATGTAATCTTCACCATCTGCTTCTTCTGTGCTTCTGGCGTAAGCGTAGTTTGCATCACTATACAAATACAAATTAGGGTTTATGTTGTATCTAAAACCTAAATCTACACCATAACGTTGTGTTTTTCCACTAGGTTCTACAACTCCAGCATCACCAACATATACAAATTCTTGTTCTAAAAATAAGCTCCATAAAGCAGCGTTAATAACTAATTTAGATGATGGTTTAAGAATAACACCCAAATCGTTACCATAAGCAGCAGGTAATATCTCTTTACCATTGTTAGCAGTAACCACGCGTGTGTCATTAGAATGAAAACCAATACCCGATTTTAAAAATAACTGCACGCTAGGAGAAGCAGCATAAATAAAGTTTAACTTAGGACTAACAAAAACCTTGTCTTCACTTAAACTGGTGTATGTAGCTTGTAGTTTATCTATATAGTCGTTTTTAAAATAATCTAAACGCAAACCAGGATTAATTGTCCATCTGTTTTTCTTGTACGTAGCGTTTACAAAACTATACATATTAACTTCATCAATATCACCTAAAGCGTAAGTTTCTAAAGTAGTTTGCCTATTAGCTGTGTGAGATAGCTCCACGTCATTAACATCATCATACCTAAAACCAACACCAGCTTCTAATTTTAACTGTGAGTTATCTTTATTAAAGTGATAATTATGAGCGTAAACAGATTCTGCTCCAAAAATACTACGAGACTCTTTTTGTTTTATTTGATCTCCATTTATAGGATCTTCTAGAAAGAAGGTAAAGTTAGAGAACAACTCAAAGTCGTACTTAGATACAAATGCCTTTGAAGTAAGAGACTCGTGATCATTAAATTGTTTGGTGTGATTAAACCATAGGTTAGACCTGCTAGTTTTACCACCTTCAGTATCATCTATAGCGCCAAACCTACCAATTAATCCTTGGTCTACCGCACGCTGAGGTATTTGACCAGAAGCATCCCATTTACTTTGAAAATGACTAGCTGTAATAGTAAACTCTTGATCGTCATAATTATTAAAGTTATAACGGCCCATTAGATTAATTCTATTAAAATTCTGAGGAGAATCAAAAACACCATCTGTAAGTACAAGCTCAGAAGCTAAATACATATTATTTTGTTCTTCATCTAACAACTTAAGCATACTTACTGCACGTAAGCTGTTAAATTGTCCGGCTTCTACAGATAATAAATTGTTGTCTAATTTTTTCTTGGTTTTTAAGTTAACATAACCTGCAGTGTTAAAATTACCAACATTTGCGTAATAAGGGCCTTTGCCAAAATCTATGTTATCTATAGTTTCTGGTATAATAAAGTGCATATCTGCATAACCTTGTCCGTGTGCATGAGATACCATATTTACTGGTAAGCCATCTACGCTTATGGCAACGTCTGTACCGTGGTCAATATCAAACCCGCGTAAAAATATTTGTTCTGCTTTACCACCACCAGCATGCTGACCAATAATTAGTCCAGGAACTTTACGTAAAATTTCTTGTGATGACTTTACAGGATTTGTTTTAACATCTACATTTAAAAATGTACTTAAGGTATTAACATTAGAAACCAAAACTACTTGGTCTAAAGACACAGCACTTTCTGTTAAACTAATTTTTACAGTAGTGTTTAAGTGTTTCTCTGTAATTGTAATTTCTTTTGTTGCGTACCCTAGATTGTAAAAGAAAACAACGTCATTTAAAGAAACATTATTTAATTTAAAATAACCAGATGTATTAGAGTAGGTGTAATTACCTGTTGTTTGGTTGTACACACTAACACCTTCTATAGGTGTGTTGTTGTTAGATACTATTGTACCTTTTAACTCGTGTGCTTGTATACTGCCAATACCTGTTAAGAGCAGTAGTATTGCTATAAAATTTTTCATTTGTTGTAGTTTGTTGTAAAAAGTACCCTGTTTAAAACTGTAATATTGTTCTAAATTTAGGATACCAGTAATGTATATACATAGCTAACTTATAGGCATAAAACAGCCTGTAGTAACTAGTACTTTTATAAAATAATTATGAATTTGTCTGCTGTTTATAAGCAGTGTTAAGCAAATGGGCTTTTGGGTGGTTTTTTTGCTGCTAATATGTAGCCTTTTGCAGTTTTATATGGGCTAGTATATATATAATTAGTGGGTAGTATACTATAATTTTTAATAGTGTAAGTAGTTGTGTCTACAATATGTTTATCTATTTTAACTTGCTGTACAAGACCATCATTAGAATTGTTTTCTGCTTCACTAAAAAGATTGTTTATAAATGTAATTATTTGATGCTCGTGGTCTTGAGCGTGTGTATGACTATGGTTATGCCCCGCTGTTGAGGTATGACTATGTGTATGTACAGCAACTGTATGGGAGTCTATAGCGTGAGAAATAGCGTGTAAACCATCTTTAATTTGATGTTGCAATGGATGTAGCACATACAATAAGCTTATACTTATTGCTATAATTTTTAATATATATTGTTTGCTACGTATCATTATATGCTTTAAAACAACTTTGTTACTATTGTATTTTTAAGTGTTATTTTTGCAGCTACCAAAGCTATAAAAACTAATACACTCTTGCCATACTAACGAGATAATTTGAAGTAGGGTTTTAAAAAAAGTAAAAAAAAGATAAGTTTTTGTTTTAGGTTGATATAAAAGTGTTTAAAAAAGAGCTAGTTATGGGTAAAACAGGAAAAGAAAAAAATACATTAAATAAGGCTAAACACTCTAAGTTAATGGCCAGAAAAATAAATAAGAAGAAAAAAGAAGAAGCTTTACGTAAAGAACGCTTAAAAGCTATTATAAAAAAAGCGCAACAGAACAACTAAAGTTAGGAACTACTAAGTAAAATGCATTAAGTCTTGTGTTGTGGTATTGTTTATTTAAAACAATGTAATATTACAATAGCCTAAAGCTTATTGCTAAAGGCTAGTTTTAGTCATTATAAATTATATTTTTGCAACTGCTGCTTCTGCACATCTTTCGCCATCCATAGCAGCAGAAATTATACCACCTGCATAGCCACCGCCTTCACCACAAGGAAATAAACCTTTAATTTCTGGGTGTTCTAATTTTTCTGTTCTTGGAATATTAACAGGAGATGAGGTTCTAGATTCTACCCCAATAATATTAGCTTCAGAGGTGTAATACCCATTCATTTTATCTCCAAATGCTTTAAATCCGCCTCGTAAACGACTTCCAATTAGTTTAGGAAATAAAGAGTGTAGTGGAGCAGATTTTAATCCTGGTTGGTATGATGTTTCATTTAGTGTTGTAGATAATCTTCCTTCTACAAAATCTGTTAATCGTTGTGCAGGTGCAACTTGACTTCTTCCGCCTGCGGTAAAAGCTAGTTTTTCTAGGTCTTTCTGGTATTCTAACCCTTTTAAAACCCCAAACTTATTGTATTTAGGAATATCTTCATCAACATTAATTTCTACAACAATACCAGAGTTTGCATATAAATTATTTCGTTTAGATGGAGACATACCATTTACCACAACCTCTCCAGGAGCTGTTGCAGCAGGTACTATAAATCCGCCTGGGCACATACAAAATGAGTATACACCTCTTCCTTTTACTTGTTCTACAAGGCTGTATGCAGCTGCGGGTAGTAACTCATCTCTTTGTCCGCTGCAATGGTATTGTATGCTGTCTATTATATGTTGCGGATGTTCTACACGTACACCCATAGCAAAAGATTTAGCTTGTAATGCAATTTCTTTTTTATGTAGTAAATAATAAATATCTCTAGCAGAATGTCCGGTAGCTAGTATTACACTATTTACCGCCATTTCATTTCCATTTTCTAAAATAATAGCTTTTAAAGTGTTATTTTTTATATCAAAATCTATCACTTTAGTATTAAAATGGACTTCACCACCATACTTTATAATATTTTCTCTAATATTTTGTACCAGCTTTGGAAGTTTATTTGTGCCTATGTGTGGGTGTGCATCTACTAAAATTTGGTCTGTTGCACCGTGGTATACTAGGTTTTCAAAAATTCTACGTACATCTCCACGTTTAAGGCTTCTGGTATATAACTTACCATCAGAGTATGTGCCGGCACCACCTTCGCCAAAACAATAATTAGAGTCTTGGTTTACAATGTGCTCTTGGTTAATGGCTTTTAAATCTCTACGTCTGTTTTGTACATTATTACCACGTTCTAAAACAATAGGTTTATACCCTAATTCTATACAACGTAATGCAGCGTACATACCTGCGGGACCAAAACCTATAATATGCACTTCTTTAGCATTAGAAACATCTTTATAGTTAAAAGTATAGTTGCTATTTTCTGGTGCAGGTTCTTGTATGTATACTGTAACTTTATAATTAAAATAAATGGTAGCTTTACGTGCATCTATAGACTTACGATCTATTTTTAGAGCTGTAATTTCTGTTTCAGGAATACCTAAATATTTAGCAGCTTTTTTTGTTAGAATACCTTGTATTGGTTCTTCTTTTAATGTAGTTCTAAGCTGAATGTTTCTTACCATACCGCAAAAGTACTATTTTAAAAGAGTATCTCTTTTTTGTTAGTTAATTATTTTAGGTTGATGCTATAATTTGACTCATCATTTATATTAATTACTATTTTTGTAAATATAATATTGTTAAAAAAATCTATTTTTAAATTGATACACTCTTTTATATGTTTAAACGCATATATTTTAAATTATATGTTATATGGCATATAATTGCAATTATATGTTAAATAGCATATATTTGATAAAAAATAAAAAATGATAGCAGTTATAACAGGAGACATTATTAATTCTAGAGCAGAAGATGTAGGTGTTTGGTTACCAGAGCTTAAGACTGAGTTGAAAAAAATAGGCTCAGATCCAAAAGATTGGGAAATATATAGAGGAGATAGTTTTCAGCTAAAAACAACACCAGAACAAGCTTTAAAAATAGCTTTAGTATTAAAAACTGTTTTAAAGCAATTTAAGACTTTAGATGTTAGAATGGCAATTGGTATAGGAGAAGAAAGTTATACATCAGAAAAGGTAACAGAGGCAAATGGTAGTGCTTACATAAATTCTGGTGAGTGTTTTGAAGACCTAAAAAAACAAACTTTGGCAATTAAAACACCTTGGCAAGAGTTTAATATCGTTTTAAATTTAGTGTTAGATGTATTGGAGCTTACTATAAATAATTGGACACCTAATTATGCACTTTTAATAAAAGAAAGCTTAAAAGATACCAGTGTAACGCAAAAAGAGTTAGCAGATAGGTTAGACAAAAAGCAAAGCAATATTAGTACTAGTTTAAAAAAAGCTGGTTTTGATGAAATTTTAAAAATATTAGATTACTATAACACACAAATAAAAAAACTATGTTAGTACTTACATTAAAGTTGCTTTTAGCTCATATTTTGGGTGATTTTGTGTTGCAACCAAATAAATGGATAAAAGACAAGCTAGAGAAAAAACAAAAGTCGGCTTACTTGTACTGGCATATAGTTATACACTTACTAGCCTTAATGGTAGTTTTAGAATTTAATACAAATTACTTTATTGGTATTGCTACTATTGTAATTACACATTATTTAATAGACTTAGCAAAATTAATATTGCAAAATGATGGTAATGCTAGAGTCTTATTTTTTCTAGATCAATTGCTACATTTATTAGTGTTAGTAATTGTAGCTACTACTTATACAGATTATAGTTTAAACTTAGCTTACCTAACAGCTCCTAATGTAATATTATTTTTAATAGCAATTTTTTTACTAACAAATGTATCTGCTATTCTTATGAAAGTAATAATATCTAAATGGAAATTAGAAGACGAATCTAAAAAATCACTTAAAAACGCAGGTGCATATATAGGTGTTTTAGAGCGCTTGTTTATTTTTATGTTTATAGTACTAGGGCAGTGGAGTGGTATTGGCTTTTTATTAACAGCAAAATCTGTTTTTAGGTTTGGAGATTTATCTAAAGCAAACGACCGTAAATTAACAGAATACATACTTATTGGTACCTTAATAAGTTTTGGTTTAGCCATTTTAATAGCCTTAGGCTATAAGTTTATGTTACAACAATTGCCATAATTAAATTTGTTATGAAGCAAAAAAACAAGCAAGAGTCTACTTCTAAAATGCAGAAAATGTTACATTTAGATTATAGGAGAGATGATGATATTTGGTTAACAAACACGCAAACTTTGCGAAGATTAATAGGAGTTTTAGGTATAGCTTTGCCTATTTTATTGTTTGCTTTTTTATGGGTAACAGCAGAACACACAAGTACTTTAGAGTCTATTAGCCATTATTACTACACACGCGCAAACCCTATATTTATTATAGTTGTGAGTATAATGGCAATATTTTTAATGGTGTATAAGGGCAGAGAGCCTATAGATTTTTACATTTCTTTTGTTGCAGGTGTTTTTGCTATTCTACTATTATTATTCCCTACAGATAATATAGCTATTACCTGTTGTGATGCAGATGCAGCCTATAGTGTAACTTATATACAAGATAATACTTGGCGGGTACGTTTTCATTACATAGCTGCTGCTATATTTTTATTGAGCCTAAATTATATGTCGCTTTTTGTTTTTACAAGGTCAGATAAGCCAAAAGCAGAACGAACAAAAGAAAAAAAACAGCGAAATACAATTTATAAAATAACAGGTGCAATTATGTTTTGTGCTTTGCTTGTAATAATGCTTGGCTTACTAAAAGTAATACCAGAAGATGTATATTACCAAAACCACATTACCTTTTGGATGGAAACCATAGCAATAGAGTGCTTTGGAATTGCCTGGTTGGTAAAAGGAGAAACAATTTTTACAGACTAAAAATATAAAACCCCTGAAAAAATCAACAATTTCAAGGGTCTTATGGTAAAATATGGACAATCTACATAAATAGTTTACACTATTTAAATTTTAGTATAAGCAAAAGCATAAGTAGGTTTTGTTTGTTTTTGCTATACTGTTTTGCTTTAAGCACAATCTAACTGTCTAAGCTTGTCCAGTGCTTCAGACTTAGAGTTTACGTTAAGTTTTAAATATATATTTTGTATATGAAAGTTAACAGCACTTGCAGTAACAAATAGTTTTTCTGCAATAGTTTTGTAGGTTTCTCCTTCAAATAAAAGATCAATAATTTCATTTTCTCTTTTAGAAAACTCATTAAAAGACTTTCTTTGAAACATTGATATAACTTGCTTAGCAATATCATTACTAATTGCTGCACCATCAATTTTAATAGAGTTTAGTGCATCATACAGTCTCATTTCTGTTAAAGGTTTGGTTAAATAACCGTTTGCACCGTTTTTAAATGCTTTTTTAATTAGTGTAAAATCATTTTGTTCACTAACAATAATAATTTTTGCGTTTACAGCTTTCTTTTTAAATTTAATTAATACATCTATACCACCAAATTCTTCTTCTGGAATATCTGTGATAATAATATCTGGTGCTACTGTAGTAGAAGACCTTAGGGCTTCTTTTGCAGAACCATAAATACCAATTAAGTTGTAGTCTGAGTATAGACTAAAATAATGTTTGTACGTTTTTTTAAACAGCGGATCGTTATCTATTACAATAACATTTAAATTTTTTGTTTGCATAAGTTGGGGGTTTTTGCATACTATAATAGCATACAGGTTAAGTTTATAAGTGAAATTTGGGGTTGTATTTAATTTTAAAATAGAAAATAGAAATCCAGTCTTAACTTATTTTTTACAATAATTAAGTGCAATTTATTAGTCAGAAATTATAATTAAAATTAAAAGGGTAGGGGTACTCTTTATTTTAATTTTAGTTATAATACCTACTATAAACTATAGCTTTCTAGTACTATCAAAAAATTAAATACAGAGATTATTATACCGTTTACAGCGTAGATTATCATTTTTTTGTAGGTGAAAAAATGACTGCTGATCGCAGGTTTTGTAGGTTTGTTTTTGGTTACTTTTTGTAATGTAAAAAAGCTTCATATAATTTGGGTTTTTGGGGGTGAAAGAAACCTTTTTACAAGTTTCTAAAATCTATTTTTTAGAGTAAATAAATACTATATTTTAAAAATGTAACTCTTTTCTTAACGTTCATTTTAATAGAAAAGATTTACCTAATTAAATAGGTTCTATACTATTTATTTGTTTCTCTATACTAAAGATATGACTTTTGCGTTATTTGACAAAATTTAAAAAGTAGGTAATTTCTGGTTTAAAATGGGTTAGTGTGTATTTCGTCGTTACTTTAATGCTTTTAACCGTATATTATAAAAGGCCTAATCGATAAAGTGTTAAAATTTTAACTTATTATTTAGAATGGTTCTAAAGTAATTTTTTAGATGAACTACACTTTTTTGTAAAAAAAAATAGTCCAAAAGACAAGTATAAGAACGTTATATACTTTGTCTTTTAGGACTACCCGCAACCCCCGATGCGTAATTTTCACTTATAAAATAACCCAATTTATACTCTAGGGAGAGTCAACTTATATTGTATTAATCTTCATATATATTTGCAGCTGTTGCTGTAGATGCAGAATAAGTAGGTTTGTCTACTTTTAAAATCCATTTTTCATCTTGGTATTTACCGTTAAGGTTAGATGCGTAAGCGTCTTCTGCTTCTTCCATATAGTTGTAATCTGCTATGTATACATAGTAAAGATCATTTTCTTTATTGTAAAATTGTTTTGCATCAATGTTTTGCTTTTTAAGTTTTGTCATAAAAGCATCTAAATACTTTTTAGTTTTGTAAACATTTGCAATTACGTAGTATCCAGACTTAACACCATCCATATCAGACTGGTTTACTACTTTTAAAGGAATTTCTTTAAATTTTTTGTTATCAGTTTTAGCAGCAACTGTGTTAGTTGTAGTTGTTTTATCTGCATCTAACTTATAAGTAACCTTTTTAGTTGTTTTAGCAGCTACAGCATTGTTTGGTACAGTATTAACCTGTTGTGCTGTAGTTTGTATGTTTTGCTTAATATCGTTTCTTAAAATACGTACAATAGTTTCAAACTTTTTTTCTAATTCTGCGCTACGTGCATTTTCAATAGAATCTTGTCTTAAAATAAGCTCATCTAATATTAATCTGTTTTGGTAAGCTAAAGAGTTCTCATCTTCTTGTACTGTTGTTTCTGTGACAGCTTTAGATTTAGCAGCTTTTTTGTTTTTACGGTTGTTTTTTCTTTTTTTACTGTTTAATGTTACGCTTTGAGACTCAAAGTTTTTAACCATTGTGTTAAACTTGTCTTGCACTGCGTTTTTAGGACCAACAGTTTTTACAGTACCAGCATATGCATTTTGCGTGCTTTTTGTTGTAGGTGTAGTGTTATTAACTGTACTAGTTGTGTTTTTAGCTTCTGGTGTATTTTTTTTATTTCTTTTTAAACTATTTTGTTTTGTAATTAGTGCTAAAATCTCATTTTCTCTTTTTTTGTTAGAAATAGCCATTTTAGTAGCATCTTTTCCGCTTTCTAAAGCAACAATTCTTTCTTTATCTCTTTTTTGATCTTCCATAAGGGCTAAAATTTGCTCCTCATAGTTTTTAATAATATTATCTACTTTACTATCATAAGACTCTTGCTTATCATTTGTAGCAAAAGCAGGACCGTTATTTTTAAATGTATATGCTAAAGATAACTCGTGGTTCCAGCCTAAGTCTGTTTCCTTGTTCATTACATCTTTTTCTAACAAATAACCTAAAGACATTTTGTTGTTTAAGTTAAAACCAAGTCCCATAGAAATACCGTGCTCATTATCTATAGTAGATTGTAACCATCCGTACTTAGGTAAATCTAATAACATAGAACCTACATAAGATATTCCTCCGTTTTCATTTTTACCAACCTGTACAAGTGGCATAAACCTACCTTCTGCAAATAAACCTCTAGTAGCGCTAAACGGTTGCGTGTACTGTAATGATGCTTTAACACTTCTGTCATTAAAATTAGTAGAAAAAGCATTTGTTGTTTGGTTGTATTTTACCAAATCTTTAGCGTAGATACCAACATCAAACCTACCAACAGATAGTGTAATAGCTGGTTGTATAGCTAATTTACTTTCCTTTTTTGCATCTATTAACTGTAAATCGTTATCATCTGCAATAACTCTGTTTTTATCTAAACCTTCGTTAAAGTAAGTTACGTTAGCACCAAAAGTAAGTTTACTTTTTTCACTTAACTGTACTGCTGTAGCATAGTTTGCATTAAAACCAAACTCTTGTACAACACCTGCCCACTGGCTGTAAATACCAATACCAAAAGCGGCATTGTCGTTAATTTTACTACTAAAACCTACAAAATAGTTTTGTACATTATCATCAAAAGTAGCGTACTGGTTTCTGTGTAAAATGTTTAAGTAAGATTTGTTTTCTCTTACCAAAGAAAAGGTAGGATTTATTAAAAATCTATTAAAAAACAATTGATTGTGATAAGAATTGTTTGAACTATTTTCTGAAACTGTAGCCTCTTGTGCTGTTAATGTTTGTATGCTTAGTAAAATAGATACTAAAACTAGTAAACAGATTTTGTGAGTAAATGAAACTTGACTTTTCATAGTAGTAAAAATTACGGTTATTTTGGGGTGAAAAATGTAAGTACTTTTTTGCCTAAGTACAGTAAAGAAATATAAACTAAGGGGGTAGGTTGTTTATATAACTTGGGTCTTAATCTTCAAAAACAGATGTTGAATAGTTTATTGAAGATTCATCATTAACAGCTTCTAGAGAGTTAAAATCTCTGTTTTTGTTAGTGTATGTAAATGCTACTCTTTCTACATTTCCTTGTCCACGGTTAGACATTACGTAGCCCATTCCGTTTTTAGATTGTAAATCCAAAGAGAAATCGTCTTTATCACTATTAATTCTGCTACCTAAATTTGCAGCAATACCAACTTTACGCTGACCAACTTCTACCATGTAAATATCTAATCCTCCGTAGCCTTTGTGACCATTTGAAGCAAAAAATAATGAGTTTCCGTTTACAATTTTAGGATATAAATCGTTTTTTTCTGTGTTTACTTTTTGACCTAAGTTTTTTGCAACTCCAAAGTCACCGTTTGCTTTAATTGAAGCAACATAAATATCAAACTTACCAAAAGTACCAGGCATATTAGATGCAAAAAATAAACGTTTTCCGTCTGCAGAAACTGTTGGGTGCATTGCAGAGTAATTTTTTGGAGCTAAAGCAATTTCTTTAACGTTTTTCCATTGTCCGTTTACATTTTCTGCTCTATATATTTTATGTACCAATTCTTTTTTAGAGAAAATGCCAGTTGCTGGCTTTACATAAACACCTTTACTAAAGTAAGCTGTTTTACCATCTGCAGTAACTGCTACAGGTGTTTTATAAGCGTTGTGCTTGTCTGTAATTTCTTCTAAATAATTGTTTTGCTGTGTTACAGTCTCTAAAGAAGAGTTTCCTTTTGGGTTAAAACTATACTCACCATACTTACCCGTATAAGTAGTATTGTTTTTTTGCTTAGTAGTTTTGTAATCATTAGCTACAGCAGCCATCCAATCTTTATTGGTGTTGTGAGCATCTTTAGTTGTACTAACACCAACTTTTTTTAGTGCAAATTGGTAACGCTCTTGGTAACTTTTGTTTAGCATTTTGTCTTTACTAACATCTTTTAGCTTTTTGTACCAAAAAGCGGCAGTTTCATACTTTTTTACTAAAAAGTTAGCGTTACCTAGATCTTCGTAAATTTCTTTGTCTGTGTAACCTAAACTTTTAAGTTTTTTGTAGTTGTCTACTCTCTTTTTTACTTCAACAGTAGTTGTTTTAGAAGCGTTACTTGCAACTGTATTTTGTGCAGATAACGAATAGCAGAAGAATGTAGAAATACATACTATAGCTGCTTTGTGGGTTATAAAATTTTTCATAAGATAGGGGTTAAATTATCACTACATCAAAGATCTAGAATTAACCCGTTACCTGTACTAGTAAATATTCATAGGTTTTTGCTAAAAAAGGTCATTTCATCGATTAAATAACGCTTTTTTGAGTTGAAATGCACTTTTCTATGGTTTTTCGGTCAATTTACTGCATATAATTTCAAACTCTGCTTTAAGCTGATTTTCATCTATTGGTTTACGAATTATGTGCATTGGTTTTGTTTTTTCTGCACGTTTTATAGTAGAAGCATCAGAATTGCCTGTTATAAATACAAAAGGTATCTTATAATCTTTATTTATTATCTCTGCAACTTCAATACCATCTTTATCTCCGCTTAAACCTATATCTAATAATATAATGTCTGGTGAAAAAAAACGCAAAGCAGAAATAGCTTCGTTACTATTGCTTGCGGTTCTTACAATATTTTCGTCTATAGATTCTATTATGCTCTCTATAAACATTTGTATAATCATATTATCTTCTACAATGAGTACTTTTAATGCCATAATTTATGATGTTTGTTCAATTTCTTGAAATGTGATGATGTAATTTGTTCCTTTCTTAGAGTTATCTTTTTCAATATTACCTCTAAGTTGTAGGGCTAGTTTGTGTATCAATTTTAATCCTAGTGATTTAGTGTTTCTAAAATTGATGCTTTTAGGAAATCCTATTCCGTTATCTCCTATTAGTAATAAAAAATTAGGATACACTAATTTTTTAACCTCAATGCTTAAAGTTCCTCCTTCTTCATCTTTAAATCCATACTTTAAGGAGTTTGTAATTATCTCGTTAATCATTAAACCCAATGGTACAGAGGTGTCTAAGTTTAAATACAAATCTGTAGCTTTAATATCTAGTTTAATGTTAGTATCATTACCTTTCATAGATATTAGCATAGTATTTGCTAATTGCTCCATATACTCTCCATAATTAATTCTGCTTAAGTCATTAGACCTGTAAAGCATTTCATGAATTATGGCCATAGAGTTTATTCTATACTGGCTGTACCTAAAAAGAGCTTTTGTTTCTTCGTCTTTAATAAAGCTAGACTGTAAACTTAGTAGGCTTGTAATTACTTGTAAGTTGTTTTTAACTCTGTGGTGTATTTCTTTAAGTAATGTATCTCTTTCAGATAATCTGTTTTCTACAGTTTGGTTAAGGTTAGATATATTTTCATTATTAATATATAAAGAATATACAATAATTAAAAAAATGAGTAATCCTAAATTTAGTAATCCTGCATTTTTATAGGTCTCAAATTTAAATCTAGCCAAGTTTTTTTCTGTATCTTCTAATTTAGTACTGGTATATATAGTCCAAGGGTGGTTGCCCTCTAAACTTACAGTTTTAGACATATATATATTGTTTCCTTTAGCGTCTTTTGTTGTTAAGTCTACCTTAGAGGGCTTATATAAATTGTTATGGTCACCATAAAAAACTTCTCCTTTAGAGTTTAGTAATGTTAAGTTGTAAGTGTCTAAATTTTTAAACCAATTTTTAGCATTTAAGTTTAACCCAACAATTCCTTGTAATTTATTATCTACATATACAGGAGTAAAAAAGCGAATTGTTGGTCTGTAAGGTTTTTCTATCTTTTGTTTCTCTATATTAAGATCTAAATGAGAAATGTATACTTCATTTTTTTTAGCTTTAATAGATTCTTTAAAATAATACCTATTAGACTTGTCTTGGTATTTATTAGAAGAAGCTAAAGAATCTATATCTACGCGTATAACCTCTATACCTTCTTTATTTATTAGCCTTGCCTGAAAGTAATTGGGATCTATATCTATAAAAGTTTTTAGCTTTTTTTCTATTTCTACAGCAGAAGTATTACTTTTTAAATCTAACTGTATTAGTTTACTTATATAAAGCACATTTTTTTTACTAATACTATAGAGCTCATTTAATTTAGACTCTGTTTCTACTAGTTTATTGTTAGATTTTATGTTTTCTACTAACATTATGTTATTAGTGTACGTTTGTACTTGATTATATGAAACATTCCATATAATTACTGTTATTAGTAAGAATAATATTACAGAGACTATAATTAGTTTTTTTCCCATAAAGTAAGGTTAAAAAAAGGGGTTAGTATGTAACTAAGGTAAATGGTACTCATGAATTTACGAAAATACTTCTAATTATAATAAGATTTATTAAGTACAGAAAACTGTAAACTTTGTTATAATAGTATAAAAAGCAGAGATTTAATGGTAATTAGTAGTATTTATTGTATAGATGGTAGCTTACAGTACATTAAAAGTTATGACTTAAAAATGTTAATGTTTTGTAAATTAACTATTTAGTGTACAATTGTTAATTTTAAAGTTACTTTTAGCACACTATTTTAAGCACTAAAAGCACACTTAAAGAAGAAGTTAATTCTTGTTAAATTAGTGGTTAAATCCCAATTTAATTATTTATTAAGCTACTGTATTTCTATAATTCTGAATTATTGTTAATTTTTTTTATTTATATGAATTATTTTTTATTATTAAGTAAGAAATAACTTACCTTTACTGTATCCCCAAAGAATTTTTTTATCAACTTAATTATTTACAAAATGAAAACAATTGTACTTAAGTTCTACTACATTGCTAAAAACGAGCTTTGGGCTTGTTATTCTTTAATCACTCATTATTTAACATTTTATCATTTTTCATCTTTTAGTACGAGTTAAAAAAGTACTGTTTGGTAAAATATAGGGCGTATCTATTTAGTCTGTTCATAAGGTTAAATGCGCAAAATGGGCTAATACTATTAGCTACATAACGGATAACCTATGTTTTAACTGAATATTCTTTTTGTTGATACATAAAAAAATAATGAATCTTGTGACTCTACTGTTCAGTTTTTTAACAAAACTACATAGGCCTTAAATAATTTCTTATGCATAGTTGTTTGTACACTTAAGCCATAGCTAAGCTATTATTTATATGTCTTTTAGTAATGTAAAAAACAAAGTCTTAAACTTTTTTTACAGTCATAAGTCGTTTGTTACTAATTGTTTAATTCTTAATTTAAATTTTACTACTATGAAATTTTTTAAACCTCATCTATTAACGGTATTCATACTTTTTGGTATGTTTTTAAGTGCTCAAACTCCAGAAGGAGAGCTAAAACGGTGGCACAAATTATCAATAACTTTTAACGGACCAAGTACATCAGAAACCGCTAATCCTAATCCTTTTTCAGATTACAGATTAGACGTAACTTTTACACACAAAAACAGCAACAGAAGTTTTACTGTACCTGGGTACTATGCAGCTTGTGGTAACGCAGAAAATACGGGTTGTAATTCTGGTAATAAATGGAGAGTACATTTTACACCAGATGATATAGGACTTTGGAACTGGACAGCAGTTTTTAAATCTGGTACTAACGTTGCAATTAATAGTGGCGGTAGCAGTGGTGGTTTTATGGATGGTACAACAGGTAGTTTTACCATTAGTGAATCTAATAAAACAGGCAGAGACTTTAGAAATAAAGATTTGGGTAGACTACAATATGTGGGAGAACACTATCTTAAGCATACTGGTACAAACCCAAATAACCCTAACGGAGCTTGGTTTTTAAAAGTTGGGGCAGATTCTCCTGAAAACCGTTTCCATTATGTAGATTTTGATGGTACTCCGGGCAATACAGCTGGTGGTAATAAAAGTAAAACCTGGCAAGCACATGTTACAGACTATAATGCTACAGATGCAAGTGCGTATACTTGGAACAGTGGTAAAGGTAAAGGTATTTTAGGATCTATAAACTATTTGCACGGGCAAGGTGCCAACGTAATCTCTTTTTTAACATGGGCAGCTGGTGGTGATGATGGTGCTGTTTTTCCACACATATTAAAAGGGTCATCATCAGATTACTCTAGCGCAAGCAAATCTGAACAGTGGAATAAGCTACATAAAGATAGGTTTGATGTATCTAAACTTGCCCAATGGGAGAAAGTAATGGAGTATGCAGATAAAAAAGGTATGTACTTACATTTTAAAACAATGGAAACAGAAAATTGTGAAAAAATGGATGGTCATACTTTTGGTAGGGAACGTAAGTTATACTACCGCGAGTTAATTGCCAGGTTTGCACACCATTTAGCATTAAACTGGAACCTATCTGAAGAATCTACCATTAAAGATGAAGTGGTAAAATCTACTATAAATTATATTAAAAATTTAGATGCATATAACAACCATATTGTTTTACATACATACCCAGGTCAGCAAGACCAAAGGTATAACCCATTAATAGGTAACAAGTCTAACTTAACAGGTGTGTCTGTACAAACAAGTCAAAATAATGTACATAAAGATATACGTAGATGGGTAATAAACTCAAGAAATACAGGTAAAAAATGGGTGGTAGCAAATGATGAGCAAGGTACTGCATCACAAGGTATAATGGTCTCGGACAAACAAGTTAGAGAAAAAGTACTTTGGGCAACTTTTTTAGCTGGTGGTGCTGGTGTAGAATATTACAGTGGTTATACTAGTAATGATGGTGACCTTAATGGCCAAGATCATAGAAAAAGAGGTGCTAAGTATAAAGAAGGTAGTTATGCGCTCTCTTTTTTTAATACACATTTACAGCCATACTTAACAGAAATGATTTCTGCAGATAATGTTACGGCAGATAATAATGACTATGTATTTACTAAAGAAGGTAAAATATATGCTATTTACAGACCCAATGGCGGTAGTACATCTTTAAGTTTGCCAAGTGTTAATAATAAGTATAATGTACAGTGGTTTAACCCTAGAGCAGGAGGTAATTTATCAGCAAAAACAACCTTAGGTAATAATTTGGTAGCACCAGATACTAATGACTGGGTTGCGTTAATTACAAGCAAAAATGATGATGGCAATACTGTTTGTGATAATGTATTAACATCTACCTTAACAAACGATGCTTATTTGCAAGGAACAACTAGGTTTAACAACGCAGAATTAAGAGTAGAAAGTGGTAGAAGACTAGCTTACCTAAAGTTTACAGTACCTACAACCTCTAAAACAGTTACAAGTGTAAAGTTACAACTTACAGTTTCTAGTGATTCTGGCAATGGTTTAATAGAGGTTTTTAAAGGAAGCTCTACTAACTGGACAGAGGCTAATTTGTCTAACACAAACAAACCTGCAGAAGGCACAAAATTAGGGCAATTAAACACTACTTATAGTGTAGGTAGTACTTATGATTGGAACTTAACTGATGTAACACCTGGGGAAACCATTACTTTAATACTAAAGCAAACTGCGGGTAATGATGTGTCTTTTTCATCAAAAGAAGGGGCTACATCTCCTAAATTAATTTTAGAGGTTGAATGCGATGAAGCTAACGGAGCAGTAAATAACAATATTTTATTGCCTGGAATTTTAGAAGCAGAAAACTTTACAGATCAATTGGGTACACAAGTAGAAAACACATCTGATGTTGGTGGAGGAAAAAACATAGGCTATATAGAAGATGGAGATTATACCAATTATAAAGTAAATGTAGCGCAAGCAGGTACTTACAAAATACAGACAAAAGTAGCAACAAATACAACAGGAGGTACAATTAAAATTGATGCAGATGGTACTAATATTGGTGAACTTACTGTAGTAAATACTGGAGGTTGGCAAACTTGGAAAACGGTAACTGCAACTGTTAATTTAGAAGCGGGGGAGCAAACACTTCAATTGAACTTTACAGGTGATTCTGGTTATTTATTTAATGTAAACAAACTAATTTTTGAAGAAGATGTTACTACAGTAGAACCTGGTAATGATTGTATTGCTGTAGAAAAAAATGGAGTAGTAGCTGTAGAAGCAGAACATTTTTTCAGTCAATCTAAAGATGACGATAGAAAATGGTATACTTTTAATGAAACCACAACAGGTACTCCAACTCCAGATCCAGATTCAAATCACTATAGCGAAGCAAGTGGTAATGGGTATTTAGAAATTTTACCAGATACAAGAGTAACTCATAGCGACCCTCTTAATGCTCAAAATTTTTCTAATGAACCAGGAAAAATAGCAATAGTAAATTATAAAGTTAAGTTTACTAGTCCAGGAAAATATTTTGTTTGGGTAAGAGCACATTCTACAGGATCTGAAGATAACGGTGTACACGTTGGTATTAATGGAACTTGGCCAGCTTCTGGGCAAAAAATGCAATGGTGTACTGGTAAGCAACAATGGACTTGGGAGAGTAAGCAACGTACAAATGCAAATCATTGTGGCGAAGCGCAAAAAATCTTTATTGATGTACCAACAGCAGGAGTGCATACAATTTCTTTTTCAATGAGAGAGGATGGATTTGAGATGGATAAGTTTGTACTTTCTAAGACCTATACTAAACCTGTAGGATCTGGACCAGAAGAAGTATTAGAGGGTTGTTCTAATTCTGAAAGCGCAAGTGTGGCTTTAAAAATCAATGAAAGTAAAGTTGTTGTTTTTCCTAATCCAGCACAAGAATACGTAACAGTATCTGGTGTTAGTGTAGGTAAGCAAATTATTTTGTATGATTTTTCAGGGAATGTAATTCTTAAAAAAAGAGCAACAAATGATTCAGAAACACTAATTGTATCTGGTTTAAAAGCTGGTAAATATATTATTGGTGTAGAAGGAGAAAAGGGTATTCATTTTATAAAAAAATAACAACAACCAAAAGCCGCTTAACTTAAATAGTTAAGCGGTTTTTTTAACATTATAAACTATGATATTAATTAAACAACAATTAAAAACCTATTTATTAGGTATGTTTTTAGTATTATGCAGTACAACTGTATTTGCACAAAAAAACTACTATGTAAGTGCCTCTGGTAACGACTCTAATAACGGTACATCTGCCGCTACGCCCTGGAAAACTATAAATAAAGTAAACAGTCAAAAAAGCAAAATTAATGCTGGTGATGTTATTAATTTTAATAAAGGAGATGTGTTTTATGGCTCTTTAGATTTAAAGGGAAAAAAAGGCTCGTCTAGCAAAGCTATTGTTTTAAAAGCATATGGTTCTGGTAATAAACCAATACTTAGGGCAGCAAAAAAAATAAATAACTGGACACGCCATAATGGCAACATTTGGAAAACAAATTTAGCTAAGGTTAATAATGGCAGAATACCATCGTTATTTTTAAACAACCAAGCACAACAAATAGGTAGAGAGCCAAATGTTAGTGCAGCTAATGGCGGTTACAGAACAATAAAATCTCATGCAGGAAATAATAAATCTATTTCAGAAGCATCAAGTTTACCTTATGCATCAAATAGGTTTAAAGGAGGTGAAATTACCATTAGAACTACAGATGACAATGTTAAGGTAGAAACTGTGACATCTCATGGAGGTACAACGGTAAATTTTAGTTTATCAGACCCTAGTGCAGGTTTTGAAAACAATATCGAAAACAATTTTGGATACTTTTTTCAGAATCACGTTAATACACTAGACCAAAATGGTGAGTGGGCACATGATACAAACGCTGGTGTTTTGTATTTGTATAGCAATAGCAACCCTAACAATTTAAATGTAGAAATACCAGCAGGGGATGAGGCATTGGCTTTAAATAATACCAATTATATTAAAATTCAGGATTTAAGAGTAGAAGGAGGTTTAAGTCAGACTCTAGCTATTAGCGGTGCTTCTAACTTAACTATTACAAACTGTAATTTTTACAATGGAAATAATTACTTGTCTTTAGGTTTTACCTTAAGCAATATAAAAGTAACAAATACTGTTTTTGAAGAAAGTAATAACGTTGCTATACGTTGGGAGGGTATAAATGGACTAACTTTTACAAATAATAAGGTGCAAAATATAGGTATGCGCTCTGGTATGGGTGCGCCAGGTTTTATTGGGTATACAGGAGTTAGGTTTATTAGTAAATCTGGATTTTCTACTAACATTATAGAAAAAAATACAATTAAAGATATAGGCTATCATGCATTAAATTTTGGTGGTGGTAACTTAAAAATTAGGTATAACAATATTAGTAATTATTGCTATACCAAAGATGATGGTGGTGGTATATATTCTGTAGGTAATAAAAACGGAAATAACAGTATTTATAACAATATGGTACATGATTCTCCTGGTGCCATTAGAGGTATACCTGCCGGAAGAGGTGTTAAAACAGCTGGTATTTACATAGATAATGACTCTCAAAACCAGTTAATTTATGAAAATACGGTATATAACATTGTAGGCTGGGGTTTAATGGCAAACCTGTCTAGTAAAAATACAATTAAAGACAATACGGTTTATAATTGTGATAATGGGTTAGTACTATCTACCTATAATAATAGTTTTGGTGCTGGTGGTAGTGTAGCAAAATCAACAAATAATACAGTTACTAATAATATTTTGTTTTGTAAAAAACCAAACCAGTTTTCTGCAAGGTATACCAACCAAATTACAGATGCTGGTTTTAATACTTTTTTAGGAGATGTAAATAGTAATTATTATTGTATGCCCTTTAATGGAAGTAAACAAATTAGTATAAGAGCTGGCAGACAAAATACAGAGTATAACTTAAATGAATTTAAATCAAAATATCCTAATTACGAGAAAAAAGGAAAGAGTGCTCCGGTTACTTTTGCAGCAACAGCAAATCCAAATACTTTTATAAAATTTGTAGTAAATACAACAGGTGTGGCAAAATCTGTAAGTTTAGGATCTACAGATTATGTAGATGCAAAGCATAATAATTACACAGGAAATATAACTGTAGCTCCTTATTCTGCTATTGTATTGTTAAAAGGAAAAGCAGATGCAGGTTCGCCAGTTACCTCTCAGTTAATAGATAATGGAATGTATACTATAGAGTCTGTAACTTCTAACCAAAGATTATTGTCTAGAGCCTTAGAGACATTTAACGCTAAAATGGTAAATCCGGGTAATTATGATGATCAAAAATGGATTTTTACGCATTTAGGTGATAATGTATATACTATAAAAAACAAAGCAAACAATAGATTTTTAGAAGTGCCTTATGCTAAATGTGAAAACGGAATTCAAGTAGCAACTTATACAAGTGCTGCTGGCAAACATCAACAATGGAAAGTTATAGAAAACGGAACTAATGTATACGGCTTATTGCCTAACCACTGCCAAACACAAGGTTTAGACCGTAATAACGGAACACTTAATACCAATGCAATAACTTATACTTATGAAAAAGGAAATGGCAACCAAAAATGGAAAATAGTACCAACAACAGCTAGTTTAAGAAGCAGTGAAGTTGTTTTAACAGTATATCCTAATCCTGCAAGTGAATTAATAAAAGTAGCAGGAGTAAAAGTAGGAGATAAGCTTGTAGTTAGGAATATGAATGGTGTTGTTGTAAAAGAGATGAATGCAACAGCAGAAGAAGCAGTTATTATTTTAGATAATTTAAAAACTGGAATGTATATTATTTCTATACCAGGAACAGAAAGTAAACAGTTTTATAAACAGTAATACTTTAAAAATTAGTAAAATGCCACCTGAATGTACCATTTGGGTGGTTTTTTAATTTGCTGTTACTCTGCTTACTCTTTACGGCACTAGCGTGACGCTCGCGCTAGTGGGGTTCATCCTTCAAAAAATCATAGGGTATTTCGTAATTATCTAAAGGCTCAATTGGCAATATTTCCTTAGGGACAAGCGGAGAATTAACTTCTACTTCTATGCCTTGTCTCCAAGCAAGTTTTGCATAACCCAATGCAGGTTGAGAAACATATTGAGCTAAGACATCATTAGTATTTCTTTTCTTATGAATTTTAGGACTTACCAACTGCTCTAAAAGTTCCTCACATTTAGATTTATCTTTTGACAAAAGAGCTTTATAAAAATCATAATCGATTTTTAACTCTTGTTTATTCTTTGGTAGTTTAGAGAGAGTTAAAGTTTCAATGATATTTAGATTTCTTTCAATCCCTTGGACATCATTAGCCATAAAAAATTGAACTGTATTACACCAAACAGCATCTTTTCCTTTTAACACGTTTTCATCCATACTGGGCATTCGCCCCCAGGCATTATATCTTAATTTCGAATACGTCTTAATTAAAATTTCATTATCGCTCAAAATAGGGTAGACAATATAAGGAAGTCCAAAATCAAATAATGTATCATTAAATTTTTTAACTCTCATTTTGTCAAGAAGTGATGCTATATAGAAATGTAGTTTACTTTGCATATAATCTTTATCATTAATTGCTTTGACAGCTAAGTCTACCTCCAAGAATCTAAAATTCAACCCCATTGGCTTTAAATTTCTCTCATCATCACTAATATGTTGAATCCAAATATCGGTACTCTTTAATTTATCAGAAATTCTATCGTTAATTGTTATCATATTTAAAAGTCCCCCCGCTATCGCAAGCATCTTGCTTGTGCCGTTAAACAAACTAAAAGTTTTACTTATTTTTACTAAAGTCCCTTATTATTTTATAAATATAATAGCTACTTAAAACAAGTAAAGTTCCTTTACCTAAAAATACACCAAATTTGTTGTTGTGTAGGTATCTTAATATTGCTTCTAACAAACCGGCTCTCCAACTAGAAGGAAATTCCTCCATAGGAGTCCAAAAGTCATAAATATAGTAGAGAAACTCTAAACAGAGTACCGCAAATAAGTTATGTAACAGCTCTTGTGTTTTTTCTGAGAGTTTCATTATAACCTATTTCTTAATCTGCTTATGGTATAAATCAGCTAAATAATACTCTAAAAAGTTTACAATGTCTACTTCGGTTTTACCATTGGTGTACATCAAATAAACTTTGTTTATATGCTTGTCTTTAAACGCAGTTAAACGTGTACTATTAATTTCATCCATAATGTCCCAAGTACGCATACCTTCTAGCATATTTCTATGGTTGTCAAAACGCTCATTAACAACCTTTAGTTTTTCTACAGAAGCTTTTGTTTTTTTAACTTTAGGGTCGTTATTCTCAGCATTTAAACGTATAAACTCTTTTTCTAGTTTGTAGTCTATATCTTCTGCATCTTTAACCAACTTGTTATAAGCACGTAGTACAAAGTCGTTGTATTTTTCCTGAAAATCTTTAAAATCTTCTAAGGACTTTAAATAGATAATAGCTTGCTCTTTGTAAACCGCATCTTTTTTACCAATAGCCTTAATCATATTATCTGCCAAGCCTCTTAACTCAAGGTTTTTATCGTCTGGTATTTTTCCAAAGTTAGGATCTTTGGTTAGTTGTAAAATGGTGTCTGTAATATTATTAGCATAATCTACATACTTGTATTTTTTGTAATTAATAGTAATAATACTGTCTCTAGTTTTACGTTTTTTGTCTTTTTTACCCCATTTAATTTTAGGTTTTTTAACGTCAAAAGAATAGTTGTAAGAGAAGGTTGCTGTAAATTCTTTTAGACCAGAAACCGTTGGTGTGGTTCTAAAAAGTTGAACTGCATTTAGGCTAAAATTGTGCTTTTCTAATAATATGTAAGACACACCACCTCTAAAGTTAGTTATGTTAGTAGTGCCACCAGTGTTTTCAGTTTTATTGTAGGATGATGCTAAAACCGATTTTAACTTATTGTCAAAAAAGCCTTTTTTAACGCTTAGAGTAGGACCCCAAGTAGTAGCATCTTCACGACCAATGGTATTGTATGTGCCATTTAATGATGGTGTAATATTTAGGTTTAACTCTGTAAAACCAATAGTGTAGGAGGTAGCTATGTTATGAAAAGTAGATGCATCACCAATCCTAACAATTCCACCTTGCTCGTTGGCAATATCACTTACATTGTAGTTTAAATTTATATTCTCTTTTTTTGTTTTAGAGCTCGATAAAATATAATTGATATTTAAATTTGCATTCTGCGATATCTGCTTGTAGTTTAAAGAATCAGTAGCATTGTCTAGTAAATTATCATCGTTAATATCATCAAACTGATTGGTTCTAACGTTGGTATAAGTACTAAAGTTAGAGTAGGAGCCAGTAAATGTTAAACGCTCTGATGCCGTATAGGTTGCATTTGCAGCACCAACAAATCTGCTTGTAGGGTTTGCTTTTTGGTCGTCTAAATCATCTCTCTGAAAACCGACATTAAAGCTTAAATTAACTTTGTTGTTAAATAGTGGTCTAGATAAGTTTAGTGTAATATTCTCAAAATCGTTATTAAAAAAATAAGCACCTAAAGTCTCGTAACCAGGATCTACACGCTCATAATTAACACCAAGGTTAGCTTGGTAAAACGAGTAATTTACACCTAATTTATACGCATTGTAATATTCTGTAGAAGCTCGGTTTTTAAAAAAGCTTCCCAACAAACCTTTTTTACCGCTAGAGGTCTCTTGTGCTCTAGTATCTTGTGTTATGGCAGTTGTAGCATATTCTGCACGCAACTCTAAGTTTTTAGATAGGTCTACACTACCTTCAAAACCAAGAACAAGGTTTTCTTTAGGTAACACACCTTCTTCATCTGGGTTAATATCAATAGAGTTTTCTCTGTCCGATGCATAAAACGTAGACACACCTACACTGTATTTATCTTGCTCAAACACCGTTTTAAACCCATAACCCATTCTTTGGTATGCAACAACAGCACGCTCATCTTCTACAGGTTCTGTGGCCTTTAAAAGCCGTCCATACATTGCACTAAATGTAAAACCTTTGCTAGGTGTTAGTTCTACACCACCACCAGTAAACTGGTGTCCGCTTAGGGTATATGGAGAAAATGTCATATTTACATCTCCAATGTGTGCAGTAATCCACTTGTATTTAGGGTGTAAGCTTAGCCTGTTAAAATTAAAAGGCAATTGGTAGCCTAGTTTTTCACCTTGGTTAGAGTAGCTATAACTAACAGGAATAGAAAAATTATAGTAACTAAAATTCAAATTACCTTGTGCGTAGTACGTAAAAGGTTCTCTGTTGTTTCTTTGGTTACTACTGTAAAATACAGAACTAGCGGAAATACCTCCGCCTACTTTAAAAGGCGAAGATTTTCCAAAAGTTTCTAAATCTACACTTTGCGATATGGCAAGTGTAGGTAGTAGTATAAAAAGTGAAAGTAGTAGGTTTTTCAAGAAAAAAGTTGGTTGGTGTTTATAGTAGTTGTAAAAACAAGAATTATAGTTTTTCTCTTAAAATATGGTTTATAGCCATAGCTTTTAAAACCTCTTCTTTGGTTTTTAATTTGTCTAGTTTATCACTTTCTTCTTTTCTAAAAGGAACGTATGTTTTGTAATTATAGGTTACGTATGATGCCAAAGGCACTCTTTTTGCATTTAATAAGTACGTTTTTTTATACGTAGTATTATTTGCAAATGTTTTATACTCATACACACCGTAACCAATTAATAGTGGCTCACTATCTGGGTTTTCTTCTGTAGCAGTATTTTGGTAAATTTCTAACTCAGTAGCAGTAACCATCATAGTACTTTTAATACTAGTTGTTTGCTTAGGAGCATAGGTTTTTATAAAAATATCACGGTTTTCAAAGTCTCTTTCTACTTTGTAGCCAATGTGTTTTTTAAGTTCTTTTTCTTTGTTTTGTAGCTCTACCAATTTTGTTGGTATTTTGGTAGATTTAGCAATTAAATTAGGAATATTAGCTTCATTATAGCCATTACTATTTAAAAAGCCAGCTTCTACCAAGTACTTTACAATTCTTTTTTGCGTAATGTAAAAGCCTTTTTCTACTATAGCAAGTGTGTCTTGTATTTTGTCTCCTGTAACCACGTGGTAGTCTTTAGTTTCATCATCATGAAATAAGATAGACTTGTAAACAAAAGTTTTTACTTTAAAAAGCGGATTACCATCTACGTCTGATATTTGGTAGTATTTAGGTTTTTCTGTTTTTACCTTTTCTATGTTTGCAATTTTCACTTTATCTAAAAATATCTCTCCTTTTTTTTCTTTTATTTTCTGTGCGGTAGCACCAAGAGATACTAAAAATAATGAGGCAATAAGCAATTGTTTTTTCATAATTATATGTAATTTATTTGGGTGATTTTTATTGTTGATTCTTCTTCTAATACATTAAAATAAGTTTGTCTAGTAAATACATCTATCCAATAAACAGTAGCAAAACTTACAAAGTAAGCTGCTGTTGGATTATTAAATTTGTATTTTCTGCTCATTTTACTTTTATATTGTTTTGTTGCTCTGCTTACTCTTTACGTCAGGAGCTGGATGATTGTTCTAGCGGGGAATGTAAAGACTTACTCTAAATACTTACTTAATTCTGTCTTATTCTGTTTTAGAACCTCTGCTAGTTTTTTTGTGTTAATGACACCATTATCTTTAACTAAAGATTTTAACCTATTAATGTCAGTATATTTAGGGTCATTATTTGCATTGTAGAATTGAAATAATATATCTAAATTTGAGTTTAATAGAATTTGTTCTAGAATTTTTATTTCTTCATTGGAAATAGATAATTCTTCCCAATTTGTTGATGTTTTTACTGTTTTAAATATTAAATTTTCTGAGATAGATTCCTTTGAACGTGTTCTGTATTTGATCAAGTATATTTGTTTAGTATTAATAGCTACTACTAAACGAGAATTCATAATAATTTCAAAAGTTATTGAATCTTTTTTATTTTTAGAAAGTTTTTCTTCATATTGGCTAGTTAAGAGTCCTTCAGGTATAGATGAACTTAAATTCCTAGTAATGATTGAATCTTCTTTACTTGAGTTTAACTTGTAGCTATACGCATTGGAGTAAAGATATTTCTTATTAAAAGTTAACTTACCTTTTTCTCCTAAAAATTTTTTGTAATCAAGTTGAGAAAATACAGATTGAGATAATAAGAAAAACAGTATTGTAATTTTTATAAATTTCATATTATTTATTTTTCTACCAAGTTTTTGGGTCTTTATACATTGTAATTTTAGTGTCATCAACTTCAGGACTGTACCAACTAGCAAATTCTTTTTCAAGAAGTAATAGATCGAGTATACCATCATTAGAAACTCTATTGGAGATAGCTATAATATTAGGGACATCTGAATTTTGTAAAACAATACCTTTTATGACTTCCGTTTTCATACGCATAACAATTATAGAAAGAGTTGATAATGAGGGATGAGAGGTTTTTTGCCATCTACCATCATTTAATTGCATAACAGCAGCCCCTGATAGTACTTCAGTATCTTCGAAATGAGTAAAAAATTTAATAATAACAGTGGGTACTCCACCAATATTTAATTTTAATTTATGTATAAGTTCAAAATAATTTTTATCCTTATTCATCGATTTTACTTTGTCAAAGTGGCTTTGCTTTTTTTCTGAGGCTTTTTCCGCACCTCCCAAAGTGTTATAGTTTACCCACTCTTGATCTGTAGCAGAAAGAATTGACTCTAGTAATTGTTCTGGGTATTCATTTGTTACATTTTCCTTTTTTTTATAAATGGCTTTAGCAAAAGTGTTTTTTGGGTATTCATAGAAAGAAATTTCTGATTCTTCTGGGTAACTTAAAATTAAGTTAGCATCTTCTTGTGATCTAACTAGACTAGATGTAATTATTGTGAGTAATAGTAAAAAATTTATTTTTTTCATTTTTTTCTTAATTTAATCCATTTTTTTATTTGCCAAATTATTGAATATAAAGCAATTGATAATAGTAAAATGTTAATAGTAATTTGTGTTAAGTAGCCATCAATGTTGATGTCTGTATCTTCTTCTAAAGCAAATTGACCATCTATTCGTGGATGATACCAAATAAGTAAAGAGTCGTTATGTTTTTTTAAATAGTTTAAAGCTTCATTATTTTTTCTAATTTCATTAGAATTAGGAAATAAAGCATCAGTATTATTCACACTTGTAATTTTTTTTTCATTACCATAATAAAAGTAATATGTTAGTATATTTCTGTTTCCTGCTTTACTGGAGCCTTCATCAGAACTTATCACTAATGAGTCTATAACAACTTCTTTTTTTATAAAATCGCTTTTATTTATTAAATATTTAGATTTTTGACTTATGTTAATTAGAGTAAATGGAATACATAAAATATTAATTAGTAGTGTTATGGTTATTATAAATTTTAGTG
This sequence comes from Cellulophaga sp. RHA_52, assembly GCF_007827205.1. Taxonomy (NCBI): domain Bacteria; kingdom Pseudomonadati; phylum Bacteroidota; class Flavobacteriia; order Flavobacteriales; family Flavobacteriaceae; genus Cellulophaga; species Cellulophaga sp. RHA_52. Next base: position 2,547,477 of record NZ_VIRZ01000001.1, read on the forward strand.
CTTTTTTCATTATTAAAATGTATGTTCAATTTTAGATATAGGTATTTTATCAGTTATAGAAATACTTTCATTCCAATTTACAAGTTCGAATTCTAGTGTTCCTTTAGTTTGTATTACAATTTCACCCGAAAGTACTACTGGAGGAATGTAAAATTCAGCGATTAAATTTTTTGATTCAAAGTTGTAGTTCCCTGATCCCGCTATACAAGCAGAAGCTTTAAAGTCTACGTTAAAATCTAATAAGTTTTTGGCAACCAATAGCTCAACTCCAATACCTGCATTTATACATCCTGTAGCTTTTAGTTCAAAATAACTTTCATCTTTACTGTAAGTAGTACTTTCAATATACTTTTTTCGTTCTACACCTCCCTCTGCTGAAATTGAAAAACCAAAATTTATATAAGGACCAATTTTTAAAATACCAGACCTGTTGAGAGGTTCTAAGACAGGAATAGGAATAGTAATATCAGGAGATGTAACTGAAATACCTCCACTAACATTTTCTTTTTCTAATAAATAATATAGTCGTGAATTTATATCTTCTTCATTTACTTGACTACCATTTATTTTTATATCATCTATTTCAAAATCGATGTCACCAATAGGTAATATTTTATCTGCGAGTTCAAGATTATCCTCTATGTCATTAAAGCTTTTGGTTATTAGTTGACTTATAAAAGGAGGCATAAAACTCCAAGATTTTTCTCTACCATCAAACCAAACTATATCAATACCTTTTTCTACTAAATTAGGTTTACCTGCTTTAACATTTACAGAATAATTAGTATCCTGTTCTGTTAGGTTTAAATGAATGTCTTTTTTTCCGTAATTTTTGCCGAGATTACTTTGTTGTTTAGGTTCTTCATAATACCACACAATATCTTGTGATGAAATGTCACCTTGTGATAGATTAGGTCTTATATAAATACTAAAGTCTACCTTACGTTTTTCATTTACGAAAGGAGTTGATGATTTTTGTAAATATAGTTTTTCACCTGTTTTAGCAACTCTCTTTTTGTGATCTTCGCCTTGAGGTTTTGCATAAATGTCAACAAGCTCAAAATCTTCTAATTCTCTTTTTATTGTTATTTTTATGTTCTTATTGTTATAGTTAGCTACAATATCAAGTAAATAGACATTTTTCATATCAATGCCTAAATTATCATATTTTGTATCGTTAGTTACAAATGCAGAAGTATTGTCAGTACCTCCTTTTAAGACTTGCCAGTTAAATGTAGCATCTTTTGGGTAGTTTTTTAGTGTAAAAGCATAATGTGAATTGTTTTTATCATAAGGAACTTCTATAATATCATTATTATTATAATCTACGCCATTATAGACAATTACAACACCTTCTTCTGAAGATTCATTATTATCAGAATCTTCATTTGTATTTTCATTATTAGCTTCATTTGATGAGTCATTGCTATTTTGTCCTTCTGTAGAATTTGAGTTATTATTTGACGAGCTGTTACTATTGCTATTAGTGTTGTTGCTTGTATTAGAGCTATTGTTGTTTGTATTGTTAGTAGTTGAGCTGTACTCAGTATCTGTGTATTCAGGTGTTGGTGCATTTTCTTCATTATCAACTTCAAAAACGCTTGCTATAATCTCACTAGCACTTTCGGCTAAATCTCCAATGGCATCTAACTCATTGGCTATATCATCCATACCTCCCCATTCTTCATCATACTCCGTTTCTACAATACCATTGGTTAATTGCTTGTCTGTATTTATTTGTATGTTGTTAAAAGTAACCCTTATTTGTGTGTCTCCTAAATAAGGTACTACTATAAAGCCCCAACCTGTGTAATTGCCATTGCCGCCGTTTACTTCTTTTACAGTTACAGGAAAATCACCTGCTGTAAAAACATCATTAACGCCTAGTAGTTGTAGTGGGTCTTGGTTGGTAATTACAATTTCTGGTGGTATGCCGCAATTGTACTCATTAGCGTCTTCTTTACCAGGAGTTGTAAATGTGTTTATAGCCGAGTAGCTGTAGCCTCCGTTTTGTACACATTGGCCACCAACTCTATACTCATACGTAGTTTCAGCTTCTAAAAAGAATAATTTCTTTTTGGTTTCCTCAGTTTCAGACTCAAACCACACATTATTACTACCGCCTTCTTTTCTAAATTGTATTTGGTAGTTAATATGGTCTGGGTTTTGTTGCCACGTAATTTCTTCTGTGGTTGTACCTTCAGACTTTGCTAAAATATACTGTGGAGCATCGCACTTGCCAGTATAGGTAAAGTAAAAAATTTCGCTATAACCACCATTTTTAAATACAGCAGTTTCACTAATGCCATCGCTAACAACAGCACGTACACGCCATCCGTATGTTTTGCCTTCTAACAAACTAGTTTCCCCTGGGCCGTAGAGTAGGGTATTGGCAAAACCTGTAGTTTGGTATAAGTTGGGTGAAGCTAAAAAAGCTGCTTGTGGGTCTACGTTAGTATCCCAAAGTTCACGCAGTTCAAACTCATATTCTACACCAGTTGCATTTACGTGTCTTGGTGTCCATTGAAAAATAATATTTTGAGGATCTCTAGCAGGTACTTGTTCCCCGTTTTGTGGTAAATTTAAAAAAGGAGGATCGTTAAGAACTAAGTAAACAGGATAGCATTTTTTTTCTGATAAAGGTCTTCCTGTTGTCCAATCAAAAACCTCAAAACAAAACTGATACAGGCCATCTGGTAGCGGTTTGCTGTATTCACTAGGTGTAATGCCATCTAAGTTTTGTAAGTCAAAATACGGTTGTAAATCTAGGTTAGATAAGCGCAACGGAATACCACCAGTTAATTGTATTGGCGCAGCATTTTGAACAAAATCTTTAGATTGTATGTTTACACTGTTGCCAGAGATAGAAAATCGTAAACGCACTTGTAAGTCGGACTCATTAACATCTGTTAAAAGCAAGTTTACCAGTAGTTTTTCTGTGGTAGAAGTACTGTAGTCAGACAGTTTTAAACTGTAAGGAGGTGTTAGCTGTGGCGATACTTGTACAGGGAATAATTGTGCCGATGCTACAGAACTCGTAAGTAGTACGAGCATTACTAATGCGACACCTAAAAACTTGTTTATAGGTGCACTTAATAAGCTTGTTTTAAAAGGTATTAAATTACGTATTTTCATCTTACTGTTTCTGTATTTTAATATCGGTTAGTATGTAAGAGGCTTGTCCGTCTTTTACATATTCTTTTATTTTTATAGCACCATTTCTACCATCTGCAGTAGTAAACAATACAATTCTAGGTACTGTAGCATCTGTAAAATGCTGCGATCCTCCGTTTGTTTCTGTAACGGTTAAATTGCTTAAAACGCTATCGTCTACCATAGCATCAAACTCTGCAACAGTTAGTAATGTAGAGCAGCCACATTGTTCTTGAGAATTTATAATACGTGTGTTTTGTGCATTTGCTAATGCAGGAAACGTAGTAGTGCTTAAATCGTCTGGAGAAACAAATTTGTTAAAAGTAAAATCTTCGCCCAAGCCAAAAAATACAATATCTATTAAGCTACCATCTATAGCGCCTAGTTCTTCTTTAGTGTAGATTTCTCTGGTTGTGGCAGAATAAAAAGCACCTATAGCATTGTTGTTATGTGCAGTGTTAATTCCGAATTTTATATCCGTTAAAGTTCTAATATTAGTATCGGCTAAAAGTTCTATAGTTTTAGAAATAGATTTTGATTCTTTGCCGTTAGAAACTGTTAACGTAAGCGTTTGTGTGCCTTCTACGTTAAAAGTAACAGTTGGGTTTTCTTCTGTACTAGTTGATGGTGTAGCATTAGTAAAGCTCCAGTTGTACGTTAAAACACCTGTACTATTGTTTTGCATTGTAAGGGTTACTGGAATTTGAAGATCATCATCTTGAAAAGCAACTTCCCAATCAAAGTTAGCCAATAACCCATCTGCAACGGTTATTGTTTTTTCTAGTTGATGGGTTTCTTTACCGTTACCAACCACTAATGTTATAAGATGATCGCCAGGTTCATTAAAAACTACTGTTCCTGGTTGTTCCTCTGTTGAAGTTTCTGGAGTACCACCTGCAAACATCCAATTATAAGTTGTAGCTCCTTTTGTGTTATTGGTTATTAAAACTGATGCAGGTGCAAAATTATTAGTTTGTATTTCGGCATCAAAAGCAACTTCTACAGCAGCATCTATACTAAATGTAATTTCTTTACTATCTGCAGAGTCATCTTTATTTGATGCGTCTAAACGTATGGTATAGTCACCTTTAGTATTGTAGACTAAAGCACCAGGATTTCTATCTGTACTAGATTCCCTATCCGCTCCAACAAAAGACCAAGAGTAGGCGTCTGCGCCAACAGTTTTGTTTAAAACTTTAACCGTAACAGGTATAGAATAATCTTCATTAATTATAGCAATTTCAAAATCTATAACAACAGGTACAGCTTGCTCTTGTGTACAACCAGTATACAAAAGTAAAATTGCAATTAAATTACAATAGTAAAGCGTTATTTTTTTAGAGTTAAGCATACTAGTTAATAATAATTTTTCTGATTTCACTCCCTTTAGCAGTTTCTAGTAACAAAACATATGTTCCAGAAGCTAATGTTGTACCATATTCTAGATTAAAATTAACAGCAGCTTTTTCTTTACGCTCGTTTACCAAACCTTGAGACGCCATACTAAATATTTTAAGTGAAATAGGGCTAGCCTCAGAAAGTAAAATATCTACATAAAATTGGCCACTAGAAGGGTTAGGATATATTTTAAACTCTTGAATGAAAGGCGTTTCAGCATCGCCAATATCTGGAATGTTTTCTGCTTCGCCAATAATAATAGTTTTCATATAGTCTAAGAAACAAGTTCCTTGGTTAGAGCGTAGCAATATATCATAAGAACCAGGTTCATCAAACAAAAGAATAACATTTTCATCTGTTTTAGCAATAACTACAGCTTCCTCTGGTAAAAACCATTCTACTTTATCGCCTATAGGTTCACTAATATTTACCAAAGCTAATTCTTCACCAGCAAAAGCCTGAGTACTTACAATAAAGTGAGCATCTATTGGCGTATCTGATACTGTAATTACAATACTATCACCACCATTACAACCAAGTAAAGTTGTAACTTCTACAGTATAAGTGCCAGCTTCTGTAACTTCAATGCTAGGCTTTGTACTTGTAAATCCGTTATCTGATGTCCATAAATATGTGGTGCCACTACCTTGGTATGTTGCATCTAAAACAACACTTTGTCCGCCACAAAGTAATCTGTCTTCTCCTAAGCTAATTAAATCTGGACTAGGATTTTCTAATGTAATTTCTACTGTTTCTGAACATAAATTAGCGTCTGAAACTGTAATGGTATATGTACCTGCGGTTAAGTTGTTGGCGTAAAAACCAGTCTGACTAGGTATAACATTACCATCTTTAAGCCAATTGTATGTGTAATCTTCTAATCCGCCACTAATACCTAAAGATATTACACCGTCTGATCCGTTGTTACAAACAGGATCGTTTTCTTCTAAAATAGCAACTTGAAGTGGGTTAGGAGCATCAATTATAACTTGACTTGTAGCCTGACACCCCTTTTCGTCAGTAACAAAAAGAAGGTAAGTTCCTTTTTCAAGATTTTCAATTCTAGGTTCCGTAGAACCGTTAGACCAGTTTAATGTATACGAACCAGTTCCACCAGTGATTGTAGCTTCTGCCCAACCTTCAGTGCCATCAGAACATAATAAATCTCCTTTGGTGAAAGTAATTACAAAAGGTTCAGGATCTAGTAAGTCGTGAATAACATCCGTCTCATTAACCAAACTATTGTTTACATAATTACCAATAACAATACCGTTTGCATCTCTAATATTTACTGAGTAACGAGCAGCAGTTAAATTGCTGATAATACTATCTTTTTCTTCTGTAAGTATTTGAAAAACTCCGTTTTCATCTTCTTTTTTCCAAGTATAATAATATGGTAATCCACTATTTGCTAAAGCATCTAATTTAATACCACCTGTAGCGTGAGCAACTAATTGTCCGTCTCCAACAGGATTGTTAAACTCATTTAAACTGTTACAAGAAACAGGGTTTGCTTCTTCAATAGTAAGTAGTAATTCATCAGGATCTTCTATAGAAAAATCTCCTTCAGCAAAACAAGTAGTTTTTTGTGTTGCTTGCGTATGGTTAGCGTCTGTTACAGTTAAAGTATACGTGCCTTCTCCAATATTGTTTAAAGTAAAAGTTTGACTTTCTTCAACGTCATCAAAAGTAGTATTAGAAGCATAACCATCTCCAAATACAGTTCCGGCTGAGTTTTTCCAAACTACCGTATATGGACCAGTACCACCAGTTACAATGGCAGTAATACGGCCATCAGTGAAGCCATTTGCGGTAGCGTCATTACTTTCGTTTAATCTATCTACTGTTACTTGTAAAAATCCTAAAGCTAATATGTTGTTAGGTTCTTCAGTTGTTACTGTTAATTCCTTATCCTCATCTTGAACAGGAACATACTCACCCTCTACTAATATTAAGTTTTTAGCAACACATTGGTTGCCATCCATAACCTTAATTTTGTTAAGTCCTGCAGACAAGTTATTTATTCTATGTGTATGTGTATCTTCAAAATCTTTCCAACCGTCATCAGTACCATCAGGCTTAATTACCAGATACTGATAATTACCTTCTGTACCACCCTCAGCGGTAACTAAAACGGTACCATCTTGCCCATTTTTACAGTTTACTTTAGTAGAGTCTGAAAGATCAAAGCTAACATAATGTGGTTCATAAACATCAAAATCAATTTTATGATTATCACCATCAGCGAAAAGGGTAGTACCGCCAAGAAATTCAATACGAAAACCATCATCAGTACTTCCTGGTAGCCCCGTTATTGTTAATCTATCATTAACAATATCATCAGCAGTAATATTATTAAATTTTGGGTCTATGGTTATTTTAGAATATAAAGGCTCTCCATTTACATCGGTACCTGTTTCTTCAGATAAGTCTAAAACTTCTAATGCAAAACTTTCTCCAGGCTCTAAATTTTCATCAAAAACAAGTGTTATTTCTGCGTCATCTGTACCGTTACATTGTAAGCCAGTATTATTTTCAATAGCAGTAATATGGGGTGCAGATGGGAGGATTTTAAATACATTATTGGTTGGAGACTCTAAATCACCACACGTATTAACTCTAATTGCTAAAAATTTACCAATAGTACTTTCATCTAAAAAACTAGAAGGAGTTAAAGAAAATGAAGTTTGACCTTGAGTAGCAGTTGAAAAGGGCATATTTAACCAATTGTTATTGGATATATCACTTTCGTTATCTACAACTTGATATTGCCAATTGTAGATAGATGTGTTAAAGCCCATTGAATTAGCTGTGACACTAACATCAAATTCATCTTCATAACCAATTAGGTCACTAGGTGGTGTTTCTAGTTCTATTACAGGATTAATATCGTAATCTAAACTAATTGATAATCTAGCATCCCCTCCATCATCGTTCCCTTGTATATGTCCCTGGTAAATACAACCAGTTGTTGGAACGGTACTTGTTATATCTAAAGATGCGGTATCACCATTACAATCTCTAGGAAATCCTCCTTTCTCATGAAGAAAAGAATGGAAGAAAACACTTTTTATTCTTTTACTTACTATTTTTGTTAAGAGTAAAGCTGCTGTTTTGTCATCATTATAGACTTCATAAATTCTCTCTTGTGTATTGTCGTAGTAAGTTATATCAATCCATAAATTGTTTGTGCCGCACCTATCATCATCATGATATTCGTCAAATACATAATTGTAAATTTTTAATTCATAGGATTGACTTAATAGAGAGTTGGAAACACCTAAAAAGATAATGAATAAAAGAAATAATTTTTTCATAGCTTAATAATTTACTTCTATAGTCTCCAAAGTTCCAAAACTACCATTAGCAAATACAGGGCGTACTTGGTAGATATAGATATTATTAGGAGATATATTGTTGTCTATAATTTTTGTAAGTGATGCAGTTAATTGCTTCCAAGTAGAAGGTTTTCCTTCTTTTTTAGATTTAAAAATGACCAATTCCTTAATTTCCGATGGTAATTTTCGCCAGTTTAGTGTAATGCTGTTTTGCTCTCTGTCTACTGTTGCGTTTAAACCCTTTAAAACTTTGTCTTCTGTATTAGAAGCTGTTTCTATGGTTAGGGTAGGTGAGTCCGCAGATATCAGTCCGCTATCATCTATCGCCTGAATTTTATAGGTGTATTTTGTTGCAGCTGCTACTTTAGTGTCTTCAAAATTTGTGATAGTGTCATTTGTTTCAAAAACAAGTTCCCATTCGCCCACAGTGCTTTTATTTTTACGGTAAAGTTGGTGCCTGTCTACATCTGCACTTACACTTTTAATCCAAGAAAGCGAAACTCCATCTTTATTAACCTTATATTTTTTAAAAATAGGGGAAGATGGTGGTACAACATCTGGCTTTTTAATTTCTAACACCTCAGAGTAGTCTGAGTTATTGTATCTGTTATCTACAGCTACTACAGTATAGTATACTTTATCGTTTAAAGATTTAACTTGTACGGTATCTTTAAACTTATTTGTGGTAACCGGATCTATCGTAATTTGTGCGTATTCTTCGTTTTTTATATTACCTCTAAAAACGCGGTAGCCTAGCATATCCTTTTCTGTGTTTGGTTCCCAAGTAATTGTAGTTATTCCTAAACTATCCATAACACCAATTAGTCCAACTGGTTTTGCAGGCGGAATAGAATCTACAAACTGAACTAAAGCAGAAAACGATGCTGTTTCTGTACTATCTTTACCTACCGCAATTACTTTTATATAATTGGTAGCGTAAGGCGCAGTAATGTTTGCAGACCTTGTTTGTGGTGTTATTCCTTTTTTAATAATTTCATATTTGCCATTATCTTTTGTAGCAGCTCTTATTTGAAATTCAGCTACTTCCGGTTCTTTTTCTTTTGGAAACTCCCAGAATATATCGGCATTGGTATCTCCTATTAACTTATGATTGGTAATAAAAGGTGTAGCTGTTAGAGCTTTTTGACCTTGACCAACGATAGGTTTAGATGGCTTACCTTGCTCTCCAAAAGGCGAAACGCCTAATACTCTATAGTAGTATTTTTTGTTGTTTTGGGCTAAAGTATCTACATAATACATACGTTTTGTGGGCGAATCTTCTGTGTTGTTTAGATTTACTAATGGTAAGTCGTCTAAGCGCTTATAATTGGTACCATCTTCAGAACGTTCTACATAGTACGTTGCGTAAATGCTTTTAAATAGTTCATATTCCCACGTAAGCAATACCTCTTTATCTTTAAAAACACCCACTAAATCTATAGGAGCGGGTAGTGGCTCTGTATTAGAAGCTTCAATATAAATTAAACCTTCTTTTACGTTGGTTGCTAACTCTGCGGGAATAGCAGATTTTACACGATATAAATAGCCTTCATTACTTTTAATATTTGTGTCTTCAAAACCCAAGCCAGCTAATTTTGCCGCTTCAAAATTCATATCAGCAGCAAATAAAGCAAAAGAATAACGCTGTTCTAATTGTTGTACTTTATTTACAATAGCCATTAGTTCACCTTCATCTGTACCTACTTCAAAATCTTCACCGTGAATTGCTTGTGCTAGTATAGCGGCATTATCATTAGCCATAGAAATTTCTTCCCAAGATGCTACAGGAGCAGGTTTTAAAGTGCCAGTAACAATAGTTTTTTGTTCTGGTGCGTCTAACCTTTTACCATCTCTGTATACTGTAAAGCGTTCTAGTGTATAACCATAAGTATTTGCTCTTTGCCATACTACAGCATCTGTTGGTGCCCAACGCACTAAAATTTTGCCTTGTTGAGCTCTGGCAATAACTTGTATAGAAGGCGTTGTAATGCTATCTTGTTGTTGTGAATAAGCAGAGAACATTACAAATAAAGAAAAAAAGAAAAATATTTTTTTTATCATTAGTCTAAATCTAATAGATTTTTAAAGTTTACAGTTTCAGATGTACCCAATTTATTTCCAGGTAAAACATATTGTACTTTTATAGTATATGTTCCTTTTGGAATAAAAATATACTCTGTATCTAGTATTGCTGAATTTGGGTTAGTTAACGTAATTATACCATCTACATAATCATTTAAAACATTGGTTTTAGTAGTAGTGTAGTCTAATTTATAGATTTCAGGCAAATTATACCTAAACGGAAAATGTGTTCTTGTCCATCCTTTATTAATACCGTATGCGATGTTTGTAACATAATTTGTAAACAACGGTAATGCTCTTTTTGGAGGTAAACCATATGGATCTTCTGGGCGTTCTATTTTATATGCACCTGAACTGTATTTTTGATATAAAATTGGATTAATGTCTTGCTTAAAATAACTGTCATTTAAGTCGGATTCTGCAACTACCATTGGTTTGTTATCTGTATAGGCAGTACCTACTAGCTCTGCAGTTTCAAAAGCCTCGTGGTTATCTATAGCGTTATATAGGTAAACCACATCATTTGCAATTTTACCCCAACCATAGTTATTAACTTTTATTGCTTTTATCTTTTTAGCAAAAGTGTTGTAAGCACTACTACTAAAATTATAACCTATACGTTCTATACTACCATCTTTAGAAACAGATTGCGCATTATTATCTGTAACAGTAACTGTATTATCATCACCAAAATCTGTATTGTTTTCTGTTCTAGTAGATGTAGATTCTGAACTTGCATTTTTTGGTTTACTAAAAATAGATAATGAATAATTTGTAGATTTATCTAATGTTGGTAAAGTATAATTAATTGTGTTACTAGTATTGTTGTATGAAAATTCAGGTTTTTCTTCTTCACCTGTTTCACTAATTAATGCTAATTCACTTTTCCATTGCGAATCGTCAAACAAATAATCTTGACCTTGTTTTAATTGTATATAACCTTTATTATACTCTTTAGGATAGTAATACTCTTGATCTATAACAGGGTAGGAGTATACAATGTTTTTTAAAGGAATGTATTCTGGTGCTCCACCTGTAGTAAAAGAACGTTCTTCTGTTTCTTTTGCAGGAGCACCATCTACCATTACTATTTGGTAAACACCATTTACTCTCTCTTTAAAACCAACTGTTACGCTGACTTTTAATGGTGTTGAAGGAGGTAAAATATCTTCAGGAACAAATGTTACATTGTTACTATTTTCTCCCCATTCTAAAGAACCAGTGATTTCGGTATTACTTTCATCTGTAATTTTAAATTCGTCTAAGGTAATTTTATAAATATGGTCGCCATCGGCTTCAGGAATTGTCAATGCTTTTTCTACAGCCATATTAAATGCTGCTTGTGGCGTTGCAAAAACATCAGCTTCTGTTTCACCATCTCTTGGTGTTAGGTCACTAATTATTTTTAACCCTCCAAGTGGTGATGCATTGTCAAACTCGCACTCTTCACCAATAGTTACTTTAAAGTTAAATTTACCTTTAACTAAACCACCTAGTAAGTCATAATGTCCGCCTACATAACCACGCATCCAAACAGGGTTAGGGGCTTTAGCTTGTAATAATACAGCCGCACCAGCTTTTATAATAGGAATACGTTTTTTAACAAAGAATAATTTTAGGTTGATACCTAGTTCACCTTGTAAATAAGCATATGCTTGTCCGTTAGCATACCAACCATTAATACCAACTTGGTCTCCTGTGTTTACACATTGTGCCTGGCCGTAATCTTTAAGCATAATATCAAACCCTAAACCAGCCTGAAAACGAGCGTAGAACATTAAAAAGTTCATATCGCCAGTGTCTATAGAAAAGTCCGTTCCAAAGGCAAAACCGCGTCCATCACCTAGAGCATTTTCATCTCTCATATAATTTAAGGACTCAGCATCTACTCCTAAAATTTCTGCTACAATAGCAGGAGGAGGTGGACTACCAGGTATGTTGTCACCCAACATAAAATATCCGCCTGCTTGTGCAGATATTGCACCAACTCCTAGTTTTAAACCAAGTCTGTCTGTTGGTGTACCCATATGTACATACCATTCGTCTTCCGAAGAATGAAAAACACCCCAACCAGCTCTACCACCAGAAGCTCTACCTTGTAATACGCCACCAACAACATTTACATATAAATCCATAGTTGCATGGAATGATTTGTTTACAAAATCGAACTCCATTCCTATTTTAGCTGTTATACCAGCTTCACCAACAACTTCACTTTCATATTCATCATCTGCTTTGTCTAAAAAAGTTTTACCAACTTTGCTGTCCATTACACCATTTAAGGCCTCTGTGTCTACCATTTTACCTAGCTTATCTGTAAGTTTAGCAACAGGGTTGGGAATATCAAAAGCTTTCATCATTTGTGCTTCACCAAAGAAACCTAATCTATTTACACCGCCATTGTTGTTAAATTCTATTTCAAAACCAGCACCAATACTTATTGCACTTTCATCAGGAATACCTCCAAAAATCATTGCCTTTACACCTAAGCCAGTATCAGCATTAGGAATGTATGAAAGTCCTGAAGGAGAAAAATCTGGGCCAGCATTTGGTTGCCTGGTCATTTTGTAAAACGCGCCACCTGCAAAACCAGAAAGCTGTATTGGTCCTGCATTTATTTTAAGCCCGTGAACAGCAGCATCTACATACCAATACCTGAATTCTCTTTTTCCAAAAATAGCTTTACACGTAATTGGTCCAAATTCACTAAATGTACCTTCTATATTTCCAGAGAAGCCATTGCCATAAATAGGGTCGTCATTCATAAGAAGTAAGCCTCCTTTTATTTTAACCGCACCCATATTAGCTTCAATATTTATTTCTGAAAGATCTATACGGTCATACTTCCATTTTTGAACAAAATTCTCCTCACTAAATTTACCTATGATTCCTAATCTTGCATCCGCAGCAAAACCTTTATCTGATTTTCCCATAAGATTTATTTTCAAATCAAATGAAATACCAGCTTCTTGGTTATTAGAGTTAAAAGCAATATCTGCTATTGATACAGGGAAGTTGGCAAGTTTAACTTCATCTTTGTATCCAAAATAATCTACTTGTAAAATAGGGGCTTCAGTCTGTAATACTAAATTCTGAAACTCTATACCTTTAAAGTTAACCATGCTACTATCTGCATCTTTGGTGCCTTCATTTTCTAAAGATTGTTTTTGACTAGCAGATATTGCCATACGACCATTTAATACCGCTTTAGGCTTAAAGTTATTATCTGCTACTTTTAACTCAATAAATGAATTTGGTAGTAATTGTGCTTTAGCTTGCCATACATTAAAGTTTAGTGTATCTGCAGTAGCAACACGCACAAGATATTCCTCTTCACTTATTAAACCTTTATATGATAAGCCTAATTTTTTATCATCTTTATTAGTAGAAGAAGTTGTTTCTTTTTTAGCTGAAATAGGCAAAACTATTTGTCCGTCAAACGCAGCACTAGTTATGCGGTTTGTAGTAAGTTCAACATCAATATAATCAACAGAAAAAGCCCAAGCTTTTTTGTCATTAGTTCTTCCTTTATCTAGTGGAATAATATTTTCTGCAGAAAATAGTCCAGATACTCCATTGTTATCAATAATCATATTGGTGGCAGCAAACTTTACACGCTCTTGTTTAGCTATACTTTCTGATGTTTTAAAAGTCTTTGGTAAAGAAACCTCTAAAGACTGAACGTACACACCACGCCACAATTCGGCATTTGGTAATAGTAAACCTTTCTCATGATAATGCTGAGGAAAAGGAATATCAGGAGTTCTAGTATCACTAAAATCTAGCGTAGCTTCGTTTAAATTAAAAACAAATTTATCTGGATGTTTAGATAGCGTAAATGGCTGAAGGTCTATTGTTGCAACAATATCATTCCATCCACTAGCAACCATATTAAATTTTCCTGTTACTCTATTTGGTACCTGAGCTGTTGTACCATCTATTCTTTGTACATTTTTAAATTCTTTTTCTGGTTCACCAAGGTCTGTAACTGGTATAATTAAATTCCTTGAGAATTGTACCTCAGCTGCTAAACCCATTTCTTTTACACCATTACAGTCTATAGTAACATAGGTAAGGTTATCTGTATTACCTGTTTTATAGTCAAAACCACCTTTAAGTTCTAATAGCCAGTTACCAGCATTAAAAGGTATTTGTACATCTCCTAAAAGAACAAGGTTTGCATCGCCAAAAATTCCACCATCGTGAGAGAGTTTTACATTATTTGCGCCAAAAAATATTTCTAAAGGATCTCCGCTTTCATCTGTTTGGGGTAGTCTAACTCTAGCAAAAACAGTTAACTCAGTATAATCTTTGTGTATTGTTGCTTTTGCTATTCCAATAGAGTATTCTACTTCACTAACAGTGGTTTTAATACCTACTGGTAAGGTTACAATATCGTTATTTGATAAAGTATTAACCCAAGTATCTTTTAGGTCTATTTCTTCTAAAACTGCTGCAGCTTCATTTCTGTCATTGATTATTGCTTTAGGTGTCGGAAACTCTTCTTCAATGTTTTTTAAATTGAAAGAATTACTTACACTGTATAAATTTAAAATACCAGCATTCGCATTTGTACTCTTTAAAATACTATCCAATAATCTGTTTGTAGGGGTAGGGTTAAGGTTTCCTAAACACAATACAGGAACAAGAAGTAGTAAAAACAACAAAAAATTAGATATTAATCTATTTTTGTAATTCATAAGTAGGTTTTTTAAAATTGGTTTCCGTTGGCAATATAAGAATTTACTTTCACACGTTTTTAACAATTTATATTATTGCTTGTCAAGAATGTATATTCGTTATAGGTTTGTATATATACGTTATTTTGTGACTATTGGATCTTGCTTTTTAACATTTTTTTAATAAAAGCTTTTTTAGCTCTCAATATTGTATTTTTTAGATAAACGGTATTTTATTTACGACTAAATACTTTTTCGTTGTTTGAATTTACTTACATTATATGTTTGTAATCTATATTACTAATTTTAAAATAAAATTTCTATATTTGACAAACCAGAACAGAACAGAACGGTTTATGAAATTTGAAATTAATTCTAATAGTGATATACCAAAATACTTACAATTGGTTAATGCTATTAATGATGCTTTAGCTACAAACGTATTAACTAATGGAGATGCGTTACCCTCTGTAAATAAGGTGTGTAAAGACTTTAATTTATCTAGAGATACGGTTTTTAAAGCATATTCACTTTTAAAGGAGTATGGTGTAATAGCATCTGTGCCTAACAAGGGGTATTATATAGCTAATGAAACCAAAAAAGTGCTTTTGGTTCTAGATACTTTTAAAGCCTATAAAGAAGTTTTATATCATTCTTTTGTAAATAACTTGCCAAAAAATGTAATTGTAGATGTACAGTTTCATCATTATAAAATAGAAAATTATAAAACCATACTTAACAATAGTAAGGGTAAGTATTATAAGTATGTAGTTATGAATTTTAACCATAACAAAGTAGCAGAAATTTTATCTGATTTTGATACAAGTAACCTGCTTTTAATAGATTGGAATATACACGCAAAAGAAGATAGTAACTACGTATTTCAAGATTTTGGAGTTTCTTTTTCTAATGCTTTAAAAGAGGCTATTTCTAATTTTAAAAAATACAAGCGGTTGGTATTTGTGTATCCTACATTCACGTATCATCCTTTTGAAACGGTTACATATTTTAAAAAGTTCTGTAAAGAAAGCAATTTAGATTATGATGTTATTTTAGATGTAAATGACTTTAAAGTAGTTAAAAATGAGGCTTACATAAGTGTAAGTGATAGAGTTTTAGGTAACTTTTTAGAACAATGTAAAGATCAAAATCTGGAACCTGGTACAGATGTAGGTTTCTTATCTTATAATGAAACCCCTATGAAAAAATTTATATATAAAGGTATTAGTGTAGTATCTACAGATTTTAAAGCTCTAGGTTCTACAGCTGCTTCTTTTGTAACTAATGATAAGCCTTTGCAAAGCTATATTCCAACACAATTAATATTAAGAGAATCATTATAAGTATGTATTATATAGGGTATGATATTGGTAGTTCTTCTGTAAAAGCAGCATTGGTAGATGCAGACACAGGTAAACAAATAATTGTTGTTAATGAACCAGAAACCGAAATGGAAATTATTGCTCATCAACCAAATTGGGCAGAACAAGACCCTACTCTTTGGTGGAAACACGTATGCAATGCTACAAAACGGGCAATTAAAGAATCTGGTATAAACGCATCTAAAATTTCTGCAATAGGTATTTCTTACCAAATGCACGGTTTAGTAGTTGTAGATAAGGACTTAAACCCTTTACGTAATGCAATTATTTGGTGTGATAGTAGGGCTGTAGAAATTGGAGAAAAAGCATTTGAAGAAATTGGTAAAAATAAATGTGCAACAAGGCTTTTAAATTCGCCTGCAAATTTTACGGCATCTAAATTAAAATGGGTTAGAGATAATGAACCAGATGTTTACAATAAAATTTATAAATACATGCTTCCGGGAGATTTTATTGCAATGCAGTTTACGGGAGAATTAAATACTACAAAAAACGGATTATCTGAGGGTATTTTATGGGATTTTAAAAATGATGAGTTGGCTTCTTTTTTATTAGAGTATTATGAGGTAAATGAAGACTTAACGCCAACCATTGTATCAAATTTTACAAGCCAGGGTCTAGTAACAGAGAAAGCATCAACTGAATCAGGGTTACCTGTTGGTATACCTATTAATTACAGAGCCGGTGACCAACCCAATAATGCACTTTCTTTAAACGTATTTAACCACGGCGAGGTTGCCGCTACAGGAGGTACATCTGGTGTTGTATACGCGGTAACAAATAATGTGCAATCTAAAGAAACTTCTAGAATTAACCATTTTGCTCACGTTAATTACACACAAAAACAACCTGTGTTAGGTAAGCTTTTAAATATTAATGGTGCAGGTATACAGTACCGTTGGCTAAAAGATAATTTAGGGGTTAATAGTTATGATGAAATGAATAAAATGGCCTCTAATATTTCTGTAGGGTCAAATGGGTTAAGCTTAATACCTTTTGGTAATGGTGCAGAACGTATGTTTAATAATAAAACTATAGGTACCCATTTTTGCAATTTAAACTTAAATAAGCATACCAAAGCACATTTGGTTAGGGCAGCTCTAGAGGGTATTGCTTTTTCATTTGCATACGGTATGCAAATATTAAAAGATGATAATACTGCTATTAATGTTATTAGAGCAGGTAACGACAACTTGTTTAGGTCTGCTATTTTTTCTGAGACAGTAGCTACACTAATTGGTCATGAGATAGAAATATATAATACTACAGGAGCTATTGGCGCTGCAAGAGCAGCAGGAGTGTATAAAGGTGATTTTACAGCATTTAAAAATAATAGCAGTGCTAATGATCACGTAAAAACATACAAACCATTAAAAAATAAGATACCATATGTTACGGCGTATGAGAAATGGAAAAACGAATTAGAAATCATTTTAAAACATAAATAATATGGCATTAATTGGCAATAAAGAATACTTTAAAGGTATAGGAGATATTAAGTTTGAAGGGAAGGAATCTACAAATCCCTTAGCATTTAAATATTACAATGCAGACCAAGTTGTTGCTGGTAAAACAATGAAAGAGCATTTTAAATTTGCAATTGCGTATTGGCATACTTTCTGTGGTCAAGGTTCTGATCCTTTTGGACCTGGAACTCAAAATTTTCCTTGGGACTCTTCATCAGATCCATTACAAGCAGCAAAAGATAAAGCAGATGCAGCTTTTGAATTTATAACAAAAATGGGATTTGATTATTATTGTTTTCACGATTTTGATTTGATTAATGAAGGTTCAACTTTAGTAGAGTCAGAAAAAAGAATTCATAGTATTACAGATTATCTAAAGGATAAAATGGAAGCTTCAAAAGTGAAGTTACTTTGGGGAACATCAAACTGTTTTTCTAACCCAAGGTATATGAATGGTGCTGCTACTAATCCAGATTTTAATGTGGTTGCTAGGGCAGGAGCACAAGTAAAGTTAGCATTAGACACTACTATTGCTTTAAACGGAGAAAATTATGTGTTTTGGGGTGGTAGAGAAGGTTATATGTCTTTGTTAAACACAGATATGGGCAGAGAATTAGACCATATGGCACAGTTTTTAACTACAGCTAAAGATTATGCAAGAGCTCAAGGGTTTAAAGGTACGTTTTTTATTGAGCCAAAACCTATGGAACCAATGAAACATCAATACGATTTTGATTCGGCTACGGCAATTGGTTTTTTACGTAAGTATGGTTTAGATAAAGATTTTAAAATTAATATAGAAGTAAACCACGCTACTTTGGCGCAACATACTTTTCAGCATGAGTTGCAAGTTGCAGCCAACGAAGGTATGCTTGGTAGTATTGATGCTAACCGTGGAGACTACCAAAACGGTTGGGATACAGACCAATTTCCTAATAACATACAAGAAACTACAGAGGCAATGTTAGTATTTTTAAAGTCTGGAGGCTTGCAAGGAGGTGGTGTTAATTTTGATGCTAAAATTAGAAGAAACTCTACAGATTTAGAAGACGTATTTTTAGCTCATATTGGAGGAGCAGATACCTTTGCAAGAGCATTACTAACAGCAGATAAGATTATAACTTCTTCTGCTTATGATGAGCTTAGAAAAAAACGTTATGCCTCTTTTGACTCAGGAAAAGGTAAAGACTTTGAAGATGGAAAATTAAACCTTCAAGATTTACATAAAATAGCACTAGAAAATGGCGAATTAGATTTAATTAGTGGAAAACAAGAATTGTTTGAGAACATCATAAATCAGTATATATAATAACTAAAAAGGTGTAAACTTTAATAAATAGTTTATGCCTTTTTTTATAGCCATATACATAACCAACTAACCTTTTTAAACTTATGAAGACTTCTACTAATACCTTTTTTTTATGGAAATTAACCTTGGTAGCTACTTTAGGCGGACTCCTATTTGGTTATGATACTGCAGTTATATCTGGAACCGTAAGTTCTTTAGAGCATTTTTTTGTTTTACCTTTTGGTTTATCAGAAACAGCTTCCAATGCAAGACTAGGGTTTTTAGTATCTAGTGCATTAATAGGGTGTATAATTGGTGGTATTTTTGGTGGTGTAATAAGTAAAATTCTAGGCAGAAAAAAGGGGTTAATATTAGCAGCTTCTCTATTTTTAATTTCGGCAATTGGATCTGCAATTCCAGAGGTATTTGTAAAACCTATTGGAGAAGGAGACCATACTTTTATGTACATTTTTATTGTATACCGTATTATTGGCGGTATTGGTGTGGGGTTAGCATCTATGCTATCTCCATTATATATTGCAGAAATTTCACCAGCCAATAAAAGAGGTAAATTAGTGTCAATGAATCAGTTTGCTATAATATTTGGTATGTTGGTTGTTTATTTTGTTAACTATTTTATTTCTAGTCACGGAGATGACAGTTGGTTAAATACCGTTGGTTGGCGTTGGATGTTTGCATCAGAAATAATACCTGCAAGTTTGTTTCTATTTTTTTTACTTTTTGTGCCAGACACCCCAAGATCTTTGGTGTTAAAATCTAACCCTAAAAAAGCATTAGATGTATTAATTAAAGTTAACGGTGTAGATAATGCTCCAGTAATCTTAAATCAAATAAAAAGTACAGTTACTAACCACTCTGCAAAGTTATTTTCATATGGCGTACCTATTATTATGATAGGTGTTTTATTATCCGTTTTTCAGCAATTTGTTGGTATTAATGTAGTGTTATATTATGCGCCAGAAATTTTTAAAAGTATGGGTTCTGGTACAGATGTAGCATTGTTGCAAACTATAATTGTAGGTGCTATTAATTTACTTTTTACAGTGTTAGCTATACAAACGGTAGATAAATTTGGTAGAAAACCGTTAATGATTATAGGTGCTGTAAGTATGGCTATTGCTATGTTTGCCCTAGGAACAGCATTTTACAACACATCTTTGGGAGTATTTGCATTGGTTTGTATGTTGGTATATGTAGCTGGTTTTGCTATGAGTTGGGGACCTGTGGCTTGGGTTCTTTTATCAGAAATTTTCCCTAATAGCATTAGAGGTAAAGCTTTAGCTGTAGCAGTGGCGGCACAATGGATAGCAAATTATTTTGTTTCTTGGACGTTTCCTATGATGGATAAAAACAGTTATTTAGTAGAGAAATTTAATCACGGTTTTGCTTATTGGGTATATGGTTTAATGGGAGTATTGGCAGCACTATTTGTATGGAAATTTATACCAGAAACCAAAGGAAAAACACTAGAAGAAATGAATGATTTATGGACTAAAAAATAAATATATTTTATATATTAATTACTCAAATTTATTCATTTAAATTTAAGTCTAAATGAGGAAATTTTTTGGTTAAAAAGCCATTAAATACGACGAAATTCATCTATTGCTTTTTGTGTTTTAAAATCTTCTAAATACTAAAGAACAGTACGTTCACCGATGTTTTTTGCATAATTTTAAAAATCATTTTAACTTTTTATTTACACTGATGTTCACAATTGTTATTGTGGCAACAACCTAAAGCTGTTTTACAACAAAATATTGCTTTTATGCCTACTTAATGTTCTTTTTGATAGTATTAATTATAGTGTTGTTACAACAAAATACCATCTGATGAACAAAAAAATACTTATTTTATTTCTACTATTAATCGGCTTTAGTTTTTCAATTCAAGCTCAATTAAGTGATTTACATTATTTACCGCCATTAAAGCAAGGTCAAAATAACCAAGCAGTGCAACAACAGGCTGTTTATTTATCTACACCAGAGCCAACTACTTTTACAGTAAATGCTTATAGGGGTACTAATACTACTCCCGTAGCTACGTTTAACATATCTAATGTTAGTCCGGCTGTATACACACTTGGTAACGGAGATAATAATATTACCTTGGTTACAAATGAAAATACTGGTGTTGTATTAAATAACAGTGGTTTACGATTTGAGTCGCCTAGCGGAAACAAATTCTATGTTAATTATAGGGGATATTCTGCAGCACAGGCCGCTTCTTTAACTTCTAAAGGTAGGGTTGCAATGGGTACAAGTTTTAAATGGGGTGGTATTCCCAATTTAGGTCAGCACTCATCTAAATCCAATACATTAGGCATAATGGCTACAGAAGATAACACTGTAGTAGATGTATATGGGTATGATCCAGACTGTGTGTTTAGAAATGGTAATGATGTAGACGGACATACAGATAACACATACCAAATAACATTAAACGCAAATGAATCTTTTGTTTTTGAAGCCTATGTTGGTAATTCGCCAACTCAAGCTCAAAGAGATGGTTGGATAGGAGCTTCTATTAAGTCAACAAAAAATATTGTAATTAGTAATGGTGGTATGAACTTTGGTCGTCAGGTAGGTTCATCAAACCGTGATGCAGGTATAGATCAACCTGTACCAGAAAATAAATTAGGAAAAGATTATGTTTTTGTAAGAGGTAATGGTAGTACAAATGGTACTACAGAATTTCCTTTAATTATAGGAACAGCAGACAATACAAATATTTATGTAAACGGTGCTACAACACCAATAGCAACAATTGATGAAGGAGAATATTTTGAAATACCTAGTAGTTACTATTCTAGTAACAGCGTAGGAGCAAATATGTTTGTGCAAACCTCTAAAGATGCTTATGCTTACCAATGTATGGCAGGTGCGGCTGCTGTTTATACACAAGGTTTAAACTTTGTTGCTCCTGTAAACTGTTTGTTGCCAGATAATATGGATAATATTCCTAATATTAGAAATATGGCAGGAACTACTGTAACAGGTGGTGTTACTATTATTGCGGCAACTAATACTCCAGATGCAAACATAAAAGTTTATGAAAACGGAACAGAAATAACATCTATGCCAGCTTCAGTACCTATTGCAGGTACGTCAGATTGGAAAACATTTTTTATACCAAATTTAGATGGAGATATAAGTGTACAATCTACAGGTCCTGTAGCTATTGGTTTTTTTGGTTATAACGGTGCTAGGGGTGTTGCAGGATATTTTTCTGGTTTTGATACAGTACCAGAAGTTATTTTAGAAATAAGAGGAGGTAGTGGTTGTTTTGTTGGATCAGAAATATATGAAGCCACAAGTAATTTTGATGCCTACCAATGGTTTGAAGATGGTGTACTTATACCAGGAGCAAATAGTCCAAATTATGCGCCGTCTGGGGCAGGAGAATTTTTTGTAAGAGGAACAAAAGGACCTTGTACATATGATTCTCAACCTATTAAAGCACTTTATTGCGATCCGGATGTTGTCTTGGATAAAACAGTAGATAAATCTGAGATTGTTGAAGGAGAAACAGCAACCTTTACAATTAAGGTTCGTAACTTAGGACTTGGGCCATTAACAAATCTTCAAATTACAGACAATATACCATCAGGCTTAACCTTGGTGTCTAGTTTTACTATTACTGGTTCTTTTAGTGGTAATGTATGGAACATTGGTACATTAGATGGTGGAGAAACGGCTGAGCTAGAACTAGTGGTTAGAGGAGATGAAATAGACATACTTCCTTTGTTAAATTTAGTAAATACCGTTACTAATACTCAAGACCAAACAGATACCAATCAAACTACAGATAGTCCTACAGCAAGAATTATTGTACATAACGATTATGATAATGACGGTGTAATTGACTCTATAGATTTAGATGATGATAATGATGGTATTTACGATTCTGTAGAACAGCTTTGCACAATATCTAATGATGTAACTTTTACTTCTCCTTCTTCAACAATACAGGGAGGTACTCCAGTTACTGAAATTTTTACCAATTTTAATGATTTTTGGAGAAGTTCTTCAGCAAGTCAAAATAGCGTAAGGCCAAACCTTTCTCATGAATTACTGGCATTTACTACTGGTGGAACTACTTTTTCTACTGGTGTTATAGATGATGATCTTTTTGATGCCAATAGTAATGGTTTAATGGATGGTATTGATACTAACAATGATGGTATCTCTGACTTAACTATTTCAGAATCTAATTGGTTAGGCTTAACACCTTCTAATAATATCTATGGTGAAATGACTATAGAAGGTAGTCTTAATGATGGCGATGTAAATAATGCTTTAGGTTTAACTGTAGTAAATGACCCAACTACAGATCCATTAAATCCATTATTAACTAATGGACAAAATGGTTTAGATTTAGGTACAGCTATAGCAAATATAGGAAACAGTTGGACTTATGAAATAGACCCAATTGTAGCTGCTACAGTTGGTGATGGTACACCAGATATTTTATTAACACAAATTGCCCAGCCAGGCGGAGCTGGTCACGTTATTAGCTTATATGATGCTAGTGGTGCTCCTTTAGGTAATGCAGTACAAGTAAGTGCTTCAGGTACAGGAGCATTATCTACCGTAGTTGGTTCTTATGATTTAGATGTGTATTACCCAAATGGTAGTGTTTTCTTTGCAAACACAAGTAGAGACTACCGTTTAGCAACCATAGAATTATCAGAATTTGGTATACCAGCTAGTAGTATTGGTGATGTTGCATTTTTACGTTTAGAATTATCTAGTGATGCAGATATTGCTTTTTTAGCTTACAATACAGACTCTTTTTCTGGTTTTTGTGCTAATTTAGATACAGATGGAGATGGTATTCCAGATCATTTAGATTTAGATAGTGATGGTGATGGTTGTAGTGATGCTAATGAATATTATAAAGACGATAATGCAGATGGTGGAGACGATGGCTTTTATGGTGCAGGAACACCTGTTGTAGATCCTTCAGATGGTACTGTAATAGCAGCACCATACGTAGAAGTTTTAGCTCCAGAAATTTTACTAGGGAATACTGTTGAAGATTTATCTGGTAATGATATTAATGGTGATGATGTTACTTTAGGACAAACAATGCAGTATGTGTTGCGTTTTCAAAATACCGGAGATGATGATGCTACAAATTATACCATAAGAAATATACTACCAGAGAATGTTATTTTAGATGGTGTAGATGTTTCTGGTGCTCCTGGAGTTTCTTATACACATGATGTTGCTAACCATACATTAAACTTTACTGTACCAGATAATCTGGTAGAAGTAGGGGATACAGAATATGTAATAAGAATAAAAGTATCTATTACAGCTAATTGTTCAGAGTTTGTTGCAGCTTGTTCTTCAACTTTAGAAAACGTAGCTTATTCTACCTACCAAGGAACAGTAAATACAAATACTTTTACAGATGAAGGGGGGGCAACTTCTATTGGGGCTTGTACAAGAGATCCAGAAGTAGCAAGTAATTCAATTTTAAGTGACTTGTCATCTTGTAATCAAGCAAGAACAGTTCAATTATGTGGAGACTTTGTAGTTTTAACTGCAGGTGAAGGGTTTACTGCATATAACTGGGTGCTAGATAATAACAATAATGGTGTTGTAGATGCTGGTGACACTGTGTTAAATGATGGTGATCCAGATGGTACCCCAAGAACATACCGCACAACAGATATAGGCAATTTTATTGTAGAAAAAACAGGAGACGGTAGTTGCCCTAATTTAGTAGAGCGTATTACTGTAGAGCGTTTTGGCACAACACAAACTAACCCTGTGTTAGACTACTTTAATTATGTAAATAGTGATGCTAATCCGGATAATGATATGCAAGGTGAAGTTATAGAATGCCCTATAGATGGTAGTCTATTACCAAAAATTTATTTATGTGGTGCAGCAGATGAAGCAACAATACAACTAGGTATTACAGATGCAGAAAGTATTACTTGGGAAAAATTAGATGAGGCTAGTTGTTCTGATGCTGGTGATGATTGTGCTAATAAAAACTTAACATGTACATGGAACGCTGTTTCTAATGTAGATAATTTTACAGCAACAGAAAGTGGTGAGTACAGAGTTGTTGTAAGTTATTCTGGTGGATGTTTTAGTCGTTTTTACTTTAAAGTTTATAAAAACGAATTAGATATAGAATATACCTCTAAAAACATTTTATGTGATACAGATGGTAATATAAGAGTAACCAACGTAGGTGCAGGTTATGGTTTTCAGTTAGTAGATGCAGTTAGTGGTGCTATAGTAGTTCCTTTTTCTGATAATAACGGTCCTAATTTTGATATAGCAACTATTGGTACTTATAGAGTACAGGTTACACAATTAAACCCAGCAGATAATACGCCTATAGATGGTGCTTGTATTTTTGAAACCGAAGATATAGGTGTTAGAGAAGATATTTTTTCAACAGAAATTACTACAACTCCAGAAGATTGTAATCATGGTGGTACAATTAAAGTACAAGTATCTAATGCATTGCCTAATTATAGTTATGAGCTTCGTTTAGATGACGGCTCTAATGGCGGTACAGGTTCTCCTTTGCGTATTCACCCAACAGAAACAGATAATACTTATGAATTTACTGGTGTTACAGCTGGTGACTATATTGTAATTACATCTACACAAGATGGTTGTTTAGATACTAAAAACATTACTGTAGATAAAATTGAAGACCTAAGATTAGGAGCAGTTACTACAGCAAACATCACTTGTACATCTGGTGTTGTAGATTTAACGCCAACAGGTGGTTTACCAAGTCCAGTATACAAAATGGCTATTTGGAGTAAAGATGGTAGTCAACTATATACTGATGAAGCTTCTATACCAGATTCTGCTTTTACAGAAAGTACTAGTTTCTTATTTGGTTATAAAGGTTCTCCTTTAACTTATTTCCCTAATGAAGATGGTGAATACACATTTATAGTTAAAGATGGTAATGGTTGTTATGCTATTTCATCTCCGGTAACTGTTGAAGATTTGGGAACACCACAAATAACAGCTTCACACAGTACAATTACGTGTGCAGATTCTGCTACATCTACATTAACAGTAAATGTTACTGGCGGTACAGCTCCTTATAGATATAGTTTAGATGATGGTACTACTTACCAAACAGTTAATGAGTTTAGCAACTTGGCAGCAGGTTTTTATACCATTACTGTTATGGATGCAAGCGGCGAAACTATAGATACTGGTTGTAAAGAAAGTATAGATTATGAAATAGACCAGCCATTTAGACTTACAGCTTCTGCAGCTATAATAGAAGATGCTTCTTGTAACCCTGCTGGAGCTTTAGTAAAAATACTAAACCCTAATGGAGGAGATGGTACATACGAGTATAGCTTTAATGGAGGAGGAACTTTTAGTGCTACAGATACAGCAAATTTAGCTCCTGGAGATTATGAGTTAGTTTTAAGAGATGGTTTAGGATGTACTTATGAGATGGAAATAACTGTTCCGGATCCAATTACAGCACCAACTTTTGATACTGATGTTACTTATAATTGTATTGGAGATGGTACAATAACTGTTACACCATCTAATACATCAGATTTTAGATATGTTTATAAACTAAATACAGTAGATAATACACCAGCAGATAATAATGTATTTACAGGTGTAACTAATGGCACACATACTATTTCTGTAGATTATGCAAGTGCACTTACTGCTAGCCAGTCTACATTATTTTACGAGAGCTTTGGATCTGGTGCTACTACACAAATAGCAGAAATAGGATCTGATTATTGTTATGAACCACAAAGTGGTGCAGAAACAGCTTGTAATCGTGGTCCGGCTGGTATTTTAGTAAACGGAGAATATACAGTTACAAATTTTGTAACCAATCCGGTTCCTAGCTTTAGAAGCCCTAATGACCATACAGGTTTAACAGATGGTCGTTTCTTAGCTATTGATGTTAGTACATTTTCAGACGTATATGCAGCGCCAGTTTTAAACGGAGTGTTATGGTCTAGAAACGGAATAGAAGTATTACCTAATCAAGAGATTACATTCTCTTTATGGGCTTACAACTTAATGCAGGTTGGTAGTAGTGGTAATAATCCAGAAATGACAATAGAACTTGTAGATGGTTCTGGTACAGTAATTTCTAGTGTTGCAACTGCAGAAATTCCTAAAAATACAAATGAAGACGATTGGCATAACCGTACAGTTACTTTTAATCCTGGTGCTAATACAACAGTAGGTATTGTTATACGTAACAATGTAAATAGTAATGATGGTAACGATTTAATTATAGATGATTTAAGAGCAACACAAGCGCCAGAAGCTTGTGCACAATCTGCAGAAATTACAGTAATTGTAGAAGACAATAAAGAGTTTAGTGCTACTTTATTAGGAACAACAGATCCTAGCTGTAATGGAGGTTCAGATGGTAATATCCGTTTTGAGGTTACTAATTATGATGCTGTAACAGGATTTGAGTATTCTGTAGATGGAGGTACAAATTGGGTAACTTCATTAACATCACCAGTAACAACTGCAGCAAGTTTAGCAGATGGTACGTATAATGTACAAGTTCGTAAGGTTAGTGATAATGCTTGTATTACAAACTTTAATGCAACCCTAACAGAGCCATCAGCAATAGTTCCTAGTTTAGGTGAAACTTCTGAATACACCTGTTTTAATACAGGAGCAACATTAACAGCTTCTGCTACAGGTGGCTCTCCTGGTTATGAGTATCAGTTAGAAAGAGCTGCAGATAACTCTATTGTTAGAGCATACCAAACAGAAGTAGATTTTATAAATGTTACTGAAGGAGATTATGTAGTTCGTGTTAAAGATGCAAAAGGCTGTGAGGTTGTATTAACTACAGCTGTAACAGTAGATAAATTTGAAGACATAGATTTTGATTTAACTGCTACATCATGTTATGATGGGGCTAACAACGCAACTGTAACTGCTACAGTTACAAGTGGTAATGGTAATTATAACTTTAGAATAAATGGTGGAGCTTGGATTACTCCAACGCCATCAACTTCAAACATACATACATTTACAGGTTTACCTAATGGAAGTTATGATGTAGAAGTAACTGATGCATTTGGTTGTGTATCTGCAACACAGACAATTGTTATTCAGCCAAACTTAAACGCAACAGTAGATGTTGTAGATGTTAGTTCTTGTGCAGATGGTAGTATAACTGTAGATGCAACTGGCGGAGATGGTAATTTAGCTTATGCTTTTGTACCAACTACAACTCCTGTTACTGCAGCAGATTTTTCAGGAACAGATACATTTGTGGTGGCTGCAGCAGATGCAGGTACTTATGATGTATATGTATGGGACAACGGTGCAGCAGACCCACATTGTGAGTTTATGGAGACGGTAACAGTGAATCCAGCAACTCCTTTAACTTTTACTGCTACACCAACAGATCCAGAATGTTATAATGGTTTAGGAACTATAGCTGTAGAGGTAACGTCTGGTATAGCACCATATACGTATGAAATTATAGATATAGATAACGCTGGTGCTTCTAATGAGACAGTTACCAATGTAATTAATAATACCAAAACTTTTTATAATCTAAACCCAGGAAATTATACAATTAACATTACAGATGCTAGTGGTTGTACAGTAACAACAACTCCTAATGTAACTATTAATAATCCTGATGAATTAACAGCAGATATTATAGGGGTTACACCTGTTACTTGTACTGGTACAGCTAGTGATTTTGGTTTTAGATTTGATGCTTACCCATCTACATTAGGAACTATAGAGTTTAGTGCAGATGGTGGTGCTACTTGGACGGCAGATAACTCGGTTCCTGGAACATCAGATAGGTTAACAGGTTATTTATCAGGAGAA
This sequence comes from Cellulophaga sp. RHA_52, assembly GCF_007827205.1. Taxonomy (NCBI): domain Bacteria; kingdom Pseudomonadati; phylum Bacteroidota; class Flavobacteriia; order Flavobacteriales; family Flavobacteriaceae; genus Cellulophaga; species Cellulophaga sp. RHA_52. The sequence goes on from NZ_VIRZ01000001.1 coordinate 2,576,132, forward strand.
AGTGTTTATCCTTCTATGAGAACGGTAGATGGCTCTGGAAATACAATTTGTCAAACAGATTTTCCTAGATATACAATTCCTTATCCTTTAGATAACTTAGATATTACTATAGACGCTGTTGTTGTAAATTGTAATGAGTTACAAGTTAAAGTACAAGGTTCTCAAGGTACTCCAGGTTATGAATATGCATTTTCTGATGATCCAGCAAACTTTAACCCTGCTGCTGCTACTTGGATAGCTGGTGGTTCAGTTAATGATTCTTCTGGATCGGCTGTAACAGTTCCGGCAGGACACGGTAATTACTTGTGGACGGGCTTAACTCCTGGTAGAACTTATGTGTTTTATGTACGTGATTTTAATGGTTGTGTACGCCAGAGTGATGTAAATGTGAACGATATTGTAGATCCGCTTCCTTTAGATGTTGACTTTACATCTACTCCTTCTTGTGATGGAGCAGATAATGCAACTATAGATTTTACAATTACTGATAATGCCGCTCCATTTGGAACACAATACAGATGGGAGTTATTTAATATGGCAGGTAATATTATTAGATCTAGTGGTAATGGTACTACGCCTGGTATGGCAGGTACAATTGTTACTTTTGATAGTAATTTACAAATAACCAATTTGGCGCCAGATGAATATTACATTGTAGTAACAGAAATTGACGGTGCTACAGATACCTGTATATCAGCGTCAGAGAATGTGTTGTTAGAAGAATTAGAGCCTATTACTGCAACTTTAACAAAATTAGAAGATATTGCTTGTGATACTCCAGGTCTTATCGCTGTAGAAAATATCACAGGTGGCGGAGGTACATATACATTTACACTTACAGATCCTTCAGCTACAGTTATTGCTACGGGTACTCCAGATAACCCATTAGAGATTCCTGCAGGTTCTGTAGCTGGTAATTATACAGTTAGTATTAGTGATCAATATGGTTGTGAGTATCCTTTAGGAACAATTAATATGTCTTTAGCTGCTAACCCAACTATTGATGGTGTTGATGTAGATAATTGTGATACATCTGCAACAGTAACAGTGAATACAACTATTGGAGATTCATCAACTTTAGTTTATTCTATAGATGGTGGTGCAAATTACGTTTCTAACGGAGGAGTTTTTAATAATGTAGCTGTAGGTACTTATACTATTTTTGTAAAAGATGGTAACGGTTGTACAGATTCATTCGCAACAGAAGTTTTCCCAACATTACAAGCCTCAGCAACTTTAGAACAAAGTTTAGGATGTATTAATGATGCAGAAATTTTAATAAGCGCATCAGAAGGTTCTGGTAATTATGAGTATAGAATTTTAGACTCATCTTCTGTAGAAGTAATAGGTAGAACAGCATTTACAACATCTGTTACCGCTACTGTATCCGCTACTGATATATATTCTGTAGAGGTTTATGATACAAATACAACAACTCCAGAGTGTGTAAGAACGTTTACTGTAAATGTTCCTGCGGCTATACAGCCAGACTTTACAGCAACAGCAACAGACTTAACGTGTAACAGTTCAGCAGACGGAATAATTAAAATTACAGAAGTTAATAATGGAAATAATCCTTTATCATATTCTATAGTACCGAATGTTGCTACGTATGATGCTACAACAAATTCGTTCTCTGGTTTACCTGCAGGATCTTATGATGTTACAGGTACAGGACCAAACGGTTGTGTAACTACTAGAACATCTATAGTGGTAGCAGAACCAAATATAGTAGCATTTGATACACCAGTTGTAAACAACTTTGGTTGTACAACAGACAATAGTACAAATAACGCAACTATTGTTTTAAATGAAGCAAGTATAACAGGAGGTAGTAACACATATTCTCGTTATGAGTTTGAAGATGTAGCTACTGGTGATATATTACAAACAGGTACAACTGCAACGTATATATATACAGATTTTGCAGGTGGAGATGTAATAGTTCGTGTTTTTGATGATAGAGGCTGTAGTGCAGAGCAAACGGTTAACGTACCTGCTTACAATCAATTATTATCTGCAGATGTAGTTGTAACAGATGCTATAGCTTGTTCTAATGCAGGAGAAGACATTAGAGTAGAAGTTACAGGTAGTATTACTAGTTACACTACAGGTGCTAACCCAGGAGATTATCAATTTACAGTATTGCCAAGTGGTACACCACAGGCATCAAATGTATTTGCAGATTTACAACCAGGTACGCATACTATTTTAATAGAAAACACAGCTACAGGTTGCCAAATTACAGCAGAACACATTGTATCTGAACCAAATACTTTTGATGTAGAGGTTAATATACTGTCTGACGTAATATGTTTTGGAGATGAAGGGCAAATTAGTCTTACTATGAGTGATGCTACTTATACAGGAGGATTTACTTATAGAGTTTACCAAACAAATAATACACCAGCAGATCCATCGGATGATGGTATAGCTATTAGAAGTGGTGCTTCTGTAGATTTTGGACCAACTGCTCCAATAAATGTACCAGCTGGTAATTATAGAGTAGAGGTTATACAGGATGGTTTCCCAGACTGTACTCAAAATAGATTATTTAATATTAAATCGCCTAGCGCAGCTTTAGCTTTAGATCCTATAGCTACAGAAGAAGTTGGTTGTACAAATGATATGGGTACTGCTAATATTAAACCAACTGGCGGTTTGGCTCCTTATACAATTACCATTGTAAATAATGTTACAATGGCTACAGAAACAGTAAACGGAGTTAACTCTTACTTGTTCCAAAACTTAGCTGCTGGGCAATATACAGTTACTGTAGATGATGCTTTAGGTTGTTCTAACTCATTCTCTAATGCGTTTAACTTAGTAGTTCCAGATCCAATAACAGGAAATATTTCTACTACAGCATTAGTTTGTTATGGAGATTCAGATGCAACTGCTACGTATACAGTAAATGCAAGAAACGTAACTACTACGTATAAGTATGTTTTAAATAAATATACAGATGCTAGTGGTAGTACTTTAGAGTCTAGTAGTGTTAGTCAGTCTGCAGATACATTTACAAATTTAAGTGCAGGTTTTTACAGTATTAGTGTAACAGATGCTATGAACTGTGCAGTGGAGTCTTCAATTGTAGAAATTGTAGATCCTTTAGAGCCTAATGCTAGACTAATAACTACAGCAGCACTTGGTTGTACAATTGGTGCAGAATTAGAGTTGTCTGCCGTTGGTGGTACTGCTCCGTATACTTGGAGTGCAGATGGTGTAACGTTTACACCAATGAACAATGCAAACGGTGCTAATACGCACGTATTTAGTGGTGTTGCAGATGGTACGTACCAATACTACGTTAGAGATAACTTTAATTGTATTTCTACGGTTTCTAATGTAGTAGTTATAGATCCTATAGCGCCATTAACATTGGTTGTAGATGAAAGTGCAGCGGTTATTAATTGTAACGGAGAAAGTACAGCTGTAATTACTGCAAGAGCAGATGGTGGTTTAGGTAATTATGAATACGGATTGTTTGCTGATGCCGCATTAACAAACCAAGTTAGAGCATACCAAACATCAGAAACATTTGCAGATTTACCAATGGGTACGTATTATGTAAACGTGCAGAGTGAAGATTGTGAAACATTGTCTAGTGCAATTAATATAACAGAACCAACTGCCTTAAGTGTAACACCAGATATTACTAATGTTAGTTGTAATGGTGATGATGATGGTAGCATTGTATTAAATGTAACAGGCGGTACGGGTAACTACCAGTACGCAATATCGCCAGACCTTAACAGGTTTGATGATGAAAATACGTTTGATGAACTTGTAGCTGGTGATTACAGTGTAATTGTACAAGATGCTAACGGTTGTTTTGAGCTTATAGAGTTTACAATTACAGAGCCTTTAGAACTAGAAATGAGTTTAACTTCTACAGCAGAAATTTGTGCTGGTGAAGAAGATGGTACAATTACAGTTACAGCAACTGGAGGTACAGCTCCTTACAGTACAAGTATAAATAGTAATGATGATGCAGATTTTGTAGAAGGAAGAATGTCATTTGCAGATTTAGCAGCTGGTACTTATGTAATATTTGTAAAAGACGCTATGGGTTGTATAACAAACGAAGTTGTAGAAATTGAAGGTGGTGCAAACTTAACAGCAAGTACAGAGGTTATTTATGAGTGTACAGGTGATACACCAAACAATAGTGTTGCTATAATTTTTGAAGATCCTACTGTAGCAACAGATGTATTGTATGGTTTAGATACTACAGACCCAGCGTTAATGGTATTAGATCCAGACTTTACAAACTTAGCACCAGGTATGCATTATATAACTATTGCACACGCTAACGGATGTATTAATACAGTAGATTTTGAAATAGAAGACTTTACACCTTTACAACTAATTGTAGAGCAACAAAGTATTAATGAAATTACTGCATTAGCAACAGGTGGTAAGCCAGGTTATACATATTACTTTAATGATGTAGATAACGGAGAAGATAATACGTTCTATATTACTAAAACAGATACGTATACAGTACGTGTTGTAGATGAAAACGGATGTGAGTCTATACAAACCATATTTATGGAGTTTATAGATATTGAAATTCCTAATTTCTTTACACCAGATGGTGACGGACAAAACGATTTTTGGATACCTAAAAACATAGATCAGTTCCCAGATATTTACATTACTATTTTTGACCGTTATGGTAGAGAAGTATATAAATTAGAGGATAACGAGCAAGGTTGGGACGGTTTATACCAAAATACAAATTTACCAACCGGAGATTACTGGTATGTTATTAAGCTTAATGGTGAAAGTGATGACAGAGAATTTATGGGTCACTTTACATTATACAGATAACAACTTTTGTTATAATTTTACTAAACCCTTCTAATTTTTAGAAGGGTTTTTTATTTACACTTATAATTAAAATTGTATTTATTACATTTGAAAAATCTTATACAAACAAACTTTTAAGGTTGGGAACTACCAAATTTGTACTATTTACCGCAGACAATAAATACGTAGTAGAGTATTTGTTGCAACAACTTATACTTAGCGATAGTATTACAGAAGCCTTAATTTTTGAAGAATATGACCTAGCAGTAGGTTTTAGAAAAATGCTTGCTAAAAATTGTAAGTTAGACTGCTCTATAAACACATATATAGAATAATTTTTTGCTGTATTAAAAAACAATCTCTAAATTACTAACTGTAAGAACTATCTTTTCTTGTTGAGGGGTGATACTTTATTTTTTTTGAGTTTTATTTTTATAAAGTATTTTTAAATTAGTTATAATATGAGTGTTCCTAGAAACCATCATTATGTGTCCCGAGTACACCAAAAAAAATTTTTCAATTCAATAGATCAAAAAATTTATATTTACGATAAAGAAAGAGCTAATTTTTATTCTAAAAATACGACAAAAACTTTGTTCAGTCAGCGAGATCTTAACACTAGGTTAGAGAATGAAACTACTGATTATAAATCTTTGGAAGAAGATTTAAAAATAAATTTTGAAGATGATTTTAATAAAAACTTATTGGTACTTGAAAGTTATATAAAGTGTCTTAATATTGATGAAGAGGTTAATAATGCTATTTATTTTTTTGCTAAATATGGTGTTATAGGGAAGTTAAGGACTCCTAGTTATAAAAAGAATACTCACAATCTCTTTAAGGATGCTATTCTTGAACATTTTAATCAATCTACAGAAGAATTTAAAAAACTGGTGAATGAAAAATTTTCGTATAAGCAAATAAGTGAATATAATAATCTTGTTGATTATTCAAAAAGATCAGAATCAATAATAGAATTAATGGGAAATTTAGTTTTTAGGATTTTTATACCGAAAAATGAAAATGATTATTTTATTTTACCTGATTGTACATCAATAACAGAAAGGGAAAGAATAAACAATTATAATAATCCTGATATAAAAGAAATAGCTTCGATCGGAATACCAATAACAAGTAAAATTTATTTAATGATATTTTCTAAAAAACTCTATAAAGAAAATATAGAGGAAGCAGCTATAACATTAATTACCTCTGATGTAGTTAATGAAATAAATGAAATAAGTTATAATATGTGTTTTACTAAAATAGTATGTATCAATAATGATTATTTGATAAATTTCATCAATCATCAAAAAAGTAAAAATTAAAAAACTATAAATATTAATAATAAAACATATGATTTGTACCGTATACACACATAATATTGGTGTAGATAAAATTGTAGAAGTATTAAAAAAAAGCATTTCTAATGTAAGTGTAAATACTACAGAAAATTCTAGTATAATAGTAGCAGAAACCAAAGGTGGTTTGTTTGGTAAAGACAGTAAATTACTTATTAATTACAGAGAACGTTTACAACCAGATTATCAAATTCACGCAACAGAAGATTGCCCCTTAAACGAGAATTTAAAAGGTTTATATGGTTATATAAACTCTTTACCTACTAATAATGACAAAGTAAAAGGATTGTTTTTAGCCAAAGTACAAACCTTAAATGCAGAGTTTTCTATTCAGCAAGAGGGTAGTATTAAAAACTTAAAAGAAATAATTTTAGAGTTAGCACAAGAGTTAGACGCGGTACTTTTTGTACAGCCAGATGCACCAATATCTAAATCTAATGGTCAGCATTTTTTAGATAAAAATTTAGATTTAATTATAGATGGTGAAGGTAATTGTGAAATAGACGATCTGGTAGTGAATATAGACACTAAGTATTATGATAAACCAATGCATAATGTTACAGAGGATCAAAAATTAAGAAAAGAACAAAATGATGCTTTTATAGCATCAAAAAATATAAAAGTAAATAAGAATTTACCATTTGTAGAGAGTGAAGAAAGTGTAGAAATTCGTTCGGCAAAAGAAATAGCAGAGCGTGTAACTATATTGGCTATTACAAACTTTGTTGCATTCAATTCTATGTCTGGGGCAGATGCTTTGGCATATATTAATGAACACAATTTATTAAGTTTGGTTACTCCAGCAGAAATGGATTTTTTACAAGACCCTACTGAAGACAAAAAAAGTCAAGAAACTTGGAAATGTGAGTGTATTTGGGTGCTTTTTTGGGCTTTAAACAAGGTAAATAACATAGGTTTTCCTAATACTTTAGCAGACCTAAATAATATACCATCAGAGGAGTACCCGGTTGGTAAAAATAAAAATCCTTGGGACTTTATAAACGGTCAAACAACAGTTAGGAGTACTACAGAAATACTTAATGCAAACGATTTATATTACCGTTTAGATTGGGCTTGTGTAGACGCAAGAATTAATGGTGTACAATTAGAAGAAGTACACCCAGGCGTGGTTTATGAGCGTCATTATGCGTTAAACTGGCTTATAAATTACAATAATGTCCAGTGGGATGATGTTACGTGTGACACTTAAAATTTATAGAGTAATTGATTTTATATTCAAATACAAAACAAAATGCAACGCATATAAAAGGCTTTCTTTTTTAGCTGATAGTTTTCTTATTTTAATACTTAGTTTAAATATAAAATTAGTAGAATGAGTGATTTTTTAAATGAAGATGAAAGATCTAAAGAAATAGAAAAATTAGCTGAGCAAGCAAAAAATGGTGAACATAAAATTTACCCAATACTTAAACCAGGAGATTGGGTAGGTATTAAAGCAGGCGCTGTAAAGTCTAATTTTATAGGTACAGATGATGATTTAAAAGTGGTTATTGGTTTTGGTTATGATACTCCAAATGATTTTATATTTTTAACTCACAAACATTTAGAAACACTAGATCCGGATGCCGTATTAAAAGAAGCATTTAAAAATTTAGAAGAATTTGAAACTGAATTTACAGCTTTAGAAAAATTAGATAATAAAGTTTTAACTTCTAGTGGTTTAGATTTTTCTAGTGAGCGCATATTATCACCTAAGCATATGCGCAAAGCACATGAAATGCTAGATGCTGAAGAAATTTTAGTAAGTATTCCTAGGCGTACCTGTATGATGGCTGTATCTAGACACGCAGATGCTACGCTATTAGGCACTTTTGTAAATCTACATATTGCTACTTGGGAAGATGATAGTTATGGAAATGCACCAATATCAAATTTACTTTTTGTGCTTAAAGAAGGGCAAATTGTTGGTACAATTCCTATAGATAAGTAATTATTTACGTTCTTTATTTTTTTAAATAAAGTATAAGGTTATGATACATTTAATTGTTGGTAATACTGGATCTGGTAAAACTACTTATGCAACTAAATTAAAAAAAGAAACAAACGGGGTTGTATTTTCTATAGATAAATGGAACAACACATTGTTTCTTGCAGATAAAAAACCAGAAGATGGTTTAGAGTGGTTTTTAGAACGCATAAATAGGGCAGAGGATATTATTTTAAATGTAGTGCAGCAACTGCAGGAGTCTAATGTTGCTGCAATTTTAGATTTAGGACTCTCTAAATATAGTCATAGGGAGAAGTTTAGAAAATTTGCAGAAGAAAATGGGTTTAAAGTAAAAACTCATTTTTTAGATATTTCTAAAGAAACTAGGTTTAAAAGAGTAATGCAAAGAAACACACAAAAAGGAGATACGTTTGAATTTGAAGTAAGCAAAGAAAATTTTGACTTTATGGAAACTTGGTTTGAGAAGCCAAGCAATGATGAAATGAAAAACGGAATTGTTATTAAAGAATAACGGTTAAACTATAAAAACAAAAAATGAGTACATTACAGTTAAAAGAAAATATAAATTCAAAAGTACAAAACCTAATGATTGATACTTTTGAGATTGTTGGAGCAAACAAAGGAAACTTATCTATTGCAGACTTATTAAAAGGAGAACCAACATTAGAAAATGTTTTTTTTATGGTAAAGGACACCGGCTTTTATGAAGAAAATGATACTATGAGCCTTTTAAAGGCTTTAAATATAGAGTTTTCAGAAAACAACGGAACTAAAGAAGATGAGTTGCATAAAGCTTGGTCTACAATGGTTGCAACTATGAACAAAGCAACATCTCAAGAAGACTTTAATGCAAAATTTGCCCTATTTGTTCCATTAGTATTAAAAAAAATGAACGAGTTTAAGGCACAAGCAAACTAGTTTATTCAGTAAATATAAGGTATGAACAACTTGCTTTATGAGGTTAAATATGCTGTAGAAACATATTTTAAATTTCTGCAAGACAATTACAATTTTACTTCTTTTGAGCAAGTTCCCTTGGCGTATGAATATCATTTTAAAGCCAAGGATAAAGCTAATAATTTTATAAATATTCATATAGAGTTAATAGCCTCTACACCAATTTGGGTAAACTTTAATGGTGCTTATATTGAAGATATAATATCTAGTGATGTAGTAAATGCATACAATCAAGAGCTACACAGTTTATATGATAAAAACTTTAAAAAGTATTTAAAAACTAAAGATGTTGCTTATATAAGTGCCAATATAGATAATTACAATTTATATGGTAAAAGTATAAATGAAAAACGACTACAGTATATAGCAAAAGTTATTAATAAAGATTTTTATACGCTAGTTGAGGCTAGTAATAAATTAAAACAACTTAAAAATAGTAAGGATAAAGAAGCTAATAAGCATATAAATTCTAATACGCTTAACGAGTTTGTTTTACTATCCAAATCACAAAAATTTAAACAAAAATTTAAGTATAATAAAACACTATGTATAGATACTGAAAAGTGCCAAATAGAAGTGGTAAGTTATACTGAATTAGAAGATGTAATAAAAAAATTATTAAAAAGTAAGATAAACTTACAAATAAAATGGTTTTTTGTTAATTAACTGTTTAATTTTCAGTTAAATGGCGTATTAGATGAGAATTTACTATAAAAACACTTTTTTTTATGATATATTTTACATATATTAAGTATCAAATTTATTATCTACTATAACTTTTGAGCTTTATATGGCTATAATTGCAAGTACAATTTTTTTGGTAATTGGGTTGCTGTTAATTTTAGGTTTTCTGTACATCTTATTTAGAAACGGAAGAATTAAAAGAAACGGTATATTAACTAATGCAAAAGTTGTATCTATATCTTTTGAGAAAGGTTCAGAGAATGAAGAAGGATTCTCTGGTATTATAAAGGTTCCTGTTTATAGTTTTGAGTATTTTAAAAACGAAAAAATAAAAAGTTGTAGAATTAAAGGAAGAAGCAATTCTAAAGTAAAAATAGGAGATATCACACCTGTTTACTATCACCCTAAAAACCCATCTAAAGATTACTTTTTACCCAAAAAAGATTTTTTTGTTAAGTATATGTATTTACTTATTGGCTTTATATTTTTTAGTATAGGAATTTCTAAAGGGTATAATTTTTATAGTAATTATTTTAATGTATTAGGAATACCTGATGTTACTAAGGAAAACTTTTTAAAAGTTATTTTATTGGTCTTTATAGGCTTTGTTTTATGGTCTTTGCTTATTAATATTGTCAATACATTTATCTACAATAGAAAAAATAAAGGCATTAAAATTAATTCGCAAAAATTTTATAAAAAAGCAGTTTAATTCCAATCAGTTTTTTGGTATTCATCTATCCATTCTTTTGGGTAAGTAGCATATAAATCTTTTAAAAGTTTTTTGTTAGCATCTGTTTTTTTAAAGTCCATATAAAAGCTACCTAAAAGCCAAACATCTGTATTTTTTAAATTTGTTTTATGCAAGTTGTATAATACTTCCTTAGCACTATCACTAGTATCTAATAGCAGTAAAACTAATGAGCCAGCTGTTAAAAAACTACTCTTAAAATAATAATGAAGTCCTTTTTTTATACGGTTAACCAATGCTTTGTTATTTAAAAAAGGGGCAAACTTAGCGTGTTTTTTTCTAAGATTAGGAAATGTGGTATAGCTATTACAGAGTTTTGTAAATTGTAAAAAATTAGCATAGTCATTATATAATATATCGTAAACAGAGTCAGAGTTTTTATTGTTTTTTATTCCAAATAATAAATACAGTATATCTGCGTCTAAAAACGTATTATCTAAATCATTGTCATCTATATTGTGCGCTAAAGCTTTTAAAAATAAAGGGTAATGTTTCTCTAAAGGCTTGTATATGTTACCTAGTTTAAGTTGGTAATAAAATGCCAAATAAATATCTTCATCATCAATTTTAGACATTTTGGTACTCATTACTCTGCTTATTTCATAGTGGTATGAAGGATAAAATTGTCCTTGAAAATTATTTTCATACGCCTCTTTTTCACTCGCAATAAAATGTTTTATAATACCAACATTGTCTTTTTTAATTGCTGCTGCAAAATTTAAATTACCATATAATTCATTTTGCTTTTCTAATAAACTATTGCTCATTTATTTCATTTTAATAACTAGTTACACCTATTGTTTAATTGTATTTTTTAAACATAATCTACTAGTGTACCCTTAGCAGCTTTGTTTGCTAATCTTTTTGCTTTAGTTTCTTGTGTGTCAAAAGGTGCAATATTGGAAAGTGAAACTCCAAGATCTTTTTCTATATTTTCTTTAGAAACTTCTAACGCTTTTTTTATAAATAATGGATACATATCTTTATAAAACCAATCTTGTAAGTTGTCATAAAACTTATTACCAAAATCATAAAAAGTATTTTTAGTGCTTATCTCATACTTTTTATCATTAAAAATAAAAAAATAGTTTAAGTTAATTATAATACTAGTGTTAGCACCTTCCTTATCGTCTGGCCAATCATAAATTAAAAACATAGCATCATCTATACTAATTTTTGGTGTAATTTTTTTTGTAACTTCTTTTTTGTGTGTTATTTCAAAACCACCACCTTTTGTTATGTTTTCAATAGTTTCTGTATAGTCCATATTCACTTTTTATAAAGCCAAAATAACATTCATTTTTATAAAGTTATAGATGCTTTTTATAACCGACGCTAACGGTTTTATATTTGTCATTTAGTTGTTAAAAAAATTTCTGTTTCACCTTAAAAATGTTAGTTTCGTTTGTTAAAGAATAGTACTTGCATACATGAAATATTGCTTTTTTGTTAATAGGTTGGTTTATAGTGTTTTATTACTTATTTTATTTAGTTGTACCAACACAGAAAACAACCAAATAGATTTTGATGAAACTCTTAAAATTACAGACAGTCTCTCACAGTTTAATTATGAAAAATCTATTAATATTTTAGATAGCTTACAAAGCAACCTAAAAGGACTTACACCGCAGCAAAACGCTTTAATTTTATTTAAAAAAGGAGAAATTTATTATGTAAACGATTTGTTTTTAGAGGCTATTAATACACATAAAAAAGCAAAAGATTTATTTATAAATTTAAATGATAACTACAATACAACCAGAAGTTTAATAACGCTAAGCGCCGCAAATTTACGCTTTAATAATTTAGAAAAAGCACAAGAATTTGCTTTAGAAGCATTAAAAAATGCTAGTTCATTAAAAGACAAAAGGCTACTTGCTAAGGCAAATAACTTACTGTTTCAGTTACACTTTGCATTAAAAGATTATCCTAAGGCTTTAGAGTATATAAAAAAGGCCGATAATATTTTTACAAACCAAAACGATACCACTTCTGTAATTGCTATAAAGTCTAATATTGCTGGTATTTATTTAAAACAAAAAGAGTACAACAAAGCATTACTAGCTTACCAGGAGGCTTTAGAACTTGGTAAAAACATAAAATCTCCGCAAACTATTGTAAAATTGCTTAACAATATAGGTTACACTTATATAGAAACAGAACAATATGCTTCTGCAGCTAAATTTTTACAGGCAGCAATTAGCGTAAATAAAAATATTAGCGTAATTAATGGAGCTCCGTATAAGGGACTTGGTTTTACCTATTTTTTAAATAACGATTTTGTTACAGCTAAAGCATATTATAAAAAGGCAATAGAAATTTTTGAACAGAATAAAGATACGCCTCAACAAATACAAATTTTAGATAAACTTATAACTATTGCAATACGCACTAATAAGCCAGAGGAAGCTTTGGCGTATCAAGAAAAGAGGGATGCTTTACAAATAAAACAGCATACTAAAGAAACAGAACGCTTACTGCACTTTTCTACTGTAAAATATAAGGCAAAAGAAAAAGAAGCAGAACTTTTGTTTTTAAAACAAATTAGCGCAAAAAACAGGTTGCTTTATGGTAGTTTGGTTGCTGCTTTGTTATTACTTTTAGTGCTATTGGGTGCTTATTTATACATTACCAAGCTTAAAGCGGCCAATAAGGCATCAGAACTAGAGCAAAGCTTGTTAAGAATGCAAATGAATCCACATTTTATTTTTAATACACTAGCTGCAATACAAAATATTACTCTAGAAAAAGACCCTGTAAAATCATCAAATTATATTGCCAAATTTGCTAAGCTTATACGCCAAAATTTTGATTATGTACGTAAAGAAGAAATTAGTTTGGAACGAGAAATTAATATGATATCTAACTACATAGAAACACAACAATTACGTTTTGATTATGCTTTTAAATACATTTTAAATGTAGCCGAAAATTGTGATGTTAAAAGCTTAAAAGTACCGCCAATGCTATTACAACCCTTTTTAGAAAATGCTATAGAATACGGGTTAAAAGAGAAGAAAGATGGTGGTATTTTAGAACTAAATATAACCAAAGAAAATACTAAACTTTGTTTTGTGATAAAAGATAATGGCGTGGGAAGATCACATCAATCTAAAACAAAAAAAAGTAAAGAGTTACACGCAACAGATGTTTTTAAAGAACGATTAAAATTGCGTAAAAAAGGAGAAGAAAAAAGTTTTAAGATACAAGATTTGTATAGCGAAAATAATGAAGCTATAGGAACCAAAATTACATTTAAAATTAATATTGTATGATACAAGTTGTTATAATAGAGGACGAGTTTAATGCCCAAAACACCTTGTCTAAATTACTAGAATACACACAAAAAGACATAGAAATTATTGCAAAAATAGACTCTGTTGATAAAGCCATACAATTTTTAAAAACGCATACACCAGATTTAGTTTTTATGGACATAGAACTAATTGGTGGTAATGCATTTTCTATACTAGATGCTTTAAAAAATATTTCTTTTAAAATAATTTTTACAACTGCTTATGATGATTTTGCCATACAAGCAATACGTGTAGATGCTGTGGACTATTTGCTTAAACCTATAGATTCTGATGAGCTTACAGCTTGTGTAGATAGGTTTAGAGTTGCATATAAGCAAGATAAAAAATTAAAAAACTTAGAAAAAAAAGTTGAAGCTTTTGAGGCCAAAGAAGAGCAAAAAAACTTACTTATTAAAACAACTCAAGAGCAGCATATTTTGCCTTTAAATGATATAATTAGGTGCCAGTCAGACGGTAGTTATACCATTTTTTATACTGCAGATAAAAAAATAATGAGTGCACGTAATTTAAAATATTATGAGAACATTTTAAGTGATCAAATTTTTGTTAGGGTACACCAGTCGCACCTAGTAAACATTAATTATATAGAGTCTATAATATTAAGTAATATATTACTAAAAGACGGAGAGAAAATACCATTGGCTTCAAGAAAAAAAAGTTATTTAAAACAGTTTTTAGCCAATTTATAAACGGATTTAAAACAAAAAACAACGCTTGTAAAACCGTTTATAATAAGGTGTGTTTTAGTGCTATTTTAGAATCTTAGATTATTAAAATAAACACTAAAACATACTATTATGGGACTTAAAGAAAAGAAAATTACAAAAGCATTTCAAGACGAAAAATTTCCTGCGTTAAAAGACCAAATTGTTGCTGCAGCTGGCTTTGATGTACCTTTAGAAATAGAATGGGAAACATTATTTGAAGACCGTTTTACGCACTTGTATATGGATACATATTCTCAAATTTATTTTGAGCCATTAGTGCAAGCTTTTACAGCAATTACTGCAGATGATATGGGTAAAGAAGCATTACAAGAAGGACTTAAAAAAGTTGTAATTGTAAACAGAGATAATCACCACAATCCAGAAAGAGCCTATACTTTTACAGATGGTACTTTAGAAGTAAACCATTGCCCAGTAAGTAATGCTCCAGATGTTAATAGCAGAGTAAAAGTACTTACAGATTTGTTAGAAAACAACCTTTAAATTTTAAGTAATATGCAAACTACACTAAGAGATTTAACAGAAGAGGAATTAAGTACTTTAGAGTTAGACTTAGATTTAGCATATTCTATTTGTAAAAAATATGAGCCAGAATTTAAAGGCGAATTTACTGTTAGTTTGTTAACCAAGGTTTTTGAGCTTTGGTTAGCAGACAATACAGATATTATTGCAAATGAAGACATAGCAGATTTTAATTCTAAATGTGCTACTAAACCAACACCAAAAATGGTGCAATTTGGTTTGGGAGCAGCTTACGGTGAAGTATTAAATGAAGAGTTTGCTACGCATTGGAAACATATTACAGATGAGTATGGGCAGGAGATTTGCATTCGTCATAAAAACCCTGTGTATACCACATTTCCTTATACTATTGTTAGCAAAAGAATAGACTCTAAAGAAACAAACTTTTTTGCGCCAATTATGGAAACAATGAGGTATAATATTACTAAAAATTAAGAATTACTGTTTTAATGACTGATGGAGATAAAAGTACAGACCAGTATGCTCAAATAAAAAAGGATACTTATACTGGTTTGCTATTGTTTTATAGAGATTGTGATTTAGAAGAATCAATACTATTAAACTATAAAAAAAATCAAATACTAAAAGAAGAAGGTTTTACAGATGTATCTGTGTTTTCTGAAGGATTGTCTAAAAATGTACGCTTTACCATAGCAACAAATAAGGCCATTAATATGGCTAAAATTAATCCGGATGTAGCAAAGTTTGGCTTTTTTGTTTTAAGAGCACCAGCGTATTATAAAGTGTTAGATATTTATAAGGAAGAAAACAAAACACATATTATTTTACTACATTTAAGTATGGAGTATGTACCTTTCTTTAAATACAATACCACAGCTACAGATGAGCAAATTATTAAGTTAGCAAAAGACAGGTTTAGCCGTAATATTGCTAGTGAATGTAATAAGTTTTTATATGAAGAAGAGTGGTTAGAAAGAACCAAACACCCAATAGGTATGACAGATGATGGTGAGCTTTTTTTGTCTTTAGAAACTAAAAATTAATAAAAACAATTACTTAAAATTAAAAATGGAAAACGATAATATTTTAGATACTAGTAAATTTACAAATATAGCTAAGCAAAAACCACAATCGTTTAATGATTTGTTAGAGGCTTTTGCCGGCTTGTCTTTTGAGAAACAATTTGTTTTTGCAGATGTAATAGGAGACAATGGTTGGCAGCTAAATATGAACACTGCAAGTATTGTTTTTGGAGATGTATCTTTTCCAATACAAGTAATAGGTTCTTTCTCATTTAATAACAACTCTTGGATGTGGGGATGGGCAAATACCCAAAGCGGAATTCCAGAAAATTTATTGTTACAGTCTAACAAATTAAAAGAATTTGGAGAGGAGCACGGTATAAATGAGCTAGTAGAGCCACATTTTAACTCAGATGAAGGTTTTGAACACAAAATAGGAATGGTAGCTTGTGGTTTATTTAACTCTAAAAGTTATTACTGCGCTAATTACGGACAAGGAACATTAGTTGTAACTATAGATGATGAAAAAATACCAGCTATAGATAAAAGTCAGTTAGAAAAAGTACTAACTTCTTTTCCGCAATTAATTAGTTCTGTTGTGCTAAACCACAAACAAGCTTTTAAAAATTACTTAATAGATCGTGATTTTAAACTTTATATTTCAGACAGTGAAATAGAAGGACTAAAAGACGGTAAAATAGTAACTGCTAAGTTTGATGAATTAGATAGATTAGAATCTTTAAAGGGAAAACTCTAAAATTTAGAATCCAACTAAACCAAATAAGTAAGGCTCTGTAGCATAATTGTTACAGAGCTTTTTATGTTGTAGCCAACTATATAGTATAAATGTTGGGATATTACAACAAGTAAACAGGCTTTAAAAACCCAACAGTAGCAATTAAAGTATTTTTATATTATTAACAATAAAACTAATTTAGAGGAGGTTAGCGTATTTTATAATTAGTTTAGAATCCCTTTATGCAGTGATGTATTCATAAATTAGATATGCTTAATTTGTAAATTATAAACCTAAAGAACTGTCTAATGAAATTATATTATATATTAATTTTCCTTTTTGTATGTTTTACTACTAAAGCGCAAGAGTATTATATTATAAATGCAGAAAGCGGACTAAATGTTAGGAAAAGTGCTAATGTAAGTGGAAAAAAAGTGGCAAAAATACCTTACGGAGTTTTAGTAAAAAAAATTGAAGATACTGCTATACCATTAACAGTTTACGATAATGGCACACCTGTAATGGGCAAATGGGTTAAAATTAGATATGATAATTATTTGTATTTGGTTTCTAAAGAAGAGCAACAAATACAAAAAGAAGGTTATGTTTTTGATGGCTATTTAAAACAATATAATAACCCTAATTTAAAAATTTCTACAAAAAAAATAAACGAATTAGCGTATACTAAAATAGTTTCTAAACTACCTAAAGTTTCACACACCTATAAAAAAATAGGAGATCTTGACTCAGTAAAAACCTTATTAAAAGATAAGGTTACTTGGAAAACGATTTTTTATGATGAAAAATATTTAAGAGATGATGCTCTAGAGAGCATTACATTAGCTAACGGACAAAAACTTTTGCTAAATCAAGAATCTAATGATTATGGTTTTACTAAAGGGTGGTCTGGTTATTATCCAGATCTAGGTATTTTAATGCTAGAGGGCGGACATTCTTCAGATATGGTAATACATATAAAAACAGGCGAGTCTAATAATACTGTTGGTAACCCAGAGTATTTAATTACTTCTCCTACAGGTAAGTATCGCCTAAACGGTTACTATGGTGGTCAGGAATGCGTTACATATTCTCTTCAAAAAAAAATAGATGGTAAATATAGTTATTTGGGTAAGGTTAACCCAGATTATGATATTTGTGTGTTTCATAGTTTTACTTGGGTTAGTGATACTCAGTTTGTATACACATTAATATTACCTGAAGATTATGCAGAAAAGACCCCTAGACTAACATATTATTCAGGAGAAATAGAGGATAAAACACCAATAACACAGCAAACAAAAAATTTTAAAGCTATAGCTAGTTTAATAAAAACAAGAACATTACCAACTATAGATACTACTAATTTTGACAATTTTAGCAAAACCAATTTCTATAAAAAAGAAGCAGTTAAAGTATTACAGTTACAAAAAATATACCCTAATTATTTTAAAGAAGGGTATAACAACAAATCTATTGCATCATACAAACTAGAATTTTCTAAAGATTTTTATTCGCTAGTAATAGTTACTTACAAAGGAGATCATGAAATGGAATCTACGTTAATTAACTACAGTTTAAATGGTAAATTAATAGATTATAAAACAATTTCTTATGACGAAATAGCAGAAGGTTGGGCAAGAATAGAATCTAAAATTGACAAAGACAAACTTACAATTACAGATATTCTTTGGACTGATGACAAACAAGAAGAAATAACGTATTTTAAAATAGCATCAAACGGAAAAATTATTCAAATTACAAAATAACTATTAGTTACACTAATACCCTGTAAAATGGGTGTTGTTTTCACTAGAAATAGGCTTATAATACAGCTATAATAGTTTCATCTTTGGTGTGTATAACTACTGTTTGTCACGGTAGTGAAACAAAATTTAAAAAGATAGTATGAGACTAAAACACACTTTACCCTTTATAGCTCTAATAGGTTTAATTTTTGCTTCTTGTAATAACAAGCAATATGCTTCTAGTTTAGACATAGAAACTACTTCTTTAAGTACTAGTGATAGTTATATGAATAATAAAATAATGCTGCTAGAAGATACCATTAAGGGGTTAAAAGAAGAAGTAGACTCTTTAACCACATATAAAAAAGAAACGCTAAGTGGTAAATTAACTTTTGGCGTAGAAGTTGCAACTTTTAAACCCTGTAATAGTGATAAGGTGTATTGGATTAATGATAAAACAAAATCGGGCAGATTAGAGAAACTGTATTATGCATTGGTTAACGGAAAAGAACCCTATACACCAATAAATGCAAAGGTTGAAATTATAGATAAAGGAAAAGAAAAATATGGTTTTGCAGCTGATTATGACGGTACTTATGAGGTTATAAATGTGTTAAAAATACATCAAATTGTAGAAGAAAATTGTAAATAATATGTATATAAAAAACCTAGCCTTAGTACTCTTTTTAAGTTGCTACTTTGGCTTTTCACAAGTAAGTATCAATAAAACTAATTTAGTTAAAGCTGCTTTAGAGTTAACAAAAGATAAGGTTACTTATGATCCTAGTTACTTTTCTATAGATTACCCCAATGGTGATGTGCCAAGTAATAAAGGTGTTTGTACAGATGTTGTTATTCGCGCATATCGCAAAATAGGTGTAGATCTTCAAAAAAATGTGCATTTAGATATGAAAGCTAACTTTAATAAATACCCCAAATTGTGGGGTTTAAAAACAACAGACAGAAACATAGACCATCGTAGAGTGCCCAATTTAATGACGTATTTTAAACGAAAAGGAGAAGAAAAATTAATATCTACAAAGGCTAAGGATTATGTTGCTGGTGACATTGTTTGTTGGAATTTAGGAGGAGCAATTACACATATTGGGATTGTGGTAGATAAAAAATCTAAAGATGGCAAAAGAAATTTAATAGTGCACAATATTGGAGGCGGACAAGTTTTGCAAGATTGCCTATTTTCTTTTAAAATTATTGGTCATTATAGGTATAAAATATAAATTTCACTACCCTGTAAACTGCTACTTTATTTTTACTACAAGTAGGTTGTTTTTTTAAACTAAATATCTTCAACTTTGTTGCGTTATTAACTATGAAATGATCAGAAAAAAATCACTATCACTTAGCTTACAGCGACAACTAATGATAATGATATTTATGACCTATTAAGCAATTAATAGTAGTTACAAATGCTAAAAAAATAATACTGTAAGATGTTTTACATTATAACAACCATACTCACTATAATAATTGTAATAGCGCTTGGTATGTTTAAAAAATACGCTACGCTACATCCAAAAAAATATTTAATTACAGTTTCTGCTATAGGTTTGGTTGTGAGTCTAATTCTGGGCCTTTTAATAGGTACAGCCTATAGTCACGGTATAGACATTTCTTGGTGGGTTTTTAGTGTTTTGTTTTTTATAATGATAATAATTCCGTGCCTTATTTTAGTTGGGTTAGCGCAACTAAAATTAAAAATAAAAAAACACAAAAATCATAAAAAAAAGATATAAGAATAGTAATGAAAGACAATTTTGATAATAAATATAAAGATATGGATAACGAAGAGTTAGAAGATGATATGCAAGTAAGAACACCAAAAACAGTAGCAGAACGTATTTTAGGTTTACTAGCAGTTATTGGTAAAGCCCACCAAGGAGAAGATCCAAATTTTAAAGCTTGGATTGCTACTAATGATATAAAAAACTATTTGTCTTTTAAGGAAACAGAATTTATAAATTCTAATGAACCAGAACAAAATGCTATTATTAATTTTAGTTGGCGTGCAGAAGCTTTAACATCGTTATTTTGGGCAGCAAATTTAATTGAAGAAATGCCAGCCTTAAATGCACAGTTTGATGTGTACAGTATTAAACAACTCGCAGAAACAATAGGCAATCCAAAAGAATTTATAACAACTATTACATTAAGACCAGATGAAGATTTAACAGCTATGGAAACAGAGTTATACAATCAGCATTGGCGCGTAAGAGATGCACAATTATTTGGTAAAGAAATGCCAGAAGAGCTAAACCCTAGTGTTGTGTATGAAAGAAGATACGGACTTAGTTGGATAATTGGTTATGGAGATGATTGGGACAGTGTGCCAACAGATACATAAACAGTATTAAAAAAATACCAAGACAGTAAAAAGTACAAGGCGTTAAATCTATTGTAAAATAGAACAATGCGCCTTGTTTCACTTCATAAAAAAATCTAATTAACGTATCTTGCAGGCTTCTTTTAAAGATGAATCTTATGCAAGACAATAAAACACTAAATTATATAAAAGACGTAGTAGCTAATATGCCAACAGATTGGTTAAATTTAACTACACACCGTCTAGATATTTACAATGAAGAATTGGCTAAAGTTCAGTTTTTAAACGAGCTAGAAGCTTTATATGTAGCAAATAACAGCACTACAGCTGCTTTAAGTGAGCTACACACTGCTTATGACTATATTAGGTTAGGTCATCCTTTATCTTGTGTGTTGGAGTGGGGAATAGCAAAATTACAAGGTTTAGATACACAAAATGTTATAAGTTTTGACTCTAATACTGTTCCTGTATTATCAATATTACGTAAAAATTTATTTGATAAAAAAGACACTAATATCTACTACAAAGGCAGTTTACCTAGTAATTTTAATGAAGAAGTTATAAAAAGTGTTTACGGATACAACTTCAATCTTAAAAAAATAAGTAGTACAGATGAAATTGAAGCTACTAATGGTAGCACTGTTTTTATTGAAGAGCAGAAAACCATTGGTGCAGTTACATTAAATTCTAACATAGATTTTTACATAAACCTACACGGTAAATTGGGTAGCATTTTAGTTGTAAATACTACAGATAACGCTACAGCATACGTAAAAGACATACAGCATGTACGCAGAAGAGAAACCATTGCAATGACACCTGCAAACTCGCTTTTAGCATTAAATTCACTTACTACAGAAGCGGAGTATACATATAATGAAGAAGACGTAAAGGCAGATAAAGCAAATGTTTTAGCTTCTATAAAAGATATTACACGTGCAAGTACAAAACCATTGGTTGCCTCTAGCGGATTGTCTATTCAGTATGCAATTTTAATGGGCTTAATTAATGATGCATTAGAAGATTATAAAGGAAAAGCTATAAAAATTGTTGTGCCACCAAATTGTTACGGCGGTACAAATGACCAGGCTAGGAGAGTAGCAGCTTGTTTACCAAATGTAGCTATTGTAGACTTGCCTGTAGATGGTGATAATGATATGGTACAAAGCATACACACTGTTTTAGATGCTATTGCTACAGAGGATGCAGTGCCATTAATTATTGCAGAAATACCAACAAACCCAAGAGTAGAAGTGCCAGATTTAGTAGCACTAAAAGATGCATTAAGTAAGGAACGTAAAACACCGTCAGGGGCAATGGCTATAGATCCTGTTTTTATTTTAGATCAGACATTTTGTCCAAATGTGCACTTTTTAGGCGAAGATGATATATTGGCTTCGGTTAGAACTATTTCTTTTGCTAGTGGCTCTAAATTTCCTAGTGGAGGAAAATGTACAGCTGGTTACTGTGTTGGTAATAGTAAAGCGGCAGATTTAATGGTTAATATTGAAGCACACTTAACACTTTGTGATAACGAAGCAACAGCCTTACAGTACAGCATATTGGCAGAACAATTGCCAAGTATGAACCAAAGGATTGCAGATGCGTATACAAACACACGAGATTTTGTAAACTTTATACACCAAAACTTACCAGGAGCAAAAATTAACTTTGTATCTCAAGAGTTAGCAGCAGAAGGCTTTACACCATCTGTTTTTTCATTAGATCTACCAACAAAAGGAGACACAGAAGAAGAAAGGGAAACGTATAAACGTGCATTAAACTTAAAGTTGATTAATTTAATGATTACCAAAATACCAAACGAGAGTAAGTTTTGTGTGAGTTACGGACAATTAAAAGGGTGTTATTGGACCATACCAGCAACCTCTACACAAGGAACAACCAAAGAAGGTGATAAAGACTATATAGTACGTGCCTCTTTATCTCCTAATTTAGATTTAGATTTACACAAACAAGTGTTTTTAGAGTTTGTAGCATCAATATAAACCTATTTAAAACGTAATTTATAAATCGTAAATTGAGATTTGTTTTAGGACTTTCTCAGTTTACGATTTCTGTTTTGTACAGATAACACTCTTTTTAGATAGGATTCTAATTTTTAGTCCGACCTACGAAAGTATTGCGTAAAACTAAAGTTGAGATTTCGTGCAAATAATCCGTTTGTTATGAATTCAAACAGCGTTTGAAGAAGTTAGCGATTATTTAGAAATTGAGACGTATAGTTTAGTGATGTGTTCGTGAGTCTAGATTTTTTGGGATAGCTCACAAGATTTTTATTGTTTTTAAAGGAGTTCGTGAATCTATATTGTGATTTGCCTAGTGGCAATCTCAATCTGCGATTTCGTTTTTTTATCAATGAAAAAAATGAACAAGCTTATTAAAAAGGCAAATGTTACTTTGTAATAAATCCTTAAGTATTAGTACTTGAATAAATAATAGTATTAATTAAAGGTAAATTTCACAATGCTTCTAATTAAAAACGAGCAGTTTAATTTTAAGTCCGACCTAAAAAAAGGAACATAAAAGAATTTCTTTAAAACAAAAAACCTTACCTAATAACACTAGCCAAATAACTAGCATCTTTTTGCACACCACCTAAAGTAGCAGAACCACGCGTATACATCCACGGTAAGCCAATAAAGTACAAACCTTTAATATTACTAACACCACGTTTGTTTTTAGGGTAATTATCAGCATCTAGCTCCAAACCTTCAATCCAGTTAAAATTAGGACGGTAACCCGTAGCCCAAATGATATTTTTAATGGTAGATACCTTCTTTTTCTCAAAAAATAGCTTTTCATTTAAAGCATCATTAGTTCTACCAACAGCAATAACATTTTTCCTAGCTAAAATTTCTTTTACATTAGTGCCAATAACAGGTTGTTTAGCAGCATTAATACGCTTACCAAGCCAACTATATTTGGTAAAGCTTAAAAAACCAGTAACTGTAAACCACCACCAAATGGTTTTACCTAAAAATTGTTGCGGAATAGATTTTACAGTGGTATCACCAGAAAAATAAACAGTTCTAGAACCATCTTTAGAGAGTTCATTTAAAATTTGGTAACCAGAGTCTCCTGCGCCAACAACCAAAGCATCTCCGCTTTGTAATTGTTCTGGTGTTTTGTAATAGTTGCTATGCATTTGTAATATGCTACTAGCAAGTTTTGTATGGCAAGGCGGAGTGTATGGTATATGAAAAGGACCTGTAGCAACAATAACATTTTTAGCGCTAATTTCTCCGTCTTTATGGGTAATAAAAAAACCTTTATTGGTTTTGCGTACAGCAGTAACCAGTGTGTTTAATTGTACAGGAATATCATACTTCTTAACGTAAGCCTTAAAGTAGTCTGCAACTTCAAATTTAGAGGGGTAGTGGTTTTTAGGAGCATCAAATTTTAAACCAGGTAAGTTATTATAAGTGGTAGAGGTAAATAGTTTTAAAGAGTCCCACCTGTTTAGCCAAGAAGCCCCAATTTGGTCTTCGCCATCTACAACTAAGAAGTTCTTATTCATTTTTTTTAAATGATACGCCATAGCTAATCCTGCTTGTGCACCACCAATAACCACATAATCTAACATTAAACTGCGTTGTTTTAATTTGTGCAAAAGTAGAAACATTACTTAGACCAACAAGGAAGTAAGCAGTAAAGCTTTAAACAATTGCTTGCGAACCACTAAGGATATTAAAAAATTAAATTACAACAACCTAAAAATTAAAATATGTATAAAAATACTGCGTTAATTAAAAAGTTGCACGAATATAGTTTTTGTACTTACGCTTATAGGTTAGATATTTTAAACAGTAGACATTAAATGTAATTTTAGCTTATAATATTTTTAAAGATTTAAATAGTAAACATATGGGTTGGGATATAAGTTATCATCCAATTAATGAAAAGCAAATAAAGAGCTGGTATTTTGATGTAATGGATAATCAAAATTTAATAAACACACTTGCAGAAGAGCACAGTCTAGATGATTTTTACAAAGAAAAATATATAGATACTATAAAAGTTGCCTTAGAGACCAATAAAGAAGATAGTTTTGATACCACACACGGCTTTTATGTAGCTGTAATACAAGGTTTCTTTAGTAAGTTTTTTTACACTAGAGGTTCAGCTCTATCTTTTATAGAACAACCATTTTTTAAAAAATACTATAAAAAATGGAATCAAATA
This sequence comes from Cellulophaga sp. RHA_52, assembly GCF_007827205.1. Taxonomy (NCBI): domain Bacteria; kingdom Pseudomonadati; phylum Bacteroidota; class Flavobacteriia; order Flavobacteriales; family Flavobacteriaceae; genus Cellulophaga; species Cellulophaga sp. RHA_52. Next base: position 2,601,241 of record NZ_VIRZ01000001.1, read on the forward strand.
ATAGATCCTGGTAAATACCCCAACAGTATAAGCAATAGTATAAGTACTAATTATAGTTCTGGTGTTTATATACCAGCTAATATGGTTGTTCAGTTGTTAAAGGATTATGATACTAATGTGGACGTTAAAAGTGAGCTCGATAATTTATTTTCTTACAATAGAATTACTGTTTTTTTAAAGGCTCTAAATTATGCTAAAGAACACAATTTAGGACTTTTAGAGGCAACTGAAGTAGTAGAGCCTAACCCTATGGATTTAAATAAATCTGTTTGTTATTCTAATTTGTTTAACTGCGATCCAGAAGGTGCATTGCTCTACCAACAAGCAGCAATGGAACAACTTGCACAAATAGAAAAAAAGGAAGGTTTACCAGAAGGTCATATAGCATCTAAGGCAGAGTATAAGGTTACCAATATAGACCCAAATGATACGACTAAGCCAAAAGAAGAAAAAGTAAAAAAGAGTTTTTTTAAACGATTATTTGGTAAGTAACCAATTGTTAGATTAATTAAAAGTTAAATAACCATATAAATAAAATTATGTTAGAAAGATTACTATTAAAGCATTTAACTAAAAAAGGAAAAATAGGGTATTTTGTAGGTGTAGTGGTATTATTTGCCTTATTGGCAGTTTACCTTTTTGGAATAGCAGATTACAGTATGGACCGTGGGCGTAACCCATTTTTTATAGGTATGATTATTTTAAACCTATCTTGGGCAGGTGTTTCTTATGCTTTATGGAAAAAACCTAAAGAAGAAGAAGGTGCAGCTACAAAAGAAGAAGTGTTAGAGAAATAGAATAACAGTACCTCATTGATATTATAAACCTCAAAACAACCTGTTTTTTGAGGTTTTTTTATTCTAGAACTAGTAGTAAGTAGTAGACAGTTTTTCTATATTTATGAGCTAAACAACCACAAAAGCATCAATTATTACAAATGAGTTTATACGCTCTATACCCAAAACTAAAAATAACCAAACAAGATTATCTGGACTACAATACCTATGTTGTTAAGCATACTAGTGACAAGGTTTCAGAAAGCAATATAGCATCTAGGTTAGACACAATAACCAAAATGTACACCAATAAGCACACGCTATTAAGTGACGCATCTATCTTAAAAATTAATAATAAGGTTAAAAAAGAATTGAAATATGAACAGCGAATTTTTCTATCCTTTGCCTTTGCTGCTATGGTACTGTTATATTTTGGAATTAAATATTTAAAACCAGTTATAGGAGTAAGTGTTTACTATAAAGTTCCTGTAGTTGGTAATAATCCTTGGGAAATTATATTGGTTGTTTTACTATTTTTATGGGCTTGGTGGTACGAGAGAAAAAACTACAAAACAAAGCTCATAACTGGCGTAAAAAACAACATTATTGCCAGTATAGAAGCGCATATTGCTTCACCAGAATACCGTAAGCAAAAACACTTAGCAACTAAAAGCAAAAAAGCAACTAAAAATCGTAAGTGGTAGTTTTTACCAATACAACAATATAATAAAGACCTGGCAGCTCTAGCTTTAAAGGTTTTTTTAGGTATTTAATACAATAAGTAAGAAAATCAGTGTTAAATTTTGGTGATTTTTTAATAGAATTGTAAAGGGTTTAATTATCGCCTATTTCTGCTTGTGTAATATTTGTAAAAGTTGGTAACCCCTCGGTAATGCTACCTGCGCCCTTTTTGTTTATTTTAAAAGTAACGTCTTTGGTAGTTGTAAAAAGTAATACCGAAAAAAATGAAGTTTTTAAGTGCTTTTGTAGTATTGGGAAAGCTTCATCTAAAGTCAATTTTTGCTCTATATCTTCGGTTTCTCTAGATCTGTAACGTAATTTAAGTAATACCATAAAACCGTCATTAGAATATACAGGTCGTACAAAAATGTTTTTCAAATTAGGTTTACCAATGGTTTTAGCCATTGTAAGCTTAGCAAAACGTTCTTCTTCAACACTTTGTTTTACTTGTTCCCAAAATTCAATAAAAACGTCTGTATACTGCATAAAAAGCTCCTATAATTACAAGTTATTTTTAGGCCATAAAAGTACTACATATATTTTTATTTGTAGCGCATCTACCCATATTTATAAGGTGTTAAAACAATATATTTTTGCAAAAACTTATGTAAATTTTTTAGTTCTGGGTATGATAAATATCATACCTAAAACAATTTTATGCTTTTACTTTTACTAGAAAATAATTTAGTATGAGTAATTTTAGAAACAGACCAGCAGACAATTATATTAACGAAGCCAATTGGCAACAACTGTACCTTTTAACAAAGCATTGGAAATCTGATTTGTTGTTTTATAAAGACGATTTACGGTTTTTACACCGACTAATAAAAAAGTACTTGTTGTGGATTTCTAAAAAGGAAAACGTAGACTTGGTAAAAGAAATAGAAATAAGTTTATTAATTGTAGATAAACAATGTACCGGTTTGTTAGAAAAAACCACCAGTCATTTGCACCACTTAACAGAGCTTATAGAAAACCCTTTTGCGTACGATTCTCATAAGTTTAGATCAGAACACACAGCTTTAGAAGACAGTTTGGCACATTTTGTAAAAGACTTTAGAAAAAACCGAAAAGAAATTTTTAGTATAACAGAGTATATTATAGACGGTGAGCAATTGGTAAAGCAATTTACCAACCTAGCAAATTAAATAGTAACACATAAGTTATGGAAAGTGTAGACCATATTTTAAAAGAAATTACAGACCTAACTACAGAGATAGAGACCAATTACCCAGAGCTTTATCGTAATTTAGATGAAAATCCTATTACACTTAAAGAAAGTCATAGTTCGCATTTAAACAAAAAGGCACTGCAAGATTATTTAGAGCGTTTAAAACAATTGTTAAAGCACCATACTTAAAAAGTAAGCTGCAATATATAAATACAAAAATATGGGAGAAATAGCTACGTCTTATAGGCAAATTACGTTGTATTATAGTTCAGATTCTGTTAGGGCAAAGCAAACCATAGCGTATGCAAAAACAGAAGGTTTTATAGTGCAAGAAGTAGACATTTTAAAAGAAAAACTTACAGGCACACAAATTATAGAGCTTACAGATAGGTTGCAGATCTCGGTTGCAGACTTGGTAAACCAACAGCACCCTGAATACAAGAAAAATTTTGAGCCTCATAACTTTTCTACCAACGATTGGATTAAAGTGATACAACACAACCCTACTATAATGAAGCAACCCATTGCAGTAAGAGGTGATATTACCATTTTAATAGAAACACCAACAGACATTCTTAAAATTTAGTGCATTTTTTAATGCATTTGTATGATATAAGTCATTTTATACCTGGTGTTTAGCGGTTATATTAGTGTGTAATTAAAAACCACTATGTAATGAAAAAAATAGTTATTCCCACAGATTTTTCAGAAACCGCTATGAATGCCATAATGTATGCCATACATTTATTTAAACATGATATTAGTGAAATAACAATAATACACGCCTTTGCAGATGAAGTGTATAAAAACACAACCACTTTAGATAGGGAAGGTTTTGAGGAATACAAAAATGCTTATCAACAAAAAATAGAAACAGCATTACAAAAAGAAGTTGCAGAAATACTAGAAGCATCTCCTAATCCAAAACACAAATACACCTATGTATCTTGTTTTGGTAGCTTGGTAGACGAGGTAAATCAAATTGTAGAACAACAAAATGCAGATTTGGTTGTTATGGGCACTAAAGGCAAAACAAACAACCGTAATATAACCTTTGGCAGCAACACACTACAAGTTATAAAATATGTAGAGTGTCCGGTTTTGGCAGTACCAGCAGGTTACCACAGAGAGTATCCTAAAAACATACTTTTTCCTACGGACTATATGCTGGCGTATAAACGCAGAGAGTTAAAGTTGCTAAGTACGTTGGCAAAAAACTATAGTGCAATGGTAAACTTCTTGTACGTGTCAGACTTTAAGCCATCATCTCACAGGCAACTAGACAATAAAATGTTTTTAGATGCCACATTTAAAGACAATAGTTTTAGTCACTTAAATAGCTCTGGTACAGACATAACAGCAAGTATAAATAATACCATAGCAGCACAAAAAATAGATATGCTAGTAATGGTAAATCGCAGGCAATCCTACCTAGAAAACATACTTTACAGCTCTACTATAGAAGAAATAGGGTTGCAAATTAAAATACCATTTTTAGTACTGCAAAACCTTAGTCGGTAGTAGTTTACAACCAATAATTGCAAAAGTTAAGTTTGTTTATTTATAGGTTGATGTGTTTTAGTTTTTAAAACAATAAGCACGTTTACACAGCATTTTTAGTACTACGTATTTAAAATTTTAATCAGTTAAAAACCAGTTGTTATGAAAAAAAAGATACTATTACCCACAGATTTTTCTAAAAACTCTACTAATGCAATACACTATGCCATTCAGCTATATAAAGAAGAGCAATGTGAGTTTTTTATACTACATTCTTGCTATGTACCAGGTTATGCTAAAAGCAATCTTATAAGCGTAGATAACGTAGACCGAACTCTAACGGCAGCAAAAGAAGCAGCAGAAAAAAAGATGGAAGCGTTACAAACACAACCTCCGTTTACTGTTACAAACACCAACCATACATTTAAATATCTTATAGAAATTGGCGACCTTACAGACAACCTAAAAAACACTATTAAAAACAATACTATTGCATTGGTGGTAATGGGTACAAGAGGAGAAACAGACAGCAAGCACCTAATTTTAGGCAGTAATGCAGTAGTTACTATGGAAAAAGTTAGAGGTTGTCCAGTACTAGCCATTCCGGGGCATATTACATACAAAGCACCATCAGAAATTGTTTTTCCTACCAGTTTTAAAACAACCTATACCAAGGCAGAATTGGCTGTTTTAGTAGAAATTGCAAGCATAACCAATGCACCAATACGCGTATTGTACATCCAAAAAAACTTAGATTTTAGCACTAAGCAACTAGAAAATAAAGCACTACTAAACACACTGTTAGAGCCCACCACATATACACACCATAAACTATACAACCAAAACCTGCATAATGGTGTACGTTCTTTTGTGCAGAGTAGAGATAGCGGTATGATAGCCTTTGTAAACAAAAAACACAACTTTTTTGGCAGTATATTCTCTAACCCAATGGTAAAAGACCTGGGTAACAATACCAATGTGCCCATACTAGCATTGCATAATTTAGAACACTAAAGTAACCCTACATAAATTTAGTTGTAAAAGCCCTTTTTGGGCTTTTTTGTTTTGTAGTCTCTTTTTAAAAAGGTTTTATGTATTTTCCTTTTTAATCTAAAGGGTACTAATATTTTTATTGAATTAATAAATTTTTTAAGTAGGTATTCTAAAATATTTCATAAATTTGGACAATATCTGTCTAAAACAATTTTGACCAATGAAAACATTAGGCGACACATTAAAATGTGCAAGAGAAGAAAAAGATTTGATACTTCGAAAAGTTGCGGCTGAAGTCGATATTGACCAATCTCTGATAAGCAAATTCGAGAAAAACGAAAGAAAACCGACAATGGAACAAATCGTAAGACTTGCAAAATTTTACGGACTTCCCGAAAGTGAACTAATCATAAATTGGTACTCTGAAAAAATTGCAGACGAACTAAAATACACAGAATCTACTTCTGAAATATTAAAAGTAGCAGAAGAAAAAATTAATTATTATAAAGCTCAAGAAAATGGAAAATAAGAAAATGAAAGTTGCAGAATTATTTGCAGGAGTTGGAGGGTTTCGTCTTGGACTTGAAAAAAGCAATTACGAAGTTGTTTGGAGTAATCAATGGGAACCGTCAACCAAAACGCAACACGCATCAATGGTTTATGAAGCTCGTTTTGGTAATGAAAATCATTCTAATGAAGATATAAACGAAGTAGTAACAAGAAATGTAGAAGAAATTCCAGATCACGATTTATTAGTTGGAGGTTTTCCTTGTCAAGATTATTCTGTTGCTACTACATTGCATAATTCAAAAGGTTTAAAAGGTAAAAAAGGTGTTCTTTGGTGGTCAATTCATAAAATTTTAGAGAACAAAAAAAACAAGCCGAAATATCTTTTTTTAGAAAATGTTGATAGACTTTTAAAATCACCAGCAAAACAAAGAGGACGTGATTTTGCTGTTATGTTACAAAGTTTAAATGATTTAGGTTATGCAGTAGAATGGCGAGTTATAAATGCTGCTGAATATGGAATGCCACAAAGAAGACGTAGAGTTTTCTTTATTGGTTATCATAAATCAACTGAAGTTTACAAAAGACTTCAAAAATCAAAAAAAATAAATTGGTTAACAGAAGAAGGAACAATTGCAAATGCTTTTCCTGTTTCAAAAACAAATTCAATTCAAGAAGTTGAATTGAAAGGAGATTTAGTAGAAATAACCAATAATTTCAATAAAGATGGAAAATTATCACCTTTTCAAAATACAGGTTTACTCGTAAAAGGTAAAGTTTACACAACTAAAACAGAGCCAAATTATGATGGAAAGAAAACTGTTTTAGCAGACGTATTACAAAACGGAGAAGTAACACCTGAATTTTTCATTGATGAAAACGACAAACCAAAATGGGAATACTTAAAAGGTGCTAAAAAAGAAAAAAGAAAAACAAAAGAAGGTTTTGAATACAATTATAGTGAAGGCGGAATGATTTATCCTGATGCTCTAGATAATGCTTCAAGAACAATAATAACAGGAGAAGGTGGAAAATCACCTTCAAGGTTTAAACACGTAGTTGTTTCTGATAGAGGTTTAAGAAGATTGACACCAATTGAATTAGAGAGATTAAATATGTTTCCAGATAATCACACTAAATTGGAAGGAATTACAGATACTAAACGAGCCTTTTTTATGGGAAATGCATTAGTTGTAGGTATAATTGAAAAAATTGGAGAAGAACTTTATAAACAAATAAACCAATTTGAATATGCTTGATATAACTTCGGCAGATTCAATAATTGAATTTGCAAAACAACTTAAAAACCAAACTTTAAGACAAGCTTGTGGAGTTGAAATTGAAAAACACGGTTATAAAGGAAAGGGAAATTTTGGTCAGATTTTAGAGAAATTCTATTTTGGTTACGAACCCAATTCTGATGTAGAACCAGATTTTAAAGAAGCAGGAATTGAACTAAAATCAAGTCCATTAAAAACTTTAAAAAATGGAGAATACCGTTCAAAAGAAAGACTTGTTTTAAATATTATAAACTATTTAGAAGTTCACAAAGAAGAGTTTGAAACCAGTTCATTTTGGAAGAAAAATGCACATTTACTTTTAGTATTCTATCTACACGACAGAGATTTAAATCTACTTGACTACTTAATAAAGTTAGTTGAAGGTTGGCAATACCCAACTGAGGATTTAAAAATAATTAAACAAGATTGGGAGTTTATCAATCAAAAAATTAAAGACGGGAAAGCTCATGAATTATCAGAAGGCGATACGTTTTATCTTGGAGCTTGTACAAAAGGATCAACTGCTCTAAAATCATTCAGAGACCAGCCATTTAATGATATAAAAGCAAAACAAAGAGCGTATTCTTTAAAACAAGGTTATGTTAATCATATAATTGCAAATATTGCTCAAGAAGAACCTGCTGTCTATGGAAAAATAATTGAACAACCTGAAATATTAGATGTTGTTGATTCTATTGAGGATATTATATTAGAAAAATTCAAGCCCTTTTTTGGACTTATACCTGAAAAAATAGCAGAAAAATTTGATTTACATTTTAATAAAAAAGCCAAAAACTATTTTGCTTCAATTACAAATGGCGTTTTGAAAGCTATCCTCGGTGTAGAACAAGACAAAACGATTGAAGAGTTTGAAAAAGCAGATATACAAGTTAAAACTATTCGAGTAGAACAAAATAATAGAATAGAGCAATCTGTTTCCTTTCCTGCATTTGATTTTGAACAAATTTATAATATAAGTTGGAGAGATAGCGAATTGAAAGATTTAACAGAGAAAAAGTTTTTATTTCTATTTTTTAAAAATGACGGAACTGATTATGTTTTTGACAAAGTTAAATTCTGGAATATGCCATACCGTGACAGAAATGAAGTTCGTAAAGTATGGTTAAAAACAAAAAAAGTAATACAAACAGGAGAAATAATTAAAGAATATAAAACAGATAAAAATGGAAAAGTTTCAAGAATAAATAATTTTCCTAATAAATCTGAAAATAGAGTTTGCCACGTTAGACCACATGGACAAACTGCTTTAGACACTAAACCACTTCCTGTGATGGAAAAAGACACTAAAGAAATGTCATTTACTAAACAATGTTTTTGGATAAACTGGGATTATTTAAGAGATGAAATATATCTAAAATAAAAAAATTAATTGAAAAATTTTTTTATTTATGCCCACTCTCTAAGCTGTAAAAAGTGGCCTGTACATAATCTGTAGCAGTACCGGTATTGTTTTGGTTGTACACGCCAGCTTTAAAATACATATACTGTCCGCCAACATCGTAACCACTGTTGGTCATATCTACAAATTGTTCAATAGCATCTTTGCCGTCTCTGTTAATGGTAACCCACATACTATTGCCTGTAACTTTTACGGTATAACTAAATTTTTCATCTAAAGCAATACCATCTTCTGGGTTGGCTGCACTTTTAGATCTACTACCAATAAGGTCATAAAACGTTTCATTGGCAGCATTTTCTTCATGTGCTATATAAATACTCCCTAAAGTGTTGTTAGGTAGTTTGCGGTAGTAAATACGCAGTGGCTCATCATCATTAGCGTGTATTTGGCCAATAATAACTCTTCCTACTTGGTCATCATCACCAGTTGTGGTAACGTGGTTTACGGCTAATGTTGCGTGTAATTCGCCATCATAACCACCAGCATTGGTTATATCTTGTTGTGGTGCACTACCAAAAACCCAGTTATTTTTAGTAACACCTTGTGTGTCTATATTAGTATTGCCAGCGCGTAACATTTCTCGCAATTCTGTTCTGGTATACTTGGTGTTTTCAGAAGTTTTAAAGCCATCTATAGGACATTTAAATACCATACCACCATCTGCTGCGGTATAAAAGTAATTGTCATTAGTAAACCCATTGTTAAGTTCGTTTTCCTTAACGGTATCGGCTTTGTTATTGTTATCTTCGTCTATAGGAATACTAATATTCCAGGTAGCTAAATTAAAATTTGTAGAAGGCGGCATATTGGCGTTTAAACCATTGCTATTTTCATTGTTGTTAGTGTTGTTATCTTGGTTAACATCTTGTTCTTCAGCCTGTGTGTCTTCTGTAAGGTCTTTTTTCTCCGAGGACGAACCATCACCAGAACTACAAGAAGTAACAAAAAATAAAGAACTAAAAATAACGCATAGGCGTGTTGCTATACACCTAAAAATTAGGTGTTTTGTAAAAGAATTGTTTCCGTGCATAAACAATATAATAATATGTTAAAGTTGTAATATACCATAAAAAAGTAATTTGACTATGTAATAGTTGTAGAACTAGCCAAATGGCTGTTTAAAATAGCAAAAGTTTAATATTTTTGCGGTATGAATGATAATTTTGTAAATGAATACTTTGGTATAGGCATACAAAACGGCAAAACACCAGAAAATTTAGGTGTTTTATGGCGTACAGCGCAAAACTTAGGGGCTAGTTTTATTTTTACCATAGGCAACAGGTATGCAAAACAAGCTTGTGATACACACAATGCGGTAAAATCTATACCATATTACCACTACAATACGTTTAATGATTTTAAAAATAACATACCAGTTGGCACCAGAATAGTAGGAGTAGAGCTAGATGATACTGCGGTAGATTTAGAAACCTTTGAGCATCCTAGACGCTGTGTGTACCTGTTAGGAGCAGAGGATCACGGGTTAAGCAAAGAAGCTATAGAGGAGTCGCACTTTTTAGTAAAATTTAAATCTACCTTAAGCTTAAATGTAGCAGTTGCGGGCAGTATTGTTTTATATGATAGGCAACTTGGCAAACCAAGAAGTTAATTTGTAATTTTTTTTAGGGTCTAATTTTTTAAGAAACAAAGAGTTATCTAATACAGCAATAAAAATTACAGAAAAAAGCATAAAATAGTTTTATAGAATAAAAAAAGGTTCTTATATTTGCACCCGCATTAAGGGAATACCTTATGAGACACTTGGAGAAATGGCAGAGTGGTCGAATGCGGCAGTCTTGAAAACTGTTGAGGGTCACACCTCCGGGGGTTCGAATCCCTCTTTCTCCGCAAAAGAAACCCGTAACGAAAGTTACGGGTTTTTGTTTTTTAAAACTATGCTGAAAATTTATTTTCAGAATTAGTTTAAAAAACAAAAAACTACAAACGTAGTTTGTTAAGGTTTTATGCTTGCCAAGGATACTTACCTGGGATGCACGCAGTGAATCCTCTTATTGATTTAATGCAAAATGTTTTAAGATTTAGGCATTTGCAAAATGCGGTAATAGGGATAGAGTAGTAATCCCTTTTGCTTGTATTTCAGAAGTAGTTTAAAAAACAAAAAACTACAAACGTAGTTTGTTAGGGTTTTATGCTTGCTAAGGATACTTACCTGGGATGCACGCAGTGAATCCTCTTATTAATTTAAGATTTATGCATTTGTAAAATGTTTTAATATTTATGTATTTGTAAAATATGGTAATAGGGATAGATTAGTTTTCTTATTGTTTACTAAGCTCTATCAGTTCCCATTCACCATTGCCCTCTTTTATTAGGTAAACATCTACATTAACATCTTTATCATTACCAATTACTTTTATTGATAGTAGAGCTTCGCCATTGCCGTTAGTCATATTAATGCTTCCTGTAGGCATTATACCATAGTCTTTAATACCTCCAGTTTCAGATTGTATTTTTTCATTTTTTTCAATTTCAATAATAGCAACCTTATAAGCATCAGAATTTTTCATTACAGAGCCAACAAAGAAAAATACAACTATAAAAAATGTGAATCCTGCTATTACTAATGCTAGTATTCTAGGTAGTTTTGCTGGTTTGTTAGGGTTTTTAACTACAATAGCTTTTGCCGTTTTATCTCCTAATCTTTTTTTATGTTGATTGGTCGCAAGAACTATAAATTCTACAGGCCAAATAATTAAATATAAGTTTCTAATAAATAATCTGCCAAAAGAAGGAACATTAGACGAGTTATTTTCATCACGAACCATAATTCCCATAATCCATTTACCTAGACTAATGCCTTTTATAGCGTCTTTTGAAAAATATAGAAATAAACCAATACCCATTACTGGTAACATTTTAGACAAAATATTACTAAAATTAGTTTCGTTTATAAAGTCTGATCCAAGAGATAAAAAAGTAATACTTGTAATTAGAAATGAAAATATATAGTGATCAATAATAAATGCTACTATTCGTCTTTTTCTGCTAGATAAGTTATGGGTATTTTCTAAATTTTGATTCATTAGTTGGTGGGTAATATTTATGATTGGCTTAGTTAGTAAATGTAAAAACTATTTAAAACAAAAAACTTTTTTCTGGTTATCAAGTAAATCTAGAGTTATTTTATAGCAATAGAACTATCTATTACTTGGAGTAATGGTTGCATTTTTTTGTTGTAGGCACCAATTTCTCTAACAATTATATCTGTAATAATTAACCTTCCGTGTACGTGTTTGGCAGTTGTATAGTAATATTGAGTTTCTTCATCAACCTTAAAACTTTTGGTTATGAATGAATCTGTTACTTTTAAGTCATCATAAGCTTCATATTCACCTTCGGTTACAAAATTATCATACAAGTCCAATTTTAATTCCTTAAAAAATTGACTATTTATTTCGATAGTGTTTTTTCCATTATTCTGATAGTTTACAAGAGACATTTGTAACATTCCATCATCTGTTTTTGCTCTAAACCTATCGCTATCATAAGGTATCCAATCCACTGGTAGATTAACAAGAAGTAAGTTGTCTATCAAGTGTTTTTTAAAATCTGTAACAAATTCAAAACCTTTTTTTTCTTCTTTCTTTTTACTATTAAAGAATGAAAATAATCCCATATTATTTCTGCTTTTAATGATTGTAGTATACTAATGTAGTGCATACAAACTAAATATAGAATATATAGATTGGTAAACTTTAGTAGTTTCTAAAGTTGTTTTAGGTGGTAATAGCGGTAGACTGTTATAAGGTATATTTTTTTAAAATTTCGCCATTTTAAACAAGGGTAAATATTACTTGCGTTATCTTAACGAAGGTAAATATACCAAAAAATTACCTTTGTTTAAATAATAAAGGTAATTATAACTCTCATTAAATAGATAAGAATAAAATATAAAAGCAAATATAAGTAGCCACATAATGCCAACGCTAAATGCTATAAAGATTAAGCCCTAAAGGGTTTTAAATAAAACTTTTTTCATAATAGTTCTTTTATTTCATTAAACATAATTAACACAAAAAAAATTATTCAAAAACGTTCTGTACTCAATCACATTTTGTGCAGTATCATAATCAACTTTTAAGAAAACAGAAGTAAAACTAACACGAGTTACACCATTTGGATAAGTAATATTGTTTTATTTACTACCTACTTATAAAAACAAAAAAAAGAGATAATCACAATTACCTCTTTTATATACTTTAAGTACATTAGTTGTTTATGAGTAACACTGCTCACACTTACCTTGTAGCAGTACTTGTGAAACATCTACAATTCTGTTAGGAATTTTAGGTATTACAACATCTGCAGGCAGGCAATCTACCTTACCACAGTTAGAACATTGAAAATGAGGGTGGGCATCTGAATGATTGCTAGATGAGCATCCGTTGCATTTTGCGTACCATTTGTGACCGTTTTTACCTAAAAAAGAATGCAAGTAGCCGTCGTCTTCAAGCTTGTCTAAAACACGATAAATAGTGGTTTTATTCATTTTAGAGCTAAAACGTTCTATTAAAGCAGTTACAGAAATTGCCGCTGAACTCTTATCAAATTCATCAAGTAAAATTTTAACCGATTTTGTTTTTCTAATCACTCCCATACCACAAAAATAATGCAACTGGAATGCAAAAAAAAGAAACCGTCTATTTTTAACTTAATTAACAAGCAGTTGAGTGGCAATTTATAGCAAAATTAATCTACTATTTTTATGTCTATAGATGTTCTAGATTGCCATCCTGTTTGGTCTGTAACCGAATAAGCACAATGATAATCACCCGTATCAATATCATCCGGAATTGTTAAACTTACGTTTATTTCATAACTGGTAGAACCTTCTGGAACGGTAAAATTCTCCATATAAATAAACGGGTTTACGGCTTGTTTTACAGGGTATAAATTACACTCTCCTTCTTGATCATCATGGGTGTGATGATCAAAATTATGGTGCAAATCTAAACTATAAGAAGCTAAAGCTTTATTGTCTGTAACCTGCGCTCTAAAGTTATAGGTTTCTCCTTTTTTTAGTAGCGTACAAGGCTGTGGAAAACCTTGAGTATAATTAATACTAATTGTTGGTTTTTCTTCATCCTTATCATTGCTGTCATCACTAGAACAAGAAGTAATAATAGCAAACAACGATAAAAAGAAGAAGTATTTAAGTGTAATTTTCATTTTTAAGAATTTTAAAACCGCATAGCGTGTTTTACTCTATGCGGTATTTTTTATTACTCAGTTACATCAATATGTGTATCGTATTTTTTGGTGTTACCGTCTTCATCTTCAACAGTAAAAACCATATGGTATTCACCAGCAGGTGCAGTTGCAGGTACATCTATATGTTCATGAAATTCTGCTTCAGTTTTCTCATAGTACTTTTCTAAATATTCTTTTTCAAAATCCCATTCTACTTCACCGTCTTTTAAAGTAAGTCCGTGAGCATGAATATCTACAGTTATATTATGTATGCCATTAACAGCATTAATCATAAACTCTGCGTGAAAATCTGTTCCTCTAGCAACGCTTTCATCAATAGACACTTCACCTAAAGTAATAGGATCTTTAACATCTATATGGCCTTCTATTTCTGTACTATTACCTTCTTCATCTGTAACTACCAACTCTATATGGTACTCACCAGCAGGTATGTTTGCAGGTACATCTACATGTTCGTGAAAAGTAGGGTTTATTGCTAGGTATTTTTCATCTGTAAATACTTTTTCAAAATCCCAGTCAACTTCATCTTCACCTATTTCTAAGTCGTGTGCATGAATGCTAAGCGAAATGCTTTTAACAACTGCTTCTGCATCTATTTTTGCTTCTAAATGAATGTCAGATCCTTTGTAAACGTATTGTTCTGTAGAATGATCACCTCCTTCACCATACTCAAAATCAGTAATAATTGGCGCGTTTAAAGAGTTACTGTCATCATCACTACTACATGATTGTAAAAAGAGTCCTAGAAAAGCAACTATTGCTAAAAGTTTAAAGTTGGACATTTTAATGTTTGTTCTCATTGTTTTTAATTTTAATTGTTGTTTATATTTATTTAAATGGAATTGTTAATGACACCGAAATGTTTCTACCAGCTTCAGGAACGTCTATCAGCCTATAAAAACTAGTGTGATTGTAATATGTGGTATTGAATACGTTGTTTAATTTTAGCCGTACATCTATAGGTGCACTATTTTTAAAAATGTCTAATTTTGATGTAAATGACATATGTAGCACATTGTAACCGTCTGTTGTTTGCTCTGGTGGTACAATATCTTCTTGTGTAGCAGTAATTCTATAGTCCGCGTTAATTGCAGGTGTTTTAAAAACTGAAAAATCTTTAATTTTATAACTAACAGAAAAAAGTCCAGATAAAGGAGGCGAAAACGGAAGTGTAAAATCTTTTTTTAATCCGCTTGTTTGTCTAGAGTACACATATTCTGCAGATGCTGCCAGCTCTAGGTTTTTAATAACAGTAGTGCTAGCATTAAGTTCGCCACCAATTCTAAAAACTTTACTTTGTGTGTATTCGTAAATTTGTAAGGTTTCAAAATAATTAGAAGTAGGATTTAAATAGATGTAGTTCTCAAATAAATTAAGAAAAGGACTAATGCCTAAACTAAACTGTTTTTTAGTGTGATTTATATCTAGGTCTAGTTGATAAGCAACCTCTGGTTTTAGGTCAAGATTACCTTTCTCAAACCTATACATGTGGTAGTTTACTCCGTCTGAAGCCAACTCGTTAGCAAGTGGCATTCTAAAACTTTTGCCTAAGTTTACTTTGTACGTGGTGTTGTTTTTAATGTGACTAACACCAAATGAAGCGCTTATATTTTTAAAATCTAGTGTTTTGTTTTTTGCTCTTTGCAAGTATACCTGAGAAGTGGTATTATCTTTATTTTTTACAGTAGATCTAAACCAATCGTTATAAGAGTTAGTCTTAAGCACGCCATAATCATACCTAGCACCAGCTAAAATGTGCCAGTTTTTATTTATTTTATATTGATTGTAACCAAAAGCACCAGCAGTAAAACGGCTATATTCCGGAATTAAAAATCCCCAACCACCAATAGTATTTTTTTGGTGCTCTAAATTTACACCCACAACAACATTATGCTTGTTGTTAATATTAAATGCATCTCTGGCATTTAAAGAGTAGGTGTTTTTAGTAAAAACACGTTCTTTAGTATTTGGCGGCTTGGGCATATACCCATGCGGAATAGGCTCTGAGTGTTCTTCTCTTTTATTATTTTGAAAACCAAGATCAAAATGTAATACATGATTACCGGTGTTTATCGTAGTATTATTGCTAATTTTAAAATGATTTACATTATGGTACGGAAGATCTATGTCTCTGTTAGAGGTATCATAATCTATTTTAGACGTTCTAACTTCTAAGCCATGTGCATTTGCAAAAAATCCGTTTTTAGCATTTACATTACTAAATAGTGTTTCCGTTTTTATGGTATTGTCTACGTAGCCAATACTAACACTAGCGTTAGCTTCTCTGCCGGCAGTGTTTCTTAAATTATTATTGTGAAGCTCAAAAACGTAATTTTCATAGTTAATTTTAGTTGTAGGTACTTTATAGTCACCATAATCTCTGTACGTTACTCTAGTACGGTAAAACCATTTTTCTTTTCTAGCTGATATACCTGCTGAAATGCCCAATAAGTCGTTATTACTTTCTCCAAGAATATTTACTTCGCCATTAAAAGAATTTTGTAATGGGACTTTATTTGGTTGAATATGAACCACACCAGCAATAGCATCTGATCCAAAAAGTAATGAAGCCGGACCTTTTATAATTTGTATATTTTCAATTCCTTGTTGGTCTATCTCTAATCCGTGATCATTGCCCCATTGTTGTGCTTCATGTTTTATTCCGTTTTGTACAACCGCAACTCTATTAAAACCAAGTCCTCTTATAACAGGTTTGCTTTGTCCGGAGCCAATGTTTATAGTGCTTATGCCAGGTATTTTACTCAATGTTTGCATTAAGCTGTTTTCTCTGTTGTTGTTAAGAAACTTTTTGGTAACCGTTTGCGTAACCATAGGTGTTTCTTTGTCTTTATTATGGTAAGTACCAACAACTTTAACCTCGTTTAAAACAGTAGAAGTTTCTTTTAAGTAAATTTTAATGCGTTCCTGTGTATTTTTAGGGATAACAGTAAACTCTTTTGTGCTGTAACCAACGTGAGATACGGTAAAAGAACTAGCTTGTTTTTTATTATCTTCTATGGTAAATTCACCTTTAGAAGAAGAAACTGCAAATAGGTGATCTCCAATAATATTAGCACCTTCTACAGGTTGTAAAGTGTTGGCATCTAGCACAATTCCTTTAATTTTAAAAGAATTTTGTGCAGTTGCAATAGAGCATACGCTAATAAATAAGCATATACTCAGCATTTTATAAAGCATAATTAGCTGTTATATAATTTTAATAATGTGTAGTGTACAAGCCTTGTAGACAATAACGGTATACACTTTTTTGTAGTTGCTTGGTATTAAGGCAAATAATGTAGAATCAATTCTGTATGTAATTTAATTTTTATTACACCTAAATACCAAACAATAAAGGTTTATGTGAGGCTAAAAAGAGGAGGAGGCCTAGAGAATAGTAGTGTGTTACTTTCTGTTTTAAAATACTGATTGTTATAGCTTACTTGTATTTTTTTTACAGGATTGTAAGTTGTAATACAGGTTTTAGTATATGCTTCCTGTGTAGGTACAACGGGTATAGTGTTATGGGTATTTATATAATCACAAATAGTACATTCATGATGGTCACCATCTATAGTATGCTCATTAATATGAGATATAGAATGTAGTCCTGCAATTTTTATGACAATAAAAAAAGCAAGCAACACATATGTAATACTATTTTTAAACTGATATATTTTCATTAATAACCGTTACAGTTTTTTGTTATTGCAACTTAGTTTTGTTAATTAAAGTGCAAATATATTATTATTTTGCTTTAATGCAACATTGATGCAATAGTATAATTATACTTAAATGCAAAACAATTGATAGTTAGTTGGTTACATAGTAAAATTGCATATAAAATTGTTGTACGGTAATGTGTTGAGTAGGGTTATTTTTATATTTTTAAATCACTAATTATGCAAAATCTATATAAAAACACCATAAAACCGTATTTTTGTACGCTATGGATCAATGGTATCATTACCTATTATTAATAGCAGTAGGCTTTATTGTAGGTTTTATTAATACAGTAGCCGGTGGTGGTTCACTACTTTCATTAGGGGTTTTAATCTTTTTTGGTATACCGCCAAGTGTTGCTAATGGTACCAATAGAGTAGCTATAGCAATACAGTCTATGTTAGGCGTAGCAGGATTTAAAAGTAAGGGTGTAAGTACATTTCCGTTTAATATTTACCTAGGCATATCTGCAATGTTGGGCTCTATTGTTGGGGCAAATATAGCAGTAGAAGTAAGCGGAGAAACTTTTAATAAAATACTAGCTATTGTAATGATAGCTGTATTGTTAATTATAATATTTAAACCAAAATTAAAGGCTGAAGACATACAAGAACGTATAACAGGCAAGCATTTATGGATAGGTATAATTGCTTTTTTCTTTTTTGGTGTTTATGGTGGTTTTATTAACGCAGGCTTAGGTTTTATTATTATTTTGTTTTTACATTATGCTAATCATATGACGCTGGTACGTGCAAACGCAACAAAAGTAGCAGTAGTTTTAATTTATACGTTAGCTGCGCTAGCGGTGTTTATTTACTACGATAAAATAATTTGGGAAATAGGCCTTGTTTTAGCTATTGGTAATGGCTCTGGTGCTTGGGTAGCAAGTAGAGTATCTGTAGCTAAAGGTGATGGTTTTATAAAAAAGTTTTTAATGCTAATGATTATTGTTATGGCTGTTAAACTTTGGTTTTTTTAATGCAATAGATGAAAAATGGAGATTATTAAAAAGTTAGAATGGCGTTACGCTGTTAAAAAATTTAATGAAAATATTGTACTACCAGATGCTAAAATAGAGGCAATTAAAGAGGCTTTTAATTTAACAGCTACATCTTACGGTTTACAGCCAATAAAAATGGTAGTTGTTAAAAATAAAGCATTGCAGCAACAATTGGCGGTAAGCTCATACAATCAACAACAAGTAGCACAGGCGTCTCACGTTTTGGTATTGTGCAGAGAAACTACTATAAATGCAGATTATATTGCCAACTACTTTAAACGTGTACAGCAGGTTAGAGGCACTAGTAATGATATTTTAGATCCGTTTAAACAGCAATTAATTGGTAGTTTTAGTAAAAAAACTAGTGATGAAGTAGCGCAGTGGGCAACCAACCAGGCCTATCTTATTTTAGGTAATTTGTTAACCGTTTGTGCAGCTACAGAAATAGATGCTTGCCCAATGGAAGGTTTTATTCCTGCCGAGTACGATAAACTTTTAGGATTACAAAAATTAAATTTAGCATCTGTATTAACTATGCCAATAGGTATTAGGGCAGATGATGATGTGTTTGCAACCTTTAAAAAAGTACGTAAAGAGACTGTAGAAAGTGTGATAGAAATTGCCTAAAATTGCTAACTTTACAAATCAATTAAAGCTATTGTTTTAATAGCATTAGAAAGAATAAAAAACAAGAAAAATATACAATATGCCAGGATTTGAATTTTTTGGAGATAAGGAAAGAGCAGAAGTACAAAAAGTACTAGACTCAGGTGTTTTAATGCGTTATGGTTTTGATGGTATGCGTGGTGACCAATGGAAAGCATTAGAACTAGAAGAAGCCTTAACAAAAAGAATGGAAGTAGGTTACGCACAATTAGTTAGTAGTGGTACAGCAGCATTAACTGTTGCGTTGGCTAGTGCAGGTATTGGTGCTGGTGATGAAGTTATTATGCCAACTTTTACATTTGTTGCTAGTTTTGAGTCTATTTTAGCTTTAGGTGCTGTACCTATTTTAGTAGATGTAGATGATACATTAACACTAAATCCAGAAGCGGTAGAAAAAGCAATTACACCAAAAACAAAGGTAGTTATGCCTGTACATATGTGTGGTTCTATGGCTAATTTAAGTGCTTTAAAAGCCATTTGTGATAAGCACAATTTATTGTTATTAGAAGATGCTTGCCAAGCAATTGGTGGTACGTATGAAGGTAAACCTTTAGGTAGTTATGGAGATTTAGGTTGTTTTTCTTTTGATTATGTAAAAACAATAACTTGTGGTGAAGGTGGTGCTGTAATTACTAACAATGAGCAGTATTACAAAAATGCTGATCATTATTCAGATCATGGTCATGATCATATAGGAAAAGATAGGGGAGCAGAAGATCACCCGTTTTTAGGATACAACTACAGAATATCAGAATTACACGCTGCTGTTGGTGTAGCTCAGGTGCAAAGATTAGATGAGTTTATTGCAATACAGAAAAAAACATATACTATTTTACGCAATGCATTGTCTACAATACCAGAAGTAACGTTTAGAGCAGTACCAGAAGGTGGTGAAGAAAATTACTCTTTCTTATCTATATTTTTACCAACAGAAGAACAGACAAGAAAAGCACACAAAGCTTTAGGTGAACACAGTGTTGACGCTTGTTTTTACTGGTATGCTAATAACTGGCATTATTACAAAAAGTGGGCTCACTTAACTAATTTAACTTCTTTAGGTAAATTACCAAATGAAGTTAAAGAACAATTGCCAGACTATAGCAAGTCAGACTTTTCTAAGTCAGACCAATGGATTAGTAGAACAATTTCTTGTTTGGTTAAATTAGGATGGACCGAAGAAGAGGTAGAGCAAAGAGCTGCTAATATGGTTAAAGCTATAAAATCTGTATTATAATTTATTACAGATTATTAAAAATAGAAAAATCCCTTAAAACTAAGTTTTAAGGGATTTTTTATTTGTAGTGGTTAAGTTAATTAATACTTAACGTAATCTATAATTTCTAAACCATAACCAACAATACCCACACGTCTAGACTGTGTAGTATTTGTTAGTAGTTTTACTTTACTAATATTTAAATCATGTAAAATTTGTGCACCAACACCAAAATCTCTACTATCCATATCTACTTTAGGGGCTTTTACTAAGCCGTTTCCTTGTAATTTTTTAAGTTGAGATAATCTGTTTAATAAATTAAGAGATTGAGATTCTTGGTTAATAAAAACCATAGCTCCCTTACCTTCTTTATTAATGGCTGCAAACATATCCTCTAATTTTTGATCAGGATTATTGGTAAGCGTACCTAAAATATCATTATTTACTAAGGTAGAATTTATACGCGTAAGTATTTGTTCATCCTTATTCCAGCTACCTTTGGTAAGTGCAATATGTACTTGATCGTTAGTAGTTTGTTGGTAAGCGTGTAGTCTAAACTCTCCAAAACGAGTTTCAATTGTAAATTGCTCTTTCTTTTCAATAAGGCTGTCGTGCTCCATTCTGTAAGCAATAAGAGCTTCAATAGAAACAACTTTTAAATCAAACTTTTTGGCAACGTCTATCAATTGAGGTAAACGGGCCATAGAGCCATCTTCATTCATTATTTCAACAATAACACCAGCAGGTTTAAATCCTGCTAAACGAGCAAAATCAATTGCAGCTTCTGTATGCCCTGTTCTACGTAAAACTCCACCTTCTTTGGCAATTAACGGAAAAATATGTCCTGGTCTTGCTAAATCTTGTGCTTTAGTTTCATTTTCTGTAAATGCTTTAACTGTTGCAGCTCTATCTCCTGCAGAGATTCCTGTAGTAACACCTTTTCCTTTTAAATCTACAGAAACGGTAAAAGCAGTTTCCATAGGGTCTGTGTTGTTGGTTACCATTACGTGTAAACCTAACTCTTTACAACGACCTTCTGTTAAAGGAGCACAAATTAAACCACGACCGTGAGTGGCCATAAAGTTTATCATTTCTGGTGTTACAGCTTCTGCAGCAGCTACAAAATCACCTTCATTTTCTCTGTCTTCATCATCAACAACAATAATAACCTTTCCTTTACGGATGTCTTCTATTGCTTCTTCAATTGTATTTAACTGTATTTTATTTTCCATTAGTTTTAGTCTTGGAATTTTTAGTAAACTGTTTTTTTATTAGGTAAATGATATCGCCAAAAGTAATTAAGCCTTTATCATTTGTTGCTCTTATAGTTAAAAATACACCTAGTGGTAGCATAACCAGTGTAGGTATCCAAGCAGCTAGTGCAGGTGGTATTTTACCAACTTTAGCAGAGTTGCCCACAAATACTCCTAAAAAGTAGTAGGCCAAGAAAAGTATAATGGCAATTACCATTGGTAACCCCATACCGCCTTTTCTAATAATTGCACCCAAAGGCGCACCAACAAAAAATAAAATGATACAAGAAAAAGCCAAAGCATATTTACTATGCAGGGCTAAAATATGTATGTTGTAACGCTGGTATTTTATGTCTAACTCTTTTTTTCTTGCAGAAACAGAACTTAAAACATTGGTAGTTGCACTATGTGCTGAGCTGTACAATTGCAATTGCATAGACTCATTATACAAACTAGCAATGTCTCCTGTGTAGGTAACTGTATCTTTTACAACCTCTTTTTGTTTGTTGTTAGGAGTTTCTTTTTTAGAAGCTTCATCTAACATAGGTTTTGGCTTTTTGTAACCGTAATCAGATTTAAAAGCACCTGCTCTAATAGATATATTTTTAGAAAAAGCTTTTATGGTTTTTATATTGTCGTTTCTTATAGAGTCTATATCAACAATAAGTCTAGATACTTTTTTCATTTTTTCAGTATCTACATTACGGTCTTCTTCTAAATCCTGATCGCTCATATCTGTAAGCTGTATGTTAATGATATACTCATTAAACTTAGCTTTAGCAAAAGGTACTTTTAGTTTGGTTTTACTATTTTTAGATTGTACGTCTTCATAATAATTACCATCTTTAAGTATAAGTTGTACAATATCAGAATCTTCACTACTAACTAATTCTCCTTTTTTTGCTTTAATAACAACATTACTAATAACATTGTTAGATTTTTTGTGGATAATAATGTTTTCTAAAAAGCGGTCGTTTTCACCAGACTTTTTATCAACTTTAATATTCATTCCTTCAAAATCACTAAAAATACCTTCTGCTATAATTGCAGCTGGTTTTACATTACCAATATTACGTTTAAGGTTGTAAATTTTATGAGCTGCAGCAGGGGCAACGTTGTTTGCAAAAAAGAAGGCAACAACACCAAGGAACAAAACAAAAATTATTATTGTACGCATTGCACGCTGTAAAGAAATACCAGAGGCTTTCATAGCGGCAAATTCATAATTTTCTGCTAGTGTACCAAAGGTTAAAATAGAGGAAAGTACTACCGTTAAAGGCAATACTTTGTCTATTAAACTTGGCATAAAGTAAAAAATAAACTTACCTATAATTTCTAGGTCTAATCCTTTACCCGCTAAGTCTCCTATATACAACCAGATCGTTTGAAATATGAAGATTAACATCAATATTGCAAACGAACTGAAAAAGTTAAAAAGAAACTTTGTTAGAATGTAACGATCTAATAATTTCAATGGCTTAATTTCTTATGATATAGTACCCGTTATCTTCGTACTTTTTTAGG
Organism: Cellulophaga sp. RHA_52; assembly: GCF_007827205.1. Taxonomy (NCBI): domain Bacteria; kingdom Pseudomonadati; phylum Bacteroidota; class Flavobacteriia; order Flavobacteriales; family Flavobacteriaceae; genus Cellulophaga; species Cellulophaga sp. RHA_52. The sequence continues at coordinate 2,624,240 of NZ_VIRZ01000001.1, forward strand.
TCAAAAGTAAATAAGCTTTTTGATAAAGTTTGATTTGTTTTAAAAGAATTAACAGTAATTGTGGTTTTTGTGCCATTATCTCCTGTTTCAATAAGGTTGTAAATGTGTTTTGTTTCTACATCTATACCTAAAAGTCTAGATTTAATTTCTGAATTAGAATCTATAGGAATTAATTTTATATACTGAATTTTTCTTCCGTTTATAGTCTGCAACTTATCCCAAGCATAATTATGGCCTGTTTTATAAAAAGTTAGCATTTTAGATGGCGTTATAGCGTTATCATCTGTAGACTTATCTTCTATAGTTACCTCTTCGTTATCAGGAACAACGGTGTATACTTTTTTACCATCAAACAATTGCATAGATCCTAGGTAGTTAAACAAGTATTTTTCACCTTGTAAGGTAACATCACCTCTGGTTTCTCTGTTTATATTGGCTTCACTGTTATTAAGTGAATGTTTAAAGTCCACAAAAATATTATTATAACTAGTTACTTTATTGTAAACTTGGTCTAATAAAGCTTTTGCCTTAGCGGAATTTTGCGCAAAAGAAACATTTGCTATTAATATGAATACTAAAACTCCTAATTTTTTCATTTTGTATGATTTGTTAATTGTTATTTTTTTTCGTTATCTAGTAATTGGTCTAACGCCAACATATCTGGTACTAAAACTTGCCTTGCCTTACTACCTTCAAACTGACCAACAATACCGGCAGCTTCTAGTTGATCTATAATTCTACCTGCTCTGTTATATCCTAATTTTAGTTTTCGTTGTATTAAAGACGCAGAACCTTGTTGTGCAATTACAATTACTTCTGCAGCTTCTCTAAATAATTTATCACGATCTGCTATGTTATTATCAATACTTGTGCCAGAGTCATCTGGTCCTACATATTCTGGCAGTAAAAGAGCCTCTGCATATGCTCTTTGTGATCCTATATAACCTGTAATTTTTTCTACCTCTGGGGTGTCTACAAAAGCACATTGTACACGTATAACATCATTACCTTGTGTGTAAAGCATATCTCCACGACCAATTAATTGGTCTGCACCTTGTGCATCTAAAATAGTTCTGGAGTCAATTTTAGAAGTAACTCTAAACGCAATACGTGCCGGGAAATTGGCTTTTATAATACCTGTAATTACATTTACAGATGGTCTTTGTGTGGCTATAATTAGGTGAATACCAATGGCTCTGGCCAATTGTGCTAAACGAGCAATAGGTGTTTCTACCTCTTTACCAGCGGTCATAATTAAATCTGCAAACTCATCTATTACCAATACAATGTATGGTAAAAACATATGTCCATCATTAGGATTTAGTTTACGAGCCTTAAATTTAGCATTGTATTCTTTTAGGTTACGTACCATTGCAGCTTTTAGCAGTTCGTACCTGTTATCCATCTCTATACAAAGAGAATTTAATGTATTTATAACTTTTGCATTGTCTGTAATAATGGCATCTTCAGAGTCTGGCAGTTTGGCTAAAAAGTGGCGCTCTATTTTATTAAATAGCGTTAGTTCTACTTTTTTGGGATCTACCAATACAAATTTAACCTCTGCCGGATGCTTTTTATATAAGAGTGATGTTAATACAGCATTTAAACCAACAGATTTACCTTGACCTGTAGCACCTGCCATAAGCAAGTGAGGCATTTTAGCTAAATCTACCACAAGAGTTTCATTACTAATGGTTTTACCAAAAGCAATTGGCAGTTCCATTTCTGCTTTCTGAAATTTTGTACTTGCTATTACAGAACGCATAGATACTATAGAAGGATTTTTGTTAGGAACCTCTATACCAATAGTTCCTTTACCTGGTATTGGAGCTATAATACGTATACCTAATGCAGCTAATGATAATGCAATATCATCTTCTAAATTTTTAATTTTTGAAATACGCACACCAGCATCTGGTACAATTTCATACAGTGTAACTGTAGGTCCAATAGTGGCTTTAATTTGTGCAATTCCTATTTTGTAGTTTTTAAGAGTTTCTACAATTTTATTTTTGTTTTCCTCTAATTCCTCTTGGTTAATTGTTATTCCGCCACCTGCTCCGTGTTGATCTAACAAATCTATATGTGGAAATTTGTAGTTTGCTAGCTCTAAAGTAGGGTCAAACTCACCAAAATCATCAACTAACTTGTCTGCTAGGTTATCTATTTCTTCTTTTTCTTCGGTAATTTTTTCTACCTCAATATTTAGGCTTTCTTCTACGTTTTCTTCATCCTCAGCAACAGTAACTTCAAAACCATCATTTGCAGGTACTTCTTCTTTTTCTATTGGAGGTATTTCTTCTTTGTGAGTATAAGTATCTACAACAACAGGAGTTTCTTCTACAGTAGCTTCTTCAACTGTTTCTGCCGTTTGTTTGCTTGTAGCATTTGCAGAAGAATTTTCATCATCGCCAGAATTGTTTAACTCATCTGTTAATGCAGCTTTTTTCTGTTTAAAGTATTGTAAGGTGCTTTCTGGAGTAAATTTAAATAGCCTTACTAAAATAAATATCAACCCAAAAATTAAAAGAAGTAGTACGCCAATTTTACCAGTATAGTCTTGCAGAAAATCATTCATTTCAAAACCAACTAAACCTCCTAAAAGCGGCCATTTTTCAGCAAAAAAACCAAAAGCTACAGAAAACCATAAAATAAATATTAAGCCCCATATCCATTTTTTTACGAGTCCTTTTTTAGGTAGACTAAAAAATAATGTTAATCCTGATAAAAATAACAAAACAGGAAAAACAAAAGATGCAACACCAAACCCTTTGTATAAAAACAAATGTCCAATACTAGCGCCAAACTTATTTAGTAAGTTTTTAGCTTGTTCATTTCTGTTTGCAAATTCAGACAGCAAGCTTTGGTCATCTTGCCACGTAAAATAAAAAGATGTAAAAGAAAAAAACAGCGCAATAGCAAAAAGCATTATAACACTACCTAACAATATTTTATTTTGTTTAGATAAGCCAAAACTGCGTTTTTGTTTAGGAGTAGCTGCTTTCTTTTTAGTAGTCTTTTTTGCCATTAAATATGTGTACCTTAATATATGTAACCTAAAAATTGGTTACAAGTTAAAAATTTTTGGAATGTAAATAATACACCCTATTATAGATGCTGCTATAGAAACAATCATAACAGCACCTGCAGCAACGTCTTTTATAAAGCCAATTTTGGCATCAAACTCTGGTTGTATATAATCTGCTATTTTTTCTACAGCAGTATTTAGTCCTTCTATACCCATAACCAAACCAATAGCAAATATTTGCAGTATCCACTCTGTATTAGATATGTTGTAATAAAAACCAAAAATGGTAATTAAAATACATATAAAAAACTGAACCTTAATACTTGCCTCGGTTTTTAATAGTAAAAAAGCACCTTTTAAAGCGTAACCAACGCTACGTATTCTGTTTAATGCAAAATTTTCTTTAGGCATATTATAATGCTTCTAAAGCTAGCTTGTAATTAGGTTCTTCAGTTGTTTCTGCAACCTGCTCTGTATGTATAACTTTACCTTCTTCATTTAAAACAACAATAGATCTAGATAATAAAGCCTCTAAAGGTCCGTCTGCAAAAGTTACATTATACTTTTCTCCAAAGTTACCATCTTTAAAGTCAGATAACATTTCTACATTATCTAAACCTTCTGCACCACAAAAACGTGCTTGTGCAAATGGTAAGTCTTTAGAAACACATAATACAACAGTGTTTTCTAATGTAGAAGCTTCTTTATTAAACTGTCTAACAGATTGTGCACACGTACCAGTGTCTACACTTGGGAATATATTTAAAACTACTTTTTTTCCCTTATAGTTCTCTAAGGTAGCAGTAGATAAGTCGTTTTTTGTTAACTTAAAATCTGGAGCTGTAGCACCAACTTCTGGTAAATTACCTAATGTATTTATTTTATTTCCTTTTAAAGTAACAGTAGCCATAATGTATGTGTTTTAATTTTGGTGTGAAATTAAAAAATATATGAGTGATATGTAACTATTTTAATAAAAAAGTAATCCTTATATATAAGTTACTGTTTAATAGTGAATAGCTATGGTGTTTTTAATTAATATAAATTAAGCTTATTCTTTGATAAAAACTATCAATTTCTTAACTTATATCCGAAAAGATTTTTAATTAATTTTATCTCATTAAAAATATAGACTGTTATGGAAAATAAAAAACTTACCACATCTGCAGGAGCCCCAGTATCTAACAATCAACGTTCACAAACCGCTGGTGACAGAGGCCCTGTTTTAATGCAAGATTACAAATTATTAGAAAAACTAGCACACCAAAATAGAGAGCGCATACCAGAACGTGTTGTGCATGCAAAAGGTTGGGGTGCAATGGGGACTTTTACAGTAACTCATGATATAAGTAAATATACAAGAGCAAAACTATTTTCATCTGTAGGTAAAAAAACACCAGTTTTAACTCGTTTTTCTACTGTTGCTGGTGAAATGGGAGCTGCTGATACAGAAAGAGATGTACGAGGTTTTTCTGTTAAGTTTTATACTGAAGAAGGTAATTGGGATTTAGTAGGTAACAATACTCCAGTTTTCTTTTTAAGAGATGGTTACAAATTTCCAGATTTTATACACACTCAAAAAAGACATCCTAAAACAAACTTGCGTTCACCAGAAGCAATGTGGGATTATTGGTCTTTATCACCAGAAAGTTTACACCAAGTAACTATTTTAATGTCTGATAGAGGAATACCAACAACTCCTATGCATATGAACGGTTATGGCTCGCATACATTTAGTTTTTGGAACAATGACGGCGAACGTTTTTGGGTGAAATTTCACTTTAAAACACAGCAAGGACATAAGCATTACACAAACGAAGAGTCGGCTAAAATTATTGGAGAAACAAGAGAAAAGTATCAAGAAGAACTTTTTGGGGCAATAGAAAAAGGAGATTACCCAAAATGGACGTTAAAAGTACAGGTAATGCCAGAGGCAGATGCAGAAAAAACACCGTACAATCCGTTTGATTTAACTAAAGTTTGGCCACATGCAGATTATCCGTTAATTGAAGTAGGGGAGTTGGAGTTAAATAAAAATCCAGAAAATTACTGGCAATATATTGAAAATGCAGCTTACTCACCATCTAACATAGTACCAGGAATTGGTTTTTCTCCTGATAAAGTATTACAAGCACGTATTTTTTCATACGCAGATGCACACAGGTATAGATTAGGTACGCACTACGAGGCTTTACCAGCAAATGCTCCTAAATCTGAAGTAAACCATTATCATAAAGATGGTTCTATGCGTTTCTTTACAAATGATTTTGGCAATCCAGATGCTTACTATGAGCCAAACAGTAAAGGAGGAGCTGTAGAAGACCCAACTGTAGAAGAACCACCAATGAAAATTAGTGGTGACGCTAAGCGTTATGAAGAAAATGACACGTATGGCGAGTACAAACAACCAGGTGATTTATTTAGGATGTTTAATGATGACCAAAAAAATAGGTTATTTAATAATATAGCTGCAGCAATGCAAGGTGTTTCTATGGAAATAATAGAGCGCCAGTTAGTTCATTTTGATAAAGCAGATCCTGAGTATGGTAATGGAGTACGTAAAGCTTTAGGTATTTCTGAACTAGAAAATTACTAAAAAATAAAATTGTTTAATTGGGGATAAGCATTAGTGCTTATCCCTTTTTTTATAGCTATAAAATGACAGAAACAACAACAGCATTTTTTAATGCAATACGAGAAGAGAATATAGAAGAAGTAACAAAAATGTTAAAAGAGAACCCAGAATTAGTATCTGTAAAAGATACACGTGGTTCTACACCTTTAATTTTAGCAACTTATTATAACTATTTAGATATAGCTAAGGTTTTATTAGATAACAACGCACCAATAGATGATAAGGATGCCTCTGGTAATACGGCTTTAATGGGAGTGTGTTTTAAAGGTTTTGATGCAATTGCAGCATATTTAATTGAAAAAGGGGCAGATGTAAATGCTGTAAATTTATCTGGAGCTACACCTTTAATTTACGCAGCTACATTTAACAGACAGTCTATTATTAAAATGTTATTAGATAAAAATGCAGATAAAACTGTAGCAGACCAAAGAGGAAACACAGCTTTAGATCATGCAAAAATGCAAGGTTTAAGTGATTTAGAATCGCTTTTAGTATAAAAGAAAGCAATAAATATAAAAACCTCTAAAGTTTTACTTTGGAGGTTTTTTTGTTGCATTTAAGCAAGTCTATGAAAAAGAAAAAGCCACTATTCTAATTAAAGAATAGTGGCTTTTATTATGGAACAGTATGTACTGTTTTATTTATCTATAGAACCTAATACACGTTTCATAAACCCGTTTAATGCTTCTTTTTCTGGTACACCTTCTTTAATAGATTTTTGTACCTCAATAGCACCATACATGTTAGAAATTAGTTCTCCAATAACATCTAGCTCTTCATCTTTAAGAGAAGAAACTTCTGTTAATGCCTCTAAGGTTTCAATTGTTTCAAGAACGTAATCTTCATCGTTCTCTTTTATAAAACCTGTAAGGTGCTTAATTACTGGCAATTTCATGTACTAATTCTTTTAAAACATCATATTTATTAGTCTGTGTCTGGTTTTTAATACTTCCGTTTTCAAAAGTTGCAAACGTAGGTAAATTGTCTACATTGGCTAATTTTCTAGATTCCGGAAATTTTTCAGCATCAGCTAAAATAAATGTAATGTCTTCGTTAGCGGCAGCCTCTTTTTTAAATTTAGGCTTCATTATTCTACAGTTTCCACACCATGTAGCAGAGTATTGCACAACCACTTTTTTGTGCTCAGCAATTAATTCTGCTAAATTGTCGTTTTCTAGTTCTAGTAACATACTAAAATTAGTTTACGTTAGATGCTAAATATTCTGCAGTACCTTTAGCGTTAGCTTGCATAGCTTCTTTACCTTCTTCCCAGTTTGCAGGACAAACTTCACCTTTTTCTTGTACGTGAGTGTAAGCGTCTACTAAACGTAAAAACTCATTTACATTTCTTCCTAGAGGCATATGGTTTATTCCTTCATGAAAAACAGTACCTTCTTCATCAATTAAGTAAGTAGCTCTGTAAGTAACATTATCACCATCTACAGTAACAACACCAGTTTCATCATTATAAGTTTCGTTAGAAATATCTAAGATACCTAATGTAGAAGCTAAGTTTCTGTTGCTATCTGCTAAAATTGGGTAAGTAACACCTTCTATACCACCATTATCTTTTGGAGTATTTAACCAAGCAAAGTGTACTTCTGGAGTATCACAAGAAGCTCCAATTACTATTGTGTTTCTTTTTTCAAATTCTGCTAATGCTGATTGAAAAGCGTGTAATTCCGTTGGACATACAAAAGTAAAATCTTTAGGGTACCAGAATAATAATACTTTTTTATTATTGTTCTTAGCTTCTTCCAAAATATTTAATTTGAAAGTATCACCCATTTCATTCATTGCGTTAACAGTTAAATCTGGGAATTTTTTTCCTACAAAAGCCATTTATTTTTTATTTAAGGTTATACATTTTGTTACTGCAAATATAACCTACAAATATGCTTTTTTAGATTAATAAAATTTTAATTCTTTATAGAAGAATAAAGATTCTTTATGTTAAAATTTATTTAGCGCGTAACTGTCTAATTTTTACGTTTAATGCAGCAAATAATAATGTAGTAAACGGACTTAACCAGTTAAACATAGCGTAAATAAAATACTCACCAACCCCAACGCCTAAAACACTAGATTGGTAAGCTCCGCAGGTGTTCCACGGTATTAATACAGAGGTTACTGTACCAGAATCTTCTAAGGTTCTACTTAAGTTTTCGGGAGCAAGGCCTTTGTCTTCGTAAGCTTTTTTAAACATTTTACCAGGAATAACAATAGCTAAATATTGGTCACTAGCAATTGCATTTAATCCTAAGCAACTAGCAACAGTACTAGCAAATAGTCCAAATGTAGATTTTGCTACAGATAAAAGTGCTTTAGTAATTCTTGACAAGGCTCCAATACCATCCATAATTCCTCCAAAAACCATTGCACAACAAATAAGTAAAATTGTCCATAGCATACCATTAATACCACCAGCACTAAATAGTTTGCGTAGTCTTTTTTTGGTAATTAATTTGTCTAGGTTATCTGCTATGTTTACTAAACTAGCTTTGTCTGTAGTGCTATTGGTAAAAACAGCAGCTAAATCTTTTTTAGTGTAAATGCCTTTTACATCATCTTCAGTAAAAACATTAGACAAATCATTATGTTCCTTAATAATAGCTAATTCTTCTGCAGATAATTTAGCAAGCTCTTCACTGTCATCAATACTCACATTGGTATCTGTTAAAACAGCTGTAACAATAGCATTTGTTTTAGAATCTGCTAACCTATCTAACAATTTTGGCTGAAAAACAAAAGCAAAAACAATAGCTAAAACAACACCAGATAGTAATGCTAATAAAGGTTTTGTTTTAAGTAGTATTAAAGCAACAACAGCAACAGGTACAATAAATAATAAAGGGGTAATTGTAAAGTTAGCATCTATTGTGTTTAAAATAAAAGCAACATCTGTAGTTCCGTTTGTGTCTATATTAGCACTTAAAACACTAAAAAATATAAGTGTTACAATTAACGTAGGCACTGTAGTTATGGTCATGTATTTAATATGCGTAAACAAATCTGTACCAGCCATAGCAGGAGCTAGGTTTGTTGTGTCACTTAAAGGAGACATTTTATCTCCAAAATAAGCTCCAGAGATTACAGCACCAGCAATCATTCCTGGGTTAATACCTAAGGCAGAACCAATACCAACTAAAGCAATACCAACGGTTGCAGAAGTGGTCCAGCTACTACCAGTAGCTATAGATATTATTGCAGCTATAATTACAGATGCAGGTAAAAATATACTAGGGTTTAAAACTTGCAAGCCATAATAGACCATAGCAGGTATAATACCACTAACTAGCCAAGTACCAGCCAATGCACCAACCAATACCAGTATAACTAGAGGAACAAAAACACTTTTAATGTTTTCCCAAACTTCTTTACCCATTGTAGCAAAAGATGTCTTATTGTAAAGACCTACAATTGCAGCAACAGCACCACCAATTAAAAGTATAATTTGATTGGTGTATGCACCAAACCATTCTTGTCCGTCTACAAAAAAAATGTTGTAGGCTAAAAGCGACATTAATATGATAACCGGAATTAAAGCTTCAAAGAAATTTAATTCTTTATTTTCTACAATATGCTCATTTTTAGGGTCTGAGGTGCTTAAATTTTGGTTTTGCATTAAATTGAGTTAGTTAATTACCTTGTAATATTACAATTTTGGTGTGTTTCTTGCAAGTTTTATATCTTTTAGATAGTGGTTAAATTATGATAAAATACCCAAGTCTATCATACACTTTCTCATCATATTATAGGTTCTGTTAATATCATTGTCTAAACCAATAGATAGTCTAATTAATCCGTTAGACAATCCCATTTTTTCTTGTTCTTCCATAGGTATTTCTGAAGAGGTAGATGTGCCAGGAGCGCTAAAAAGTGTTTTGTAAAAGCCTAAACTAACTGCTAAATACCCTAAGTTACGTTCTTGCATAAGCTCCATTAATGCATTTGCTTTGTCTAAAGAGCCCACGTCTAATGTCATAATACCACCAAAACCATATTCTGCAACCATTTGTTGTTTCATTTTAGAATGACTAGGGTGTGATGCTAACCCAGGGTATACAACACGTAAACCATCTTTTTCAAAGTTCTGAGATAAGTACAATGCATTTTCACTATGCTTTTTTATTCTGATGTGTAGCGTTCTCATATTTTTTAAAATAGATGCAGCTCTGTAGCTATCTAAAGTACTACCTAAAAGCATTGTAGCACCATTATTTACATCTTTTAAACTGGCACAAAAATCTGTAGTACCACAAACAACACCAGCAACAGTATCACTAGTACCGTTAATAAACTTGGTTAAACTATGTATTACAATATTAGCGCCTAACTTGGCCGGAAGAATAGATAATGGGGAAAACGTATTATCTACAACAAGCGGTATATTATGTTTTTTTGCTAATGCAGCCAATGCCTTAATATCAGCTATTTCTAACAATGGATTACTAACAGCCTCACAGTAAATCATTTTTGTTTTAGGTGTAATTGCGTTTTCAACAGCATCTATAGTAGTAATGTCTACAAAAGATGTATCTACATTAAACTTTTGTACAAAGTTTTTTAAAAAAGCATAGGTTCCACCATAAATGGTTCTACTACTCACTAAATGGTCACCTGCATTGCAAAGTTGCAATATAACAGATGTTATAGCGCCCATTCCGCTAGCATAAACATTAGCATTTTCTGTACCTTCTAAAGCAGCTAAAGCTTCAGCTAAATAAAGGTTAGAGGGTGAGGAGTGTCTGCTGTACAGGTAGCAGCCTTCTGTGTTGCCATCAAAAGTATCAGACATCGTTTTGGCAGATATAAATGTATAGGTAGATGAGTCTGATATAGATGGGTTAACGCCTCCAAATTCTCCAAAATATTGTAGGTCTAGTATATTGTCTGAAGCCTTGTAATCCATAATAGTATAGTTTAGGTGATTAATAATGGATTAAATGTATTTTTTAGTAGTTAGATTGTCAATATATTTTAAAATTTGATTTAAATAAAACTAAATATTATGCTTATAATAGATTTAAATTCTATTTTTAATCATAATTACTTTAATCTTAAGAAAAAATGGCAAGTTTTGATGAAACAGATATTAAGTTGTTGGCACTTTTGCAAAACGACTGTAAAAAAACAACTAAAGAATATGCATTGCACTTAAATTTGTCTGTTACTGCTGTTTATGAGCGTATTAAGCGTTTAGAGCGCACAGGTATTATTACAAAATATGTAGCTTTAGTTGATAAAAAAACAGTAAAACGTTCTTTTGTAGTGCTCTGTCATATTAAATTAATACAGCATTCTAAAGAGTTTTTAATGCAATTTGAAAAAGAGGTGCAAAAGTTAAAAGAAGTAGGAGAATGTTACCATGTTAGTGGAGATTACGATTATATTTTAAAAGTATACGTAGAAAATATGGAGGCTTTTAGAGATTTTATGGTAACTAAGCTAACAGTATTAAACCACATTGGTAGTACACAAAGTTCTTTTGTAATAAATGAAGTTAAACATACTACAGCTATAGAAGTTGGCGTTTAGCATATGTGTTTTTACATAGTAAACGCTAAAAATTTGTTATAATAAAAATAGGAATGTATTATAATTTCCTATCCACAAAAAATAGTGCTAATTTTACAACTTTAATCAAAGAAAAATATATGAATTCATATGATGTTGCCGTAATAGGCTCAGGTCCTGGAGGGTATGTTGCAGCTATACGTTGCGCACAATTAGGAATGAAAACAGCAATAATAGAGAAATATTCAACTTTAGGTGGTACATGTTTAAATGTAGGCTGTATTCCTTCTAAGGCGTTGTTAGACTCTTCTCATCATTATGAAGATGCCGTAAAGCATTTTGAAGAGCACGGAATTGATATTCCTGGCGAAATTAAAATCAATTTAGAGAAAATGATTTCTCGTAAGCAAGCCGTTGTAGACCAAACTACTGGTGGAGTTGATTTTTTAATGAAAAAAAATAATATTGATGTTTACGTAGGTACTGGTTCTTTTAAAGACGCTACACACATTTCTATAGCTGGTGAAGAAACTACAGAAATTGAAGCTAAACATACAATTATAGCAACTGGTAGTAAACCATCTACCTTGCCTTTTATTAAGTTAGATAAAGAGCGTGTTATAACTTCTACAGAAGCTTTAAAACTTAAAGAAGTGCCAAAACACCTTATTATTATTGGTGGTGGAGTTATTGGTTTGGAGTTAGGGCAAGTATACAAAAGATTAGGAGCAGAAGTATCTGTTGTTGAGTATATGGACCGTATTGTACCAACTATGGATAAAGGCGTGTCTAAAGAATTAAACAAAGTTTTAAAGAAACAGAAGTTTAAAATGAACTTGTCTCACAAGGTAAAATCTGTAGAGCGTAAAGGAGATGAAGTTATAGTTAAAGCAGATAATAAAAAAGGCGAAGAAGTTACTTTTACAGGAGATTACTGTTTGGTAGCTGTTGGTCGTCATGCATATACAGATGGTTTAAATGCAGAAGCTGCTGGTGTAAAGTTAACAGACAGAGGTTTGGTAGATGTTAATGAGCATTTACAAACTAATGTTTCTAATATTTATGCTATTGGTGATGTGGTTAAAGGTGCTATGTTAGCACATAAAGCAGAAGAAGAAGGTACATTTGTTGCAGAAACTATTGCGGGTCAAAAACCACATATTAATTACAACTTAATTCCTGGTGTAGTATACACTTGGCCAGAGGTTGCTGCTGTTGGTAAAACAGAAGAGGAATTAAAAGAAGCTGGTGTTGAGTATAAAGTTGGTCAGTTTCCTATGCGAGCTTTAGGTAGATCTAGAGCTAGTATGGATTTAGACGGATTTGTAAAAGTACTTGCAGATAAAAATACAGACGAAATTTTAGGTGTACATATGGTTGGTGCACGTGCTGCAGATATGATTGCTGAAGCTGTTGTTGCTATGGAGTACAGAGCTAGTGCAGAAGATGTATCTAGAATGTCTCATGCGCACCCAACATTTACAGAAGCTATTAAAGAGGCTGCTTTGGCGGCTACAGGAGATAGAGCTTTACACGTTTAAGGTTTCTATTTTATAAATTTTAAAAAGGCTGCTCACTAGAGCAGCCTTTTTTATTTAATACAGTTTGTAAAAATGATTTACTGGTCCGTTACCTTGACCAAGTTCTTTTCGTTTACCAGCAACAATAGCCTGGTGTGTATATGTTATTCCTTTTTGTACAGCATCTTTAAGTGTGCAGCCCAAAGCTATATGCGTTGCTATGGCAGAAGATAAGGTGCAACCTGTACCGTGAGTGTTTTTTGTATCTATTTGTGTCTTAGAAAAATTATGCAAGCTTTCTGTATCATACACATATAAAACATCCATTAAAGAGGTACAGTTTTCTAAATGTCCGCCTTTAAGTAAAACAGATGTTTTATAGGTTTTTCCTATTTTTTTAGCCATTTCTGGCATATTTTCAGGAGAAATAGTATCAATATTTAATAAAACTAGAGCTTCTGGTATATTAGGTGTTATTAATGTAGCCATTGGTAAAAGCAATTTTAAGGCTTCCAAGGCAGAATTATCCAGTAAATTATGACCAGATGATGCTACCATAACAGGATCTAAAACTACTGGTATATTGTTATATGCCCTTAAGGAGTCTGTTACAGTTTTTATAATTTGGGTAGACTGTAACATTCCTATTTTAATAGCTCCAATATTAATATCAGTTAATACTGCTGCTATTTGGTTTTTAATTTCAACTGTTGGTATTGGATAAATAGCGTTTACCCTAAGTGTATTTTGTGCTGTAATAGCTGTTATTGCTGTTGTAGCAAAACCGCCGTTAGCGCTAATGCTTTTTATATCTGCTTGTATACCGGCACAACCGCCAGAGTCGCTACCAGCAATTGCCAATACAGCATTGTAAATGGTTGTAGTGTTTTTCATTTGTAATGTTAATGTCTGTTTGCAAATCTATGTAATTTGTAGATTTTGCGCTATACTGTTTTGTATTAACATACGTACAAAACCTAAAAAAAGTCCTTATGAATTTTACATAAGGACTTTTAGTATTGATGCTGTGTAGATTACTACTTGTGAGATCCGTCACAAAAAGGAGGATTACTAGTTAATTTACAAGTACACATATTGTATGTTTTTGTTTCTTCTACAGAAAAACGCATAGATGGTGTTGCGTTATGTGCTTTATGAGAACCATCACAAAATGGTTGGTTGCTACTGTGTGCACAAGTACACCAGCCGTAATTTTTATCTTTTTCTAATTCTACCTTTATTGGTGAGTATTTTTTTTCGTTGCTCATTTTATAGTTATTTGGCCGTAAACATAGCGCAAAACTAAGCATCAAAAAATAGCAAATGTCAATTTTTAGCTAGTCTAAATAGCTTTAAGGCTCCAAACTTTATCTTCTGCAGTGTAGCTTTTATTTTATCTTCATAAGTATCATACAATAAAGCTAAATAAGTACAACTAATCATAAATAAAATAGCTCCAATTATGGCTGTTGCTGGGAGTAAAGAATATTTTAAGTAGTGGTAAATTCCAAGTCCAGTAAAACTACCATATAAAATAATAAAATGTATAACGTAAATGGCTAAGGTGTTTTGCCCTATCCTTAAAACAACTTTATTGGTTAAAAAAGAGCGCAACATCATAAATAAAGAAAAAATAATAAGTACGTCTCCAAGCCTAATAAACAAGTAGTTGTTAGTGTATACTGCATATAAAAAGTTATTGCCTGTAACATCACAAATAAATGCAAACAATGGTGATGATCCAAAAATTAAAAACAACCCTAAAGTTGTACAAATAAGTATAGCATTTAGGTATAAATGCTTGTGGTTTTTGAATTTGGTAAATAACATAGCCATAAACGCACCAAAAGTAGCATACCCAAACCAAGGAATAATGGTAAATACAGAACCGTATAGTTTGGTAATATAATTTGCTATGGCTTTTGGTAAATAGGTGTGTGGTAGTTTATCATAACTAGGTTCATATAAAAATAATAGTAATGTTATGCTAAGTAAAATAGTAGCAAACACAATTGGTTTAGTTTTACTGGTAAGCAAATACAATGCTATAATACCTAAAATAGAAAAGCCTATACAATGCAATACATCTACATAATAAAAAGAGTCGTACAGCTCTGCAAAAAGCACGCTAAACAGGTTCATTCTAAGTAAATAACCTATTAAAATTAGTTGTAATCCACGTTTAATTCCTTTTTTAACACGCGGATTTTTTAAACCAATTTTATCTCCTTTAACCAGCAAATATGTAAATATAAAACCGGATACAGTAAAGAAAACAGGAGCTGTCATTCCTCTAAAATAGCTCCAAATAGCATAAGGTAAAATGGTTTTGTCTCGGTATTCAAAATCTAGTAATCCGTCTATAAAATGACCTTGTAACATCATTAAAATAGCCCAAGCACGCATAGCGTCTATAAAGTATAATCTATTGGTTTTCTTCTCCATTGGTGGTTATAAAAAAGCTATGTGCTTGTTTTACAGTTGGTTTTATTATTTTCGTCTGCAAAATTAGCTAAAATGCTCGCAAATGATTGTTATTTACGGTATTTTCGTTAAAAACTATTTAAAATGAGTAATATTTTAGCTTTTGCCGGAAGTAACAGTAGCACATCTATAAACTATAAATTAGCAACATTTACTGCTAGTGTTTTAGGTGATAACGCAGTTACGTTGTTAGATATGTCTAAGGTTAACATTCCTATGTATAGTGAAGATGCAGAAAAAAATGATGGTTTTTCTACAGAACTAAAAAATGTAAATAGCGCAATTGCAAGTGCAGATGCTTTAGTAATAGCAGTAAATGAGCACAATAGTGGGTTGTCTTCTTTTTTTAAAAATTTAATAGACTGGCTTTCTAGGCTAGATCGTAATTTTTTAGAAGGTAAAAAAGTACTTTTACTTTCAACCTCTCCTGGTAAAAGAGGCGCAATTAGTGCAATGGAACAAGCAAAAGGCGTATTGCCACGCTTTGGAGCAGAAATAGTTGCTAGCTTTTCGTTGCCTTCTTTTTATGATAATTTTAAAGAAGATGTTTTTGTAGCAACTAATTTAAAGACCGAATACCAGGCAGTTGTAGATCAATTTTTAGCTAAATTATAAACCATACCATTGCGCAAATCTTTTTCTTTTACGGTTGATGATGTTCAGGTATTTAAAAACCAATTACTTGTTTGGAGTCAGCAATTTTACGAGGTTGTTTGGTTAGACAGTAACTTGCATGAAAACAAATACAGTTCTTTTGACGGAATGTTAGCTGTAGATGCATTAACGGCCTTGTCTACAGACAGTTTTAATGCTTTTGACGATTTAAAAACTTACCAAACAGAAACCAAAGATTGGATTTTTGGTTATTTAACGTACGACTTAAAGAATACCACAGAGCAATTAAAATCTGCAAATTTTGACGGACTGCATTTTCCTGAATTGTACTTTTTTCAGCCTAAAAAAATAATACAATTACAAGGGAATACTGCTCATTTTTTATATTTAAATATGGTTGATGATGAGCTAGAATCAGATTACGAAGAAATTACCAAAATCAACCTAAAAGTAAAACAAAAACAAGAAGAAAAGAACATACATATTAAAATGAGAATCTTTAAGGACGATTATTTTAATAGAGTAGGTAAAATGCTTCAAAAAATACACAGAGGAGATATATATGAAGCCAATTTTTGCCAAGAGTTTTATGCAGAAAACACTGCTATTAATCCGTTAGAAACTTACTTACAATTAAATAAAATATCTAAAGCACCATTTTCTGTTTTCTTTAAATTAAATGATAAATATTTAGCTTCTGCATCACCAGAGCGTTACATAAAAAAAGAAGGTACAAAGGTAATTTCTCAGCCAATTAAGGGAACTTCAAAAAGATCTGCTAACAAAATTGAAGACAAAAATTTACGGATTAATTTAGGCAAAGATGAAAAAGAACGTGCAGAAAATATAATGATTGTAGACTTGGTACGTAATGATTTGTCTAAGAGTGCTGTGAAAGGAAGTGTGGAAGTAGAAGAATTATGCAAAGTATACACTTACAATCAAGTACATCAAATGATTTCAACTATTACTTCAACTGTTGAAAATGATAAAAATGTAGTAGATATTATAAAAGAGACTTTTCCTATGGGGAGTATGACCGGTGCTCCTAAGGTCTCTGCAATGCAAATTATAGAAGAGTTAGAAGCTACAAAAAGAGGCTTGTACAGTGGTACCGTTGGGTATATTACACCGGAGCAAGATTTTGATTTTAATGTAGTTATACGTAGTATTTTGTATAATGACACAGAAAAATACGTGTCGTTTTCTGTTGGTGGTGCTATAACAGCAAAAGCCAGTCCAGAAAAGGAGTATGAGGAGTGCTTACTTAAGGCAAAAGCAATGAGACAGGTTTTAGAAGGTAAAATATCTTAAACTTTAGTTACATTTGTAACGTGCTAAAAGAATTTAAAAATCATATTAAAGCCCATTTTCCACTGTTACTGCAACGCCCGTTTTTGGTAGCTTGTAGCGGTGGTGTAGATAGTGTTGTGTTAGCACATTTGTGTGCAGCATTGCAGTTAGATTTTTCTATAGCGCATTGTAACTTTAAATTGCGTGATGCAGCTAGTGATGCAGATGAAGAATTTGTTCGTCAACTGGCACTACAATTACAAAAAAAAATATACATAACTAATTTTAATACAGTTGGTTATGTTGCTAAAAATAAGGTTTCTATTCAAATGGCAGCAAGAGATTTAAGGTATTCTTGGTTTGCTAAATTAGTTAAAGAAAACAATCTAGAAACCGTGTTAACAGGTCATCAAGCAGATGATAATTTAGAAACCTTTTTAATTAATTTATCTCGTGGTACTGGTGTAGGTGGTTTGTTGGGTATACCATCAAAAACTAGTGCATTGGCTAGGCCATTATTGCCTTTTACTCGTGATGAGATAGAAGATTTTGCTAAGCAAAACAATATTAAGTGGCGAGAAGATAAAAGCAATAAAGAAACCAAATATTTAAGAAACAGAATAAGACATAAAATTGTACCAGAATTAAAAGAATTGCATCCAACATTTTTACAGAATTTTAATAATACACAAGACTATTTGCAAGAAACTTCTGTTTTAGCGGAGGATTACATTAAACTTCTTAAAAATAAATTATTTGTACGTAAAAATGGCGTTATAGAGGTTTCTGTTTCTAAATTATTAACCTACAAACCCTTAAAAACCTATTTGTATGCATTGTTTAGTAGCTATGGATTTACAGAATGGCAAGATGTTGCTAATTTACTAACGGCAATGAGCGGTAAACAAGTTTTGTCTAGAACACATAGGTTGGTTAAAAACAGAGAAAATTTACTATTACAGGAGCTTAAAGAGGCAAATTCTGATGTGTATTTGGTGAACAAAGACCAAGAAACTATAAGTTATCCTATAAAATTGCATTTTCAAAATGTATCTGAAATAGGAATTACCAATTACACCACTATTTATGTAGATAAGTCTAAATTAAAGTTTCCTTTAGTTTTGCGTAAACGTGAAGAAGGAGATGTTTTTTATCCGTTTGGACAAAATGGTAAAAAAAAGCTTAGTAAATTTTATAAAGACATTAAATTAAGCGTTGTAGCAAAAGAAGAGCAGTGGTTACTATGCTCGGAGTCTAACATAGTTTGGGTAGTTGGCAAACGTGCAGACAATAGGTTTAAAGTTAATACTGATTGCACTAATATTCTTAAAATCAGTATTTTGTAGCAATGATGTTCTTTTTTTTAATTATAGCAGTAAAATAGGTTTTCTTTTTTAAAATTTAATTCTACCTTTAGGCAAACAACCTATTATGCGCCGCTTAAAGAAGATACTAAAAATAATTATTCCGGTTTTAGGCTTGTTATTTTTAGCTTTTTGTATGTTTATTTATTCTTTAACTCCTGAGTATGAAGGAGAAAAAGATTTAAAAAATTTATCTAACCAAGTAGATGTCTATTATGACAATTACGGAATTCCTCATATTTATGGCGCTACAGAAAAAGATGCTATACGCGCATTAGGTTATGTACACGCACAAGATAGGTTGTGGCAAATGGAATTACTAAGGAGAATTGGTCCTGGTGAATTATCAGAGATTTTTGGAAAAGACTTAGTAGAAACAGACAAGCTTTTTTTATCGTTAGGTATAGATGATTACTCTAAGGAAACGGTAGCTAACTTAGATCCTAATAGTGACTATGTAAAGCTTGCAGAAGCTTATTTAGATGGTGTTAACCAGTTTCAGGAAGAAGGTCCAACTCCAGTAGAATTTTACTTAACAGGTGTAGATAAACGCCCTTTTACCCTAAAAGACATACATAATACTATTGGGTATATGGCATTTAGCTTTGCAATGGCGCACAAAACAGATCCATTACTTAGTACTATAAAGAGCAAGCTTGGTAGTGCTTATTTAAAAGATTTATCAATTACAACAGAACCATCTTCTACACTTATAGAAAATTACGACCCATTAAAAGATACTTTACAACTTAATTTGGCTAGCAAATTAGCTTCTACATTTAAAAACCTACCAATACCTTTGTTTGAGGGAAGTAATAGTTGGGTTTTATCGCCCCAAAAAACAAAAAACAAAGCTGTAATTTTAGCAAACGATCCACATATTGGTTTTTCTCAACCAACCGTTTGGTATGAAGCTCATTTAAGCACACCAACGTATAAAAAGTATGGGTATCACTTAGCAGGTGTTCCTTTTCCTTTATTGGCACACAACAGACAGTTAGCCTATGGTTTAACAATGTTTGAGAATGATGATGTTGATTTTTATTATGAAGAAACCAACCCAAAAGATACTACACAGTATAAAACAGAAAATGGTTGGAGAAAATACAATTACAAGCATAAAATAATTAAGGTAAAAGGTGAGGATGATGTAAAATTTACGGTAAAATCTACCAGACACGGTGCAGTTTTAAACGGCATAGCAACTAGCGTAACAGGAGAAAAACCGGTTGCAATATCTTGGATTTTTACCCAAGTAGAAAATAAACTTTTAAGTGCATTGTATGGTATGTCTCACTCAGAGTCTATGGGTACTTTTAAACGTCATTTAAGAGATTTACACGCTCCAGGTTTAAATATAATGTACGGAGACGCAGAAGGCAATGTAGCTTGGTGGGCAACAGCTAAGTTGTATAAAATGCCAGATAGTACTAATACCAAATTAATTTTAAACGGAACAAATGGTATACAAGAACGTGGTGAGTTTTTAGATTTTTCTGAAAATCCGCACGCAGAAAATCCGCCTTGGGAATTTGTGTATTCTGCAAACAACCAACCAGACACTATAAACGGAAGGTTTTTTCCGGGATACTATTTGCCAGAAAACAGGGCTAAACGTATAGAGCAGTTGCTAAGGCCTAAAAATGATTGGGATAAAGTGTCGGTTTCTAAAATGATTACAGATGTTACTTCTGCTGTAGACCCAACCATTGTTACTAATATGGCTAAAAATATTGATATTAGTAAGTTAGATATTAATGCTATTAAATTATTAGACCAACTAACCAATTGGGATGGAAGCGCTACGGTAAACAGTGTAGAGTCTAGCTTATACCAACGCTGGGTGTTTTATATGCTTAAAAATACCTTTAAAGATGAGTTAGGTGAAGAACTTTTTAACCAGTTGCTTACAACACATTTTCATAAAAGATTAATTGCACCAATGGTAAGCAATAGCTCATCAATTTGGTGGGATAATGTAACAACTACTAAGGTAGAGACTTCAGATGATATTTTTCAGTTGTCATTAACAGATGCGCTATTGTCATTAAAAAATCAATTTGGAGAAAATACAGAAGCTTGGACTTGGGGAAAAATACATACATTAGAGCATGAGCACCCTATAGGTAAGGTAAAAACGTTACGCAAGTACTTTAATGTTGGCCCTTTTCCTGTGAATGGCACTAAAGAAGTTATAAATAATATGGGTTTTACCTATAGTGAAGATAGTATTTATAAAGTAACCTCAGGACCATCAACACGTAGGGTAATAGATTTTTCTGATATAGAAAATAGCATAAGCATACTACCTACAGGGCAATCTGGTAGTCCGTTTAGCTCTCATTATAACGATCAGGCTCAAATGTACTTAAATGGCGAGTTTCGTAAAATGATGATGAATAAAGAGGAAATTATAGCAACTAAAAAATCGTTATTGGTTTTTAAGCCACATGCAAGGGTAGAGTAGATATACTCTTTATAAATTCACCAAAATATAAACAAACGTTAACTTTTAGAATATTTTTCTTACTTTTAAGAAAAATAAATAATTAATGCTTACAAAGGTTTTTGGTAGTGCTGTATTTGGTGTAGAGGCTACAACTATTACAGTAGAAGTTAATATTAACAAAGGTATTGGCTACCATTTAGTAGGTTTGCCAGATAATGCAATAAAAGAAAGTAACTACAGAATTGCTGCAGCTTTGCAGAATAATGGTTACAAAATTCCTGGAAAAAAAATAACTATAAATATGGCTCCCGCAGACCTACGTAAAGAAGGTTCTGCGTATGATTTAACTTTAGCATTAGGAATTTTAAGTGCATCCGGACAAATAAAATCAGACAATATAGAAAAGTATTTAATTATGGGTGAAATTTCCTTAGATGGTAGTTTACAACCCATAACTGGTGCTTTACCCATTGCAATAAAGGCTCAAGAAGAAGGTTTTGAAGGGTTTATTTTACCTAAACAAAATGTAAAAGAAGCTGCAATTGTGTCTGGCTTAAAAGTGTATGGTATAGAAAAAATTACAGAAGTAATAGACTTTTTTGATAAAGATGTTCCTTTAGAGCAAACTATTGTAGATACTAGAACAGAGTTTTATAAAAGTTTAGATTTTCCTGAGTTCGATTTTTCTGATGTAAAAGGCCAAGAAAGTATTAAACGTAGTATGGAAATTGCAGCAGCTGGCGGACACAACATTATATTAATTGGTCCTCCTGGAGCAGGAAAAACAATGTTAGCTAAGCGTTTACCTTCTATTTTACCTCCAATGACCCTGCACGAGGCTTTAGAAACCACAAAAATACACAGTGTAGTAGGTAAAATTAAAAATGCCGGACTAATGAACCAACGTCCGTTTAGAAATCCGCACCACACCATTAGCTCTGCTGCTTTAGTAGGCGGTGGAAGTTACCCGCAACCGGGTGAAATATCTTTATCGCATAACGGAGTTCTTTTCTTAGATGAGCTTCCTGAGTTTGAGCGTAAAGTGCTAGAGGTTATGCGTCAACCAATTGAAGATAGAGAGGTAACCATTGCTAGAGCACGTTTTACAGTAACCTACCCAAGTAGTTTTATGTTAGTTGCAAGTATGAATCCTAGTCCGGGTGGTTATTTTAATGATCCGGATGCTCCTGTAACATCTTCACCTGCAGAAATGCAACGGTATTTAAGCAAAATATCAGGTCCGTTATTAGATCGTATAGATATACATATAGAAGTTACTCCCGTTCCTTTTGAAAAACTATCAGAAGAGCGTAAAGGAGAAAGTAGCGTAGAGATTAGAAAACGTGTTACTGCAGCAAGAGAAGTACAAACAAAACGTTTTGAAGCCTTAGAAAACATACACTACAACGCACAAATGAATACCAAACAAATACGAGAGTATTGTGTTTTAGATACACCGTCTAAAGAATTATTAAAAACAGCTATGGAGCGCTTAAACTTATCTGCTAGAGCGTATGACAGAATTTTAAAAGTAGCAAGAACAATATCCGATTTAGCGGGTTCAGAGGCTATTTTGGGTGATCATATTTCTGAGGCTATACAATACCGTAGTTTAGATAGAGAAGGGTGGTTAGGGTAGGTTTCATTAAGCTAAAAATAGAATACTTTTTTAATATTATACCTCTTTAAACTTTATATGCGTATAAGTTTTTTTATCTTTCAACTTACATTAAATAACCAAACTACAGAATGATAAAAAAATGGTTTAAAAACATTGGACCCGGTCCGCTAATAGCAGCAGCTTTTATTGGTCCAGGAACTATTACAGTATGTACACTAGCGGGAGTTTATTTTGGGTTTGCATTGCTTTGGGCTATGGTACTTTCTATAGTTGCTACAATTGTTTTGCAAGAGATGTCCGCTAGAGTAGGTATTGTATCTCAAAAAGGACTAAGCAAAATTATACGTACAGAAATTAAAAATCCAATTGTAAAATGGTTTACCATAGTACTTATACTTTCTGCAATTGTTATTGGTAATGCTGTTTATGAGGCTGGTAATATAAGTGGTGGTATATTGGGTTTAGAGGCAATACTGGGAGATTCCTATGTAAATGTGGGGAGTTTTTCGTTTAACTATTTAAGTATTTTAATTGGTGTAATAGCTTTTGTATTACTATTTATTGGTAATTATAAGGTTTTAGAAAAAGCATTAATTTCTTTGGTTATAGCAATGAGCTTGGCTTTTTTAATTACCGCAATTATTACCAAACCAAACATAGCAGCTATTTTTAGTGGTATTTTTAAACCAACTTTACCTAAAGACGGTATATTAACAGTAATTGCTTTAATTGGTACAACCGTTGTGCCTTATAATTTATTTTTACACGCATCTTTGGTGAGTGAAAAATGGAAATCGGTTACCGACTTACAATATGCACGTAAAGATACCATTGTGGCTGTTATTTTAGGAGGTATAGTATCTATGTGTGTTATAATATCTGCTGCTGCAATACAAGGAAGTGACATTAATTCTGCTGCCGATTTAGCCAAAGGGCTAGAGCCTTTGTTTGGTAGTTTTGCAAAGTACTTTTTAGCTATTGGTTTATTTGCCGCTGGTATTACTAGTGCAATTACAGCTCCTTTAGCTGTGGCCTATGTTACTTGTGGTTGTTTGGGGTGGTCTACAAACTTAAAATCATCAAAATTTAGAGTTGTTTGGATGTTTATTTTGTTTTTGGGTGTTTTGTTTTCTTCATTAGGAATTAAACCTATTGACATTATAAAATTTGCTCAGATAGCAAACGGAATTTTACTACCAATTATAGCTGCTTTTTTATTATGGATAATGAATAAGGAGTCGGTTTTAGGTGTATACAAAAACAATATAAAACAAAATATACTAGGCTTTATAATTCTTGCAATTAGTATTTTACTATCTGTAGCAACTTTAAATAAAGTATTTTCTTTAAACTTATTTTAATGGCAGTAAACACAATAGATATTAATGTAGATGTTGGTGAGGGAGTAGGTAATGAGTCGCAATTAATGCCTTATATTTCTTCCTGTAATATAGCTTGTGGCGGACACGCTGGTACTATAGATTTAATGAAGCATATTGTCCGTTTAGCAAAAAAACATAACGTAAAAATAGGTGCACATCCTTCTTTTCCGGATAAAGAAAACTTTGGAAGGGTTGTAATGAAAATGAGTAACCAGGAGTTACTAAATTCTATTCAAAAACAACTACTAAACTTACTTACTATAATTGAAGAAGGAGAAACTACTTTGCATCATATAAAGCCACACGGCGCATTGTACAATTTAGCAGCAGTAGATGAAAATGTAGCAAAAGTGATAGTAAAAGCTGTAAAAAGCATCAATTTACCTGTAAAATTATATGTTCCTTATAATTCTGTAATAGCTAGTGTTGCTATAGAACAGGGTGTAGAAATTATGTTTGAGGCTTTTGCAGATCGTAATTATAATGATGATTTAACACTAGTTTCTAGATCACAAAAAAATGCAGTTATACAAGATTTTGATATGCTGTTTAATCACGTGTACGGTATGTTTTACAGTAAAAAGGTAGTTACTGTGCAAGGAACAATAAAAACAATTAAAGCAGATACGTTTTGTGTGCACGGAGACAACCCCAATGCGGTAAAAATTATAAAACAGTTAAAAGATAAATTAAAGAGTTTAAATATTGATGTTACTTAACATATGACAACTAATGTAAACTATAAAATATTTGGAGATACTTCTATTTTGGTAGAATGGCAGCCTGTTATTACAAAAGATATTTTACGTGATGTATTAGAGTTTAGATCTAAAATTGAAACTTTTTACACATCAGGAATTCAGGTTACAACGGCTTACAATTCTCTTTTAGTAGCTTTTGATGATGTTAAAGTAGACTTGCCTGTTGAAATTGAAACTCTAAAAACAATATATCTTGATAAATCCAAATTAAACGTTAGTAATTATACGCTTTGGAAAATTCCCGTTTGTTATGATGATGAATTTGGAATAGACCTTAAAGAAATTGCTGCGGAGAAAAATAGTAGTGTAGACCAAATTATAGCACTGCATACTAAAACCGTATATACTGTATATTTTGTGGGTTTTTTACCTGGATTTTTATATCTAGGAGGGTTGCCAAAAGAAATAGTAATGCCCAGAAAAGCAACACCGCGTTTAAAAATAGAAAAAGGTGCGGTGGCAATAGGAGGTAACCAAACGGGAGTTTACCCTGTAGAAAGCCCTGGAGGTTGGAATATTATTGGCAACTCGCCACTTCCTTTTCTTGATGTAACCAAAGATGTTCCTTGTTTTGCTAAACCAGGAGATGCTATTCAGTTTTATTCGGTTACAAAAAAGAAGTATGATGATATAAAAACTTTAGTAAATGCTGATGTTTTTCAAATAGAAAGTGAGGATTACAATGGTTAAAGTATTGCAAACAGGTTTTTTTACCTCGGTACAAGATTTAGGTAGGTTTGGCTACCAGCAATACGGAGTGCCTTACGCAGGTGTAATGGATGAAAGAGCTGCTTTAATAGCTAATTTGTTATTAGGAAATGCTAAAAATAATGCCGTTTTAGAGTTTACAATGACAGGTCCAAAACTTCAGTTTTTATGTACCACTAAAATATGTATTTCAGGAGGGGATTTTCAGCCAAAATTAAATAGCATACCTATAAATAATAATAGTGTAATTGTTGTAAAAAAGAACGATATTTTGTCTTTTGGAGCAAAAAAGAGTGGTTTTAGAGGTTATATAGCTGTTTTAGGCGGATTTTTAACTGATGTTGTTATGAAAAGTAGAAGTATGTTTAAAAACGTTACTCAGCATCAAACCATACAAAAAAATCTTCTTTTACCTATTAAAAATGCTCTAACTATAAAAAAACAATCAAACGCTAGTTTAGCTGTAAATAATGTTTATTTAGAAGAAAAAATCATTACCGCGCATAAAGGGCCAGAGTTTCATAAGTTAACTATTCAACAACAGAAAAAACTATTAAATGCAGGGTTTACGGTTTCAAAAAATAATAGTAGAATGGCGTATCAACTAACAGAGCTTTTGCCTAATACTTTAGAACCTATAATAACATCCGTAGTATTGCCAGGAACAGTACAGCTAACTCCGTCTGGGCAACTTATAATTTTAATGAAAGATTGCCAAACAACAGGTGGTTACCCAAGAGTGTTGCAATTATCAAACACCGCAATAAATATACTAGCTCAGAAATTTACTGGAGATGAACTTGTTTTTAGTTTAATATAAATAAGAGATAATAGAAAATAGAGAAAAACTAAAAATCTAGTCTAAAACCCTTCAAAAACACCAAGTCCAAACAAAGCAAAGTCGTACTTAGATGGGTCTTTAGGATCTAGTTTACGCAAGCTTTTATCTAATTCAGCTAAAGCTTTAGCATCATTCTGTTTTCGTTTTAGCAACCCTAATTTACGGGCAACGTTGCCAGAGTGTACATCTAGGGGGCAAGAGAGTAGTGCGGGGTCAATGGTTTTCCAAATACCAAAATCTACATTTGTGTTTGAGTCTCGTACCATCCAGCGTAAAAACATATTAATACGTTTAGCAGCAGAACCTTTTAAAGGGTCAGATATATGTTTTGTGGTACGTAAAGGGTGTTCTATTTCAAAAAAAGTAGCTTTAAATTTAGAAATAGCAGTTTGTAAGTCGTTTTCTTTGGTATGCGTTTTAAAAACAGCTTCTAAGCCACCGTGATTTGTATAAATGTTTTTTAAACTCTGTACAAAAAAAGCAAAATCGGTTTCATTAAATGTACGGTGTACAAAACCTTTAAAATTACCCAAATCATCATCAGAATGGTTTAAAACAAAATCGTGCGGAGAGTTGTGCATAAGAGCCATCATTTTATCCGCATTTTTAATAATACTTTTACGGTTTCCCCAAGCTATAGTTGCCGTTAAAAAACCAGCAATTTCAATATCTTCTTTTTTTGTAAAACGATGCGGAATCTGTAGTGGATCTGAATTTATAAAATCTGGATTGTTGTATTGTACAACCTTAACATCTAAAAACTCTTTTAACTCAGCTTTTGTCATTATTCTATAGGAAGTTCTAAAAGTTTAATAAGTGCCAAAGGTAAAAACAGAATAAAGTTGTGGCAAGCGTGTAGCGCAATAGACCAAATTAGACCAAATTTTATTCTAATAAAGCCAGCAAAAGTACCTAAAACTAGTTGTGGAGCAACTAAAAAAGGCGACAATACAAGTGCCATTGGTGTAATTTCAAAATTACTAATGTGTACTGCGCCAAATAATAAAATAGATACATAGAGAGCTATTTTAAACCTTTTGGTTTCTTTAAAAAAAGCAAGCGGACCTCTAAAAAGCAACTCTTCAAACAAAGGTGCAACTATAACAATTAATAAAAAAAGCATAGGAGTAGTATAATCATCCATAGCAGAGCTTAAAGCGTGCTCATTAGGTCCTAAAATACCTGTTGTTTCCCAAATAGAGTTAAAAACAACAATACCAATACCTATTAATAAGCCCCAAAAAAGCAGCTTAATAAAGGTTACAAATCTATACCCAAAGTCTGTATTTTCATCTGGTGTATTGGTAGGATTTTTTAAAAAAGCGTAAACTATTTTTAGCATATTATGATGTTATTTGTCCGTCTACCATTACCAATTTTCTATCTGCCATATCTGCTAACTCTTGGTTATGAGTAACAATTACAAACGTTTGGCCAAACTCATCTCGTAATTTAAAAAATAGTTTGTGTAGGTTGTCTGCACTTTCAGAATCTAAGTTACCACTAGGTTCATCTGCAAAAATAATAGAAGGGTTATTTATTAAAGCTCTTGCAACAGCTACTCGTTGTTGTTCTCCTCCAGATAGCTCACTAGGTTTGTGATGGTATCTATGAGAAAGTCCTAGAAAATCTAAAAGTTCTTTTCCTCTTTTTTCGGCAGTTTCTTTAGTTGTTTTTTTTATAAAAGCAGGGATACAAACATTTTCTAAAGCTGTAAACTCTGGTAATAGTTGGTGAAACTGAAAAATAAAGCCAATATGCTCATTTCTAAATTTAGCTAGTTCTTTATCTTTTAATGTGGTAATGTCTGTATTCTTAATTATTAATTCACTAGATGCTGTTTTAGAAATAGCATCTAATGTACCAAGTATTTGAAGTAATGTTGTTTTACCTGCCCCAGAAGAACCAACTATAGATACAATTTCATTTTCTTTTATATGAATATCTAAACCTTTTAAAACCTGAAGGTCTCCGTAAAACTTTTGAATATTTTTAGCTTTTATCATTCCCTATCTTTTTCGCCAATGAAAGTACTCATTAGCGTTGATATGGCAAAAATAAATAAAAGAAAGCGGTATTCAATTTTAATACCTATTTTTGAATAAATAGAGCATTTTGCTTTAAAATTAGTGCACAGCATAATAAAACGAGTACAAAACAATATATAGATGTCTTTTTATAAAAATTTTGAAGAATACAATTTAGAAGCAACCGAATCTGTAAAAGAAAAATACGCTAAAATAATTGAAGGTGTAGGTGAAGATGTTAGTAGAGAAGGTTTGGTAAAAACCCCAGAGAGAGCAGCAAAAGCTATGATGTTTTTAACACAAGGGTATGAGCAAGACCCTGTAGAGATATTAAAAGCTGCAATGTTTAAAGAAGATTATGATGATATGGTTATTATTAAAGATATAGAATTATACTCTTTATGTGAGCACCATATGCTGCCCTTTTTTGGAAAGGCACACGTAGCATATATACCAAACGGACATATTGTTGGGTTAAGCAAAATACCTAGAATTGTTGACGTTTTTGCAAGAAGGTTACAAGTGCAAGAACGTTTAACTCACGATATTTTAGAATGTTTAAATAATACCTTAAAACCACAAGGGGTTGCAGTTGTTATAGAAGCATCTCATATGTGTATGATGATGCGTGGCGTGCAAAAACAAAATTCTGTAACCACAACATCTGGTTTTAGAGGTCAGTTTGAGAAGCAAGAAACGCGTAATGAGTTTTTAAAGTTGATTAGTTCAGACCTATCATAACAAACAGTGGCATTACTTTTGTATATTAGTAGGTAAACACTAACTTTTTTTAATATGACAAATACTAAAAATACAAAATACAGAGACCTATTTTTAGGACTTCTTTTTGACGCCGTAGGTATGCTTTCTTTTTCTGTTTTAGGAATAGGAGAGTTTTCTGATGTTATTTGGGCGCCACTATCATTTTGGCTAATGACCAGAATGTATAAAGGTGCTGCAGGTAAAGCAGCTGGTATGGCATCTTTTGTAGAAGAATTAATACCTGGCACAGATTTTATACCTTCTTTTACCATTATGTGGTTTTATACCTACGTTATAAGTGGCTCAAAACTAGGAGATGTGCTAGAAAAAAAATAGTATGAGTAAAAAAATTATACCATTTATTGTAATATTCTTCTGTTTATTACTAATTTTAATGCACCTACTTACTGCAGATTTTAACAATTTAAGCATTGGTTTTTATGTGGGTATTGCATCCGCTACAATAGTTACTATTGCAATGATTTTTAACATAAGAGCAAGAAATAGGGGAGAAATTGAGTAATAATTTGATCTTATAACTAATTTGAAAAGAAGAAATTTTGTTAAAAAGGCTTCCTTAACTACTATGGCAGGTATTATTGGAGCCGATATTGTTTTTGGTTCTAAAATCCCAGTAAATTACCAACCTTTAGCTTTACAAGAAACAGACCCGTTTACCTTGTTTAATTTAGATAAGGAAATGGTTGTTTTAAACGATAAGCCTTGGAATATTGAAGCTAAAGCACATTTGCTAGATGAAAAAGTAACATCTAACAAAAATATGTTTATTAGGAATAATGGTATTCCGCCAGAAAATATAGACATCTCTAAATGGACACTTACCATAGATGGCGAATCTGCACAGCGGAAAAAAACATATACTTTATCAGAATTAAAATCTAAATTTAAACAGTATACTTACCAATTAACAATAGAGTGTGGTGGTAATGGTAGATCTGAGTTTAACCCGCCTGCTAAAGGAAACCAGTGGACTGTTGGTGCGGTGTCTTGTGCAAGTTGGACAGGAGTTAGACTTAAAGATATACTTGATGATGTAGGTATTAAAGATTCTGCCGTTTATATTGGGTACCACGCAGCAGACTCCCATATTAGTAGAGATCCTAACAAAGAGCCTATCTCTAGAGGCGTGCCAATGAGCAAAGCTTTACAAGATGAAACTTTGGTTGCTTTTAAAATGAACGGTAAAGATATACCAGCGGCTCACGGTTATCCTTTACGTTTGGTATGTGGTGGTTGGCCAGCATCTACATCTGGCAAATGGCTAAATGGTATTAGTGTACGAAACAAAGAACATGATGGAGCTAAAATGAAAGCTCCGGCTTACAGAGTACCAAAAAATCCGGTTGCACCAGGAGAAAAGGTTAAAGACGAGGATATGAAAATTATAGAGTCTATGCCTGTAAAATCTTTAATAACTTATCCTAAATCTGGAGCAATGATAGATTTGGGTAAAAAACTAAACATTCGCGGACACGCTTGGGCAGGAGAGTTAGAGGTAATTAAAATGGAGTTTTCTATAGACTTTGGTGCTACCTGGCATACTTGTACTGTAGAAAAACCTGTAAACAAGTTAGCGTGGCAGCATTTTAATGCAGCAATTACATTTCCAGAAAAAGGGTATTATGAAGTTTGGGCTAGGGCAACAGATGCAAATAATGTAGCACAGCCAATTCTTGTACCTGGCTGGAACCCAAAAGGATATTTAAACAATGCTTGTCATAGAATAGCTGTAAAAGTGAAATAATGAGCGAAGAAAACAAGTTTAAAAATCAGGTTAAGCAAATATACAGAATGCTTGTTGTAATTTGGTGTGTAGTACTTTTAGGAGTAGTATTTGCCATTTATGCACTAGTAGATCCAAATTTTTCTGCTTTTAATACAGATGAAGAATTGCAAGCTGTTGTAGTAGAAAATACTATTGAAGAAGATGATTGGGACAAAATTGAAAATGGTATACACTTAAGAACAGGTTTTGTAGAGGATGATGGGTTAATGACTGTGGTGAATAATTGTACTAGCTGCCATTCTGCCAAAATGGTTACTCAAAACAGAATGACTAAAGAACGTTGGATAGCAACAATTAGATGGATGCAAGAAACCCAAAACCTTTGGGATTTAGGTAATAATGAAGAGATTATAGTAAACTACTTAGCTAAAAATTACGCACCCAAAAGTATGGGTAGACGTGCTAATTTAGAAAATATTGAATGGTATAATCTAAACTAATTTACCACTTGTTATTAGCAGGTTTTAAACTTATTAAATGACCTTATTTAAAGTTTTTATTTAAACCTAAGCCCTTAAGAAAATACTCTAAGGGCTGTAGGCAACTATTAACGAAAAAACTAAAAATTAATCATAGTGAGAGTAACGTACAGCAAATACTGTTCTGTTTTCTTCGCCATACTTAGAGGTTTCATACTCTGTTAAATTCCATAATAAGCCTGTGCTTTTCTCAAGGTAAAAATCCTCAGCTCCATGTGGCCATCTATATCTTGTTCCAGATGCATCACCGTCTGTGTAACGCACTAATCTTGCTGTAGAACCTTTATAACTACTTTTACCTGTAACAGCAAAAACACTTGTGCTATCTTTTCTGTAAACACCTTGTATGTTGTATAGTGGTCCGTTATTACCTGATGCATTATCTTTAGGAACACTTATTTCTGCCGGTATGTAAGTATCAATATCTCCGTTGCTTGTTAGGTTAAACCCGTAAACAGAAGGTATAATACTGCTGTTACTAGTTTTATATTGTGATGTGTAAAGCATATTATTACCAGTGGTGTTTTCTCCTAATGATACACAAGAAAAAGGATCTCCATCTAAAATATCATAATATCCAGATTGCGGTAAAATATACCCATAATTAAAAGCTTTTAAATTTCCGTTTGCATCTTGGCCAATTTTGTTTTTGGTATTGTCTGAACTAGCAGCTATAATATTATTTAAATCAAAAACACGTAATCCTAAACTAGTAGAAGCTACATATATTTTCTGATTTGCATAAGCTACACCACCAGCGTGTATGGTAACTGGTGCAAACAAATTTAATTGATCATAACTATTTGTAGCCTTAAATAACTTAGGGTTACTAATGTTGTTTTTGTCTTGTACTAATAGTATATGGCGGTAAGTTATGCTGCTTGGGTTTGTGATATCTACTAAAGAAATTCTAACTCCTTTATGTTGGTTTTCAACTCCGTCTATATTAGATGGACCAATACCATACCAAGTTGTTAGTAAAAATCGTTTTTGATTCCACGTAAAACCTGTTATTCCTTGTGGTCTCCAATCTGTAGTGTTTTGGTCACCAGTATTCCATTTAAAACCTAATACTTGGTTATCTTCTGGAATATTAAAACCATAAACTTGGTTGTAGCCAGCAGTTGTAGCATTCCTGTTTAGGCTAATATCTGTTGGGTTAAGGAAAGTTTCTGTACTTAAAGAGTTTATAAAAGCACTTTCATCTACGTAGTTAATACCTGTATTAGGAGGGGTAGCTACAGCGTCCTCTGTTGTGTCTATTGCCTCTGTTTGGCAACTTATTGCAGTAAAAGCAGCGCATAATACACTTATAATTATATGTTTTTTCATAATGTTTTTGTAATGTTATACTGTTTGTGAGTATTTATTTCCAAACCTATCTGTAACCTCAACAGTAATAGTTTTTGCTTTTTCATTTGGGGTAAAAAAGAACATATGATCATTTAGTTGTGGCTCTACCCATGATCTTCTTTTAGGTAATTTTGGTCCAGTATGTAGTTTAATACTAAGCGGATCTAAAGCCATAATTTTAGATACGTCAGTTTTTTTAATTCCGTCTTCATACCAACAAATTTGCCATTCCGGATCCCAGTTCCAAACATTTAAACACCATTTATCCTTATGGTCTGGATGTTCTCCTTTTTTATAGACTGTAAACTGGTAATTTTTATCGTGTCCAATAGATTTATAATACCATTTAAAATCTGAACCTTTTGCAGAGTATACGCCATAGCCACTAGGAGTTCCGTCCCAACAAATAGGGCCACTCCACCAAGCACCACAAACGGTTCCATGACAATGCTCAAACCTGTTTTTAGCAACCATATTATCATTAAAATGAGTATGACCAGACATTATATGAGTATTATAAGGTTCTAGTATTTTGTATAAATATGCTCTGTTACTAACAACACCTCCCATTACATCTCTTTCTGGATAACGGCGTACTGCACCGGTATAAGTTGGTATATGTAATGATACCACAACTGTTGTTCCTGGTTCTACAAAACTTAAGTCTTGCTCTAACCAAGCAAGTTGTTCTTCATTTATATAACCAATGTATTTTTTATCCTGACCAATAAAAAATACATCGTCTAAAACAACATAGTGTATTTCTCCACGATTAAAAGAGTAATATGTTGGACCAAAAAGAGACTCAAAGGTAGTTGTTGTCATTTTATCACTACGCACATTTAAATCCATATCATGATTACCAATAACTTGGTAAAAAGGTACATTTGTATTTTTTATAGATTGGTTATAGTCTTTAAATAATTCTAGTTTATCAAAAACTAAGTCGCCACACCCAATACCAAATGTATTAGGATGATTTAGCTCTTTTACGGTATTAATAAAATCTGGTGTAGCAACGTCTAACAATTGCTGGGCCTCATATTTACTTTGTATTTGAGGGTCTGCAAGTAATAAAAAATGATGTTCATTATCTGAAACTACACTAGGTGTTAGCTGAAACAAAAATTCATTATTTTTTTTAGTAGCATCTATAGGTTTAAAAAAATCTGCAGAACCATTGTCTAGTTGGTTTATTTTATACCCTGCAGGTTGTGTAATGTATACAAACTTTCTGTTGTTATTGCTTAAAAAATTAAAATTACCATTTTGGTCTGTAAGCACAATTTGCTGTCCGTCTGTAA
Source organism: Cellulophaga sp. RHA_52 (assembly GCF_007827205.1). Classification (NCBI taxonomy): domain Bacteria; kingdom Pseudomonadati; phylum Bacteroidota; class Flavobacteriia; order Flavobacteriales; family Flavobacteriaceae; genus Cellulophaga; species Cellulophaga sp. RHA_52. The sequence goes on from NZ_VIRZ01000001.1 coordinate 2,658,190, forward strand.
CTTGAACATTAGCAACACCTTTACCATTTGTAGTAACTCGCCCATTAATTTTAATGGGCTTATTGGTTACTAATTGCTCTTTGGTATTTGCAAAAATGGGAGATAAGCCACCAATTGTAGATATACCACCAGCAGTAATTCCTAATTTTTTTAAAAATTTTCTTCTATTTTCCATTATGTGCTTTTTAGTTGTTATCCCACCAAACTTTTACATTAATTTCATTACCTCCAATACGGTTTACAGCTTCTTGGTAATTGTCGCTATTTAAAGTACTAGCAGCAATTGGATAGAAAAAGCGACTTGGCATTTTTTTGTCATTAAACATAGCATCAGTAGTAGGCAAAACAGGAAACCCAGTTCTTCTGTGCTCAAACCAAGATTGATAATCTGTTAAATATAAAGCGTAGTATTTTTGTAACATTATGCGTTCTAGCGTATTATTGTAAGCTGCATCTGAATTGTTAAAATAGTCACTAGGAACCTCTGCACCCCATAATTCTATAGCAGCAGTAACACCATTGTTATAAGCAATTTCTGCATTAGTTAAATAGCCTTTTTGTGCTAGTTCAGCTTTAATAAATTCTACTTCTGAATATGTCATAAGAGGAATAATCATTGGAGCTATTATTTGCTCTTGGTTTATACCAGAAGCACTAGCAATATTGTCTGGTAACGGATTATTACTAAAATCTATAGGTTGACCAATGTATCCTAAATCTTCATCATTTATACCTCTTGCTGGTGTAGCGTATATGCTTCTACGCGGGTCGTTAAATTTGTTTAAATTATCTATAAAAAAATCGCCATAATACCTAAATAAACCAAAATCTGAAGCTCTGTCCCAAGGAGATAGATTAGGGGCTTCACCTGTTACGTTTAATACAGCTGCATCTTCATTAGAAGTAAAAACAGGATATTTGCTAGGGTTATTTAGTATTGAAACCATTTCTTGGTAAGTGTCTTTTTTACCAGAAATACGTAGTAGTAAGCGTAAGCGTAATGAGTTTGTAAACTTTTGCCATTTAGTTACATCATTATCAAAAAGAATATCATTTTCATAAACCATACCCACAGATGTATCATACAAATTATTAGCCTGTTCTAAATTTGCTAATAACTGTGTGTATATTTCTTCTTGTGTACTAAATTTAGGGAAAAGAATACCAGTTTCAGCTTGTAAAGCTTCGGTCATAGGAATATCACCAAAAGTATCTGTTAGTATAGAGAAAGCATAGGTTTTTAAGGTTAAAGCAACCGCCTGGTAGTTTACTTTTTCTTCTAATACAGCAGCTTTTTCCATTTCTACAATATTGGTAAGCGCTTTGTAATAATCTCTCCATAAAGAGGCTCCTATATCTGTTCTTAAGTCATATAAAAATGGTTGTCCAGATAAATCATCTATTCTATAAAAAACCTGCATTAGGCCAAAATTGTTATTACGAGCTTCATTAGCATTACGTACTGCTAAGGAATAAATAATTGGATTAATGGCGCTACCAGCTGTTATGTTTTCTAGCTTGTTTGGATCTGTATTTGTTTCTTCAAAATCTGATGTACAAGAAATTAGTTGCACTAAGATTAAACTTGAAAAAAGTAAAAATTTTATAGTTTTCATAGTATATATTGTTATGTGTTATAGTCCTAATTTTACATTAAACCCAAATTCTGTTGCAACAGGTAATTGTCCTACTTCTACACCTGTAAAAATATTTGTGCCACCTGCCTGTGCAGCAACTTCTGGATCATAAATAGGAAAGTCTGTCCATACGCCCAAGTTTCTTCCGTAAACAGAACATCTAGCGCTAGATATAAATAGGGATTTTAAAAATTTAGCAGGAACTTTATATTCTAAACTAACCTCTCTTAACTTTACAAAAGAAGCATCAAAACTATTGGCTTCTGTATTTACACGTTCATAATGCTTATCATAATACACCGCAATTGGTAAAGGAGTAGTGTTTGGTCTGTAAGTACCATCTCCGTTATCTACAACACCCTTGCCTATAAGTTCACCTTCTTCACGACCACGTAAAGTGTGTTTTAGTTTTCCTTGCTGAGTTAATTTATGGTGTGTGTGAGAGTAAATTACACCTCCATATTGGCCATCTATGACCATATTAAGTCTAAGGTTTTTGTATTTAAAAGAATTAATGAAGCCCGCACGCCAATCTGGAGTAGTTTCTCCTATATAAATGTCATCATCAGTTTTTATAGGGTAACCATTGTCTGTATATAAAATATCTCCGTTTTCATTTCTTTCAAAACCTCTACCGTATAAAGCTGTTGCAGATTCACCTTCTTTAGCAACAAGCCTAGCATTAGAAGAGCTCATCATTTGTAATTTGCCTTCTAGTCTGTCATCTAAACTCATTACTTTACTTTTATTAGTAGACCACGTCATTGTAGTATTCCAGTTAAAGTTTTTAGTTTTTACAGGAGTTGCTTTTAAAGACAATTCTACACCTCTGTTGCGTACTTCGCCAGAATTAATCCAAGCGTAACTATAACCGCTACTTTGCGCTAATGGAACTTTTAAAATTTGATTATCTGTAAACGTTTCATAAACAGCAGCATCTAAACTTAATCTGTTTTTTAATAAGCGAAGATCTAAACCAGCCTCATAACTTGTAGTTTGCTCTGGCTTTAATTCTGTATTATATAAAGTAGTAGGTGCCACTGCAGAACTCGCAAATTCATAACCGCTTCTGCCAAAGTATTTTTTAGTGCTATAACGTGGTGCATCATTACCAACTTTAGCATAAGAAAAACGAAGTTTAGCAAAATCTATAGCAACTGGTAGTGTAAATATTTCATTTAAAAGTATGCTGGCATTTGCAGATGGGTAAAAGAACGACCAGTTTTCTTTTGGTAATGTACTAGACCAGTCATTACGTCCGGTAATATCTAAAAATAACTTATTATTAAAGCCTAATGATAACATTCCGTAAAGGCTATTTACTTTTTCATTTCCTTCATACTCATTTGTAAAAAGGTTTGTACCATTAACAAGGTTGTAAATGCCAGGTGTTTCTAAACCAACGGTCCAAGAATCTAATCTGTTGTACTTGTAAACCATAGCATTTGCACCTACAGAAGCATTTAAGTCTATGTTTTTAATATTGTTATTATAGGTAAGTAAAAAATCAGAATTAACTTCTCTTTTAAAAATACTAGTTGTTTTATAATAACCAGTTTTATACCTGTTTATATCATATGGTCTACGTTGTTCTGCATTTTTGTTGTAAGAGTTTAAAGAGGTTCTTAGCATTAAATCTAACTTAGGAGTAAGATTAATATCTGCACGTATGTTACCAGTAACAGCATCATGCTCTAATGTGTTTTCTACCTCATATGCAATACCGTAAGGGTTGTCTATATAACTACTATAAGGTCTTATCATACTTAAACCCTCTTTATCTTTTTTCCAAATAGGTCTGTACCAATCTAAGTTTACATTAGGATTCTGAAAAATCATAAAATAAGCTATAGAGTGGTTGTTGTAACCAGTTCCAGGAAGGTTATCGCTATTTCTGTCTCTATAATTAACAACAGAACTAATTTTTACGTTATCTGTTATTTGGTATTTACTATTTACAGATATTGAAAGCTGATCAAAACCAGTGTTTGGCATAATCCATTCATTTTTAGAATGTGTAAGAGATGCACGCATACTTCCTTTGTCATTACCACCCTGAATTGCTAAATTTTGAGTTAGTGTGCTACCTACACGCCAAAAATCACTTCTATTATTTTTGTATGGTTGCCACAATTGACGCTCTAATGATTGTCCCTCAACAGTTGGGTCGTACTGAAAATAATATTGCCCTTCAAACTTAGGACCAAAAGCACTACTACTACCAGCGGTACTTTTTCCGTCTTCAGAAGCTCCGTAAGTGTAGTAAGTACTACCATCTGGTTTTAGATAGCTTCCTTTACCACTACCTTGTCCATATTCATATTGGTAATCTGGGTATCTAGTAACTACATCAAACTTGGTATTAGAACTATACGTAATTCCTAAGCCTTGTTGTTTTTTTCCAGATTTTGTTGTGATGATAACTACACCGTTTGCTGCTCTAGAACCGTATAAAGCAGCTGCGCCAGCGCCTTTTAATACAGATACACTTTCTATATCCTCAGGGTTAAGGTCAGATATTCCGTTACCTAAATCTACAGGCGTATCGTTAGATGCATCACCTCCCATATAGGAATTACTTGCACCTGTAGATGCTAAACCACTAGTAACAGGAACACCATCTACAACAACCAAAGCAGCATTGTTGCCTGGATTTAAAGAGCTGTCTCCTCTTAACTTTATCTCTTGAGAATTTAATGGTCCGCCTAAAGATTGAATATTTAAACCAGGAACCTTTCCACGTAAAGCATCAGACCAGTTATTAGGGCGTGCGTCTGTTAATTGTTCTCCTTTAACGGTTTGTTGTGCATAACCTAATTTTTTTTCTTCTCTTTTAATACCCAAAGCTGTTACAACTACTTCGTTTAAGGCATTAACGTTTTCTTCTAAAATTATTTGGTAAAAAGAGCGGTTATCTGTTGTAATTTCCTTAGACACAAACCCCATATAATTAACAATTAGGGTGGTAGCTTGCACATTAATGTCTAAAGAAAATTTACCGTCAAAATCTGTTGTTGTGCCAGTTTTAGCTCCTTTAATAAGCACACTTGCTCCAGCTAATGGTATGTTATCTTTATCAATAACAATTCCTTTAATTGTCTTTAACTGTTTGGTTTTTTTAGCAACAGTTATTGTCTTATTAATAACTTTAAACGCAATTTTTTCTTCGTCACTAAGTTTTGCTAATATTTCTTTAAGTGTAGTATTAGTGTAATTGTAGTTTTTTTTGGTAGTAGATTTAACAATGCTATTATCATAAACAAAGGTGTATTCTGTTTTGTTTTCTATTGCTTTAAAAACCTTGTCTAAACTAACTTTATTTAAAATTACTGATATTTTTTCTGGTTGATTAAAACCCAACACTATGTTGGATGTTAATACAAGACTAATGACAAAATATAGTTTTATATATGATTTGAGTTTTTTCATTAGCTTTTTTTGTAAATTTGATTTCATTTTGGCTTTTTAGTGTTAACTGATAAGTCTTTATTAAAGTTTTTTTCAAGTTTTAGGCTTGAAGATTCATTATAGCCCATTACTGTTCCCGCAGAAATGGGTTTTTTTATTTGTGTTACATAGGCATTTCTTCTTTTTTAGTTTTTAGAATTGTTATTTGGTTGTTTGTAATAATATATTCAATGTTTTTTAGGAATTTAATACTTTCCAATATCTCAATTAATTTTGGATTTTTATAAGTACCCGTAAGTTTTAGTGATTCTAAATCTTGGTCTTTAATTGTAATTTTTACATTAAACCAGTTCTCTAATTTTTCTGAAACTTCTTTTAGGTTATTGTCTTTAAACCACAAAGTATTTTTGGTCCAAGCATTGTAATTGTTAGAGTTACTTGTGCTTTTTTCTAAATTAGAAGAACCATAAACATAAGTAGCGCTTTGATTTTTTGTTAAAAACAGTTGTTTATTTAAATCTGTAATCATTTGTACCTTTACCTTTCCTGTGTTTACAGTTACTTTAGCATTGTTTTTAGGGTAGGAGCTTATATTAAAAGATGTACCTAATACTGTAGTTTTTATGGTATTAGTTTCTACGCTAAAAGGGTTTAGGCTGTCTTTAGTAACCTTAAAAAATGCTTCACCATTTAGTGTTACATTTCTGTTATTTGTAAATTCTTTAGCGTAAGAAATACTACTTTTCGAATTTAGAAAAATAGAACTTCCATCTGGTAGCGTTATATTTTTTCGTTCTCCTTTTACTGTGGCATAGGTTACTATGGTTTCTTTAGTAATAGTATGTATAACAAATGTACCTAAGCTTATAAATAGTATTATTGCAGCAGCAATTTTCACAAAAGTTGTTTTTTTAGACTGCTTAACGGTTTTTGCCTTAATGGCGTTAAACATTTTTTGCTTTCGTGCTTCATTAGTAATTTCTGTGTTTACTTCTTTATCTTGTAATGAATCAAAAAAGGTAGAAACAATATTTTCTTCCTTTTTAGATGCTGTACCTTTAGCAAACTTTTCTGTAATTTTTATAAATTCTTCTTTCTTCAATGTTATTGCTTTTACTAGGTAGTCACAAAAACATAGGAGTACACGTAAGCAATTTTTTAAAAAATGAGCCTTTTAACAATTGGTTAATCTGCGGATTATTTTAGTGATATTAAGTTAACATTAGAATAATGCTAGCGTAAAGAGAAGTGGTGCTTAAATTATTTTTTAAGTGTTTAATAGCATTACTAATATGCGTTTCTACAGTGCGTATAGATAAGTTTAGTTTTTCTGCTATTTCTGCATTTGTAAGATCATCAAACCTACTCATAATAAATACTTTTTTGCATTTATCGGGTAGTGTAGCAATCACAGAGTTTATTTCTTGCTGGAGTTCTTTATATTCTACACTGTTTTCTTGAGAACTGTCTGATGGAAGATCTAAAAGCTTAGATAAGTGTATGTTTGTAAATTTTAAATCTCTAATGGCGTTTGCCATTTTGTATTTAACAGATTTAAAAAGGTAGTTTTCTAGTTTATTTACATTTAAACTTTCTCTGCGTTCCCAAAAGTTTATAAAAACTTCTTGTACTATATCTTCACACAATGACTCATCTTCGTAAACTTTAAAAGCGTATAAATAAAGTCTTTTCCAATATGTGTTAAATATAGTCTCATAGGCATTTATATTGCCTTTATATACTTCTTTTAAAAGCAGTTGTTCGTTAAATTGATTTTGGTTTACTAGCATTTAGGGGACACTATCTAATACTTTACAAAAGAAAGTGTATCTATATAGCAAACAAAAACCTTAAGATTAAGACTTGGTTAATAAATTGTTATTAGAGGATTTATTGCAAATTTTTATTTAAAAAAACGACCAAAACCAAGTCTAGAGAGCATCTTTTTTTCAAAAGCCCAAAAGAATTTGAACTGACCAAATAGCCAACCAAAAGCAACTAGTAGTATTTGATATATTGGAAATATAATTAGTATACGAACTGTCCAATACAAAATTGAAAAATACCAATCTGATGGGAAAATTTCTCTTGTAAAGCCTATAAAGTCCAGAAAAGGTCTTGCAATTTTTAAAGAAGAAGAACCTGTTAGGGCAAATACAATAAGTATCATAACAATGGCGAAATTAGAATCTATTCCCCAGCGTTGTTTTAATTTTTCCATAATAGCATTTAATCGACCGCAAATATAACAGCTTATATGCGAGGAACAAAATGGCCTAGACGTTGATTGTATTTTCTTTGAAAATAAATAAAGTAATTGTAGAGTTTATAATTTACTTCATAACCATAATCTATGTTTGCAGAATAGTTAATTTGCATTTCATATAAATTTGGATTAAATCTAAAGGGTTGTGTAACTCTTTGGTTCCATTCTGTAACATATAAACGGTTTCTTGTTTCTAAATAACTCTGTGAATAGTATTGTTCTGGCCTAGCAAAACTTACTAGCCAAGCATTAAAACCTGGGTCTATAATTGTTATTTCATACTCAGACTCATCATCAGCTATAACAACAGGGTCTCCATTTTTTTGTTCAAATACATCTTTTTCTGCATCAGATATTAATACAGTTTCTTTGGTACTAGTACAATTTATAAATAGGGTAGCGGAAATTAATAAACTAACTAAATAAATTTTCTTTTTCATAGCATCTGTATTTATTCTAATATACAAAAAAAAAGCCACTCGATTTTGTCAAGTGGCTTATGTAAGTTTGTTAAAACGTGTTTATTTTCCAAAAAGTCCGCCTAAAAGGCCTCCAATTCCAGAACCACCACCTTTGTTACTTCCTCCAAGAACCATACCGGCAACATCATCTAAAATACTACCATCTCCGTCAGAGTCTAAAAAAGACTCTATTAAAGATTGTTCTTTATTGCTGTTTTCATCACTTCCTAGTAAACCTCCTAAAAGATTTCCTATACCGTTAGACTCAACAACATTTTCGTTTCTTGCTTGTTTACCTAAAACACCCATTAAAAGTGGTGCAGCAACTTTTAAAATAGTAGCAACAGTATCCGAACTTACACCAGCTTTTTGACTTAGTGCATTTTCTACCTGTGGTTGTTTAGCTCCTAATACGTGGTTAAGTATTCCTTGACCGTCGTTCATTACATTGTCATCTACACCGCCACCAAATAAACTTCCAAGGTTGTCTAAAATACTACCATCATGTTTATTTGTTAGAGCACTCATAAGTCCTTGCGCACCTTCTGGAGTAGCTGTGTTTTTTTTCATTGCACCCATTAGTAAAGGTAGTGCCATGCTAAGTACACCTGCTGTTTTTTGTTCTGATTCTCCAGCCTGTCCTGCAACACCTTTAATAATTTGCGAGCCAATTGGGCTATTTAATAAGTCTAATAATCCTGACATTTGATTTGTTTAGTTAATGTTTAATAATGCTTCAATTTACAAAAAAAATAAATGCTATTATAGAATAACCGATAATCTGCACTTATTTTAGTAAACTTACAATTTGAGCAGCTAATTCTTCTCCAATTCTATTTTGAGCTTCATTAGTAGCAGCGCCAATATGCGGAGTTAAAGAAATTTTAGGGTGCATTAATATTCTTATTTCAGGATTAGGTTCAGATTCAAATACATCTAAACCAGCAAAAGCAACTTTATTTTCTTCTAAAGCATCTACAAGTGCAACTTCATCTAAAGCGCCACCACGAGCAGCATTTATAATACCAACACCGTCTTTCATTTTATCAAAATCACTATCAGCAATAGTGTAATTTGCTTGTGCAGGAACATGAACTGTAATAAAATCTGATTCTTTTAAAAGTGTATCTTTTGGTGTGTTTTTTAAATTAAAGGAAACTGTTTGTCCATCAAAAAAAGGCACTGTAACAGTAGCTTCATCTACCTGCGTATCATGGTAAATTACTTTCATACCAACACCAAGTGCTATTTGGGCTGTAGCTTTACCAATTTTACCAAAACCAATAATACCTATTGTTTTACCTCTTAGTTCTACACCTTTAGCGTAGGCCTTTTTAAGTTGTTTAAACTTGCTATCACCCTCTAAAGGCATTATACGATTGGCGTCATATAAATAACGTACACCATTGTATAAATGTGCAAATACAAGTTCTGCTACAGAAGCAGAAGAAGCAGAAGGTGTATTAATAACGTGTAAGCCTTTTTCTTTTGCGTAATCTACATCAATATTATCCATACCAACGCCACCACGACCAATTAATTCTAGAGTAGGGCAGTTGTCTATAATATCTTTTTTTACCTGGGTGGCACTACGTACTATTAACCCAGCAATTTTATGTTCATTAATATAATTAGCAAGCTGTTCTTGTGCTACAGTAGTGGTAATTACTTTAAAACCAGCTTTTTCTAATGCGTCTATACCGTTTTGTGATATACCGTCGTTTGCTAATATTTTTTTCATACGTAATCTTAAATTATTTATAACAATTTATGCTTTTCTTTCTAAGTCGCTCATAACATCTACTAAAGTACCTACGCTATCTAAAGACAATGCATTGTACATAGAAGCTCTGTAGCCGCCAACAGATCTGTGGCCATTAATACCATTAATACCAGCCTCTTTACACATAGTATCAAAAGTTTCTTTTAATTTTTCATCTGTTAAATTAAAAGTGGCATTCATATTAGAACGGTCTGCTTTTTCTGCAAAACCTTTAAATAATGGGTTTAAATCTATTTCGGAATATAAAAGTTGAGCTTTTTTATCGTTTATTTCTTCAATAGCTTCTATACCTCCAAGGTCTTTTAGCCATTGCATTGTTAACATAGATGTGTAAACAGCAAAAACAGGTGGTGTATTAAACATACTGTCTTTACTAATATGTACTTGGTAGTTTAACATAGAAGGTATTTGTCTTGTTACTTTGCCCAGAACATCTTCTTTAATAACCACTAAAGTAGTACCAGCAGGGCCCATATTTTTTTGCGCCCCAGCATAGATTAAATCAAACTGAGAGAAATCTAATTTACGAGAAAAGATATCTGAACTCATATCACAAACTACAGGGACTTTAGTTTTAGGAAACTCCTTAATTTGTGTTCCAAATATGGTATTGTTAGATGTTAAATGAAAATAATCTAAATCTGCAGGAACCATATAATTTTTAGGTATGTAGTTGTAGTTTTTATCTTTAGAAGATCTTACTTCTACAATTTCACCAAACATTTTAGCTTCTTTAATAGCTTTATCACTCCAAGTACCAGTGTTTAAGTAGCCTGCCTTTGTTTCTAATAAGTTATAGGCAGTCATTAAAAACTGCATACTAGCACCACCTTGTAAAAACAATGCTTTGTATCCTTTGTCTGTTAACCCTAAGTGCTCTAATGCTAAAGATTGTGCAGTTTCCATAACAGTTACAAAATCTTTACTACGGTGAGATATTTCTATTAAAGATAAGCCAGAACCATTAAAATCTACAACAGCTTCTGATGCTTTAAGTAATACTTCTTGTGGTAAAATACAAGGTCCTGCGCTAAAATTATGCTTTTTCATTAGTATGTGTTTTGTTTGTAATTGGTTTGCTAGCCAATTTATGTTTGTAGCTATAAGTAATTGATTGTTTTTTAATTGTTTATAGCTTTATTAAATTTATTTAAATATAAGGTAAAGGTCTAAATTTTATAACAATACACCTTTTTTAATTTGAATTAATTCTAGGATGTTTTCAACAAGAATTCAACAGTGTCTATATTATCTGCGTAGTCTGTTAAACTAGGTTGTTGTGTTTGTCCAAAAGCAACTTCATTCTCTAACAAGCCACTAGCAACAACACATTGTATTTTATTGTTATCATTGGTAAGCTTTTGTTTTAGAGTGTCTAAGGACTCATAATACTCATAAAAAACAGAAGAAATAGGAGAAGCGTAACTTTCATCTTCCTTAATCATCAAAAATCCATTTTCTAAAATATTAAATTCACTCATTAAGTACACAGCTTTATTGTAATCATAATTATTTGCGTACTTAACGTGGTGTATTATGTCTTGTTTAGGATACATTGCTTTAAAAAAAGCATCAAAATTATATCCTTTAGGAACAAATAGTTTAGAAACACTTCTACAACCCAAGCCATAGTAGGTAAATATGTCTTCAGCAAGATTTTCTAATTGCTCATTGGTTTCGTTGCCTGTTAAAACTGCAACAGAATTTCTGTTTTTTCTTATAATATTTGGTTTTTTACCAAAATAATGCTCAAAATACCTTGCAGTATTATCACTTCCTGTGGCTATAACAGCATCAAACCCCTCTAATCTGCCGTCTACATAAGTAATAGAGTTTGCTAGTTCTGGCAGTTGTTTTATTAAGAATGAAGAAACAAAAGGTAGTAGTATTTTATCGTTAGATGATAACTTAATTAAAGCGGTATTACCTGTTAATATGGTTGCTAAAAAATCGTGAAAACCAACAAGCGGAATGTTACCAGCCATTATTATCGCTACTTTTTTGATTTTCAATAAATTTAAGTCATATGACTTAAACCAATTATTTAAGTTTTTTTGAGTTAATAAATTACTCCAATTTTTTAAGCAAAAAAGAATATTTTCTTCAGTAAACCAACCGTTGTGTAAGCTAGCTGTATGTACTGCATCTTGTAATTTTAAGACCCATTCATTTGTATTTTCTTCTTGTTTTTCTGAGTTTGCAAATTCGTAATAATCTGCAAACAAAGTTCCTAATTCAGAAAAAGCAACTATTCTATCTTCAAGTTTAGCCATTTTATTTGTATAGTGATTTAATAGGGTTTACCTTTGTGCAAAAGTAGATATACTGATTAAATATCAGTCTAAAAATTGATATAAATTATGGCAATAATAATAACAGACGAATGTATTAATTGTGGAGCTTGCGAGCCAGAATGTCCAAATACAGCAATATATGAAGGTGCAGACGATTGGAGATATGCAGATGGTACATCTTTAGAAGGTACAATTGTTTTACCAAATGGTAAAGAGGTTGATGCTGAAGAGTCTCAAGAGCCTATTAGTGATGAAATTTACTATATATCTCCAGACAAGTGTACGGAGTGTAAAGGATTTCATGAAGAGCCTCAGTGTGCTGCTGTTTGCCCTGTAGACTGTTGTGTGCCGGATGATGACATTGTAGAAACTGAAGAAGAACTTTTAGCAAAGCAACGTTTTATGCACCCAGAAGGGTAGTAGTAAAAGAGTTTTACGTATTATTTATGATAAAAAAAGCGAGGATATTATATCCTCGCTTTTTTGTGTTTGTATATTATCTACTCTTAGAAGTTAAAGTTTATTCTGCTAAAAATATAAGTTCCGTCTGAGCCCATTTGTACAGAATCTGCTAAACCACCTTGATCTGTCCATCCATCAAATTGTGGAGTAGGGTACTCATTAAATAAGTTATTAGCACCAACTGTAAGTTTTAAATTTTTACAAAACTGATAGCCAATACTTAAATCTACAACTAGTGCAGCTTCATAAATATCTGTAGCTACTGGGTATAATAAATCTGCTTCTGCTTGTGTAGTTGCAGGTGTATCTACCCACTGAAAATCTTGCAATTCTACTTCGCTAAACTGCGTTAAAGTAGCTTGTGCGTTAAACTTAGGAGTAGAATATCCTAGGTTAAGTCCAAATTTATAATCTGGTGCAGCGGCTTCTAAATAAGCTTGAGAAAAAGGTCCAAAGAAAGTAAATTCATTTAAATTGCCATTGTGTATTTCTTTTACCTCTAAATCATTAAAGTTACCAATTAGTCCAATATTAGCTTTTCCTTTTGCGCCAATTGCAGTAGTGTAATTAAGCACAATATCTAAACCAGTAGTTCTGGTATCTACGCCATTTGCAAAAAATTGTGCTGCATCTACACCTAAAGGTCCAAGTACAGTTTGGTCTGTAAAGTTATCCGTTAAAATAATACGGTCATCAACAGCAATAGAATAAGCGTCTATAGTTGCAGAAAAACCGCCATTTGTATAAGTAAACCCTAAACTAGCATTTACTGCTTTTTCTTCGTTTAACTGTCCTATTCCAAAAGCCTTTGTTACTGTGCTGTTATTAGCAGATAGTAAAGAAGGTACAGATTTGCCAGCAACAATATTTGTAAATATTAAGTTGTAGTATAGTTGCGCTAAAGAAGGCGCTCTAAAACCTGTAGAAACAGATCCTCTAAAAGCTAAATTATTATTAACCTTATATCTACTTGCTAGTTTAAAGTTAAAAGTGTTACCAAAATCACTATAGTTTTCATAACGTAAGGCGCCACCAACCATAAATTGGTCGCTAACATTTAACTCAGAATCTACATAAATACCGTAATTGGTTCTACTGCGGTCTACCTCATTAGCAGGGCTGTATCCCGGAAAACCTTGCGAGCTTCCTGGTAAATCATCTCCGTTACTGTCTTGAGCTGCAGTTTGTGTAGCAGGATTTGTAAGTACTACGCCATTTTCATCATATAAGGAGTAAGAAGCTTCTTCACCAGAAAAAATACCAAAGTTTTCTGTGCGGTATTCAAATCCATATGCAACGTTTAAACCGGCTGCAACATCTTCAAAATACTTATTAAGTTCTAATCCTGTTGTATTCATAGAAAGGTAGTGTCCTCCTGCATCAAAATCCGTAGGAGAAGCATCTTGCATAGAAGCGTTGTTTGTATTCTTTACAAAATAATGAAAGTTGTTTTTACCGTAAGTATTGTTAAAATCTACGTTCCATCCATTTTTAGTTTTGCTTCTAACACCAGCAGAAACAGAAACATCTGTAATTAATGATGTAATTTGAGGAGTAAACCCGTCTGGATATAAGCTAGGTACAGCTCTATTGTCGCCATCCGCAAAACCATCTCTAGAAAATGCATTGGCGTTAGTGTCTCTATAGTTTCTACCACCAAAGGCGTAAACTTCAGTATTTTCATCAATAGGAACTGCAGAGTTAATCATAAAATTAAAACCATCTATTGCAGCGCCGCCATAACCTTTTCTCCAGCTAAATCCTGGTCTAAGTGTTTTTTCTTTAGATAAAAATTCGGTTGTAACATTAAAGAAACCGCCATTTTCGCCAAGAGCCATACCGTAATTAAGATCTATTTTGGTGGTTTCTCCATCAAAATTTTTCTCTTTTCCATCCAGTCTGTTTTCACCTTCAACATTATAAAGAGTTTCTCCTGTTTCTTCTGCCCATCCATCTCCAATAGCAGTACTGTAGGCTCCGTATGTAATTCCACCAGAAAATCCGTTAGTATTATTTTTTAGTACAATATTTATTACACCAGCAATGGCATCAGATCCATACTGTGCAGAGGCGCCATCTCTTAAAACTTCAATTCTTTTAATTGCAGAAGCAGGAATAGCATTTAAATCTGTACCAGAGTTACCACGACCTCTAGTTCCAAAAATGTTTACCAAAGAAGATTGGTGTCTTCTTTTTCCGTTTACTAGTACCAGTGTTTGGTCTGGGCCTAAACCCCTTAAACTAGCAGGTACAATATGGTCTGCACCATCAGAACCCGACTGTTTTGTTGCATTAAAAGAAGGAGCTGCATATTGTAAAATATCGTTAACTTCTACTTTTCCTGTATTAGAGGCTATTTCCGCAACATTTAACACATCTATTGGTACTGCCGTGTCTGTTGCAGTACGCTTAGGGCTTCTAGAGCCAACCAGTTGTATTTCATCTAGCAGCATACCCTCAGACAAGGTTATATTAATAGTTGTTTTACCAGAAACGCTTATTTCTTGTGTAGTAAAGCCTATGTAACTAAAAATTAGTGTGGCATTTGCTTGGGCATCAATAGTATATTTACCATCAAAATCTGTAGATGTTCCGTTTGTTGTGCCTTTTTCAAGAATGTTTACTCCGGCTAGTGGTGCTCCTTCATCATCTACCACAGTACCTGTGATTGTAGATTGACTAAACGCGAACGAGAAGCATAAAAGACTAAAAATAAGAATGCAATTTTTTTTCATATAGGTTGATATTTAGGTTTTTATAAATCTAAAGGTAATGAAAAACGTTTTATTTGTTCTTGAAAATTTATAAATGGTATATTTGCGGCACTAAAAATAGAATTTGAAATGAAAGCAGGTATTGTTGGATTGCCAAACGTAGGGAAATCTACCCTTTTTAATTGTTTATCTAATGCAAAAGCGCAAAGCGCAAATTTTCCGTTTTGTACTATAGAGCCTAATATTGGTGTTGTTAATGTACCAGATGCAAGGTTGCAAAAATTAGAAGAATTGGTGAACCCAGAGCGTGTTTTGCCAGCAACTGTAGAGATTGTAGATATTGCAGGTCTTGTAAAAGGTGCAAGTAAAGGAGAAGGTTTAGGAAATCAGTTTTTAGGAAACATTAGAGAAACTGATGCTATTTTACACGTATTACGCTGCTTTAATAATGATAATATTGTACACGTAGATGGTTCTGTAGATCCTATTAGAGATAAAGAAACCATAGATATGGAATTGCAGTTAAAAGATTTGGAAACTGTAGATAAAAAGCTAGAAAAAGTAAAACGTACTGCTAAAACAGGAAATAAAGAGGCGCAGAAAGAAGAGGCTATTCTTTTAAAGTTAAAAGAAGGATTAGAAGCTGGAGTTTCTGTTAGAGCTATAGAGGTTGAAGAAAAAGACCATTTAGAGTATGTTAAGCCACTACAGTTTATTACAGATAAGCCAGTAATGTATGTTTGTAATGTAGATGAAGATGCAGCTGTAAATGGTAATGAATATGTAGAAAAAGTTAAAGAAGCTGTAGCTAAAGAAAATGCAGAAGTTATTTTCTTAGCCGTAGGTACAGAAGCAGATATTACAGAGTTAGATAGTTATGAGGAGCGCCAAATGTTTTTAGAAGATTTAGGTTTAGAAGAGCCTGGTTCTGCTAAGTTAATTAGAGGGGCTTATAAATTATTAAATTTAGAGACCTATTTTACTGCAGGTGTTAAAGAGGTTAGAGCTTGGACTATACCAATTGGTGCCACTGCACCACAAGCTGCAGGTGTTATACATACAGATTTTGAAAAAGGTTTTATACGTGCAGAAGTTATTGCTTATAATGACTATGTTACTTACGGTAGCGAAGCTAAAGTTAAAGAAGCAGGAAAAATGCGTGTAGAAGGTAAAGAGTATATTGTAAAAGATGGAGATGTTATGCACTTTAGATTTAATGTGTAACTATTTACGGAACTAATATATTTTAAAATGCTGTAACCTTGTTGCAGCATTTTTTTGTGCTATAAAGTTAAAATGATGAATTTTTTATCTTATTTCTTAATTGTAACTACTTAATTTCTATATATCAACAAAATTAAATGTACTATTGTTAATTACTTTAGGCTGTAGGTGTTTCATTTTTTTCTAACACTTACTATATTAGCGTGCAAACTGCAATTATCCTAAATCAATGTCAGACAATACTAAATATACTGAAGACAATATTCGTTCCTTAGATTGGAAAGAGCATATACGTATGCGTCCGGGGATGTATATTGGTAAATTAGGCGATGGTTCATCTGCAGATGACGGTATCTATATTCTTTTAAAAGAAGTTTTAGATAACTGTATAGATGAGTTTGTAATGGGTGCAGGAAAAACCATAGAAATTAACATAAAAGATAATTTAGTTAAGGTTCGTGATTATGGTCGTGGTATTCCGCTTGGTAAAGTTGTAGATGTAGTATCTAAGATGAATACAGGTGGTAAGTATGACTCTAAGGCCTTTAAAAAATCTGTTGGTTTAAATGGTGTAGGTACCAAAGCTGTAAATGCACTGTCTAACTTTTTTAAGGTAGAATCATCTAGAGAAGGGCAATCTAAGTGGGCTGAGTTTAGTCAAGGTAATTTAGTTGCAGAAGAAGGCCCTGTAGATAGCTCTAAAAGAAAAGGCACAAAAGTTTCGTTTACACCAGATGAAACTATATTTAAAAACTATAAGTACAGAAATGAGTATGTGGTACGTATGCTTAAAAACTACGTGTACCTAAATCCTGGGTTGACTATAGTTTTTAATGGTGAAAAATATTTTTCTGAAAATGGACTTAAAGATCTTTTGGAGGATAATAATAATGTTGAGGATTTACTGTATCCTATCATTCATTTAAAAGGTGATGATATAGAAATAGCTATAACGCACAGTAAAACGCAATATAGTGAGGAGTATCAATCCTTTGTTAATGGTCAGCACACCACACAAGGAGGTACTCATCAATCTGCTTTTAGAGAGGCTATAGTAAAAACAATTAGGGATTTTTACGGAAAAAATTATGAGGCTTCAGATATTCGAAAGTCTATTATTTCTGCGGTATCAATAAAAGTAATGGAGCCTGTTTTTGAAAGTCAGACTAAAACAAAACTTGGTTCTACAGATATGGGAGGTAACTACCCAACTGTACGTACTTATATAAATGATTTTGTTGGTAAGTATTTAGATAATTACCTTCATAAAAACCCTGAAACAGCAGAAGCGTTACAGCGTAAAATAATACAAGCAGAACGTGAGCGTAAAGACTTGTCTGGTATTCGTAAGCTTGCAAGAGATAGAGCTAAAAAAGCCAGTCTGCATAATAAAAAACTGAGAGATTGCCGTGTTCACTTGGGAGATTTAAAAAAGGATAGAAGATTAGAGTCTACCTTATTTATTACCGAGGGAGATTCTGCATCAGGATCTATAACAAAATCTAGGGATGTTAATACACAAGCTGTTTTTAGTTTGCGTGGTAAGCCTTTAAACTCATACGGAATGTCTAAAAAGATAGTGTATGAGAATGAGGAATTTAATTTACTGCAAGCTGCTTTAAACATAGAAGAGTCTATGGAAGATTTGCGTTACAATAATATTGTAATTGCAACAGATGCCGATGTAGATGGTATGCACATTAGATTACTTTTAATAACCTTCTTTTTGCAATTTTTTCCAGAATTAATAAAAGAAAATCATTTGTACATATTGCAAACGCCTCTTTTTAGGGTTCGTAATAAAAAACAAACATATTACTGTTACAGTCCAGAAGAAAAAGCTGAAGCAATAGAAAAATTAACTGGCAAACCAGAAATTACCCGATTTAAAGGTTTGGGTGAAATTTCACCAGATGAGTTTAAACATTTTATTGGTGATGATATTCGTTTAGAACCTGTGATGTTAGACAAGGCAATGTCTATAGAGCAATTGCTTAGTTTTTACATGGGTAAAAATACACCAGACCGCCAAAAATTTATTATAGAAAATCTTAAAGTAGAACTTGATTTAATCGAGGACAACTAATTATAAACCAGATAAACACGAGTCTTTCTTTATGGAAGAGAACGAAGAAGTTAACGAGAATCTAGACAATAATACAAACAATCCGCAAGATGAGCTTACAAAGGTCACTGGGATGTATAAAGATTGGTTTTTAGATTACGCCTCTTATGTAATTTTAGAACGTGCAGTACCTGCTATAGAAGATGGTTTTAAACCAGTGCAGCGTAGAATCATGCACTCACTTAAGGAGTTAGATGATGGTAGGTATAACAAAGTTGCAAATGTAGTTGGTCATACAATGCAGTATCACCCTCACGGTGATGCTAGTATTGCAGATGCTATGGTGCAAATTGGTCAAAAAGACCTTTTGATAGACACACAAGGTAACTGGGGTAACATTTTAACAGGAGATAGAGCAGCAGCATCTAGATATATAGAGGCTAGGCTGTCTAAATTTGCTTTAGATGTTGTTTTTAGTCCGAAAATTACAGAATGGCAACAATCTTATGATGGCCGTAAAAAAGAACCTGTAAATTTACCTGTTAAGTTTCCTTTGTTGCTTGCTCAAGGTGCAGAAGGTATTGCAGTGGGTTTGTCAACAAAAATACTACCTCATAATTTTATAGAGCTAATAGATTCTTCTATTAAACATTTAAAAGGGCAAAAATTTAAATTATTTCCAGACTTCCCTACTTCTGGTATTATAGATGTAACAGGTTATAATGACGGACTAAGAGGAGGAAAAATAAGAGTTCGTGCAAAAATTTCACAATCAGATAAAAATACACTGGTTATTAGTGAAATACCTTACGGAACTAATACTTCTTCTTTAATAGATTCTATTTTAAAAGCGAATGACAAAGGGAAGATAAAAATTAAAAAAATTGAGGACAATACAGCTGCAGATGTAGAGATTTTGGTTCATTTGCCAGCTGGCATTTCTCCAGATAAAACTATAGATGCTTTATATGCATTTACTGCTTGCGAGTCTTCTATATCTCCTTTGGGTTGTATTATAGAGGATAATAAGCCATTATTTATTGGGGTAACAGAGATGTTGCAGCGTTCTACAGATTATACAGTAGAATTACTAAAGGAAGAATTGGAAATTCAGCTTGGAGAGTTAGAAGAGCAATGGCACTTTTCTTCTTTAGAGCGTATTTTTATAGAAAACCGTATTTATAGAGATATAGAAGAAGAGGAAACTTGGGAAGGTGTTATAGCTGCAATAGATAAAGGTTTAAAGCCACATACTAAACATTTAAAAAGAGCTGTAACAGAGGAGGATATTACTCGTTTGACAGAAATTAGAATTAAGCGTATTTCTAAATTTGATTTAGATAAAGCACAGCAGCTACTAGATAGTTTAGAAGAGCGTATTGCGGAAGTAAAGCATAATTTAGAGCACTTGGTAGAGTTTGCTATTAATTATTTTAAAAATCTAAAAGATAAATACGGTAAAGGTCGTGAGCGCAAGTCTGAGATTAGAGTTTTTGATGATATTGAAGCTACAAAGGTAGTTATAAGAAACACAAAGCTTTATGTAAATAGAGAGGAAGGTTTTGTGGGTACATCCTTAAAGAAAGACGAGTATGTAACCGACTGTAGTGATATAGATGATATTATAGTATTTACTAAAGATGGCCATATGATGGTTTCTAAGGTAGATTCAAAAATATTTGTAGGTAAAAATATTATACACGTAGCTGTATTTAAGAAAAAAGACAAGCGTACCACTTATAATATGATTTATAAAGATGGTAAAGGAGGAGCTAGCTACATAAAGCGTTTTAATGTTACATCTGTTACAAGAGATAAACTTTATCCGCTTACTACAGGAAAACCTAACTCAGATGTCTTGTATTTTTCCGCAAACCCTAACGGAGAAGCAGAAATTGTTACCATTCACTTAAGGCAAGTAGGTAGTATTAAAAAACTTAAGTGGGATATGGATTTCTCTGATATTTTAATAAAAGGGAGATCATCAAAAGGTAATATTGTTAGTAAATATGCTGTTAAGCGTATAGATTTAAAAGAAAAAGGTGTTTCCACATTAAAACCACGTAAAATTTGGTTTGATGATGTGGTGAGTAGACTAAACTTGGATGGTAGAGGTGAATTGCTTGGAGAGTTTAAAGGGGAGGATTTAATTCTTGTTATAACTCAAAAAGGAATAGTAAAAACAGTTAAACCAGAAATTACAACTCATTTTGATGAGGATATGATAGTTTTAGAAAAATGGAATCCTAAAAAACCTATTTCAGCTATTTATTTTGACGGTGTTAAAGAGCGTTATTACATTAAGCGTTTTTTAATAGAAAACGAAAACAAAGAGGAGTTGTTTATTTCTGAGCATCCAAAGTCAGTTTTAGAATTGGTGTCTACAGATTGGAGGCCAGTTGTAGAATTGGAATTTGCAAAACCTAGAGGTAAAGAGCAAAAACCTAATCAAAAAGTTGATATAGAGGATTTTATAGCAATTAAAGGAATTAAAGCTTTAGGTAATCAGTTAACTGCAGATAAGATTAAAAACACCAATGTTCTAGAGTCTTTGCCTTATGAAGAAGTAGAAGAAATTGAAGAGGTTCCAAAAGAAACGAAAGTAACAGAGAAGGAAGAGGTTACGGATTCTAAAGCGGATGATAAAGATGATTCTGCTGACGATGATACCGAACAAACAACTCTATTTTAGAAATAATAACCTTTAATATAGTTATCTTAGCAAAAAAAATATTTTTATATGGATTTAACAAATCCGCTAGTATACGGCGGTCCAGCGTTTATAATTTTTATTTTATTAGAATTAGCTTATAGTAAAAGTCATGAAGAACACCATGATCTTTACGACTGGAAAGATCTTTTTGCAAGTGGTTTTATGGGTGTTGGTTCTGCAATATTAGCTGCTGCACTTAAGGTAATATCTGCCATAGTAATTTTTGAGTTTGTTTTTGAGCTTTGTAATCCAGAGGTAAATGGTGTAAACACCAACCTTTTAGGTTATGAGTCTTTTGGCTATGCATGGTATGTGTGGTTACTTTGTCAGCTTGCAGATGATTTTACTTATTATTGGTTTCATAGAGCTAACCATGAAATTAGAATTTTATGGGCAGCACATATTGTGCATCACTCATCAGACAACTTTAATTTAGGAACAGCTGTTAGAAATGGTTGGTTTACATTACTATATAAGCCACTTTTTTATATGTGGATGCCAGCTATAGGTTTTGAGCCAGAGATGGTTGTATTCTGCTTGGGTATAGAGGCTTTGTGGCAGTTTCAGTTACATACGGTGTTGTTACCAAAGTTGGGTATTTTTGAGAAGTTTATGAATACGCATACGATGCACCAGGTACACCACGCGCAAAACGTAGAGTATTTAGATAAAAACCACGGTGGCTTTTTAAATATTTTTGACAGAATGTTTGGTACTTGGTTGCCTTTAGATGATAGTATTGATGTTAAATATGGTGTAATACACGCGCCAAATTCTAACAATCCAATTGTTATTTTAACGCACGAGTTTAAGGATATTTGGATGGATATGAAGAAATCAAAAAAACTATCTCATAAGTTGATGTATGTATTTGGACCTCCAGGTTGGAGTCATGACGGAAGTACAATGACTGTTAAGCAGCAACAGAGACAATTTAAAGAGTATGCAAAAAGCAACTCTAAAAAATCTTTTGAAAGACCTAATTAATTAATAGTGTCTTTTAAAAATAAAAAAAACCTCGCTACAAAAGCGAGGTTTTTTTTATTTTAAGCCTTTTTAAAAGGTGTAATGTTTATTCTGAGTAAATATGTTTTAGCTGATGAGTAATGCCTTAAAACGGTTGGTAATTGATTTATGAGCTACTTTTTAACCCTGATGGCTTTACCTTTCATAACAATCAATTCTTTTTTTGGGTCTCTAGCAGCGTTACTGTATTCAAAAGTATAACTATCGCTGGTTGTTTCTAAAATTTTAAAATGAATAGAAGACTGATCTTTAAGTGATTTTAAAACAAACTCACAATCGTTTATCCAGCGTACAGATGAGCTATCCACTTTGTTTTCATAATATTCAACACTGTATTTCTCATCTCTTGTAAAACGTCCTGTTTTCTTCTCTCCGTTAATCTCGTAATTAAAAGTAAATTCGCCAGTTTTAAAGTCGGTACAATCCCTTTTAGGAGCGTAACAAGATGTTAGTAAAGCTGCAGAGGCAATAAGGTAAAAATGTTTTATTTTCATAAAGCAAAAATAATTAATTATGTCAGACTTCTAAAGCGTTATATTGTTAAATAAGTAATTGAATTTAATTTTTATCAAAGGTTTCAAAAGTTCCATCTGTGTAAAAAATAATTACTTTACTTACTTCTTTTCTTAAAGCTTCTTTTTCTTTTTTAATTGTGGCAGAGGGAGTGTTATAATCATTTACTTGAGGAAAACTTCCTTTCCCATTTAAAAGCCAATATAAATTTACTTCAGGAAAGTGGGTTACTACTTTTAAAACAAACTCTAAACTAGGTTTGTTTCTTCCGGATAGTAAATGTGATATACTGGACCTTTGTACTTCTACTTTTTCTGCAAAAGCAGCAGCGGTTAAGTCGTAGTAATTAATTATTTTTTCTAGTCGTTTTATAAACTCTTCAGAATTTACCATTGTAACATTTAGAGGTTTTATATGTTGCTTTTTTATTTAAAATAGCTTGTATAATTAATTTTATTATTATATTTTCACTTTAAGTAAATTGATTTAAGTTATTAAAAAAGAATAGTTTATTGTGTTTTCATAAGTAAAACTTATACTTTACTATTTTTAATATTACAAATGTAACTAAATAATAGTTATATTTATTTTTTATGTTTACAAAAGTAAATGCCGTAGTTACATATGTAACTTAAGTTGTTACATATGTAACTTAATATAGCGTTATATTTACTGCTTAATAATAAGGATGTAGATGATAGATTTTAAGCAGATATTTTTAAGTTGTAAGGAGGATAAAGTAGCTGGGAGATACGTAACAAATGAGGATGTTTTTCCTTTTTTAGAAGCTAGCATTTTTAAGAATGAAATTAAGCAAGTAGGAAAATCTGTTTTGGAAGAACCTATAAAGTTAATTACAATTGGTGGTGGAGAAACTAAAATTTTAATGTGGTCTCAAATGCACGGTAATGAGTCTACAACAACAAAAGCAGTTTTAGATTTTATTAATTTTTTAGAGGAGCCTTCAGATTTACAATCTTCAATATTAAAAAAGTGCACAATACAAATTATTCCAATATTAAATCCTGATGGTGCAAAAGCATATACCAGAATTAATGCTAATGAAATAGATTTAAATAGAGACGCACAAGATAGGAGTCAGCCTGAAAGTATAATTCTAAGACAAGTTTATGAAAACTTTAAACCTGATTTTTGTTTTAACCTACATGATCAGAGAACAATTTTTAATGTAGGTGAAACAAATAAACCTGCTACAGTGTCTTTTTTAGCTCCCGCCTTTAATAAGGAAAGAGCTTTATCTCCTTCAAGAGAAAAAAGTATGCAGCTTATAGTGGCAATGAATAGTGTTTTGCAAAATTTTATTCCAGGTCAAGTTGGTAGGTATGATGACGGATTTAATAGTAATTGTGTTGGAGATGCTTTTCAAATGTTGAACACACCAACCATTTTGTTTGAATCTGGACACTTTCCTGAGGATTATGAAAGAGAAAAAACTAGAGAATTTATTTTTTATTCCTTGTTAAAGGGAGTTGAGACTATAGTAAATAACTCGCTAAATAACTTTAAAGTTAGCTCTTATTTTGAAATACCAGAGAATGGTAAGCAATTTTTAGACCTTATTATATATAATACTAAAAATATAGTAACTACATATTCTGAAGCCAATTCTTTAGGAATTCTTTATAAAGAAGTGTTAAAAGATGACAAAGTTGTTTTTGAACCTGTTGTAGCAGAGGTTAAAAATTTAGACAATTTTTATGCACATAAAACACTTAATTTACTGAATAGTAGTGATTTAGATTTTGTTAAAAATAACAATCTTTTATCTACTGCATTGCTTGGTAATTAACAATTTAATTAGTATATGTAAAATAATTGCATTATTGATAAAAAAAAGTCATATTTAGTGCGTATATCTTCTTATTTTACTATTTTTGTTCCAAATTTAATTATATAATGACTAAAGTTAAGCTAGACGAAATTGATCACCAGATTCTGGATATGTTAATTGACAATACCAGAACTCCGTTTACAGATATCGCAAAAAAATTACTTATATCTGCGGGTACTGTACATGTAAGGGTAAAGAAAATGGAAGAAGCCGGAATTATACAAGGTTCATCTTTAACATTGGACTATGTTAAGTTAGGTTATTCTTTTATTGCTTATGTAGGAATATTTTTAGAAAAAACACATCAAACTAAGTTTGTTTTAGAGCGCTTAATAGGTATACCTTACGTTACTGTAGCGCATATTACAACAGGCAAGTTTAATATTTTTTGTAAAATTAGAGCTAGAGATACTCAACATGCTAAAAATATCATTTTTAAAATAGATGATATTGATGGCATTAGCAGAACAGAAACAATGATTTCTTTAGAGGAAAGTATTAACGATAAAAAACGTTTAATGCATACAATTTTTAATGAATTGTAATTTCTTAATATTGAAAGTAAATTAATAACACCAACCCAATGTTTTACGCATTGGGTTTTTTTATTTTTTTTAAATGAAAGCAACAGAATTAACACTGCAAGATTATAATGCTTATTATAAAGGGTATATAGATTTGGTAGGAGATGTAAGTTTACTTGCCGCTTTGCAAAATGGAAAAAAGAAATTTAAAGACTTAATAGCTGTTATTCCAGATAGTAAGTTAGATTTTTCTTACGCAACCGGAAAGTGGACTGTAGCAGAGGTTTTAGTACATATTATTGATACAGAACGTATTTTTCAATATAGAGCTTTGAGGTTTTCTAGATTAGATGCTACACCTTTACCTGGTTTTGAGCAAGATGATTATGTACCAACATCTAATGCAAACTCAAGAAACAGAAAAAGTTTGCTGCAAGAATTTTTAGATGTGAGAGCGGCAACAATTTCTTTATTTGCTAACCTAACACAAGAGCAATTAAAATTTATAGGTACAGCAAGTAATTCGCCAATGAGTACTGCTGCTGCAGGCTTTGTTGCGTGTGGTCATTTAGAACATCATTCTAAAATAATTTTAGAAAGATATTTATAAAAAGAATTTAAGAGAAATAATTATTCGGTCTCCTCTGCGTCTTCAAAATTTGCAGATGCAGAAGTTTCTGTACCTGTAGACTCTAGTTCTTTTTCTATAGCTTCATCAAAATTTGCAATAAAGTTAGATAAGCTTTTACTTATTCTAACTAAATAAATAGTGTCTTCGGTTTTAACTTCAACAGCTTCTACAAATTCTCCTTTTGCATTTTTAAAAACAATAATGTCGTTATCACCATATCCGTGTGGGTAAGACTCTATTAATTTTGCAGCTACTTTGTGGTCAAGTTTTTTGTAATCTACTAGTTTGCGTAACATAATTCATTGGTTTTAGTTTTACAAGAACTAAACTAAAACTTTTTTCCCTTCAAAATTGTAATTAGTTGTGTAGCAGGGGTATTATGTAGGTGTGTGTCTTAAACTTTGTAGTATGCAAAAGATTGGTGTAATAAATCTTCATCAACAGTAACATCAATTTCACATTCTCCAATAGATTTTAGTAAAACAAAGTTAATATTACCGTGAGAGTTCTTTTTATCAAACTTTAAGTAGGTTAAAATATTTTTAATATCCTCTTTTGTAAATGCTACTTTACCGTATTGTTTTGTAAAAGTACTTTTTATAGCTTCTAAAGCTTCGTTAGTTAAACCTGTTAGTTTGTTGCTTAAATAGGCCTCTAGCACCATACCTACAGCAATAGCTTCACCGTGTAGCAATGTTTCTTTGTCTTCAGTTTCTAAAAAGTAAGACTCAATAGCGTGGCCAAGTGTGTGACCGTAATTTAAAATTTTACGTAAATTTTGCTCGGTTGGGTCTATAGTTACAACATTGTTTTTAATAACAACAGAATCGTAAATAAACTCATCTAAATTTGTAAAATCAGCTACTAAATTTAGTTCATTCCAATATTTTTTATCCTTTATTAAACCGTGTTTCAGCATTTCTGCAAAGCCACTGTTTAATTGTCTTTCCTCTAATGTTTGCAGAAATGAAGAAATAACCAATACCATTTGTGGTTGGTTAATAACGCCAACTTGATTTTTTAAAGAGCCTAAATCTACACCAGTTTTTCCTCCTACGGAAGCATCAACCATAGATAATAAGGTGGTAGGAACATTAATAAAATCTATTCCTCTTTTAAATGTAGAAGCAACAAATCCTCCTAAGTCAGTAATAACACCGCCACCAAGATTTATCATAACGCTTTTGCGGTCTGCGTCTAACTCAGATAAAACGTGCCATACTTGTACACAAGTTTCTATGGTCTTGTTAATTTCACCTTCTTCAATTTCAATTATCTCAAAATTATAATCGCCATTAATTTGCGCCATAAAATTTGGTAAACAGTGTTGGTGGGTGTTTTCATCAACCAAAATAAACACCTTAGAGTAGTTAGCTTTAGCTAAATGAGTGTTTAGTTCTGAGTATGCTTTTTGGTTAAAATGAACTGAATATTTTTGAGCTGAAATTGACTGCATGATTCTTATTTTAAAATATGCAAAATAAACACATATTTTAGTTATTAGAATATAAAATCTGTATTTATATTTGCTCTTTACGAAATTATTAAAAATGGAACAAATTTTTGAAAATACAGCAACTGCTTTTGCTTTAAAATCGGATTCTGAATTAGAAAGAGCCTATTTTTTATTCAAGCTTATTGCTAATGAACCGTTAGTACGCATTGGTACTGCGGTTACAAATTTTGCTATTAAAGCACATTTACCTGTAGAGGGCTTAATTAGAGCTACTGTTTTTGACCATTTTTGTGGTGGTGTTAGCGAAGTGGATTGCTTACCTGTAATAGATAAAATGTACGATAAAAAAGTAAGTACAATTTTAGATTATTCTGTAGAGGGTAAGGAAGAAGAAAATCATTTTGATCTTGCGTATCAAAAAATACTAAATGTATTAGATTTTGTAAAAGAGAAAGAGTCTATACCGCTAGCTGTTTTTAAACCTACTGGTTTTGGAAGATTTATTCTTTTTGAAAAAGTTGGGGCAGGCATTGCTTTAACAGAAATGGAGCAGTTAGAGTGGGATAGAATTGTTGCTAGGTTTGATAAAGTTTGTAAAAAGGCTTACGATTTAGATGTTGCGCTTTTAGTTGATGGTGAAGAAAGTTGGATGCAAGATGCAGCAGATGATTTATGTACTTTAATGATGCGTAAATACAATAAAGAAAAAGTTGTTGTGTATAATACGTTGCAGATGTATCGTTGGGATAGATTAGATTATCTTAAAAAATTACATATAGAGGCTAAAGAAGAAGGTTTTAAAATTGGGATGAAAGTGGTGCGTGGTGCGTATATGGAAAAGGAAAATGAAAGAGCTGAAGAAAAAGGTTATCCTACACCAATTTGTGCCTCTAAAAAGGATACCGATGATAATTTTGATGCTGCTGTGGCCTATATGATTGATCATTTAGATGACATGTCTATTTTTATGGGTACACACAATGAAAATAGCTGTTACACTTTGATGCAGTTAATGGAGAAGAAAAATATTCCTCATTCAGATTCTCGTGTATGGTTTGGGCAATTGTATGGTATGAGTGATCATATCTCTTTTAATTTAGCTGATAAAGGATATAATGTTGCTAAATATTTACCTTTTGGACCAGTTAGAGATGTAATGCCTTACTTAATACGTAGAGCAGAGGAAAATACATCTGTTGCAGGGCAAACAACAAGAGAATTATCTTTATTAAAAGAGGAGCGTAAAAGAAGAAAAATATAATATATGACTATTAATAAAAAAAGGTGAGTTTTTAAAACTCACCTTTTTTTTATGTCAATTTTCAGTAAAGTTATTTGCTAAGATCTATTTTATCTATAACAACCTTGTCTGTGCAGTTTATTACAGTTAAAACGGCTTCTTTTTCTTTAATTAAACCTTCAATTTTATAGGTTTTGCAAGGTGTAGATTTAGTGTCACTGTTTCCAAAATCTATGTCTCCATCGTTTAAAAAATAAGCAACTGTTGTAGAGTCTATAGTCTTATTGTTTAGTAAAGTTTTTATATCGTTAGAGTAGGATAGTGGTTTAGAGCGCAGGTCTTTAAGAACTCTACAATTAGGAAAATAACAGAACTCTGTTCCTGTTTCGTCTGATTTCTTTTTTAAGAAAAAAGTTAAAAATACAATACCGATTGATAGTCCTACTAAGTACCATCCTAATCGTTTGATGAATGCCATATTAAAAAATTAAAAAATTGATATCACTATACTGTAAGTCGTACCATTCTCCTACAGATTTGTTTGTTAAAATTCCGTGGTACATATATAGTCCGTTTCGTAAGCCTTTATCAAAACGTAATGCATTTTCCATTCCACCATCTTCACCAATTTTTAAAAGGTAAGGTGTAAAAATATTGCTTATAGATATTGATGAAGTTTTTGGGTATCTAGACGGTATGTTAGGTACGCAATAGTGTACTACACCGTGTTTCGTTATAGTTGGTTTATTATGTGTGGTTAGTTCAGAGGTTTCAAAACAGCCACCCATATCTATACTAACATCAATAACTACAGCATCTTTTTTCATATTTTCTACCATAGTTTCTGTAACTACAATAGGAGAACGGTCTTTACCTCTAATGGCTCCAATGGCTACATCACACCTTTTTAAAGACT
The DNA here is from genome assembly GCF_007827205.1 of Cellulophaga sp. RHA_52. Lineage (NCBI taxonomy): Bacteria > Pseudomonadati > Bacteroidota > Flavobacteriia > Flavobacteriales > Flavobacteriaceae > Cellulophaga > Cellulophaga sp. RHA_52. Next base: position 2,687,375 of record NZ_VIRZ01000001.1, read on the forward strand.
TTAAAAGGTTTTTTGGTTGTAATGTAGATGTGTATACGGTTTGTTTTAAGTTGGTTTGTATTTGTCTTAACTTGGTAATAGAATTATCAAAAATTTTCACGTTAGCACCTAGTCCAATTGCAGATCTGGCTGCAAACTCACCAACGGTGCCAGCGCCAATTATAACAACTTCTACAGGAGGCACGCCACTAATATTTCCAAACATTAATCCATTACCATTATTTGTTGTGGCCATTAGTTCAGATGCAATTAGTACTGATGAAATTCCTGCTATTTCACTCAAAGATCGTACAGCGGGGTATTTACCATCTTCATCTTGTATATATTCAAAAGCAATTGCTGTAATTCGTTTTTTTGCTAATTCTTCAAAATATTTTTTAGATTGTGTTTTAATTTGAAGTGCAGATATGATTGTTGTCTGCGGATTTAGCATTTGTATTTCAGAAAGCGTAGGTGGTTCTACTTTTAAAATAAGCGGACAAGAAAACACTTTTTTAGTGTCTTTTGTTACTTCTGCACCTGCGTTTGTGTAATCTAAATCAGAAAAACTTGCACCTTCACCAGCGCCAGACTCTATTAAAACACGATGTCCGTTACAGGTAAGGGCATTTACTGCATCTGGAGTTAAACATATTCTTTTTTCTTGATACTGATTCTCTTTCAGCATCCCAATAAATAATTCTCCCTTTTTTCTAAGGATTTCTAGCTTTTCTTCTTGTGGTAGTAATTGGTATTTGCTAAATGGCGAAGAAGGCTGATTCATATCCGTTAGTGTTTGTTAAACTGACCATCAAAATTACAATTTTATTTTTAAAACCATTGGTTAATTAGGTTTTTCTAAGTCGCTATTAAAAACTGATTCTACGGTCTGTAGGGTTAATTACTTCTAGTTTTATATTAGTAGCATCTTCAGGTAAAAAAGACGTTATTTTTTCTGGCCATTCTATAAAAACCCATTTATTGGCATAAAAATAATCTTCTATACCTATGTCTAGTGCTTCCATTTCATCTTCTAACCTGTAAAAATCAAAATGATAAGCCAAGGTTTTGTTTTTGTTATCGTGGTACTCGTTTACAATACCAAAAGTAGGGCTAGAGGTATCGCCAATAACACCTAGTTCTTTCATTATAGCTTTAATTAAAGTGGTTTTTCCGGCACCCATTTCACCATAAAAACAAAGTGTTTTGGTAGGTGCGTTAGCAATGATTTTTTTAGCTATATTTTGTATTTCAGATGTGGAAAATGTAGTGTTCATTTTGCTATAAATTATAAAAACGCAAATGTAGTTGCCAATTAGTTTGTGTGCAATTATCTAGGCTCTAAAACAACAAAAGGTATAATCATTTCTTCTAAGGAAACGCCCCCATGTTGGTAGGTGTTTCTGTAGTAACTTACATAATGATTGTAGTTGTTTGGGTAAGCAAAAAACAAATCATTTTTAGCAAAAATAAAAGAGCTACTCATATTAATAGTAGGTAGTTGCAAGTCTTTAGGGTTTTTGGCAGAAAGCACGTCTTTATTGTCATATGATAAGCTTCGACCTGTTTTATATCTTAAGTTTAGGCTAGTGTCTTTATCCCCCACAACCTTAGATGGTTGCTTAACGTTAATTGTGCCGTGGTCTGTGGTAATTATTAGTTTTTGCCCCATAGCTTGCGCTTGCTGTATAATTTCTAGCAAAGGAGAATTTTTAAACCAACTTACAGTTAAAGATCTGTAAGCTTTGTCATTGCTTGCAAGCTCTTTTATTACTTCCATTTCTGTTTTTGCATGTGATAACATATCTACAAAATTGTAGACAATTACAGTAAGATTATTGTCTTTTTGAGTTTTGTAGTTTTGAGACAATTGTTTGCCTTGTTTTAGGCTGCTAATTTTGTGGTACTCCCATTTTAAATCTAACCCAAGCCTTTTTAATTGTGCACCAAGAAAATCCTCTTCGTGTAAATTTTTACCTCCTTCATCTGTATCATTTTTCCACCAGTTTGGGTGTTGTTTTTCCATTTCTAGTGGTGTTAAACCAGAAAATATAGCATTACGCGCATATTGAGTTGCTGTGGGTAAAATGCTAAAATAAGGCGTTTCTTTTTTCTTTTTGTAAAAAGAATTTACGGTACTCTCAAAAGCCAACCATTGGTCATACCTTAAGTTATCTACAACAACAAGTAATGTAGATTTATCTTTTAGCTCGGGCTTAATTAAGTTTTTAAATAGCGTATGTGATAAAACAGGAGTATTGTCACTAGAAAACCAATTAGGGTAGTTTTTATCTATAAACTTACCAAACTGATTATTTGCCTCAATTTTCTGAGATTCAAGAATTTCAAACATACCAGAGTCTTCTATTTCCTCTAGTTGTAACTCCCAATGAATAAGTTTTTTATATAAATCTACCCACTCTTCATAAGAATTAACCATAGATAAATCCATAGCAATTTTACGAAACTCTTGTTGGTAATTAGACGTTGTTTTTTCTGATATTAATCTAGTGTGGTCTAAACTCTTTTTTAAACTAAGTAATATTTGGTTTGGGTTAACAGGTTTTATTAGGTAATCTGCTATTTTAGAGCCAATTGCCTCTTCCATAATTAGCTCTTCTTCACTTTTTGTAATCATTACAACTGGTAAAGAAGTGTGTGTTTTTTTAATTTCAGAAAGTGTCTCTAAACCACTAATTCCGGGCATATTTTCATCTAAAAAAACAATGTCCACTTTAGTATCTTCTAGTTCTTCCAAAGCTTCTCTGCCACTTTGGCAAGTTATCACTTGGTAATTTTTCTTTTCTAGAAATATTATGTGTGGTTTAAGTAAATCTATTTCATCATCTACCCAAAGTATTGTTATCTTGTTCATTTAGTGTCTATATTTGTAATTGTAAAGAAAGAAGATTTTGATTATATCTAACAAACTTAAAATATTCAATGATCCAATTTACGGATTTATTGGCATACCAAGCACGCTAATTTTTAATATTATTGCGCACCCTTATTTCCAAAGGCTTCGCAGAATATCGCAAACAGGTTTAACGTATTTAGTATATCCTGGTGCACAACATACTAGATTTCAGCACGCACTTGGCTGTATGCATTTAATGGAGCAGGCTGTTCAAATACTCCGCTTTAAAGGTGTAAAAATATCCAAAAAAGAAGAAGAAGGACTCTTATGTGCTATTCTTTTGCATGACATTGGTCATGGTCCCTTTTCTCATGCAATGGAGCATACTATTGTAGAGGGTGTGGATCATGAGGCAATTTCATTGGTCTTTATGCAACAATTAAATAAAGAGTTTAATGGTAAATTAGATACTGCTATAGCTATATTTAAAAAAGAACACCCAAAAAAGTTTTTAAATGATTTGGTATCTAGTCAGTTAGATATGGATAGGTTAGATTATTTAAAAAGAGACAGTTTTTACACAGGTGTAGCAGAAGGTAATATTAATGCAGAACGCCTAATTACAATGCTTAATGTAGTAGATGGTGATTTAGTGGTAGAAGAAAAAGGAATTTACTCTGTAGAGAAATTTTTAATGGCCCGTAGGTTTATGTATTGGCAAGTGTATTTACATAAAACAGGCTTGGTAGCAGAGCAATTATTAATAAAAACATTAAAAAGGGCAAAGGAATTAATACATAGCGGTAATAATTTGCCTTGTAGTTCTATTTTATCATTTTTTATAAAAAACAAAATAACGTTAAAAGATTTTAATGCAGATGTTATTGAAAAATTTTCAGAGTTAGATGATATAGATATAATGGCAGCTATAAAAGAATGGCAGCATAATAGTGATTTTGTATTATCTACTTTAAGTAGAATGATATTGCATAGAGATTTGCTACATATTAAAATAAAGAAAAAGCCAATATCTGCAATAAAAGTAAAAAAAGAGTTTAATTTATTTAAAGAAAAACACAATTTAACTGATGAAGAAACAGCATACTTTGTGTTTAGTGGAGAAATAAAAAACACGGCATATATACAGCATGTACAACCTATAAAAGTGCTTAAAGAAAACGGAAAAATAACAGATGTTTCAAAAGCATCAGACCAGTTAAATAGCAAAACATTATCTAAAACAGTTACTAAATATTATGCTTGTTATCCTAAAATAGAATAGGTTTATGTAAAAAAAATGTAAAGAAAATTTAGATATATTATAACAGGTTAAAGTTTATAAGCCAGGGCTTTACTGGGTTTTGTAAAAACACAACTCAAGTAAAATGTAAACATTTCACTATTTTTCTTACTTTTGTCACCGTTAATTATGGTTTTGCAAAACCTTAATTTTTTAATAATACATAATAAGGACAAAAAACACCTTACTAAATTAATTAACAACACGTGAAGTTTACAGCTAGTCAAATTGCAGGTATTTTAGAAGGTGAAGTTCAGGGAGATCCTGAAATTACTGTACATACACTTGCTAAAATAGAAGAAGGAAAAGCGGGTTCGCTTACCTTTTTAGCTAATCCAAAATATACCCCGCATTTATATACAACAGAAGCATCTATAACTATTGTAAACAAAGACTTTTCTCCAGAAAAAGAGTTTACAACAACTTTAATAAAAGTAGAGGATGCCTACCAGTCTTTTACAAAATTGTTAACCTATTATGATCAGGTTAAAAATGATAAAAGCGGTATAGAACAACCTGTTTATGTAGATGAATCTTCTAGCTATGGAGAAAATGTTTACTTAGGTGCATTTACTTATATTGGTAAAAACGTAACCATAGGTAAAAATGCAAAAATATATCCAAACGTATACATATCAGATAACGTAACCATAGGAGATAATGTATCTTTATTTTCTGGAGCAAAAATATGCTCAGACTCTATAATTGGTAACAACTGCGTAATACATACAGGAGTTATAATAGGATCTGACGGTTTTGGTTTTTCTCCTAATACAGATGGTACTTTTACAAAAATACCACAAATTGGCAATGTAATTTTAGAGGATAATGTAGATGTTGGTGCAGGTACAACAATAGACCGCGCAACTATGGGATCTACAATTATTAAAAAAGGTGTAAAATTAGATAATCAAATACAAATTGCCCATAACGTAGAAATTGGAGAAAATACTGTAATTGCTGCACAAACAGGTATTGCAGGGTCTACTAAAATTGGGAAAAATTGTATGATAGGTGGCCAAGTAGGTATTGTAGGTCATATTTCTATAGGAGATAATGTACGCATACAAGCACAGTCTGGCATAGGTAAAAACATTAAAGATAATGAGGTTTTACAAGGCTCACCTGCTATGAATTATGGAGATTTTAATAAGTCTTATGTTCATTTTAAAAACTTACCAAAAATAGTAAAAGGAATAAATAACATTGAAAAAAAGTTTGATGGCAAATAAACCCAATGCAAAACAGAGAACTATAGCTAAAGAAGCTACGCTTACAGGTGTAGGTTTACACACAGGTGAAAAAGTTACAATGAAGTTTTTACCTGCTCCAGAAAACCACGGTTATGCTTTTAAACGTGTAGATTTAGAAGGAGAACCTATAATAGAGGCCGATGCTAATTTTGTAGAAAACACACAGCGTGGTACTAATTTAGAAAAGAAAGGAGTTAAAATACAAACTCCAGAACATGTATTAGCTGCACTAGTAGGTTTAGAGATAGACAATGTTTTAATAGAGTTAAACTCTCCAGAGTTACCAATAATGGATGGCTCATCAAAGTTTTTTGTTGAGGCTTTAGAAAATGCAGGTGTAGTAGAGCAAGAAAAAGAAAGAGAAGAATACATTGTTAAAGATGTTATCTCTTATAAGGATGAAGCTTCTGGTAGTGAAATTACTATTATTCCTTCTGATGATTACCAAATAACAACTATGGTAGACTTTGGAACCAAGGTTTTGGGTACACAAAATGCTACTTTGTTAAAATTATCAGACTTTAAAGAAGAAATTTCTAATGCAAGAACATTTAGTTTTTTGCATGAGTTAGAAATGTTATTAGAACACGGACTTATAAAAGGAGGTGATTTAAATAATGCCATAGTTTATGTAGATAAAGAAATATCTGATGAAACAATGAAAAAGCTTGAAAAAGCTTTTGGAAAAGAGAAATTATCTGTTAAGCCTAACGGAATTTTAGATAACCTAACACTGCACCAGCCAAATGAGGCTGCGCGTCATAAATTGTTAGATGTTATAGGGGATTTAGCTTTAACAGGTATTAGAATACGTGGTAAAGTTATAGCTAACAAGCCAGGTCATTTTGTAAATACACAATTTGCAAAAAAATTGGCTAAAATTATTAAGCTAGAAAAAAGAAATAGCGTTCCTAAATATGATTTGAGTTTACCTCCATTAATGGATATTCATCAAATTATGGATATGTTACCACACAGACCTCCGTTTTTATTAATAGACAGAGTATTAGAACTTTCTGATAATCATGTTGTGGGTATGAAAAACGTAACTATGAACGAACCTTTTTTTGTTGGACATTTCCCAGGAGCACCTGTAATGCCAGGTGTTTTACAAGTAGAGGCAATGGCGCAAACAGGAGGTATTTTGGTTTTAAGTACAGTTCCAGATCCAGAAAATTATTTAACTTTTTTTATGAAGATAGATAAAGTTAAATTTAAACAAAAGGTTTTACCAGGAGATACATTAATATTTCACTGTAGCCTTATAACACCAATACGCAGAGGAATATGTCATATGCAAGCGTATGCTTATGCAAATGATAAATTAGTTTGTGAAGCCGAAATGATGGCACAAATAGCAAAAAAACAATAGAATGAATCAACCTTTAGCGTATATACACCCAGGTGCTAAAATCGCAAAAAATGTTGTTGTAGAACCTTTTACAACAATACATAATAATGTAGTAATAGGAGAGGGAACTTGGATAGGTTCTAACGTAACTATTATGGAAGGCGCAAGAATTGGAAAAAATTGTAATATTTTTCCAGGAGCAATTATATCAGCAACACCACAAGATTTAAAATATGCTGGTGAAGAAACTATTGTAGAGATAGGAGATAATACAACTATTAGAGAGTGTGCTACTATAAACAGAGGTACATCAGACAGGCAAAAAACCAAAATTGGAAAAAACTGTTTAATAATGGCTTATTGCCATGTTGCTCATGACTGTTTTGTGGGAGACAATTGTATTTTTTCTAACAACTCTACTTTAGCAGGTCATGTAACAGTAGGAGACAATGTTGTATTGGCTGGTTTAGTAGCGGTTCATCAATTTGTATCTATAGGTAACCACGCTTTTGTTACAGGTGGTTCTTTAGTGCGTAAAGATGTGCCACCTTATGTAAAAGCTGCCAGAGAACCATTATCTTATGTAGGTATAAACTCTGTAGGTTTACGTAGAAGAGGTATTTCTTCAGAAAAAATTAGAGAAGTACAGAATATTTACCGAATATTATATCAGAAAAATTATAACAATAGTCAGGCTGTAGAAATTATTGAAGCAGAAATGGAAGCAACTCCAGAACGCGACGAAATTCTTCAGTTTATTAGAGATTCTCAAAGAGGAATTATGAAAGGCTATTTTAGTTCAAATTAAATAAAAGTATGGCATCAACATCAGACATTAGAAAAGGATTGTGTATAAGATACAATCATGATATTTTTAAAATTGTAGAATTTTTACACGTAAAACCTGGCAAGGGACCAGCTTTTGTAAGAACTAAGTTAAAAAGTGTAACCACAGGTAAAGTAATTGATAATACTTTTTCTGCAGGCCATAAGATTGATGATGTGCGTGTAGAAACTCGTTCTTATCAGTTTTTATATGCAGAAGGTACCACGTATCATTTTATGAATACGGATGATTATAACCAAATTACGTTAGAAGAGAGTAGTTTAGATGCACCTGGCTTATTAAAAGAAGGAGAAGTTGTTACTATTTTATTTAATACAGAAGATAGTTTACCTTTATCTGTAGATATGCCTGCTAGTGTTATTTTAGAGGTTACGTATACAGAACCAGGAGTAAAAGGTAATACAGCTACAAATGCTACCAAGCCAGCTAAAGTAGAAACAGGAGCAGAAGTAAATGTGCCTCTTTTTATTAATGAAGGTGATAAAATAAAAGTTGATACAGAAAAAGGCTCTTACATGGAGCGTGTAAAAGAGTAAATCTTTTACTTTTTTGTAAAATATAAACATTAGGTACAATAACATTTGAAATTTCCTATTCCACATACTTTAAAGCAAATTGCAGCTATTATTAATTGCAGTTATGTTGGTGATGATAGTTTTTCCGTTTTAGGAATGAACGAGATTCACGTAGTTACCAAAGGTGATATTGTTTTTGTAGATCACCCTAAGTACTATGACAAGGCTTTACAATCTAACGCTACCATTATTTTAATAAATAAAGAAGTAGCTTGTCCTGAGGGTAAAGCATTGTTAATATCAGACGATCCTTTTAGAGATTTTAATAAGTTAACAGCTTACTTTAAACCTTTTAAAAAATCAGTTTCTACCATATCAGACTCTGCTATTATTGGAGAAGATACCATAATACAACCAAATGTCTTTGTAGGCAATAATGTTGTTATTGGAAAAAATTGTGTAATTCATTCTAATGTTTCAATTTATGATAACTGTGTTTTAGGTGATAATGTAACTATACATGCAGGATCTGTTTTAGGTGCAGATGCATTTTATTATAAAAACAGACCAGAGGGTTTTGATAAGTTATTGTCTGGCGGAAAAGTTGTGATAGAAAACAATGTAGACATAGGTGCACTTTGTACAATAGATAAAGGCGTAACTGGTAATACTACCATTGGTGAAGGCTCTAAGCTAGATAACCAAGTACATGTTGGTCATGATACTGTAATTGGTAAAAAATGTTTAATAGCATCACAAACAGGTATTGCTGGCTGTGTTATTATAGAGGATGAAGTTACACTTTGGGGTCAAGTAGGTACTACTAGCGGTATTACAATTGGTAAAAAAGCAGTTGTAATGGGGCAAACAGGTGTTACAAAATCTATTGTGGGTGGTAAAAGTTACTTTGGCACTCCTATAGAAGAATCCAGAGAAAAACTTAGACAATTGGCTAATGTTAAAAAAATACCATCTATTTTACAAAATATTAAAAATAAATAAACAAAGAATACTTTAATAATCGCCAACAAAGCTATATTTTTGTGAAGCGAAAAAAATAACAAACGATATAATGAGTGTTTTAGTAAATAAAGATTCCAAAATAATTGTACAAGGTTTTACAGGTAGTGAAGGTACTTTTCACGCTGAACAAATGATTGAATACGGTACCAACGTTGTTGGTGGTGTAACACCAGGTAAAGGTGGTCAAGAGCATTTAGGAAGACCAGTTTTTAACACAGTTTTAGAAGCTGTTGAAAAAGTAGGTGCAGATACAACTATTATTTTTGTACCGCCAGCATTTGCTGCAGATGCAATTATGGAAGCTGCTAACGCTGGTATTAAAGTAATTATTACTATTACAGAAGGTATTCCTGTTGCTGATATGGTTAAAGCTTCAGATTATATTAAAGATAAAGATTGTCGTTTAATTGGTCCTAACTGTCCAGGTGTTATTACTCCAGGTGAAGCTAAAGTAGGTATTATGCCTGGTTTTGTATTTAAAAGCGGTACTGTAGGTATTGTTTCTAAATCTGGTACATTAACGTATGAGGCTGCAGACCAAGTTGTACGTCAAGGTTTAGGTATTACTACTGCAATTGGTATAGGTGGAGATCCAATTATTGGAACAACTACAAAAGAAGCTGTAGAGCTTTTAATAAATGATCCTGCTACAGAATGTGTAGTAATGATTGGTGAAATAGGTGGGCAATTAGAAGCTGATGCTGCTAAGTGGTATAAAGAGAGTGGAAGCAAAAAACCAATTGTTGGTTTTATTGCTGGTGAAACTGCTCCTGCAGGTAGAACAATGGGGCACGCAGGTGCTATAGTTGGTGGTAGTGATGATACTGCACAGGCTAAAAAAGCAATTATGAAAGAATGTGGTATCCACGTTGTAGATTCTCCTGCTGAAATAGGTAAAAAAGTAAAAGAAGTTATGGGTTAATCCTTTAACTTTGCTACACATATAAAAGCGTTTACTAATTTAGTAAACGCTTTTTTTGTGCTTTAAATTAATGTACATTAGTTGTATTAACCACAACCAATTTGTTATGAAAAATTTGTTTTTAGAAAACGATTTAAATTACACTAAAGAAAGGATACATAAGCTAACCCCAGAAACCAAAGGTTTATGGGGTAAAATGCAAGTTTCACAAATGTTAGCACACTGTAATGTTGCTTATGAAATGACTTATGAAAACAAGCGCCCTAAACCAAATGCATTTAAAAAGTTTTTACTAAAAACATTTGTAAAAAAAGCTGTTGTTGGTCCAAAGCCATACCAAAAAAATGGAAGAACAGCACCTGAATTTATTATTGATAGTAGTAAAAATTTTGAAGAGGAAAAGAGTAGGTTACTATCTTATTTAGACAAAACAATGCATTTAGGAGAGGCACATTTTAACAATAAAGAGTCGCACTCATTTGGAAAATTAACTAGCAAAGAGTGGAATGTTATGTTTTCTAAACATTTAGATCATCATTTAAATCAATTTGGAGTATAAAGGAGTTTACTTTACTATTGATAAATAAACAGTTATAAAGATTTAGAATATCAATATTAAAAAAAAGAACTATACCTTTTAAAGGTCTAAAACATACGCTATATTTGACTTGCAACAACGCAAAATTTTATTAGATGAAATTGTTAGAAGGAAAAAACGTAATTATTACTGGTGCCAGTAGAGGTATTGGTATGGGAATAGCAAAAGTATTTGCAGATAATGGTGCAAATGTGGCCTTTACATATAGCTCTAGTGAAGCTCCTGCTTTAGAATTAGAAAAAGAGTTAACTGCTAAAGGTGTAAAAGCTAAGGCATATAAAAGTAATGCAGCAAGTTTTTCTCAGGCAGAAGAATTGGTAGCAAACGTATTAGAAGATTTTGGTGGTATAGATGTGCTAATTAACAACGCAGGTATTACTAAAGATAATTTATTAATGCGTATGGGCGAAGAAGATTTTGATGCTGTTATTGAAATTAACTTAAAATCTGTTTTTAACATGACAAAAGCAGTACAACGTACTTTTTTAAAGCAGCGTAAAGGTTCTATTGTAAATATGAGTAGTGTTGTTGGTGTTAAAGGTAATGCAGGACAAACTAATTATGCAGCATCTAAAGCCGGAATGATTGGTTTTACAAAGTCTGTTGCATTAGAGTTAGGTTCTAGAAACATTAGATGTAATGCAATTGCACCTGGTTTTATAGAAACTGAAATGACAGATAAGTTAGATGAAAAAGTAGTACAAGGATGGAGAGATGGTATTCCTTTAAAAAGAGGTGGTTCTCCTGATGATGTAGCAAATGCTTGTTTGTTTTTCGCTTCAGATATGTCTGCTTATGTTACTGGCCAAGTGCTAAATGTAGATGGCGGAATGTTAACTTAATAGAAGATTTAAATTTATATTGAAAAACAGAGATAATTAATACATGCAAATTACAACTGTAGTGTGGGTAATTTTAGCGGCAATATTTGCGCTGCTTGTAGTCTTGTTTCAATATTATTATAAAACTAAAAGGAGAGGTAAACTTGTTGTTTTACTCTCCTTTTTACGTTTTTTAGGTGTTTTTGGTGTGTTGTTACTGCTTATTAATCCAAAAATCACCAAAACTACCTATAGGGTAGAAAAAACAAAACTTGTAATATTAACAGATAATTCTGCTTCTATAAAAAACAGTAAATCTGTCAAAAACGTTACAGATTTCCTTAAAAGCCTTACTCTAGATGCTAACGTAAAAGATAAATTTACAATAGATACGTATTCATTTGGAGACAATTTAAATTCCATAAAAGATTCACTAACATTTGCAGAACAAAGTACCAATATAGGAGCGGCATTACAAACAACTGCAGACATTTACAGGAATACCAATTTAGCAGTAGTTTTATTAACAGATGGTAACCAAACTTTAGGTGCAGATTATGAATTTTTATCATTAAACAATAAAACACCAATTTACCCAGTAGTTGTAGGTGATACAACATCTTATACAGATATAAAAATAGACCAAGTAAATAAAAATAACTTTGCTTTTTTAAATAATAAATATCCTGTAGAAGTTTATATCTCATACACAGGAATTAAGCCTGTAACCAAACTATTGACTATTACAGAAAATGGTAATACAGTATTTAAACAGAATATATCATTTAGTAAAGCAGAAAATAGCAAAACTATAAGTGCTAATATTAATGCTAAAACTATTGGAGTTAAAAAAATTAAGGTTTCTGTAGCTGCACTAACCAATGAAAAGAATACGCAAAACAACACAAAAACAGTAGCTTTAGAGGTTATAGATGAAAAAACAACTATTGCAATAGTTACTTCTATTGAACATCCAGATTTGGGAACCTTAAAAAAAGCGATAGAAAGTAATGAACAACGTAGCGTAACAATTTTAAAGCCTAATTCTAATAAAAACTTATGGCAGAACACAGATGTTTTTATTTTTTATCAGCCTAATACAGCTTTTAAAAGCATAGTAGACTATGCTAAAACGGCTGCTAAAAACTCCTTTGTTATAACTGGTTTACAAACAGATTGGGACTTTTTAAATTCGGTTCAGAACACTTATATTTTTGAAGATGGTTTTCCTGCCCAAGAGGTAATGCCAATGGTAAACTCTTCTTTTTCTAAGTTTGATGTATCTGAATTTTCTACAGCTAATTTTCCTCCCTTACAGAGTAATGTTAGTCCGGTTTTTTCGCAAAATGAAAGTTTAACTGTTCTAAAAACAACAATAAGAGGTGTTACTATAGAGTCTCCTCTGTTGGCAGTGTCAGAATTTGATACAACAAAACAAGTTTTTTTGTTTGGAGAAGATATTTGGAAATGGAGGATGCAAACTTATAGAAATGATAAAGATTTTAAATCTTTTGATGATTTTATAGGTAAAATTATTCTGTATTTGGCCTCTAGTAACTCTAAAAATAGTTTTACTCTAGATTATAAGCAAGTGTATTTAGGTAGTAGTGAGGCGGTTATTAATGCATCGGTTTTTGATGATGCTTTTGAGTTTGACTCAAATGCTACAATAGTTTTAAAAATAAACAACAAAGAAAAAACTATTTACAAAGAAATTCCAATGCTTTTAAACGGTTTTAATTATAAAGCAGATTTAAGTAGTTTGCCAGCAGGTGATTATACATTTACAGCTACGGTAACAAATACAAATACATCAAAATCTGGAACTTTTACCATTTTAGAATATGATGTAGAGCAGCAATTTACTTCTAGTAATTACAAGAAAATGAATCGTATTGCAACAAACACAAATACAAGTCTATTTTATATTGATAATGCAAAAGGTCTAAAACAGGAATTGCTTAGTAAACAAACCCTAAAACCCACACAAAAGAGCAAGGAAAATATTGTATCTTTGGTAGAATTTAAATTTCTACTAGGCTTTATTTTATTGGTATTTGCAATAGAATGGTTTATTAGAAAATACAACGGATTAACTTAAAAACTACTATGGAAAGATTACCAAAAATTGCATTACCTGTATTATTTGTTATCATACTAATTATTGTTATTATCTCTAAATCAGCAGTGACAATAGATTCTGGTCACGCAGGTGTTTTATACGAGACTCTTGGAGATGGTGTTGTTACAGATGAGCCTCCAATGGGAGAGGGGTTTCATGTGGTAGCTCCTTGGAATAAAGTATATATTTATGAAGTACGTCAGCAAGAGGTATTAGAAAAAATGAATGTACTTTCTAGCAACGGTTTAGATATTAAATTAGAAGCTTCAGCTTGGTTTCAACCAAAACGTAATGAATTAGGAAAGTTACACCAAGAAAAAGGCGAAGATTATATACAAAGAGTGTTATTACCAACTATAAGATCTGCAGCCCGTTCTGTTGTTGGGCGTTATACGCCAGAGCAGTTATATTCTAGTAAAAGAGACGCTATACAGCAAGAAATTTTTGATGAAACAAAAAAAATTGTAGATGGTGAATACATTCAATTAAACGAAATTTTAGTGCGTGATGTAACATTGCCGCCAACAATTAAAGATGCCATAGAGCGTAAATTAAAACAAGAACAAGAGTCTTTAGAATATGAATTTAGACTGGTAACGGCAAAAAAAGAGGCCGAAAAAGTAACTATTGAAGCACAAGGTAAAGCAAATGCAAACAAAATATTAAGTGCATCGTTAACAGATAAAATTTTGCAAGACAAAGGTATAGATGCTACTATAAAATTGTCTGAATCTCCAAACGCTAAAGTAATTGTAATTGGTAGTGGAGACTCTGGTTTACCATTAATTTTAGGAAACCAATAAATTTACAATCATTTGTTAAGAAATTATCAATAGTGAACTAAAATTATAAATTCTCTTTTTTATAAAAGAAATAAGTTTTACTTTTACACCATAATGAGAAATAAAAACACACATCATCATCACTTTACACCTTGCTATCAAGCGAGCTAGAAGTGTTTTGCCGTGTTTAAACATATATCTAACCCGTTTGAGAAATCAAGCGGGTTTTTTGTTTTTATCCATTTTGATTTCTTAAACACATACTAAAAAAAGAATGACTAAAATTAGAATTGCAATTCAGAAAAGCGGACGTTTAAATGAAGATTCCATAGCTATTTTAAAAGACTGTGGTATCTCTATAGACAACGGTAAAGATCAGCTAAAAGCATCTTCAAGAAATTTTCCAATGGAAGTTTTTTACCTAAGAAATGGTGATATTCCTCAGTATTTAAGAGACGGAGTAGTAGACATTGCTATAATAGGAGAAAATGTGTTAATAGAAAAAGGAGAAGACATTACATTTTCAGAAAGATTAGGATTTTCTAAGTGTAAAGTATCGTTAGCAGTACCTAAATCTTTTAAATATACATCTGTACAAGATTTTCAGGGTAAACGTATTGCAACATCATACCCAAATACAGTAAAAAATTATTTAGCATCTAAAGGTGTTACAGCAGATTTACACATTATTAATGGTTCTGTAGAAATTGCACCAAATATTGGTTTGGCAGACGGTATTTGTGATATTGTATCTAGTGGTAGTACATTATTTAAAAACAACCTTAAAGAGGTAGAAGTAATGTTAACTAGTGAAGCTGTTTTAGCGGTTTCTCCAAAAATATCTGAAGAGCGAAAAGAGATTTTAAGTCAGTTAGAGTTCAGAATAGAATCTGTTTTAAGAGCTAGACAATCTAAATATGTACTGTTAAATGCACCAAATGAAAAATTAGATGCAATTATATCATTATTACCAGGAATGCGAAGCCCTACTGTATTGCCATTGGCAGAAGAAGGTTGGAGCTCTGTTCACACTGTAATAAATAAAGATAAATTCTGGGAAGTAATTCAGGAGTTAAAAAAAGAAGGTGCAGAAGGTATTTTGGTTTGTCCAATTGAAAAAATGGTACTATAATGAATAAGATTGATAATCCAGCTGTTGCAGATTGGAAGCAAGTTTTAGAAAGACCAACACAAACTGTTGCAGATATAGAAGGTACTGTAGTTTCTGTTTTTAATGAGGTTAAAACTGATGGTGATAAAGCTGTAAATAAGTACACTACTAAGTTTGATGGTGTTTCTTTGCAATCTACTATTGTCAGTGTTGAAGAATTGGTTGAAGCAGAAAAATTAGTATCAGAAGAACTAAAAAAAGCAATACAATTAGCAAAAAGTAATATTGAAGTTTTTCATACTGCCCAAAAAACTGAAAAAGTAGCTATACAAACAGCAAACGGAGTAGATTGTTGGCAAGAAAAACGACCAATTCAAAAAGTTGGTTTATACATTCCTGGTGGTACTGCACCATTATTTTCTACAATACTAATGTTGGCAACACCAGCAAACATAGCAGGTTGTAAAGAAATTGTATTGTGTTCTCCTCCAAACAAAGAAGGCAAAATTAATCCTGCTATTTTGTATGCAGCAAATTTATGCGGTGTAACTAAAATATATAAAGTTGGTGGTATACAAGCTATTGCAGCTATGACGTTTGGTACACAAACAATACCACAAGTATATAAAATATTTGGTCCAGGCAACCAATTTGTTACCGTAGCTAAACAAATAGCAACCAAATATGGTGTAGCTATAGATATGCCAGCAGGACCAAGTGAATTGTTAGTTTTAGCAGATGATACAGCTAATGCAGCATTTGTAGCATCAGACTTATTAAGTCAGGCAGAACACGGTACAGATAGTCAAGTGATATTAGTATCTACTTCAAAACAAATGATTTCTGACGTAGAAACTGAGTTAGAAAAGCAATTAGCAGTTTTACCACGTGTAGAAATAGCAACACAGGCCATAGCAAATAGTAAACTTATATACATAGAAACGCTAGAAACGGCTATGCAATTGATTAATGAATATGCTCCAGAGCACTTTATAGTTTGTGTAGAAAATGAGGATTATGTATTAAACACAATTGAAAATGCTGGGTCTGTATTTATTGGCAATTATACGCCAGAGAGTGCAGGTGATTATGCATCGGGAACCAACCATACTTTACCAACAAACGGTTATGCAAAACAATACAGTGGTGTTAATTTAGATAGTTTTACCAAGAGTATTACGTTTCAAAAAATATCTGAACAAGGTATACAAGAAATAGGTGAAGCTATAGAGTTAATGGCAGATGCAGAAGGTTTACAAGCACACAAAAATGCAGTTACATTACGTTTAAAGAGTTTAAAATAATGAAAGATTTTAACTTAGATAAATTAACTAGAGAGAATGTAAAAGGACTTAGTCCATATTCTTCTGCTAGAGATGAGTATGTTTCTGATGGTACTGAAATGGTTTTTTTAGATGCCAATGAGAATCCGTTTTCTAACGGAGTTAACAGGTATCCAGATCCGCAACAGCGTAGTTTAAAATCTGTTTTAGCAGAACAAAAAGGTGTTAAAACAGAAAATTTGCTTTTAGGCAATGGTAGTGATGAAGTTTTAGACTTAATCTACAGAGCTTTTTGCGAACCTAAAGAAGATAACATTATAACGTTGCCGCCAACTTATGGTATGTACAAGGTGTTGTCTGGTATTAATAATATAGAGAATAAAGAGGTGTTACTTACAGCCGATTTTGAACCTAATGTAGATGAAATTTTAGCTACAGCAAATAACAATAGTAAAATTTTGTTTTTATGCTCGCCAAACAACCCAACTGGCAATAGTTTTACAGCTGCAAAAATGCATCAGTTGTTAGAGGAGTTTAATGGTTTAGTGGTAATTGATGAAGCTTATATCGATTTTTCACCACAAGAGAGTTGGGTGACTCAGTTGGCTAATTACCCTAATTTAATAGTAACACAAACACTTTCTAAAGCATACGGATTAGCAGGTGTACGATTAGGAATTTGTATTGCATCAAAAGAAATTATATCGGTTTTAAATAAAATTAAACCTCCTTATAATGTAAACGAATTAACGCAACAACGAGCAAAAGAGCGTGTTTTAGATATAGATTCTGTAAAACAAGAAGTATCTAAAATAATGTTAGAAAAAGAAGCTTTATCTAAAGTGTTACTTGAAGTTGGTTTTGTTGAAAAAGTATATGCTTCTGACGCTAATTTTATTCTTGCTAAAGTTGACGATGCTACAAAAAGATACAATCAGCTTTTAGAAAAAGGAATAGTAATACGTAATAGAACTACACAGCCTTTATGTGAAAATACATTGCGTTTTACAGTAGGTACACCAAAGGAAAATAAGCAATTAATAAACGCACTAAACCAAATTAATAACTAACTGTAATTCTTTTTATAAAAGAATTACAACGAACTATAAAAGATGAAAAAAGTATTATTTATAGATAGAGACGGTACCATAATAAAGGAAACTGTAGACGAACAAATAGATGCATTTGAAAAAATGATTTTTTATCCAAAAGCATTTACATATTTAGGAAAAATAGCAAAAGAGTTAGATTATGAGTTGGTAATGATAACCAACCAAGATGGCTTGGGTACAGATGTTTTTCCTGAAGATACATTTTGGCCAGTACACAACTTTATTTTAAAGTCTTTTGAAAATGAAGGTGTAGTTTTTGATAAGGTTTTTTTAGACCGAACTTTTCCTCACGAAAATGCAAATACTCGTAAACCTGGGACAGGCTTGTTAACGGAATATTTTTCAGCTGAATATGATTTAGCAAACTCTTTTGTTATTGGTGATCGTTTAACAGACATAGAGTTAGCTAAAAATTTAGGTTCTAAAGGTATTTTTATTAATGATGAAACCAATTTAGGTACCGGGGAAATTACAGTAAAAAGGGAAGAATTAGACGATGTTATAGCCTTAGAAAGCAATGACTGGGAGAAAATATACGAGTTCTTAAAACTAAAAGATAGAGTTTCTGAAGTTACACGTAAAACCAATGAAACTGATATTTACATAAATGTAAATTTAGATGGCACTGGAAAAAGTGACATAAAAACAGGATTGTCTTTCTTTGATCATATGTTAGACCAATTGGCACGTCACGGTCAAATGGACTTAGAAATTAAGGTAAATGGAGATTTAGAAGTAGATGAGCACCACACTATAGAAGATACTGCTATTGCTTTAGGAGAAGTATTTGCTAAGGCTTTAGGTACAAAACTAGGAATAGAACGTTATGGTTTTTGTTTGCCAATGGACGACTGTTTAGCGCAAGTAGCAATTGATTTTGGTGGTCGTAACTGGTTGGTTTGGGAAGCCGATTTTAAACGAGAAATGGTTGGTGATATGCCAACAGAAATGTTTTTGCACTTTTTTAAATCGTTTTCAGACGGAGCAAAAGCTAACCTTAATGTAAAAGCAGAAGGTATAAACGAACATCATAAAATTGAAGCTATTTTTAAAGCGTTTGCAAAGGCTATAAAAATGGCGGTAAAAAGAGATGTAGAAAAAATGGTTTTACCTAGTACAAAGGGAATGCTGTAAATAGTGATAATACTTAAAGTTTAAAATGAAAATAGTAATTATAAATTACGGAGCAGGAAATATACAGAGCATTAAATTTGCTATAAAAAGACTAGGTTTTGAAGCCGTTTTAACAGATAATGTAGACGATATTTTAGCTGCAGATAAAGTTATTTTTCCTGGTGTAGGTGAGGCTAGTAGTGCAATGAGTAAGTTACGTGCTAGTGGTTTAGATACTTTAATTCCAACTTTAAAACAACCTGTTTTGGGTATTTGTTTAGGAATGCAGCTAATGTGTAATGCATCTGAAGAAGGAAAAACAAAAGGTTTGGGGATTTTTAACGTTGATGTTGTAAAGTTTTCAAACAAGGTAAAAGTGCCACAAATTGGATGGAATGAGATATCAAACTTAAAAACAAATCTTTTTAATAAAGTAAAAGAGAAATCTCATATTTATATGGTTCATAGTTTTTATGCTCCAGTTACTAACGAAACCATTGCAACATCCAATTATGATGTAGATTACAGTGCGGCATTACAAAAAAATAATTTTTACGGAACTCAATTTCACCCAGAAAAAAGTAGTGAAGTAGGAGAGCAGATTTTGATGAATTTTCTGGAAATGTAGAAGTTTAATTAAGTCTAAAGTTAACAAGCAATTAATTCTTTACGCTTTTTTACAAAAAAACAAAAATGAGAATAATACCAGCAATAGATATTATAGATGGCAAATGTGTACGCTTGTCTAAAGGAGATTACAACACTAAAAAAATATATAACGAAAATCCTTTAGAAGTTGCTAAAGAGTTTGAGGCTCACGGTATAGAGTATTTACATTTAGTAGATTTAGATGGTGCAAAGTCTAAACACATAGTAAACCATAAGATTTTAGAGCAAATAGCGTCTAAAACAAGCCTAAAAATAGATTTTGGTGGCGGATTAAAGTCGGATGAAGATTTACGAATAGCCTTTGAAAGTGGTGCTAACCAAATAACAGGTGGTAGTATTGCAGTAAAGGATAGAGAGATATTTTCTTCTTGGCTTGAAAAATTTGGTGCAGATAAAATTATTTTAGGAGCCGATGCTAAAGATGAAAAAGTAGCTGTTTCTGGTTGGTTAGAAGAATCTAAAGAAGAATTAGTACCATTTATACAAGAGTACCAAAAACAAGGCGTAACCTATGTTATATGTACAGACATTAGTAAGGATGGTATGCTAGAAGGACCTTCTTTTGATTTGTATTCTAAAATTTTACAATCATCAGAAAAAGGTTTAAAACTAATAGCTAGTGGAGGAATTTCTACTTATGATGAACTACCAAAACTAGCCGAAATTGGTTGTGAAGGTACTATAATTGGAAAAGCTATTTATGAGAATAGAATTTCTATGAAGCAGTTAGAAAAATTTATATTAAATAAATAAGAATTTAGAATAGAGAGTACAGAAAAATAGAAGTCTATTTTTTATCTCTTTTCTATGATCCATAAATATTATGTTAACAAAAAGAATAATTCCGTGTTTAGATATTAAAAACGGTCGCACTGTAAAAGGAGTAAATTTTGTGGATTTGCGTGATGCTGGTGACCCAGTAGAATTAGCGGAAATATATGCAAAAACAGGAGCAGACGAACTTGTTTTTTTAGATATATCTGCCACAGAAGAGCGTAGAAAAACATTAGCAGACCTAGTTTTACGCGTTGCAGAAAAAGTAAATATACCATTTACTGTTGGTGGTGGTATTTCATCAATTGAAGATGTAGATATATTGTTGCAAAATGGTGCAGATAAAGTATCTATAAATTCATCTGCAGTTAAAAATCCACAATTAATAAACGACTTAGCAGCCAAATTTGGATCGCAGTGTGTGGTTGTTGCCATAGATGCTAAAAATATAGATGGCAACTGGGTTGTTCATTTGGTTGGTGGTAAAGTACCTACGGAATTAAACTTGTTTGATTGGGCAAAAGAAGTTGAAAAAAGAGGAGCAGGAGAAATTTTGTTTACGTCTATGGACAATGACGGTACTAAAGATGGTTTTGCTAATGAAGCATTAGCTAAATTATCAACCGAGCTAAATATTCCAATTATAGCTTCAGGTGGTGCAGGTTCTATTCAGCATTTTACAGATACTTTTAAAGATGGTAAAGCAGATGCAGCATTGGCAGCAAGTGTTTTTCATTTTAAAGAAATAGAAATAAAAGAATTAAAAGAAGAATTAAAAACTAACGGCATACCTGTTAGATTATAATACTATATAAAATGACAATAGATTTTACAAAAAGTACAGATGGTTTAGTACCTGCAATAGTACAAGACGCTACTACTAAAACAGTTTTAATGCTTGGTTATATGAACCAAGAAGCGGTAGATAAAACTAACCAAACAAAAAAAGTAACGTTTTATAGTAGAAGTAAAAACCGTTTATGGACTAAAGGAGAAGAAAGTGGAAACTTTTTAAATTTAGTTGATATGAAAGTAGATTGTGATAATGACTCTTTATTAGTTGCTGTAAACCCTGTAGGGCCAACCTGCCACACTGGTACAGATACGTGTTGGAAAGAAGAAAACACAAGCAGTTATGGCTTTTTAACAGCGCTAGAAGATATTATTACAGACCGTAAAGAAAACCCAGAAAATAAAGACAGCTATGTAGCATCTCTTTATAGAAAAGGAATTAACAAAGTTGCCCAAAAAGTAGGAGAAGAAGCCGTAGAAGTAGTTATTGAAGCAAAAGATAGTGATGACCACTTATTTAAAGAAGAAAGTGCAGATCTACTATTTCATTACTTAATTTTACTACAAGCAAAAGGCTTTAAATTAAATGATATTGTTACCGTACTAAAAAATAGACATTAGTGCACAGGTAATGTAAAACTAAAGGTGCTGCCTTCTTTAGGTTTGCTAAGTACAGTTATAGTGGTGTCATGCATTTCCATTATTTTCTTAACTATGGCTAAACCTAAGCCAGCACCTCTTTTCTTTTCAGACTTGTCTAGCTGCTTGTATCTGTCAAAAATATATGGTTGCTCATTAATTGGTATTCCGGCACCAGTATCTGTAATATTAATTTCTACTTTTTTAGCTTGTTTTTTAATAGCTAGTGTTACTTTTCCGTTTGGTTCTGTGTACTTAATAGCATTTTCTAATAAATTTTGCAATGCGCGTTCTACCATACTAACATCTGCATACACAAAGTTATTTTCATTAGAAGCATCCATTTGAAGTGTAATTTGTTTTTTTTCTGCGATTACTTTAAATTTCTCAATTAAATCATAAGATAGTTCTGTTATAGAAAAAGGTTCTTTTACAGGAGTAACCTGTTCTGACTCTAGTTTAGAATACTCAAACAATTGATTTATTAAGTTTGATAAACGATCTATATTATTATGAGTAATTTGTAAGTACTCATCTTTTTGAACCTCTGTAAGTGTATCTTTTTTTATTTGTAGTGTTTCTACATATCCTTTTAAAATAGCAAGTGGCGTTCTTAAATCATGAGATACATTAGCAATTAACTCTCTACGCAATGTATCTACAGATTGTATTTTATCAATATTACTAACAATAGTATCTGCCATATCATTAAAAGAATTGGCAAAGACTTCAATATCAGATTTTTCTGGATTTTTGATACGCGCAGTACGGTCTCCTTCCTGAAATTTATTTACAGTACTAATCATTACACGTAAGTTTTTAGTTAAAAACCAAATACTTAATAGTCCTAATAATGCGGCAAAAAGCATAGTTAGTAGAGTAGCGCCAATACCTAACTTCATAAAGTACTGAGATAATAAGCTATTACTTATGGCTTGAAACTCTTGACCAGCAAGAATAATATAAATGTATCCCTCTTTATCTCCGCTCTTGTAAGGAGCAGCAGAAAATATTTTTTTCTCTTCAGTATTTCTTGGGTCGTCACCTAAAATATACTTTTGACCGTCTGTTTTAATAAACTCTTTTATTGGGGCAAGGGAAACGTGTTTTATAGGTTCGTTGGCATCATGTTTTAAAACAACAGAATAAAGTACAGAACCTGCACTGTCTAGTAAATACACTTCTATGCTGCGGTTAACTGCCATCATATCATGCATTAAGTCTCCAAACAACGGCTTATTTACGCTACCATCTTCTAAAAAAGGAGATGCATTTTGAAACTTTTCTTCAATTAAGTGGTTTGCTACTTTAGCATTTACTTTTTGTATAGTAGCTTCATTATATTTATTAGCAAAGTAACCTGTTATTAGTATGTAACAAGCTCCCATCAATAAAATAATAAAAATAAAAGCTAGCCATAATTTTTTAATAAGCTTGGTGCCTAAAACTTTTTTTGATGCTCCCATAATTATATTTCTTCATTAAATTTATAGCCAACTCCCCAAGTGGTAAGTATGTACATTGGTTGTGCCATATTAGATTCTATTTTTGCACGTAACCTATTAATATGAGAGTTTACAGTATGCTCATAACCTTCAAAATTATACCCCCAAATAATATTTAAGAGCTCTGTTCTAGAGTAATTTCTGCCTGGGTTAGATGCCATTAAAACCAACAATTCAAACTCTTTAGGAGATAAATCTATTTTTTGTTTGTTGTGTAGTACTTTACGCTTATCAATATCTATAAAAAGTCCTTCAAAATTTAAGGTAGTAGAATTGTTTTCTTCAACCTTGGGAGCATCAGACCTACGTAAAACAGCTTTTATACGTGCAAGCAATTCTCTAATGCTAAAAGGTTTTGTTAAATAATCGTCTGCACCAATTTCTAAACCTAACACACGGTCAATTTCTTCAGACTTGGCAGTAAGCATTATAACAGGAGTATTTTTTTTGGTTCTTAGTTTTTTACAAACCTCAATACCATCCATAATAGGTAAAGTTAGATCAAGCAAAATAAGATCATAATCGTTTTCTAAAGCTAAATTTAGACCAGTTTCACCATCCATAGCTTTA
The DNA here is from genome assembly GCF_007827205.1 of Cellulophaga sp. RHA_52. NCBI lineage: Bacteria > Pseudomonadati > Bacteroidota > Flavobacteriia > Flavobacteriales > Flavobacteriaceae > Cellulophaga > Cellulophaga sp. RHA_52. Next base: position 2,711,313 of record NZ_VIRZ01000001.1, read on the forward strand.
GTTGTGGTATACACCATATCTGTTAAATGTATTTCCAGTAATTGAATAATTTCTGGATCGTCTTCAATAATAAGTATCTGTTTCATAATATGGTTGCAAAGAAGTTAATATATATCACAAAGCTATCACAAAGCCAAAAAGATTAAGTTGCCAATGAAATTAAGGTTTTTACAGCTTTTATCTTAATAAAATGTAGAAGTTATCACAAATACCTTACAAAATTGGATGTAAAGTTTACTTTTCTGTGATTTCATCGTTAAAAACAACCCGTTAATTTGTGTCATAATCTTAAAAACTCTAAAAATGAAAAAATTACTTTTATTATTTATGGCAACTGCTTTAGTAGTTAGTTGTGATAAGGATGATGACACAAATGAACCACAAACAAAAAACTTAACTATGGGTATTGAAGGTTTAGAAGACCTTGGTGCCGATTATGTTTATGAAGGTTGGATAATAGTAAATGGAGCTCCGGTATCTACAGGTGTATTTACTGTAGATGGTAACGGAAACCCTTCTAAAACATCTTTTAGTGTAGATGCTGAAACACTAGACCAAGCAACAGCTTATGTTTTATCTATAGAACCTGCTGTAGATAATGATCCTGCACCTGCTACTACAAAGTTACTTTCTGGGGCATTTGCAGCAGAAACAGCAACTGTTAGCATTACAGATTTAGTAGGCGATTTTACAAGTGCAAGCGGAGAATTCTTTTTAAGAACACCTACTGATGAAGATGATGGAATGAATAATGGTAATGACCAATATGGAATTTGGTTTGGTATACCAGGCGCACCACCAGCAACTGGCTTAGAATTACCAATTTTACCAGATGGTTGGGTTTATGAAGGTTGGGTAGTAGGTGAAGATGGACCAATTACAACTGGTACATTTATGGATCCTACAGCGCAAGCAGAAGATTCTGGTAATCCTTTTAGTGGAGCTAATCCTGGACCTCCAATTCCTGGTGAAGATTTCTTTAACAATGCACCTACAGGCTTTACTTTTCCTTTAGATGTTAGAGGTAAAACGGTTGTTATTTCTGTAGAACCATCTCCAGATAATAGTCCGGCTCCATTTTTACTAAAACCATTAGTAGGCACGTCAGGACAAGAAACTGCACCAACAACACATTCTTTAAGTTTAAACAGTGACTCTTTTCCAACAGGTTGGGTTAAGAGATAATTTGTTTTAGTCAATAAAAATAGCCTCTAGAAAATCTAGAGGCTATTTTATATATGTTTGTATTGGTTTTGTCTTAGTTTTTTTAAGGCCAAGTATCTAAATCTTCCTCTTCATAACAATCTGTACTATAGTTGCCAATTTTATTTTTACGAATAGAAAATATTTGTAATGTAATTAAACATAAGCCTAAATAAGCAAGTACAATAACTATTCCTACAGGTAAAAAGTGATCTGGTAAAATAAGATCGTTATATGAACTGTATCCAAAAACAATGCTAGCTATATCTACCATTTTGTATACATAATAAGCAAATATGGCATAAAACCCATATTCTAAGTTTCTCATTTCTTTGTCTGGGTACTCGTTTTCTGTGAGTTTAAACCAAAAAGCATACAAATAAATAATATGTACTGTAGCTAAAAGAATAAAGAAATAACTACTTGCTTTGTTAAAATGAAACTTGTCTGTTAATAACCCGTAAAAATTAGAAAAAGATACAATTAGTAATAAAAGTACAGATAACAAGACAGAAAACTTCCAAGAAATTTTTATAGACGGTATTTTCATATAATAATAAATAGAGTATAAAAAGCTGGGGGGCTCTATGTTTAATTTAACACAAAATTATACCATATGTTAAATTAAGTTTAATAAAATCGGTTAAAAACAAAAATATAAGGGTAACTGTATTAGCATAGATAAACGGTATTCTTGTATAGATTATGTGCAACTGTACAAATAAAAAAAACATTTAAAAACTAAGCGAGCCAACCTTTTTTTGTTGCGTAATTTGAAAATAAAAACAATAAAACTGCAATTACTACAATCACTATAGGAAAATAAATAGAGGAGGTGCCAAGTACATTAAGAGCATCACTAATAACAAAAGTGTAAACATTTTGAGCAATTACACCAGCTAAAGAAATTAAAAATACTGTTTTAGCCAGTTTTTTACGCAATAACAAAAGCATACTTGCTAATACACCGCCAAAAACGGCTATTGCGTATGCCCCTGTTACCCATGAAGGTCTTTTGTTGTATAACTCTTGTACTTCTTTGGTAAAGGAAGAAAAAATTTCATCAGACATAAAAGCTTCTGCTAAATATGCTACTACTCCCATACAGTTCCAAATTAAAGCCACTACAGCTATAATATAAAACCAAGTAGGGATTTTACTTGTGGTTGATGCGTTAGTCATTTTGGTTGGTTGTTTTGTTAATTAATTGTAAAATACAAAAAAAAAGTTATTTTCTAATGTTTAGTTTATGCATACTTTTGCTGATGTGAAAAAAAAGAAACAGTACTATTTAATAAGACTACAATTTTTAGGCTACAGATTTAGTGGATGGCAAAAGCAACCAGGCTATAAAACTATTGAAGGTATGCTTGCTAAAACACTAAAATTTATACTGCCAGAACGTCAATATAAAATTTTAGGAGCAGGCCGTACAGATGCAAAAGTGTCTGCTTTAGATGCTGCTTTTGAGCTTTTTTTAGATGGTGAACCGTTACAAGATTTAGATTTTTTTTTAAAGGACTTTAATAAAAATCTACCGTCAGATATTAGAATTGTTAGTGTAAAGCACGTAAAAGAAAAGTTTAATATAATACAGCACAGCAAAGAAAAGGAATATGTGTATTTGTTTTCATTTGGAGAAAAAAATCATCCGTATACCGCGCCTTTTATGGCAAATATACAAGACAACTTAGATTTAGATTTAATGAAAAAAGCAACAAGCTTATTTGTTGGTACACATAATTTTAAAAGCTTTACTGCAAAGCCTAAAGAAAACGGAAAATTTATACGTAAAGTAAATTCAGCAGAAATAAAAGAGAACACCATTTTAAAAGCAAATTTTTTTCCTGAAAAATCTTATGCTTTTCATATAAAAGGAGAAGGTTTTATGCGGTACCAAGTACGTATGCTTATGGGAGCTTTAATTCAGCTCGGAAAAGGAGAAGTTACTCTTTCTGATATTGAAGAGGCTTTAAAGCCCAATAGTACAACTAAGTTTGTTTTTGTTGCTCCAGGATCTGGATTAATGTTGCATAGTTTAGATTTTAAAGATGATGTTTAAATTAAGGTAAACATCATCTTTAAAGTATTTTATCCAAATAAGCCAGATGACAAATACCTGTCACCTCTATCACATACTATAGACACAATGGTGCCACTATCTAATGTACTAGCCAGTTTTGCAGCAGCAAAAGCAGCGCCACCACTACTAACACCAGCAAAAATACCTTCTTTTTTAGCTAATAAAAGTGTAGTTTGTTCTGCTTCTTCTTGGCTAACATCTATAATTTGATCTACTTTAGAAGCATCAAATATTTTTGGTAAATATTCTTGTGGCCATTTGCGTATTCCTGGAATTTTTGTACCTTCTTTTGGTTGTACGCCAACAATTTGTATGTTGCTGTTTTGCTCTTTTAAATAGGTAGATGTTCCCATTATAGTGCCCGTTGTACCCATAGATGATACAAAGTGTGTTATTTCTTTATTAGTATCTCTCCAAATTTCTGGTCCGGTAGATTTGTAATGAGCTTTCCAATTGTCGTTATTTCCAAACTGATTAAGCATTACAGCGCCTTTTTTCACTTGCTCATCTGCATAATCTCTAGCACCTAAAATTCCGGTTTTTGCAGGTGTTAAAGTTACTTTAGCACCATAAGCACGCATTGTTTGTATACGCTCTTTGGTAGATCCTTCAGATAAAACAATTTCTATATCTAATTTAAAAATACCAGCAATCATAGCTAACGCAATACCTGTATTGCCACTTGTAGCTTCAACAAGTTTAGTGTTTTCATCAATATCACCTCTATCTAAAGCGCTCTTAATCATATTATAAGCAGCTCTGTCTTTAACACTTCCTCCAGGGTTATTTCCTTCTAACTTAAAAAAAAGTCTAACGTTAGGGTTTGTATTTAAAACTTTAGACTCAACTAAGGGCGTATTACCTATTAAATCTAGAATAGTATTAGACATTTTGTGTAGTTTTAATTTTAATTTCTGTTTTATGAAAAACTTTAGAGTTTGCAGGTATAGAGCTAGTAACCCATGCATTACCACCAATTATAGTATTTTCTCCTATAATAGTGTCACCACCTAAAATAGTGGCATTTGCATAAATTGTAACATTATTTTTAATGGTAGGGTGCCTTTTGGTTTGCTTTAAGTTTTTAGCAACAAATAAAGCGCCTAGAGTAACACCTTGGTATATTTTTACGTGGTTTTCTATAACTGCTGTTTCTCCTATAACAACACCAGTAGCATGGTCTATAAAAAATGAATTTCCAATTTTAGCTCCTGGGTTAATATCTACACCAGTAAGCCTATGTGCATACTCGGTCATTAAACGCGGTACTAAAGGAAAACCAATAGCGTGTAACTCATGAGCTAACCTGTAAATAGCTATAGCGTAAAATCCAGGATATGCCATATACACTTCTTCTATAGATAGTGAAGCAGGATCACAGTTTACAATAGCCTCTGCATCTAAATTAAGCTTTTCTAATATGCGAGGTAAGGTAACCACGTATTTATCCCAAATCTTTTTACAAGGCTTTTCTAATTTCCAGCAGGCAAGATTCACAAGTTCATCAAACTGCAGCTCTAACTCTTCTAAATTTTTAGCAACAGGTGTTTGTGTATCAAACAAAGTATAAAAAAGCTTTTGGGTAAAAACTTCTGTTTTTTCTTTTAAACTAAAGTTTAAATTGGGTTGCTTTTTATGCAACTCTATCTCTTTAATTACAGATTTTAGTGTCATATGTAATGTATTCAACTATCAAAATTAACCATTATTTAGATAAATAAACTTTTAAAAACAGTTAACTTTAGCATAAATAATAGATTAGTAAGATTTTTATGAAAAATGATGTAATCTCTAAAAATACCTTTAGTTTTTTAAATAAGCTTAAAGAAAACAATACAAGAGAGTGGTTTTTAGAGCATAAAGAAGAATTTAAGATTGAAGAAAATGCCTTTAAAGGGTTTATTACTTTATTAGAAGAAAAACTTAATGAACATGATGATATTGAAAAATCTAAAGTTTTTAGAATTTATAGAGATGTACGTTTTTCTAAAAACAAAACCCCATATAAAGTACATTTAGCGGGTTCTTTTACTAGGGCAGGAGCACGTTTAAGAGGTGGTTATTATGTACATATAGAACCAGGTAATAGTTTTATTGCTACTGGTTTTTGGGCTCCTAATAAAGAAGATTTATTTAGAATAAGAAAAGAGTTAGAGCTTGATGCGTCTGAATTTAGAGAAGCAATAGGTTCTAAAAAATTTAAAGCTGTATGGGGAGAATTAGCTGGTGATGAATTAAAAAGAGCTCCCAAAGGTTTTGATGTTGAGCACAATGATATTGACTTAATACGTAAAAAACAATACATCTTTACCAAAGAATTTACAGACAAAGAAGTATTGTCTTCTAATTTTTTAGATACAGTAAATCAATCGTTTGCTACAATAAGGCCATTTTTTGATTTAATGAGCGATGTATTAACAACTAATTTAAATGGAGAGTCTATTTTAGACTAAAACGGGCTCATCAAAGTACTGTAATTGGTCTTTAAGCCTTGTAATAGCCATAGACATCATTCTTTTATTAAGTGCAGATGAATTTAGTGTATAGGTTTCATATTCCTCTACAGTAAACTGACCTATAATTATGCCTTTAAGAGCATTTCTAAATTTAATGTCTCTTTGTATTGCATTTTCAATATACTCTAGTCTTTTTTCTAAAGAAAGGTTGTAAAATTTGTTTTTGTGTTTTTTAATGTAGTTTTTAAAAACAACCAGAATTAAATCGTTTTGCAATTTAAGAATAGGTCTAATTGTTTTGTTCTGAAAAAGTTCGTCATTACTAATTCCTGCTACTATTTTAGTAGCTTTAATCTCTGGCCTAATACGCAAGAGATCTGTAGATCTTTGGTTCATAACTAGCGTTTTACTAAAGATACAACAACATCTAATTAAATAATTATTACTTAAATATAGTTTTTAACTGGGTTATGAACATTTAACAAAAAGGTATTAAAAATGAAATTTGGAAAAGTAACCAATCCTGAAATAATAGATTTTAAACTACCTAAAGATCATATAGATACTGCTGCAGTATTAAAAAAGTTTTCTGATAGCGGTAATTTTAATGTTTCAGTTGGTTGTGCAAAATGGAATAAACAAGATTTAAAAAACTTTTATCCTAGGGGAACAAAAGACGAATTAAAATATTATGCATCACAATTTAATTCTATAGAATTGAATGCTACTTTTTACAGGGTTTTTCCAAAAGAACAGTACCAAAAATGGTACAATAAAACACCTAGTAACTTTAAGTTTTATCCTAAAATAACCAAAGAAATTAGTCATATTAATAGGTTAAACGCTAATGTTTACCCTATTTTAGATAGGTATTTGGAAGCTACATCAACCTTAAAAGAAAAACTAGGAACAATATTTTTACAATTACACACAAATTTTGATATTACTGAATGGGATAAAGTAGTGCAGTTTGTAAAATATTGGCCCAAAGAATTTAAATTAGCTATAGAATTTAGGAACCCAAATTGGTTTGCAAATACAACTGTAGCACAAGAATTGTATTATTTGTTACAAGAAAATAATATAGCTAATGTAATTGTAGATACTGCAGGAAGAAGAGATTTGTTGCATATGAGACTAACAAACAACGAAGCTTTTATACGTTTTGTTGGTGCTAACCATAAGAGTGATTATGATAGGTTAGAGGAGTGGGCATCTAAATTAGAAAGCTGGAAAGAAAAGGGACTTAAAAATTGTCATTTTTTTGTGCATCAAAATATGGAATTAGAATCCCCTCTGTTATCAGCTAGTTTTATTAACAGTTTAAACAAAAAAGTTGACTCTAATTTAAAAATTCCTAAAACTTTGTTAGATAATAGTCTAACCTTATTTTAATACCTAATTTTGTAATCTAAATCGTAATATTATGAGATTTCACAGTAGAAAATGGGTTAAACCAGGAGATTTAAATGCTAACAAAACACTTTTTGGAGGTAAAGTATTGGCGTGGGTAGATGAAGAAGCTGCTTTGTATACAATTATACAATTAGAAAACAAAAAAGTGGTTACCAAATACATGTCTGAAATTAATTTTATGAGCTCTGCTAAAGAGGGAGACATTGTAGAAATAGGAATAGAAGTTATAAAGTTTGGTGTTTCATCATTAACATTAAATTGCGAGGTACGTAATAAAATGACTAGAGAAACAATATTGACAGTAGACAATATTATTATGGTAAATTTAGATGAAAACGGAAAACCAAAACCTCACGGAAAAACAAAAATTGAATATGTTAGAGATAGACTAGCAAAATAAGACTACACATTTAAAATTTATAAAAGCCTTAGTTTATAGCTAAGGCTTTTTTTATATCAACCTAAATAAACACCTAACTTTTTAGTTTAAAAATTAAGCTTAAATAGGGTAAAAGGTCAATAAAAACGGCTAATAACAACTTTTAAAAACTAATAACTTACAAATAAGGGAGTTTCACAACAAAAAAAGATACCTATATAACATTTTATTGGTAGTACACTGTTAAATATTGAGATTTACATTGTAATAAAATTAATTTAAGATTTAACAACGTAAATTTCCCTAAATTGAAATTGAAAGACTTACATACTTCATTATCAAGTTTACAAGAAAAATTAGACAGTTTTTCTTTTAACGAGTTGTCTGTTAAACAAGCAGACGCGCTTAGGGGTGTTTTAAATAATTTTAAAAAACTACTTGTTAATAGGAGTAATGCACAAGCAACTTCCTCATCTTCACAAAATACATTACAAGGCAAATTAATTACTGAGGCTAATAGCGAAATTAAGAAACCGTTACATAGTATATTAAACAATACAGAAAAACTATTAAAAAGCAACTTAACTATGGAACAAGAAAAAATAGTGAAGGAGATACAGGCTACATCTAATACTATATTAAGTGTTTCTGAGGATTTAATTGGTTTTACAACTAACACTACAGATAGTAATTTAAGCATTCCTATTAAGTTTAAAAATGTAGTTAATGATGTATTGTTTTTATGTAATACATTAATTACCAATAATGAGCTTATCTTAAATAAAGAAATAGATAAATCTATACCAGAAAAGTTAATAGGCGATCCGTCTAAATTATCTCAAATATTACTAAATATTGTAGGCAACAGCATACAAACTACTGCTAAAGGTCAAATTTTAGTTACTGCAGCAGTTAAAGAAAATTATACAGATAATGTAATTGTAGAGTTTAATGTAAACGATACAAATGGTAGTATTTCTGACGATAAAGTTTCACAAATTTTTGATATTTATAGTCAAGATAAATCTAAACTTGGTTTAGGTTTAAATGTTGCCAAAGAGTTAGTAGAATCTCTTAACGGATCCATTTATGTATCTAACAGAGAGTCTGTTGGTACAACTTTTACTTTTACAATACCATTTAAAAAACCTCTAAAACCAGTTACAGCATTTAATGTTGCTAATATTAGTGGTATTAATGTTTTGGTTTTTGAAGATAACAAACTAAACCAAAAGTTACTAGAATTTAAGTTAGACAAATGGCAGTGTACATCTTTTGTTACCGACAATTATAAAGACGGATTAGAAGTTTTAGAAAACAAAATCATAGACATAATTTTAATGGATATGAGAATGCCAGAAAAAAATGGCGATGAAATAGCAGAAATAATTAGAACACACCACAATGTAAGAATTAGCAATACCCCAATAATTGCTGTTACTGCAGATGAAGAAATACAAAAAAGTACAGAATTCAACACCTCAAATTTTACTAATTTTTTATTAAAACCCTACACCTCTGAAGAGTTACTAAATACTTTATTGGAGCAATTACAAAAAAATGCAAGCATGGAAACATTAACAAGTAATCATATTAATGATCACGGAGAAACACGTAAATTAAACCTAACACCAGTTTTAAATGAGTGTATGGGAGATTTAAGTATGCTTCAAGAGTTAGTTAAGCTGTTTAAAAATAATGCCTTAGAATTTATAGGTAAAGCAATAGTACATATAAAAAATGAAGATTATGAGGCTTTAAAATTTGCTACACACAAAATAAAAGCAGGTTTAAAAATGATGAAAACCGATGCTTTATTTGAAAGTGTTTTGCAAATGGAAAATGCAATTAAAGATGATATAGATGTAAAACATTTAAATTTTCTTTACAATTGTTTTATAAACGAATTTCCTTTGGTAGAACAACAGTTAGATGAAGAGTTATTAAGATTAGCTGAAGAAGAATTGTAATTCTTTTAATTTTTAATTGGTGATAATATTAAAGGCATGTTTTCACAACAAAAAATAATAAGTTCACCACATTTTATTGTAACAACAAAAGTGTTTCAGTAGTTTTAAACCAGATTAGAAACCCAAATAACCTACTTATTATGTTATACGATACTTACGGAGAAGAATACCTTAACTTCTTACACGATTTAAACGAAATTTTAAGTCTAAATGAATTAGTAGAATTAGATTACATATAACTGTAGTTGTTATTTAAATATTTTAATAAACCCCAAAATCTTTTGTTATGGCACACCAAAACAACTCGGCTTACTTATCATTTGTAGAGAGCCTAAATGAAATTCTATCAGAAGTAAATATTACCAAGCTAAATTATTCTTAGTGGCGTATTTACACTGTAAAAAGCATAAAAAAAAGAGCAACTAAATTAGTTGCTCTTTTTTTTTAATATATTTAAAAAACTACCCTAAGTATGTTTTTAATATTTTACTTCTAGAGTTGTGCTTAAGCTTACGTATAGCTTTTTCTCTAATTTGCCTTACACGCTCACGTGTTAAATCAAAAATTTGACCTATTTCCTCTAAAGTCATAGAATGTTTATCTCCAATACCGTAATACAACTTAACAACATCTGCTTCTCTAGGAGATAATGTTTCTAATGCTCTATTAATCTCTGTATTTAAAGATTGGTGCATTAATTTTTCATCTGGGTTAGGAGATTCACCATATTTTATAACATCATATAGGTTAGAATCTTCTCCTTCTTTAAAAGGCGCATCCATAGATACGTGTCTCCCAGAGTTTTTCATAGATTGCTTTACTTCACTAACAGACAACTCTAACTCCTTAGCTATTTCTTCTGCAGAAGGTGGTCTTTCATGTGTTTGTTCTAAATAAGAAAATGCTTTCTTAATTTTATTTATAGAACCAATTTTGTTTAGTGGTAAACGTACAATTCTAGACTGTTCTGCTAGGGCTTGTAAAATAGACTGTCTAATCCACCATACAGCATAAGAAATAAACTTAAAACCTCTGGTTTCATCAAATCTTTTAGCAGCTTTTACCAAACCTACATTACCTTCATTAATTAAATCTGGTAATTTTAGACCCTGATTTTGATATTGTTTAGCAACGGAAACAACAAATCTTAAATTTGCATTTGTTAATTTTTCTAGTGCGGCTTCGTCACCGGCACGTATTTTTTGAGCTAACTCTACTTCTTCATTGGCAGTAATTAGATCTATTTTACTGATATCTTGCAGGTATTTATCTAATGATTTTGATTCTCTGTTAGTTACCTGTTTGATGATCTTTAGTTGCCTCATATATCTGTTCTGTTAATTTAAAGTTTAAAACTACAGTATACATTTTAAAATGTTATTTTCCAAACATTTAACATACTGTTTATACATTACTTATTAATAAAAAACTTACTTTTTGTAAATTTAGCAGCTTATAAATAAATTATTGCAGGTTTATTTTATTTGGTAACTTTCGGGCTTATAGATTTTTGTATGAGTAAAAGAGCTTTAAAAAAATATTTATCAGAATTAAAAAAAAGCGAATTAGAAGAACAGTTATTAGGACTTTATGAGAAGTTTCCGGCTGTTAAAGCTTATTATAGTTTTGTTTTTAACCCAAAAGAAGAAAAACTAGTACAAGAAGCCAAGTTAAAAATAGGTAATGAGTATTTTCCTGTAAAACGTAAACGCCCTAGAGCACGCAGATCTGTAGCTCAAAAATATATAAAAAACTTTTTATTGCTAGGGGTAGATGCCCCTTTAGTTGCAGATGTTATGCTGTATAATTTAGAAATTGCTCAAGAATTTTCTGTACACAAAAATGTACCAGATGCTTTTTACAAAAGTATGCTAAACTCTTTTGAGCAAGCTATACAGTACATTGCTCTTAATGCAATTTTGCCAGAGTTTAAAGATCGTATTTTAGTTATTTATAAAAACACACAAGATAATAATTGGATGTTTTCTGACGGATTTTCTAGAGCTTTAGATGCTATAGATTAAATGTAATTATCTTTATTTATCAGCATTTTTTATCAGTTTTATGCTCTAATGTTTTCTAAAAGAACAAAAATCGCCTAATTTAGCAAGGTTTATTTTTAAACTTAAATACATCGTTTTTCTACGATTAATTACAAAATAGGTTATCCAATTTGGAAGAACAGAGAACAACTACAGAAAAAACATTATACGACTACCAACTAGAGGATTTAAACAAAATATTTACATATTTTGATGAAAATCCTGTTGGTACAAACTTGTTGTATCAATTGCCTACCGGTGGCGGAAAAACAGTAGTTTTTTCTGAAATTGCCCGTAGATATATAGCTCAAAAAAATAAAAAAGTTGTAGTACTAACTCACAGAATAGAGCTAAGTGCGCAAACGTCTAAAATGTTAAGCAGTTTTGGCGTAGAAAATAAAGTGATAAATAGTAGTGTTAAAGATTTAAATGATCAAAATAGCTATATGTGCTTTGTAGCTATGGTAGAAACACTAAATAATAGATTACAAGAAGATAATGTAGAGCTAAAAGATATTGGACTTGTTATTATTGATGAGGCTCACTACAACTCTTTTCGTAAGTTATTTAAATACTTTAAAGACTCATCTATACTTGGTGTAACGGCAACACCGCTTAGTTCTAATATTAAGCTACCAATGAAAGACAATTATAAAAAGTTAATCATTGGCGAGTCTATACAATCTTTAATTAAACGTAACTTTTTATCTAGAGCTAACCAATATAGTTATGATGTTGGTTTAAAAACTTTAAAACTGGGTATTAATGGCGATTATACCGTTAAATCATCAGATGAGTTGTATAGCAACCAAACTATGCAAAGTAAGCTATTATCTTCTTATGAAGAATTAGCAAAAGGTACTAAAACACTAATCTTTAACAACGGTATTAGTACATCATACTACGTATATGAAACCTTTAAAAAAGCAGGTTACAACATACGTCATTTAGACAATAAAAATTCTGCTGCAGAACGTAAAGAAATTTTAGAGTGGTTTTCTATAACACCAGACGCTATTTTAACATCTGTAAGTATACTAACTACTGGTTTTGATGAGCCTACGGTAGAAACTATTATTTTAAATAGAGCAACAAGGTCTTTAACGTTATATTTTCAAATGATTGGTCGTGGTTCTCGTGTTACAGAGAATAAAAATGAGTTTACGGTTATAGATTTAGGAAACAATACAAAAAGATTTGGATTGTGGAGTGAGCCTATAGACTGGCAAGAAATCTTTCATTTCCCTGACTTTTTCTTAGAAAATATTAAGAATGATGAAGAAATAGAACGCGATTTTGTTTATGAAATGCCTCAAGCTTTACGAGATGAATTTTCTAAATCTGAAAACATATTTTTTGATATTAAAGCCGAATATAAGGCTGCTTTTGCTAAAGGATTAAAGTCTAAATCGGTTTTGGAAAAAAGTATAGAGCAGCACGCTAAAATATGTGTAGAAAATAGTGAAGATGTTTTTGATGCACGTATTTTGGCTAAGAAGCTTAAAGAAGAAATACAGTACCGTGTTAGACAATATTCTTACTGTATTATGAATAATACTAAGAACTATAAAGAGTGGCTAGAGGAGGATTATGAGCGTAAATTACGATTAAGCATTTCTCAAAAATTTTCATCTAAAATGTAAATCCTTTAGCGTGAAAAATGTTTTATTTATTGGTTTTGTATGGCCAGAGCCTACAACAACGGCAGCTGGCAGTAGAATTCTTCAGCTTATTACATATTTTAAACAGCAAAACTATACAGTAACATTTGCCAGTACAGCAGCTAAATCTGTGTACTCTGTAGATTTTTCATCTTTAGGAGTATCAGAAAAGCAAATACAGCTTAATAACGCTAGTTTTAATGATTTTATAAGCGATTTAAATCCTAATATTGTTGTTTTCGATCGGTTTTTAACAGAAGAGCAATTTGGTTGGCGCGTAGCACAAGTTGTACCAAATGCATTGAGAATTTTAGATACAGAGGATCTTCATTTTTTACGAAAAACAAGAGAAGAAGCTTTTAAAAAAGGAAATAGTACAGTAACAGAAACGCTTTTAAAGGAGCAAGAAATTACAAAGAGAGAAGTTGCAAGCATTTACCGTTGCGATTTTTCTTTACTAATTTCTATGTATGAAGAGCAGTTACTAATAAATACTTTTAAAATTGATAGTTCTTTGTTTCTGCATATTCCTTTTATGTTAAACACAAGTGTAAGCACTAATTTTCCGCTGTTTAAAAACAGAAAAGATTTTGTTTGCATTGGTAATGGTAAACACAAACCTAATGTAGATGCTGTGTTGTGGTTACATAAAGAAATTTGGCCGTTAATACGTAAAGAGCTACCAGAAGTAAACCTACACATTTACGGGGCTTATTTACCGCAGCAAATTACAGAAAAGCATAACCCTAAAACAGGATTTCTTGTGCATGGCTGGGGAGAAAATGTAAACCAAATTATGCAAAAAACTAAAGTAAATTTAGCTCCGTTGCGTTTTGGTGCTGGCATAAAAGGCAAGTTGGTAGATGCTATGTGTAACGGTACACCTAGTGTAACCACACAAATAGGAGCAGAGGGTATGCACGGTGATTTACCTTGGAGTGGAGAAATATCAACTACAGTTAACAGTTTTGTTGCATCTGCTATAAGCTTGTATACCAATGAAACTAAATGGTTGCAAGCTCAAAAAAACGGAGAACAAATTCTAAATACATATTACGCTAAATCTAAATTAGAGGATAAATTATCTAATAAAATTAGTACTTTGCAAAAAGATATAAAAAAGCATAGAAACGCCAATTTTATTGGTAGTTTACTACAGCACCATAGTATGATGAGTACAAAATACTTATCTAAATGGATAGCAGAAAAAGAAAAGAAAAACGAAGCCTAAAATTTATACAAATGAAAAATATTGAGTGGAAAGTAGCTCAGGAGTTTGAAGATATTACGTATAAAAAGTGCAATGGTGTAGCGCGTATAGCGTTTAACAGACCAGATGTACGTAATGCGTTTAGACCAAAAACTACAAGTGAGTTGTACAAAGCATTTTATGATGCACAAGAGGACACATCTATAGGTGTTGTTTTGTTATCTGCAGAAGGGCCTTCTAGTAAAGATGGTGTATACTCTTTTTGCAGTGGTGGAGATCAAAAGGCACGAGGTCACCAAGGGTATGTTGGAGAAGATGGTATGCACAGGTTAAATATTTTAGAAGTTCAACGTTTAATACGTTTTATGACAAAAGTGGTAATTGCCGTTGTTCCTGGTTGGGCTGTTGGTGGTGGCCATAGTTTACATGTGGTTTGCGATTTAACTTTGGCAAGTAAAGAACACGCAATATTTAAACAAACAGATGCAGATGTAACTAGTTTTGATGGAGGATATGGTTCTGCGTATTTAGCTAAAATGGTTGGACAGAAAAAAGCTAGAGAAATTTTCTTTTTAGGTCGTAATTACTCTGCTCAAGATGCTTATGAAATGGGAATGGTTAATGCTGTTATACCACATGATGAGTTAGAAGATACTGCATATGAGTGGGCACAAGAAATACTAGAAAAATCGCCAACATCTATAAAAATGCTAAAGTTTGCAATGAACTTAACAGATGATGGTATGGTTGGGCAGCAAGTTTTTGCAGGTGAAGCAACTAGATTGGCGTATATGACAGAAGAAGCTAAAGAAGGGCGTAATGCATTTTTAGAAAAGCGTAAGCCAGACTTTGGAAAAAACAAATGGATCCCTTAAAATTTAAGATGTAAGTGTTTTTAAATTGAAAAAGAGTCTTGTTGGCAAAAACAAGACTCTTTTTACGAGAACACTATATGAAAATGAAAAATTTATTTACGTTTTAATTACACTACTAAAGTAGCTAAGCTTTGTAGTAAAATAAAATGTATGTTGTTAACCTAATAGTTATTGTTGTGTACCTTTGCAATTATGGTGTGTGGTATAAAATAGCAGCTAATAAATAGTTATAAGAATGAAAAAACACAATTACGAGATAACAGTAGCGTGGACAGGTAATGAGGGTAGTGGTACCCAAAACTATACATCTTATAATAGAAACCATACAATAACAGCAAATCATAAATACGGTGAAATTAAAGGATCATCAGATCCCTCATTTTTAGGTGATAAAACAAAATATAATCCTGAAGACCTTTTTTTATCTTCCTTATCTTCTTGTCATATGCTATGGTATTTACATTTATGCTCTACACATAAAATTGTGGTAAATTCTTATGTAGATAATGCTATTGGCACTATGGAAGAAACTAAAGATGGAAGCGGAAAGTTTACCGGGGTAACTTTACAACCAAAAGTTACAATTACAGATGCTAAAATGTTAGAAAAAGCAAATGAATTACATAAACAAGCTAATAAAATGTGTTTTATAGCAAATTCATGTAATTTTAAAATAGACCACAAACCAAATATAACTGTTTCATAAATTAGTTACTTAGTAAGTACTATACAACTACAAAAAAATATAAGATGTCGTTTAAAAAAATACATCCAGAATTAAAAGAAGCTCTAGAACGTTTAAAAATAACTGAACCAACACCGTTTCAGTCTAAAGTACTCTCAAAAATTAAGGGTGGTGCAAGTATATTTGGTTTAGCTCCTAAAGGATCTGGTAAAACAACAGCTTTGGTTATTAGCACATTACAAAAATTAAAATGTGAAGAGTTTGAAGACGCGCCAAGAGCATTAATTTTTGTAAAGGATAAACAGGCTGCATTAGAACTTAAGCAAGAGTTTGATAAGTTTACTTTTAGAATGTCTATACGTACGTATTGTGCTTATGAAGAGCAAAATATAGACGATCAAAGAGATGATATTTATGATGGTGTAGACATTGTAATTGCCACTCCTAAAAGGCTAAATAAAATATTTTACTCTAATGGTATTAACTTAAATGTATTGCAATTGTTTATTGTAGATGATGCCGAGTTTTTAATTAAACCACATCTGTTTTCTGAAATTATTAGAACACCAGAAAGCATAAACAGGTGTCAATATTTGGTTTTTGGAACCAAGTTTGATGACCGCATGCAACGTATGCAAGATTCATTTATGGCTTCTGCACAGATTGTGAAGTTGTAAAAACTTTAGCTTTAAAAAATAAATTTATTAAGGTTTATAACATAAGTTTGGTATTGTAAACCTTAATTTTTTATGTAGTACTGGCACATAAGTTTAAAACATTACTAAAATGCTTATTATGAGCAATATAATTTGTTATAAATAAACAGACACTGTAAGTACTATCATTAAAAATACAGTTAAAATAGCCACTAAAGGCCACACAAATTTTAACCATTTATTGTAACCCACTTTTACAATTGCTAAAGAAGCAAGTATTAATCCTGTAGGGTTTATAAATTTAAATAGTCCCATACCATATAAGTAAGCATTTACAATCATTTCTCTGCCAATGCCTGTTGTATCTGCTAATGGAGACATAATTGGCATACTTAAAACAGCCATACCAGATGTAGAAGGTATAAAAAATGAAAGTCCGCTATATACTAACATTACCGAGTTAATAAAGATTCCTTTTTCCATACCATTGGTAACACTAGATGCGTAGTACAATAATGTATCTCCAATTGCACCATCTTGCATTAAAACCGTTACACCTTTAGCAATACCTATAATAAAAGCTACGCCTAGTAATTCTCCGGCTCCTTTTACAAAAGTATCTATAAACTGTGCTTCTTTAATTTTTGCAATAACACCAATAATAATAGAACCTACTAAAAATACCGTTGTCATTTCTACAAACCACCAATCTAAACTAGATACTCCATAAACCATTATAACAAAACAAGCTGTAAATACAAGTAATATTAAACGTAGTCTTGCTGTTAATTTTAAGTTAGTCTTGCTAGCGTCTGATCTAAACAAATGTTCAATTTCAGCTTTTTGATCATAAATAATAGACTTGGTAGGGTCTTTTTTAACACGTTGTGCATATCTAATAATGTAGATAATACAAATTACCAGTCCTAAAATTAAAGTAATAACTCTACCATCTATACCAGATGTCCAGTTTATACCTGCAGCATTAGATGCTATAATAACACTAAACGGATTTATAGTAGAAGCCAAAGTTCCTATACAAGATCCAATATAAATAGATGCTAATGCAACCATTGCATCATATTTTGCAGCTAAAAATATAGGAATTAAAATAGGGTAGAAGGCTATTGTTTCTTCTTCTAAACCAAAAGTTGTTCCACCCATAGCAATAAGGAAAGTAACTAATATTATTAGTATATACTCTTTTCCTTGTAGTTTTTGAGCCAACCAAGCAATTCCGGCATCAAAAGCACCAGTTAAATTCATAATAGCTATTAAACCACCAATAATTAGCACTAGAAAAATAATATCTGCTGCTTCTATAATTCCTTTTATGGGTGATTTTAAAAATGAAGTTACTCCTTGTGGCTGAGCATCAATTTGTTTGTAAGTGTCTGGTATACCAATAGGTTTTCTTATATCTCCGTTTTTAAATTTTTCCAAAGGAATATTTATATGTAACGTAGTTAAGGTTTCTTGCGTAGCTGGCAGTGTTGTAGGCGTATCTTCGCCATACCTTATAAATGTATTATCTGTTTCACTATAAGTTAACGTATCATATTTACCAGCCGGAACCAAATAAGTTAAAACAGCAACTAATGCTGCAATTACTAGTAATATGGCTTGTGCAGAAGGGAACTTTAATTTTTTCAATGCGTAAATTTTTTCAAGGGTTTAAAGATAATATTATTTTAGTGGATTAATTAGTTTTGATAAAGAATGAAAGCAAACGTATCTAAAAGTTGGAGTCCTATTATTTTACCAGAGTTAAAAAAAGAATATTTTAAAGAACTAACTACCTTCGTTACTAAAGAATATAAAACAAACACATGCTATCCGGCAACAGAAGATATTTTTGCTGCATTTAACTATTCTTCTTTTAATACCACTAAAATTGTAATTATTGGTCAAGATCCGTACCACGGTCCACACCAAGCAAACGGATTGTGTTTTTCTGTTAAAGACGGTATTAAACATCCACCATCATTAATAAATATTTTTAAAGAATTAGAGTCCGATTTAAATATACCGTATCCTAAGAGTGGTAATTTAGAACGATGGGCAAAACAAGGAGTACTTTTGTTAAATGCCACATTAACTGTTAGAGCACACGAGGCTGGTAGTCATCAAAAAAAAGGATGGGAAACGTTTACAGATACTATTATTAAAAAAATATCTGATGAAAAAGAAGGTGTTATTTTTTTACTTTGGGGTGGTTTTGCTAAGAAAAAATCGAAATTAATAGATACTAAAAAGCATCATATTTTAACAAGCGGTCATCCATCACCATTAAGTGCAAACAGAGGGTATTGGTTTGGAAATAAACATTTTAGTACTGCTAATACCATTCTAAAAGATAGTGGCAAAACGCTAATAGAATGGTAATTAAGCTAATTTATTAGAGTAAAATAGTACTACTGTCTAATTTCTTATCAATTAAATCTAAGGAAAGCAGTGTGTCTTGTACTTTTTCTAAGGTTTTTGTGTTTAGTTGTGATTGGCTCCAACGTGTTTTAGACAACCATTCTTGTATATCATCTAACTTTTGCTCATATCTATTAGCTAAAGTCCTATCTATACTTGGTATGGTTTTAAATTCTTCTGTATACATATTAATTACCTCTAATATGTGTTGTAGTGTACCAGAATTTTCTGTAATAAAACTATCTGTTGCTGCAATCACAAAACAAGGCCAAGGAGTAGGGCAGTCTGCCACTCTCCTAAAAGTTCCATTATCTACTAAAGGCTTTGTTGTAAAATGTTCCCACATAAAATAATCAGCAGTACCTTTTGTTAACCCTTCTACAGCGCCATCTAAATTATTAATAACTTCAAATTGTAATTTGCTAGTATCCCAACCTTCATTTTGTGCATTTACATAAGCCATTAAATGACTACCACTCCCAAACCTACTAATTGCAGCTTTGGTGTTTATAAGATCCTCTATTGTCTGGTACTCACTATTTACACCTACATGAATTCCCCACAAAAGAGGTGTAGCAATATACTCTTGTACAATTTTAGCTTTTGTACCTGCAGTAATACTTTTTACTAAACCTTCTGTAAGTATAATAGCTATATCTGTTTCATTATCAGCAAGCATTTGGCACATTCTTCCTGTACCTTCAGGAATATCTGTCCATTCTAAATTAATACCTCGGTCTTTAAAGGCATTTTCTTCTATGGCTAAATGCCAAGGTAAATTAAAATGCTCTGGAACTCCTATTATTTTTACTGTCTTCAATAGTATTATGTTAGCTTGTTTAGCGTATATTTTATTAATTCTTCTACAGTTTCTGATGGTGTTACAGAAAACTCTCCATTAGCTCTATTGGCTAAAATAGCATTTAAAGAAAGTGCGTTATGTCCTAATAATTTGGCCAAGCCATAAATACCAGCAGTCTCCATTTCTAAATTGGTAACTTTTAAATTGTTATATCTAAAAGAAGCTATTTTACTATTTAAATCATTATCCTGAGTGTTTAAACGTAAAACCCTGCCTTGAGGACCATAAAAACCAACATTTGTAGCGGTAAAACCTTTTACAAACTTATCTGAGTATATTTTATCTGCCAATTCTGTGCTACAAGTAACCACATAAGGCGTAGATTTTTCTTTAGCCCAATTTGTATGTGCTACAAAAGCATCTTGTACTGCTGTATTTTGTACGTGTTTACTATCGTAAAACTGTAATAAACTATCTAAACCAATAGCATATTCACTTAGTAAAAAAGAATTTATTGGAATATCTGCTTGTATTGCACCAGATGTACCAATTCTAACAATATCCAAACTTGTTTTTTCTTCTTTAATAGTTCTTGTGGTAAAATCTATATTTACCAAAGCGTCTAATTCGTTTAAAACAATATCTATATTGTCTGTACCAATACCTGTAGAAATAACAGAAATACGTTTCCCATTAAGCACACCAGTATGTGTAACAAACTCTCTTTTACCTTTTTTTAGTTCAATAGTATCAAAATATTTAGAAACTTCACCAACTCTGTCAGGGTCACCAACTGTAATTATGGTAGTTGCTATGTCTTCTGGTAATATATTAAGGTGATAAATGCTATTGTCAGCATTTAAAATTAACTCCGATGGACTTAATTGCATATTATAATTTAAGGATTCTGTCTGTGTTGGTGTTGTACAAAAAGTTGTACTTTAATGCACCACCCAGGTAAATGTTATTGTCTTGTATACAAGAGTAATAACTTGTTTGTTGTTCTAGTATTTCTTTTCCTTTTTTTGTTAATTTAACTGGATTAAAAGAGCCAAATAAAGGTTTTAAAGAAGTTATCATTTTTTGATATTGAATATCTCCAAAACCATAACTATTATCTGCTAATAACAGTTTTTTTACAAACTCGTTTTTGGTTTTTGGTTTTTGGGCTGATGCCAATTCTAAAAGATTATTTTCTATTGAATTTAACCCATTTTTAATTGAAGGGAAACGCTGTAAATGTAATTCTATAGCTTTTTCTAGGTAAGGAAACCTATATTTAGCAAAATCTGTTAAGTTTTCTAACCTTATTGGGTTATCACTACAATACAATTGCCATATATAATCTGCATATTCTATATCGTCCTGACGTAAAAAAGTACGTTCTTCATAATGATTTAGTAATTGCTCATCTGTTAACTCAGCTAAACTAAAAAGTTTAGATTGGCCTTCAATTTCACCACTACAAACTACAGATATTTCTGCATATCTGCGGTGCATTTTTAGCCAACTTACTACAGCAAGCATATTAATTTGGCAAAATAAATCATACTCAAACCACAAAACTATTTTATCTTCTTTTTTGTGATTACATAAAGACCTATACTCTTTTAAAGTAAGATCTATAAATTTTGCTTTTGAAACCTTATAGTTTTTGCTTAAAAAATCGAACCTAGTTTTCCAGAAACTTTCACTACCTACATTGTTTAATGTTTTGCCTTCGCACAACATTTCATTCCAGGTAATAATGTCTCCTTTAATAGGCAAGTTTTTCAATCTATCTGTAAAGTTTCCTCCGTTGGTTATGTGTAAGGTAGAACTCATAGTAGTATTCTAGATTTGAACTCTTAAAATTACATTTTTATCTAAATAATCAAAAAAAAATTAACAATTTTAACCGCCAACGCGTTTTACGTTAAAACCTTTCTCTTTTAATATGCTCATTATCTGATCTCTGTAGTCGCCTTGAATAATAATACTATCATTTTTAAAACTACCACCAACACTAAGTTTTTGCTTTAGTTCTTTGGCCAAAAGTTTAAAATCTTTATCGGCTCCAGTGTACCCTTCTAATATGGTAATAGGTTTTCCTTTACGTTTTTCATACTTGCAAATAATAGGGTCGTCTTGCAACCAAATATCACTTTTAGGAGTCTCTTTTTCTGTTTCTTCTGATGGTTTATGATCTGGAAAAAGATTTTTTAATTGGTCTTGTAAGTCCATTGTATTAAAATATTGGTTTAATGCTTATTTAGGGTTTTTATCAATATAAAAAAGAAAAAACAACCAAATACTGGAGTTTTAAATGCCAATATTTAGTTGTTTTGTATAGTTATTTTTTAAATTATTACTTTTTAATAAGTCCTAATTCTATTAATCTTTCGTGTAAAAATTCACCAGCAGTAATATCATCAAACTGTTTAGGGTTATTTTCATCTACACAATTTTCTAAGCAATTTAGCGGCATTTCACTAACTGGGTGCATAAAAAATGGAATAGAGTAACGAGAAGTTCCCCAAAGCTCTTTAGGCGGATTAACAACTTGGTGTATGGTAGATTTTAATTTGTTATTTGTTAGTCTAGACAACATATCACCTACATTAATCATTAACTGATCTGGGCGTGCAATAGCATCTACCCATTCACCATTGTGGTTTTTAACTTGCAAACCTTTACCATGTGCACCCATTAACAATGTAATAAGGTTAATATCTCCGTGAGCTGCTGCACGTACTGCATTTTTAGGCTCATCTTTAATAGGTGGGTAATGTATAGGTCTTAAAATAGAATTACCGTTTTTAATGTAATCATCAAAATAAGTTTCTTCTAAATTTAAGTGTAAAGCAAGTGCTCTAAGCACATATTTAGCTGTTTTTTCTAACATTTTAAATGTTTCTTTACCAACAGCATTAAATTTTGGTTGCTCTTTTACAATAACATTGTCTGGGTATTCTGCTTCTAATTTAGGATCATTTTCTACATACTGTCCAAAATGCCAAAATTCTTTTAAATCTCCTTCTTTTTTACCTTTAGCGTGCTCCTTACCAAAAGAAGTATAGCCACGCTGACCGCCAATACCTTCAATTTCATAGCTGTCTTTTAATTCTTGAGGCTGATTAAAAAAGATTTTAATTTCTTCATATAAATCTGCCACTAACTCATCAGATAAAAAGTGGCCACTTAAGGCAACAAAACCTATGTTTTCAAAAGCACTACCAATTTCCTTGATAAACTTTTCTTTTTGTGTCTTGTCGTCAGATAAAAATTCCTGTAAATTGACACTTGGAATAGAACTCATCGTTTAATATTTTTTATATTCAAATTTAATAATAATCTAACATTTTCTGATAAATTATTAATTTTTGTAACAACATCTCTTCTTATTTGTTACTTTTAATTCTCAATTTATAAAATTTTCCGCTAAATGGAATTCAATAACGAAACAATTTCTTCAGAAGAACAGTTATTACTGTACAAACGTATGATAAAGCCACGTTTAATTGAAGAAAAAATGCTTATTTTATTGCGTCAGGGCAAAATTTCTAAGTGGTTTAGTGGTATTGGTCAGGAGGCCATTGCTGTTGGCGTAACTAGTGCCTTACAAAAAAACGAATATATTCTTCCTATGCACCGTAATTTAGGGGTGTTTACAACAAGGGACATTCCTTTATATAGGTTATTTTCTCAGTGGCAAGGAAAAGCAAACGGGTTTACTAAGGGTAGAGATCGTAGTTTTCATTTTGGAACACAAGAATTTAATATTGTTGGGATGATATCTCACCTTGGTCCGCAATTAGGTGTAGCAGACGGTATTGCTTTGGCAAATAAGTTAAAAGATAATAGCAAGGTAACAGCTGTATTTACAGGAGAAGGCGCTACCAGCGAAGGTGATTTTCACGAGGCTTTAAACGTTGCTGCTGTATGGCAATTACCTGTTTTATTTTGTATTGAAAACAATGGCTACGGCTTATCTACACCAACTAAAGAACAATATTACTGTGAACATCTTGTAGATAAAGGTATAGGTTACGGCATAGAGTCTCACCAAATAGATGGTAACAATATATTAGAGGTTTACGGTAAAGTAACTAAATTGTGTGAGAGTATTAGAAAAAATCCTAGACCCATATTAATAGAATTTTTAACTTTTAGAATGCGTGGTCATGAAGAGGCTAGTGGCACTGCTTATGTACCAAATTCATTGTTAGATGAATGGGCAAAAAAAGATCCAATAGCTAATTACGAAGCTTTTTTAAAAAATAATAACATTTTAACAGACGATTTAATTGCAACCATAAAGGCAGATTTTAAAGCTGAAATTAATGACAATTTACAAGTTGCTTTTGATGAACCAGCAATAACATCTACCATAGAAAACGAATTAAATGATGTGTGCAAACCATTTGATTTTAAAGCTATTACACCTACAGATAATGTTAAAAACATACGATTGGTTGATGCCATATCTGAAGGCTTAAAGCAAGCTATGGATAAGTATGAAAACCTTGTTATTATGGGGCAAGATGTAGCAGAATATGGCGGTGTTTTTAAAATTACCGAAGGTTTTGTAGCAGAGTTTGGAACAGAACGGGTACGCAATACTCCAATTTGTGAATCTGCAATTGTATCTACAGCAATGGGGTTATCTATTAACGGGCACAAAGCTGTTGTAGAAATGCAATTTGCAGATTTTGTAAGTAGTGGTTTTAATCCTATTGTAAACTTGTTAGCTAAATCTCATTACAGATGGGCAGAAAAAGCAGATGTAGTGGTGCGTATGCCATGTGGTGGCGGTGTGGGAGCAGGGCCATTTCATTCACAAACAAATGAAGCTTGGTTTACAAAAACACCAGGTTTAAAAGTAGTTTACCCAGCTTTTCCTTATGATGCTAAAGGATTGTTAGCTACAGCAATAGAAGATCCAAATCCGGTTTTATTTTTTGAACACAAAGCACTGTACAGGAGCGTTTACCAAGATGTTCCAGAAGATTATTATACTTTACCAATTGGAAAAGCAAGCCTAATTAAAGAAGGTACTGCTGTAACTATTGTTAGTTATGGAGCTGGTGTGCATTGGGCATTAGAAAGTTTAGAAAACACACCAGAAATTAGTGCAGACCTAATAGACTTAAGAACTTTAACTCCTTTAGATAAAGAAGCTATTTATACATCTGTTAAAAAAACAGGCCGACTTATAATTTTACAAGAAGATAGTATGTTTGGTGGTATTGCTAGTGATATATCTGCAATGGTAATGGAAGACTGTTTTGAGTATTTAGATGCGCCAGTAAAGCGTGTGGCAAGTATAGAAACCCCAATACCTTTTGCAAAAGACTTAGAAACAAAATACCAACCAAAACAAAGGTTTATTACAGAATTAAAAAAACTGTTAGCATACTAATATACTAACAGTTTTTTTACAATTTAGACGTTGCTAAAAGTTAAAATGGAAACAGATTATTAATGTGTTTTCATTTTAGCTTTTCTCTTTTCTAATTGTCTGCTTAAATCATCTATACTAGATGTAATTGCGGCTTCATAAGATGCCTCACTAGATTCTGAAAATAATCTAGGTCCAGGAGCGCTTAACCTTACACCAATTACTTTTCCTTTTTCAGGAGAAGATGTATTCTCTTTTTTAAAAAAAATGTCTGCACTTACAATAAAATCATACTTGTTTAAAAGTTTATCAATTTTTTTTGCGGCTAATATTTCCAAACGGTTACTTGCAGTAACACCATCGTAGTGAAAGTTTATGTTCATAGGTCTAGTATTTTATTTGAAGATACATATAGTACACTAAAAAATCAAATGTTTAAACCTAATATTATATTAAAGTTAAAAATTTGTCTACGTTATAAAATTTAAGGTATTAAAAATTAATAGTTTGTATGTTTATTAAAAATAAAAAAAGCGCAGCTAAAATAGCTACGCTTTTAATAAATTAATGATTTTAAGCAATTACTCTTGCAATTCTAAATCAGTAATAATACTTGTTGTTACTTCTTCTTCCGTTTCATCATCTACTACCGTTTCAGATTCATACGTAATTGTAAATGTTTTACCTTTAAAAGCATCGTCAGACAAGTCGTACTTACCTAATGCTTCAGAACTTACTCCTTGAAATTCCAAAGTAGATCCATCTTCTGCAGAAAATTGATATACTTCGTTGTCATAACCAGAATAGGTAGCAGTTACGCTTTCTGTTGATACTAAAGATGTTACAGCCGTAGCTAATGCAAATAATACAATTGATAAAGTTTTCATAGTGTTCAAATTAATTTAGGGTTAATAACTGTTATATCTACGCGTTAAAAAATGCTTTAGATGTTATAAAAAATGGTTTTATCATTTTTTTAATATTAAATTGTTACATTTTTAACAAAAATTATTTACTTAACTAACTGTTTATTAGGTAATTATTAAAAATGTAAGAAAATATGTTAAATTTTAGTTTTATTACTAGCTAATAGTAAAAAGCGTTGCAGACTAGCAACGCTTTTTGTTGTTTTAATTACTCTTCTAATAATGTTAAGTCAGTTAAAATGTTTTTTACTTCCTCCTCTTCAGTTTCATCATTAGTGTAAGTAACCACCTCATAGGTTACCTTGAATGTTTTTCCTTTAAAAGACTCGTCTAACAAGTCATATTTCTCTAAAGTTTCCGGACTTACTTCATCAAACTCCATTGTTTGTCCTTCATCTGTAGTAAACACATACATTTCATCTTCAAAACCATCGTAGGTTCCCGTAAATGATGCTGTTGTAAACGTAGTTGTAACAGCAGTTGCTAAAGCAAATAAAATAATACTTAGTGTTCTCATTGTGTTTTGTTTAAGGTTAAACCTTATTTACGTTTTAGCTATAATTCTTGGATGTTGTTTAGGTCCTTAAAATGACAAATAATTTCACTTTTTTTGTGTTAAAAATTCCAATTAAAAGTTAGTTGTTTTAACTCCCATATTTTACTGGTAGTTTGGGCTTATGGTTGCACAAATAGTTGTTTTTAAAAGCAAAAAAAATGTGTCATTATTTTAAAATTTCTTCTAAAACTTTTTTTATAACTTGCCTTTTATAAAAAACTAACCATTTTGAAACACATATTACTAATTTGTGCAGTGGTATTACTTACTACCTCATGTAATAAATCTACTAGCAACAATAGGTTTACTTTACTGCAAACATCTGCTACTAATGTTGAGTTTAACAATACTATTACGGGTAATGACAGTTTAAACATTGTTACGTTTCAGTACATATATAATGGAGGAGGAGTTGGTATTGGTGACTTTAACAACGATGGTTTACAAGATGTAGTTTTTACAGGTAACCAAGTATCTTCCAAAATATATTTAAATAATGGAGGGTTAACTTTTAAAGATATATCCCAAGCTGCAAATTTTACTACAACTTCATGGGTAACAGGCGTTACTGTTATAGATATTAATGCAGATGGTTGGGATGATATTTATTTAAGTGTAGGCGGACCAAATTGCAGTGGCAATTGCAACAATTTACTTTTTATTAATAATGGGTTAACTAAAAACGGAATACCAACATTTACAGAAGAAGCTGCTGCTTACCAATTAAACGACCCTAACAATAGTCAGCAAGCCGTATTTTTTGATTATGATTTAGATGGAGACTTAGATGTATTTATTATTCACAATGGGAGCTCTCGTTTTTCTCAAAATTCACCTGTTCCTAAACATTATTATACCAAAGAGCTAGCAGATTATTTATTGCGTAATGATAGCGTAGAGGGTATAAAACATCCTGTTTTTACAAATGTATCAGACAGTTTAGGGATTAAACACAAAGGATTTTCTTTGGGTGTAGCTGTACAGGACTTTAATAATGATGATTTACCAGATATTTATGTATCTAATGATTTTTTAACTGAAGATTTAGTGTATATAAATAATGGTGTAGATACTGTTACTCATAAGCACAAAGGGTTTGCAGAATTTAATAAAGAATTGTTAAGTGTACAAAGCTTTAATGGTATGGGAGTAGATGTTGCAGACGTAACTAACTCTGGCTACCCAGATATTATGGTTGTAGATATGTTACCTAAAAGCTACAAGCGGCAAAAAAGTATGTTAGGTCCACATAATTATGATAAATTTTTAACTGCACAACGCAACAATTATAGTTCACAATTTATGCGTAATACGTTGCAAATACATAATGGATTGTTAAACAATGCTGTTGTACAAGCTAGTGAAACAGCTAAATTTTCTGGCGTAGCAGCTACAGATTGGAGCTGGTCTCCTATGATGGTAGATTTTGATAATGATGGCGATAAAGACATTTATATTACTAATGGATATGTAAAGGATATTACAGATTTAGATTTTATAAACTACTCTAAGCAAAGCACAATTTTTGGATCAGAAACAGCTAAAAACAAACAGTTGTCTGCACTTATTTCTAAAGCTCCTGGTGTTTTTATTCCTAATTATTTTTATGAAAACACCAATAATTTAAAATTTAAAGACGTTAGTAAACAATGGGGGAGTACAGAAAAATCTTTTAGTAATGGCGCAGCTTTTGCAGATTTAGATAATGATGGCGACTTAGATATTGTTGTAAATAACATTAGCCAAAAGGCTTTTATTTTACAAAACAATACAACAGATCTAACTACTGAGTCCAATTTTTTAAGATTAAAATTAAAAGGAAACAAAAAAAATAGTAAAGCTATTGGAACAAAAATTAAATTATGGTCTAATGGCAATATGCAAACACAATATCAATCTCTTACACGCGGGTATTTGTCCTCTGTAGAACCTATTATTCATTTTGGAATAAAAGATACTATTGTAGACTCTTTACATATAATATGGCCAAATAAACAAATAACAAAGGTATATAATCCTAAAATAAACACTGTTTTAGAGGTAGGTATTAAATATGCTAAAGTAACTAATAATACATCTGCTTTAGAATTAGCCTTATTAAAAAATAACACATCAATTTTACCATTTAAACACCAAGAAAATAGTGGTCATGATTACGTTTCTCAACATTTGTTAATGAGTCAGTACTCTAAACTAGGACCGTGTATAGCGGCAGCAAATATTAATAAAGCCTTGGGAGATGAGCTTTTTATTGGTGGTAGTAAAGGCCAGCCGTCTACTATATGGACTCAAAATAAAGATGGCATTTATCAAATTACACAAAAGTTAGATAGTATATATGAAGATGCAGACGCTGTATTTATAGATATTGATAATGATAAGGATTTAGACCTTTTTGTGGCTAGTGGTGGAGCAGAGTTTGATAGCAACTCTAATGTTTTACAAGACAGAATTTATATTAATAATGGTATTGGACAATTTACATTGACGAATAATAACTTACCAAAGCTACAAAATATAGGTTCTTGCATTGCGGCTAATGATTATGATAAAGACGGAGATATAGATGTTTTTGTTGGTAGCAGATTGGTAAAAGGAAGCTACCCAACTGCGCCAAATAGTAGCTTATTACAAAACAATGCAGGCGTTTTTAGTACTGTTAAAAACGATGAACTAACCACAATAGGAATGGTTACAGATGCAACCTGGCAAGACGTTAATAATGACGGTTGGCAAGATTTGATTGTAGTAGGCGAGTGGATGTCTATTTCAATTTTTATAAACAACAATGGCACTTTAAAAAAGATTACTCCTAACTGGGTAAATACAGGAAATAAGACTACAGAAGTTTCGGGTTGGTGGAATACGATAAAAGCAGGTGATTTTGACAATGATGGTGATATAGATTTTATTGCTGGAAACCAAGGAGAAAATAGTTTTGTTTGTCCAGAAGAGAACAAACCAGTGTATGTATACAAGCAAGATTTTGATAAAAATGGTAGTATAGATCCAATAATTGCTCAGTATTTTACAGATTTAGATAAAAATAACGTTTTGTTACCAGTACAAACAAGAGATGATATTGTAAAACAATTGGTGGTATTAAAGCAAAAGTATAGTAGCTATGCAGCATTTTCAAATCCTTCTTTTACAGAATTATTAGAAATAAAAAACCTAAAAGAAGAAACCTTAAAAGCAACTACATTTGCAAGCGTTTATATAGAAAACTTGGGCAATAACACCTTTATAATTAATAAACTACCTAATATTTGTCAGCTTGCACCAATAAATGATATTCTTATTAAAGACATAGATAAAGATGGATTTTTAGATGCTCTTTTGGTTGGCAACAACACTACTTCTGAAACTGTATACGGGTTTACAAGAGCCATAAAAGGTATCTACCTAAAAGGAAGTAAAACAGGATTTAATGTGGTAAACAATAGTGAATCTGGTTTTTATGTTCCAGAACAATCCAATCATATTATTGAAGCAAAAACAGCCACAAATAGTAGTCTTATTATAGCCACACAAAACAATACTATAGCTAAAAGTTTTTACATCAACTAAAACGTATAAAATGCATCAAATAAAAAGTAATATATATAGCAAGTACACTTTTTTTATCTTGCTTTGCCTATGTACAGTAGTATCTTGCAAAAAGGAAAATGCAGCAATTGAAGTGCCTGTAGATGCGTATTTTAACGCTGTAGATAAAATTACAGAAACTATGATTCATGATATATTTTCGCCTCCTGTGGCAAGCAGAATATATATGTATCCTAATGTTGCTGCGTATGAAATTATGGCACAAAACAACAAAAAATACAGCTCTTTATCTACTAAAATAAAAAGTCTAGAATCTATTCCAGAAGCACCAAAAGATGTTAATTTAAAAGTTGCTGCACTTGTTGCATATATAGATGTTAGTAAAGAACTTATTTTTAAAGACAACATTGTAACTACGTACGCAGATAGCCTTTTTACTAGTTGGAAAAAGACCAACGCAACAGAGTTTACAGCATCTAAAGCATACGGTTTAAAAGTTGCTAACCGTATAAAAGACTGGTTACACAAAGATAATTATAAAGAAACAAGATCTTTTGCAGGGTATGAAGTTACTACAGATAATCCTAGCAGGTGGCAACCAACGCCACCAGCTTATATGGACGGTATAGAGCCACATTGGAACAAAATAAGAACAATGGTACTAGATTCTGCAGCACAGTTTAAACCAAAAAGGCATCCTGAGTTTTCTATGGAACCCAACAGTGCGTTTTATAAAGAATTGCAAGAAGTATACACAGTTACGAACAAGATTAGGAAAAACGGAGATACCACAGAGGAAGTAGCAATTGCAAGGTTTTGGGATTGCAACCCGTATGTATCTACAAGCAAAGGCCATTTAATGATTGCTACAAAAAAAATTACTCCAGGTGCACATTGGATGGGAATAACAAAAATAGCGTGTAAACAGCAAAAGCTAGACTTTACAGCTGCTGTACACGCAAATACCATAACATCTATTGGTATTTTTGATGCCTTTATTAGTTGTTGGGATGAGAAATACCGTAGCAATTTAATTAGACCCGAAACACTAATTAACAATACTATAGATAAAGAATGGACACCATTATTACAAACGCCGCCTTTTCCGGAATATACGAGCGGGCATTCTGTAGTTTCTGGAGCATCTGCAACTATATTAACACATTTGTTTGGTGATAATTTTAGCTTTACAGATGACACCGAATTGCCTTTTGGTTTGCCAAGCAGAAAATTTACGTCTTTTAATGCTGCTGCTAATGAAGCTGCTATAAGCCGTTTGTATGGTGGTATACATTACAGAGCTGCAATTGATAATGGTGTTGTACAAGGCCAAAATGTAGGTAAACACATTATTGATAACCTAAAGCTTACCAACTAAAAATTTACATTAATTTATAGAGAAGAGTAAGAGTCTAAATAATTCTATTTTACATAATATAAATTATAAGGCAATTTATAACAATTAACGAAATAGCGCATTTTGTTACCGTTAAATTAAAATGGAAAACCCGATAATTTAAAAGTGACAATCATAAAGCTTATATAAATATCAAGTTACCTAAATCACAATGGGTTATAAAAATAATGTGTGAGAATTATTGTGAAAAACTAGTGAAAATTGAGATCTATAAATTAATAACAGCTGAAAATTTTTCACAAAAATAAAATTTATAAAAATACTTAATCAATTAGAGTACTTTGACTTAATTTCTTTCTCCAATAAAACGATGTTCTTTAATTTATCTTTTTCCAATTTAATACAGCCAAAATTTGACTTGTATTTATGATTTTGTAGAAATTCTATGTTTAAATTTAACCAATCTAGGTCTTCAAATTTTAAATTAATTTGATTTTCCCATTCTGTTCTTAGTAATTTATTTTTAACGATGAAGTTATCACTCGCTAAATGAAATAAATCTGAGTCACACAGAATCTTTTCTATTTCGCACATTGGATTTTGCGGCATTTTTGTAGCCAATATTAAGCTTATAACAGTTTGTAACTTATCACTTTTGTAATTATTCTGTTTTAAAAAATTATTAGCTAAAATAACGCTAGATTCTTCGTGACAACTATAATCTAAAGAAAAACCTGTATCATGGAATAGTGCAGCTATTTTTAAAATTTCCATATCTCGTTCAGAAATTTTCTCGTACTCCCCTATTATTCTTACATTCCTTAATACATCCAGCGTGTGTTCTTCATTATGAAAAGCTAAGTATTTACAATTACTTTCTCTTATTATTTTTAGACAATATTCCTTAGTTTTATCTACTATATTACTCAAAACTATTATTTTTAAAATTTATATTTTAACCCTAATAAATGAGACCCTTCATAACTATTGTACACAAGCTCTAAGTGTTTTTTTTGATATGGTGTTGTAAATAAATATGTACTGCCGATCCCAACTACTGCACCAGCTAGTATATCCCAACCATCATGTTTATTAGCATCTATTCTACTAAATGCAGTAAATCCAGCTATTGCGTATGGTAATATGCTATATTTAAAACCATATCGCATATGAATAAAAGATGCTCCTTGAAATGTTGTAGAGGTATGTCCTGATGGAAAAGCTTTAGTGTTACTATTATCTGGTCTAGGTTTTTTAATACTTACTTTTAAACTGTATGTTAGAGCTTTATTTAAAATAAACCCTTTTGTAAATTGCCAAGCTCCTTTTTTATCTTCTTTTAATAGTGTTAAAGACAAAGCTGATACTGGAACCAGTAATAAACCTATATCACCCGCCTTCTCGATATCTGATTTTTGAGAGCTAACGAGTTGAGAAGATAAAAGTAGTATGATTAAAACTGTACTTAATAGTAATTTCATTTTAATAAAATTTCTTGATTTATATTTGATTATTCAATTTTATACGTACCATTTTTATACATATTAGAAGCAGAAACTATATGACCTAGAGCATCTTTTGCTAACTCCTTATCTAATGGTTTTTCTATAAAAACGGTGTCATTTAATAATTGAAACTGAACTGCTGGTTTATTAGGCTGTAGAACAACTAAATCATTACCTACCCTAAATGCATTTGTAGTATAAAATTGCATCATTGCTCTACCAGGAGTAAGTGAATCCAATTCAAAAATATTTCTACCTGGCATTGGGGTTTCAACAGTTAACCCTGTAAGATCTAATAAGGTTGGAGGAATGTCTATTTGACTACATAGTTTATCATAATTAACTCCTCCTTCTATTCCTGGAGCTATAATTAATGCAGGAATATGAAACTTATTTACGGGTATTAAGTTTTTACCGTAAGTTCTTGTGTTATGATCAGCAATCACGATAAAAACAGTATTATTATAATAAGCTTCCTTTTTAGCAGCTTCAAAAAATTTACCTATCGCATAATCTGCATATTTAATAGCGTTATTTACAGTATTTTTCTTTTTATCAAACAATTCAATTCTATCATCAGGAAACTCAAATGGCTCGTGATTTGAAGATGAAAACATTAATGAAAAGAATGGTTTATCTCCGTAAGATTTATATAGAGAATTTGCTTTTTTTACGAGGTCTTCATCAGAGACTCCCCATACCCCCTTAAAAGCATACTCATTTTTATCAAAATCGTTCTCGTCTACAATATTCTTAAATCCATTACCATTAAAAAAACTTGCCATATTATCAAAATTAGCAAGCCCCCCATATATAAAACTAGTTTCATATCCTTTTTTACCAAGCACATCTGCCAAAGTGAAAAAACCTTGTTGTGACTTACCTAACTTAACAACACTTCTACTAGGAGTTGGTA
The DNA here is from genome assembly GCF_007827205.1 of Cellulophaga sp. RHA_52. Lineage (NCBI taxonomy): Bacteria > Pseudomonadati > Bacteroidota > Flavobacteriia > Flavobacteriales > Flavobacteriaceae > Cellulophaga > Cellulophaga sp. RHA_52. The sequence goes on from NZ_VIRZ01000001.1 coordinate 2,745,364, forward strand.
AAAAACCAGATACAACTGCCTCTATACCTCTCACACTTCTTGTTCCAGTACTATACAAATTAGTAAAAGCTAAACCTTCTTTTGAAAGTTTATCTAAATTTGGAGTTAATGGCAAACCTCCCATATAACCAACATACTCTGCTCCCAAACTTTCTTGTAGAAAAATCACCAAATTATATGGTTTATCAGTTTTATGAATACTAATTTGCTGATGTAATAAAGGAATATCCTTGTTAGTAAAACTAGAAGCCCCATTTGTTGTCATATATTTCTGGACTCTTTCTATGGCTTCTTTCTCATCCATTCTTCCATACATCTTATTACTATTTACTTCATCTCTTAAAGAGTAAACAGCAAATGAAACAGTATATAAAGAACTCATTGCAAGACTATTGGTAAATTGATCTGGCGAAAAAATAGCGCTGCTAGGGTTTATTGGTCTTAAAGATGTTAATGACGATCTAGCTCCCCAGAATAATAAAAAAGCTAGTAAAGGAAAAAGAAAAATTTTCCATTTATACTGAGTACTAAAATCTAAGGAAAACCAGTTTTTACTTTTTTTAAATATAAATATAGAACCTAAAACAAGTAATGAAACACAAAGTAATATCTGTAAACCAAAACCTTTTAATAACATATTAGACACCTCTTTAGGGTATATTAAATATTCTATAAAAAGTCTATTTGGTCGAGTATCATACTGTAATAAAAATGTAGGTGTAACTATTTCCATAAATAGGAACAGAACTAACATTATACCTAAAAAATACCTGAAAAATGGTTTTATAAATTTTAAAGCTACGTTAGGTAAAAAGACAATTAAAAATGTAGGTAAAATAGAGATATAACTTAATAATATAACATCCATTCTAATTCCAATTGGAAATAACATCCAAAAGTTTTCTGAGCTTGAAACTCTCTCCCAGAAAAAGATTAGAATAAAAACTCTACTTAAAGTTGTAATAGCTAATCCAATTAAAAAAAAAGTTACAATAGGTTTTGTAAATTTAACTTTAGATAAAAATTTATTAAACACCTCCATACTCAACAATTAAATTATTTAAGTGTTAAAAGTATTGTTCAATTCTAAAGATAATCTTAAGCTAGTTTATTGTAAAAGGAGGATTTAATTTCTACACAATGACAGATAATGACTGTTCTAATATTTCAATATTTAACATATCATTCATTTGCTTAGTATACTCACCATCAATTTGACTGTCTAAGGGTTTTTTACTTAAGTTTCTAACAACTAAAGAATTAGACTGATAATATTCTAAAGGCTTAAAGAGGTGTGGTTTTTTTAGCAACATTAATAATCCTAATAAAATAATTTTTCTTTTAGATATTTCTGGAATAACTACAACATCTAGCTTTCCGTCGTTTAATAAAGCTTTAGGAGTTAAGCTAATACCATATCCCATTTGATTTGTATTAGAAATAAAAACCATAAACGGATTTATTAGTTTTTTACCTTTATCTAATAAAATTACTTTTTTTGTATTCTTTTTAAATCTTCTTAATGTTTTTATACTAGATATTAAATAACTATAAAAATTTCTTCTTTCAAATTTTTCATAATCTTTAATAACTTCAGCATCAAAACCTATTCCCATATTACTAAAAAATGGTTTACTATTAATTAGGCCAATATCAATTTTCTCGACGTTTTTAATTTTAATTTTTAACAGAGCATTTTTTATAGAAAATGGTATTTTTAAATTTGAAGCTAAACCATTACCTGAGCCTAAAGGAACAATACCAAAGATGATATTGGTCCCTACCAATTTAGTAGCTACTTCATTTATTGTACCATCACCTCCACACGCAACAATTATATTAGCTCTTTGCGATATAGACTTTTGCGCTAAAATTAAAGGATGCCCTTTATATTCTGATACTTTAATTTTTACAATATATAATTCCGCATTAAAATATGATTGCAGATACTCTGTAGTAAAAATATTATTACCAGAACCTGCTATGGGATTTACAATAAAATGAATATCAATCAACTCTTTGAAATAAGATTATAATAGAATTATATTTTTTAAAAGTAGATAGAGAATCTAAAGAAATTTTAAAGAGAATTTGCTTTAAAGTTTCTTTAGATTTCTGGTTTAGATTTAAACTAAAAAAAATTACATTATGAAATCTACAGCCTTATTAATTATTTTTATTTTTAGTTTCAATACTATTTGTATCTATGCTCAAAAGGATTCGATAATAATTACTTCTAATCAGAAGAATAATTTTTTTTAAAAAAATATTCTTCCTATTTCTTTAATTATAACCGGAAGTCTTGTTAGTGGAAGTGAATTAGAAAAAGATTTTCAAAAAAATACTAGGGATTTAGTTGGTAACAATTTTAAAACCAATGTTGATGATTATTTAAGGTATGCTCCTATCTTAGAAATGTATGCTGCAGATGCTTTTGGAATAAAATCTAAAAATCACTGGTTTGATCAATCAAAGAATTTGACTATCTCAATCATAATTTCCGACTTCATAACATTCAGGTTAAAAAACTGGACAATGAAAGCTAGGCCAAAAGGCGAAGAAGACTTGCAATCATTTCCGTCAGGACACACATCCTTTGCCTTTACAAATGCAGGGGTTCTATATCAAGAATTTAAAGATTCATCTCCTTATTTGGCATATAGTGGCTATGCTCTTGCGACAGCCACAGGAGGATTAAGAATTGCAAACAATTCACATTGGTTTAGTGATGTAATAGTTAGTGCGGGTATTGGAATATTGGTAACGGAATTAGTATATTTATTTGATCCTATAATTAAATGGAACCCCTTTAAAAAAGTAAAAGGAATTAACTTATATCCAAAAATAGATAAAAATCACTATGGAGTATATTTTAAAAAAACCTTTTGATATAAAAGGGATATTTCATTTTATATCTGAAGTATCCCTTTCTCTTTTAATCAATTTTTAACTTCTTGCTTTACCACTTTACCGTTTGCGTCTATGGCTACTTCAATTTCAGTTTCGTCCTTTTCAATTTCAAATTCATAGACTGTTCCGTTTTGGGTTTCTGAGATTTCTGCCTCTTCCATTTCATATCCTGGAAATGATGAAGCTAATGCAGCCTTCACATTTTGAGGAATATCGTTTTCATCAATCTCATGCTCTGTCTCTTTCCACGTGCCATCTTCTAGAAAGTTTGCTGAATATTCAACCTTATTCATTTTAAACTCAGCTTCCCATTCGGTAGTGTTTTCTTTTTCCCATTTCACTTTTTTAGCTGTTGGAAATTTCTTCGCAAAAGCGTCTTTTACTTTTTGTGGTGCTTTGTCTCCTCTAGAAGTAAAAGCAAATAATATTGTTACTAAAAAAATGCCTAATATTACTTTTAATGTTTTCATTTTTTATCTTTTTTTAAATTAATAATAATCTAAAAGTAATATCTAATTCTAAAGAATATTTTAAGGAAATCTAAAGACCTTCTTTTAATAATTTATTTTGATGTTGTAAATGAGTGATATAAATAAATATGGCAATTAATACTACCGAAACAATAGATGCTGGCAATGTTCCTAAATCTAAACCACCTTTGTTTAACGGTTTGGTAAGAAAGTCGCCAAAAGTTGCACCAAATGGACGTGTAAATACAAATGCAATCCAGAATAATAGTATTTGATTCACTCTTGTAAAATAGTGCAACAAGATTACTAATGCTATTATGGATGCAGTAACTAACGCTCCAATTAAATAGCTTAAACCAATTTCGTCACTTAAATAGTCTCCAAAAGCTGTACCTAAACTGTTTGAGAACAGTACTGCTGTCCAAAAAAACAATTCCTTTTTTTTATTTATAATAGGATAAACTTCTAAATTTTTATATTCTACGTACCAAAATGAAAGTGTAGCAAATAACCCCATAGCTAATACTAAACTGCCATAAGTATAACCTAGACCAAGGCTTCTATCCATAAAATCAGAAATCTCTGTTCCTAATGTTGTAGTAGCAATTATAACAAGCCAAAAGTATAATGGTACATATTTTTTTAAATATAACTGAATGCACAGCACAATAACAAAAAATAATAACGTAATTAAAATACCAATAGAATATCCTAAGCTTAAAGTTTGAGCAATAAAATCTCCCAATGTTTCGCCTAACGTTGTTGCCACGATTTTCATCAACCAAAATAAGGATGTTATTTCTGCTACCTTATTTAATTTAGTTTCCATAAGTCTCATAATTTAGTTATGCCTGTTAGAAAAAGAAAACCTACTTAATTATATATGTTTACTTTCTTTTACAGGTCTTCTATTATAAAAGTAATATTTGATTTTAAAGAAAAGCTTAAGATGCCTTCTATCAATATTAAAACTTATACTTCATCCCCAACCTTACAATTTGGGTTTCGTAATAGTTCTCGTAAAGTGCAGTAAAACCTTCTCCTTTGATACGTTGCCTTAATCCGAAGTTGTTGAATAAATCACTTGCAGATAATGTGATTTCTCCTTTTTTATCCCAAATGGATTTTTTTAAACCTAAATCTACTGAAGAACGTGCCAACTCTTCGCCTTGTGGAATATTTCGTTTTGAATAATAAAGTCCGGTAACTTGTGCTTCAATTTCATAAGGTAATGTAAAAGAATTTGAAATTTTAAAATCTCCTGCTGTATCTGAAGATTTGGCAATACTAAATGGTCTTACAAATGGAAATAACAATGTACCCTCAAAAGCATTAATACTATTTCGGTAAATATTAGTACTCGCTGTTAATTTCCAGTTTTCAGTTAAGTCTTGACTGAATAATAACTCGATACCTGTGTTGGTGCTTTCTCCTGTATTTTGATAAATTCGGTTAACAATATCGTAATCTGGATTGCTATTATCTACACTAAAAATGCGTTGATAAGCACCTTTAATTTGTCTGTGATAAATGGCTGAAAATAATGAACCAGAACCCCAATTATAGCGATGTGCTGCTTCTACGCTATTTGTAAACTGCGGACGTAAATACGGGTTTCCAACTTTTAATAATTCTGGGTCATCATATTTTGGAAAGATGCGCAATTCGGGTTCGCCTGGTCTATCCACTCGACGATTGTAAAATAGCGAAAGTTTGTTTTTATCATTCAATTTATACGTAAATCGTAGACTTGGAAATAATTCAAAATAATCATACTTATCATTACTTGGATAATAGGCGTTTTGTGGGTCTAGTACATAAGACACATCGGTTTGTTCTGCACGCAATCCTGCTTCCACATCAAAAAGTTCCTTTTCCAAAAGATAGTTTCCGTAGAAGGCATAAAGATTTTCCTTCCATATTAAAAAACTGCCTAAATCTGGATAAATAATAGATTCATTCCCTCGATTAATCGTGTAGTCCACAGGTAAATTTCTGAATCTCACTTTTGCTCCAGCTTCAATTTTACCGCTACTTAAGGCTCGTGCATAATCTGTTGACAAGCTTGTGGTGTGCTCAATAGCCCTAATATTGGTCATATCTCTGCCAACACGAACCGCAGAACTATCGTTCAAGAAATAACTTTCATCTTCTAAACCTCGTGTATATTGCGCATTTGCAGATAGCGAATGACCTGCTTGCGGAAAATTATGTTTATAATTAGCTGCGACGTTTATAAAGCTTGTAATTTCTTCTTCTTTCCAAGTGTATAAACGATTACGAACGTTATTATCTAAATTGATAAAAACAACTTGTGAGGTATCAATATGCTTTTCCCTATCAAACATTCCTGAAAATGTAATGGCATCATTCTCACTTAATTCCCAATCTACGCCACCTGTAATTATGGAACGAAACTGTCTTCTATTTTCAGGAACTTGCGAAATGATATTACGACCATCATCGTAATTTCTTGTTGTAAACTCGTTATTAGGTAAAGCTTCTTGAATGATGAATTCGGATTGTAGAAAATAGTTAAGTTTATCTGTTCTGTAATTAAGGTTTAAACTTGGAATCAGTTTAGGGTTAACTGAAAAACTACCATAATCCGTTGGTGTATCTTGTTTTCGTTTAGATAACGCACCCAAACCGAACGACAAACCCACGTCTCCATTTAAACCTGTTTGCTTTTCCTTTTTATAAATGATATTTACAATACCTGCAAAACCGTTAGCATCGTATTTTGCGGATGGATTGTTGATGATTTCAATACGTTCAATATTAGATGCCGGAATATTACTTAATCCTTTTTGGTTACCAAAACCTGTAAGACTCGATTGTTTACCGTCTATTAAAACCACTACTTTATCACTACCACGCAACACCACTTTTCCTTCTTGGTCGAAAGCAACACCTGGCATTGTTTTCATAGCATCCACCACAGAACCACCAGACTGCGCCACATTATCAGTAAGACTAAAAGACTTTTTATCCAATGCTGAATTTACAGTCGCTCGTTTTGCTTCAATGGTTACTTCATCTAAAGCTTCAGCAGAGGATTTTAGTTCTATTTTACCTAAATCGAAAATTGGGTTTAATCCACCTGAAGCAATTTTTCGTTGTATCGTTTCAAAACCCAAATAGGTAATATTTATGATGTACTTTCCTGTTTTTAAATCCTTGATTTCAAATCGTCCATTATCATCGCTAATGGTTCCTGTAACTATGGCATTAGTAGCTTCATCATTTACAGAAATACTGACAAAAGGCAAAGTTTCTTGAGTTTCTTGGTCTATAATTTGACCAGTAATAGTAATTGTTTCTTGTGCGTTTACAAGGAGAGAAATAAATAGTATAAGTATTGTAAGCGTTTGTTTTATCATTAGTTTCAATTTTTACAGGACAAATGTAGTGTTGAAATCTAAAGGGATATTAAAGAAGTTAAGTTGTGAGATATTGAACTTTTAATTTATAAAAATTATTAAAAAAAAGGCTGTCAATAAAAATGATTTTGTCATTTTCAAACAGCCTGTAAACATTTCAAATTTTATTGATTCATCATCATTTCGTGGTCGTATTGACAACAACCTGGTAAACCATCATAAGCTTCTTCACTACCTGCAACTTTTTCGGTATCATATCCTGAAGCTGCAATAGCTTTGTGAATTGTCATAGCATCTGTTTTGGTATCATCAAAAGAAACATCAATCTTCTTTTTGTCTTTATCCCAGTTTGCAGCAGTAACACCTACAACACTATGGGCTGCTTTTTCAATGGTGTTTTTACACATACCACAATTGCCTCTTACGCCAAAAGATAAATCTGTCATTGCGATTTCTTTGGACATTTCAGTAGTTGATGTTTCAGCTTCCTTTTTAATTTCATTTTTGCAACTTGTTAATCCTATAGCCATTATTATAGCTACACTTAAAATTACTTTATTCATTTTTTTAAAATTTAATTGTTATTATTTGATTTATTATTATTCTATGACTTGTTTTACTTCTCCGCAGGTTAACATGGTGCTACCAAAATAGGGATTGATTACTTTTTCTTCTTTACTCAACCAATAAGCGCCATTGTTGTTTTCTGCCATCGGACAAAACTTCACATACACTTTTTCATTAATACCGAACAGTTGTACTGCATTTATTAATTGTGATGATAGATCTTTGAAATGAACTCTTTGCTCCTTTATATCTGATGTTTTGGAAATAGATGTCGCAGCAATTTTTACTTCTTTTTCCAATGACACCCAATGTGTATGTGCTTCATCTTTTAGTAACTTCATATATACTTTGGATATATTATCCAATAAGCTATTTGATATTGTCATTACAGTTTTAGAATCCTCATTGACTAAAGCATCTTTTAAATTGATATAATCATTGTAAACAACTTTTAATTGTTCTTGAAATTTTTCTGACACTTCCAAACGTTCATTCATATTGGTATGGTCGTTCTCTTCTTTTAATGCCTTATTATCCATACCTAAATGTCCTTCGTGACCTGTCATTACTTTGCCACCATTCTTATTCATCATTGATTTTTTACCTTGTAATTGGGCTGCTGCATCTACTGTAAATGTGCCGTTAGTCACGATTTCATTTCCAATAAATAAACCTTCTAAAACTTCATATTCATTACCAATTTGGTTCCCTAAAACAACTTCACGCATTTCAAAAATGGTTTGGTCTGGATTGGTTTTTAAATAGACCACAGAACGTTTACCTGTCCAAAGTACAGCAGATGCAGGGATTGTTAATACCGCATCATTACTACTTGAAACTCGTTCAATATTTGCGGTTACAAACATTCCTGGTTTAAATACATCGTTTTTGTTATTAAGCACCACACGTAAGGTTACTGTTCTTGTTTTAGTATTTAAAATTGGTTCAATGAAATCTACTTTCCCTTTAAATTCCTTATTAGCATAAGCGTTTGTAGTCACTAAAACTTCTTGTCCCTTTTTAAATAAATCAATTTGATTTTCATAGACATCAAAGTTTGCCCAAACCGTATTGAGATTTGCAATTTTAAGCAATGGTTGACCTTGTTTGATGTAGTCGCCTTGTTCTACTAATTTTTCGGTAACTGTTCCTGAAACTGTTGCATAAACTGGAAAGTTTTCTTTTACTTTTTGGGTTTCTTCAATTTGATTGATTTGACTTACAGAAAGCTTCCACAACTTCAATTTATTACGAACTGCCTTATATAATTCAGGTTGGGATTCCTTTAAAGATGATGCCGTAATTAACTCTTGCTGTGCTGCATACAATTCTGGCGAATAAATGGTTGCTAATAATTGACCTTTACGAACTTCTTCGCCTGTAAAACTAACATTCAAACGTTCTATTCTACCCGAAAAATAACTGACTTGTACTGCGTTTGCCTCTTCATTTTCAGCAATTTTACCAGATAATTTAAGGGTGTTGCCATCAACATTTCCTTTACCTACAACAGTTGTTTGAATATTGGCTAAAGCCATCGCATTTTCGGTTAACTTGAATTGGTCTGCTAACAGACCATCACTTCCACTTTCGGCAGGAATTAAGTCCATCCCACAAATAGGACAATCACCTGGTTCTGGTTGCATAATTTGTGGATGCATAGAACACGTCCACATTTGATTGGTTTCTGCAAGCTCGTCGTGATTATGTCCTGTCTGTTCGTTTGATGAACCACTAAAAAGTAACCACCCCAACAATAGACCTATAGTAACTAAGCCTATATATATCACTATTTTATTATTTTTCATTTTCTAATCGTTTTATCATTGCTTTCATTTCTTCTATTTCCTTCTTTTGTGCTTTTATTATATCATCTGCTAATTTTTTAACTTCTGGGTCTTTTATATCCGCTCTTTCACTTGTTAATATTGCGATGGAATGGTGCGGTATCATTGCTTTCATCCAAAGGACATCACCAATAATTGGTGCTTGTGTTCTTACTAATCCTAATGCACTTACAAAGAGAATAAAACTACCTGCAAGTATTGCTATATTCTTTTTTTTGTCGTTATACATTTTTCGCATAAAAAACCACATTATGACTGCCATTGTTGAAATACCCAAACACGTCATATAGAAACGTGTTAAGCTAAACCATACGTGGTCTATGGAATATGTATTTAAGTACATTGTTATATACATAGCTATAAATGATAACCCTAACATTAAAAAAAATGTTTTATAGTTTCCTTTGTTTGTGTGTTCTTTTGAATTTTCCATAATTAGTTTGATTTTATAGTTAAATTTTAATTTTTCTTAATCTTAAAGCATTTGCTATTACCGAAACAGAACTAAAACTCATTGCTAATGCTGCTATCATTGGCGACAATAAAATGCCAAAAAATGGGAATAATACGCCTGCTGCAATAGGTAATCCTAATGTGTTATAAATAAGTGCAAAAAATAGATTTTGCTTTATGTTCTTCATTACGGAATGACTTAAATTTTTAGCCTTTACTATGCCGTGTAAATCACCTTTTACCAGGGTTATCATTGCACTTTCTATCGCTACATCTGTTCCTGTTCCCATTGCAATACCTACATCACTTTTTGCCAATGCTGGTGCATCATTAATACCATCACCTGCCATAGCAACCACTTTTCCATTTTCTTGCAGTTTCTCTACTTCTTTGAGTTTATCTTCTGGTAACATACTGGCTTTAAAATCTGCAAGATTAAGCTCTGATGCTACTGCTTGTGCTGTATCGTGATTATCGCCTGTTAGCATTATTACATCAATACCTTTATCTTGAAGTACTTTAATCGCTTTGGCACTTGTTTCTTTTATTATATCGCCTATAACTACATACCCAACAACGGTTTCATCTAATGATAAATAAGAAACTGTTTTACCCTGTTTTTGGTAAGATTTAGCTTCGTCTTTCATTGTAGAAGTAATATCTGCTTTGGCATATTCCATCATTTTAGGATTCCCTAAAGCCACTTTTTTATCATTTATTATAGCTTCAACACCTTTTCCTGTGACAGCACTAAAGTTTTTAGATTTTATTCTTTCAGCGTTATGTTCCTTTCCATATTTAACTGTCGCTTCTGCCAAAGGATGTTCACTATTGGCATTTAATGAAACAATGTATTGAAGTAGTTCATTTTTGTTTAAAGTATCACTAAAAGCACCTACTGTTTCTACCGTTGGTTTTCCTTCTGTAATAGTTCCTGTTTTATCAACTATAAGTGTATTTACCTTATCCATTTTTTCGAGAGCTTCGGCATTTTTAATTAATACACCATTTTGAGCACCTTTACCCACACCAACCATTACAGACATAGGTGTTGCTAAACCTAAAGCACAAGGACACGCAATGATTAAAACTGCAATTGCATTCACAAACGCATATACATAAACAGGTTCTGGTCCCCAAATTGCCCAAACCATAAATGTGATAATAGAAATAAGAACTACAACTGGCACAAAATAACCTGATACCTTATCTGCTAAATTCTGAATAGGTGCGCGACTTCTACTGGCATCATTAACCATATGTATGATTTGTGAGAGTAAGGTATCACTTCCTACTTTTTCCGCTTTCATCAAGAATGATTGATTCCCATTAATGGTTCCGCTACTTACTTTATCGTCTTGTGATTTATTTACAGGAATAGGTTCTCCTGTTATCATAGATTCATCAATGGTTGTTTCTCCTTCTGTTATTACACCATCTACAGGAATTTTATCACCTGGTTTTACTTTTAGAATATCATTTAATTCTATCTTATCTATACTGACTTCAATTTCTTCATCATCAATTATTTTTATGGCTTTATTAGGTGTTAACTTTAGTAACTCTTTTACTGCGGAATTGGTTTTACTGTGTGCTCGCGCTTCTAACAACTGTCCTAAAAGCACCAAGGTTAGAATAACCGTTGCTGCTTCAAAATAGACGTGTACTGCACCTGATTCAGTTTTAAACTGTGCTGGAAACACATCTGGAAATAACATCCCAAACACACTAAATAACCAAGCCACACCTGCACCGATTCCAATAAGTGTGAACATATTGAGATTCCACGTTTTTATACTTCTATAAGCACGCTCAAAGAACATCCAAGTCGCATAAAATACAACTGGAATAGATAATGCAAACTGAATCCAATTCCAATATTTCTGTTCCATTATATCGTACAATGGATTGTTATTGAGCATTTCGCTCATAGCCATTAAGAATATTGGTAATGTGAATGCAGTTGCTATCCAAAACTTCTTCAATAATTTTTTATAGGTCTTTTCTTCTGCTGAAACATCTGGTTGCATTGGTACTAAATCCATACCGCAAATAGGACACGAACCTGCTTCATCTTTTACAATTTCTGGATGCATTGGACACGTCCATTGTTCTGTTGAAGCTGTCGATAGATTTTGTTCTTCAACCAAATCCATTCCGCAAACAGGACAATCGCCTGATTTATCGTAGGTTTTATCACCTTCGCAATGCATTGGGCAATAAAATGTACCTGTGCCTTTGCCTTTTGATGTTTTTTCTGTTTTATCTTCTAAATGGTGATGATGTTCACCTTGTTTATGAATACTGTATCCACCATCATTTTTTAAGGCTTCTTGAAATGTTTCTATAGGAATATGCAATTCCATTTCGATTGTAGCTTCTGCCTTTTCTAAATTGACTGTTGCTTTTGAAACACCTTCCACTTTAGAAAGTGTTTCTTCTACGTGAGTACGACAACCGTTGCACGTCATTCCGTGTATGTGATATGTATGTTTCATTACTATTGTATTAAATAATTAATTATAGTACTCTGAACATAGTAGGTCTTCACAGATTCTATTTGGTTCATTTGAAACTTTAATTGTAGTTCTTGAATATCCAAAACATCATTAAAATCTATCGTTCCTGTTTCGTAGCTTTTGATTAAAATGTTTTCAGCATCTTTGGCTTGTTTTAAGTTCTTGGTTTGAGTCTCATAACTTATTCTTGTCGAAATACGCTCATTAATTGCTTTACTTAAAAGCGTTTCCAAAGTGTTTAATCGTTCTTGTTTTTGAGCCGTAATTTCCTGTTGTTGCAACTTATTTTGCTTGGTTTGAGATTTGTATTTCTTATTGAATATTGGGATGGACACCGAAACCATTGGCATTACAATATCTTTACCGTTATCAGAGAAATTCATATCTGGTCTTTCGGAAATATTGATATAATCCAAGCCAAAACCAATCATAGGACTGCTTTCTTTTTGGTTTAGTAATTCGGATTGTTCTATGGATTGATATAGTTTATCATACTTTAACAATTCAGGGTGTAAGGCTAAATTTTTAGTAGTGATTTCAAAGTCTTCTGAAGGCATCATTAAACCATCTACCACACTAACAGCAGTATCATTTTTCCTGTTCAAAAGCTTATTGAAATTAGTTTGTTCTGCTAAAAACTGTTGACTTAAAACATCTTTTAGTTGTTGCATTTCATTTTGACGCATTTGCAATCGTAACACATCTACAGCTGAAGCTTTGCCAACTTCAACCGAGGTTAATGCTAGCGTTTCGTAGGTTTCCAATAGTTTAATATTCTCGCTTAAAACCTCTTGTTTTGCTTTATTAGCGTAAAGATAATAATAGGATTGTGCTACAGAAGCCATCAATTTTCTTTTAGCTACAACAATGTCTTCGTATTTAGCATCTGCCAAAGCACTCACATAATTTTCTCGTGAAGCAATTGTACCAAACCACGGTAACATTTGTTTTGCCGATACTTTAAAACGTTGCGCTCCTGTTCTGGTTTCTGGTTCGCTTACGAAGTAACCCACGCTAAATTCGGTATTAGGAATGGTATTGACTTCATTCACTTTTTCGGAAGCAATGCGATACTGTAATTCAAATTTTTGAATTACAGGATTATTATTTAATGCTTCATTAATAAGTACTTCTAATTCTTGTGCATTTGAGACACTAAAAGTTAATAAACCTATGAGTGTATAAATTATTCTTTTCATTTGTTTGCTCTTTTCAATTTAAACTCTTCTCTCCAGCTATATAATACTGGTACAATAAAGTAAGAGGTAATGTCTATAACCATCCCTCCAAATATTGGAATTGCCATAGGTATCATAATATCACTTCCTTTTCCTGTGGATGTCAATACTGGCAACAGCGCCAAAATGGTAGTTACCGTAGTCATTAAACACGGACGAATACGTTTTTCGGCTGCTTGTAAAGCGGAAGTTCTAATGCTCTTTTTATCCGAAGGTTTTTCTCGCTCAAAAGTTTGCGTGAGGTATGTTGCCATAACGACACCATCATCTGTTGCAATCCCAAATAATGCTATAAAACCTACCCAAACCGCTACACTTAAATTGATGGTTTTCATATTGAAAAGGTCTCGCATATTTTCTCCAAACAAACTAAAATTAAAAAACCAATCTTGACCATACAGCCATATCATTATAAAACCACCTGCAAATGCAACCGTTATTCCTGTAAATACCATTAGTGACGTAGTAACAGATTTAAACTGGAAATACAGAATCAAGAAAATAATAGCAAGTGCTAATGGAACGACAACGGACAATGTTTTTTCTGCTCGTAACTGATTTTCGTAAGTTCCTGTGAATTTATAACTGATGCCTTTAGGAACCGTTAATTCTCCTGCATCTATTTTCTGCTGAAACAATGCCTGTGCATTTTCAACAACATCCACTTCTGCAAACCCATCTAATTTATCAAACAACACGTATCCAACTAAAAAGGTGTCCTCACTTTTAATTACCTGTGGTCCTTGTTCATACTGAATAGTCGCCAACTCACTTAATGGAACAGGGCTTCCTTTTTCAACAGGAATATAAATACCTTTTATATCGTTTGGATTACCACGCAACTCTCTTGGATAACGTACTCTAACAGCATAACGCTCTCTACCTTCAACCGTTTGAGTTAAAGCCATACCACCTATTGCAAACTTTAGCACGTTTTGCACATCTTCAATTGACACACCATAACGTGCTATCTTTTCCCTATCAATATCAATGAGCAAATACGGTTTACCAACAATTCTATCTGCAAAAACAGCTTCAACCTTAACACCTTCTGCCTGTTTTAAAAGACTTTCTAATTGCAAACCAAACGCTTCGATTTGTTTTAAATCTTGTCCTTTTACTTTTATTCCCATTGGTGCTCGCATACCTGTTTGAAGCATAACTAATCTGGTTTCTATGGGCTGTAATTTTGGTGCAGACGTAACGCCAGGTAATTTGGTAACTTTAACGATTTCATTCCAAATATCTTCTGGTGATTGTATTTCTGGTCGCCAATTCCTGTAGTATTCTCCATCATTATCTTCGATAAGTTGAGAATGTAAAACTTTTGTAAAAACAACATTTTCGGAATTATTAGGGTTAGCTATAAATGTTCCATTTTTCAATTCAAAAGCACCATCCTCATTAACTTTATAACGTTGCCTTTTTCCTTCGGAATTTCGCATATATTCAGATTTGTACTGAATCATATTTTCATACATCGACAAAGGTGCTGGGTCTAAAGCTGATTCTGTTCGACCAGCTTTTCCAACTACGGTTTCAATTTCTGGAATAGTAGCTACTGCCATATCTAATTGTTGAAGCACTCTTTTGTTTTCTTCAACACCAGAATGTGGTAATGAGGTTGGCATTAATAAAAATGAACCTTCATTTAAAGATGGCATAAATTCTTTTCCAGTATTGTTCATTATCCAAATACCAGAAATAAGTACGGTAGTTGGTATCATTAAAAACAAAAGTTTGTTGGCTAAAGCCCAGTTTAAAATCTGTCCATAATACCTTCTGAAAATTGAAAATATTCCTAAAATTCCGAAGCAAATGATAGCGACAAAAATTAAGTTGATGAAGATACTTCTGTCAAAACCTAGCGGTCTCCAATATTCAGCAAGTAAGAATACAATAGCAGCACATGAGATGATAATATTAACAAGATTGCTATTCTTTTTGTTGAGTTTTCTCGAAACTCCTAATAAACCTGTGACACCAAAAGCAATTAAAATTATCCCTAACCAATATCCAACACCAATAATTGCGATTCCGGCAATTATTAAAGCACCATTTAAAATATGCTTAAAAGAATTTTTAAGTGATGTTTTTCTGAATAAATAAGCTGCTAATGGCGGGATTAGAAATAAGGCAATAACCAAAGATGCTGATAACGCCATCGTTTTGGTAAATGCAAGTGGTCTAAACAATTTTCCTTCTGCACCAATCATTGTAAACACAGGAACAAAACTGATAATTGTGGTTAATACCGCAGTTAAAATCGCTCCAGAAACTTCGGCTGTGGCATTATAAACCACTTCATTTGTAGTTAACTCTGTACCGTCTTCTCGTAATCGTAATTTGTCATCATCGAGATGGCGAATCATATTTTCTGCGAGAATGACGCCTACATCTACCATAGTTCCAATAGCAATAGCAATACCAGAAAGTGCTACAATATTGGCGTCTACGTTAAACAGTTTCATCGTAACAAAAACCATTAAGACTGCAACAGGCAACAATCCAGAAATTAAAATAGAAGCTCTTAAATTGAAAACCATCACAATAATAACCAAAATGGTAATTAATATTTCTAGTGTCAATGCTTCATTAAGCGTGTCTAATGTTTCTTCAATAAGCTCGGTACGGTCATAGAAGGGAACGACTGTTAATTGAGATGTTCGTCCATCTGCCAATACTTTTGAAGGTAATCCACCTTTCAGTTCCTCAATTTGCGCCTTTACATTGTTAATAACCTCCATTGGATTAGCACCATATCTTGCCACTACAACACCACCAACAACTTCCGCACCTTCCTTATCCAATAAACCTCTTCGTGTTGCTGGACCTAATGATACTTTACCTATGTCTTTAATTTTAATTGAGGTAAAATCTTCTGATGTCACTACAGCATTTTCAATATCTTCAACAGATTTCACATAACCCAAACCACGCACTAAATATTCAGCTTGATTGATTTCTAAAGTCTGCGCACCAATATCTTGATTGCTACTTTTAACCGCTTTTACAATCTGGTTTAAGCTAATGCTATATTGACGCATCAATTCTGGATTAACATCTACTTGATATTCTTGAACATAACCACCAATAGAAGCAACTTCAGAAACACCGCTTGCACTAGATAAAGCATATTTTACGTAGTAATCTTGAATGCTACGCAATTCGTGTAAATCCCAACCACCAGTCACGTTTCCTTTTTCATCACGACCTTCAAGTGTGTACCAGAATATTTGTCCTAATCCTGTTGCATCTGGACCCAAAGCAGGATTAACACCTTCAGGTAATAATCCACTTGGTAATGAGTTTAGTTTTTCTAGAATACGACTACGACTCCAATAGAATTCTACATCTTCTTCGAAAATGATATAGATACTTGAAAACCCAAACATAGACGAACTACGAATGGTTTTTACTCCTGGAATACCTAATAAGGATGTGGTTAATGGATAGGTAATTTGGTCTTCAATATCTTGTGGCGAACGACCATCCCACTTTGTAAATACAATTTGTTGATTTTCTCCGATATCTGGGATGGCATCAACAGCCACAGGATTACTTGGTAAAAATCCAGTATCCCAATTGAAAGGTGCGTTTACAGTTCCCCATCCAACAAAAAGAGCAAGTAGCAGAACTGCAACGAGTTTATTCTCTATAAGAAATTTGATTGCTTTATTAAGCATATGATTTGATTATTAAACAGTTAGACATTGGCGTTAAGAAAACACCGAATACAGCAAATTATCCTTATGACATTATAAAGTCATAGGATAAAACAGTCTATTGTTTAAAAATCAAATTAAATAAGTCTCGTCAATCTTGAAGATTTCCTTTATGACGAGTGGTGGTTCGTATTCTTCAAAAGAAGATACATTGTTTTCTAAACCTTCAAAAAGGTTAATATAGGTATAAACAAATGAAGCGATGAATACTTGTTGTTCAAAAGAAACTTTGTCAACTTGTAATTGTAGTTCGTCTTGACCATCAACTACCAATTGTTCATCATTACAACAATTCTTTTTTGTAATAGAACAACCTTCAGTTGAAGGATTATCCATTTCCATTCCGCATCCTTCAGCTTTATGGAACATAGCAGTTTCTACCAAAGTATCTCCACAATAATGCATACCGAGCGTAAATGACATTGTAGAGCATAACACTACAAAAGCCATTGCTAAAGACATTATTCTATGGAATACTTGTTTCATATTAATTGCGAAGTTACAAAATTTTAACAACTATTGATTTTGTTTAACAGAAGTTTAGAGGTTAATTCCAATTCATTTTTTGTAATCTAACCGCATTTAAAATTGCTAATAATGCTACTCCTACATCGGCAAAAACTGCTTCCCACATTGTTGCTAAACCACCTGCTCCTAAAATTAGAACAATGACCTTAACACCAAATGCTAAAATGATGTTTTGCCATACAATTTTTCGTGTAGAACGACTAATTTTAATTGCTCTCACGACTTTTGAAGGTTGGTCTGTTTGGATGATGACATCTGCTGTTTCTATTGCGACATCGCTACCTAAACCACCCATTGCAATTCCGACATCACTTGCCGCCAAAACTGGCGCATCGTTAATTCCATCGCCAATGAAAGCAATTTTGTTTTCGAGATTCTTCTTTAAAAGCTCAACCTCATTTAGCTTATCTTCTGGCAATAATCCGCCTTTGGCTTTTTCAATGTTTAATTCGGAAGCAACTTTTTGAGTTATGGAATCTTTGTCTCCCGAAAGCATCATAATATTTTTTATGCCTATTTTTTGTAAATTAATAATTGTGTCTTTTGCATCGTCTTTCAATTCATCCGCAATAACCACATAACCTGCAAATTTTCCATCGATAGCGACTAAAACGATAGATTCTACAATAGATTCCGTTTCAGATGGTATATCAATATTATTAGAAGTCATTAAGGCTTTATTTCCAACTAAAACGGTTTTGTCATTTACAATACCTTTCAAACCTTTTCCAGCGATTTCTGAAACTTCTGTAGCCTCAAAATCTGCTCCGTCTGCTTTATATTCTAAAATTGCTTTGGAGATTGGATGCGTAGATTGTTCTTCCATCGCCATCAAATATTTCATAAATTCGGTTTCTTCCCAACCAATTGCTTTAATTTCTTTAATCTTGAAAACACCTTTGGTTACAGTTCCTGTTTTATCCATAACCAACGTATTTATTTTGGTCATTGCATCGAGAAACGAAGCGCCTTTAAATAAAATTCCGTTTTTTGAAGCTGCTCCCAATCCGCCAAAGTAGCCTAACGGAATTGAAATTACCAATGCACAAGGACACGAAATCACGAGAAAAATCAAGGCACGATACAACCAATCTCTAAATACATAATCATCCACAAAAAAGTATGGAAGAAACGTAACACCTATGGCTAATAACACAACGATTGGCGTGTAAATTCTTGCAAATTGTCTAATGAATAATTCTGTTTTAGACTTTCGAGCTGTGGCATTCTGTACCATATCCAAAATTCTTGCTATGGAACTATTTTTAAATTCTTTGGTGGTTTCTATTTCAATTACTCCATCCAAATTAATGCTCCCTGCAAATACTTTTTCGTCTTTTACAATCGTATTAGGTTTGCTTTCGCCTGTTAATGCTGCTGTGTTGAATGAACCTTTGTCGGAAAGTAGAATACCATCTAAAGGGATTTTTTCTCCAACACGTACTTGCACTTTTTCACCAATTTCAACCGTTTCTGGACTTACAGACACATAATTATTGTTGCGATATACCAGAGCTTCATTTGGTCTAACATCCAATAATGCTTTAATATTTCCTTTTGCTCTATTTACTGCTGCATTTTGAAATAATTCTCCTACTGCATAAAACAACATTACTGCTACACCCTCTGGATATTCACCAATTATAAACGCACCAATAGTAGCTATAGACATTAAAAAGAACTCTGTAAAAATATCACCCTTTTTAATACTATTCCAACCCTCTTTTACTACTGGAAAACCTACAGGCAAATATGCTATACTGTACCAAACAATACGAGTCCAATTCTTAAAAAAAGAAACATCAAAATAATCTAAACCTATACCCATCATAAGCATCGTAAAACTTATAATTGCTGGCACATAAGTTTTAAATGCACTTCCATTACCGTGATTATGACCATCATCGTGAGAATGTTGCTCTTCTGAATTTGGTTTTAAATCTCTTAAATTGACTTTCTTTTTTTTCATTTTGAATTGAATAAATTTTTAATATCATTAGGTATAGGCATAGATTTTAATGGTGGTACGTTTGCACTGCCTGTGTTACCAAGTGGCACGTGGTCAATAAATGATTTCCAACCACCAACAAGTAACCTAATAATTTGGCCGAATACTTCTTTAGTATCTTTTTGCATAAATCCAAACTTTAGCATTAACCAATGTGAATAGGTATGTTCTATTGGGTAAGATTGCCCTATGATATGACTGCGTTCTAAATGATACCAAGCATTACTATACTGCTTATTTTCTAAACAGAAACTGTATTGTTTTAATTCTTCTATATAAGCCTGTTTAAGAGGTTTAGGTATTTTAGTATTAAACTTCATATCCATTAATTTTGAATAAAAGTAGTACAATCGTTAGTGCAATGGAAGTGCATTTGTTATCCACTACACTTATCACATATACCTTTTACAACCAAGTTTACATTTTCTGAAACAAAGCCATCAGGCACTTTAATTTTTGGTATTTTATGGTCTGTTAAGCAAATGGTTTCATTACAATTGTTACAATGGAAATGTAAGTGTAAATCTTTATTTATATCACAACTACAACCTTGTTCACATAAAGCATATTTGGTAATACCTGTACCATCATCTATTTGATGTACAATGTCTTTTTCCTCGAATGTTTTAATAGTTCTGTACAATGTAGTTCTATCTGCTTTTTCAAAAGCATTTTCTATATCACTTAATGTTACTGCTACTTGTTTCTCTGCAAGAAACTTATAAATCAATAAACGCATTGCCGTAACGCGAATATTTTTTAACTCTAATAATTGTTCTATGGTTTGCATAATCTAATGTTCGTGTTCTGCTTCGCCTTTTTTCATTTCGGCTATTAAATAATACGCATTGTTATAAGCGAATTTTGTGATTTTATCTTGTTCTTCAGTAAATTGAACAGCTACCCAATTGCCATCTTTTGCTCCTAAAAGCACTTCAATAGGTTTAAAACTCCAATCGTCATTTTCTTTTTCTGCCGAAAACACGAAAAATCTATCACCTTCTTTTACTATCGCACTTTCAGGAAGTGCTTTTGTTTTGGTGTTCTCTACTTGAATTTTACCTTGGATATACATTCCAGGAATTAAGTTACCTTTCTTGTTTTCAATTTCAGCGTGTACGTGTACTGCTTTAGGGTCATCTTCAAATGTTTTGCTTACGGAATAGATTTCTGCTGTTAATTCTTCATCTTGCATTGTTTGTATATTAAAGCTTACTTTTTGACCTTTCTTAACTTTATACACATCTTTTTCAAAGACCATTAAATCAGCGTGAACGTGATCTGTATTTACAATTTCAAAGAGTTCAGTTTGTGGTTCAACATACTGTCCTGTTTTTACTTCTACCTTTTGCACATAGCCTTCAATAGGACTGCGTAATGATATACTTTGAGCAATTGTTCCATTTCGTACTGATGACGTATTTATGTTTAATAGTTTCAACTGCGCTTCCAATCCATTTACCATAGCTTTAGAGGCATCATATTCGGCTTCGGCCTTTTGAAAATTTGCACCAGAGCCAACTCCTGCATCATATAATTTTTGTTGACGCTCAAAGTTCTTCTTTAAAAAATTACTATTGCTAAAAGCATTCAAATAATCGGTTTGCATTTGAATAATATTTGGATGTGAAAGATATGCCACAATTTGACCTTTATTCACTTTGTCTCCTTCAATCACTTTTATGGATAACACATTTGCACCAACTACAGAAGTTATTGCTGCTTCACTTTGTGGTGGTACTTCCAATGTGCCATTTGCTTCTACATAACCACTCATATTACGCAATGCAATGGTGTCTATCTTCATTTTTAAAGCTTCAAACTGTTGTTGTGAAAGCATCACTTCTTCGCCTTCGCTATGGTCATCGTTTTCTTCAATCTTTTGTTCCTCGTTATGGGAATGACCATCACCTTCCTTATGGCTTTCTTTATTTCCGCAAGCAACAACTAAAAATGAAACTGTTAGTAGTGCTAAAATTATATATTGTGTGTTTTTCATTGTCTTATTGATTAAAATATTGTAGTTGAAATGTGCTTTCTAAATAATTTATTAATGCTTCTTGAGATTGTAATTCAGATTGAATAGCTTCTTTTATAAGTTGTGTAAACGCTGTGTAATCAATCTCTCCTTCTTTATAAGCAAACAAAGCACCAGTTTTTTGTTCTTTAATAAGTGGTAATACTTCATCCTTATAGAACAGCCAAGATGTTTTCCATTTTTGGTGATTTTCTTTGGCTTGATTAAATTTAGATTGCACTTCCTTTTGCTTGAACTGCATATTTGATTCGGCAATTTGCCTATCAATTTTTGCAGTTCTAACTTGTGCTTTTGTTGTACCAGACAAAAACGGTATGGAAATACCAGCTTGATAGGTATAAAACCCTGAATTTCCATTTACTTTTTGTAAACCACCCTGAAGGTTTAACTTTGGTAAATTTTCAGCTTTGGCAGCTTTAAAGTTTGCTTCTGCCTCTGCGAGTTGAAGTTGAGAAAAACTATATAAAGGGTGTGTTTCTAAAGTAAAGGATTCTACATTTATTTCGCTCGCTATATCAATTTCATCTGAAACCGTATAAAAATCATCTGAAATCAACCACAAGTTTAATTGTTGTAAAGCAATAACATATTTGCTTTTTGATTGCAAAAATTTATTCTGAATCTGTAAGGCTTGATTTTTGGCTGCTGCATATTCAAGTTTAGAAATGGCTTCTACTTCATAATTTAAAGCAACTGCTTTTTCAAAGTTGGTATAGATGGAATCTAACTCTTTGTATAAATTATAATTCCTTTTACTCTGTAAAGCATTTGCCCAAGCTTTCTTTACTTCCAATTCTAAATCTAATTCTGAAAGCTGAAACGCTTTTTTAGCTAACTGAATACGTTGCTCCAGTAATTTTCTCTTTGGTGCTATACCAAATACATCAATATTTGATTGACCAACTCCAATAGTGGTGTAAATACCATTTCCGTTATTGATTTCTTCACCTCCCGTAAAAATTTGAGTCGTTCCAAAATCATAAGCAGTTCCTTTTAATTGTTGTTGCTTATCAATTTCGAGTTGTTGTTGTTTTAAACTTGGATAGTTTTCTTTAGCCAATTTTACAGCTTCTTGCATCGAAATAATTGGTAAAGAATCATTTATTTGTTGCGCATCTCCTGTTATTGGCAACAAAAACATAAAAGCTATGACAGCAGTAACTGTAATTACTTTTTTATTTGCTCTAAACTTAAATGATTTGTTTTCTACCCAATGATACAATATAGGTAAAACGAATAATGTTAATAATGTAGAGGTTAACAAACCACCAATTACAACGGTTGCTAAAGGTCGTTGTACTTCTGCACCTGCTGATGATGAAATAGCCATTGGTAAAAAGCCTAATACATCTGTAAAGGCAGTTAGCATAATAGGTCTGATTCTTCGTTTAGTACCTTCTATAATTCTATCTTTTAGATTGGTAATACCCTCTTCTTTTAACTCATTCAGACCACTAATCATTACTAATCCGTTTAATACTGCAACACCAAACAAAACAATAAAACCAACACCTGCCGAGATACTAAATGGCATATCTCGTAACCACAACGCTACAACACCACCAATGGTTGCCATTGGGATTGCGATGTAAATCATCAAGGTTTGTGATAAGGATTTTAATGCAAAATAAATCAGTACAAAAATGAGTAACAAGGCAATAGGAACAACAGTTTGTAAACGGTTACTGGCACGTTCTAAATTTTCAAAAGCACCACCATAGCGAATAAAATAACCTGATGGAAGTTTTAATTGTGCATCTAATTTTGATTTAATTTCTGTAACTAACGATTTTACGTCACGCCCTCTAACATTGACACCTACATAAGTTCTTCTGTTTGTATTGTCTCTACTGATTTGCATTGGACCAGCTTTGTAGCTAACATCCGCAATTTCACGTAATGGAATTTGAGAGCCAGAAGGTAGGTTGATATACAAGTTTTGAACATCGGAAATATCTTTTCGGTTTTGAGCACTTAAACGTACTACCAAATCGAAACGTTTTTCACCTTCAAAAATAACACCTGCTATACCACCTGCAAATGCAGATTGTATGGTTTGATTAAGCGTATTTATTTGAAGTCCGTATTGTGCCAATTTATTTCTATTGTAATTAATAGTCATTTGTGGTAGACCTGTTGTGGCTTCCGCTTTCATATCTCCAATACCTTCAGTACCTGCAATAATTTTAGATATTTCTTCTGCTTTTTGAGATAGAATGTCAATATCTTCACCATAGAGCTTTATGGCAATATCTTCACGAACTCCTTCAAGCAATTCATTGAAGCGCATCTCGATAGGTTGGGTAAACTCATAATTAACACCAGGAACCATTCCAACTGCTTCTTTCATTGCTTCAATTAATTCATCCTTTGACTCTACTGTTGTCCATTCGCTTTTGGGTTTCAGAATCACAAAAACATCAGCAATATCCATTGGCATTGGGTCTGTTGGAATTTCAGCAACCCCAATACGACTAACAATTTTATCGACTTCTGGAAATTTTGCTTTTACTATTTGTTCTATTTTAGTCGTAGTTTCAATGGTTTCTGTAAGGGAACTACCTGGTTTTAAAATAGCGTGAAATGCAATATCCCCTTCATCCAATTGCGGGATAAACTCACCACCTATTCGAGAAAACATAAAAACTGTAATTCCGAACAATACAACTGCAACGCCAATTACCCATTTACCTTTTCGTAAGGCTCTAACCAATAAAGGTTGATATTTGTCTTCAACCCAATTTACAAATCTATCTCCATAGGATTTTTTATCATTTTTTGGTGCTCTTAATATTAAAGCTGACATCATTGGTACATAGGTTAAACACAGTACCATTGCTCCAATCATAGCAAAAATAAAAGTCAAAGCCATTGGTTTAAACATTTTTCCTTCTATACCTTGCAAGGCTAAAATGGGAAGAAAAACGATAAGGATAATTAATTGACCGAAGAAAGCAGCATTCATCATCTTTTTTGAAGCATTAGTAGCAACTTTATCTCTTTCTTTAGATGTAAGTTGTTTCTTTTTCAAAACCTGTGATGCTATAAGAAAAACAGTGCTTTCGACAATAATTACAGCTCCATCTACAATGATTCCAAAATCTATTGCTCCTAAACTCATTAAATTTACCCAAACATCAAAAACGTTCATTAAAATAAAAGCGAATAATAAGGATAATGGAATAGTAGAAGCCACTATTAAACCACCTCGCCAATTACCTAACAAAAAAACCAACACAAAAATGACAATTAATGCGCCTTCAATAAGATTAGTTGTAACCGTAGAAGTTGTTTCGCTAATTAATTTACTTCGGTCTAATAATGGCTCAATAATTACGCCTTCGGGTAATGACTTTTCAATTTGAGACATTCGCTCTTTTACGTTTGCAATAACATCATTGGAATTTGCTCCTTTTAGCATCATAACCAAACCACCTACTACTTCGCCTTCTCCATCTTGTGTTAATGCACCATAACGAATAGCTGAACCAAATTGTACTTTGGCAATATCGTCAATAGTAACAGGAATGTTATTAATATTCTTGACAGTGATTTTTTTAATATCATCTAAATTTCGTACCAAACCTTCTCCTCGAATAAAGTTAGCTTGATGGTTCTTCTCAATATATGCACCTCCTGTATTTTGATTATTGGCTTCAAGAGCATTAAACACATCTGTAATTGTTAGACCAATAGCGTTTAATTCGTTTGGATCAACTGCTACTTCGTACTGTTTAATTTTACCACCAATAGCGTTTACTTCTACCACACCAGGAACCATTGCCATTTGACGTTGTACAATCCAATCCTGCATTGTGCGCAAATCAGTAACTGAATATTTGTCTTTATACTCTGGTTTTACTTTAAGTGTGTATTGATAGATTTCTCCTAATCCAGAAGAGATAGGTCCCATAGCAGGTTCGCCAAAACCACTTGGAATTTGTTCTTTAACTTCGTTTAGCTTTTCAGCTACTAATTGACGTGGTAGATAGGTTCCCATATCATCGTCAAAAACAATAGTAACCACAGATAAACCAAAACGAGAAATGGAACGGATTTCCTTTACATCAGGTAGGTTGCTCATTGCAACTTCTACTGGATAGGTTACAAATTGTTCAATGTCCTCTGTACCTAAATTGGGTGCTTGTGTAATAACCTGTACTTGGTTGTTGGTAATATCTGGAACAGCATCGATGGGCACTTGGGTCATACTCCAAATACCTGCTCCAACAATGGTAAGCGTTAGCAAACCAATAATGAATTTGTTATTGATTGAAAAATCAATGATTTTATTAATCATAGAAAATGTTTTAATTCAGTTAAACTTTTCGGTATAATTCTGATATAGAAAATAGAATTACACGAAATGAAAAGAACCATATAGGTTCAAAATTGGATATAGTTATCCTTTAAAAAAACTGAATTATGCCCTTGGTGGCTGGAAAAGCGATTCCAAATATCTGGAAGTGAAGTTTACTTTATGTAAATTATACTGTTTTTTCTCTTCAAAATTTAGTTGATTGGTTAAAGCCAAAGTATTGTTGGCAATAATTAATACCAATGGGTGACAACATTGATTATGGGAATGAATAGGTGTATTTTCTTTATCTGGGCTATGATGATGCTCTTTATTTTGAGCATTATTATCAATGTAATCTTCAACTACATATTCAAAGAAAGAGTCTCCATAAACTTTATGGTCTTGATAATGGGTAATGACTTTTGAAATATCTTTAATCGGTCCACAGAAGTCCATATCTATGCTTATTCCTTGAAAAAGGAATAAAACAGACATTGATATGGAAAAGAATATTTTCATATAACTTTGACAAATATATAAATTATTTAATGCAGTGGTATTGCAAAAAAGACTAACTCTTAATTTCTTAAAAAGTCTATTGAGAATATATGTTGATCAACCTCAAATTTATATGAGATTTTAAATTCATATAAATCACATATTTTTTTTACAATAGCTAATCCCAATCCTGTTGACTGATTTGTACTAGATTCTCTATAAAATCGTAAAAATAAATTCTCTGGATTTGCTAAAACTTTCTCTCCAAAGTTAGAAATAATCAACAATTTACTTTTGGTTATAATTGTAATCTCTTCATTCTTTTTACTGTGCTTAATAGCGTTAGAAATTAAGTTATTAATTAATATATCTGCTAGATATACATCCATAGAAACAGAGAGTTTGTTTTCTGGATTATAAACTAGGTTTGCAAATTGGAGCTCTTTAAAACTTTCAATCTTTTCATTAATTAAATCAGATACGTTGACATTTTCAATATTTATAAATTGATTATTATCAATCTTAGTTAAAGTTGTTATTCTTTTATTAAGCTGTTTTAAACGTTGAATATCTTTTTGAATGGATGTTACTTGCTCAAACTGTTTATCACTTATTTCGTGTTCATTTATAATATTATCTATCTTGGCCTGGATAATAGCTAATGGCGTTTGCATCTCATGTGATACATCCTCGGTAAACTGTTTTAAACTTTCGTAATCTTTCCTTACTTTATCCGCTAAAGTTTCAATTTCGGTTTTTAATTCAGAAAATTCTAAAACATCACTATCTACTAAATTTAAGGTATCTTTAGATGTTAATGAAAAACGTTTCATTTGTTCTAAGTTCTTAAAAAACGGATCCCATAATTTAAGGTTTCTAGTAGTATTAAAGTAAAAAAGAAATATAAACGCAATTACAAATATCGTAATGTTAGAAATAACAATTGCCAAAGCTAAATCTTCAGATTCAACAACCATATTTCTTACTGTTATTTGGTAGTCTATGCCATTAATATTTTTATAAGTTGAAAGTTCTCTAAACAATTCCATTTCGTCTTGAGAAGGGTCATAAATAATTGTATCCTTTAATACTTCACTTTGTACATTATCCGTTTTTTTAACTTCTATAACCGGTGATAAAGAAAAAACAACACTATCATTTTTAATGGCATCTGCAACTCTAGACTCTGTTGAATACAAAACTTCTTCTACCTCACTTTTTAAAAGATAGCTGGTGTAAAAATACAACGCTAAAGAGCTTAATAATACTAAAAGTACACCTCCAAACAAAAAAGTCTTAGAGGTTTTTTGTATAAGTCTTGTTTTTTTTGACACGTTTAAATAATTTATTAATCTTCAATAAATTTATATCCACTACCATAGGCAGTTTTTATATATTTAGCGCCTTCAGCAGTTAACTTTTTACGCAGATTATTAATATGTACGTAAATAAAATCAAAATTATCTAACAAATCACTATTATCTCCCCAAAGATGTTCTGCTATAATTTCTTTTGAAAGTACACGACCCTTGTTAGATATAAAAAACACAAGTAAATCATATTCTTTACGAGTTAACGCGATTGCTTTACCGTCTATGTAAGCCGTTCTAGATTTTGTATCTATTTTTATCTCGTTAAACTCCATAATTTCGTCCCCACCATATTTGCCACGACGAAGAACTGCTTTTATACGAGAATTTAATTCTGCTAAGTGAAATGGCTTTGTAATGTAATCATCTGCACCTAAATCAAGTCCTTCTAACTTATCTGTTAAAGAGTTATTTGCCGAAATAATAATAACCCCTGCCCTCTTTTTCTCTTTTTTTAAAAAACGGAGCACGTCTAGACCACTACCAGAAATAAGATTAATATCTAAGATAATTACATCATAATCATAAATAGCTGCTTTTTCTGAAGCTTCACCAAAATCTGAAGCAACTTCACAAATATTCCCATCACGTTGCAAATAGGTAACAATAGATTGTTGTAAATCTAGTTCATCTTCAGCTACTAAATATTTCATATTAATGAATTTAAAAAAATAAAATTAATATTTGATTCTAAAGAAATATTAAAGTTGAAAATATTATTTATAAATGAATTTAAACCTGAAGGCTTTTCGTTAGCACGCTTGTACTTGCTATGAATTTTACAGAGTTTAAGCAGCCGTTCAGGATTTAGGATTTAATTCCAGTAAGTCCCATCAATTTCCGTATAAATCCTTAAAAACAGGAACAGTTCCGTAATTCACTTTTTTTGGTTTTATAGGTTGTGTTATATACTGCCTTTTTTTAGCATTGATATTTCATTTAAAAGTTTAATAACTATTTTTCCTAAACATACTACGTCATTGGGCTTTATTATTATTCTTTCTCCTTCTTGATAATTTATATCTCCAGTTTTAGTTATGTATTTCTGGTCTACTATTCCAGCCTTATGTTCTATTAGGTGTCTTTTTTGAGTGTATTTATATAGATTTTCTAGTTCAGTCTTTGTTAACCAATCATCGTACCCAGTTCCAAATAATGTAAACCATAGTTTATTACTTTTTTCAACATTTTGAAAGGCATTAAATGGTGCTGTTTTACTAGATATTGAATTATATCTCAACTCACTATAATTTTGGAGAGTCCCTATTATTTCTGAAATGGAGTTTTTAATTATAGATTTTGTTATTACTGTTGCTTCGTCTTTATTTAAATTTGTTTCTAGGGTCTCTTGAATCTTTTCTATATTATTGGTATTAGAAAGAATTTTTTCAACGGCTTTTTTAGCGTTTTCTTCAATATTATTGTTTCCGCACGATGGACAAAAATATGCAGAGTCAACAACTGAATATCTGCAATTACATTTTACACATTTTAGGTTTAACTCGAATTCCTCTCTCGGTTTAATGGATATGTTTTGTCCAGTTTGCGAATATGTATAATTCCAAAATTCCCTTATTGATTTTTTCAAATCGCTAATCACTTCATTATTTTGCTCGACTGTCAAATAACTTTTAGCCTCGGAATTATTCTTGCAAAAAGGGCAAAATACTTCTTCTTCTCTTACAATCTTTAACCAATCTTCTCTATGTATTTTAAAAAGGGATTCACATTCACTTTTGGGACATTGCCTGTCAATCATTCCATTTTTATCTGGAATAATTGGAATTACCATTTTTGATATATCCTCAATGTGATTTTTAAATTCTCCTAGTTTGTCACTCAAGTCTTGTAAACTGCCCATTTTCTAAATTTTGAATTAGTTTTGCAGGGTTATATATAACGGCTGGTCTAAGCGTAATGCGTAGGCAAGGAAACTTTTCGTTTCCGTCTGCGCACGAAGCTAAAGCTTATTGTTTAGTTTTATTTTTTCTTTTCCAAAGCTAAATTCATAAGATTTAGTGACTTTATAAATATACACAGACCTTTCGATTTTGCCCTAAAGTCCGGATTACGTTTAGGTTTTGTTAGCAAATGTTATTTTTTTTAGAGTACTATTTTCAGACCTAGATATGTTCAATTTTATCTCAGATTTAAAGTATCGATTCCATCATTTTTGGTAGACTCTTGCTTTTTATATTCAAGTTTTTCTATACTCTCAATTCGTGATTCTATTTCTTGTATTTTGTTATTTTGCATATCGTTTTGCATTTCAATTTTAATCCATAATGCCAGTGCCGCAATAAATAGAGAAACAATTGGTATAAATATTTGAGCAAAGTTTTTTAGCCATCCCAAAATTATGCCCCAGTTTTTATCCAAATATTTTTTATTTGAATACGCACTTAGTCCAATATTAGTTTCAATAATAAACGAGTCTGAAGATTCAAGATATTTAATTTCATTACAAGCACTCAATTCAGAAATTATTACAGCATATAATTTTTTGTTTTTTCCGATAAGATTGATTATTTCTTTTTTAGGAACTACGATTACACCTTCCGCTTTTCCATCATCACTCATTCCTGAAGTCAACTTATCCGCTAAAACTTTCAGTATTTTATGCTTGGTTAAGTTGTACCTCATTTTTATAATATTTGTTAACTTGTTTATATGCGGAACTATAGCTCACTTATACACCTATATGGTAGGATATGTGGAAGTTTTGTTCCTTATATTATTCTGTGTATATTTTAAGAAAAGCTTCTTTTTCTCAATTTTTCACAAAATGTAAAACTATTTTTTTATGTTCAATTACGGAAATGTGTAATTGGGTAAGAATAACTTATAAATGGTATAGAATTAATTATGAGTAGCCTTTATTTTTAGGTTTTTAAACTTTGGTTTATCTATTACTCTTAAATCTTGTCAAAGAGTAATAGATATATTCTAAACAATATTATTATATAAAAACATTAACCCCAAAGCTTTTCAAATCTACTACTCACTACCCTAGTATAATTAACTGTATGCTTAGGATCTCTATGTCCTAAGTAATCTTGTATTAGTCTTAAATCATAACCTTTGTTAGCTAAATAAAAACCACAAGAATGTCTTAATGTATGTGGATGTACATTTTTTATATCAGTTTTATCTGCTGCTGCTTTTACTATATAATTTACAGCTTGCCTAGTAAGGGGTAAATTCCTTTCGTTTATAAATAACCAAGGCAAATTATCTTTTCTGGATCTTAAGTATCTTTTTATTGCACGTAGCTCATCCCCTACTATTGGATGCTCTACGGAAAGACTATTTTTTAATCTCTCTACCCATAACCTAGATTCCTTTAAATTAACATCAGTGAGCTTTAAATTAATTACTTCCGAAACTCTTAAGCCGTGCCTATACATCATTAGTAATAAAAGATAATTTCTAATAGGATATCTACTCTGTTTAGAAGCTTCTAATAGATCCTTTACCTCTGTATTACTTAGAAAATTTTTAGACCGCTCGTGATCATCTGTCGTTACTTTTTTGTTACTCTTTACATTTCGCCCTTTGACCATATTTTTAATGTATTATACAAAAACAGTAGATTCAATAACATAATTCATTAACTCTTTACAAAATACACATTTTGTAAAGAGTTAATAAATCTATAAATATAATATCAAATGATATTACTATAGTAAGATAAAATATAACTGTGTTACAAGCAAAAAAACTTGATTCTTGAGGTAAAGAATAATAAAAAAGAAAAAAATCAAAGGGGAAGATTATCCACCTAATTTGAACTAAAGGTTAACTTCTTTAAAAAAATCAGAGAGTTTCATCTGATAGTAATCACAGAGAGATGATAATGTACTAACTGTAATATTAACTCTAGCAGTTTCTATTCTAGAAATGTGAATACCCGTATCATTGTAAACATCCTCTTGAGTTAGAGCCTTACGCTCTCTCATTTGTTTAAGTTGTGTACAAATTTTCTGTATTAATATATCGTTTCTAAAATGACTTCCCATAAAGTTTGAAAAGTCGAAAGAATTTAGCATTTTTATAATGACATATATGTCATTAAATATAAATCATCATTAGCAACTATATTAAATACCAAATTGTACTAACAGACTGTGTTCCTGAAGATTCAAGAATACCCATATTTGAATATTGGGGGTATGATAAAAAAGAGTCTGATTTTGTTTTTAAGGAAATAAACTTAGATAAAGACATTCGAAACAAAATATATAAGCATTCGTATGCAATATTAACTTTTAAAAACTGCACATTATGTTTTCAAAAAGTAAAAATAAAAGTAAATAACAGGAATGAGTTTCTAAAAACAATTCAAAAAAATCCTATAGTTTGTGAAACTTGCGCACAATATTCACCAAACTATAGTCTTAATTCTGAAATAAAAAAACCTATTAATATTATTCTAGGAGAATTAACTGATCCTGAGTTAAAAGTACTAACAGGAATAGTAAAACTTAGAGACAAAAAACTTATATATAGACATATATTTAATAATGATATTCTAGATACTAAAATTTGGAAAATTATTAATCTATTACAAAGAAAAGGTTTAATATGGGTTGAAAGAGATAGTAATTGGAAAATTGAATCATTTGAATTCAAAAATGAAATAAGCGACTTTATATAGGATAGTAATACATAATTTTTTAATAAGACCCTTCTTCATCCTTTTCATCTTCTGAAGGCCTATTTTTTAAACGATTAATTAATTCACTAAAACTGTCTATATCTCTATATTTTTTTATTTCTTCATCACTAGTTACTTTAAAATCTTTACATATATCACTAATTTCCCTGAATGTTGGTAATCGTAATGTTTCTATTTTTTCAATTCGCCTAAATACTTCAGGGATTCCAATTACTTTTTTTTCTTTCCAAAGAAATAAATTATCATAAAAATATTCTGGTCCGGCTAGTATGATTCCTAATCTGTCACTTGTTTGATCTCTAAGCTCGTGAATATATTCTAATTGTCTTGGTTTAAATTTTCCTGCTTCATCTATTATTAATAATAATTTTCTTTTGCTTGCCTTAATCTTAGAAACGATAACATTAATGATATCATATAACGATAAATTTAAAACATCACCTTCATAACCCACCGCATTTAATAACTCAATATAAAATTCTTTAGCACTCATACTCTTTCTTACTATCATATAGATTACATTTTTATTTGTTTTTTGATAATAACTAAGTCCAACAGTTTTTCCTGCGCCAGGATAACCTATTATAGCTATCATTTTTAATTCTTCTTTTGTGCTTTTACAAAGTTCTTGAATCATTAAAAAATTTAAAGTAGCATAAATTCTCATAGATCTAATCTTCTATAATTCTAATACTATCTTTTTTCCTCATCTCATTTCTTACTTTATTATAAGTGTTATTACTTTTATATTTTTCTTTTTTTCTCTTCATAAATTGCTTGCCCTTATCTTTTGGATAATTTAAATTGATTATTTCTGAAATTAAATAATCATCTTCAGCTTGGCGATAGATTTCTTCTTTGGTCTTTTTAGAATTGAAATCTTGAAGTATTGGTATAGAATTTAGTTCCTCCTTAGCTTCATCCAAATCTCTTTGTACCATATCAAATTGATCTTGCATTCGTTGATTCTGTTTTTCGCTAAACTTTTTAATCTTAACTAGTTCTTCAGGATTAGGTACTATAGCTATACGCTCGTCTATTTCTAATTTCCATATATATTCTCCATTTTTCATATCGAATAAGTATATTGAATTAAGATTACCTTCATCATATCTTACATAAACATATTCATTATTAAGCTGATTGGCTTTCTTAATGTTTTGTATAGTATAAGTTACTACTAAACCTTTTACACTCATTCTGACCATCGAGTTTCTTACTTTTATTCTTTTTTGACTAAAGAATATTTTAGCTATGTCTCTTTTTAAAAAATTTCTTTTTGGAGCTAACCAACTAGCATCTTTGGAGTTCTTTACTACTTTTTTATCATTATTACAGGTATTAATAAGGCGACTAACAGCATTGATTAACTGTTTTTTAGTTCGTAAGTTTGAAGGTTTATTATAAAACCTTTCTAAACTTTGAGCTGCTCTACCGTCTGCAATCTTAGATTTAATACCATAACCTAAATTACCCATTAGTTGATTTAAATATGAACTTGAAAATGTTCTAAACCATCTTTCTACGTGACCCTTATCTCTTGGGTTATACGGTCTCGATTTTCTTACATCAACTCCATATTCATCCATTACATTAATAAATTTTTTAAATTCTTCAGAGGAATATGATGAATGGCTGTCTACAACAATTTGTTTGGGAATTATAGAAAACTCCTTAAACGCCATTCTAATAGATTCCATTATTAAAACTTGATTTTCTGAATCTGAGAATGAATAACCAATAATTTTTCTAGTAAAAACATCCATTACAACACACAGGTATAAGGACTGAATTTTTTTATCTTCTGAAAGGTATTTAATGTTTAATCTTGTCGAATCTATCTGAAATAATTCTCCAATAAATTGAGGCTCTTTACGTGTTAGGTATGGAAATAAATCATTGTATCCGAATTCAATTCCTTTCCTTAATATATCATATTTATTTCGAAACTCATTATTACGCATAAAAAGTGTTACGGAATTATAGGAGATTGTATTTAAACCTCTCTCAGTTAATTCTAAATTAACTTTATCTCTAATTTGCTTTCTAGAGTACGCCTTAGGATTACAGTAATAATGAATAATTCTTTTTTTAGCAAAATTATTTAACCGATAATTATTTCTTCCAAAGCGCTTAAATCCGTGAACTAAAGCATCAGGAATCCCCATTCTTTCGGCTTCTAAAATCTTTTTAGAGAAATAATTATAACTTTCATTCCAAAAAACTGCATTTTCAAATTTTAAATAAACCGTATGAATATCGCATAGTTTGTAATTTCTACTCTTCTTTAATTCTATTACACAACTAATGATAGAATGGGTTTTTGCAAATAAATTTCTTTTTTCAGCATCTAAAAAATATAGTACATAATTGGGTATATACTGTTTCCAATATATTGGATTATCCCATTGAATTTTTAATAACAAATTAATTTCACTTCTAATTTTAAAAATGTCATTTTTTTCTATTTCTCTTAATGTTTTTAGGGCTATATCCCTATCTGTAGAAATATTAAACTTTTTTAAAAGACGTTTCGGAATGGACTCATAATAAATCCATTTCTTATTGGTTATTGGATCCTTATGGGCGTGAAAAAAAATAGAATTACCTTTGTTGAACTTTGAGATACTATTTTCCATAGTTCTTCGGTTACAACCTAAATCAACTAAATAATCAATAGAAATTATTAGTTTCTTATCTTTAATCTTGTAATTATCCATATGTCAAGAGTTTAATTAATATATACTTTTAAGTCATTGTATCTAAAAAATATTATTCTAATCTTTATTCTAAAAATTCTCATTAAGAAAATCGGGATTTCCCTTTTATTTATATTGCAGGTATTGCAAGTATTGCATATATTGTAAATATTGTAAATATTGCAAATAACAATATGTGCTTCATAAAAATTGCTTTTAGCACTAAAAGTAATTTAAATCTATAAAGGTTTAATAAAAGTATAAAAATAGTATAAAAAAGTTTAATATCCCAAAGAATAATGACTATAGGTGAGAGACTTAAGGAATTAAGAACGCTAAGAGGATTAACTTTAGTTGAGCTAGAGGACAAATCAGGTGTATCCTTTGTACAAATTGGTAGATATGAAAATAACAAAGCCAAGCCATCAGCTAAAACGATTTTTAAGCTAGCTAATGCTTTAAATATTGGAATAGAAGAATTAACTAATAAGTTAATCCACACTACAAATAGTGATGATCCAGATTTTATAAAATTGGATGCAAAATATACAAAGCTTAAAAATTTAGAAGTAATAAGTAAAGAGTCTAAAAATGCAATAGAGAAAATTTTTGATCTTGTGATTTTAGAATCGTCAATAAATGAAGCAAAACTAAAAAAATATAAATGGTAATTTTAATTTAGCATTATTCCAAAAAAATGCTTTTTTAGCAGTTTTAAATTGTTAGCTATCTTTTCAGAAAACCTCTTTACCTCCTATAAACATTAATAAATAAAGAGTTATTTACCGTAACTCGAATTGTCAATTTTAAATTAACGGTTACAATTTCATCTATATTTTACATAATTAATATTAATGATAATTGTCTTTATGCTTATATCGAGTAATTATGCAAAGCTAATTATGGCTTCGTTAGAATAATTTAGATGTGTAGCTATAATTAGTCGTTATGTAAAACTAAAATACATTTTCACAAAAAGTTAAAAACTACAATTAGCCTTATAATTATAACTAAATGTATACTGCTTATAATTTACGTATTCTGTATTTAGGTACAGAAATTTTAAAATACGCGATTCTCGTGGATTTGTTTTTTAGTTAAATATGATTTGAAACGGTATTTTGTAAAGTGTTATATCCAAATACAATCATCCACTGGATAATTGCATTTGGATAGCCTAAAATATGCACGCTCACTTCACCTTATTGTTTTACCAAAATTTTATGAGGCCAAAAAAAAGGCAGGTGAAAAACACCTGCCTTTATATAATCTAATTAGTTACTAGCCTACATCAGAATAACCATCATCATATATGATTTCGATTATTTCTTCGTCAGTTAAAACTCTTAATCTACCACTTAAATGGTCTGTCTTATAATCAATTAATAATTTACCAAAATGTATTGTCCAATTAGCTAATGATTCTTTAGATAAAGGATATTTAGACTTAACATCTTTGATAAGTATTTTCCCTTCTTTTCCAGTAGCACTAACGTCTTTTAACATTTCAGTGTCATTACTAACAAACTGTCTTATTGCATATCTATAAAAACAACTTACATTTTTACCAGCAGTATTTTCAAGTCTAACAATATTTTTAGGAACAAAAATTATTGGCTTACCAAAGTATTCTGGAAGTTCAACTTTTTTGCTAACCCATTTCAGAGTATTAATATCAAAAATGTCTTTTTGAACAAAAGTTTTCATTGGTATTTTATGAATTCTACATTGTTCTTGAGTAAACTCAATCAAAACAGATTTAATAATTTTAGTAGTAATATCAGAAATTCTATCAGAACTAATATCTTCAAAATACAATTCTATATCAGCAAAATGACTTAAAACGCCTGTTTTTACTGCTATATTGTTATAAATTGTATTGGCTATTCTTTGCCTTAATTTATTTCCAACGGAGTTTCCGTAATCTTTACTAAATGCATAACCTAACCTTGTTTCATTTGGCTCTCCCAAACCAGATAATAAATAATCTGCTTGCCCAAATGATTTTTGTTTTACATTTTTTACTAATTCACCCCAAAAAACTTCTAAATGCTTTTGCATTTTTGTTGCTAAAGGTGTTCCCAAGCTTTCTATCAACCTTGGATCTACAAACAATAAGTTGTCTGTATTTAATTTGATATCAACAAAGTCTAATTTTTGTTGTTGATATCCTAACTTATAATATTCTGATATATTCATATCTCTATATATTTTAAAATTGTTATGTATTAACACTATTGTTAATACTTATTTAATAAAAGCACTTATTGCTTTTTTATGTTTCTTGATATTTTAAAATTTACTTTCTAGGATATGATATTTTTTAATTTATATTTATTTTAACATTGTTATTAACAATTTATTTTTATATTTGCACACTGATAACGTCGAAAATTATCTTTAAAATAAACTTTTAAAACTTATAAGTCACTAATAAATAAAGGTCCTAAGCCTCTAGAATTAGAAATATTTAATTGTTTTAATCATAACAAACAATAGCTGAATTTAGTACAAAATTCGTGCCAAATGTCTTGTTTAAGGCATTATGGCATTTTTTATGCGTTTTTACTAAATATTTACTGACAAAAGGGTTAGAAAATAATTAAATGACAGTCCAATAGCATTCTGGCATACTAATCCATTCCACACACATTACACTTCCCTCCTACGTCGTTTTATAAAAAGAGTGTTTATTCACTAGATAAATATGTTTGTTGCATAATTATGTATGCTAGTAAAAAACGCCCAATAACAAAAAAAGCAGAATTAAGTTTAACCTCAATTCTGCCTTTATTATTTAATTTATTTAAATTTTCAGCTATTGAATAAGCAGTTGTTTTGTTTCATTTTTGTTGTTACCAGTAATTGTAACAGTATACAAACCTGGTGGTAATGCAGAAATATCTATAACAGTAGTACTATTTTTAGCTTTTATAGTACGTACTACTGTACCCACAGAAGTAATTACTCTAATAAAATCTCCTTTAGTAGCTACCACATTAACTACTGTATTCGCAGGGTTTGGATATACAGTTCCTAAGTCAGTATTAATAATACTGCTATTAGATGTACAGTCAGATACTTTAGTCCATTGGTTTGAAGAACAACCAGAAGCTCCAACTGGTCTACAACTACCATTACTAGCTTTTAGTTCATAAATTGCATTATTAAGCTTTACTCTGTCTCCTTTTGTAAAATTTCCTGATTTTTTCCAAGTTGGAGCTGTTGAACAGTTACCAACAGGATTATTAGTTCCTCCAGAACCATTTTTTTCCCATACTCTTATATAGTCTACGTGCATAGATACTGGCATTTCATCTATATTCTTTTTTGCTCTAGGATTTACTTCTGGGTTCACAGGCTCAAATACATTACCTTGAAACGCTACAAATGGTACTCTTAATCCTAATGATGCTATAACATACATAGGATTATCACTCCAGTATGTATTATTTAATGCTTTGCCTACTCTTTTTCCGTCTACATAAAAGTATAATTTAGTAGGCGTAATTTCACAACCATAGGTATGCCAACCTTTTGTAGGATCAAATTTGCCTGGTAACTCATATTTATTTAATTGAGTAGCTCTTGCTTTTGGTTGTTTTGGTCTAAACCAATCTCTACCAAAACTAGCTTTTTTTACTAAATGAAGATTAGATTCTGCATCTGTAATTAAATCTTGTTGATGCCCAACCGGACCATTAGGATCAAAATCAAATTGTTGTAGTTCTACAACATCAATTTCTGTGTATACAGCCTCACCAATTGGTTTATTATCAAAAAACTTACTGTATAACCAAAAAGACGGACACACACCTCTGTATTTGTCAAGACCTGTTGCTTTTGGAGAGTTAATTTCTGCACCATAAATTCTGGATTCTACATAACCTACAAAGTTTTTAGGCAACTGTTTAATAGTTTGTAAACAGCCACTTTTAAAATATGTAATGCCATCTCTTGCATTATTGGCGTTTTGACGCATAGTAAGCTCAACAGAGCGCTCACCTTTATAATTTACCGGTTTAGCATTGGCATTGTTATCCCACTTCCAAGCTTTTGTGTTTGGTAAATTAGCCGTTTTACTCCATTTGCTCCAATTAATGTTACCTGTATTAAATTCATCTGAAAAATCGTTTAATAATTTAAAATTATCATTCGGATTAGATGTTTGTCCGTTTGGTTTTTGGCTGTACCCTAGCAGGCAAATAAATGCCAGAAGAAAACTTAAAAATACCTTTTTTGGTTTCATAATTTTTAATTTCATAGTAGTCTGTTTTTTGTAATTAACATTGTTGTTTCGAAACAAATCTAGTAAGAAATATATTACAAAATAATAAAATGTGTAAGACTGCTAAAATAGTTTTAGCATTGGGTAATATGGTGCTAATTGCACCATATTAGTATCATATAAATACTAAAACTACTAGCCTTTTTATAAAATACAAGTGAAGAAATAATGCATAAATTCTTATATACTTGATAAGGTTAATAATATGACGGATTGAGATAAAGCTTAAACTACACTCCATTTAATTTAGCATAAAAATGATACAAACGCATTAAAGCATTGAAAAATGGAATTACACACAATGGACAAAATAGAGAATACAATTACTGTTGATGATATGGTAAAAGAATTTATTCTTGACGATCATCCTTGTGTTATGGCACAAAGTGTTGTTGCAAATGATACTATATCTATTCATAATTATAGTAAAATTTCTAAACAATGTGTCCCTACTCTATTAAACGATTTAAATAGTTACTTAAATGAAATTAATGATGAATCTAAAAAGTTTCAAACCTTTATTGCCGTATTTAAAGATGACGAATTTAAAACTGAATTAGCTTTTGAAAACGCACTCTGGAAATTACTGTATCAACTACACTGTAAGGATGATTGTGAATGGGATAAAAGTACAGATTCTGATGTATCCTCGCCAAAATTTAGTATGAGCATCTTAGGCAAGTCGTTCTACATAGTTGGTATGCATCCTAATGCTTCCAGAAAAGCAAGATCATCACCATTTCCTATGATTGTGTTTAACTTACATAATCAGTTTGATAAACTTCGTAAAACCAATCGTTATACTCGCGTAAGAGACTTAATTAGGCGTAGAGATAAGGAATATCAAGGTTCTATAAATCCAATGCTAGAAGATTTTGGAGCTGGTAGCGAAGCAAGACAATATAGCGGAAGAGCAGTAAATAACAAATGGGAATGTCCATACCAATTTCATAAAAAATGATTACTATACCACCAAAATCCGGAGCAGCTTTAGAACTTAAAAAGGGTCAAATACTTAAGGTTATTGATATTGAAGGTAAGCAAGTATCAGACATTTTATTTTTGAATAAAACCGATATAAAAGAGAAAGTATCTTCAGGTAAAACATTAGATTTTGAAGAGTCTATTTTACTAACAAAAGGCAATTACCTCTGGAGTAACAGAAGTAATAAAATGGTAAAAATTATAGAAGATACAAACGGTAGAAACGATTTTTTACTTGCACCGTGTGATAGAAAAACGTTTAAACATTTTTACGGTATTGAAGAATACCACCCAAGTTGTTTTGAAAACCTTTACAAAAATTTAGAGCCCTACGGTATTCAAAAAGATGATATACCTACTGCATTTAATATATTTATGAATGTTGTTTTTAATAAATCTGGGAAAATAAAAGTTGAGCCACCCACATCACAATCTGGTGATTATGTTTGTTTTGAAGCCCAAATGGATTTAATTGTAGCTTTAACAGCTTGCTCTGCAAAAGATAGTAATGGTGGAAGTTTTAAACCCATAGGATATAAGATCATATAAAAATGAGCCACTTTTTTAAAAATCATAAACGCGCCTTTATAGGTGGTGCTGTAACAACAATTTTTATAGCATTTGGTGTCTTTATTTTAGGTAACATATCGGGCTATGAGGCTAAAAAACTGTTAAGTTCATCTATACAAGGTCTTAATATGCTTTGTAATACCATAATATTGGCATCTGCCACAATTTTGGCCTTACTATTAACCTTACTGGGTATAAGTACTGGTACAGAAACAAAACTTAAAAAGAAACACTATACACAGGTATTAAGTATTGCTAAATTTGACACCATACTTTTTATAAGTACATTAATTCTCTTTCAGTTTTTTAATATTCCAATTACAGAAGCAGATAACGTAGCCGTTTGGTGGTACAAATATATTTATTGGGGAACACTATTCTCCTCTTCTATTATTAGTGGAATGATGGTTATTACCATACTAATGTTATATGGTACCGTTACAAATATTATTGCCATTGTTGGGTTAAAGAAAAGTGATCATAGGATGTTGGTAGATGAGAAAGAAGAAGAATAACTAGAATAAAAAAAACTTAGAAAAATAGAATTATTAATTAAAATAACTACATATGTCATTACTAACAATTATACTAAATATAGTACTACCACCATTAGCAGTATTTATGAAACACGGAATAGGAAAAACATTTTTAATTAGTCTTATACTAACTATTATTGGTTGGTTACCAGGAGTTATACACGCATTTATAGTTAATGACTAAATGCGTTAGCAGCTTAATTTTAATAAAAATGCATACTCTAATAAATCGTGTATCTTTATATTAAATTAGTACAGAAATTTTAAATCCATTACTGTTTATCGTTATTTTAAAAATAATTTTTCATTAAATGATTTATATAATATATATCCTATAATAATACTAAAACATTTGGGTATTAC
This sequence comes from Cellulophaga sp. RHA_52, assembly GCF_007827205.1. NCBI lineage: Bacteria > Pseudomonadati > Bacteroidota > Flavobacteriia > Flavobacteriales > Flavobacteriaceae > Cellulophaga > Cellulophaga sp. RHA_52. Next base: position 2,787,336 of record NZ_VIRZ01000001.1, read on the forward strand.
AGAAGTCCAACTATACCTAACAAATTCATAATTGTTTCTAGCCTTTTCTGTGAATTGAAATTCTCTGACAATTACTTCTATCACTTCAATTATTCCAAAAACGATTAAATAAATTGCTAAACAATATTTAAAGCTTAGTATTAACTTTAAAGCCCATTTTTCATCATTAGACTCAATGTTATTAGGAATATATATATTTGTAAATAATGATGGTTTAATTATCAGAAATAATCCAAAAATTAATTTCAAGAAGACACCTATAAATGAAAGAATAAAATCTAGTAGTTTAGGTTGTTTTGAATATGTGTAACCATCCATTTTTTTCATTTCCAAGTAGTTGACATATTCAGATATTAAGCTGTCTAAATTTTCAATAAAATTTATTACGAGTAGAATTCCAATAATAGTAATTCCAATTTTAATAATGTTTTTCATAATTTTAATTAATTATACACCACGGTTTTGCTTATTAAACCTTTAGTGTTTACGCTCCTAATTTAGTAAATAAAAATAGTCTTGTATAAGTGTTAGTTAACTCTTCTTCTGCTTAGTTCACTTTAATTCCGTCTGCAATTTGCTTTTCAAACGTTTCATTGTCCTTAAAGGCACATAAATTTCCGTCTGGGTCAAAAAATTTCGCAATTGTTCCCCAAGTGTGTTCTTGGTAGTCTACTTCAATATTTTTTTCAATCAGTTTGTTTGCAAGAATTTTAACGTTTGAAACGTTCATTCGTAAACAAGTCTTAATTCGTTCAGATTCAGTTTGTGTTCCGTTATATTCATCGTCTAGCTCTACCATCAAATAAGAGTTACCAAATTCAAAACACGTTAAATTTTCAGTTTCAAACATTTTGTTTAATTCAAGTATGTTTTCATAAAAGGCTACACATTTTTTATACTCAATAGTGTACAATATTATTCCTGTTCGTTTAAAGTCCATAGTGTATTATTAGGTTGCACACAGCAATTTTGTTTAAGATTAGCTGCGTGGTTTAAGCACCTAATTTAGCAAATAAATCACAGTTAGAAAGTATGATAGTCCTAACGCTTAGGGATTCATATTTAGGCTAAAACTAGCAATTACTTATAGACATTGTTAAATGCTGGTTTTTTATTCAGATTTCTTATCAGTTTTAATTCTTTTAATATTTATAAAAGGACTTTTAATTAAATAGAGGAATGATTGTTTTTCGTCCGTATCAAATTCTGCCAATCCATATTTCATATCTTCTACTGGCATCATCTTAAAAGTCCCAAATAACCTGTCCCAAATTATAAATATATCGGCATAGTTTGAATCTGTGTATATCTGTTCTTGTTGATGGTGAACTCTATGATGGTCTGGCATTACAAATAATAATCCTAAAGACGAATTCAGCCATTTTGGGTAATTTAGATTTGCGTGTTCGAAAAAGAAAAATACATAAAGGATAAAATAATACAGAGCCATAGAAAAGACATCTGTACCAAATAGCGCAGCAGTAATTATATTTCCAACTCCAAAAACAAGAATTAATTCAATAGGATGAAAACGAAAAACCGTTGAAGAATCCATTGTTGTATCACTGTGATGTACTCTATGGAATCTCCATAGTAATGGGATTTTGTGAGTTCCTCTATGAATCCAATACGCTGTTATGTCATATAAGGCAACAGAAACACAAAGTTTAACCCAAACAGGTAATTCAATCAAATATAGAAGTCCTATATTGTTTCCATTTAACCATTCAATTGAAAACACCTGAAATGTTACAAAAAAGATATTTAAAAACACAAGAATAATTTGGAACAGTACATTTTGAAACAGATGGTTAATTCTTTTTTTGAAACTAAATGGCGATTGCATTATTTGCTCCAATGAAAAGAAAAAGGCAATTAATCCAATCACAATATAATTAGGGTCTATTCCCAATAATTTGTTTATTAAATCCATAGTTTAAATATATTAGATTAATTGTCTTGTTATGTTTTTTCAACTTGCACCTAACTTGTTTGTATATAGTTTATTGAGTGGTTTAAGTACTAAAGTTATCAAATAAAAACCGAATAGAAAATCCACGAGTCACTTTCATATGTAGGCTAAAACCAGCCATTAATTATATATGGTGTTGTGCGTTCGTTTTTTACTTAACTAATTTTAATCTTTCACAATTTTCATTTATTCTTTCAAGAGCTGAAATAAATTCAGATGTATCTAAAAAGTAACTTGGATAAGCTTTTTTCAATGATTTTATTGATGATGCTGATACAAGAACTACAGCATTTTCATTTTCCTTAATATCTTTTTCTAATTTCAAATACTCTTCTGAAGCAATTCCATAATCTCTTTTTTTGAAGGTCTGAATATTTACAAATTTTTCCTTGACGTTGATGTTTATTAAATAATAATCTCCATTAAATTTCTCAATTTCTATTTGTCTTGCAGAAATTCGTAATGCCTTCAGAATATCTATAACTTTAAGTTCATTAGTTAAATTAAAGCATTCAACCATTAAGTTCTCCATTGAGCGTTCTTTATGTTCTTCTAAAACAGGTAATTCCTCTTTAATTGCGAAAAGAGAACTAACTATCTTGAAAAAATCAAGCCATTCATCAGGACCTTGGCTCGATTTAAGAGAGGTTTTGGTCAATATGCCAGCTGTTTCTACAGCTGTTGCCCAATTGTGTTGTAATTTTGTTCTGATTTGTAATTCTAAAAGAAGATTTTCGTATTTGTCTAATTTTGAATTGTATGTGTAAATAAAATGTATGCTTCTATATCCTGATTTTTTTGGTCTATCAACATAATCTACAGTTTTATTTAGTTTATGATTTGTTGTATTTCTTTCTAAAATACCTTTTAACTTAAATAAATCTTTTGTGTCTTTAACAACAGCTCTGTAACCTCCAATATCTTGCATTCCTCCAAGTCCCATTGATTCGTTCAAATCGAGTTTATATTCAATCGATGTTAAACGTTTTAGTCTTTGAGAAATTAATATTGGTTTAATTTTATGTTTTATTAATACTCGAATTAAACCATTTTTCATAACGTTCAGTGGATGTAAATGATTTGCTCTCCAGTCATTTATTAATTCTAGAGCAATATTTCTTTCCTCAATGGATTTTGAGGTTATAATCTTTTTTCCTGCTTTAGTTATTTTCTTTCTACTATATTTCATTTTTTAAATGGCGCACAACTACATATAAACGCAAATACTAACGTTTATTCAGCCAATAAAGGTGTATAAACGCACATAGTGGATTTTGGTTACTTTTGGTTGTTTAATTCCCCTACAATGTAAAACTATTTTTTTAAGTGTAATTACAGATATGTATACTTGGGTACTATTTATTTATAAATGGTATAAAATTAGTTGTGTGTAACATCTTTTATCCTAAATACAAAATGCCACTTCCCACCTACTTTTAAAAAAAACACTAGAAAACTTATGTATTTAACTACACCTTAATAACATCTGCTACAATACCTTGTACTTTAAAATCTGTAGTTAAAATAATTGGTTGGTGTTTTGGGTTTGTAGAGTGCGGTTTTAAAACAAGGTTGCTACCGTTGTTTATAAACTCTTTAACCGTAGCTTCATCATCTAACAAGGCAAGTACTAAATCTCCGGTTTCTGCAGTATGCTGGCGTTTTATTAGTAGTAAATCGCCACTGTTTATTCCTTTTTTGTTCATAGAGTCTCCTGTGGCTCTTAGCAAAAAATAATCTGAAGGTTTTTTTACTAGCTTGGTAGAAACTTCAATTTTAGCTTCAATATGTTCTTCTGCAAAAATTGGCAATCCGCAAGCTACAGAGCCTACTAAAGGTATACTAACGGTGTCTGTTTTAACTGTATTATTGGTGTTAAAAACTGCTTGGTTGCCATCTAACAAATCTCTGGCTTCTACTTGTAAAATATGGGCAATTTCATACAACAATTCTAAACTGGGTTGCCTCCTATTCTGTACATAAGAATTTACCATATTGTAACTTTTACCTAGCTTTTCTGCTAACCAAGTTTGCTTTATACCCTTGTCTTCTAATACGTACTTAATACGGTTCATAACTGCATTATTTTCAGTGTCAAATATAGTAAATTACATACTTATATATCATAATATGAGATATAAATTAATTGCAAAATGTGTTTTTTATTTGTTTACATTGTATCTTTACAGTCTAAACTCAAATTTTTAGGTATGTCTTTTCAACGTGTACAAGAAAAATTAAACATCCTTGCAGATGCTGCAAAGTATGATGTATCATGCTCCTCTAGCGGTAGCAACAGAACAAACACTAATAAGGGATTAGGTAATGCATCTGCTTCTGGTATTTGCCATACGTATACAGAAGACGGCCGTTGTGTATCGCTCTTAAAAATACTACTTACCAACTATTGTATATTTGATTGTGCCTACTGTGTTACGCGTAAAAGTAATGACATTAAACGTGCTGCTTTTAAAGTACAAGAGGTGGTAGATTTAACTATAAATTTTTACAGACGTAATTATATTGAAGGACTTTTTTTAAGCTCTGGTATTTTTAAAAGTGCCGACTATACTATGGAGCGTTTGGTTGCTGTGGCTAAAAAATTGCGTTTAGAAGAAAATTTTAATGGATACATACATTTAAAATCTATTCCGGGTGCTAGTGATGAGCTAATGCGTGAGGCTGGTTTGTATGCAGACAGACTTAGTGTAAATATTGAAATTCCGACTAAAAAAGGGTTAAAACTTTTGGCTCCAGATAAAAATAGAGAAGATTTTATTAAACCTATGATTAAGGTAAAAAATGAAATTATACAGTACAAAAACGAGAAAAAACTTATTAAAAGTACTCCAAAATATGCTCCTGGTGGGCAAAGTACACAAATGATTGTTGGTGCCAGTGGTGAAAATGATATGCAAATTATGTACACCTCTAATTATTTTTACAAAAATTTTAATTTAAAACGTGTGTACTACTCTGGTTATGTGCCTATTAGTTATGATACACGCTTACCGCAAATTGGCACTCCTGTACCTATGTTACGCGAAAACAGACTGTACCAAACAGACTGGTTGTTACGTTTTTATGGTTTTAATATTGAAGAAATTTTAAACGAGCAACACCAACATTTAGATTTAGATATTGACCCTAAACTGGGTTGGGCATTGCGTAATATGCACGAGTTTCCTGTAGATGTAAACAAGGCAGATAAGCATATGTTGGCAAGAATTCCTGGTTTAGGAATGAAATCTGTATACAAAATACTAAAAGCTAGGCGGTACAGGCAACTTAATTGGGAGCATTTAAAAGCTATTGGGGTGTCTTTAAACCGTGCGCAATACTTTTTGGTGTGTGCATCTAACAAATTTGAAAGCAGAGATTTAACAGCCGAGAAAATTAAAGGTCTTATTTTACAAAATTCTAAAAGTAAGTATACAGATATGCTTAGCAACCAATTAAACCTTTTTGGATAGATTTTTAAAATGGAAACTACGCTAATTTACGACGCTACTTTTGATGGATTTTTAACTGCCGTTTTTACTGCTTTTGAGCTAAAATTAAAGACCGTTAAAATTGTTACAGAACAGCGTTTTCAGCAGCCTTTATTTGGAAGTTTTGATACGGTGTATACAGACCAAGAAAAAAGTAACCGTGTTTGGGCTGGCTTAAAAAAGAAGATGTCTACAGATGAATTACGCAGGTTTTACTATGCCTTTTTAAGTGAAAAACCTACTGTAGAAGATACTTTATTTAATGCAATAGTGTATGTTTTTGCTGCTAAAAAAAATGTAGGGTCTGACTTTACAAACGCTCATATTTTAGAGATAGCCAAACTTACTAAAAACGTAGGGCGAGAAAAGCACAGAATGGAGGCTTTTGTACGGTTTAAACTAACTAAAGACGGTATTTACTTTGCTAATATAGAACCAGATTTTAATGTACTGCCACTTATAAAAAGACATTTTGAAAAGCGGTATGCAGACCAAAAATGGCTTATTTACGATTTAAAACGGAAGTATGGCTTGTATTATAACCTAGATAAAGTAGATATTATTACGCTAGAATTAGGTGCAGACTTTGACCCTACCAAAACATCTTCAGAAATTTTTGCTGCTGTAGAGTTAGAGTTTCAGCAATTATGGAACGATTACTTTAAGAGCACAAACATTGCTTCTAGAAAAAATATGAAACTACATATACAACATGTTCCTAAACGCTATTGGAAATATTTAAGTGAAAAACACATTTAATACACATTAGTAGTGGTTATTGTATTATTAAAAGTATTACTAATTATCTCTATATAAAATAGAAAAATAATAATTGCTTTAGTAAATAAACAGTATAATATGCTGTAATTGTATTTAGTAATACAATCTAAAATCTAATAGTTTACACATTTTATAATGTCTTTGGTGTAGTTCTTCTACAACATCAAACATATTATCATCTTCTTTAAATAAATTAAAAAATGCTTTATCTAAATCTGCACTAGATATACCGTTGTAAGCATTACCGTAACCAGATACACCTTTAGCACCTGTAATATCTATAAAATACTGTGCTTCTTCTTCGTCTAAATCTAAAATTTTGGCATTAGAAAAATGTAGAATCTTATTTTGCAATCTTCCTTCAAAAATTTCTGCAATTTCTTGTAAACTATAGTAATAATCATTTAAACAAATACTATTAGCCTCGCCAGTAATAACAAGGTAAATTACCTCGTAATTTTTAAAGTTATGATCATCTAAAAGCAATGTATTTAAACTAGCTTCTAAACCTTCTATAGTATCGCATGTTTTGTAAATACTGGCTACACCATATTGCTTGGTTAATTCTGCTAACTTTTTTTGTGCAGTGGTAACCGTATCAATTTCTATATCTTCTACAGCCTCTAAGCAGTAAATAAAATAGTCTGTATCTGTTAATTGCTCTGAGGGCAATTGTTGCCTTTTTTCTAACAAATTATAGTTTTTATAATACCTAATTAGTACAAAAGTAATGCATATCTTTTAGTCTGTTTACTTTTTAACACCCGTTAAAATATCTTTAGACAGCTCAACATCTTTACTTTTATGTAGTACAGATATATCTCCGGTGCTTTCTAATATTACGGCTAAAACTTCGCTTTTATCTTTTACATTAGCTTCTCTAAGCTTAGCATACACATCTTTAGCATCTACATTTGTTTTTCTTAAATTGTTAAGTATAAATTCCCCTTTATCCATTAATAACATTGGTTTATTGGTAAACAAATTATTAAACCATTCAAAATTGCGTTTGCAATATGAAAAAACAGATTGAAATAATATAATACCACCTAAAGCTATTGCACCTTTAGTAATAGATTGGCTAGAATTTAAAACTATAGACGCTAATATAGAGCCTATTGCAATGGTAGATGCAAAGTCAAAACTAGACATTTTGGCAAAAGTACGTAAGCCAGATATTCTAGTAATTACAATAACTATTGTAAAAATTGCTAAAATACTTAGTATAACTTTTCCTATAATTTCACCTGAGGCAAACAACCAATTTTCCATATCTATTTTTTTAAAGTCAAAATTATAGGTATTGGTATTTTGGTATTATCGTAATTAAAATTTTTGTTAACGCTATACATTTATTCTCCAATCAATAAAAAAGCACTACTTAAACCAGTATTTAACTCGTTTAAGTAGTGCTTTAAAACCAAGTAACTTATAATTAGTACTCTGTTTTATCTTCTTTTTTAGTCCATTCTTGAAAAGGCTTTATTGCAATTTCAGGAGACAATTGCTCAAAAGGTATACTTCTTTCATTGTAAGGTAGCGGAATTTCTTTATAAATAAACTCGTCATCAAAACCAATATTAGCAGCGTCTGCTTGGCTACTACCATAGTATACTTTTTCTGGTCTTGCCCAGTAAATAGCTCCTAAACACATAGGGCAAGGCTCACAAGAGGTGTAAATTATACAACCATCTAACTGAAAAGAGTTTAGGTTTTTACACGCATCTCTAATTGCTGTAACCTCTGCATGTGCAGTTGGGTCGTTAGTAGATGTTACTTTATTATTTCCTTTGCCTATAATTTTACCGTCTTTTACTATAACGCAACCAAATGGCCCGCCTTCATTGTTTTGCATTCCTTTTAAAGCTGCATTTACAGCTTCTTGCATAAACTTGTCATCACTCATTCTATTTCTATTTTTTAGCAAAATACAAATCATTTTAAAATAAGCTCACATTTATTGCAATTACTCGTTTTTGGGCATAAAAAAAAGTCCATCAAACTAATGATGGACTTTTGTAAAAACTTGAAATATATATTTAGATAACTTTTACGTTTACTGCATTTAATCCTTTGTTTCCTTCTTGTAAGTCATATTCAACTACATCACCTTCACGGATTTCATCAACTAATCCTGAAATGTGTACAAAATGATCTTTCTCTACTCCTTCTTCAGTTATAAATCCGAATCCTTTTGTGTCGTTGAAAAACTTTACTGTTCCTTTACTCATAATAATATTGTATTAATAATTTGATAATTTGATATCAATAGTGCAAAGATAGTGCCAATAAAAATAGAAAGGCTCTTTTTTGTAACTTATTATTAATAAATAATTTATAAAAAATATTTAAAGTACTAATTAAAATGATTTTTAGCTGAATTGTATTTGCAAATAATACAATTAAAATTAAGGTAAGTTTTAGTGTAAAAACATATAGTCTACACGTTTATGCAAGACGAATATGAATACGTTATATATTAATTAATTTGATGCTTAAAAAAACAGTAATACGTATCTTTACCAACTTAAAACACTAGTAATATTAAGGTTTGGAGCAGATAAAGGCATATTTAGATCAGATTGCAACAATTTCTAATGAAGATTGGGCGTTTTTTACCTCTAAATTACAACGTAGAGAAATTCCTAAAAAGGATATATTTTTAAAAGTAAACGAGATAGAAAATCATATTTCTTTTATAGAAACTGGTGTTGTGCGTTTGTTTATACCAAAAGACAACCCAGAAAAAGAAATTACGTTTGGGTTTAGTTTTAACAACCAATTTATTAGTGCATATGATTCCTTTTTAACTCAGCAGCCCTCTGCATACCAATTACAAGCGTTAACAAAAACAACACTTTTAAGCATAACTTATAACGATTTGCAAGAGGTTTACGCTAAAACACAAATTGGTAATTTTATAGGTAGGCTAACTGCAGAGCGTTTATTTTTAATAAAATCTAAACGAGAGCAAAACTTACTTAACCTAACCGCAGAAGAACGTTACTTAAAATTGTTTAAAGAAAGACCTGAACTTTTAAAGGTAATTCCGCTTAAGTACATAAGTTCTTACATTGGTATTACAGCACAGGCTCTAAGCCGTATAAGAAAGCGCCTATAAGCCTACATATAGTGGCTTTTTATTGACTTAGGTTCATTGTTTTGCGAAAAACTCCCGTTTACCTTTGCAAAAAAAAGTTATATGGCTATAGTCATTTTTGTTTTGGTATTATGGTATGGAGGTCTGTTTTTTCAGTCGTTCTTTTTACACCGTTATGCCGCACACCAAGTATTTACAATGTCTAAAACTACAGAGCGTATTACCTTTGTACTTACGTGGATTTTTCAAGGGTCTAGTTACTTAAGCGCCTATGGTTATGGTGTAATGCACCGTATGCACCACGCGTATACAGACACAGAAAAAGACCCACACTCCCCTGCTTATGACGACAATTTGTTTTCTATGATGTGGCGCACAAAAACTGTTTACCAAGACATTAATAAAGAGCGTATTGCAGTAGACAAACGGTTTACTAAAAACGTACCACAATGGAAATCTTTTGATGCATTTGCAAGCTCTAGATTCTCTAGATTACTTTGGATTACATTATACATTTTATTTTTTGTTTACTTTACTACAGCCGCTTGGCAATGGGCTTTGTTGCTAATTACATTTTTAATGGCACCAATACATGGTGTTATTATAAACTGGTTTGGACATATTTATGGCTATGTAAATTTTAAAATGAAAAACACGAGTAAAAACCTTTTTAGATTCGATTTTTTAATGATGGGAGAAGGTTACCATAACAACCACCACAAGTATGCAAGTAGAGCTAATTTTGGTGTAAAATGGTACGAGGTAGATGTTACTTACGTTATTATTAAAATACTTAATGCCTTTGGTGTTATAAGGCTTAAACCTGTTGCCGTTGCGCAAAAATAAAACATAAAAAGAGGATAACTAGATGCTAGTTACCCTCTTTTTATAGCAATAAACTGCTGTAAATGCAGTAGTTACTTGCGTTAATCCATATCTATAATACCAACTACTTCATAAGCTCTAGTACCATTTACCTGTACTTTTTCATATAGTACATTGGCATACTCGTAATAGGTTTGTCCGTCTAAATTAACTTTCTCATAATCACTTGGCAGCTCATATACAACAGTACCTACCTCAGGTTCTACAACCTCATATTCATTATTTACCTGAACATAAAAAATACCTTGTGCAGTGTAATAATTATGGTTTTTAAAACGTACTCTTTTATAGTTTGGTGGTAATACATGTATTCTAAACCCTACTTTTGGAGCAATTACAATATACCTACCTCTAGACTGTGTATAAAACTTATTATTAGCATAGTAATAATTAGTACCTCTGTGTTTTATAACGGTTCTGTTAGGAATTGTTCTTACAGATACAACTTTCTTTTTAGGTGTTTTATAAGTAACTTTTGTACTTGGTACTCTTTTGCTTACTGTTGTTCTTGTGGTTGTAGTTTTTACTACCGTTTTCTCATTTGCTGTACGTTTTCTTTGTGCAGTAGCCTGAGCTGTTATTGCAACTAAAAGTGTTACAGGTATGATGTATTTTTTTATTAATGTTTTCATAACTAATACATTTTAAGATTAATACTTTCTATACATATAAGACACTGGTTTTTGTTAAAAGTTTAAACAAGCATCTAAAAAAACTTAGCTTTTATAGTTAATTACTTCTTAAATTAAAAAACCGATTACCACAACGTAACCGGCTTAAAGAAAACAAACTAAAAAATTATTTATGGTTAGTGTTTCTTCTTTATTTTTTCTTTTTTGGATATAGTTTAAACCAAAAATCTATTTTCTCTACTTGTGAATCTGTGTTTGCTTGTGGTGGTCTTTCTCCGCCACTTCCTCTTCCTGCACCACCAGATTTGCCACCACCAGAACGTCCGCCTTGGCCACCACCACCTTGCCTGCCACCCATACTAATATTAGGCTTTTGTTGACTGTTTTTTTGTTCTTGTTTGGTAGATACAATTCCAATAGACAGCTTAGAGAGATTGCCAGTTTCTGTGGATATTTTAGATGCTGGTATTTTTAAATGATATTCTAAAACAGGACCTTCTTCTTCATTTTCAGAATAGCTGTAATTCATTACAATACCCAAATTATTCATATCTAAATTAAAATCTTCAGAAGAATCAAAATAGGAGTAATTTGCTTTTTTAGGCAATTTTTCTATCATTTTTGCAATTTCTGGTCCTTTTTGCTCGCTATTCTCTCTATTTTCTCTACGCTCACCTCTTTCTGGTCTAGCTCCTTTTTCTGGACGTTCTGCTTTTAACGGATACTGTATACTTACATTTTTCTTTTTCTTTCCTTTTATATCAAAATAAATGGTGTAACCACGGTGTAACATAGATTGCATAGTCTCTTTAAACTCCGTGCGCAATGTTAAATAAACATTTTGCCCATCAAAAATGGCTTTATATTCTACATTATCTTCACTACCTGTAAACGTTTCTTTATTCTGAGCTATAAGTGCGGTGCAGATTAAAAAAAGTACTGTTGTTAATTTTAGTTTCATAGTCCTGTTCTATATTAATTTCTATTTTCATTTCAAATCTATGTATAGTAACTATGTAAAAAAGTAACTTTCTGTAAACACCCTTAGGTTTTCTGTGAAACCTTAACTTTTAGGTGTTTTAAGTATATGTAAGGTGTTGTATTGCTAGTATAATTTGTATTAAAAACTGATACAAACCTTTAATTTTTTGTTTTAAAATAAACATTAATAACATTTAACACATATTTAATTAACTCGCCAAAGACCTTATTTTATTAGTGTTTTAGTTAATTTTAACCTATTAAATATTAATACGTTAATAGAACGTGTTTCTTTTTTAATAGTATTACTATTATATTTGCATATAATAGTTTTAGTTATGAAAAAATTACTATCAAATATTAAAATAGAAATACCTGAAGGAATCTATTTAAAAGACCCGGAATCATCTACACTAGGGAAAAAAATTATTGAACACAGTATTACGCTTTTAGAAGAAATTGGTTTTGAAGATTTTACATTTAAAAAACTAGGTAAAAATATTGGTTCTAATGAAAGTTCTATATATAGATATTTTGAGAGTAAACATAAACTATTGATGTATTTAACTGCTTGGTACTGGGGTTGGATAGAGTACCAATTAGTTATAGAAACGTACAGCATTAGCAATACTAAAGAAAAATTAAAAAAAGCAATAGAGGTGGTTACCAAAACTACTGAGCAAGATAATAAGTATAGTCATATTAACGAAGAGTTGTTATATACCATTATTATTAATGAAAACTCTAAAGCATATTACACCAAAGGTGTAGACCAAGATAATAAAGAAGGTTTTTTTATGCCTTATAAACGTACTGTACAACGTATAGCAGAAATAATAGCAGCTTATAATCCTAATTACAACTACGCTTTAAGTTTTGCTAGTAGTTTGGTAGAAGGTGCGTTACACCAGCATTTTTTAAAGCTACATTTTAAGTCTATTACCAACTGTAATAGCAAAATTACACCAACAGATTTTTATACAGACTTAACTTTTAAAACACTAACAAATGCCAAATAAAACTTTAACACCTTGGAAACGATTTTTAGGGCTATTGCAGTTAGAGCGTAAAGATATATTACAAATTGGTTATTATGCTGTTTTTGAAGGTATAGTAGCCCTTAGTTTACCTATTGGTATACAAACCATTATAAATTTACTACAAGGCGCCCAAGTATCTGCTTCTTGGGTAGTTTTAATTGTTTTAGTTACTATAGGAGTTGCCTTTTCTGGTGTTTTAAAACTAATGCAAATAAGAATTATAGAAACCATACAACAACGAATTTTTACACGTGCCTCGTTTGAGTTAAGCTATCGTTTTCCTAAAATAAAAATGGTAGAATTAAGAAATTTGCATTTTCCTGAATTGGCAAATAGGTTTTTTGATACCCTAACAATACAAAAAGGATTATCTAAAATTTTAATAGATGTTCCCTCTGCCCTTTTACAAATAATTTTTGCTTTAATTTTACTTTCCTTTTATCATCCGTTCTTTATTCTATTTGGAATATTGTTGGTTCTTTTAGCGTATGTTGTTTTTAAATACACTTCTCAAAAAGGATTAGACACTAGTTTAAATGAATCTAAAAATAAGTACAGAGTTGCCCACTGGTTACAAGAAATTTCTAGATCTGTAATTAGTTTTAAACTATCCGGAAAAACATCATTAGCTCTAGAAAAAACAGATTACCTAGTAGATAACTATTTAAAATCTAGAGAAAGTCACTTTTCTATTTTAAAGGTGCAATTTTTACAAATGATAGGGTTTAAAGTTATAGTTACAGCTGGCTTACTATCTATTGGAGGTTTTTTAGTACTAGACCAACGTATGAATATTGGTCAGTTTGTTGCTGCTGAAATTATAATTTTACTTGTTATTAATTCTGTTGAAAAATTGATATTAGGCTTAGAGTCTTTTTACGATGTTTTAACTTCTATTGAAAAACTTGGTCAAATTGTAGACAAACCTTTGGAACCACAAACAGGTGAAATTATTAATGAAAAGGATGATTTTACCTTAGAATTAAATAACATATCATATACCGTAGGGGAAAGAAATAAAACAATTTTAAAAGACATATCTTTTACTGTTAATCCTAAAGATAGAGTTTTAGTTACTGGTGAAAGTGGATCTGGAAAGTCTACTTTATTACAATTAATGGCTGGTCTTGTGTTACCTACAAGTGGCTATTTGCACGTGAACGACTTGGCTATTAGTGGTTTACTTATAAACAACTACAGAGCAAACTTAGGAATGTCTTTATTTGAAGAAACTACTTTTGAAGGTAGTATTAGGGAAAATGTAACCTTTGGAAACGAAGAAATTAGTGATGAAGCTATATACACAACCTTTCAGCACTTAGGACTAATAGATTTTTTAAAGCAACAAACTCTAGGTTTAAATACAATATTAATTCCAGAAGGCAAACAAATTGCCTATACAACAACTAAAAAATTGGTTTTAGCTAGAGCTATAGTTAAACAACCCAAGGTACTAATTTTAGAAAATCCATTAGATTTATTTGAAGAACAAGAAGCAAACCAAATTATAGATTATTTATCGCTAAAAACGCACCCTTGGAGTTTAATAATTGTTAGTAATAATAAAAGTTGGGAAAAGAAATGTAATAAGAAAATAACATTAAAAAATGGTGTTATAATCTCTTCTAAATCATAAGCTATGCTAAATATATCTGAAAATCAAGTAGCTAAAAATATAGACTTATCTAATTATAGGTCTGGAAAAGAAATATTTAATAAAGAGTATCACAAAGGTTTTAAAAATTTTCTTAAATTTTTTAGTATCTTTTTGTTGCTAATTTTGTTTTTACCGTGGACACAAAATATCACAAGTCAAGGTAATGTTACTACGCTTAAGCCTAACCAAAGACCACAAACACTACAGTCTCAAATTCCAGGTCGTGTAGAACAATGGTATGTACAAGAAGGTAATTTTGTGAAAAAGGGAGATACTATTTTACGTATATCTGAAGTTAAAAGTGATTATTTTGATGAAAACCTTGCACAAAGAACTAATGACCAGTTAACTGCTAAGTCTTCCTCTGTTGTAGCTTACAAAAACAAAACTGATGCTTTAAAAAACCAAATTAAAGCCCTAGAGCAAGAACGTGTTTTAAAACTAGAGCAAGCTAAAAACAAAGTAGCGCAAACGGCTTTAAAAGTAACTAGTGACAGTATAGATTTAGAAGCTATTAAAATTAAGGCAGATATTGCAAATACTCAATACCAGCGTGCAATTGCTTTACAGGCAGAAGGTATAAAAGCTGTAAAGGATGTAGAAGAAAAGCAATCTAAATTGCAAGAAGTTAATGCTAAACTAACCTCACAACAAAACAAGTTACTAAGTACTAAGCAAGACTTGGTAAATAGTAAACTTGCTATTGCTACATTAAGGGCAACTTATGCAGATAAAATAGCAAAAGCACAAAGTAGTTTATATACTGCAGAATCTAGTGGTTTAGACACTGAAGCACAAGTATCTAAACTAGAAACCAGTTTAGCTAATTACAAAAAAAGAAGTAGTTTGTTATACATTACAGCTCCGCAAGCTGGTTATATTAACAAAACAATTAAGGCTGGTTTAGGAGAAACTTTTAAAGAAGGAGAGCCTTTGGTGCATATTATGCCTGCTAATTATGATTTGGCTGTAGAAATGTATGTTAGCCCAATAGATTTGCCTTTAATACATATTGGTGAAGATGTACGTGTACAGTTTGATGGTTGGCCAGCAATTGTATTTAGTGGTTGGCCAAACGTATCTTACGGCACCTACGGAGCAAAAATAGTAGCAATAGAAAACTTTATAAGTACAAATGGAAAATATAGAGTGTTATTAAAGCCAAATGCAGAAGATGCTCCTTGGCCAGAGGCTATACGTGTTGGTTCTGGTGCCAAAACAATTGCACTATTAGAAAATGTCCCTATTTGGTTTGAAATTTGGAGACAAATAAACAGTTTCCCTCCAAATTATTACACTCCTAAAACATCAACTTCTGATAAAAAATAAACGAATGAATAAATATATAATTCTATTTTTTTCTATACTGTGCTTTACGTCACAAGCCCAAGAAACAGATAGCATATTAAGCTTAGAAGAATACTTAGGTTATGTAAAAAAATACCATCCTATAGTAAAACAAGCACGTTTAATAACTACAGAGAGTGAAGCAAAACTATTAAAATCTAGAGGTGCTTTTGATCCTAAATTAGAAGTAGATTTTAGCAATAAAGAATTTAAAGGAACTACATATTATGATAAATTAAATGCTGCTTTTAAAATTCCTACATGGTATGGCGTAGAACTAAAAGCAAACTATGAAAATAACGAAGGTACCTATTTAAACCCCGAATATAATACGCCAGAAGACGGTTTATACAGTGCTGGAGTTTCTGTTTCTTTAGCTAAAGGGTTGCTTACTAATAAAAGAATGGCAACATTAAAACAAGCTAAATTATACACCCAACAAGCTGCTGCCAAGCAAAAATTAGTTGTAAACGACTTTTTGTTTGATGCCACAGAGGCTTATTTTAATTGGTTAAAAAACTACAAGGCTAAACTTGTATATTCTGCATATTTGAAAAATGCAGAAGTTAGATTGTTAAATGTAAAAAAGAGCTTTTTTGCGGGTGATAAACCTGCGGTAGATACGCTAGAAGCTAGTATTAATTATAAAAATAGATTGCTAGACGTTGAAAAAGCAAGAATAGGATACATAAAATCTAAATTAGAAGTATCTAACTTTTTGTGGCTACAGAATAATTTACCATTAGAAATTACAGATGCTATTACTCCAGATACAACAACAATTAATAGCATAAATACTGTTTTAAATAGCTCATTACTTAATACTACTGAAGAATTGGTAGAAAATCACCCTAAATTAAAAGAGTTACAGATTAAGAAAAACATTTTAACGATAGATAAAAGGTACAAAACCAATAATTTGTTGCCTAAAATAGATTTGCAATACAATTTTTTAAGTTCAGATTATCAAAACTTAGATAGTTTTAATACATCAAACTATAAAACAGGATTAGCAGTTAGTTTTCCTTTATTTTTAAGAAAAGAAAGAGCAGATTTAAAATTAACCAAGGTAAAATTAAAAGATATAGATTTTGATATTATGGCAACTAAGGTTAACCTTAGTAACAAAATAGAAAGTGGTTTACAACAAATAGAATCTTACAACAACCAACATACTATTATTAAAGACTTGGTTAAAGATTATAAAAAACTAGTGTATACAGAAGAACGAAAGTTTAACTTAGGTGAAGGCTCCCTATTTTTAGTAAATTACAGAGAAGTAAAATTAATAGAGACTCAGCTTAAAGAAATAGATACAGAGTACAACTTATTTTTAAGTAAATCTAAACTACTAAGTGTTATTAATATGCTTTAACAACACTTAATAGTAGTAGTTATTACATATTAAAACTTAATATCTAAAGCATCAAACAAATGACTCATTGTCCAAGCCGGACCAATCATTAAAAACTGTAAATCTTTTAAAAAAGATGGCTTTTTACCCTCGTGGTTATGCCCTATAAATTGCCCTATCCAAGCAACAACAAAAATTAGTAGCATACTTAACCATAAAGGTACAGCAACAAATAAGGACACAAAATTTATGGTTAATAAAACTAAGGCAGAAAAAAATAACATTCCTACAAACAAAGCTTTAGATAGTTTAAGGTAATACAATAAGCCAAAAATTATAACAAGTGTGCCTAAATGAGCATAAGGCACTAAAAAAACTGGTAATGCATTTGTAATAACGTTTGGGATAGGTATACTGGCTAATAAACCAATTAAACTAAAAAAAATAAGCGGCACACAAATGTAGTGTATAGCTATATTTAGTTTTGTTTGATGACTTACTGCGTATTCTGCCAATAGCATATCAATTTTTCTCATAGTTGTATATTTAGTTGGTTGGTAATTTTACAAATTTTCTAAGCTGCTGGTATTCTTCTAGGCCTTTAGTTGTTAGGTATGGCAATAAAATACTCCACAGCATTTCTATAGACCCACATTTATTAATTGTGTAACTAGCTGTGTGTATTGCTAGTTTTTGTGATTGCCAAAATGTACTTGTCATCCAAATATTATAAATAGTTTTATTGTAATCTATACTATCATTTTCTGGTATAATACGGTCTGTTTCTATGTAATAATCTATAAGTTTTCTAGCGTCTTTAAACCTAATAAGGTTAGATGCTTCATACTTTTTAGCAATTTCTGGGTAGGTTTTTATTATATGTACTATGTCATTAAAAAAGAAACAGTAACGTTGTTGTAAATCATCAAACTTAAGCATCATTTCTTCAAAATGAAATAATGTAATATAGCTGTTTTCAGGAAGTATATAATCTAAGGTTTCTTCATACATATCTGTATAAATAACAGCTAATAATATTGCTTTGTTTTTATAGTGATAGCTTAAATTTCCTGCACTAATTTTTAAACAATCTGCAACTTGCTTCATAGATACGTTTGCAATACCATTGGCATTAAATAATGAAATTGCTGTACTTTTTATTTTACTTTTCATTTAAATATATAGATTAAAACCAACGTTTTAGTAAACGTTTACTAATTTATGTAAAAAAATAGTATATATAATCTAATTTTATAAAAATGAATAAAAAAAAGAGACTATGTGGTGTTACATAGCCTCTGTAGTACCATTTTAATGGGTATATATTTTAATCTGGATGTATAAATTTTTCAATATCCTCTGTTTTAATTGTAGGGTTAGCGCCTTCACTACCAGCAACCAAAGCACCTACAGCACAAGCACAGTCTATTGCATTTTGCGGATTATTCTCTTTTAATAATTTATTAATTAGTGTAGCTAAAAAAGAATCACCTGCTCCTACTGTATCTACAACATCTATTTGGTAACCACTATTGTAATAAAAGGTATTATTATAATATAAAATTGCTCCATGACGACCTTTAGTAACACATATAGAGTTGGTTTGGGTATGCTCTGCAATAAACTTAATATTCTGTTCTAATGAGTGTGTTTTAGAATGTAATGCATTTCCTATCTCAAAAATTTCATCGTCATTAAATTTAATAAAACTAGCCTCTTTCATTAAATAATTTAAAACTTCAATTGTATAATAAGGACTCCTTAAGTTTACATCAAAAATTTTAAACTTGGCCAGCTTTAATAAACTATACAATGTATCTCTAGAAGTTGTATCTCTAGCAACTAAACTACCGTATATAAAAGCATCAGAACTTTTAACAATTTCCTTTGTGTTGGTTGTTAGTGATATATTATCCCAAGCTCTAGGAAACTGTATGTCATATGTAGCAGAACCTTTAGAGTTAAGCATAACCTTTACTTCTCCTGTCTGCAAAGCATCATCTACCTGAAGGTTATTGGTGTTTACACCTTGTTCATCAATATATTTTTTGATTAACTCACCGTTTTCATCATCACCAATTTTACTAATAATTGACACATTATTAGTTAAAGAGTTTAACCTTAGCGCTACATTTAAAGGTGCACCTCCAATTTTTTTATGAGTAGGAAAAATATCCCAAAGAACTTCTCCAAAACATACAATTTTTTTCATTTAAATATGACTTAAACTATTACTATTTATTTCTCTTAAACATTGCTCTACTCCATTATTAGTAATGTTATTGTATGCTTTTACATATGCCTCTTTAAACTTTGTAGAATTTTTTAATTCTCCAAAAATCGTTTCTAATTCTAAAAATGCTTCTGGGTTGGTTACAGCTGCTGTAGCTTTTACATCTAACAATAATTTATTAGCATCTTTTATAACTAATGGCACTCCGTTTTCATCTTTTCCTAAACTATATATTGCCCAAGCAGCTACTATAAAAGCAGCTAAATCTACAGAACCATTATTTTTTAATTGTGCCTTAACCGTTGGCAAAATAAATATTGGAAATTTAGCAGAGCTCTCAGAACAAATTCGTTCTATTTGATCCTTTATATTTTTGTTTCCAAACCTCTCTAATAGAGTTTTCTTATATAAATCTAAGTCTAAACCTTCTAAATTACCTAGTATTGGTGTAACTTCTACATTCATATATAAATGTAAAAATGTACTAATGTTTTTGTTATGTACTGCTTGGTCTATGGTTTGGTAACCTAGTAAAGCACCTAAAATACCAATTACAGAATGTCCTGCATTTAACAAACTTAATTTCATTTTTTCATAAGGGACAACATCAGTAACAAATTGTGCTCCTACATTTTCCCAATCTGGTCTACCTTGTGCAAAGTTATCTTCTATAACCCATTGCTTAAATGGCTCACAAACTACTGGCCAAGCATCTAAAATACCAGATGTATTTTTTAAACTTGTAATATCTTCTGAGGATGTAGCTGGCGTTATACGGTCTACCATTGCATTAGGAAAAGATACATTTTCTATAATCCAGTTAGTTAAGCTTGGTTGCGCCTTTTTTACATAACTAAGTAGCATATTTTTAATCATATGTCCGTTTTCTTGTATATTATCACAAGACTGTATGGTGCAACCTTTTAAACCCCTTTCTTTTCTTAATTTAAGGGCTTGTGTTAAGTAACCGTATATGGTTTTAGGATTATTAGGAAATTCTAAATCGTGTTTAATTAGCGTATTACCAAAGTCAAACCCCCTAGTAGCTTCATTGTAGTTATAACCACCTTCTGTAATGGTAAGTGTAATAATTTTTACATCAGGATGTGCCATTTTTTCTATCACCTTTACTGGGTCTTCTGGCGCAAATAAATACTCTACTATAGATCCTATAACTTGTTTGGTATGTGTGCCGTCTAATTCTTTAATTATTAATGTATACAAGCCATCTTGTTCCTTTAAGGTGTTGTAAATTTTAGTGTCAAAATCTAATAGAGCAACACCACAAATTCCCCAATCTTTATTTTTATTGTTTTGCAAAAGCAAATCTGTGTAATAAGCTTGGTGAGCCCTGTGAAAACCACCAATACCAACGTGCACAATACCTGTTTTAATATCTGACCTATTGTAATTAGGAACCAAAACTCTTTCTGATATTTTAGAAAGATTACTGTTATTTAATTTTAAATTTTCCATTGATGAATCTTTTTTATTTACGCTCAAACCTTTGTAACAATACAGCAAATATGATGATACCACCTTTAACCACTTGTTGTGGATATGACGGTACATTTAATAAGTTTAAAATATTACCTATAAGTCCTAAAATTAGCACACCCATTAAAGTATTAATGGCAGTTCCTTTACCACCATTTAAACTGGCACCACCAATTACCACAGCAGCAATGGCATCTAACTCCCAAGACATTCCCATATTAGGAGAACCTAAATTTGTTCTTGAAGCTACAATTATAGCCGCTGTTGCTGCCAATGTACCAGAAATAGCATATACTAAAAATTTATACTTATTTACCTTAATACCAGATAGTCTAGAGGCTTCTTCATTACTACCAATAGCTATTATTAACCTACCAAAAACATTATACCTAAGCATAACCATAGTAATACCAACTATAATAAAAAATACAATTGCAATGTTAGGAATACCTAAGGTAGAGTTGTTTGCAAAATTAGACATGTATAATCCGCCGTAGGTCTTAAAAGTTACAGGAGAACCCTTAGAGTAAATAAAACCTAAACCACGTGCAATAGTCATTAATGCCAATGTAGCAACAAAGGGAGCCATTTTTTGATAAGCAACTAAATAACCCGAAATACTACCTAAGCCAAAACCAATGGCAAGTGTCATTAAAATTGCCAATGGCAAAGCAAATATATTTACCAAAATAGCAAATGTTACTGCCAATAACGCTACCATAGAGCCTACAGACAAGTCTATACCACCAGTTAAAATTACGATAAGCATACCAATGCTTATAATTCCTATTCCAGATACTTGTTTTAATAAGTTAGACAAGTTTACCGATGTAAAAAACACATCTGAAATTAGTGCAGAAAATAGCACTAATAATAAAAAAATAAATACTGTATTATATTTTACTAAAAACTTAAGAACACCACCTGGGCTGCTTAATTGTTCTTTTAATGTGATAGCCATAATGTTGGTTTTATATTATTAATTAGTTTGTTTTAATGGTTCTCCTATGGAGTAACGTAAAATGTTTTCTTCAGAAAATTGATGCTTTTGTAGCTCACCATAAATTGTTCCTTGGTGCATTACCAAAATACGGTCTGTAATCCCCATAATTTCTGGCATATCAGAAGATATTACTACAACACCTACTCCTTTTTTAGCAACTTCATTTATAAGCTTATAAATTTCAATTTTAGCACCAACATCTACACCTCTTGTTGGCTCATCTATAAAAATTACTTTACTATCTATACTTAGCCATTTGGCTAATGCTACTTTTTGCTGATTTCCTCCACTTAGGTTTTTTACATTAACCTCTGAGTTTGGAGTTTTTATATTTAACTTTTTAATTAAACCCAATACCTTTTTATATTCACTATCTATATTTATAAAACCTAATTTACTAGAGATAGATTTAAAGCTGGTAACACTTATATTACGCCTAATAGATAATGGTAAAAACACACCTTCCTCTTTTCTGTCTTCAGATACAAAACCTATTTGGTGTGCAGCTGCATCTACAGGAGAATTTGTTTTAATTTCCTTTCCTTCTAAAAGTAATGTGCCCGATTTTTTTTTGTCTGCACCAAAAATAAGTTTAGCAGTTTCTGTTCTTCCACTACCTCCCAAACCTGCAATACCTAGTATTTCTCCTGGTTTTACAGAAAAAGATACATCATAAACCATAGTATCTTTTGCTGTTAAATTTTTAACTTCAAAAACAGGAATTTCTCCTACTAGATTATCTTTTTTAGGGTATAAATCTTTTAACTCACGACCAATCATTAAATGAATAACACTGTCTTTGTCTGTGTCTAAAGTAGACATACTGCCTGTATCTACACCATCTCTTAACACAGTAATGGTATCTGCTATTTTAAAAATTTCATCTAAATGATGAGATATATAAATAATAGAAATCCCTTTTTCTTTTAATTTAAATAGGTTACTAAATAATTTTTTTATGTCTGTAGGATCAAAAACTGTTGTTGGCTCATCTAGCACCAAAACTTTAGTGTCTTCAGATATGGCTTTTGCTATTTCTACTACTTGTTTTTGTACTATACTTAAGTCTCTAACTCTTGCAGATGCGTTAATTTCAAAACCTAAAGAGTTTAATAATTCTTGTGCATTATTGGTTAATTCTTTCCAATTCATCCAAAACTT
The DNA here is from genome assembly GCF_007827205.1 of Cellulophaga sp. RHA_52. Taxonomy (NCBI): domain Bacteria; kingdom Pseudomonadati; phylum Bacteroidota; class Flavobacteriia; order Flavobacteriales; family Flavobacteriaceae; genus Cellulophaga; species Cellulophaga sp. RHA_52. The sequence goes on from NZ_VIRZ01000001.1 coordinate 2,810,469, forward strand.
AGTAGTACCAAGTTTATGCAGATAAATGTTTTCTGCAACAGACAAATCTTGCACCAAAGACAACTCTTGGTACACTACATTTATACCTAAAACCTGACCATCATGTGTATTTTTTGGTTTAATTTCTTCACCATCTAAAACCACCTTACCTGTATCTTTTTGGTGCACACCACTAAGTATTTTTATTAAGGTAGATTTTCCAGCCCCGTTTTCACCTAATAAAGCATGAATTTCTCCGTGCTTTACTTTTATATTTACATCTTTTAGTACAGAAACATTTCCAAAACTTTTAGAGATTCCAGACATTTCTAAACGATACTTGTTAGTAGAACTTTCCATATTAAAATATTGCTTTAGGATTGTAATACTTTGCAGCATTCTCTTTAGTAATTAATAATGGAGCTGTAAAAGATGTTTTATCAAAGTCTCTTTTTCCATTTAAGTACTCAATTGCATATTTTACAGAGTTAATACCTATTTGCACAGGGCTGTTCATTGCTGTACAACCATAAAAATCTGTGTCCATTATGTACTTTATAGCCTCTTTTTGTCCGTCTGCACCAGCTACAATTAAAATATCATCTGTTTTGCCCGCTTGTGCAATAGCTTTTATAGCGCCAAGTACACAAACATCAGACTCTGTAATTACTACATTAATATCTGGGTGAGCTACTAAAATATCCTCCATAGCTTTTAGTCCGCCTGCGTAAGACCAGTCTGTATAAGCTTGGGTTTTCACATTTAAATCTATTTTACCTTGGGTTCTTAATTGTTCTTCTGTAATACCTTGCAATAAGCCTTGTTTACGTTTTTTACCAACAGGGTTACCAGCATTGCCACTTAATAAGGCAATATTCATTTTAGTTTTCCCCATCTTTTTTACCAACCATTCACCTGCCAACTCACCATTTGCTAGGTTATTAGACTGTATAGTTGTTACAAACTCTGCAGCAGGGTTTATAGAGCTATCAATAATAAACACAGGTATACCTGAAGCTTTAGCCAATTTAGTTACACCTACTAAGGCATCCGGATCTTTAGGGTTTAAAAGCAAAACATCTACACCTTTTGTAATTAAATCTTCTACTGCGGCAACTTGCTTGTTTATATCATCTTGACCATCTGCAGAAATAAACTCCATTCCGTTTTTTTCTGTAGTAGATTTTATACTTTGTAGTAAAGCTTGGTAATAAGGAGCATTTAATGACGGTGTGCAGTAGCCAACTTTTTTGCCTGTTAAATCTATTTCACTTTTAAAAATTTGTCCGGTTTCTTCTTCATCACCGTTAGTTGGTTTATTAGTTTTAATTTCCTCTGCACAACTAACCATATTTAAAAGCAAAGTAAATACCAGTAATGGTACACATAGCTTATTAAATGCTATTTTAAAGTTAATAGTTTTCATAGTTTAAGTTTTTTAGTTGTTATTAAAATAAGGTTATATCTAATTGCAATACAGCTTTTTCTGCTTCAGGATTCCACATTAAAGTTACATCTACAGGCAACTTATACCCTTTTATATCTACGTTTTTATTATAAGTTGTACCAACATTTATAATATTGCCACTACTTTCTGTATAAAAAGTTTTATCTGTAATAAAAGACCAAGCCCCACCAGCAAAAACAGATAAACTTGAATTTTTATCTTGCCATACTTTACTATTAATTTCAAAATAATGTGTCCAAGAGTTTTTTAAACTACCATCATTTAAAATTTCATAATCTCCTGCACCACCATTAATAATTGTAGCTAAGTATAGTAGCGTATTTGGTGTAACATTATACCCAAAGTTTAGGTCTACAAAGTTGTAACCTTGAGTTTTGTCATAACTCCAATAACTTAATTTATCTCCTCTTTCTTCTACTCCTGTGTAATTGTTATGCGTAACAGCTTCTATAAAAAACTTGTCTGAAAAGCGGTATTTAGTATAAATAGACAACTCTTTATAATAAGCACTTACATTTTCTCCCGTATTTTTATTTGTTACATCTGTAGTGGCAAAACTACCTCCGCCCCAAAAACCAAAAGTAAATTTTTCATTTTTTGAGTTAAACTCTAAACTTGTTGCTAATACAGCTCCAGAATGTACAACAAACCCGTGCCATATATGCATATTTTTTACATGAGCACTAACGCTAAATGGTTTGTAACTAACTAAACTATCATTTTGAGCTTGACTTAAATTTACTCCAAAAAGTATTGATAAACCCATATAAATACCAATATTTTTAAAAGAGAATAGCTTACAATTTTTCATAACTAGTAACATATTTACTGTATTAAATTATAAACGTCATTTTTACGTTTATTTTTCAAATGTAAATAAATTAAAACATAAAAACCTAATAAATAGCAATAAAAATATAGTAATTTAACACTTATATGTACTATTTTATCTTTAAATTATCAAATTCACAATAGAATTAGAAAATTATCTAAGCGTAATTATTACGTTTATTATTAAAAAATAGGTATATTAGCTTAAATAATATACTTTACACCTCTAGATTGATTTATAATATGGAACAGAAAAAAATATTAAATATATCTGTAGATTGTGTGGTTTTTGGTTTTGACACCATTACCAAATCTTTAAATGTTTTACTTATTAAAAGGTATTTAGAGAAAAATAAAGAAGTACTTGTAGATGATTATGTATTAACAGGATACCACGTTTATGAAAACGAAACTTTAGACCAAACGGCTACAAGAGTATTAGAGGAATTAACTGGCTTAAAAAATCAATATAAAAAACAATTTAAAGCCTTTGGTGATCCAGATAGATTAATGAATGAAAAGGACCTTGTTTGGATTAAAAACGAAGAATTTAATTTGCGAACCATAACTATAGCCTATTATTTTTTATTAAAGACAGATGATGTAGATTTAAATAAGAACAAATACAATGCTAAATGGTTTCCTGTAAGCAACTTACCCGAAGTTGGTTTTGACCATAAAAACATTATTTTAGAAGCTTATGAAGATTTAAAAGTAAAGTGTTTGTCTGAACCAATAATTTTTAAACTATTGCCAGATAAATTTACAATAAATGAGGTGCAAGATCTTTACCAGTCTATTTTATGCATAGAAATTGACAATAGAAACTTTAGGCGAAAGCTTATTAATAAAAAATATATAATTGCTTTAGATGAAAAGCAGGTTGGAGTTTCTAAAAAACCTGCACAATTGTATATGTTTAGTAAGGATATATATGATAAAATGTTTCAGAAAAACTATTTAATTAGCATATAACAAGCTCATAAATATTAAAACATAAAAAAACCGGTTATTTATAAAATAACCGGTTTTTTAAAACTAACTCAACTACTAACCAATTTAACTACCAACTACAAGTAGTTAAATCTCAATCAATCTAAAAAACTACTATTATAAAAAATCTTATTTACACTACAAAGATGCGGTATTTAGTAATGCTAATGTTGTACTATCTGTGTAATGGGGCTGGTTTTCTGTAAATGCCCTGTTTAATTCTGTAATTGTATTTTACACTAGTATACTTTTAATGGTACACACAAAAAAAACTTAAAAAAGCCAGCTATAATACTATAACTGGCCTTTTTAAAATTAAAATTGTTTAGGTACTAATTTAAATAGTTTTGAACTGCTGTTGCACGTTCACTAACGTGATTTTTTAATTCGTCTACTGCTATATAAAAATCTGCACTAGAGTTTAAAAATGTATGTCCTTCTAACTCTGTAGTTGCATAAGGTTCTATTAATGATGCATAATTAGCGTATTTAGATTGCATTGTACTTGTATTAAATGCATTGTCTACTACATCTTGCACATAAGCATTATATGTAGCTTTATAAATATCATCTGCATATAAATAGCCAATTAAAGGCCATTCTGTTGAGTTTACATCAGAAAAATCTAAAGCTAAAGAACCTTGCATATTACCATTTTGTAATGCTTCATTATTGTCCCAAGGTATCCATTGTAATTTTTCTGTATCTGGATTGTTGTATAAGAAGTAATTATGAGTCATTCTACCATAAGTATCCCAGTTTTGTATAACAGTATTTACAGCTAAATATTTTAAAAACATATCTGTATCAAAAACCGATTCTAAATTAGTTCTCCAAGTTTCAGAATCTGTAGTTCTATTTTCTGCGTGTAAAGCTTCAAAAATGCTTAAAATATCTGTATAATCTTCATCGTCTTCATTTGTTTTCTTTACAAAAACATCTTCAGTAAAAGAGCCATCTGCAAAACTTGCGCCATCACCATCTGGTTTGTATAAGTTACCATCATTATCTGCAAATTGTGTGTCTATAACTGTATCATCTACTTCTTCTACCATAGTGTATAAACCAAAATACACAGGTCCGTCTCCGTAATCTACATATACTGCATAAAAAGCAGTGTGTGAGCTAACAACGCCTGCTGCTGTAAATACATCTGCTGCAACTTTTTCTCTAAGCATAGACTTGTCATTGTAGTTGTTTTTTAAACTCAATTTTTTAAATCCATAAAAACGCTGATTGTCTATTTGTGGATATTCATCTTCAAACTCATCAAAATCTAACTTAAATGATAGTTTTAAATTTCCATTAGACCAAGTAGATTGTAAGCTAGAGTTTCCTTTAAAACGTAACCCCACTCTATACCATTCTTTACCCTCATAATAAACATCACCTGGAACAAAAATAGGGTCTTCATCTGTATCTACTAATCCGTTACCTGCAGGCGGACCACCAGCACCCGGACCAGCACTAACACTTGTGCCAAATTCTCCGTAATTAGCTGTCATATCATCCAACATTGCTTGCCAACGTTCTTCTGTAATTACTAAATCTAATCTCTTTACTTCTGTATCACTAAATACTTCTTCAAAATTAGGATCTGCACTTTTACTGTGTGTAGCATCTGTCCAGTCTGTAGCTTCAAAGTCACTATCTTCATATGTTTCTACATAAGCTGTAGTTTCTGTTTCAGTCTGTTCCTCTGTTGTATCTATACTATCGTCAGAATCACTAGAACATGATATAAATAAGAAAATCTGAGCTATAAATAGTATGGTAAATACATTATTTTTTTTCATTATTACTTTGTATTAAAATTAAATTATATGACAAATATGAAAATTAGAAACAAATGAAATAACGAATTTCTGTAAACCAATGACTCTCTTCTGTGAAAAGTAAAATATATACAGTAAAAAATTAATGTAATACGATTAAAACTAAAAAAGGGATATTACAATTAAGTAATATCCCTTTTTTATGCATACTTATATATTACTTGGTTGCCCTTTCATAATCTGTATATCCTTTTTCTCCTGGAACATAAAAAGTACTTTCATCCCACTCTGCAAGTGCCACATTATCTCTAAAACGCTCTACCAAATCCGGGTTAGATATATATGGTTTACCATAAGCCACCAAATCTGCATAACCATTTTCTATTACCTTATTCCCTGATTCTTTATCAAAACCAGAATTAATCATTAATGTTCCGTTGTATAACGGTCTAAAATGTTTTGCTATTTCTGTAACCGCAAATGGTATGTTAGACACATCTGTAAATGGTTCTGATAAGTGAACATATGCTAAATTATAATCGTTCAATTTTTTTATAATATATTCAAACGTAGGTATAGTTTCTTCATCCATAGTAATACCAAATAACCCATTTAAGGAAGGATTAAAACGTACGCCTATTTTTTCTTGCGGAATTACTTGTTTCATTTCATCTAAAACTTCAAAGAAAAAACGAGATTTATTTTCTATACTACCTCCGTACTCATCTGTTCTGGTATTAGACGTTGCTGTAAAAAACTGATGAAACAAATAACCGTTAGAAGAATGAATTTCTACACCATCAAAACCTGCTTTTACAGCATTTGAAGCAGCATTTTTAAAATCTTGTATTGTTGCTTTTATTTCTGATATTGTCATTGCTTTTGGCGTAACAGTATCTTTAAAACCCTCTTCTGTATAAGATTTTTCATTAGGATTTATGGCAGATGGCGCTAGTGGTAATTCTCCGTTATGAAAATCTGGATGAGACATACGACCTACGTGCCACAATTGTATAAAGATTTTACCACCTTTATCATGCACACGTTTGGTAACTTTTTTCCAGCCTTCTACTTGTTCGCTAGAGTATATACCTGGTGTATTTATATAACCTACAGCCTTTTTTGATACCTGAGAACCCTCTGTAATTAGCAACCCTGCAGAAGCTCTTTGCTCATAATAAAGTCCTTGCAGCTCATCTGTAGCCGCCTTTTCTTTATTTGTAGCACGACTACGAGTCATTGGTGCCATTACAACTCTGTTTTTAAGCTCTATATTTTTAGTATATGGTTTTAGTAAATTTTGATTACTCATAAAATATGTTTTTTATAATTATGGTGAATTACAAATTTACAAGAGCTTATTGTCAATTTCATTGACCTATATCAATTAAGATATATTTAACTTTTTTAACTGCTAACCACTCTACTTAAATTTTCTGGAAATACACCTAAATAATTAGCAATGTGTTGTTCTATTAGGTTTTAACTATACTAAAGTATTGGTAGTGCTATTTTTAAAGAAAACTAATTTAACTCCTAAACTATTAGTTATACAAAAACGTAAGCACCTAATTATCAATGCTTAAATGATTTTTGCAACAAAAAAATAATGTTATTTAATTATTATTATACCTATTAATAATGTTTAATAGGTAAAATAATGCTAATTAACAGTAATTTACTTCTATATAAGTAAGAATATACATTTTAATATTGCTTAAATTAATTTAAAATTTTTACTATGAGAGTACAATTAAAACATTTTTACGTTGCATCTATGGCTTTATTTGCTATTGGATGTTCTAAGGAAGTTGAAGAAAATGAAAATTCAGAACAAGCAGAAATACTTACAGAAGTAAGTGTAAGATCATCTAACTTTTATACTCCTCCAACAGCAGCTATACTCGCAAACAAAGTAAATGTTGTAACAGGATACGGAGTAAATAATAAAGACACTAAAGATGATACTGAAAAAGTGAATAGAGCAATAAAAGATATTGCTAGTACTGGAGGTGTAGTTATACTACCAAAGGGTAAGTATTACTTAAATAAAATTAGAATGCGATCTAATGTCCATTTAGAAATTGAAAATGGAGCTACAATATATCCTACTAGAGGCATTGCTGCTAATAGCAATCATAGAATTTTTGATTTTGCCAGCAAAACAGGAGATAAAATAGAAAACGTAAGTATTATTGGTAAAGGGGGAAAGTTTATTGTGGATCTAAGAGGTAATTCTTCTAAAAACTTAATAGTTGCTGATTTAGGAAATGTAGAAAACTTTAAACTATCTAATATTACTATTAAAGATGAAAAAACAGTTTTTGCATCTATTTTAGTAAGTTTTACAGGAAAACCTGGTAATGCTTGGCCGCATAAAGGTATAGTTCAAAATATAAATCAGACAAATGCACATACTGGTTATGGGTTAATACAGGCTTATGCTGCAGATAATATTTTATTTAAAAACCTTAAATGTAAAGGAGGAGTAACACTACGTTTAGAGACAGATAACTTGGCAATGAAAGCTGCTAACAGAGGTGGTGTAAGAGATATTTTTGCTACAAAAATTAGTAACACTAGTGGTTTAACACCAGTAATGTTTTCTCCTCATTTTATGGAAAACGGAAAAGTAACCATAGATGATGTTACCGCTATTGGTTGTGCTTACGCTGTACGTGTAGAACACGGTTTTATAGAGATTTTTGATAAGCAAAATAGAGCTAGCAGTGAAGCTTTTAAAAACTATATAGAGGGTATTTTGGGTGTAGGTTCTGTAGAAATTGTATACAGGCGAAATAATGGAAGAACTTGGGCTGCAAGAATAGCTAATGATTTTAGTGAAATAGCATACAACCACTCTAACCCAGCTGTAAATGGTATTAAGCCAGGAAGTTTTAAAAACTCTACTGTAAAAAATGTAAAAGTAACTTACAAAAATACAGGAGCTAAGCTAAAGCAAGCCTTTTTACCATATTTGCCTTGCTCAGAATGGTCTAAATTGTGTAAACCAGGACCTTCTGGTTTTGAGTATAACGGTCCGTCTTTAGGCGTTACCATAGATAATACTAAAAGAGATAATAGCCTTGGAAACTACAATGTAAACGTAAGTACATCTAATGTACAAGGTTTTCCTAGCAACCACATATTACGTGTTAAGCATAATACGGCTAAAATTTGTAACAAAGGTGTTGGCACTATTAATTCTTGTAACTAAGCAAAAAAAACTATAAACTAAACAGCCATTACATATATAATGGCTGTTTTATATTTACTATGATATATTATTTTTATTTAATTGTATTTGGTAAGATTCTTTTGCCCAAACTGTAAAAACATTTTTATTTTCTAAAACTGAAGTAGGCACTGTATAATATGATGGTATAGGAGTTCTGTTTTTAAATACTTTAATAGGTGTTTCTCCTGCGTCTATATATTTTTTTATGTTGGTGTCATCTATTTTTAGCGCTACAACATCTTCATAAAGTAAACAAAACATTAGTTCATTACAATACAGTCCTACACCCCCAAACATTTTCTTTGAGGTAATATTATCTAACTTTAATTGATCTAAAACATACTTTAAAAAACCATCAGAAACAGCCATATTTAATTAAGCATTTTTAATTGCTTTATTTTTATTTAATGAAATTCTAATTTTTTCTGCATCCCAATGTCCATCAAACTCAACAACACCTCTTTTAAAGTCTTGTTCTAACAGTTTTTCCTGCTGTTCTAATTCTTTTCTGGCTTTAAAAATATAGCTATCATCTCCTATTTTAGTTTCTTTTGCTAATCGTCTTAGGCTATCTTCATCATACTTTATAAAATTTTGTATTTGTCGTTGTAACGTATACTTTCTAAAACCCATTTGACTAAGAACTTCACTAGCCAATTTTAATGATGTTTCTAAAGATTCTCTGTAAATATGATCTATATCCATATTTAAAAACTCATAAGCAGCATACCTATTTTTTGCACGTACCATAAGTTTAACCTGTGGATATTTGTTCTTTACTGTTTTAGCCAATTTTTTAATAACGTCTGGGTTATCCATAGCACATATTAAAATATTAGCTTCTGCAATACCTGCAGATTCTAACAAATCTGTACGTGTGGCATCACCGTAATAAACTTCAAAACCCATTTTACGTAAAAAATCAACACGATTAGAGTCGTGATCTAAAATTGTAGCTTCTACTCCGTGTGTACGCAAAAAACGACCAATTGTACTACCAAAATGTCCAAAACCTACTAAAATTATCTTCTGGGATTTGGCAATATGGTCCATAGGTCTTTTTATAGACTCTTTAGTTCCTAAACGTGGTAATATAACGCGTTCATTAATCATACCTATAATTGGCGTTACTGTCATTGTTAAGGCAGTAACTACCAACATAATATCTAACTGGTTTTGCTCTAAAATATGTAATGAAAAAGCAAAAGATAACAAAACAAACGCAAACTCACCTACCTGCGATAATGTAAAACTTAGTTGTAATTTCTGATTTAATTTAAGTTTAAATACAGTAGCTGTTATATAAAGTACCAAAGCTTTTAGTACTATAACCCCCACTAAAATACCGCCTACAGTAAACGGACTTTTAGCTATAACTACAAAGTTAATAGATGCTCCAACAGCCATAAAAAACAAACCTAATAGTAAATTTTTAAAGGGTTCTAAAGTACTTTCTAGCTCGTGTTTAAACTCACTATTAGACAAAACTACGCCACCTAAAAAAGCACCCAATGCTGGACTCAAACCTACTAATTCCATTAAAAATGAGATTCCAAAAACAATAAGTAAGGCAGCAGCTATAAGTAGTTCTCTAACTCCTGTTTTTGCAACCTTACGCAACATTGGTACTATTAAATATTTACCTGTAACAATTATTAAAACTACAGAAACTAGTATTGCTAGTGTTTGCAAACCTAAAGGCAAATTTTGCAATAAATTAGCGTGTCCAGAGGTATTTTCAGACACTTTATTAGTTGTATTTGCTAACAATGGCAATGCACCCAACATAAAAATTACTATAATATCCTGAAACAGTAGTATAGAGAAAGATGAAGCACCAAATGTTGTATTTAATAACCCTTTTTCTTTAATTGTTTGTAATGCTATTGCTGTAGATGACAATGCTACTGCCATTGAAAATGTTAGCGCCACTTTCCAATCAAAACCCAATAGAGAAAATAAAAAATAAGAAATTAGCATTGTACCAGCTACTTGTAAGCCACCCATACCTACAATGGTTTTTCTCATTTTCCAGAAATTTTTGGGTTCTATTTCTAAACCAATTAAAAAAAGCATCATTACCACTCCAAACTCTGCAAAGTGCAATATGTCTTCACCCTCTTTTCCAATAAAACCTAAAACATAAGGTCCTATTAAAACACCAGCAAACAAATAGCCAAGTACAGAACTTAGTCCTAAGCGTTTGGCTATAGAAACACAAATAATTGCCCCTAATAAAAAAACAATAGCCTCAAAAAGAATACTACCTGTCATAATCTATGTATTTAGTTGTGGTATATCGTTTAAAAATGAAAATTCACCTATTTCTTCTAAAGTTAAGTCTTGCTTAAGTAAATCTAATAAATTATCATATTGATGTGCGTAACTATGTAATGCTTCTTCTTCAATTTTATGCGTTCCCATAACGGTAAATGGTGGATAGTAATACATACCACACAAATTTGCTGTTTGCTCAAAAGGACGTAAAAACTCATTTACAGAAAAACTATTGGTACCTTCTTTACAATAAACAGCTCTTGTACCACCTGTTGTTATAACATTTAAGCACTTTTTACCATACAAAGCGGTACCATTAGGACCGTAAGCCCAACCAAATTCTAAAACCATATCCATCCACTGTTTCATTAAAGGAGGGCAACTATACCAATACAAAGGATGGTGCCAAATAATTATATCATGAGAATTTAAAAGTTCTTTTTCTACAGCTACATCTACATTAAAATCTGGGTAACGTTCATACAAATCATGTATTGTAACCCCTTCTTTTTCTTTAATTTTTTCAATTAAAATAGAGTTCGCCCTAGATTTTTCAAAGTTAGGGTGAGAAAACAAAACTAATATTTTTTTCATCTTGCGAATTTAGTTGAAAATAAGATACAAAAAAATGAATTTCTAGTTGCGTTAAACAACCAAAAACTCATTTTAAAAAACAACAATAATAAACTATGTTACACTAAATTAGACATTGTAACTTCAATTAATTTTTCAATTTTATTTGTGTCATAAGCATCTGAGTGCGCTGATGCATATGTACCTTTATCATTATCAAAATACTTGCCTGTTTTAGCTAAATCCGTCATACTTAAATCATAAAGAATATCTACACCTTTATCTGCAGGAGACCAGTGTTGTCCGTATGCTTCTTTTGCCATTTTTGTATTTAGTAAAGAACCTGGATTTACAGCTACTACTGTAATTGAAAGCTCTTGTACTGCTAAATAAAAACTCCACATTGTTAACGCTAATTTACTCTGTGCATATGCTTCATTGGCACCTAAACTAGTTTTACCTTCTAATGCTTGTATGTTAACCGTAGACTGTGCAGCAGAACTTAAATTCACAATTCTTGGTGCGTCTGATGCTTTTAAATTTGCTAATATTCCATTGGTTAATACATAAGGAGCAAAATAATTTACCAGTAATCTAATGTCTGTAGTTGTGCTTTTTCCATTTGAAATTAAAACACCGGCATTATTCACTAATACATCAATCTTTGGCATTTTTAAAATAACTTCACTAGCCATTTTTTTTACATCATTTAAATCCGAAAAATCTGCTAAAAAACCAATTACATTATCTGTATTAGCTTGCTCTTTTATTTCTTTTAAGGTTAATGCTAATTTAGATTCACTTCTACCATGAATGGCAATATAATGTCCTTCCTTAGCTAAACGTAAGGCTAATAATTTGCCTATACCGTCTGTACTTCCTGTAATTAATATATGTTTCATTTTATTTTTTTTAATATTGATATATGTTAGCCAACACTCTTGTAACCCGTTTCTAAATACATAATCTTATAACAAAGATACAATGCCTTTACTCTTATATAATGGTAACAAAAATGGAAGTTTAGGTAAAAAACAAGGTTAACTTTCTAAAAACGAAAAATGCCTCTACAAAAGAGGCATTCATCACTATTAGTCAGACATAAGGATACATTGCAAATCCCTATTATTTTTAGTTTTCTACTACTATTTTACCAATAGCTTTACCACTTTGTAAATGTGCGTAAGCATCACCAACTTGTTCTAAAGAAAAGCTGTTTTCATCTACAATTGGAGTTAAGTGTCCTTCGTTAGAAATTTCTGCTAAACGCTCTAATACATTTCCGTGCACGTCTCTTTTAAAATTATGTAACATTGGTATTAACATAAATACTACGTGTAATGTAGCTCCTTTAAAGTGTAACGGTGTTAAATCTAACTCACATAATGATACTGTTGTAGAAATGTGTCCGTTTAAGGCAACCGCTTCAATAGAATTGGTTAGGTTTGGACCACCAACTGTATCAAAAACAACATCAAAACCACCATCGGTATATTTTACTGTATAATCTGCTACCTTTTCAGTTTTAAAGTCAATAAAGGTTGCTCCAAATTTTTCTACAATTGCTTTTTGGTTTTCTCCTGTTCCTGTAGCAAAAACTTCGGCTCCAAAATATTTAGCCAGTTGTACCGCTAAGTGACCAACACCACCAGAACCACCGTGCACCAATACTTTTTGACCTGCTTTTACGCCTGCTCTAGTCAACCCTTCATAAGCTGTAATAGCTACTAATGGTAAGGCTGCAGTTTCGCGCATTGTTAATCCTTTTGGTTTGTGAGCCAAAAGGTTGCTATCTGCCACAATATATTCTGCTAATGTACCTGGTAAATCTGCAAGTCCGCCTGCACAACCATAAACTTCATCACCTACATTAAAACCTTCTACACCATCACCAACTGCTTCTACAATACCTGAAAAATCCATTCCCAATAATGCTGGAGTTGCAGGTGACAAAGGCAAATCATTACCCATATTTTTAATCATAGTGTCAATAGTATTTACACTAGATGCAGCTATTTTTACCAATACGTGATTTGCGGTAACTTCTGGTTTCGCTATTTCTGAAACTTCAAAATTTGCATTCTCTCCGTAACTGTTTAATAACATTGCTTTCATATCAATCTCTGTTTTTATTTAATTATAATTCTTGTTTTATTAATTTACTTCTTGAATATCCATCACCATTTGCTCCCAATTCTTTTGGTTGTTATGGTCAAACTGGGCACCGTTATCATCTGCATATTGAAAACGCTTAACAGCTGGTGTTTTACTGGTTGCTTGAAACAATTGGTATGCTTCTTCTTTTAAAGCTTCTTTAATTGGTAAGTCTATAGACGCATAAACTGCGCGTTTGCTAGCTGCAATAGAATCTGCCGGAAATTTTGAAATACGTTCTGCCAAAGCATCCACATAAGGTCCTATTTCTTCAGCGTCTAAAGCTTTGTTTATGGTTCCAAATTTTTCAGCTTCATCAGCATCCCAATCTCTTACTCCTAATATTATTTCTAATGCTTTTCCTAATCCTGCTTGTCTTGCCATACGTGAAGCTCCACCACCACAGGGTAAAATGCCCATACCAACTTCCATCTGCATGAACTTAGCCTTTCCTCTAGCTGCAAAACGCATATCTAATGCCAAAGCCATTTCGTGTCCGCCACCACGCGCAAAACCTTCAATTTTTGCTATAGTTGCTTGTGGTACTTTGCTTAAGCGTTCTAAAACAGATTGTAAGTCCAATAACTGCACTTCATTTCTTGGTACCGCTTCTATTGACATATCTCTAAGCAAGTTGGTATCATAATGACACACCCAATAATTTGGATTAGAAGATTCAAAAACGACTACTTTTACACTTCTATCGCGTTCTAATCGTAAACAAAGGCTGCTTAAATCTGCTAGCATTTCTTGTCCTTGTACGTTTACTGGTCCAAAGTTGATATCAATTGTTAAAATTCCTCCTGTTTGTTTTGCCGTAAATGTTTGAAAATTCTTGTAGTCCATAGTATTAAGTTTTTGGTTATTATTTTTTCTGTATTACTTACAGTACAAAGGTATCTTGGACATACAATTTCAAATGGGTAAAAAACAAAGGGCTTCTGGTAAAAAAAGAGGTAAATGGTATTTTTTTCGGCGAACAAACTATAGAATACCCTAAAATCATCGATTATGAAAATCGATAACAGCAGTAATTAAAAACTATTTCATTGAAAAATTATGCAGAAATACTAGCCTTGTAAGCACCAATAGTCATCCCCTTGTAGCTTTGGAAAGTTTTGTTAAGGTGACTAGAATCTGTAAAGCCTAATTCCATTGCAATTTCTGAAAATTGCAAATCGGTATATTTTAAACGGGTTTCTACCAGTTTTAATTTGTAGTTAAGAATGTACTTTTTTAAAGAAACATCGGTATGCTTTTTAAAGTACTCACTAATATAATTGTCCGCCATATGAAACTCTTCTGCCAAGTTTTTGGTGGTAAGCAATTCTGAATTGTAAATATTAGCGTGAATAAAATTGATGATTTGCTGAATTTTAGACGATTCAACAATTTTGGTACTCATATCGGCATTTAAAAACTGAATGTTACGCGCAATTAAATGAAGAATTACAGAAAGTGAATTTTGAATGATAAAGAGATCATACGATTTCTTTTTATCGTTTTCCGCAGCCACCATTTTTATCAGTGATATTAGGTGTATTTTGTCCGATTCCGTTTCAAAACGCATTTCACGTAATTGATGACTTTCACTGTTTAAAATACCTTCAATTTTACGAAACCAATCGTTAATTGGAAGATTTGCATTTTGCGGAGCATCTCCCCTAAAAAAGCTCTTTAAAAACTTAATGGCTACAGTTGTAGTTGCCGATTCCGGATTTACAATATAAATATCGTCTGGCACAAAAACGAAAATACTGTTAGCCGAATAGTTTACCGTTTTACCATTAATTTTAATGGTCCCTGTACCTTTTTCAAAATAAACAATTTCAAAAAACCGAATGGTTGTGTATTTACAAAATTCAAAAAACGTTTGCTCTTTGTATTCTTGAATTACAATATTTTCAATTATCGTACGTGGCATTTTGTTGGTTTTATTTTTAATAGAAAAGTCGCCCTAAAGCGACTTTTCATTGGGGAACAGTCTTTAAAGTAATATACTAAAAAAACAGCCTCTAAATGGTTTATTTATATTATTTTTTATCTAAAAGATACACCTTCTACAATTGGCTTAAATCTAAAAATATAAAATGGTGGTGTTGCTATACTTTTTCCGTTATTAAAAACAGCTCCTTTGTTTACTTGTGCTGCAGACACATACATGTACCCATCTGTGTGATTGTAACTAACACCATCTGGCCATACCATATTTTGATCTTGAACCATAGTTTTTTCACTACGGTCTTTTGCTAAAACTACAGCTACGCTTTTAGTCTCCAAAGCTGTTAAGTAAATGTTTCCTTCTTTATCAATAGACATTCCTCCATTATTAGGCTTATTAGAATAGGTTTCAATTTTAGCATCTAAATCAGCATCTGTAAACGTTTCATTTACCAAATCCAGTGTTTTAATACGATAGATTTTTGGTCCGTTTAACGGTCCGTAGTAAATGTATTCAAAATTAGCATCGGCAGTAATTCCGTCATTACCAATCAACAAATCTTTACCGTTTACTGCCAGATGCTTACCATTTATAACCGTTGGGGTATTTTCTGGTTTTGTAGTACGTGTACCCTCCAAAACCCGACGTGTTTTTCCCGTTTTCATATCTACGATGATAAAAGCAGCCTTGCTTCCATCTCCTCCATTACCTATACCTTCATCGGTAATAATAAAATAGCCGTTTTTGGTATCAACAACCATATCATTAGGTTGGCTAATTGAAAGTACACTTGACTCTGGCAAGTAATATATACGTTCTAATTTATCAGTTTTTGTATTCCAACCTACAATTTTTGGCGTTACATTGTTACGTTGCGCCATATCTATCATCCAGATAACACCATTTTCATCATTACGGATTCCTAAAACATTGCTCAAGTAATTATCATCGGTTTCTCGTGGTGTATTCCATTCTAAATTAGGAAAAGGCGTTGTCGTATTCGTTTTTTTATCAAATTTCACTACTCTTATTTCCGGAGAAAAAAATGGATGGTGACTATAAACCAAATCTCCTGAATTAGTAAATGTGATATTACCAACTGCTTGGTCTACGGTTGCGTATATTTCTAATTCTGCTAAAGTATTTTGAGCCTGTGTAACCATAATTGAAATGATTAAACTTAATACTAAACTTGCCTTTTTCTTCATTACTTCACTTCAAAATTACCGTTACTTCTTATGTAAATAACTGTTTCTTTTTCTGTTGTAATTTTTGATGTAGCACCTTTTTTAGCTCCAAAATAAGAACCAGGCTGCAACTCATTTTTAGCATCTTTTTTAGAAAACTGATGAGTTATACCACCAGAAATAACTACTGCTCTAAAGTTTGGACTCAAATTTTTAATGCTACCACTAAAACCAGCTGGTAATTTTAAAAGTGTTGCACGCAATTGGTTTTCCTCGTGACTACCCCATAAAAAGGCAGTTTGCACATTACTCTTTTCTTTTACCCACTTAATATCTTTTGCATTTAGCCAAACCATATTGGTTTTGTCTACATTAATAGGTCTTTCACCATTATCAAAAGCTTCAGATGTTGGTTGTACCAAATAAGGACCTTCTTGAATGTCTAAAAAAGCTAAATTTTCTTGTCCATCTGCTGCAGTTATGTGTGCTTCTCCTGCTGGCTGCTGCCAATAAGATCCTGCTGGTAACCACTGTTTTTCTGCTTTTTCATCATCATTATGTAATAAACCTTGTATTACAACACCTCTATAAGTAATGTTGTGAATGTGTGGAGGCGATGAAAATCCTTTTTTAAATTTCACTAAAAAACCTGCAGGTTCATTCTTTGTACGATCTCCCCAAAGTTTTCCGGCAGCCGGACTTTTGTCTCCACGTAACGGATTTAACCAACCCCATTCTACATTGTCTGCCGTTACCACCTCATTTTCAGATTTGGCAGGATCCGTTGTTGGTGTTTGTGCACTTGTATATGCCGTTGTTCCTATTGCTAATGCAAGTAATATTGTTTTTTTCATTTTGATACTTTTTATAATGTTATAATATTCTGTTATTTACTTTTCTTTAAATAATCTGGTAATTCTTTGCTTAACCAATCTTGGCGAACAGGAACGTGAACATCTAAATCCACTGTTTTTTCCAATGCCCAAAATTCGTGCGGTACATTTTCTGGGAAAACAATTACTTCTCCGCCAGAAACAATTACAAATTCCTCTTTGCCATCAATTATGGTCTTGATTTTTACCTTACCAGACATAATGTATGTTATCTGCTCATTAGGGTGTTTATGCCAAGGAATATGTGCTCCTTTTTCCAAGTCAAAAATAGTCATTTGCCCTTTTTCACCGTGAAACCATTTTCTTTTAATGCCTTCACCTATAGACTCAGATTCCATTTCATCAAAATTGAAATGTTGCACTTTTGAAGTGGCTACAGAATCTATGGTATTTACTTGAGCATTTGCCGTAGTACTTATAAATAATGCTGTTATAGCTACTGCTACAAGTGTAATATTAATTTTCATTATAATATGTTTTTTGGCTTATCGCACTTAAAATCCTTCTAAAACAATTTTACCTTTTGCTTTACCTGTTTCTAAAAAAGCGTGCGCTTTTCTAAGATTTTCAGCATTTATAGTTCCAAAATTTTCACCTAACGTAGTTCTAATAGCTCCGTTGTCGATTAATTCAGAAGCTTTGTTCAATATATTATGCTGCTCAATCATATCTTCGGTCTGAAACATAGAGCGTGTAAACATTAACTCTATATGCGTAGAAACCGCTTTACCTTTAAAAGGCATTACATTTAGCGATTTTGGGTCATCTATAAATCCAAATTTCCCTTGAGGTTTTATCAGTTTAGCAATTTCATCTACGTGGTGTTCCGTAGCATTTAAGCTTACTACATACTCCGGAGCCGGTAAATTGTATTTCTCGAACTCTTCGCTCAATTTATTTCGGTGGTTAATAACCGTGTCTGCACCTAATTCTTTTAACCAAGACGTAGTTTCTTCACGAGAAGCCGTACCTATAATATTCAACTTGGTCAGTTTTTTAGCCAATTGCACCAAAATAGAACCTACACCACCAGCGGCACCAATTACCAAAATAGATTTGTTGGCATCGTCTTTAGATACCTCTAACCTATCAAACAACATTTCATAGGCTGTAAGTGTGGTTAATGGTAATGCAGCAGCTTCAGCATAAGATAAGCTTTGTGGTTTTTTACCAACAATACGCTCATCTACAATTTGGTATTCTGCATAACTACCTTGACGAGTAAAATCGCCTGCGTACCAAACTTCATCTCCTACATTAAACAAGGTTACATCTTCTCCAACAGCAGTTACAATTCCCGTTGCATCCCAGCCAATAACTTTCCAGTTGTCACCTTCTGCAGGCATTCCTGCACGTACCTTATAATCTGCCGGATTTACGGAAATAGCTTTTATTTCTACTAAAATATCTCTTTCTGTAGCTTTTGGAGTTTCCAATTCTACATCTTGTAAAGACTTTATATTGTCAATTGGAAGATTCTCTTTGTACCCTATTGCTTTCATAATATTTCTTATTTCCAAGTTACAATGTCCTCTAGTGGTCTTCTAGACTTAGGGAATTCAGGATCTGCTTTTCTGTATCCGAATGCAGCCATAAAAGAAATTCCATATTTATCTGTATCCACCCCGAATTTATCTCTTAATAAAGCTTCCGTATCCTCTATATGGAAACCTTCAATAGGACAAGAATCTATTCCTGTAAGTGCGGCAGCAGTCATCATATTACCTAGAGCAATGTAAGTCTGTTTTGATGACCAATCGAATAACTTTTTATCTGAATCTAAGGTAAAATCACGCTCCTGAAACTCTCTGTAAAATTTAGAGTACATTTCTACAACATCTTCCGGCATTTGTTTTACCTCTTTCATCATATGTTCAATATATGGCGCATCATGCTTTACCATAGGAGCTTTCATTGCCAAACCTAAAATGAAGTGACTAGCAGTATCTAATTTTACCGGAGCACCCCAAGCCACTGGCTTTAATAGCTCACGTAATTCCTTATCCTGAACAACGATAAAATGCCAAGGTTCAAAACCAAATGAACTTGGAGATAGATTTGCTGTTTTTAAGATGAAATTGATTTGCTCATCGGTTAATGTTTTTGATGCATCAAATTCTTTGGTAGCGTGTCTGTAGTTAAACGCGTTTAAAATATCCTCCTTTGCAATGTTTGGTGTATTCATTATATCTTTTTTTATATGTTGTTTAATTTTAAGGCAAAGATATGTAGGGTATAAAGCTATTTAATGGTACAAAAAAAGGAGAAGTAGGTACAAAAAAAGGTTAATTAGAGGTTTATTCTTAAAATATTCATAAAACAACCTAAAAAAAAGCATTTAAAGCATTAAAACGTACATTAAGTTAATGTTAAACCTTTATTAATACAAGTTTTTTTAATTAAGCAATCCACCTAAAGGTTAAATTTATTCTAGATAGAATATGTTTTTTTGTTTTAGGTATTTTATGTTTCCAATTTTCTTGTGTAGCGCCTTGCATTAACAAAAGACTACCATTTGCTAATGGAATATCTACACGTTTTAAATCTGTTCTTGATATGTGTTTTAACTGAAAAGGTCTGGTTGCACCAAAAGTAACTGAACCTATAACCGTATTTTTTCGTTGTTCTCCTTTGTAGTCTTGATGCCAGTCTACGCTATCTTTTCCGTCACGGTAATAATTAAGTAAACAGCGTGTAAATTTGATATCCACCTCTTTCTCTATACGTTCTTTAATGAAAAGTAAATCGTTATTCCACAAATGCATTTTACTTTTTGTATTCGTGTATTTAATGTCTTTGTCAACATCTCCATACCAAGCTGTTAATCTAGGATAATCTACCAATTTACCGTGAATGCTAATTTGTTCTTGCTGCCAAGGCGTATTATGAAGTAGACTTTTATACAGCTTGTTACTCTCTTCAATGCTGAAGAAATTTTCGAACAACGTAATATCCGCTCCTGGTAAATCAAAAGTAGTTTTACGGACTTCTTTAGTTGAAAATAAATTGGTTTGATTAAATAAATCCATTTAATTTTTAAAACAATATAATTATACCTTTAGCAAAGGTACTCACTTTATTATCTATTTATAAGTAATTACACAGGATAGCATTGTATAAATAAAGGTTAATATTTATACAATTTTCAAAATATATTCTATTTTAGTGCATTTAAAGCTTAATTATCTCAAAAATGCAAGTACTAGAAGCACATAAACCTTTTGAAATACAAGAAATAGAATTAACAGACTGGAAACAGCGACCTGTTAAAAATAATTTTTTTGAGTTGGTTTTAATAAAAAATGGTAAAGGAACCCAGTGTATAAACTACAACGACTATGAATATGAAAAAGGTAGTATATTTTTGTTACCACCTTTAAAATGCCATTCTTTTAATATAAAAGAGTCTACTAATTTTGTGTTTTTAAAATTTACAGATTCGTTTTTTAAAAATGTAAATAAAATGACTATAGATAGAAATGAATGGTTTAAAGAAGCATCATACATACTATCTAATTACAACCAATTGCCAGGAGATATTATTAAAAATGAAGTAGACCGCAATTATTTAGAAAATTTAATAGATATGATATTGCAAGAGTCTAGAAGTTATGGTGAAGACTCGGTTAGCTTAATAACTAGTTTTATGACTAGTATTTTAGAAATATTAATACGCAATATTAAAAACAGTACTTATTTTGAAACTCCTAACAATAATTCTGATAATAGAATTACAAAAATGCTTGCATATATAAATGAAAACATTGACAAGACGGAATTGTTAAAAGTTGAAAATTTGGCAGATGTTTTTATGATGTCACCAACCTATGTTAGTGAATATTTTAAAAAACAAGTAAAAATGTCACTAAGAGAATATATTATAAAAGGAAAGCTAAAGTTAGTAGAGATACGCTTATTAAACTCTGATTTTACACTTACAGAAATTGCTGATGAATTAGGGTTTACAGATGTTAGTCACTTATCTAAAACATTTAAACGCTACGCAGGTACTTCTATTAAAGAGTTTAAAAATAACGGAGAATATATGTTATTAAAACGAGGTTCTTGTGCACCATCTATTAGAGCTTAAAAAAGTATTTAATATTAAGATTTTTTTAATGTGTCAGTTTTATAAATTGGCATTTTTTTTGTTGTTAACTACTTACATATTAAGTATTTGATTTTTTGTTTAATTTAAAATTTTTGTAATTATGAGCAATTTAATTAATGTTCCTAAAAACGGAGGTTTAACAAGCACAAATTCACCTATTAACTTTCCTAGCTGGTCTAGAGTAATAGACGATATGTTTAATTTAGATTTACCTACTGTATTTACATCTAACTTTAATACAGGTATAACTTTGCCTAAGGTAAATATTAAGGAAACACCAGAGTCATTTTTAGTTTATATGGCTGCTCCTGGGTTAGATAAATCTAATTTTCAGGTAGAAATAGATAACCAATCTTTAACTATTTCTGCAGAAATTAAAGAGGAAGAAGAAACTAACAACCAACACTATACGCGTAGAGAGTTTGGATACTCATCTTTTAAAAGAACTTTTACACTACCAGAAACTGTTAATGACGCTAGTATAGATGCAAAGTATACAAATGGTATTTTGCATATTACCTTACCAAAAAAAGAAGAGGCAAAGCAAAAGCCTGCTAGAACAATAAATATATCTTAATTAATAATAACAGGGAGCTAACAATTAGCTTCCTGTTATTTTATAATGTCTAATTAATTTTTACACTATGAAAAAGTATTTAGCTCTAGCCCTACTAATTTGCTTAAACGTTAGTTGTAATGGGCAAAATAACAAAGAAGAAACAACGCCAAAAACGGCAGAAAAAGTTCCGCCAGGTGACTGGAAAGTGAATAAACAGTATGATGATAAGGGAAATTTAATACAGTATGATAGTATTTACTCTTGGTCATCTAGTAACACATACAACAACTTATCTGATCTAGAAAAAGACAGCTTGTTACACAGTTACAAGTCAAAGTTTTTCTCTAGTTTACACTCCTTTCCAACACCACAAGATATAGACTCTATATTTATGGATAGTTTTTTTAATGATGATTTTTTCTCTAGTGATTTTGGAGAAGATTTTATGCAGTTAGATAAAATTAGAAATAGAATGCTACAGCAACAGCAGCAATTTTTAAAAAAATATTCTTCTAAAGTTGAACCTAAAGAAAGTGAAAAAACTAAATTATAAATAAAACCCAAAACATAATTTATGTTTTGGGTTTTAAGTTAATAGAGAAAATTGTTATTTAGATATTACAATTTTTTGCTTTGTAGACTCACCATTTGCTTTGGCTAATTCTAGTACATAAATACCTTTTTCTAAAGAAGAAACATTTAGTGTACCATCTGCAACATCTTTTCTTAAAACAATTAGTCCTTGCAAATTATAAACCTTAGCCTGTACATAGTCTTTACTACTAATATTTACAACGTCTTTAGCAGGAATAGGAAATACTGCTAGCTCTTGCTTTTCTTCTTCATTAGAAGTTAAAGCTCTAGCAGAATTATTAGAAATCTCTGTATTAACAAAGTTACTAGCATTAACAGGTTTGTATACTCTAATCCAATTTACAAGTAAATTATTATTTTCAAAATTCTCTAACTCTTTATCTGTAGCAGATCTGTTAGCCTCTGCTTGCCAACTTTGGTCTTCTACATTAATAATAATATCCATTTCTTTTGTAAATCTTCTCTGGTTATTTAAATAATTAAATGGATCTATAACACTAATATTAGACTTGTTTTTTGCATCATTTAAACTAGTAGCAATATTCATTTTTTGGTATCCATTTTCTCTAACTAACTGTCCGTTAACACCAGTACTTGTTACACCAGCTGGGTATGTATATTGCCAAGTACCATCTGCTAATCTGGTTTGTACTGCAGTATCATCTAAAACACGTACCATTTGCCCGTCTACAAAATACTCTAATCTTTTAGGAGAAACCCAGTTAACACCTATTCTTACAACTCTTCCTCCCCATTGGTTAACTCCATTTTTTTGCCACCAACTATTAAAATCTGCAGGTTGGTAATCTTTAAAGTTTGGAGGCCTAATAAATACATGATGACTAAGGTGTATTTTATTTGCAAAGAAACCATTTCTATTGTCGTCTCCTGGCCCTCCATAACATTCTATAATGTCTATTTCCTGTGTGTCATCTGGGCTAAGTAGCCAAATATCCGAAGCTAATGAAGAGTTCATTACTTTTATACTAGCTTCTACAAATACAGGGAATTTTACACGCGTTTTGTTAGTTATACAACCAGCTCTTGTTTCTGGTCTAGAAATTAAATTTCCGCTAGAGCCAACAAAAGACTTGGTTGCTCCAGGGATTCTAGATGCCCAAATATTTAAATGACCTCCAGAAACAGCTACGTGGTTTTGCATCCATTTTGTTGGTCCTGGACCTTCAAAATTATTGGGAGCACCACTTGGTAAATTATGGTATTTATTATACCATTTTTTATTATTTCCTGGGCCAAAATCGGTAACATTGGTAGAAGGTAAAAATTGGTAGTTAAAATCGTCACTGGCTTGTACTTGTAATTGCCACGTTTTTCCTGATCCGGCATTTGCGGGTATAGGTATGTTATCCCAATCGTACTGAGCATTAACAAATAGCAATTGTAGAAACATAATAATTGATAGTAGGCTAATCTTTTTCATAAAAAATGTAGTTTAAATATTGATTAAATTATTTTCTTCAAAAAAATTCATATCCTGGGGAAACAGACTAAAATTATTTAATACGAAACTACTATTTAACAAGAAAAATATGATAAATATACACTAGACAAATACTCAACAGGCATATAAATAACCTATTAAAACTTATGCATTTTACCGGTAAAATAACTATATTGTTGATAAAGGTAACAGAAAATAAAATTACAAATCTATCTTATAAAATATTTTTTGTAAGAAAAAACTTTTATACACACTTACTTTGTCTATGTAATTTAGTCCTAAAAATAAAAAAGGTTGCCTATAGGAACATAGGACAACCTTTGTAAAAAAGCGGGGAACGCTTTATATTGTATATTTACTATTAGCCTTTAATGGTAAGTTCACCATTTTCATCGACCTTAAACTCAACTTCATAAAAATTAGTTACTATATTACGTCCTTCAATGGTTTCATTGTTAGGTTCTGTTACGTGTATTTCAAAATCTGAAGATATTTTATTTGTCTTAGTGTCTACTTCAACGTAGTATTCTCTAACTTGATAGTTGTCTATTTCCATTTCTTCTTCAATAAGTACAACACCTTTATTTACATTAGAAAAAATAGCATCTACATCTAGATCACTAATTTTAAGTTTACCTTGTGCATTTTTGATATGAAATTTTTTCTGAAAGGCATCATTCAAAAGCTTTTCATCTTCTAAAGTAGCTTCAGCATAATTTGTTTTTGTGGTATAACGTCTGCTAAATAATTTACCATCTTTTAAATACTTAATGGTAATGCTACCTAAATCTGAGTTTAAATCTTCTTTAGAATAAAACTCTAACCTATAAACTTCTAAATCGGCTCCAAAACTAGTCATTGCTAATTGTTTGGCTGCTTGTAAGCCTTCTAGTGTAGAAATTCTGATTGTGCCTTTATCGCTACCACAGGAAGTTATTAGCAACATAACAAGTATAAACGTAATTTTTAAAGTATTTTTCATTTTTATGTTTGATTGTTTTACACTCCAAAACTAGCCAAACAGTTACTGAGTCTTATATTAGAATATAAAAATGTTGCTATCTAATATATATTTAATTGTAATTGATATATTTTCGTTTTAAAATTACTTTAAGGAACTTCTAAGATATAAGTACTAAGGTTAGCCCAAACAATGAGCCTATAATTAAGCCTGTAACAACCTCTTTTGGTGTGTGCCTTTTTAATACAAGTCTAGACCACATTACTAAAAATGTAAATAATATAAGAACAACACCTAAACGCCTATTTACAAATATAATAGCAAGTGCTAAATATATGTTTATAGCCACGTGCATAGATATTTTTATAAGAAAATTAATTCCGAAAGAAGCTAAAAGCATAAGCGTAGCTATAGAAAAGCTAGTGCAAATGTAAACAGGCTGGTTTGTATAAAATAAAAAGAAAAGAACCAAAACCATTAGTGGTAAAGCAAATATATACAACGATCTACGCTCCCTTTTGTTAGACACATCTAAGTCTGTATATTTTCCTCTTCTTTTTCCTATATAGACCCAAGCAATTAAAACTAGAAAAAAAATGCCATAAATAAGAGATAAGGTATGGGAAAAGACTGTTTCCTTATCATTAAGATTAAAAATTAAAATTAAAAAAGGAAATAGCAACAACGGGTGTCCTAATACAGATATAAATTGAGCTATTTTAATTTTCATTTAAACCATTTATTATCACAAATATAGTTTTATTTGTAGAAATAGTTAATTAATTAGTACAAGTGTTTACTTTGTTTTAAATGACATTACAATACAAAGACATAGAGCAACAGTTTATTGGTTATGTAAATACCCCAACACTATGGGTAAGCAACAGCGTGTATGGTTTAAAACAGTTTGAATTAGAAAAAAATGATACTCCAAAATTTACTGATAAGATACCAACAAATTTAAGATTAGGAAAAAGGATAGAACGCTATGTTAGCACAGATTTTAAGCAATCTAAAGACATTACTATTTTAGCAGAAAACCTACAAATACAAAACAATAAGCTTACTATTGGTGAAATAGACTGTATTTTAATAAAAAACAAAATAGCCTATCATATAGAAATAATTTATAAATTTTACCTGTTTGATGATACGGTTGGTAGTACTGAGTTAGATTATTGGATTGGACCAAACAGAAATGATTCTCTAATTAAAAAGTTAGATAAACTTAAAGATAAGCAACTACCACTACTCTACAACACCCATACAACCCCAATAATTAAAAAGCTAAATTTAAGTTTAAATAAAATTAAACAACGTGTATTTTTTAAAGCACAACTATTTACACCTTACAAAAGAAGTGTAAAATTTAAGCAGTTAAATAAGAACTGTGTAAAAGGTTTTTATGTTAAGCATGCACAATTAGAGCAATTTAATAAGTGTAAGTTTTATATACCTAACAAAACTAATTGGCTGCAAGAAGTAAAAACACAAGTAAACTGGCTAACATATAATACATTTACTGCAGAGGTTAACACCTTAATTACTGCCAAAAAGTCTCCATTATGCTGGATAAAATTTCCTAACGGAGAATTAGAAAAGTTTTTTGTTGTTTGGTGGTAAAAAATAACAAAAAATTATGATTTTATCTCGTTGTTATGCTTTAGTTTTGCGCACTTAATTATCAAGAATCTCAAAAAAAAGAGATAGCAACCTGCAATAACGAGCAAGGTGCTAAAAAAGGATAAGCCAATACTTTGGAAAAAATGTTAATTTAACTCCTTATTATTTGTCTTTTTCTTATTGTGATTCTGCAAAACAATAAAAATGACTGCAATAAAAAATAGTACACCAAAGCTTATAGCATTATTACCCTTATTTGTATTTGTATTTACATTTTTAGGCGTAGGTATTTATCAGAACGACTTTTATGCATTACCAGCGCCTATAGCTGTTATTGCAGGTATTATAGCCGCTTTTTTATTATTTAAACAAACTATTAATGCTAAAATTAATACACTTTTAGAAGGCTGTGGAGATAGTAAAATACTAACTATGTGCCTTATATATTTGTTGGCTGGTGCATTTGCAACAATTACCAAAGAAACAGGTAGTGTAGACGCTATTGTGAGTTTAGGGTTAGATATAATTCCTATACAATACATTTATTTTGGAGTGTTTATTATTGCTGCCTTTTTATCTATATCTACAGGTACATCTGTAGGTGCCATTGTAGCTTTAACACCAATTGTTATAGGGTTTGCAGATAAAGGTGGTGCATCTTTAGCCGTGCTTTGTGGTGCACTTTTAGGTGGTGCTATGTTTGGAGATAACCTTTCTGTAATATCAGATACAACTATTGCAGCAACACAATCTTTAGGAGTTAAAATGAGCGATAAATTTAAACAAAATATAAAAATTGCATTACCAGCAGCTTTAATTACAATTGTTGTATTAATTTTTAAAGGAGCAGATTTAAATGCGCATAGTTTAGAAAATACAACCTATAATTATAACCTACTAAAAATAGTACCTTATGTATTTGTAATTGCACTATCTGTTATTGGTGTAAACGTTTTTGTTACCTTATTACTTGGTGTAATTTTAGCTGCAATAATTGGTATATTTTACGGTGACTTTACGCTAATTGAATCTACTAAGTATGCATATGCAGGATTTACGAGTATGACAGAGATTTTTTTGTTATCCTTATTGTCTGGTGGCTTAGCTGCTTTGGTTGCTAAAAATGGAGGGATAGACTATATTCTAAATAAAATAAAAACACTTATAAAGAGTAAAAAATCTGCACAATTTGGAATTGCCACACTAGTAAGTACGGTTAATATGGCTATTGCAAATAACACCGTTTCCATAATTATTTCTGGTACTATTGCCAAAACTATAAACGATGAGTATAAGTTAGACAATAAAAATACGGCTTCAATATTAGATATTTTTGCCTGTATTACACAAGGTTTGCTACCTTATGGAGCACAAGTATTAATGATTTTAAGCTTTTCTGAAGGAAAACTAACATATACAGACTTAATAAGTAATACCTGGTATTTACTTCTGTTATTTATCTATACCATAATATACATTAGTTTAAATCCGTTTAAATTGAAGAAATCTGACATAAAATAATACACAACACTCTTAAAATTTATCTAAAAAACTATCTTCGCGGCCATGTGGATGTATTTAGGCCTTTTATCGGCTTTATTTTTAGGATTGCACAATTTGTGCAAAAAACATGCTGTACAAGGCAATGAGGTTTTTCCTGTACTTTTAGGTACTATAACTGCTGGTTTTTTACTGTTACTACCTTTTTATTTAGGATCTAAATTTTATCCTGAGTTTACTAAAGAAATTGGTTTTTACATCACAGATATTCCTTGGCAAAACCACGCATTAATTGTTATAAAATCTATGCTAATGGCTGGCTCTTGGGTATTGGCTTACCAAGCCTTAAAACATTTGCCCATTACTATTGTTACTCCAATACGTTCCGCCGGACCTTTTTTTACTTTTATTGGCGCAATTTTTATTTATCATGAACGACCAAATTATTGGCAATGGATTGGCTTTTTCTTAATCATATTTTCTGTTTTTTTATACTCTAGAATTGGAAAACAAGAAGGTATCAATTTTAAAAAGAACAAATGGATATTTGCTATAATAGGTGCTACCTTTTTAGGCTCATCTAGCGGTTTATATGATAAATTTTTAATACAACACGTAAATTTAAATCCGCAAACACTACAGTTTTGGTTTTGCTGGTATACTATTTTAATATTATTAGTTATACTAGCCATAACTTGGTTTCCAAAGGCAGACAAAAGAAAAGCGTTTAAATGGCGTTGGTCTATACCCGCTGTTGGTATTTTATTGCAAACTGCAGATTATTTTTACTTTAAAGCACTACAAGATCCAGATGCATTAATAATGCTTTTATCTGCCATAAAAAGGAGTCAAATTTTAATAGCCGTATTATTAGGCGGAATTTTGTTTAAAGAAAAAAACAAACGAAAAAAGCTTATTCCGCTTGCTGGTATACTTTTAGGTGTTGCTTTAATATTATATTCTAACTAAATAAAAAACAAATAATTAATACTCTTCTTTTAAAGTTTTAATATCAGCAATAAGTTGTTGTATAGCAGTTTTGTTTAATCCGTTATAAATACCTCTAATATGCTGGTTTTTATCAATTAAAACAAAATTTTCTGTGTGTAAAAAATCATCATCTGTTTTTAGTTCTCCTAAGTCTTCCTCTATAAAATAGGCATTTCTACCTAAGTTATAAATTTCACTTCTACTACCAGTAACTAAATGCCATTTGTTAGGCGTAACACCTTTAGTTTTTGCATATTCGTTTAAAACTTCTACTGTGTCTGTCTCCGGAGTTACCGTATGTGATAACAACAAAACATCATCATCTGTTTTAAAAGCTTCTTGTAATACAGACATATTACTTGTCATTTTAGGACAAATACCAGAACAACTAGTAAAGAAAAAATCTGCTACATAAATTTTATTTTTAAAAGTATTACGTGTTATTACTTCTCCGTTTTGGTTTATTAAACTAAAATTGGGTATTCTATGCATTTCCATAGCTTCTTTACTATCTGTAGCCAACCATTTTGGAGTAAAACTAGATTCACCGTAATAAGGTAAAGCACTCTCTTTTTCACTGTTAGATTTATTATTGCATCCAAACAATGTAAAAACAAGTAAAAATGCTGTAAACAAGCTATTTAACCTGTACAATTTCATCTTCCAATTGAAAACAAAGATTTGCTCTTTTAAGTCCAAAAATTCTACCGTTTTTTGCTTCATAATTATTGTATATTTTTCCGTTTTTACGCCATGCTCTTTGCAAGCCTTCTTCCTTTCCGTTTACAATATTCATCTCCTTAAATTTTGCTCCTGTTTTGTACCACTGCTTTTGTATACCGTTTACAATTCCGTTTTCAAAAACAGATCTAGACCTTAGTTTACCATTGCTCCACCAAGACTTAGCCACGCCCTCTTTTTTTCCGTTTTTGTAATATGCTTGGTAACTAAGATCACCCGTATAAAACCATTTTTGGTAATTGCCATCTTTTTTTCCATTTTTATAGCTAATACTTTCAGACTTGCCACCATTTTTATAAAAACTAATAGCTAAGCCAGTAAAAGGCTTGTTTTTATAATACACAAGCCCTTGATTATTTTTTACTTCTAAGTTCTTTTTTGATACAGCAGTAACCGTTGTACAACTAGTTACAAACAGTAAAGCAACAACTAACAACAACTTATAAAATAGTAGCTGGCGTACCTTGGTAATCTCCTGGGAATAGAATGTAAAATTGGTTAAGATATAACTCATTTTGTATGTGATAATGATATTCTTCTTCAGTTGAGTGTTGTGTTATACTTGTATGCCCGCCAGAAGCATCTAAATCTGTAGGATAAGTGCCTGTAGCATTACATTTTCTACCATATAAGAAAAAACCATCGGCCATAATACCAATTAAATTTTCATCATCATTAGACCATGCTTTGGTTTCTAAATGGTAATGGTAACTTTGCGGACCTGTATGTGCTGCTGTATAATCTAAAGAGCCTACTGCATCATCTAAAGGTACATTTGGTCCTTCTTCATCATTATAAATCATTGCACCACTTACAGCTATACCAATAGCTCCTAAACCAGTAGAAGTACTTGTAGATGCCTTAGTTGGTGTTTGGGGAACAGTCAAAGAATATGATCCATTAAAATCATCAATATTACCTGGAGCCATTTTTTCGAAACTAGTTACCGTAGGCTCTACAAATAAAGGATGATTACTATCTGCTGCTTCTGTAGTTAACGTATTACCCATTGGGTCTACAGCAGAACGTTCTGTAGTATTAGACCAATACGGAGACGTATGGTTTGGCATTCCGTTAGTTTCTATTTCTACTTCTGTACCATTTAATAAAATTGTTACATTCTCAGAATCAAACTCTGCAAAAGCTGCGTGTAATTCAGCACTTGTATCATCATTATTTATAGCATCCTCATCAGAATTACTATCATTACTGCAGGCAATAAATGCTACAGTAACAATGGTTGCTATACTAAATAATGGTATATATTTTAATTTAGAAATTTTCATAAGTTTTATTTAGATGGTTTCTCTTTCTTTTCTGGCTTAGGCATTTTTTCTATTTCTTCTTTAGTTAAAAACCCATCCTCATTGGCATCAATTTTCTTAAAATCTTTTTTTAAAGGTCCTTTTACCTCTTCTTTAGTAAGTTTACCATCTTCATTAGCGTCCATCTGTTTAAAAATCTCTTCTAACGTAGGTCTTTTACGTTGTTCTCCTTTTGGTGGTTGTGCTTTTAATCCCATTGCACCAAATGCTACTAACGCTACTACTAAAACTCCTTTTTTTACTGTTGTATTTTTCATCTTTTTATTTTTAAAATTCTACTATTTTAGATTTCAAAGATGAGCATAAGATTAATGCAGATGTTTGGTTTTAAGTGAATGCAGCTAAGCTTTCTGTAAAACTGTTTTTACATTCTGCCAAATCTATTTTACACTGGGTAAATAGGCTGTTTTTTAAACATACATTGATTTTTATTTTCATTTATTTGTAGTATGAATACAACAATTAGATTTATTTCTCAATCCATTTTATGGTTTGCTTTGTGGTTTGTTTTATGGTCACAACAAGCTTGGGCTACAAATTTTATAGAGCAAAACTTATTTTCTTTTTTAGGACAAATAGTATTAATAGCATTATTAATTTTTTATACTGCTCCAAAGTTTTTATTCCCTAAAAAACATTTACAATTTGTTATAATATCTGTAATAGCTCTGGGTATTTTTATAGCTCTAATGTCTGTGTTACTCCCTCCAGAACGTCCTTTGCCTTTACCAAGAATACCACAGGCTGCAGAATTACCTAATATAAATAGGGAAAACATACCAAGGCCACCGTCTAGGCAGTTTACACAAATATTACTTTTATTTATTGCATATATTTTAGCTACTGTAATAGAGTTTATTGTGTATACTAAAAAAAAGGAAGAAGAAATAATTATTAGTAAAAATGAAAATTTAGAAACAGAATTAAAACTTTTAAAGTCACAAATAAATCCGCATTTTTTGTTTAATGCTTTAAATAACATTTATGCGTTATCTGCTATAGATACTGCTAAAACCCAAGAAAGTATAAGTTATTTATCTACAATGCTAAGGTATGTTTTATATGAGTGCGAGAGACCTTTTGTACTCCTCTCTAAAGAGATTGAATATATAGAGAACTACATAAAACTTTTTACCTTAAAAAGCAGTAAAAAATACCCTATAAACACTACATTTAACGTAAAAGATAGTAGTATACAAATTGCCCCAATGTTACTTATACCATTTGTAGAAAATGCCATTAAACATAGTAATATAGAACAATTTAATGCTACATTTATTACTATTAAATTAACGGCAGACAATGGTAACATTAATTTTAAAGTAGAAAATAGCATAGCCACTAAAGATATTTTAAAAGATGATGTAGGAGGTATAGGCTTAGATAATGTAAAAAAGAGACTAGAAATACTTTACCCTAATAAACATACATTAACTATTTCTAAAACTGATGGTATTTTTAAAGTTGAATTAAATTTACAGCAAAATGTATAAATGTATTATTATTGATGATGAAGAACTAGCTAGAGGCTTATTAACTAGCTATATTAGTAAATTAGATTACATAGAGCTTGTTGCTGATTACGAAAACCCTATTGACGCTATACAAACACTAAAAGCAAATACAATTGACCTTATTTTTTTAGACATACAAATGCCTAATTTAAAAGGAACAGATTTTGCTAAAATGATACCCGCTACTACTAAAATAATTTTTACAACTGCTTATTCTGAGTATGCTTTGCAAGGCTATGAGTTAAACGCTCTAGATTATTTATTAAAACCTATAACTTTTGAACGTTTTTTACAAGCTGTAAATAAACTTGAAACAACAGAAAGCCCTAATAAGTATACTAATAATACTACTATAACTATTAAATCTGGTTATGACTTGCATAAAATACAATTACAGCACATTACGCATATAGAAAGTGATAGTGAGTACGTTAATTTTTATTTAGAAGATGGTAAAAAGATAATGAGTCACCAGACATTAAAATCTTTAGAAAAAACCTTAGATCCAAATTTATTTATGCGTGTACACAGGTCTTTTATTGTAAACAAAAGTAAAGTTACAAGTCTTAAAGGCAGAGATTTACTATTATCTAGTATAAACATACCAGTGAGTGACAGTTATTATGACAAAGTAAAGAAAGAGCTATTTTAGCTAAAAGCAAAAGCCCAGTTATACAAACATTAACTAGGCTTTTAATTTACAAATCTAACAGATTAATTAAAACTCTCGTTTTCCAAATTCACTATCAATAAATTTAGATTTATTTTTAGTTGCATTAAATGTATATGATAAATTTAATGACACCATATCTACCTCATGCCTGTAATTTGTTGTAGTATAAAATTTACCAGGTCTAGACGTTGTAATACGTTGCTCATTAGTGTTTAATAAGCCCATATCTATATTTTGCCATTGTAACGTGGCTGTTAATTTATTATCTAAAAACGATTTTCTAAGCGTAAGATTTGGAGAATAAAACCTAGAGTCTTCTCCCATTGCAGTATTTCTATCAGATAAATAATTAAAAGAGAACTGTGCACTTGCATTTTGCCAAAAATTGTAAGTAGAGTTAAGATTTACAGAGTATATAGTAGCCTTACTATTTATACCGTAAGTACGTGCAACACCATCTCTGTGGTTAAAGTTTAAAACACCATTAATTTTATAACTATAAACATTTGCTCCAATAAAATTTGTCCAGTTTTTAGTTGGTTTTATTGTAGCTCCAATTTCTAAACCATAAGAGTTGCTTTTACCTACATTAGAATACACACGGTTTATAATAGTATCTATTACAGCTCCATTTTCTTGGTATGCAAGCACATTAACTCTATTTATTACATTTTCTACACCTCTGTAATAGGCTGTAGCAAAAAAAGAATTTCCTTGCTTCAACTTTTTTGTTATTCCTACTTCTACTAAATCTATAAACTCTGGCTCTAATTTATTGTCTCCTTGTTCAAAAACTTCAGAGTGTTCTCTTTCTGCAAAACTATTCATTTTAAAAGTTGTTGTACGCTCTACCCTTTTACTATAAGCTGTTTTTAGTTTTGTTTTATCATTAATTTTAAATTGTAAAGATGCAGACGGAAAAAGCTTTACAAAATCATACTTATAACTATTAGGAGAAATTTCACTTTTTAAAGATTCTTCATATTCTCTATCCATAGACTCTATACGTAAACCTGCTGCATAATCCCATTTTTTATCAGCTCCTGTTAATTGTGCATAGCCAGAGTGTATAGTTCTATTTAAACTAACATCACTAGAAAACTCTGGTACCAAAACACCATCTCTTTGGTATACAAATTCACCTGTATGGTCTAAATTTCTGTATTGATAACCTGTTTCAACTGTTCCAAATGTAAAAGGTTTAAAAGTATAATCTAAATTAAAACGTGTACCATATAACGGGTTATCATTAGTATTATATTCTTGCTGGTAAACAATATTATTGTCTGGATAACCAAGGTTGTCATTCTCCGTTGGTCCTCCTAAAAATGTATATTCATACAAAATAGATGCCGCTAGTTTAGACTCATTAGTAAACTTATGTTCATAATCAAAACTACCCAATGCAAAATCACCTTTTCTTGTTCTAAGGTTATGGTTGTAATATGTAAAAGTATACAACCTAGAGTCACTTTCTATTGGTGCTATTGCGTGGTTGTCATAATAAACAATATCTGCCAGTCTATCTTTGGTATGTTTTCCTGCAAAAAAACCAACCGAATAACTATTATTTTTGTTAGGTGTGTAATCTACATTAAATCTTCCGTTATAACTTACTTCATCAAAACTACGCTCACCATCAGAAGGTAAAAAAGTTATTTTATTTTCAGCTTCATTAACAATGTACATATCTCCTTCTCTCCTACCGGTTTTATCATTACGTTGGTAACTAGCGCCTAAAGAAAAATTCCATTTGTCTGTTCGCTTGTTTAAGGTAGCATCTATTCCGTAACGTTGTGCTGCTTCTTTTGTATTGTATTCTTCTATAGACGGAAAACCACCACGTACATTAAGCTGTGCATAGGTACCATTTATAGCTCCTTTTTTAGTTATAATATTTAAAATTCCGCCTTTACCCTCAGGGTCGTATTTAGAAGACGGAGCAGTAATAAGTTCTACAGACTCTAACGCATTTGCAGGTAATTGAGCCAAAATAGCACTAGCATCTCCTTGTGTTGGTTTACCGTTTACAAGTACCGAAAAACCTTGGCTACCTCTAACACTTATTTCTCCTTGACCATTTAAAGTTACAGATGGTAAGTTTTTTACAACATCTACTGCAGAACCACCTTCACTATTTTGGTATTTTTTAGTATCAAAAACCTGACGGTCTATTTTATGTACAACCGCTAAACGCTCTGCTTGCACTACAACTTCGTTTAATTGGTTACCTAAAGTCAATTGTATAGCTCCCAAACTCAGTTTTTCTCCTTTTTTAGATAGCAATACAGGGCTAATAGTTTTAGTTGTATACCCTAAAAAAGACGCTTCTAAATAATATCTACCAGCTTTTATGTTTGGTATTTTAAAAGAACCATCTAACTCTGTTATAACACCAGTAACTAAAACAGAATCTTGTTTTTTGTACAATGCAACTGTAGCATATTCTAGGGCTTGGTTGGTGCTTGCATCTATTACTTTACCGGTTATTTGAGCCATAAGGTTTTGCCCAATAAAACAGAAAAACATCAGTAAAAAAAGTGTTTTCATTTTCATAATACTATTATTTTTATTGAAAGCTAAAGTAGTAGTTGTTTTAGCGTAAGAATGGTGTTATTAACAAAATAATGGTCTAATTTATGTGTTAGCAGCTTTTTTAAATTGCAAAGGTGTTTGCAACACATAACGTTTAAAATATTTTGTAAAGTGTGATGTATCTTTAAACTCTAAATCATAAGCTATATCACTTACAGATTTGTTTGTAAATAGCAGCTGCCTTTTTATTTCTTTTATAATATGCTCTGCTATTACATCTGATGCTGTTTTACCAAAAACCTTATTGCACATTGCATTTAAGTTCTGAGAAGTAGTATGCAATTGGGTGGCGTAAAAAGCTACATTATTTTTTAATTGAGTAGATAGTAAATCTAAAAAACCAGAACTCAAACTTGTGTAATCTGTAACAAAATTTGTATTTGTGTAGCCAACCAACTTAGCTAAAATAGACTTTAAGCCACCTACTACAACTTATTGGTTAACAATATCTTGCTTCATTTCTAAACTTATCGCTTTAAACAAGTACTCTAAAGAGCTGTTTACCTCTTTAATTTTAAGTTTAGAACTGTTTTTAAGTTTGTGCAACTGTGTATTTATAAATTTATCTAGCGTTTTTTCTAAAAATAATTCTTTAATAATTATAACGTAACCTTAGGGTTCAGTATCTATTTCCCAATTATGAACCTGGTCTTTTTTTATTAAAAAAAATACGGGAGGTTCTATTTTATAACTTTTAAAATCTATGTGATGGTAGCCAGTACCTTGGGTAAAATAAACAATCTCTAAATACTTGTTGTGCTTATGTGGTTTTGTATACCTTTTGGTACTATCAAAAGGTTCTATTTTTAAATCTAACCCAGATGAAATTTTATTATATGTTTTTATTGAGTTTTGCAAGTTTTTAGATTAGTTGATTAAGGTAAATGTAAAAAATAGGCATTGAAAATTGAGAAAATAAACCTTTAAAATATGTTAAAACCACGAAAAGGATTTCGCTAAATACTAAGTTTAGAGCACAAATACAGTACTTTAAAAACAATACCAAATCTATTACACTAAAAATAAAAAAGGAGCCTTACGAGGCTCCTTTATATTTAGTAATATATTTTTTTAAGCACATTATTTTAAACCACGTGCTTTTAACATAGGTTCTATTTTAGGATCACTACCTCTCCAGTTCTTATACATAGCCTCTAAATCTACAGTATTGCCTCTAGATAGTACCATATCTCTAAAACGTTGCCCATTTTCACGAGTTAAACCACCATTGTTTTCAAACCAATTGTATGCATCATGGTGTAACATCTCTGTCCATAAGTAAGAGTAATATCCGGCAGCATAACCACTTCCAAAAATATGAGCAAAATAAGTAGATCTGTAACGTGGTGGCACAGCACTTACTAAATCTAGTTTTGTATTGTGTAGCGCATCTTTTTCAAAAGCACTGGCACTAGATATTGTAAAATCTGGACTAATAGTATGCCATTTCATATCTAAATTAGAAGCTGCTAAATTCTCTGTTAAGCTATAACCTTGATTAAATGTACCTGCTTTTTTAATCTTATCTATTAAAGCTTGTGGTATTTGCTCTCCTGTTTTGTAATGTAGTGCGTAGTTTTTTAAAACATCTGGATATAAAGCCCAATTTTCGTTAAACTGAGAAGGGAACTCTACAAAATCTCTAGCAACCGCAGTACCAGATAAAGAAGGGTACTCTTGGTTTGCAAAAAAGCCGTGTAATGCGTGTCCAAATTCATGAAACATAGTACTAACTTCATCATAAGTTAGTAAGGCTTCATCACCTTCTGCTGGTTTTGGGTAATTACACACATTGTATATTACTGGTTTATTATTGTATAAGTGAGACTGTGTTACAAAATTACTCATCCACGCACCACCCCTTTTACTTGGTCTGGCAAAATAATCTGCGTAAAATAAGCCCAGCTGGTCTCCATTTTCTTCAAATAGCTCATACACCATAACATCTTTATGGTAAGTAGGAATGTCTTTTCGTTCTTTAAATGTTATACCATACAATTTTTCTGCTGCATAAAAAACACCTTTTTCCAAAACTGTTTTAATCTCAAAATAAGGTTTAATAGCACTTTCGTCTAAATCGTATTTTTCTTTTTTTACCATTTCTGCATAACGGTTCCAGTCCCAAGCTGCCAAAGTAAAATCTTCACCATTTTTGGCAATCATTTTTTGTATTTCTTCTGCTTCATTTTTTGCTTTAGTAGTAGCTGCAGGTATTAAACCATTAAACATCGTAAATACATTTTCTGGTTTTTCTGCCATAGTACCTTGTAAACTCCACTCAGCATAATTTTTAAAGCCTAATAAAGCTCCTTTTTTAGCTCTTAGTTCTGCTATCTTAGTAATAATGTCTTTAGTATCATTTTTAGTACCATCTGCTCTGTTAAAAGCAGCCATAAATATTTTTTCTCTAGTAGCTCTGTTTTCTAAACTTTGCAATAACGGTTGTTGCGTAGTATTTAGTAGCGGAATTTTCCATCCCTCTCCGTCTTTATTCTCTAAAGATTTTAATTGAGATTCTGTTAAACCTGCTAAATCTTCTTTATTCATAAAAACTAAAGCTCCATCATTATTAGCTGCTAATAGTGTTTTATTAAACGCAGTGGTTAATGTAGCTAATTTAGTATTGTACGTTTTTAGTTTTTCTTTATCAGCTGCGCTTAAGTTTGCACCTGCTTTTTCAAACGCTTCAAAATAAGTTTCTAATAATTTATAAGATTCTGGATCTAGAACCAAGCTATCTCTTTTAACATATAATTCTTTTACACGCTTAAATAATTTGTCATTTAAGTAAATACCATCTTGCAACTCAGAGAATTTAGGTGCCATTTCTTCTTGTACCGCTTGCAAATCGTCATTAGTATGTGCGCTTGTAAGGCCATAAAAAATATTTTGTAC
Source organism: Cellulophaga sp. RHA_52 (assembly GCF_007827205.1). Taxonomy (NCBI): domain Bacteria; kingdom Pseudomonadati; phylum Bacteroidota; class Flavobacteriia; order Flavobacteriales; family Flavobacteriaceae; genus Cellulophaga; species Cellulophaga sp. RHA_52. The sequence goes on from NZ_VIRZ01000001.1 coordinate 2,849,322, forward strand.
ACTTTGCAATAGTGTTCCACTCTTTTCTAATTCTAAAATAGTATTATCAAAAGTAGCAGCTTCTGTATTGTTTACTATTTTCTCTACAGCAGCTTTTTGCGCAGCAATACCTTGCTTTAAAGCAGGCTTAAAATGTTCGTTTTTAATTAGCGTAAAGTCTGGTGCTCCGTAAGGTAGTTTACTTGCCACTAATAATGGGTTTTCTGTTGTGTTCATAGTGTTTTTGGTAGTTGTTTCTGTATTTGTTTTACCATCTTTACAAGCGGCAAACAAAATAGTAACAAGGGCTACAGTATATATTTTTTTCATTAATAATAGTTTTTTTTAATTGGATATAAAGATACTTTTGTTCCTGTCTCTAACCTCTTAAAATTGTCTTAATATTTATAGAACTTAAAACAGTAGAGCAGTTCTGTTTTTCTTTCTATTTTTGCAATTACAACATCTTTTTTTATGCCTAATAGCCAACATATTCATTATAAAATGTACAAACCATATGGTGTACTTAGTCAGTTGGCTAGTAATGACAATAATCAAGTTAAAAAAAAGTTTTTATCTGAATTTTATAATTTTCCACAAGGTATAATGCCCATTGGTCGTTTGGATGAAAAATCTGAAGGACTACTACTTTTAACTACAGATGGCAAATTAAGTGATACAATTAACAGAGCAGGTATAGAAAAAGAATACTACGCACAGTTAGATGGCATAATAACTAATGAAGCTTTACATAAATTAGAAAAAGGAGTATTAATAGGGTTAAATGGTACTACTTACACAACAAAAACTTGTATTGTAAAACACATAGAAACTCCAAAAAATATACCAGAACCAAGCACTAAAATTAGGTTAGGCAGACACAGACCTAATAGCTGGATTAGTATTTGCATAACCGAAGGTAAATTTAGACAAGTACGTAAAATGACTGCTGCCGTTGGTTTCCCTACCCTACGTTTGGTGCGTGTACGCATACACAATATTACTTTAGACAACCTTACACTAGGTGCTGTAACACACATTAACATATAAGGCTCTTAATTAACGTTTTTGTTAAGATGATATTAAATATCGTTAAAAAAAAGAATGAACATTCATTTTTATATATCTTTGTATCAGAAAATAAAAGTTATGGCTAAATTACAGAAAAGCATAGATAAGCGTAATGCCCTTGTTAAAGCAACCATAGAGTTGGTTAATAACAATGGTTTTCATGCAACACCTATGTCTAAAATTGCTAAAATGGCCAATGTATCGCCTGCTACTATTTACTTGTATTTTGAAAATAAACAAGATTTGGTGAACAAGACATACATAGAGGTTAAAGAAAAATTTACAGAATATGCCTTTAAAACCTATAAGGAAAAAATGTCTGTAGAAGAAGGGTTTAAAATTATTTGGAACAGAATTGCAGATTTTAAGTTTAAAAATTGTGAAGAAGCTATGTTTTTAGCTCAGTGTGATAATACACCTATGATTGATGAACCTAGCAGAGAAGAAGGAATAAAGCATTTTCAGACATTATTAGATCTTTGGGAACGTGGTAGAAAAGAAGGTGTTCTAAACCAATTATCAGACTATTTAATGTACGCTTACACAATTATTCCTTTATCTTTTTTAATAATATCACAAAAAAGAGGAGCAATTACCCTTAACAAAAAACATATACAAGAGGCTTATTTAGCTGCTTGGAACAGTATAAAAGCTTAAAAAACAAATTAATAAACATAAACTATAATGGAGTTATTAGATAAACTAAATTGGAGATACGCTGCTAAAGCAATGAATGGCGAAAAAGTAGCTGAAGATAAAATTGATAGAATTATAGAAGCTGCTCGCTTGGCTCCTACTTCTAGTGGTTTACAACCTTTTGAAATTTTAGTAGTAAAAAACCAAGAAATAAAAGAAAAAATTAAGCCAATAGCTTGGAACCAATCTGTAATAACAGACTGCTCTCACCTACTAGTTTTTGCTGCTTGGGATACATACACTCCAGAGCGTATTAACTATATGTTCGATTTGACAAATGAAATTCGTGGTTTTAAAAACGAAGGTTGGGAAAACTACAGAAAAATGCTGTTAGATATGTACCCACAAAGAGATGCAGAAGAAAATTTTAACCACGCTGCCAAACAAGCTTACATTGCTTTTGCACATGCAATTATGGCTGCTGCTTATGAAAAAGTAGATGCAACTCCGTTAGAAGGTTTTGATCCTGCTGCTGTTGATGAAATTTTAGGTTTAAGAGAAAAAGGGTTACGCAGTGCCGTTTTATTGCCTTTAGGATACAGAAAAGCAGATGAAGATTGGTTAGTAAATTTAGTAAAAGTACGTAAGAGTACTGAAGATTTAGTAACAGTAATTGAATAAAAACAAAATTATGATTCAGACAATTTTATTAAAAAACAGACCTGTTGGAAGGCCAGCAGTTTCAGATTTTGAATTTGTAAAGGATGAATCTGACATTAGCATTAATGATGGCGAAATACTATTAGAAACCACTTATGTTTCTGTAGATCCTTATTTAAGAGGAAGAATGAGCGATGCTAAATCTTATGTTCCTCCTTTTGAGTTAAATAAACCTATACATTCTGGTGTTATTGCAAAAGTAATAGCTTCTAAAAATGAAAAAATTGCCATTGGCGACTATGTTTCTGGTATGTTAGACTGGAAAACACAACAAGTATCTACAGGAGAAGGCCTTTTAAAAGTAGACAAATCTAAAGCGCCGTTAAGTGCATATTTAGGCATTTTAGGTATGACGGGCTTAACTGCTTATTTAGGATTAACAGAAATTGGAAAACCTAAAGCAGGTGAAACACTTGTTGTATCTGGCGCAGCTGGTGCTGTTGGTAGCGTTGTTGGTCAAATAGGAAAAATTCTTGGACTTAATGTAATTGGTATTGCAGGTACAGATGAAAAGGTAGAAATGCTAAAATCTAAATTTGGTTTTGATGCTGGTATTAATTACAATACTACTGAAAATATGACTGCTGCAATTGCAGAAGCTGCGCCAAATGGAGTTGATGTTTATTTTGATAATGTAGGCGGACCAATATCTGACGCTGTCTTATTTAACATTAATAAGTTTGCAAGAATTATAATATGTGGCGCAATATCTGTTTACAATAACACAGAATTGCCTAAAAGTATAAGTGTACAACCATTTTTGGTTAAGAATAGTGCACTAATGCAAGGTTTTATTGTTTCTAATTATGCCGATAAATTCCCAGAAGCAATGAAAGAATTATCAACTTGGCTGGCACAAGACAAGTTAACCTACACAGAAACTATTGTAGAAGGGTTTGAAAATATCCCTACTGCCTTTATAGATCTGTTTGATGGTAAAAACAAAGGGAAAATGATTGTGAAAATCTAAGAGATAAAATTTTTATCAACCTAAAAACACAAAGAAAATGAACAATTTTGAATACAAAAACCCAACTAAAATAATTTTTGGGAAAAATACAATTGAAAAATTAACTTCAGAAATACCTGCAGACGCTAAAGTTTTAATGCTTTACGGTGGTGGCAGTATCAAAAAAAACGGAATATATGACCAAGTAAAAACTGCTTTAGCTAAAGTAGATATGATTGAGTTTGGTGGTATTCCTGCAAATCCTGAGTACAATGTACTTATGGAAGCACTAGAAGTTATTAAAGAGGAAAATGTAACATATTTATTAGCTGTTGGTGGTGGTTCTGTAATAGATGGTACCAAATTTTTATCTGCTGCGGCTTTGTATGAAGGTGAAGAGCCTTGGCAAATGCTAAAAAACAAAGAGCGCCCTAACAAAGGTTTACCTTTTGGAACAGTACTAACGTTACCAGCTACAGGTTCTGAAATGAATTCTGGTTTGGTAGTGTCTAGAGAAGAAACCAAAGAAAAACTATCTATGGGCGGACCAGCATTGTTCCCTACTTTTTCTATACTAGACCCACAAGTAATTACATCTATTCCTAAGCGCCAATTAGCAAACGGTATTACAGATGCTTTTACACACGTTTTAGAGCAGTATATGACCTACCCAGCAGGAGGACTTTTACAAGATCGTTTTGCAGAAAGCATTTTACAAACATTAGTAGAGGTTGCACCTACTGTAGTAGAAGACCCAACAAATTATGAAGCTGCATCTAACTTTATGTGGAGTTGTACAATGGCTTTAAACGGCTTAATACAACAAGGAGTTCCTGGAGACTGGGCAATACATATGATGGGGCACGAGTTAACAGCCTTGTTTGGTATAGACCACGCACGTACATTAGCAGTAGTTACACCTAGTCATTACAAATACAATTTTGAAGCTAAAAAGGAAAAGTTAGCACAGTATGCAGAGCGTGTTTGGAATGTTACTGAAGGTAGTACAGACGATAAAGCTTATGCTGCCATAGAAAAAACTGAGGCATTCTTTCACCAATTAGGTATAGATACTAAATTATCTGACTATACAAAAGATTATGAAGGTACTGCAGAAGAAATAGCCAAACGTTTTACAGAACGTGGCTGGAAATTAGGTGAGCGCCAAGCATTATTGCCAGAAGATGCAGAAAAAATTGTAAAAATGGCATACTAAATTGCTAAAATGAATTTAATTAAAACAACAGTTATTGCACTTGTTATATTAACAGTTACAGCTTGCAATAACAAAAAAGAAAAACAATCTTCTGAAAAAGTTTTAGAAGAAAAAATAGAATTAAAAAAAGATAAAAAAATGAAAGTATTATTTGTTTTAACATCACACGATAAATTAGGAGACACTGGTAAAAAAACAGGATTTTGGGTAGAGGAATTTGCTAATCCATATTACAATTTATTAGATAAAGGCGCAGAAATTACTATAGCTACACCAAAAGGTGGTGCTGCTCCAATAGATCCAAGTAGTGATTCTCCTGATGCAGCTACAGAAGACACAGAGCGTTTTAATAACGATGCAGATGCAAAAGCTAAAATTGCAAACACTAAGGTTTTAGCAGATATGAATGCAGATGATTTTGATGCTGTATTTTATCCTGGTGGTCACGGTCCTTTATGGGATTTAGCCAACGATGAAAAATCTATTGCATTAATTGAAAAATTTAATGCACAGAAAAAACCAGTGGCATTTGTTTGTCATGCTCCTGCTGCTTTAAAAGGTGTTAAAGATGTAGATGGTAACCCACTAGTAAAAGGTAAAAAAGTAACAGGATTTACAAATTCTGAAGAGGAAGCTGTACAACTTACAGATGTAGTACCATTTTTAGTTGAAGATATGTTAAAAGAAAATGGTGGTATTTACTCTAAAAAAGAAGATTGGGCTGCATATGCAATACAAGACGGTAATTTAATTACAGGTCAAAACCCGGCTTCGTCTGAGTTAGTTGCAGAAAAATTAGTTGCAGAATTAAATAAGTAAACAAGGTATTTTACACCTAAATATAAAAGCCCGTAAACAAATTAGTTTACGGGCTTTTTAATGTATAACAAACACAATAAAAATTGTTTTTTTAACTTTATATATTACAAAAACAACAATTTAGCTACTACAACTTAAACATATAAGTTACTATGCTTCTTGCATTGTTTTTTTAGATTTACGGTACATATAAGACTCAAATATGTTGCGTTTTGCAAAACGATAAATCTTGTCTGAGTTAATCATTTTAATGTATATTTTTTTTGGAACACCAAAATACTCATAAGTAGTACCGTCTAAAAAAGTAATTTCTAAAAGCTGACCCTTGTGTTGAAAGTCTAAAATACCAGAAGCAGTTGTCAAAGCTTTATACTCTTCTGCATTAGCCAACTTAGTCTCTGGAGCAATGCTTACCAAAAAATGGTAGCCATCTATAATTTCTCTACTTTTAATCTCAGCCTCTTCACGTTTTGCGTCTCCTTCCTGAAACTTATCTGGGTGCCATTCTTTAACCAACTTTCTGTAGCTAGTTTTTAACGACTTAAGATCTATAGAATTCTCTACAGAAAACATCTTTTTATATTGATTTATACGTTTCATTCGGGTGTTTTTTTAAAACCAGCCGCGAAATTACATCTTTTTAATTGATTATCAATCTATAAACTACAATAGAATATTATTTTCTTTTTGTAAATGGCCTAATAATTAATCCTAATGGCCTATCGTAAGTAAAATAATTAGTCATCCATCCCATAAAAGCAGATATTTTATTTTTAAAACCTACCAAAGACATAATATGTATAAACATCCACACAATCCAAGCGAAAGTTCCTTGAAATTTAAACTTAGGTAAATCTACCACTGCTTTTTTACGGCCTATGGTAGCCATTACTCCTTTGTTTACATAAACAAAAGGTTCTGGTTTTTCATTATTTACCAATTTCATTATATTTTTTGCCAAATGCGCACCTTGCTGCTGTGCTACTGGAGCTAACATTGGTAAACCTTTAGGCTCCTCTTCAGAGATATGTGCAGCAACATCACCTATTGCAAAAACATCTTTAGTTTGTACTACTTGGTTGTATGCGTCAACTGCAATGCGGTTACCTCCTATTATAGCCTCTTTTGGCAAACCTTCTATTGGAGCTGCTTTTACACCAGCTGTCCAAATTACAGTATCTGTATAAAAACTGTTATCACCTATTTGTAACTTATTATTCTCATATGAGCTTACTCTGGAGTTTAAATGTACATTTACCCCTAAATTAGTTAAATACAGTAAACTTTTTTCTGAGGCATCTTTAGACATTACATTTAAAAGATGCGGAGAAGCTTCGTACAAATTTATAGTCATTTTAGAAATGTCTAAATCAGGAAAATCTTTAGGTAAAACGTGCTTTTTCATTTCTGCAAGGGCACCAGCCAATTCTAAACCTGCTGGTCCACCACCTACAATAGCTATATTTAATATTTCTTCTAAGGGTTCTTTATCTTTTTTAGCTAAAGCTTTTTCTAGATTTTGAAAAATGTAGCTTCTTAAGTTTAATGCATCTGGAATAGACTTTAAAGTAAGTAAATCATTCTTTACAGGTTCAAAATTAAAGAAATTGTTTTGACTCCCTGTTGCTATAACCAAATAATCATACTTAATTGTTCCTATAGATGTTTGTAGCTCTTTAGTTGTTGCATTTACAGAGTCAACATTTGCCATTCTAAAGGTAACATTGTTATAGCCCCTAAAAATACGCCTAACAGGATATGCTATACTATCTGGCTCAAGACCTCCAGTAGCTATTTGATACATTAAAGGTTGAAAATTATGGTAATTGTTTTGGTCTATTAGACGTACGTCTACATTTTTGTTTTTAAAAGCTTTTGCTATAGTTATACCGCCAAAACCAGCACCTATAACTACTACTTTTTTTTTATCTCCCATAAGTTTAAATTGTACTATAAAGGTACAAAATAAGCTTATTTTTTAGGTTGATATTTACTTAGTTTATGTGTTAAAAATTAGCAAAAAAAAGAGTCTATTCCTTAGAATAGACTCTTAGCTTAAAGCTCTTATAGTATATGTTATAAAACTCTTACGTTTGCTGCGTTTAAACCTTTTTTACCTTCTGTAACCTCGTATTCAACTTCATCGCCTTCACGAATTTCGTCTACTAAACCTGAGATGTGTACAAAGATGTCTTTACCTGAACCTTCTTCTGTGATAAAACCAAATCCTTTTTCATCGTTGAAGAATTTTACTGTTCCTTTACTCATTGTATTGTATTTATAATATATTAATTTATAGCAAAAGTACTACTAAAGAAGCGTACCACCAAAATTTATTTAAATACTTTATAATCAGTTAACTTAAAGATAATATTGCAACATAATTTTTATACCACTTTACCAATTAGCTGTGTGTTACCATTTTAGGGTGTTTATACAAAAAAATTATGCTTCTCCCCTTGCAGGATAATTGGCTTTTAAAATGTAGTCTATACCTCCTAAAACATCTCTAAATTCCGGACGCCCAAATGGCATAGATTGTATAGACTCCCAATAAACTGTAGAATCTGGTGATAGCAAAAACAACCCTGGTTCTGTAAAATAATCTGGTTCTTTTTTTATTCCGCTAGAAATAAATAATCCCCATTTTCTTGCTTCATCAATAGACAAACCATAACCAAGCGGAATATCATCAATATCCCAATCTTTATAAGTTTCTTTTGCTACTTCTTCTGTATCTGAACTTATTGCAATTACATTTACTCCACGTTCTGTAAACTTAGGAAGCGATTTTTGCATTTGCTCTAATTGTTTTTGACAAACAGGACAATGTTTACCTCTATAAAAAAGAATTAAAGTAAAATTTTCAGGAGATTGTTCACTTAATTTCCAAGTACTATCATTTACTAATTTAATACTAAGTTCTGGTGCTTTTTCTCTAGGTTTTATCATTCTATATTATTTTTTAAAATTTGTTATACATATTGTTTTTTTGATGAAATCATCAATATGTTATAATTTACAAAAAATGAACATCAATAAAGAGTGTTTAACAAAGCCTAACAGAAGTTTAACTTCAATTTAAATAATACTATCTTTTTAAAAGGCTACCAATCTATAGGTCGGTAATCCTTTAAAAATTTACCACTCCAATGTTTACCTGTATTAATACCATCTATTAACGGATCCATTACACGTGCTGCACCATCTACAATATCTAAAGGAGGCTGAAAATCATGTAATTCCACTTTTCTTTTAGATAATTCTGCAGGATCTTCATCTGTAACCCAACCAGTATCTACAGCATTAATATAAATACCATCTTTAGCCAAACTGCCTGCTGCGGTATGGGTAAGCATATTTAAAGCTGCTTTTGCCATATTTGTATGTGGGTGTCTGTCTTCCTTAAAGAATCTATGAAATTTACCTTCCATAGCAGAAACATTTATAATGTGCTTTTTACCTGTGTTTTCTTTCTTCATAACTTCAGAAATTCGGTTACATAACACAAAAGGAGCCACAGAATTTACCAATTGTACTTCTATCATTTCTGTAGTTTCTATTTGCCCAAGTTTTAAACGCCAGCTATTTGTTTTACGTAAATCTACCTGTTGTAAATCTGCATCTAGCTCGCCCTCTGGAAACACTTCAGATGTCTGCAAAGAATTATCAAAACTATACGGAATTTGCGATAATTTAGCCGAAGCTCTTATTCCTATTCCTGGTTCTGGACCATGCCAAGTTACTGGCATATTTTTATTGGGTGATGTTCCAGAAGTTAGTGCCTTAAGCTCTTGCATACAACCTACGTGGTCTTGCAATAAATCTGCTGCATACTTTGGTAAATCAGAAATTGGTTTTTCTTCATTAACCATTAAGTGTGTATAAAAACCTGCTGGTCTACGCACTGTTTGCGCTGCATTATTAATAAGAATATCTAAATTCTCATATTTTTGCTCTATAAAGTTACAGAAGATCTCTACACTAGGTATGTGCCTTAAATCTAAACCATGAATTTTTAAACGATGTCCCCATTGTGTAAAATCTTCTTCTTTAGAGAAACGCAAAGCAGAATCTACCGGAAACCTAGTTGTTGCTACAACAGTTGCACCAGCACGTAAAAGCATTAGTGTTATGTGGTAACCAATTTTTAATCTAGAACCTGTTATTACTGCAACCTGACCTTTTAAATCTGTTGTTTGAAAACGTTTAGCATAGTTAAAATCTGCGCAACTAGTACACATTTGATCATAAAAATGATGCAGCTTAGTAAACAAGTCTTTACAAACGTAACAGTTTCTTGGCGACTCTAACACCAATTCTTTTTGATTAGACAAATCTGCCTCTGGCAACAGTTTAGGAGCAACAAAAACTACAGCTTCACGAGCACTACGTATACCAGTTTCTTTACGAGCATTACGGTCTTTAGCATCTTGTTTACGCTTTTGCGCTTTTTTGGCATCTTTTTTTCTGCGAGAAAACTCGTCTCTATTGGGTCTAGAAAGCTGACCTGCAGCTTTAATTAAAGCGGTTCTTTTCTCTTTAGAAATTTCAAAAATTTCATCTGTATTAGTAATTAAATGTTCTAAAACAGAAATACACTTATCTATTTCTTCTTGTTGTAATGCATTATTTGCACCAGTGGTTTCATCGTTCATCCTTAAATAATGCTTATTCTAACTTTTTTCTTTTTTAGCCTTGTATTGTTTAATTTATTTACAAGCTTAGGTGCAATAGTTGCAGGTACAGAAACAAAAGTACAGTCTTGCTTAAGCTCTATAACCCCCAATTCATCTTTATTAATATTACCTTGCTTAAAAAACAGGCCAGCAATATCTCCTTTAGATATTTTATCTTTTCTTCCTCCTGAGATAAATAATGTTGTCCAGTATGGCGGTTTTCTTGTTCCTGTTTTATTAATTTTTGCTACAGGAGCATTTTTTATAAAATCTGGTAAGTTTTCTTCTTCCCATTTTAATACATAGGCAGTACCTTTAGAGTTTACACGTGCTGTTCTACCATTTCTGTGTATAAACTCTTCTTTTTTATAAGGAAGTTCATAATGAATAATATATTTCATTTCTGGAATATCTATACCACGAGCAGCCAAATCTGTAGCTACAATAACATCATAAGTACCGTTTCTAAATTTTAATAAAGATCGTTCTCTATCTTTCTGTTCCATATCTCCATGAAAACAGCCGTGCGTAATATTATTTTTGTCTAAAAATTTGCTAACTCCTTTTATACTCTCTCTAAGATTACAAAAAATAATTCCTGGACTATTACCTTCATAATTTAATAAATTAAGTAGGGTTCTTAATTTGTCTCTATTAGGAGAAACAACCGTTTTTACAGCTAATTTATTAGTAGTTTCTTTTAAAAAATTAATAGTAATAGCTTTGTCTAACCTAACAAATTTAGGAATAGTAACTCCTTGTGTTGCAGAGGTTAAAATACGCCTATTTAAACTAGGAAGCAACCCAATTATATATTTCATTTGCTCTTCAAAACCAGTTTCCAAAGACTTGTCAAACTCATCTAAAACCAACGTTTTAATAAAGTTTGTAGAAAAACGTTCATTATCAAAATGATCTGCTATTCTACCAGGTGTACCAATTAGAATTGCTGGAGTATGTTTTAGCTCTATTTTATCTTTAGACATTGACCTACCACCATAAACAGCATTAACTTTGTAACCAGAACCCATAGAACGAATAACTTGTTCTATTTGTATAGCTAATTCTCTAGAAGGTACTAGAATTAAAGCTTGTATTTCTTCTAAATCTGGATTTAACCTATCTATTAAAGGTAATAAAAAAGCAAGTGTTTTACCTGTTCCTGTTGGCGATAATAATACCGTATTAGTTGTATTTTCTATTACAGAAAGAGCCTCTTCCTGCATTGGATTTAATTGGTGAATATTTAATTTTTGTAAAATATCTTCCCTATTTTTTATTGTATTTGCCATACTTTTTATGCTATTAAAGCGTAAAGTTGTTATCTTCTAATGGTGCAGAACCAAGTTTTTTGGTTTGCCCTAATTGATTTGCTAAAATTTTATCTACCAATTCTTCTTTAGTTAAATGATGAAAAATGGTATGTACTTTTTCTTTAAATTCTGGAGAAATAGTGTGATTAGGTTTTGTTTTAAAAATTTTTCTAGCCCATAAAAGCGTATTATTTTCTTCTATGCTAGCTGCATCTGCTTTTTTAAACTTTTTAAACGTTATGCCTAATTCATTTTCAAACTCTGCTATGTCATGCTCCTCTTCTTTCTGTAGTATTGTTAACGAAAAACCATCTGCTCCTGCTCTTGCTGTACGTCCACTTCTGTGCACATAAGTTTCATAAACATCTGGTAAATGATAATTTACAACATAGGTAATTTCTTTTACATCTAAACCACGTGCTGCCAAATCTGTTGCAACTAGTATTTTTATGTGCCCTTCTCTAAACTGACCCATTATACGATCTCTTATAGGTTGAGTTAAACTACCATGTAAAGCACCAGAAGAAAATTTATTTATTGCTAAATTCTTAGCTAATTTATTTACTGCTGCTTTTGTTTTACAAAATATAATACCTCTTTGGCCTTCTTTAGAGTTTAAAAAGTGCATTAAAACCTCTAGTTTTTCTATAGGTTCTACAACAACATACTGGTGATCTATACTAGTATTACCAACCGTCTCCATATTTACACTAACCTGTGTAACGTGTTTAGATAAGTAGTTTTGTACCATTTGCTTAATTGTGCCAGGCATTGTAGCTGTAAACAATATAGTTCTTTTGTCTTTGGGCAATGCTGCAACAATAGTATCTAAACCATCTTTTAAAGAGGTTACCATTTCATCTGCCTCATCTAAAACCAAATATTTAGCACTATTAATAGTTATGGCATTACGCTTAAGCAAATCTATTAATCTACCAGGAGTAGCAATAACAATATGTGTGTTTTCTTTTAATCGCTCTATTTGTGGTTTTATAGGTGTTCCCCCACATACAGACGCTATAGAAACGGCAGGCATATGTGAAGCAAAAGAAACTAAATTACTGTAAATTTGTTGTCCTAACTCCCTTGTGGGAACAACTATTACTGCTTGTATATTTGCGTTTTCTGTATTTATTAATTGTATAAGAGGTAAACCAAAAGCTGCTGTTTTACCTGTTCCTGTTTTTGCTAAACCAACAAAATCTTTGTTAGCTTCTAATAATACTGGTATAGATTTTACTTGTATTTCTGTAGGAGTTGTAATCTCTAATTCGGCTAAACTTTTTAGAAGAGGAGTAGATACTCCTAGTTTAGAAAACTTTTTTGACATAATATAATTTTGCACAAAGATAGGTACTCTTTTTGCTAGAATGCATAAAAAAATGGGTGATCTCTTTAGATATCATCTTACATTTGTAAAAAATAGTAGCTGTGCATCCAAAAAATCTACATAATACACCATATCAATTTAATAGGTTAATTGAGAAACATCCAGAGTTAAGCCTGTATATAACTGATAATAAATTTAATAACAAGACAATAGACTTTTTTAATTCGGAAGCAGTTTTACACCTTAATAAGGCCTTATTAAAGTTACATTATAACATAAACCATTGGGATATACCTAAAAATTACCTTTGTGCTCCCATTCCCGGACGTGCAGATTACATACATCATATAGCAGATATACTTGCTAAAGAAAATATAAAGGATACAATTAAAGGCTTAGACATTGGTGTTGGTGCAAATTGCATTTATCCAATTTTAGGTAAAACAATTTACAATTGGCAAATGGTTGGCGCAGATATTAATGAAACCGCAGTTACTAATGCCAAACAAATTGTAGCAGCAAACACTAACCTAATAGATAGCATAGAAATAAGGAAACAAAATAGTAATGCAAACATTTTTACTGGTATAATTAAACCAAATGAAAAGTTTGACTTTACAATGTGTAATCCGCCTTTTCATTCATCAGAAAAAGAAGCTACAAAAGGTACACAACGCAAACTAAAAAATTTAGGAAAGCAAGCTAATGGGTTAGAGCTAAACTTTGGTGGTATGGCTAACGAGCTATGGTGTAATGGTGGTGAAGCATTATTTTTAAAACGATTAATTAAAGAGAGTGTTTTGTTTAAAAATCAAGTTACAATATTTACTAGTTTAGTTTCTAAAAGTGATAATTTACCTAAATTACAAAAACAACTTACTAAACTAAAAGCTAGTTATTTTATAGTATCTATGGAGCAAGGCAATAAAAAAAGTAGAATTTTAGCTTGGAAATTTAACGCCTAAAATAAATACTACAAATTCACAGTTTCATCACTTATCTTTACCTTTGCAAGGCTTAAAATTATACAATGCATAAAATTCACCCTAAAACACTTCAAGACCTAGAGTTTAATACCGTATTAGAACACATTAACTTGCGCTGTAGTACAGAACTAGGTAAAGAGTTGGCTTTAGAAATAGCTCCTTTTAGTGATAAAGAAGAAATTATAAAGCAATTAGGGAAAACTAATGAGTATGTAGCGTCTTATGATAATGAAAACCGAATTCCTAATCACGGTTTTGATACTATTACAAAAGAATTACATTTATTAAAAATAGAAAATGCAACCTTAGAAATTGGAGGCTTTAAAAAAATTAGCAGTATTTGTAATACTGTAGTTATACATACTAAGTTTTTTAAAAAATTTAAAGAATATTATCCACTATTACATAGCTATTCTGAAACGCTAAATGTGTTGCCAGAAATACCAAATGCAATTGATGCTGTTATAGATAAGTTTGGAGAGGTTAAAGATAAAGCTTCTAGTAAACTGTATGATTTACGAAGAGAAATTAATGCGGTAAAAGGTAAAATTAATGGTAGTTTTTTATCTGCTTTAAACTCTTACAACTCTGCAGAATATTTAGATGAAATTAGAGAATCTGTTGTAGATAATAGGCGTGTATTAGCTGTTAAAGCTATGTATAGAAAAAAAGTAAAAGGTGCTGTTATGGGAGCTTCTAAAACTGGTAGTATTGTTTACATAGAACCTGAAGCTACATTGCGCCATAGTAGAGAATTAAACAATTTAGAATACGATGAAAAAGAGGAAGTAAATCGTATTTTAAAAGAATTAACAGCTGCTATAAAACCTTTTGATTACGTATTGGCCAGTTACCAAGAATACCTTGCACAGACCGATGTTACTGCTGCAAAAGCCAAATATGCACAAGATACAAAGTCTCTTTTACCAAAAATAAGTGAAGAAAGAGAAATGTATTTGCGAGACGCTTACCACCCACTCTTGTATTTAACAAATACCAGAAAAAACGAAAAAACTTGGCCACAAACTATAGAGCTAAAACAAGACAACAGAATTATTGTAATCTCTGGCCCTAATGCTGGTGGTAAAAGTATTACCTTAAAAACAATTGGTTTGCTACAGGTAATGTTGCAAAGCGGTATGCTAATTCCGGTGCATGAACGTAGTACTGTCTGTTTATTTGAAAAAATATTGACAGACATTGGAGATAATCAATCTATAGAAAACCACTTAAGTACCTATAGTTATAGGCTTAAAAATATGAACAGCTTTTTAAAAAAGTGTAATGACAAAACACTTTTTTTAATTGATGAATTTGGTACAGGTAGTGATCCTGAACTTGGTGGTGCATTGGCAGAAACTTTTTTAGAAGTGTTTTATGAGCGTGGTGCTTATGGTGTAATTACCACACATTATGCAAACCTAAAAATGTTAGCAAATGAATTACCGCACGCTACAAATGCCAATATGTTGTTTGATGCTAAAAGTTTAGAACCAACTTTTAAACTTGTTTTAGGGCAGGCAGGTAGTTCTTTTACTTTTGAAGTTGCACAAAAAAACGGTATTCCCTATAGCTTAATTAATAAAGCTAAAAAGAAAATTGAGCGAGGTAAAGTACGTTTTGATGCTACTATTGCTAAAATGCAAAAAGAGCGAAGCAAAATGGAAAAAACTGGTTCTAGATTACAAGAAGAAGAAAGTAAAGCTAGACAAGAATCTAGACGACTTGAAGAGCTAAATACAAAAATTAAATCTAAACTAGAAAATTACCAAGAATTGTATGACCATAACCAACGTATGATTTATTTAGGTAATAAGGTTAATGATGCTGCAGAGAAATATTTTCAGGATAAGAAAAAGAAAGTAGTAATATCTGAACTATTACGCATTGTAGAAACTGAAAATAGTAAAAGAAAAAAGAAAACAGCTAAAGAAGTAAAAGCACAAAAAGCTAAAAAGAAGTTAGTAGAACAAGAAGTAGCCAAAAAGGTAGAAGTAATACGCGAAAAGAAAAAAGTAGAAAAGAAAAAGGCTATTGTAAAAGAAAAACTAAAACCTAAGTATATTTTTAAAGTTGGTGACAGAGTCCGTTTGCTAGATGGTAAAGCTGTTGGTAGTATAGATACTTTAGAAAAGAATAAAGCTGTTGTAAATTATGGATTATTTACTACTAGTGTAAGTGTAGATAAATTAGAGTTGGTACAGGCTAAAAAATAACAGCCAGCATTAAGTATTATGAAGTTTACAAAACTACTTAAGAGGCCGACTGTTCCCCAAATTTTAAAACTAAATATTTTGGGTAAACCATATTTAGTTTAATGTTATATTCTCACACTACAAAAGTAGCTTTTATCAATGCTTTTATAAAGAAAATACTATGGACAAAGTATGGACAAGCATATATTTTCTTCATTTTTCTTGATTGCAATTTATATACGTACAATTACATAAAAAAGATGTCAATAAATTTAATTTTTATTCAAAATATTGATTAACAATAAATTAAATGAAGTATTCTTTAGTTTGCATAAATTTTTTAATCTAAAATATTATCAAAAAATAATACATTAAGGATATCGCTGCGTAATTATTTATAAATAATGCATACTTACAAAAGTATATACTTGTAAATGTCACTATTTAATATAAAAAAAGTAATTCTTACTTGTTTAGTTTAAGATTTTTCTGTGTTTTATACCTACCCTACTATTCTTTTTTAAATATCAATGAGATTCTAAAACTAGAATTTATACCCAATAAAAAACTGAGCAATAGTTAAATTGCCCAGTTACACTAACTCAATCCTATATAATTGTTAACAGTTATTAAGGACCAATGCATAATTAAATGCAATCATAAGTAGGAAAGTAAAATTTGGAAATAATTTAGAATTAGCTCTCTAAAGGTATTTTATTAAACACTTAGAGAATAAAAATTGGAGAATAATCACCCGTATTATTACTAGAAACTGTGTATTTTGTACCAGTTATATCAAATATTATATATTTTTTACTGCCTCCAACATCAAATCTTAATGCCGCACCAATAGCAGTAAAAGGTATGTTTTTATACTGACTAGAAGTTGAAGTTAAATCATATGAATGACTAATCTCTCCACCTTTTCCATATCTACTTCCTGACCAAAACAAAGTTTGTTTAGTACCAACCTTATTAAAAAAGTGTAATGAACTTTTATAATAACCGGTCTCTTTGTCTTCTACCTCGTAAAAAACATTTAATACTGCTCCAATGCCACTAACACCAAAAGGATTATCCCCTATAGTGTTTATTTTTTCAACAGATAAATCTGCTATACTAGTAAAACTTTCCCAAGAATTTCCACTAGCGTATTTAAACTGCAAACCACTTTTTGAAACTGCTAAAAATTGCCTTTCATTATCTATGCTATCTTCTTTACTATTGTTTCTAATATTTACAATAGCTCCTATACCATCAAACTCTCCACTGTCCTTATCACCAGTAAAGAATGGGTATTCGCCACCAAACAAATCAGTTACAGAAAAAGGACCTTCTAAAGCACCGTTAAAACTACGCATATATTTATCTCCAGAAGTATTTATAAGTATAAACTCTCCTTTATTACGCTCAAAAGCTGCTCCAACACCTCCCATTTTATTTAAAATATTACCTCTCCAGTGCTTTGTTTGTATTGGTTCTCCATTATCAAAAAGAGGCTCACAATTAGTTTCATTATACTGTGTAGCAAGTTGTATACCAACTATTTGATTTGTATTTACACTACGTACTACATAACTTATTGGTAAACCAGACCCAATATTTGCGCTTTTTGATAGCAAACTTACTAGAGAGCTTAAATTGGTTTCTCCTATTGTAGAAATGGTAGACTCTGTATCTCCGCCAAATGCAATTACTTTTATATTAACATTTTTTAATTCTTTTAAGTGATCAACTTCTAATTCTGCTTTTACTTTTGCACTAAAAACGCCAAAACTAGCATTAGCAGCTACATTAAGTTCTTGGTAAGATGAGCTTGTTTCTATTAACATATAATAAACCCTACCATAGGTAACATCACTAATGTATGTGGCAGGATTATCTTCTTGCACATATTTTGCTAAATCTTCTGGAGTTACTGTGTCTGCAAACAAATCGTCCTTACTAGTTGGCAAGTTCATAGACATAGTATAAAACGTTTGTTTTAATTTTACTAAAATTCTATTTTTGTCATCTCCGTTTTTAAAGTCAAAACTAGCACCTGCTTTTACAAAAGCAGACTTAACATCCAATCCCATGCTAATAGCTAAAGCCTCTCTACTTTGTACTTGTTCATACTCAAAAGTAAAATTTGCTGGCGTTACGTCTGGTGATGCTGCAATAATCTGGTTCATAGCATCTTGTATACTACTTTTAGACACCACATCTACAGTTACAGTACTAGATATATTACCGTTAACCAAATCATAAGATACCGTCCCTCCTGCTCTACCTACAGCTATTACGTCTGGAGTTGTATTTTTAAGTGTTTTTCCCTGTAACAAGCTACCTGGATAAATTATTTTAGCATTTGGACTAAATAACGGAAAACCATCTTCTCCACCAGATTCCCTTTTTAAATCATAAGTAGTTGTTGTGCAACTCCAGTTTTCTACAGTTGAGTTACCTTGATCGTCTGTTGTAGTAATTGCTTGCTCACTTTGCGTAGAAGAAACCTCTAGCTGTTGTTGTATTGGATCTTCTAAATCTTCACCAACAGCAAGAACTGCATTAAAACTACTCTTTTCGGATTCATTATTTTTTTGCTGAGAATCATCATCCTTACTACAAGATAATACTGACGCTAATAGAAACAAAAACATTAGTAGGTTTGTTTTTGATCTATATGAATGCATTTGCTTCATAATATATTATTTTAAGATTTGAAAGCACAAAAGTATATTTTAATTACCCCCAATACATCAGATGTATAATAGACAAAGTATGGACAAATCAATATTAAATAAATAAACATCAGGACAAATATTTATTTACATTTAAACTACAAAAAACAAAGTAAAACACTATATAACAAAGGCATACACAATACATTACTGCTTAAATAACGAGGTAAAAATCTCACAAAAGATATAGACAAGCAAAGATTGATGAAAATTAAAATCATAAAAAAAATAAAAAAATCAATACCTTAGAACCAAAGAAAAAAGGTAAAGGCCCCAATTATTTTATTCTTTATATAATTAACTTTATCAGAAATAACCTATGAAAACCTTAATAATTACCTTTTTGGTAATAAGTGTTACAACTTTTTCTTTCAGTCAATCTAATAAAGAAATAGATAGTTTAAAAAATGTATTAAACACAGAAATATCCTCATCACAAAAATTAGTAATATTAGACAGTCTACATTCAATTCTTCAATATAAAAATCCAAAACTATCTTTAAAATACTCTCTAGAAGCTTATAAAATTGCTAAGCTTATATCCAATAAGCAAAAAACTATTTCTAACGCCTACAATAGCGCTTTAGCATATAAGGTATTACATAAAATGGATTCTTCAATTTATTACCACAAAATTGCTATGTCGTTAGCAAAAGAAATTAACGATAATGTTTCTTTTGCTATGGGACTTAATGAATTAGCAGATATAGAAAGACTAAACTCTAATTTAGACAAGTCTTTAGATATGTTTAACGAAGCCAAAAATATTTATAAAAAAAATAATAAAATTGGGTTATATGGTCATACTATTGGAAATATTGCAAGTGTATATTTAAGTAAGGGGCAGTATAGATTATCTCAAAAAATGTATATGGAATCTTTAAAAATTTTAGATTCTATAAATGGTAGTGCAATACGTATTGCTGATATTACAGCTAGAATTGGTGAAATACAAAGCCACATTGGCAATTACAACGAGGCTATATCATATTATAATAAAGCACTGGAGGTATATAAATTAAATGATGATAGTATATGGATGTGTAATATGCATTTACAAATTGGATCTACATATTGTAACTTAAAAGATTTTGACAAAGCAATTTTGCATTTTAGAGAGAGTTTAAAAATTGCTCAAAAACACGGTTTAAAATCTAATGAAGCAATGCTATACACTAATATAGGATCTTTATACAGGGAATCTAGAGATTTTGAAAAATCTAAAGTTTATTTAGAAGAAAGTTTAAGATTTCATGAAAGAGAAGGCTTTTTATACAATTATATTGATGTTTTAAAAGAACTAGGAACACTTTATTTAGACCTTAATAAACCAAAATTAGCAATAACATATTTAGATAAGGCTATAGAAAAATCTACACCTTCAAAGAGGTTAGATTATTTAATGGAAAATTACAAATTACGTTCATTAGCTTATGAAAAACTTGGCAATAATAGTTTAGCATTACAGGACTTAAAAAATCATCAAAATTATAAAGACAGTATTTATAACTTAAAAAACGTACAGCAAATTGAAGAGCTTAAAACCATTTACGAAACCGAAAAAAAACAAACTTCATTAGCTTTAAATGAAGAAGAAATTAAAAATTTACAGCAGCAAAACAAGTTAAAAACCTTAACTACTAGTCTTTATGCTGCAGGTATGTTCTCTGTTCTTTCTATTTCTATTATGATCTTTTTTATTTACAGGCAGCGTATGAAAAAGGATATTGTTACACAAAAAAAACAAGATGAATTATACCGTAAAGAAATAGAACACAAACAAAAAGAATTAGCAAGTTTAACGGTACACTTGGTACAAAAAAATACTTTTACACAAGAACTATTAGAAAACTTAAAAGAGTTAAAAAATAATCCCGAAAAATTTAAATTAGAGTTTAGACGCATTTTAATGTTACTTAAAAAGCAAACTGCAGATGATAAAGACTGGGACTTATTTAAATCTTATTTTGCAGATGTTCATAACGATTTTGATAACAAACTAAAAGCTATTTATGCAGATATATCTGAGAAAGAAATTAGACTTGCTGCATTTTTAAGAATGAACTTGTCTACTAAAGAAATTGCAGCCATTTTTAATGTATTGCCAGATAGTATTTTAAAATCTAAATATAGGCTTAAAAAGAAATTAAGTTTAGGCAAAGAAACAGATTTAGGTGATTTCTTAAATTCATTATAAAAACACTCTTTTTTACTGTAGGTATTTTATCTTTGCAGGGTGGATTTAGATAAAAAAATAATTCTTTTTGATGGCGTTTGCAATTTATGCAACAACGCTATACAGTTTATTATTAAATATGATAAAAAAGATGAATTTAGATTTGCTACATTACAAGGAGAAATTGCACATAATTTTTTTTCTACACGTAA
This sequence comes from Cellulophaga sp. RHA_52, assembly GCF_007827205.1. NCBI lineage: Bacteria > Pseudomonadati > Bacteroidota > Flavobacteriia > Flavobacteriales > Flavobacteriaceae > Cellulophaga > Cellulophaga sp. RHA_52. The sequence continues at coordinate 2,870,326 of NZ_VIRZ01000001.1, forward strand.
TATTGATATGGAAAAAACAGATTCTATTATACTAATAGAGCCCAATATTGCATATTATGTAAAATCGTCTGCCGCTCTAAAAATTGGACGTTCATTTGGAGGTATTTGGTCTTTATTATGGATTTTAGAGCTAATTCCTGCTAGTTTTAGAGATTGGATATATACTATTATTGCAAAAAATAGATACAATTGGTTTGGCAAAAAAAATAATTGTATGATTCCTACTCCAGAGCTAAAATCTAAATTTTTAGATTAGTTAATTCCTTTTATTACAATTACCAATGTCTAGTTTAATATTAAAAATATAAACAATTATATGTATAGTTTAAATCAAGTATCTTCTTTACTTTACAATTATTTAGTAGAAATTGGTTTGGATGATGTTTATGCTAAATACTTGAACACATTAATTTTACTACTTCTTTTAATAATTGTTCTTTATATTTTTGATTACGTTTTAAGAAAAATATTCATTTCTGTATTTGCAAAATTTACAAGCATATCTAAAACAAATTTTGATGACTTTTTGGTTAAAAACAAAGTACCAAGAAATGTAGCGCATATAGTACCTATTATTATTGCTTACAACGCTATACCATTTGTTTTTAATGGTTTTATAAAAGCACAAGGCATAATTTTAAAAGGTTTAGAAGTTTTTGGCATTGTATTAACGCTGTGGGTAGTTAGGAGTTTGCTTAATACTTTAAAAGATTTCTTTAAAACATTACCAAACCTTAAAGACAAACCTATAGATAGCTACATACAGGTATTTATGATCTTTTTATGGTCTATTGGTATTTTGTTAGCTATATCTATACTTACAGACATAGAACTTTGGAAATTTTTAACTGGTTTAGGTACGGCCTCTGCTGTAATATTATTAATTTTTAAAGACACCATACTTGGCTTTGTTGCAAGCATACAAGTATCTATTAATGATATGGTACGCATTGGTGATTGGATTTCTTTTGACAATTATGGTGCAGATGGAGATGTTATAGAAATTAACCTTGCTACAGTTAAAGTACAAAACTTTGACAATACCATTACAACCATACCAACCTATGCCTTAATTTCGGATTCTTTTAAAAACTGGAGAGGAATGACAAATTCTCCAGGACGTAGAATTAAACGTGCTTTAATTATTAAACAAGAAAGTATCAATTTTTTAGCACCAAAAGACATTCAAAAATTTAAAAAGATTAGTCTTATTACCGACTATATTAAAAGTAGACAAGAGAGTATTACTGATTTTAATACAAGTAATAATATAGACAAGTCTATTTTAATAAACGGAAGAAACCTTACAAACATTGGACTTTTTAGAAAATATGCAGACACGTATTTAAAAAATCATTCTGCCATAAATAAAGATATGATGGTTATGGTTAGGCAATTAGCTCCTACTCCACAAGGTATACCTTTAGAGGTTTATGCCTTTAGTAGTGATAAAAGATGGGAAAACTACGAGTATATTATGTCTGATATATTTGATCACTTACTTGCCGCTATTCCATTTTTTGATTTAGAGTTGTTTGAGCTTCCTAGTAGTTCATCTTTTAAAAACAATACTAAAACTAGCTTAAAAGCATAGTTTACTCACTCTAAAGACCATTTTACAAATTAGCTGTTTTATACGGGAATAGTAATATTTAGGTTTACACAACCTTAAAAACTATTATTTATGAAAAAGCTACTTTACCTATTATTACTTGTGCCAATAACATTTTTTGGCGCAGATAATAAAACACCTTCTACAATTAAAGAAGTAACGGTTTACCTAAACGGAGCGCAAATTACACGCACAAGCAACTTTATGCTTAAAGAAGGCACAACCGAGTTAAAATTTACTGGTTTATCTTCTAAAATTGATGAAAACAGTATACAAATATCCGGGTTACAGTCTGTTTCTATTTTAGCAATGGATTATGGCATCAACTATTTGGATAAGTTTATGGTAACACCAGAAGCTACAGAATTACAAAATGAAGCTAAATTACTTTCTGAAAAAATTCAACTATTAAAAAATAGAATATCTGGTTTACAAGAAGAAGAATTATTAATTACTAAAAACAGACAAGTAAGCGCTAGTACAGAGAGTTTAGACTTAGAAACATTAAAGCAAATAAGCACTTACTACAGAAAACGAATTACTGAAATTAGAGATGAGATATTCACTATAAATAAAGAAATTACAACAATAAGTACAACAATTAGAGACCTAAATTTACAAGTAAAAGAGCTTACCACTGGGCCTGCTATAGCACAAGGAGAATTAGTTGTTAAATTTGACGCTCCTGTAGACATTAACTTAAACTTAATTTTGTCTTATGTTGTTTCTGATGCTGGTTGGGTACCAACATACGATATTAAATCTAAAAATACAGCCAGTAATCTTCAACTTAAGTACAAAGCTAATGTCTACCAAAACACAGGAAATGAATGGAAGAATGTAAAAATTAATTTATCAACCGGAAACCCTATAAAACAAACAACTAAGCCTGTTATAGATACTAAGTACTTAAATTTCACAAATGGTTACAACTATCAAGCTAAAGCTGTTAAAAAAAATAAATATTATTACAATCCTTCAGTAAAAAAAGTAACAGGTGTGGTTACAGATGCATCCGGACAACCACTACCTGGCTGTAATGTACTAATAAAAGGTACTAGTATAGGTACGCAAACAGATTTTGATGGTAACTACACCATAGCAACCCATACTGGTCAAGAATTACAGTTTTCTTACATAGGAATGGAAACTAGTGAAGTACCTATTTATGCATCTATAATAAATACTACTTTACAAGAGAACAATGAGACCTTAGACGAAGTTATAGTTACAGGTTACTCTAGTTCTTTACAAGGTAAAGTAGCGGGCGTAAAAGTTAGAGGAACATCTACCTTAACTACAAATAAACCTGAATTGCCTTTGTATATTATAGATGGCGTACCAATAAAGGATTTTGTAGAAGGTGATATAGATACTAATGATATACAATCTTTAGAAAAATTAAATGGAACTTCTGCAACTGCTATCTACGGTTCTAGAGCTAGTAATGGTGTTATTGTAATTACAACTAAAAAGAGTACTACAGAGGATGATGTTACCAACACAACTTTTGCTATTAAAAAACCATATTCTATTAAATCTGACGGAGATATAATTGCTATAGAAATTAACACCTATAATTTAGATGCTACATACGAGTATTTAGCAATACCTGTACTAAACGAAAATGTATTTTTAACTGCATCCTTTAAAAACTGGGAGCAATACAACTTATTGCCTGGTGAAGCTAACATTTACTTTAAAGGAGGTTTTGCAGGTAAAACAGTAATAGACCCATACAAAACAACAAAGGAAATGGTTGTTTCTTTAGGTGTAGATGCTGGTATTACAGTTACAAGAAAACAAGACCGTAACTTTAAAAGTAAATCTTTATTAGGTAATAATCGTGTATTAAACAGAGCATACGATTTAGAAATTAAGAATAATAAAAATACAGCGGTTACTATAAAATTAATAGATAGAATACCGTTATCTGAAAACAAAGAAATTAAAGTAAGTGAAATAGAAACATACAATGCAAACTATAATGATGCTAAAGGTTTACTTACTTGGAAAATAGATTTAAATAGTAAAGAAACCCAAAAAGAACGTTTCTCTTATGAAGTTAAATACCCTAAAAACAAACATATCTCTTTATAATTCACAAACTTATTCAATATACAATTATGGTCGTACTAATTATCCTATTTATAGCTATCTTCTTATTTTTCATTTTTAATTGGACTTTTAAAAAAAGCAATAGAATTGCTGTAAAATATAAAAAAATTACTGCAATAGGACTATCTATTGTTTTTGCTCCACTAGTATACTTCATTAGCATATTTAGTTACATAGCAATAATTTCTTACTACCCTGAACATCAGTTTAATCAACAAAAATGGAACAACAATCCTGAGCAACGTTATGAATTATCTACTGATATTATTGAGAGTAATATGCTAATTGGTAAAACTAGAGCAGAAGTTGTACAATTATTAGGTGAAGATTTTTATGAATATAACCCAGAACATATTGCATATATATTGGGTTTAAAACCTGGTATTTTTAGTATTGATAAAGACGCATTAGATATTATTTTTAAAGACAATATCGTTATAAAAGTAAAACAGCATCAAACTTAGTAGTTTGATGCTGTTTTTATACATTAAAAGTATTTTTGCTACTTTACTTCGTCATAATTATCATCCCAATTTTTAGCTTTAGGATTTTTATGTAGTTTACCAACAGACTTAGCAACAATCATAGATACAGTAGCATCACCAGTAACATTTACAACTGTTCTACACATATCTAATGGTCTGTCTACAGCAAATATTAGTGCAAGAGCTACCGGATATAAATCTGCAGGAAACCCTATTGCCTCTAAAACTATAACCAACATAACCATACCTGCACCAGGTACTGCAGCAGAACCTATAGATGCTAATAAAGCTGTTACTACAATAGACAATTGGTTTCCAAATGTTAAACCTTCTGGCCAAAGTACTTGCATTATAAATACAGCTGCTACAGCTTGGTATAAACTTGTTCCATCCATATTAATAGTTGCCCCAACAGGTAAAACAAAGCTAGACACTTCTTTGTCTACACCAATGTGCTCCTCTACTCTCTCCATAGTTACTGGTAATGTAGCTGCACTAGAACTAGTAGAAAAAGCTAATAATTGAGCTGGACTCATTTGTTTTAAAAACCAAATAGGATTCTTTTTTGTGTATAAATATACTAGTGAACAATAAAAGGTTATCATTAATAACAAACCTAAAATTACAACACCAGAATAAGAAAGTAGTTTTTGTAAAATTTCTGGATCATCTGCTGTAACAACTACCTGGCTTAATAACGCAAAAACAGCAAAAGGAGCTGCAAGCATTATTAAATCTACCATTTTTAAGATAACATCATTTAAAGAGTCAAAAAAGTCTTTTAATGGCTTAGATCTTTTTTCTCCTACTAATAACATAGATATGCCCATAAAAATAGTAAAGAATATAACTTGCAACATTAGTTTGTTATTACTCATTGCAGCTATAGCATTACTTGGTACCATATCTACCAAAAACTGCAGCGGACCACGCTCTTTTTGGTTTGTAGCTTCAGATATTTTACCTTGTATACTACTATCATTTGCATAAGTATTAGATAGTTTGGTAATTGTATCTTCAGATATACCCTCTCCTGGTTCAATTACATTTACCAAAACAAGGCCTATAGTAATAGCTATTACAGTGGTGAACATATAAATACCAATAGTTCTAAACCCAATATTTCTAAATTTAGAAATATCTTTTAAATCAGATATTCCTTTTATTAATGAAGCTAAAATAAGCGGTACGGCAATTAATTTTAAGAGGTTTACAAAAATTTGTCCAAACGGCCCTATCCAGTCCATTATAAAATCCTTTCCCCATGTGAGTTGTGCCATTCCAAAACCAAAGAGGATTCCAAAAAACATCCCAATCATAATCTGCCAGTGCAGCTCCAATTTCTTCATACTTATTTTTTATAAATTTTTGTGAGTAATATACCATTTTGGAGTGTTACGCTCCAAATAAAATTGAATCAATAATTATAATAGTTAATTGTTAAAAATAATTCAATCTTAAACCGTAATCAAAATTACTTGGTACTGTTGTTAATTAGAGTATAATCTGCCAAAACTAATGCTGCCATAGCTTCTACAATAGGCACTGCTCTAGGTACTACACAAGGGTCATGACGACCTTTACCTTGGGTTTTAACTATATCTCCTTTATTATCTATAGTTTCATAAGGTTGTATAATTGTTGCTACTGGCTTAAATGCAACATTAAAATAAATATCCATACCATTGCTAATACCACCTTGTATACCTCCACTAAAATTAGTTTTTGTGGTACCATCTGTATTAAATTGGTCGTTATGTTCGCTACCTTTCATAGTTACACCGTTAAAGCCGCTACCATATTCAAAACCTTTTACAGCATTTATGCTTAACATAGCTTTACCTAATTCTGCATGTAATTTATCAAAAGCAGGCTCTCCTAAGCCAATAGGTACATTTTGTATTACGCACGTAATTACTCCTCCAATGGTGTCACCTTCTTTTTTTATCTCTTTTATGTAAGATTCCATTTTAGCTGCCATTTCTTGATCTGGACAACGAACTGGGTTTAATTCTGTATCTGCTAAATTTAACTCTGTGTAGTTTTTATTTAATTTTAATTCTCCTACTTGAGATACAAAAGCATTTATTTTTATGTTAGATAAAAACTGTTTTGCTATAGCACCTGCAACAACTCTACTTGCTGTTTCACGAGCAGAACTACGTCCGCCGCCACGGTAATCTCTAAAACCATATTTTTTATCGTATACATAATCTGCATGAGATGGCCTGTAAGAGTCTTTTATATGCGAATAGTCATGAGACTTTTGGTTGGTATTACGAATAGCAAATCCTATTGGAGTTCCTGTTGTTTTACCTTCAAAAATACCTGAAAAAAATTCTACGGTATCTGGCTCTTTACGTTGGGTTACTATTTTAGACTGCCCAGGTTTTCTTCTATTTAGTTCTGTTTGTATTGCGTCTAGGTCTAATTCTATTCCAGAAGGACAACCATCTATTACTCCGCCTATTGCTACTCCGTGAGATTCTCCAAAGGTTGCTACCTTAAAAAGGTTACCAAAAGTGTTTCCTGCCATCTAAATTTTTGTATTGGTATGTATAAGTCCCAAAGGTAATTTATAAGCATCAGAATATAAAATTTAGATATGTCTTAATATGTACTTAACACAATCATCACAAAATTTTCATTAGTTGTTTATATTTAGTTCATATAGAAATAGTTAGTTTGTATAAACTAGTAAAGATGAAGAAAAGAAAAATTGATGTTGCTGTAATTTCTGATGTTCACTTAGGCACATACGGTTGCCATGCAGATGAAATACTAATTTATTTAAATAGTATTGACCCCAAAATTTTAATTTTAAATGGTGATATTGTAGATGTTTGGCAATTTAGCAAACGTTACTTTCCATCTTCACATATGAAGGTTTTAAAAAAAATTATTGGTATGGCATCTAAAGGTGTACAGGTATATTACATAACTGGTAACCATGATGAAATGTTACGTAAGTTTAGTGGCACCATTATGGGTAATGTACAAATTGTAGATAAGCTAGTTTTAGATTTAGACGGAAAAAAAGCTTGGTTTTTTCATGGTGATGTTTTTGATGCATCTATAACCAATGCTAAATGGTTAGCTAAATTAGGTGGCAAAGGGTATGACTTGTTAATACTTATAAATAGAGCTCTAAATTGGGGGTTAACCAAAATGGGGAAAGAAAAATACTCTTTATCTAAACGTATAAAAAACAGTGTAAAAGGTGCTGTAAAGTACATTAGTAATTTTGAAGAAACTGCTATTAATTTAGCTATAGAAAAAGGGTATGATTATGTTGCTTGCGGACATATACACCAACCCAAAAAAGAACTTAAAGAAAATAAACACGGTAGATGTGTATATCTAAATTCTGGTGATTGGGTAGAAAATTTAACGGCTTTAGAATATTCCTTTAAACGTTGGAAACTTTACCAATACAACCATGATAAACTATCCCCTTTTTTTGCTGATGAAGAAATAAAAAATATGGATATGCAACAACTTATCAATTCTATTACCAGCACTAACACCAGTACAAAAAAAGACAAGACTGAAGGTAATGCCACAGAATAATAAATTGAAGCACTTATAACTTATACAAGTGCTTCTTTTATAATTGTTATAGGGTGCAAAGCCTTACGCTTTGTACCATCATATATTTGATGTCTACAACTTGTTCCGTTTGCAGAAATAATAACATCTTTATCACTATTATTAACTGCAGGAAATAATTTTAAATTACCAACAGCCATACTTGTGCTATAATGTTCTTTTTCGTAACCAAAAGAACCAGCCATACCACAACAACCAGAGCTAATTATAGATACTTTGTAGTTTTCTATAATGTTTAACACATCAAAAGTAACTTTTTGGTTGCTCAATGATTTTTGATGACAATGGCTATGTATTTTTACTGTTTTGGCCTCTTTAGTAAACTGATTTTTGGAAATTTTCCCTTTTTCTATTTCTGATGCCAAAAACTCTTCAATAATAAATGAATTTTTAGCTACAGTATTTACCAAGTCTTTATCGCTTACCAATTTTTTATACTCATCTCTAAAGGTTAAAATTGCAGATGGCTCTAAACCAACAATAACCAAACCTTTATCTGTATATTCTTTTAAACGTACTACGTTTTTTAAAGCTAGTTCTTTAGCTTCTTTTAAAAATCCTTTAGAAATAAATGTTCTTCCGCTTTCTGCATAAAACAACTCTACATTATACCCCAGTTTTGTAAGTACTTGTATGGCATCTATACCTAAATTAACATCTAAATATTTAGTAAACTCATCTATATACAAAACAACACTACCTAGGCTTTTTTTAACAGATGTGTCTATTTGACCTAAATACTTATCAAAATTAAATTTATAAACATTAGGTAAGCTACGCTCTGGAGCTACACCGCTAATATTTTTAATTATACCTCCAAAAAGTGAAGAATTAAACATAAAATTGGTGACTTTTGGTATTTTACTACCCAAGGCGTTATATTTAGTATTATAGGCAAACAATTTATTTCTAAAAGAATAACCGTTTGCTTCTTGGTATTGGTAGCTAAACTCTGCCTTTAAAGTTGCTACATCTACATTACTAGGGCACTCACTAGAACAAGCTTTACAACTTAAACAAAGATCAAAAACCTCTTTAAGTTCTTTTTGATTAAACTTATTGGCTTGGTCTGTGTTGGTAAGCATTTCTCTTAAAGTATTTGCCCTACCTCTGGTTGTATCTTTTTCGTTACGTGTAACATGGTAGCTAGGACACATTGCTCCAGATGCTTTTTCTGTTTTTCTACAATCGCCACTACCGTTACATTTTTCTGCAGCTTTAAGTATGCCTTCGCTCTCAGAAAAATCTAACAATGTTTCTATCTCTGGTTCTTTACGGTCTACTTTATACCTAAACGACTCATCCATTGGGTAAGAGTCTACTATTTTACCTGGATTAAAAATTCCTTTAGGATCAAAGTAAGATTTTATTCTGCGTAGCAATTGGTAATTTTTTTCACCAATCATTAGTGGTATAAACTCGGCACGCACAATACCATCTCCGTGCTCACCACTAAAAGAACCGTTATATTTTTTTGTTAATTTAGCTACATCTGTAGTAATTGCTCTAAACAGCTTAACATCTTCTCCCTTTTTTAAATTTAAAATAGGACGTAAATGTAATTCTCCTGCTCCTGCATGCGCATAATATACAGCGCTTTGGTTATGACCTTTCATTATTGTAGAAAACTCACCAATAAATTCTTTTAAATCTTCTATGGCTACAGCGGTGTCTTCTATACAAGCAACAGCTTTTTTATCGCCCACCATATTACCTAAAAGTCCTAAACCAGCTTTACGCAATTCTACAGCTTTTTTAATATCATCACCAAATAATATTGGGTTAGCATAACTTAATCCAGATTTTTTAATTGTCTTTAATAAACTATCTATTAAATAATTTAAATCTGCCTTAGTCTCTGCCTTTAACTCTAGCATTAATAATGCTGCCGGGTCACCTTCTACAAAAAACCTATTTGCTAGCTGTGCTCTATTGTTTTTAGTACAGTCTAAAATAACTTTATCCATCATTTCACACAAATGCAATTGGTGCTCCATAACTGGTACAACATCTGCTAAACAATCTTCTAGAGAGGTGTAATGCGTAACAACCATTGCCGCATATTTTGGCGGAATTGGATCTAGACTTAATGTAATTTCTGTTGTAAAAGCCAAAGTACCTTCACTACCACTTAATAGCTTACACATATTAAAACTACCCTCATTACCAAAAACGCTATTATGCAATAGTTCATCTACTGCATAGCCTGTATTTCTTCGGTGAATAGATGGTTTTGGAAACTGTGTAATAATTTCTTGCTGTGTCTCTTTTATACTTAATTCATCAAAAATTGAATTATAAATTTTTCCCTCTAAGGTGTCTAGCTGTCTTTTTTCATGAAACTCTTCTGTAGTTAAGTTTCCAAAATTTGCTTCGGAGCCATCTGCTAAAATTGCTTTTAACGATACTGTTTTTTCTCTAGTAATACCGTATTGTATAGACGTAGTTCCTGATGAGTTATTACCAACCATACCACCAATCATACATCTATTAGATGTAGAGGTATTAGGACCAAAAAACAAACCATAAGGCTCTAAAAAAAGATTTAATTCATCTCTTATAACTCCAGGTTGTACAGTAACTTGCCTTTTATCTTTGTCTACACTAATTATTTTAGTAAAGTGTTTAGACACATCTACCACAATACCATCACCAACACATTGCCCTGCTAAAGATGTACCAGCTGTTCTTGGTATTAAACCTATATTATTTTCTGATGCAAAACGTATAAGTGTTTTTATGTCTTCTGTTGTTTCTGGTAAAGCAACAGCTAACGGAATTTTTCTATATACAGATGCATCAGTAGCATATAAAGTGGTAGAAAGTTTATCTACAAATAAATCTCCTTCTAAATTCTGTTCTAGTGAGTTAAGTAGTTCAGTATTCAATTTGGTATAATTTTTGGGAACTAAAATAAGTTTTTATTCACTTAAAAGTAATTTAAACATCATATTTTTACATCAAAATTATATAGTATTATGAAAATCTTAAAAGTAATTCCGTTTTTTGTTTTTTTGATAACAGCCACTCTAAGTGCTCAAGATATTGCAGAGCATACAGCAGGTTTAAGACTAGGAGATAGCAAAGGATTTGGAGCAGAATTGTCATACCAAAAAAGTTTAACAAGATATACACGTTTAGAAGCCAATTTAGGTTGGAGAGATAGCAAAAACTTTGATGCCTTTAAAGTTTCTGGTATACACCAATGGGTATTTGCTATAGACAATGGCTTTAACTGGTACTATGGTGCAGGTGCAGGTTTTGGTAGTGTAGATTTTGAGCCTATTGCAGATCCAAGCAATCCTTCAAACGTTCAAAAACCAGATGGTGGTTTGTTTATTTTTGCTGCTGGTGATGTAGGTATAGAGTATAATTTTGACTTTCCATTACTAGTCTCTTTAGATATTAGACCAGAAATTGGCTTAACAGGCTACGAGCATTTTAGTGATAATTTTGACTTTGATATTGCACTTGGTCTACGATACAAGTTTTAATAGTTAAAATAAAGATAAACAAGCCCTTACCATGCAAAATGTTAAGGGCTTTTTTTATCACTTTTAGTTTACCTACATTTGTAACACATAAAAATAAAAACTTATAATGAAAAAATTACTAGTTACGCTTACTATTGCTGTATTAGCAGTGTCTTGTGGAGAAAAAACAGATTCAGTTGTACTTAACGGAAACCTTAGAGGAGATGTTGCAGATGGTACACAAGTGTTTTTAAAAACAGCAGGAGAAAACAATTCTGTTAAAGAAATAGATACTGTTACTGTAAAAGATGGCAAGTTTGTATTTAATACGCCTATACCTACTACATTAGATCCTTACTATGTATTTATTGACAAAGTAAGAGGTAATATGATGTTTTTTCCTGAACAAGGAACTATTGAAATGAGTACTCATAAAGATAGCTTAAGAAACGTTATTATATCTGGTACACCACAAAACGATATGTTTACAGATTTTATTGAAGGATCTAAAAAAATAGGAGAAAAAGTACAATCTATACAAAAAGATTATCAAAAAGCTGCTATGGCTCAGGATACAGCTACTGTAAAAGCTTTACAAGATGAAATAAAGGAAATACAAGAAGAAGGAAAAGAGTTTGAAGTTAACTTTGTTAAAGAAAACCCTAATGCTGTAATATCTGGAATGGTAATTAACAGATTGTTTCAAAACAGAATTTTAACAGAAGATGAAATTAGCGAACTTGTTAATAATTTATCTGAAGAGGTTAAAAAGACAGCTGCAGTTTCGGCTATCTTAGAAATGATAAATAAAAACAAAGCAACTTCTATTGGCGCAAAAGCACCAGAATTTACAGCTCCCAACTTAAACGGAGAACCTTTAGCATTAAAAGATGCTTTAGGCAAAGTAACAATAGTAGATTTTTGGGCGGCTTGGTGTGTACCTTGTAGAAAAGAGAATCCTAATGTTGTAAATGTATATAACAAATACCATGATAAAGGATTAAATATTGTTGGTGTTTCTTTAGATAAAAATGCAACTGAATGGAAAAAAGCTATTGAAGAAGATGGCTTACCTTGGAGTCACGTATACAATGAAAAAGACGTACAAGAAATTGCTAAATTATACAATGTAACATCTATACCTTCTACTTTTATTTTAGATGAAAAAGGTGTTATTATTGCTAAAAACCTAAGAGGAGACGACTTAGAAAAGAAAATAGCAGAATTACTTCAATAGTAATTAATACTATAAAAAAAGGCCGAAACTAGTTTTAGTTTCGGCCTTTTTAACTTTTTATACTATTACAAGGTTATATTTTTCCCATTTTATCTAAAACAAATAAAACTATTATAGGTACAGCCATTAATACAACTACTAATGTATCTGTAAAAATTAAATTAGGCATAAAAAATAAGGTTGTTACATAACCTCCTATAGCACCACCAAAATGCGCTGTATGCCCAATATTACCAATTCTCTTTTTCATCCCATAAATAGAGTACAATAAATACCCTATACCAAAAACATATGCTGGCATTGGTATTGGTATAAACATAATACCCAAACGCATATTAGGCTCTAATAAAATTGCTGCATATAAAATACCTGTTACAGCACCACTTGCCCCTACTGCACTATAATAAGGCTCATCTTTATGAAAAAACAAAGCCAACAAACTGCCTGCTAATAAACTTATTACATACATAAGCACAAAGTATAAAGGTCCCATATATGCTATAACTACATTAGCAAAAAAATAAAGCGTAAACATGTTAAAAAATATGTGCGATATATCTACGTGCAAAAAGCCAGAAGTAAACATTCTTTCTTTTTGTCCTGCTTTTATACCACCAATACTAAATTTATAGCGTTCAAAAAAAGAAGTGTCTTTTAACCCTTTTAAGGTAAAAATTATATTTAAAGCTATAATGACTATTGTAACTGGGTGTAATTTCATGTTTTAACTGCTGTAGTTTAGCGTCAAATATAGTTATATTTGCATAATTTTATTCTTAATGCAGTTACTAGTTTTTATTTTAGTTTATCCTATACTTTGGGTTGTTTCTATATTACCACATACTTTATTTTATGGGGTTTCTAATATTATGTACTTTTTTGTATTTCGTGTATTTGGTTACCGTAAAAAAGTAGTTTTAGACAATTTAAAACTTACATTTCCTAATAAGTCAGATGAGGAACTAAAAACCATTAGAATAAAATTTTATAAACATATGTGTGATATGTTTATGGAAATGGTAAAAACAATGAGCTTGTCTAAAGCTGAGGTAAAAAAAAGGTTTAATGTTGTTGATATAGACAAACTTAAAGCCATTGAAAAAAATAAAAGTATTTTATTAGTTTGTGCCCATTATGCCAATTGGGAATGGATGGTAAGTATTAATAACCTTATAGATACTGAAGGCTATGCTGTATATCAAAAAATTGCTAATAAGTATTTTGATAAATGGATAAGAAACTTAAGAGCACGCTGGAACACTACTCCCATTACACAAAAAGATACCGTAAAAACTGTTATTAGAAACGAAAAACAAGGAGTAAGAGCTATATATGGTATGGTAAGCGACCAATCTCCCCAGTACTCTAGAGCCCAACACTGGAGCAATTTTATGGGGTTAAACGTGCCTATACACAACGGAGCAGAAACTTTAGCTAGAAAACTAGATTTAGCAGTAGTGTATGCAAAAGTGTCTAAAGTAAAAAGAGGATATTATAAAGTTGAATTTATACCTATAACTTTAGCTGGTAAAGAAACCGAAAAAGATTACATTACTGAAGAGTTTTTAAGACTTACTGAAGAGCAAATTAAAGAAAAACCTGAGTATTATTTATGGACGCACAAACGTTGGAAACACGCGGGTAAAAAACCTAAATTTGACAAATAAAAAAACTCATTGCCTTTAAAAGCAATGAGTTTTTTGTTTTAATACAGCCTGTTTATTACAAACCTGCTACTTCTTTAATTTCTGCAATTATACGGTCTGCAAGCTTATCTGCTTCAGCCTGACTTTTGTCTTCTGTATATATTCTAATAATTGGCTCTGTGTTAGACTTACGCAAGTGTACCCAATTTTCTGCAAAATCTATCTTTACACCATCTATTGTAGATATATCTTCATTCTTATATTTATCTGCCATAGCAACCAAAATACCATCAACATCTAAACCTGGTGTTAATTGTATTTTCTTTTTGCTCATAAAATAGCTTGGGTAACTAGCTCTTAATTCTGCAACAGTACCACCCTTTTCTGCCATAAGCATTAAAAATAAAGCTGTACCAACTAAAGAATCTCTACCATAATGACTTTCTGGGTAAATTATACCTCCATTACCTTCACCTCCAATAACTGCGTTATTAGCCTTCATTTTAGTAACTACATTTACTTCTCCAACTGCAGCAGCTTCATACGTGCCACCGTATTTTTCTGTAATATCTCTAAGTGCTCTAGAAGAAGATAAGTTAGATACAGTATTACCTTTAGTTTTACCCAATACGTAATCTGCACAAGCAACTAAAGTATACTCTTCTCCAAACATTTCACCATCATTACTAATAAAAGCTAAACGGTCTACATCTGGGTCTACTACAATACCAAAATCTGCCTTTTCTTTAACTACCAATTCACATATATCTGCTAAATGCTCTTTTAATGGTTCTGGGTTATGAGGAAAATGACCTGTAGGATCACAATATAATTTTACAACTTCTACTCCTAATTCTTCTAACAATTTTGGTATTGCAATACCACCGGTAGAGTTTACACCATCTACAACTACTTTAAATTTAGCTGCTTTAATTACCTCTTTATCTACCAATGATAAGTTTAAAACTTCATCAATATGTATATCTATGTAAGAGTCATTTTTTAAGATAGATCCTAAATCATCTACATCTGCAAAAGTAAAATCTTCTTTTTCTGCTATTGCTAAAATTTTAGCCCCTTGTTCTGCATTTAAAAATTCTCCTTTTTCATTTAAAAGCTTTAAAGCATTCCATTGCTTTGGGTTGTGGCTAGCCGTTAATATAATACCACCATCTGCCTTCTCTAAAGGCACTGCAATTTCTACAGTTGGTGTAGTAGACAAATCTAAATCTACTACATCTATACCTAAACCTACCAAGGTAGATACAACTAAATTCTGAATCATTTCTCCAGACAATCTAGCATCACGGCCAATAACTACTTTTAATTTATCTTTTTTAGCATACTCTTTTAACCAAATACCATAAGCAGCAGCAAATTTTACTGCATCTAATGGTGTTAAATTTTCTGAAGGCTTACCTCCTATTGTTCCTCGTATTCCCGAAATAGATTTGATTAGTGTCATATATATTATAAAAGTTTTTACAAATATACATGTACAAAAGCAATTCTTATGTTTTGAATTTGTAAATTCGATTTTAAGAATGCTAATATCGACTTATGAATTTTCTTGCACACATTTACCTTTCTTTTGAAGATGATGAAATTACTATAGGAAACTTTATAGCAGATAGCATTAGGGGAAACAAGTACAAACACTTACCTAAAAAAATACAAAAGGGAATTACCTTACACAGGCATATAGATACTTTTACAGACGCGCACAAAACGGTACGTAAAAGCACTAAAAAATTACACGAAAATTACGGACATTATAGCGGTGTAATTGTAGACATTTTTTATGACCACTTTTTAGCTAAAAATTGGAAGAATTACTCTGATACTCCTTTGGATGAATTTGTTGAAAAATTTTATGATCTTTTAGAAGACAATTATCTTATACTACCAGAAAACACAAAGCGTATGATGCCTTATATGATTGCTGATAATTGGATACTTAGTTATGCAAGCTTAACGGGTATTTCTAAGGTTTTAGACGGAATGAATAGACGTACAAAAAACAGATCTAAAATGAATTTTGCCATTGTAGATTTAAAAGAACATTACAATGAGTTTGAAGATGAGTTTACTTCTTTTTTTGAAGAACTAACCACCTTTGCAAAACAAAAGTATACGTCTTTACTTGAAGAAGAATAAACACTATTTCTTCTTATTGCGTTTGTTATAATTCTTGTCTCCTCTTGTTTTTGGTTTCTTATATTTTCTGGCAATTTCAAACTTATAAGAACCACCTTTATTTACTTTTTTATTTTTCTCTTTCTTTTCATGAAAGCTAGCACCTCTTTCTTCTGCATTAAGATTAATAGGATTGTGGTGCTCTAAAATTTTTGGTCGCTCTTCTGGTATTAATTCCTTAGATATTTCTACAGTTTCTGGCATATCTATAGTCGGAATATTATAATCCATTAACTCCTCAATAGCATCTTTATACTGCTCTTCCTTTTCTGTATAAAACAAAATAGAATTTCCTTCTTCCTCTGCTCTACCTGTTCTACCAATACGGTGCATATAGTTTTCAGGAAAAGTAGGCGTATCAAAATTAATTACGTGAGATATTTTATCTAAATCTAAACCACGTGCCATAACGTCTGTGGTTACCAATATTCTATTAATACCTTCATCAAACTGGTTTATAGAACGTATTCTATAATTTTGAGTTTTATTAGAGTGAATTACACATAATTCATCAGAAAAAATTTCTCCTAAAGAATTAAATAAACGATCTGCAAAACGCTTATTGGCAACAAAAACTAATACTTTTTTATAGGTTTCTTTGTCTTTTAACAAGTGTACCAATAAATTTGCTTTGGTATAAAAGTTAGGTACAGCATAACAAGTTTGCGATATATTATCTAACGGAGTACCACTTACGGCAATAGATACTTTTTCGGGATTTATAAAAAAGTCGTTTATTAGTGTTTCTACATCATCTGTCATTGTAGCAGAAAACATAATGTTTTGCCTACGAGTTGGTAGCAATTCAAAAATATTAGTTATCTGAAAACGAAAACCTAAATCTAGCATTACATCTACTTCATCTATAACTAATTTTTTTATAGATTTTAATTGCAAAGCTCTTGCTAAAACAAGATCATATAAACGGCCAGGTGTTGCTACAATAATATCTGATCCTTGAGATACTGCTTGTGCTTGGGTGTTCATATTTGTTCCACCATAAACACCCATTACCCGTACATTAATGTACTTAGCAAAACTGTTTATTTGTTCTACAACTTGTAAAACCAGTTCTCTTGTTGGCACTAAAATTAATACTCTTGGATTTTTTTGCTTAGAAAAAGCCAAATCTTGTAAAATTGGCAACATATAAGCAAAGGTTTTCCCTGTACCTGTTTGTGCAATACCTATCATATCTTTACCAGACATAACTACCGGGAAAGCTTCTTTTTGTATAGGTGTTGGAGTTGTAAACCCTAAGTCGTCAATTGCATAATGCAATTGTTTTTTAAGATTAAAGTCAGAGAAAGATTCCATTTATAATATTTTGGACAAAGTTACAAGTTATTTTCTAGTCGTATAGTTATGACTACAAAATTAGATTTAAAAAAAACGGTCATACTAAATATGACCGTTTTGTATACAATATGTTGGTATTGTACTATATTCTTTTCACACGAACGGCATTCATACCTTTCATACCTCTTTCTAGTTCGTAGCTTACTTTATCATTTTCAGATATTTCATCTATTAAACCACTAACGTGTACAAAATACTTTTCGTTATTTTCTGCGTCAATAATAAAGCCGAAACCTTTAGAAGTGTCAAAGAAAGAAACTTTACCGTTTCTTACTGGATCTTCTTCTTCCATTTCTTCTTTCTTAGGAATACCTATAACAATACTTTCTGCGTCAACTTTAACTTTTTTAGTTGGATCTGGAGGCGTATCGGTAAGGTGTCCATTTTCATCAACGTACGCAATCATATCTTCAAACTCTCCACCTTTAGAGTTTGCTTTTCTTTCTATTTTACGCTTTGCTTTTTCTTCACGTTTTTTTAAACGTTTTTTTTCTTTTTCTTTTTTACCGAATGTCTGTTGCGATCTCGCCATTAAAATTAACTATTTTTTAGAATTGTACTTAGCCTGTATAGCTCTTTAAAAAGGAATGGAGTAAATACGTAGATGGGCGACTTTTGCTTAAGAACCTGTCTAAAAAGATCTAGAATCAGGATTTATAGGAACCACGTGTTTGTGTATTTAAACTTTCTTTTAGGCTACAAATATACAAAATTATAAAATATAAATTAGTATTAAGCTGTTTTTTCAAAGTTAATTTTTTGATAATTAATGGTTTTAAAACTTTTAAGCTTTATTTTAATATTTCTTTTACTTGTATTTTAAGCTCTGGTAACACATCTGTAACAAACCATTTATTTTTTGCTTGCCATATATTATTTCTTGGAGACGGATGTGGTAGCACCATATAATTTGGCAAATATGTGTGGTAATTTTTAACCGTTTGTGTAAGTGTTTTTTCTGCTTTATTTCCTAAATAGTAAGACTGTGCATAAGCACCAATTAAAAGTGTTAAACGTACATTTTTAATACCATTTAAAATTTGCTTATGCCATAAAGGAGCACATTCTTTTGTTGGTGGTAAATCACCTGATTTGCCCTTGCCTGGGTAACAAAAGCCCATAGGAATAATAGCTACTTTATCTGTATTATAAAAATCTTCTGTAGATATCCCCATCCAGTTTCTTAAGTTTTCTCCACTTTTATCGTTCCAAGGAATACCGGTGTTATGCACTATGCTACCTGGAGCCTGTCCAACAATAACAATTTTGCTTTTTGCAGAGGCACTAACTATTGGCCGTGGCCCTAAAGCCAATTTAGCACTGCAAACAGTACACTTTTTTATTTCTGACAATAACTCTTGCATATTACACAACCAATTTAAAAATTAAAACCATGTATAGTATAAGTTTAGACGTAAAACTTTAAACAATTATACTTTTTTTAGGTTATTAAATTAGAGGTTGCAGGTAATAATATTTAATTTTGTAAATATTTTGATTATACGCACCCTTAAAAACATATAAAATGAGTTTACTTTCTGATAATGTAATACCTGGTAACCACGGTAAAATATTTACCACAAACGCAAAAGAACAAGTAGAAGTTGCTAAAGTTGTAGAAGCAATACTTACGGTTAATGGTATTAAAGATGTATTAGTAAATACTGACGTTTTTCCTGCTGAAATTACAATACATACTACAGAAATAGTTGAAATTGAAAAAGTTGAAAACGCAGTAAAACCAACTGGCTTTCATGCAATTCCTAAAGGAGGATTATTTCAGTTATAAACACTATATTTTAAAAAAAATAAAAGCAGCCTAATTATGGCTGCTTTTTTTATTTTGATGCTATGCTAGTTACTCTAGTTCTTTAAGTAAGTTTTCTGCAGAACTGGTTATTTTTACATAACAATTGTATCCCCATTTAGACACAACTAATAGTAATACTACTAATACAGGAACTAACCAAAACCAAGTTGTATTTGGAGTTATAAAAACATCTTTGTTTTTATATAGTTTAGAAAAAACAGGAATAACTAATAACAATGCTACAAAATTTAAGTAAATACCTAATTGTTGTACTAATAGCAGCTTATTTTTTGCCTTTAGATATTTTTTTAACGTTACTGCATAGCTAGCAACATCAATATTTATAGCTTTAATAGCATACAAATATTTTAAAACTAAAGCTGGTAACGTTACAAAGTAAACCGTTAAAAGTACACCACACAAAGCCAAATACCACGTGTTTAATTTACCAAAATTAAACACTATTACAATAGCAGCTACAAAGCAAACTAAAGCTCCTAAAGTTTCATAAGTTGCTAATTTTCCAAACTTGTTTTTATAACGCTCTTGTGTCATTTTCATAACTAATGTATTGGTTATTTTTTTCTGTTTTTTTAAATCTTTATCCATTTGTTGCCAAACAGCTTGCATTTCATCAATATTCATAATTATTGCTTTAAAATGTTATTCTTTAATTTTTGTTTTATTCTTGAAATTTTGGTTCCAACATTACTAGTGGTAATACCAACAATTTCTGCTATCTCTTCATATTTTTTTCCTTCTAACAGCAATAACATAAGGGCCTTTTCTAATACATTTAGCTGCTGTATTTGGGCATAAACAAGTTTTAATTGCTCTTCATAAATAGGGTTATAATCTTCTGCTTGTTGCACAATTACTTTCTCTATAGGCACACTTTTAGGTTTTTTAGTGTGCTTTTTAATTTTTGTTAATGCAGTATTTAAAGCTACTCTGTACAACCAAGTACTTATTTTAGATTGGTTATTAAAACTATCAAAAGACTTCCAGAGTTGGTATACAATATCTTGATAAAGATCTTGCTGATCTGCTTTATTATTAGTGTATACAGTGGTAACCTTAAATATTAATCCTTGGTTGTTTTGTATAAGCTCTACAAATTTTTCTTCCTTGCTCATAAGCAACTTTAATTTATAATATTAGTATAAGTTATCTTAAAAAAATCACACTTTTAAGCATAAAAAAACCTCTAAAAATTTAGAGGTTGTTTATTTACTAAAGATTACAGACAATTTTAATGTGCAATACTGTTGTAATCTTGCTGTGTATCTACATCAATTTCTTTACCATTAGGTTCTACCATTACAATTTCACTTGCGTGTTTTATAAGAATCTCTTTAGCTCCAAAATCTTCATTTAATTCTCTTAATTCTGCATAGTATTGAGAATCAAAAATAGCAGGTACACCTACTCTTTCTCCATAGTTTGTTGCAACAATGGTACTAACCGATGTAGAAAACAGACTTACCATTTTAGTAAGGTATGCACTGTCTATTAATGGCTGATCTGCCAATGATATTAAAACAGCACTGTACTCTTCGTCTAGTTTTTGTAATTCTACAATTCCGTGAGCAATAGAACTCCCAAGTCCTTTCTTCCAATTTAGGTTGATAAAAACTTGTTCTTCTTTTACGTTAATTTGTGTTTTAATTTCGGCTGCGTTTGCACCTAGAACTACATAAACATCTAACAGAGCTGTGCCCTCTGCTTGTTGTACTGCATTACCCAAAAGTGTTGTATCCTTATAAGGTAATACTTGTTTAGTTTGTTGCATTCTAGTTGATGAACCCGCAGCTAAAATAATATTAGCTATTTTCATTGTTATAGTTTAGTTGTGTATTTTTCCAATTTTATCTTTTAATCGTATAGGTTTTGTTTTTCTTATTACTGTTAATATTTCTGCTACTATTGCTATAGAAATTTCTTGTGGTGTTTCTGCTCCTATGTGTAAACCAGCCGGACCGTGAATTACGTCTAAAAAAGCATCATTTACCTCAGGATAATGTTCTATAAACTCATTTAATAATTTTTCTCTTCTGGTTGTTGGCCCTAATAAACCTATGTATATTGGCTGTGCTTTTTTTAATGCCAATAAATACTGTAGGTCTTTTACATAGCTATGCGTCATTAAAACAACTGCGGTTTGATTATCTATTTTAGAAACCTCTAGTAGCTCTGGCACTGCAACTTGTATACTCTCTGCTCCAGGAAAATCTGATAATTGTTTCTCTTCTTTAGGAATAACACAAACGGTAACTTCCCAACCCGTTAAGGCAGCATAAGATGTTAATTGTACAGCATCATGTTCTGCACCAATAATCATTAATTTAAAACAAGGCTCTAAATTTTGAGTAAAAGCAGGTAGTTCTTTATTAAGTTGAAACTTATCATAAACTGCATATTTTTTATTAAAAAAACTAAAAACAGATCCAAAACTACCATTTTCAGCATCTTTTTGCTCAAAATATGATGTAATACTAAAATCATCTCTATCTGCTACTACTTTCCAAAACGTATCACAAAAAACTGTGTTTGGTGTAAAAGGCTCTAGCAAAACATATAAAATACCTTCACAACCTAATCTATATCTACCATCATATGTCATTACCTTAGCTACACCAGTTGTAAAAACAGTTGCAGCTTGCCTTAATACTTCTTTTTCTACACAACCACCGCTAACAGCACCAACGGTTTCTCCGTTCTCTAATATAAGCATACGTACTCCCGGACGCCTGTATGATGAGCCATTTAAGGCAACAACAGTTGCTAAAACAGTTTTTATATTTTGCTGTTTAGCTTTAGTATAAGCCGTTACAATTTTTTTAAGTTCATGCGTCATTTTACAATAATCTCCTTGTTTGTATAAAAGGTACCAAAGTTCCTTTGTTATAACTGTTTTTGTTTGGGGCTATACAAATAAAGCCATCGCAATTTGCCAAACTGGTTAAATCACCAGAACCGTTTTCTATAATTCTGTTTGCAAGTAGTTTACCGTTAATAAAAGTAACTTTAACACGTAAAAATAAGGTTAAACTACCTTTATTATCAAGTTCTTCGTTTAAAATAACATAATTATTAGAAACCGTTAAACCTAAGCTTTTATTTAACCAAGGTTTAAAATAAATATGGTAGTTGGCAAAAGTAGATGCTGGGTTACCTGGGAACGAAAAAATTACTGTATTAGTTGCTTTGTGAACCCCAAACCAAAATGGTTTTCCTGGTCTTTGTAATACTTTATGAAAAACTTTTTCTACGCCTAATTCTTCTAATGCTATTGGTAAAAAATCAAATTTACCCTTACTAACTCCGCCACTCAGCAACAATACATCATTAGTTTTCAAAGCTACCTCTAAAGCATCTTTTATAGCCTCCTTACTATCTTTTAAATGTAACGTTTGCGCAAGTATGTGTTCATTTAGCAAAGCCGCATATAAAGAGTTTATGTTAGATTTACGTATTTGGTGCGGTAACGGAACTTCTGCAACCTCTACCAACTCATTACCTGTAGCAATTGTTGTAATTTTAGGTAACTTTTTAACCCATACCTTAGCTGCGCCAACAGCAGAAAGCACACCAATTTCTGCTGCAGTAATTAGTGTATTTTTACGTAATACAGTAGCCCCCTTAAGCTCATCACTACCCTTTATATGTATATTTTGACCTTTAACTGGCTGTTTTTGTAATTTTGCAAAACCATTATGTATTACAACATCTTCATACATTACCACTACATCTGTACTTTTGGGTACAACTGCGCCTGTCATAATCTCTACACATACCGTTTTATCCTTAAGTTCTATTGTAGGGCTACCTGCTGGTATTACCGCTTCAATTTTAAATAAACTTTGACCATCATTTATTGCAGAGAAAGACAATGCTATACCATCTTTTGTTGCTCTGTTAAATGGCGGAAAATCCCTGTCAGCCTTAATATCTACAGCTAAAACTCTACCTACAGCATCTTTTAACAGTACTTGTTCTGTACCGTAATCTACCGTGTGTTGCAATACGCTATTATATGCTTCTTTAAATGTTATCATTTACACTATTTCTATGCTTTTAAAAGCATTTATACCACCTTCTACATTTACTACATTTATAGTTTTTTCTGCTAGTTGGTTTTGCGCTATTTTGCTACGTTTACCAGACTGACAAATAACATATGTTGTGGTATTATTTTTTATTTTAGATAGATGAAAATCTAACTCTGCAAGTGGTATATGTATAGAGTTTGGAATATGATAAACATTGTACTCATTAATAGTACGCACATCTATCAATTGAAAATTGGTATTATTATCAACTAACTCTTTAAATTCTTTAATTGTGATTGATGCTCCTGTAGCACAACCATTATCACCATAAGAATCTTCCAGTTCAGTACGTTTTAAATTCTTATTTACAGCTGCAAATTTTATTTTATTATAAGTTTGATGCAAACCATTGAATAATAATAATTCTCCAGACAACACCTCTCCTACTCCCGTTAGTAACTTTACAGTTTCTAAAGCTTGTAAATTACCAATTATACCAGGCACTACACCAAGCACTCCGTTTTCATTACAATTAGGTATTTCATGAGCAGAAGGCATATTAGGAAACAAACAACGGTATGTTGGTCCGCCTTTATAATTAAAAACGCTTAGCTGACCTTCAAAACCCTGTATTGCTCCAGAAACAAAAGGTTTGTTTAAAATAATGCAAGCATCGTTAACTAAATATCTAGTAGCAAAATTATCCGAAGCATCTACAACCACATCAAAACCAGAAACTATATCTAAAACATTATCCTT
This sequence comes from Cellulophaga sp. RHA_52, assembly GCF_007827205.1. NCBI lineage: Bacteria > Pseudomonadati > Bacteroidota > Flavobacteriia > Flavobacteriales > Flavobacteriaceae > Cellulophaga > Cellulophaga sp. RHA_52. Next base: position 2,894,682 of record NZ_VIRZ01000001.1, read on the forward strand.
TGCTAAAAATGTATTGTACTGTTTAAATAATGTATTGCTATTTTGAGCTTTTAATTTTTCTATAGCTGTTGCTAACTTAGATGCTCCAACCTCAGCTTCTGTATACAATACCTGACGTTGTAAATTGGTAATATCTACAGTATCTGCTTCTACCAAACCCAAAGTACCAACACCCATTGCGTTTAAATATTGTAAAACAGGAATACCTAAACCGCCTACACCAACAACTAGAACCTTTGCTTTAGCTAGTTTTTTTTGTGCAGCATCACCAAACTCCTTTAAAACAGTTTGTCTAATGTACCTCATATTCATAGATAATAATTATTTAGCAAGTTGTTCTTCTATTTTTTGCAATGCAACATCATATTCTTCTTTAGAGTTTGCATTAAGCAATACTTTATCTTGTTCTGGATACACAAGTTTACAATCTGAATTAATTAAAAATTTACGCGGACAACTACCATTACCTGCATTTAAATACGCTTCAGATTTTTGCAAAGCCTCTGGCTCCCAAATTGCACATAAAGGTTCTGGTAGTTTACTTTCTTTAGTAGCAAAAGCAGTTGCCAGTTTAGTGTTATCTCTTTCTTTTATTAGTTGCTGTAGAGCAGTTAAGTCTAGCAAAGGTAAATCACAAGCTACAATCAACCAAGCTACATTAGAGTTGGTATTATATGCACTTAACAAACCATTGTACGGTCCTTTAAATTTATTTTCATCTACAATAACATTTGTAGTATTAGAAAATTCTTTTTTTTGATCTTCTCTAATACTGTAATACGTTTTACTACATAGTTGTGCTAGTAAATTGTATAAATATTCTCTTTGCGGAATATTATGGTAGGTAATTGCACCTTTGTCTGTTCCCATTCTAGTGCTTTTACCACCAGCTAATACTAGTCCGTATAGTTCCGTTTTATTCAAAATAAAAAAGTTTTAGATTGTTTATGCAGGCAATTATCCGCCAATAGATGTCATTGAATTGCTAAAAATACCATCGTATTTTTTTTGAGCTTCAAATCCTGTTTTTGCTCTACTGCCTACTGCTTTTAAAATTTGTTGTTTTACAGCTTCATCAGAATTTCCTTCTCTTAAAATAGCTCTTAAATTATTGCTTGGTTTGGCATATAGACACGTAATTACATCTCCGGTGGCAGAAATACGCAACCTGTTACAAGACCCACAAAATGTTCTACTAAAAGACGGTATTAAACCAAAAGTACTTTTATGGCCTTTAATTTTATAATTGATAGAAGTTGATGTAGCAGGAGACTCTAATTTTTCAATTTTAGGAAAAGCAGTTTTAATATGATTAAATATACTTTTGTAATCCCATTTTATGGTTGAAAACTCCTTAGAACCTCCATTAAATGGCATTTCTTCTAAAAACCTAATAGAAACGTTGTAATGCTTCATTAGTTCTAAAATAGAAATTATATCCTCTGTATTTTGTCCGTCTAAAACAATAAAATTAATACGTACATTAAAACCTTCAGAAATTAATTTAATTAAATTACCGTAAACCGTGTCATACGTATCTCTACGTGTAATTTTATTAAATGTTTGTTTATTAATTGCATCTAAGCTTACATTTATATTGGTAATACCTAATTGTTTTAACTCACTAATATACGGGCCAATTAATGTTGCATTGGTGGTTATAGAGATATCATTTAAACCATTTAAAACAGCTAGTTTACGTAGTAAAACCATAAGGTCTTTGCGTACAAAAGGCTCGCCACCAGTAATTCTTATTTTATCTATTCCCTGAGACACAACAATTTCACTAAGTTTTACCAACTCTTCAATGGTAAAAAGCTTATTATTTTTGGCAAAGTTAATTCCCTCAGACGGCATACAATAATTGCAACGCAAATTGCATCGATCTGTAACAGCTAAGCGTAAATAATTTATTTTTCTATTATGATTGTCTATCAGCATTATTCTCCTTTCGTTTGTATAACTATTATCCGCCACTTACTGGTGGTATTAAAGCAACCTCATCTGTATCATTTAATATGCTATTGTGTTCTGCATAAGCATTATTAACAGCAATTGCTAATGACGACAGTTTTTTTAAATCTGGATATTTTTCCTGCAAGTAGGTATGTAAATCACCTACTGTTTTTTGTGTATTGGTTGTAAAGTTAGTAACGTCTAACACACTAGAACCTATAATATCTTTGGTTATTCCAAATAGTAAAATTTTCATATTTAACCTATAATCTCTTTTTTCTGCACTTTTAAATGTTCTGGGGTTTTAGTAAAAGGCTGTTGTGTAAACCTATGCCCTGTTACTGCTTTTAATGCATTTGCAACTGCTGCACCTGCTGGTGGTAAGGTTGGTTCTCCTAAACCTGTTGGTGCTAAATTGTTTTCTACAAAATGAGTTTCTACTACCGGAGCTTCTTTCATTCTTATTAACCTATATGTATCAAAATTTTTAGAAGAAGGCACTCCTTTATCAAAAGCAAAATCACCATACATTGCATGGCCAATACCATCTACAACACCACCTTGAGCTTGGTTTTCTGCACCTATTGGGTTTACTACAATACCGCAATCTATAACACAGGTAACCTTTTTAACTACGGGCTGGCCATTTACCACTTCTACATCTGCAACCTCTGCTACGTGAGAGTTATGACAATAATACGCAGAAAAACCTTGGTAAGTAGTATCTGAAGTTTTTCCCCAGTTAGATTTTTCTACTGCTAATTTTATAACATTCTCTAAGCGTTCTGGAGAATACTGTATTTTTTCATCTGTAGTACCTTTAACTTTTTGCAACAGGTCTAGTCTCATTTGCACACGGTCTACATTTAACTCATCTGCAAGTTCATCAAAAAAACTTTGCTCTGCAAAAGCTAAAAAATTGGTATAAGGAGCACGCCAAGCACCTGTTGTAACTTTACTTTGGTAATTTGCAGCATCAACCTTATAATTCTCTATAGCTCCAGCTGGAAAAAAGTTAGGAATTAATCCGTACATATTACCATTAACAGCAGCCTCTCTTAAATGATAGCCTGTTATTTTACCATTTTTAATAGCTGCCTTTATTTTATATTTAGATGCCGGCCTGTATATACCTGCCGTCATATCATCTTCTCTAGAGTAAACAACCTTTACTGGCTTTTTAGCCAAGTTAGATATAGTTGCTGCCTCTATAGCAAAATCTCCATATAAACGTCTGCCAAAACCACCTCCCATACGAGTCATTTCTAAATGCACCTCATCAGGCTTTCTACCTAAACTATTTGCTATACCAGCAGCAGTACGCTGTGGTGTTTGTATAGGCCCCACCAAATGAATTTTATCTGCAGTTACATTTGCATAAAAATTCATAGGTTCCATACAATTATGAGGTAAAAAAGGAGCTTCATATGTACGCTCTAATATTTTATCTGCTTCTGCAAAAGCTTTATCTACATTACCGTCTTCACGTAATACCTTAGCATCTTTATTTTGTAATAACTCTTGCAATATTTTGTTATGGTCCTCTGTACTTTCTAATTCTTCTTCAGTTTTCCACTCTGCTTTAATGCTATTTTTTGCTTTAAATGCAGACCAAGTATCTTTTGCTAGTACTGCAATTTTATTTTCAAACTCAATAACATCTATAACGTTACTATATTCTTTAGCTTTAGAAGCATCAAAAGAAACAAGTTTTTTACCAAAAGCAGGCGGGCGCACAACTGCAGCATACACCATTCCATCTGCTTTATAATCTAAACCAAACAAAGGCTTACCTGTTATAATTTTATCAATATCTACATTTACAGCATCTGTACCAATTATGGTAAAATCTTTAGGGTCTTTTAAGGTAACATTCTCTGGAACATCTAATACTGCTGCTTCAGTAACAACAGCTCCATAACCTAATGTTTCTCCTTTTGCATTTGTAATTACTCCATTTTTTGTAGTACAGCTACTAGGGTCTACTCCCCAACGGGCTGCTGCTGCATTTACTAACATTTGCCTAGCTGTAGCACCAGTTTGGCGTAGAGGCTCCCAACCAAGACGTATAGACTGGCTACCACCTGCTACTTGCCTTTGAAAGTTTACAGTATCTAAATCTCCTTGTATAACGTTTACATTGCTCCAAGCTACATCTAACTCTTCTGCTATTAACATAGGCATAGCAGTTTTTACACCCTGACCTATTTCTGGGTTTGGAGAAAATATACTTACAGCTCCGTTTTCTGCTATTTTTATGTAGGCATTAAAATCTTTATAATCTAAGTCTGCAATATCTACAGGTGCTTTTGCATTGGGTTTACAAGAGTTAAAAAGATTAAAACCAATTAATAATCCGCCACTTGCCAAAGAGGATGTTCTTATAAAATTTCTTCTACTAAATGTTATTTTTGAGTCTGACATAGTTGTTGCTTTTAAATTGAGTGATTAGGCTAATTTATTAGCAGCAACTTCTACTGCTTTATGGATTCTGTTATAAGCTGCACATCTGCAAATGTTACCGTGCATTGCACTTTTAATTTCTTCTGATGACGGACTACTATTTTTTGCTAAAAAAGCTGAAGCCGTCATTATTTGTCCCGCTTGGCAATATCCGCATTGTGGTACATCTACCTCTTTCCAAGCTTCTTGTACAGGGTGTAAACCTTCTGTAGACAAACCTTCTATTGTTGTTACCTCCTTTTCTGCTATAACACTAATTGGTGTAGAGCAACTACGCACAGCATTACCATTTATATGCACTGTACATGCACCACACTGACCAATACCACAACCAAACTTAGTACCTACTAAATTTAATTGATCTCTTAACACCCATAATAAAGGTGTATCTTCACTAACATTTACTGTTTGTTCTTTTCCGTTAATCTTTACTGTGTATGCTGGCATATTGGTTGATTTATAGGTGAAACAATTAAGAGTATAACTTTATTAAACACAATTTACCAAAAAAAATAAGATTTACTGGTACAATTTTAACTATTACTAGCTGTGTAACTATTTAATAACAAACCTTAACATTTTTTAACAGGCTTTACCATAGCAAGTCATAATTTTGTACGTTTACCGCCGTTAACACTAATGAACATAAATTATTATATATGAAATTGAATTTGAAGATTTTTTCTGTTTTTTGTTTAACGTTACTAGCTATTTCTTGTGGTAACGCAGATGACGATGTAGATTTTGACTTTAACGATAAGGGTGAATTAGGAAAAGGAACAACAGTAGATGATTGTCTTGGTTTTGGCGAGAATGATCTAATATTATCCATACAAGAACAATACACAGCTAAACCCTCTAAAGTATCAGTCTTTTTTAAAGTATCTGACGCAGACGGCAACCCTGTTGTTGGTTTAGTAGAGGATGATTTTACAATATATGAACAAGGTAGAAATGATGATTGTTTTAATAAAATATCTACTACCGAATCATCTAAAAAAATATCTCCAAACGGACAAATTTTTAATAACAGCACACTACTTGTATTAGACTTAAGTAAAAGTGTATTAGATAGTAGTTTAGACGAATTAAAAGCTGCGTCTATTAGTTTTATTAATAATGTGATGCCTGAAGAAGAAGACAAAAGTGATTCTTTTACAATGAGTATTCATTGGTTTGATGGCGAAGATAAATTACATGAGCTAAACCCATTAACTTCTTCTAGAGACGAGTTAGTTTCTGCAATAGAAAGTATTACAAGTACTATTAGCTCTGATGCCTCTACAGATTTATACGGAGCAGCAATAAGATCTACAGATTTAGCAAGTAAATATTTAAAAGATAATACTGCTAAAGATGTTATTGGTGCAGCCTCTGTAGTTTTATTTACAGATGGTACAGACCAAGCGTCTAGATACACTAAAGCTGCTGCCTTAAAAAAGGTAACAGATGCAGATCCTAACATATCTTTCTTTTCTATTGGCTTAGGTAGTGAAATTGATGCTGAAATTTTAAAAGAACTTGGTAAAACATTTAGTGTATTTGCCACTAATAAAGAAGAGTTAGAAACTACATTTAATGAGATCTCTACTAAAATATCTGAAAGAGCAAATAGTTTTTACTTATTTGAGTACTGCACTCCTAAAAGAGATGGTAGTGGCACAAGTAATTTGGTAATACAAGTAAAAAAACAAAATAGAGAAGGCGCTGTACAAACTAAATTTAGCGCAGATGGTTTTACAGGAGGTTGCGACTTATAACAATATTAAAATTAACACCTATAAATTAAAAGAGCTTCTGTTTAGAAGCTCTTTTTTTATGTTTAAAAAGTAGGGTTTTCCTAGCTATAGTTGTTATACTAACATACCAAGCAATTGTTATTTACACTTACAATTGCAAACCAATTACTAACACTATAACATATATTAAAATGGGAATACTAAAAGAAATTATCCACGAAAGTGCCATTGGCAACAAGCCAGTAATTTACAAAGCATTTGTAATAAGTGTATTTATTAGCATTGTATTAATTAGTTTTACAATGCTAACAGCAATCCTAAGAAACCCGCAACAAGTAATTACAGGTTTTGGTTATTAATTACTTTAAAATTAGTCCGTTTTTAAAATAACCTTTTTTAGTTTTCAAATCTATTAAATACCCATTAACAATAGCGTACACTAGCTCTCCTTTTTTTTCTAAAAAGAAATTAGGATTTTTACCAGGTGTTAAACGCATTACTTTAGGTAGCACATAACCAGTGTTTACTATATGTAATGGTAATTGGGTATTTTTTAGTTTAACTGGTACTTTATCTACAGGTACATACATATACCCCTCTTTTAATAAAGCAAAAGCGTTAAGCTTAGAAAACTGCTCTAAGCTTTTTAACGTTTTTGGATATTTTTTTGCTTGTACTGCAGTATAACCTTCTGCATTAAAAGTGGTATAGCCGTAGTACGTAGACAAATCTCCTTGATCTGCTATTCTACCTATATTATAAAAATTTGTGTGCATAGGGTTATCTATTTCTGTGTGGTTAACCCCTATGTCTAACTTGTATGTTTTACCTAACAGATTATAACTAACATTCGTCATTTTTAAGTCGAACATTTTTCTATCGTTTTCAGGGATTTTATTATAATCATCTATAGCAATATTAGCATAAGATCCATTTGCAATAGTGTATATAGCAGATAAGATAGATACGTAATTTAGCTTACGTATTTCTTGTTTCTCTACATCATCATAATTACCACCAGACTCTATTAAAATAGTACTTGTTCCCCACTTTTGTATATTATCACCAAAAGCACGCGGCTCAAAATTATCATTATAACGCCCTACTTGTCCTGGTGCATATTTTTGTACAATACTGTTCATATAAACAATTACTTTCATAGCATTTGCACGTACTTTATTAATATCTTTTTCATAGTTATATGCTGGCGCTAAATAAGATATAGTAGCAGGTTTATTTGTACGCTCTGCATTATAATACGTACTTTGGTCGTGTAGGTTAAAACCAAAATTAGCTTTAAGACTATCTCTTACCCTTTTTAATGTTCTACCCTCTGGAGATTGTAGATGCAAAGCATCCCTGTTTATATCTATACCCAGTGTATTTCTACGTGTATAGTATTCTGCCCCATCCGGATTTAACATTGGCAAAAAATGAAGCGTTAGCTTACTTAATATTTTTTCTTTTTCTTTCTGAAACGAATTAGCATCTAAAAAATTGAGAATATCAAAAATAGCCTGTGTTGCAGTAGGTTCATCTCCGTGCATTTGAGACCATAAAAACACATTTATTTTCCCTGTGCCTATACTCACTAAAGAAATGCTACGTCCTTCTATAGATTCACCTACTTTAGTTACCTTAAACTTAGCATTATTAGTATACTTTTTTATTAAAGGTTGCAAGTCTTTATGTTTTATTCTTCGTTGTTTTAAAGACAATTCTTTGTATGTATTATAAGTGCTATGTAAACCATTAGTTATTTCTGTTTCTTGTGCACAAACAACAACTGTAAAACTTAATATAGTTACTATACTTAAAATTAAAGATTTCATTATTGTATAAATTTATATTACTGCAAGATAATGAATGGTATTAAGCAAAATCTACTATTTTTGAAAAAGAGATTAACCAATTTTAATATGAAAAATTTAAAAAGACTTTTACTACTTATAGTGGTAGTTATAATTGTAGCTGTTGTTTATAACTACCCTAAACTTAATATGATTTCTGGCTATGCAGCAAAAAATATGGCATCTAACGTTTTTATTGCCAACAGAACTGCAGAAGCAATTAATAAGGTAGATAACAACGTTCCGTTAATAAAACTTGCCAAGTCTAAGGTAGATAATAAATCTAAAAGCGCCACATCTTCTGTCTACGGTTTAATGAGCCGTAAAGCTGTGTACAGAGACGGTTTGGGAGCTGTTTTGGTAAATGATGATTATGACCCTACTAAATTTACATTACAACCGCATAGAGATTTTACTAACACGGGTTTATCTTTTCCTTATGGTGATAAAAAACAAAAAGACACTGTTTTTGCTAATATAGATTACACTAAGTTATTAAAAGCAATAGGTTTAGGCTTCTCTAATCCTGATGTACAAAAAACAAGAAGTACAATTGTTATATACAAAGACCAAATTATTGCTGAACAATATGATGGTGGCTTTACTAAAGACACTAAAATTTTAGGTTGGTCTATGACAAAAAGTATTGTATCTACACTATATGGCATATTACAGTGCAACGGCAAATTAAACGTAAGCCAATTAGTTCCTATTCCTGAGTGGAAAAATGATAACAGAAAAAATATTACTTACAATCACTTACTACGTATGCAAAGTGGTTTAGAATGGGATGAAAACTACACTGAAATATCTGACGCTACTAAAATGCTTTTTTTAGAGTCTGATATGTCTTTAGTACAACAAAATAAAGATGCAATTGCCAAACCTACAGAGATTTGGAATTATTCTTCAGGTACATCAAACCTACTATCTGGTTTATTAAAAAAGAATTTTAAAACTCACCAGGAGTATTTAGACTTTCCTTACACTAGTTTAATAGATAAAATAGGAATGCACTCTATGTTAATTGAAGCAGATATGGTGGGTAATTACGTAGGCTCTTCTTACGGATGGGCCACTACAAGAGATTGGGCTAAGTTTGGATTACTGTATTTACACAAGGGAAATTGGAACGGAGAAAGGATTTTTGATGCCAATTGGGTAGATTATGTTGCTAAACCAACAGCACACTCTAACGGTACCTATGGTGCACACTTTTGGCTAAATGCTGAAGGTAGGTTCCCAGATGTTCCTAAGGATATGTACTATGCAAGTGGATACCAAGGACAGTATGTTTTTATAGTACCATCTAAAGATTTAGTAGTTGTTAGAACAGGGTTGGCTACTTACCCTACTTTTGACTTAAATGGTTTTTTAGGCGGAATTGTTAAGGCTATAAAATAGATGCAAAATAGCGCTACAACATACTTACTTGTGCTAACCACAAATAAGGTACTGTTTACAACAATAAATTTTTAAAACTATATACTGATTATATATTTACAGTGTAGTTTAGTTAGTTAGAATAAAATTTTTCATTTTCATATAGTGTTCTCACAAAAGAGTCTTGTTTTTGCCGACAAGACTCTTTTTTTTATTTAATACACTAGCTTAAGGTTAATTATTCTCTTTTTAAAAGCATTTATACAGCGCTGTAAAATTTGTTACATCAAAAAAGACTATGCTTACCACATAAAAGAGCTCTTTTACAACATAAAGTTTTAAAACCTTTATACTCTATATATATTAGTAGTGTAATTAAAATAGAATAAAATTTTCATTTTCATATAGTGTTCTCGTAAAAAGAGTCTTGTTTTTGCCGACAAGACTCTTTTTCATTTTATGCACTATTACAAACAATACATACTAAAAACAAAAAAGTGCTCAATTACTACTGAACACTTTTTGTTATTTTACTATTTATAAAAATTATTCTTCTGGCGGGTAACCGTGTATTTTTTCAAAATCTCTATCAAAATTCTCTCGTAAATAAGCTGTTAATCGCTTCTTATAATCGTCCTTTAACCAACTTAAAAAATTATAAGTACTTCTACTAATACACTTTGCATACATTTGTATACGGTAATCTATATCTACATCTAACAATTTAGCTAAGGCTAAAGCATCATAAACATCTTCGCTATTTTCTATACAAATTTTTGCATGTTGCTCTATAGAACGCTCCAATACAACTTTAGAAGATTCTCCTGCAGAAACAGCATTTACATAAGTTTCTTTAATATCAAAATAAACCTCTTCTGACTTAGCAAATTGCTCACGAATTTCTTCTGGCATTTCATGCTTAAAAGTGCTTTCTATTTCTTCATCGTTCTTTAAACGATCCATATAGAAATTAGGGTTATGAAAAATTGTTTGCCAATCTAAATCTGCTCCCCAAGGTCCAAATCTATGGTAATTATTACCTAAATCTATTACTGTAAATTTAGATTTGTTATTAAGTATACGAGAACCACGACCAATCATTTGATAATACAAAGTTAATGACTTAGTAGCCCTGTTAAGGATAATGGTATCTATAGTAGGTTCATCAAAACCAGTAGTTAATATACTTACAGATGTTAGTATAGCATCTGGAGTTTCTTTAAACCATTTTAATATTTGTTTACGCTGTTTTTTTGTAGCTGTATTATCTAGGTGCATTACAGGAAAACCAGCATCTTTAAAAGTATAATATACTTGTATAGATGTATTAATACCGTTATTAAATATTAATGTTTTTTTACCTTTAGAGTGTTCTTTATAAGCTTCTACAAGCTTATCTAACATTGCAGTACTAGAGTATAAATCTTCAGAAGATTTTACAGTATAATCTCCATTAGAACCAATTTCTAATGAGGTTAACCCCATATTATATTGATGAACTTCTGCACGAGCCAAAAACTCATTTTCTATAAGAGAACCAATGCTTTCTCCAGTAATTAACTCATCATAATTATCTTTCATTGGCAAGTTCTTATTAGAACTTAACGGTGTTGCCGTGACACCCAATATAAAAGATTTATCAAAAAACTTAAATAATTTAGTAAATGAGTTGTAGTGTGCCTCATCAATAATAACCAATCCAATATCAGAAATATCTAACATATCGTCATTCAAACGATTGTTAAGTGTTTCTACCATTGCTACAAAACAGCTATACCTTTCTTGGTCATCTAAATTAGCAGTACTATTTACCACCTTACTTATTACACCAAAACTATCTAACATTTTAGATGTTTGGTTACACAGCTCTACACGGTGTGTCATTATTAACACCTTTTTTTGGTGGTGCTTTAAGTATTGCCTAACTATTTCAGAAAAAATAACAGTTTTACCACCACCTGTTGGTAATTGGTATAGTAAGTGATGGTCATCTGGAGCTGTTTCAAATCGCTCAAAAATTTCATTTAAAGCTCCTTTTTGGTAGTCATACAGCTCTTTATCTGTCTTCTTTTCTTGTAATTCGAAAGCAGTCTTCGTCATAGTATCCATATCTAATTGGGCTGCAAAAATACGCTCTTTGCTGCGTTTTTAACGAATAATTAGCTAAAAAACTATTCACAAATTTTTAAAAAAATAGGGATATCGTAAAAACTAAGACTTTTTTCCTATTCTGTTAGAGAATCTAGAGAATATCATAATTTTTTTCTTGGTATTAATAAAATAAACTCCTGTTAAAAGTACAACTGCAGCTATAACAGATTGTATGGTAATGGTTTCATCTAAAAAATACCACCCCAAAAGCAATGCAATAATTGGGTTTACATAAGTAGAAGTGGCTACTTTTTCTGGAGAAACAAATTTTAATAAATAGTTAAAAGAAGTAAACGCTACAATACTACCAAAAACAATTAATAATAGCATAGCCATTTGTGTTTTTCCTTGCCACTGGGTTGGTAAAGACCAAGTTTCTCCAAAACAAAAACTTGCTATTAACAAAAAGAAGCCTCCAGATAACATTTGATAACCTGTATTTACAAAGTAATTTTTTGGCAAATCTGACTTTGCAACAAATAAACTACTACTAGACCAGCTTACCATACACACAAAAATCATTATCATTCCCAACAAAGACCCTTCTTTATTTACCACTTGTTTTTGACTAACCAAAAGGTAAATACCAATTATACCTAAAACAACACCTACAATAGACATTGGTTGTATTTTTTTACCTTGAAAAATTCTCATTAACAATAAAACAACTAACGGTTGCGCAGATATTTCTAAAGCAGCAAAGCCACTATCTACATAACGCAAAGCCCAAACCACTACTCCATTACCTAATGCTAAAAATAAAAAACCTGCTATTATGGTATTTAGTAATTGCCTTGCTGTTATTTTTAATTTAAACTTTAAAAATTTACTAATTACAAATACAAGTATACCTGCAGTAATAAAACGTATAGCTGCTAACATAAAAGGTGGCAACTCTGTTACTGCTATTTTATTTAATAAATAGGTAGATCCCCATATAACGTAGATAGAGAAAAAAGCCAATATTATTAAGGTTGTATTAGATGATTTACTCATAATAAAGGGATAAAAAATAAAGCAGTAAAAGTAAGTATTAGTTTTAAGTAAAAAGATAATAAATATAAGCTTATTTGTTTCTTATCATACATCAATGTACTTTTTACCATACCTGTGTAATTTTGTTACAAATAGTTATAATATGAGCACAAAAAATATAGAATTTATTGCAGCACCAAGAACTCCACACTTTGTGGGCGATGGTTTTAGAGTTCATAATTTTATCCCAAGCGGTTTTAGGCTAGATATGGAACGTATGAGTCCGTTTATATTGTTAGATTACAATTCTAAATACAACTTTCCTCCTTCAGATACTCCAAAAGGTGTTGGTGTGCATCCGCATAGAGGTTTTGAAACTGTTACAATTGCTTACAAAGGTAAAATTGCGCATCATGATAGTAGCGGCGGCGGCGGTATTATTTGTCAAGGTGGTGTACAGTGGATGACAGCAGCATCTGGCGTTTTACATAAAGAATATCATGAAAAAGAGTTTAGCAAAACAGGTGGTGAGTTTCAAATGGTACAGCTATGGGTAAATTTGCCTGCCAAAGACAAAATGAGCAAGCCTAAATACCAAGGTTTTTGTAATGATGATATTAACAAACATATATTGGATAATAATGCTGGTACAATAGAAGTTATTGCTGGTAATTATAAAAACACAAAAGGATCTGCAAGTACCTTTACTCCCTTGCATATGCTTAATGCTAAGTTAAATACCAATAAAGAAGCGCTCTTTAGTTTTCCTGAGAATTACAACACAGCAATTTTGGTTATAGAAGGCTCTGTAGTTGTAAATAATAAAGAAAATGTTATTACAGATCATTTTGCGTTGTTTGAAAATACAGGGAAAGATTTTAAAATTAAAGCAACAGAACAAGCAATTGTTTTAGTTCTTAGTGGCGAACCAATTAACGAGCCTATAGCAGCCCAAGGTCCGTTTGTAATGAACACTAAAGAAGAAATTGCACAAGCTATAAACGATTTTAATATGGGTAAATTTGGTTATTTAGAAGATTAAAAAAAGTAATTATGAAAACAGTAATACATAAAGCAAACACAAGAGGACATGCTAATCACGGTTGGTTAAACAGCTACCACTCTTTTAGCTTTGCCAATTACCAAAACACAGAACGTATGAATTTTGGAGCATTACGTGTATTAAATGATGATACTGTAAGTGAAGGTAGAGGTTTTGGTACGCACCCGCACCAAAATATGGAAATAATATCTATACCATTAAAAGGCGACTTACAGCACCAAGATAATATGGGAAACGCTACAATTATAAAGCAAGGAGACATACAAGTAATGAGTGCTGGCACCGGAATAATGCATAGTGAATACAACAAAAATAAAGACAGGGCTGTGGAATTTTTACAAATTTGGATTATTCCTAATAAAACCAATGTTAAGCCCAGATATGATCAAATATCCTTAAAAGAGCTAGAAAAACCGAACTCGTTATATCAAATATTATCTCCTAATGCTAATGATGCTGGTGTGTGGATTTACCAAGATGCCTGGTTTAATTTAGGTACTTTTACAGAAGATACTACTACAAGCTATGCTTTAAACAAAAAAGACAGTGGTGTATATGCTTTTGTTTTAGAAGGTAATGTTAGTATTGAAGGTGAGCAATTGAGTAAACGTGATGGTATTGGTTTATGGGAAACAGACAATATAGCTATAAATGCTAGTAAAAATAGTAAAGTACTATTAATAGAGGTTCCTATGGTTTTTTAAACATATACTTAATACTTGGTAAAGTTTTGCTTTGCCAAGTCTTTACGTATTCTACTTAAACTCTCTGGTGTAATACCCAAGTAAGATGCTATCATCCATTGTGGTACACGCAACAAAACATCTGGATATAATTTTATAAACTCTAAATACCTTGTTTTAGCAGAAGCCCCTAAAAGTAAATGTATTCTTCTGTTTAAATGACGAATATGGTTGTGTAATAATTTTTCATTTTTTTTTCTAAAAGATGGATTTAAATCGGCCACAAGCTCTACAAAATCTTCATCTAACAGTATTACAGTTGTGTCCTCTAAAGCATCTATATAATAGTTTGATGGTTCTTTAAAATACACACTATCTCTATCTGTAACAAACCAATTTTCTGTACCAAATTGCAGAATATTTTCTTTACCATTTTCATCTAAACCATATAGGCGTAAAACACCCTTTTCTACATAAAATGTATGCTTACAAACATCTCCTGCTTTTAAAAGTTGTTCTCCTTTTAGTACTTTTTTAGTTTTTATATGAGGTTCTAATTGCTTAAAAGCAACAGTACTTACCCCCATTTTATCAAAAAGATATGTTTTAAAGTTTTGTTCCATAACTAATTTGTAGACTATAAAAGTACTCTTATTTATATTACTCCAAAACCCTTTGAAATACAAACATTTCTTTATTCTTTTCTTTACGCTCTACCACAGGATACAAAACAACTGCATAGCCGTTATCTTTTGTTTTATTAATATTAGATATAATTAAATTAGAGTAGCTAAACTCTATAACCTCGCCACTAATTAAGTCTTTAAATCCTTTAACATCTTTACTATAAAAAAGTTCTAGAATTTCGTTGCCTCTTATAGTAAACCAACCATTACTAAATTCTGTATTAAACCTTATAACACAAGTGTTATTACTAATTTTCTCTGGTTGCCACGTATTAAATAAATCATCTTTAATATCTGCTAATATTTTAGACGTACAAATAGCATCAACTGTTATTGTTTCTATACTTAGTTTCCCATTTTCTTGGGTTAAAATATAAGAGTTAGACTCAAAAGATAAACTAATAATTTCTCTATAAAAGTTGGTAGAAGCTTGTAGTTCTCTGCGTCTTATTTCTTTACCTTTTTCATCTATTTGTCTGTGCAACCAAGTAGTTCTGGTATTAGAGAGCAAATGAATTTCATTATTTTGTATAAATATTTTATTGTTTCTTGGTAGGGGAACTTTTATATTATGTTTTTTCTTAAGTATATTATTTTTAAACTCTATTGCTAAAAGTTTATCTGGTTTTTTATCATTCCAAATATCTACGTCATAAAAAATTGAAAACTGATTAGAAACCCCTATAAATTTACCCGTAAAAGGTCTATTCCCTTTTGGTAATTTAGTTTCTTCTCTATTAAAAAGCGGAATACTAATTTCTAATTGTTTGTTTGGGTGGTAAGGAACAACAGACACGTAATTTTCTAAAGACGGACTAAAAAATAATGTTGGCAAAACCCCATCTTCTTCTTTAAAGTTTTCTGCTTTTCCCTTGTTATCTATAATTATATATACCAGATTATAACCACCATCTATATCATAAACATAACTAGCTATTAATGTTTGTTTTTTACAGTAAATACTGTTTTTTACCGATATTCCGTTTTTCATTTCTAATGCAGTAATTACACCTAAGCTCAACTCATTAGTAGTAACCTTAAAAGGTGTAATTTCTTCTATGTTTTTCATATACTAATCTCTAGTTTTTTACCATTTCATTCGCTGTAATCTTACAGCATTTAAAATAGCTAATAATGCCACACCCACATCTGCAAAAACAGCTGCCCACATAGTTACCAATCCAGCAGCACCTAAAAGCAATACAATAAGTTTTACACCAAAAGCTAGTGCTATATTTTGCCATACAATTGTTTTTGTAGACTTGCCAATTTTTATGGCTTGTACAATTTTAGATGGTTGATCTGTTTGTATAATAACATCTGCAGTTTCTATAGCTACATCACTACCTAAACCACCCATTGCAATACCAACATCACTAACTGCTAGTACAGGAGCATCATTAATACCGTCTCCAACAAAAGCCACTGTAGCTTTAGGGTTTTTCATTAATTCTTCTACTTCTTTTAGCTTTTGTTCTGGCAGCAAACCACCTTTAGCACGTAATACATTTATTTGCTTAGCTACATTTTTAGTAATAGACTCCCTATCACCAGAAAACATATAAAAATCTTTAACTCCAATTTTATAAGCCTCAGAAATAGTCTCTCTAGCATCTTCTTTAATTTCATCTGATATAATTACGTAACCCACAAATTGGCCATCTATAGCAATTAATACACTAGACTCAACTATATCTTCAATTTCTGTTAATGCATCTATTTTATAATCTAACAATAGCGCTGCATTACCTACCAACACTCTTTTTTCATTTACAATACCCTTTATTCCTTTACCTGCTATTTCTTTAATTTTTATTGCATTAAAAGTTTCATTTAAAGGATAATCTAATAATGCTTTTGCTATAGGGTGCGTAGACGAAGCCTCTAATGCAAGCATATATTTCATCATTTCTGGTTCATTAATAGATAGTGCTTTTATTTCTTGAATTTTAAAAACACCTTTGGTAATTGTACCTGTTTTATCCATTGCTAAAGTATTTACTTTTGCAATGATGTCTAAAAAAGATGCTCCTTTAAACAAAATTCCGTTTTTAGAAGCAGCTCCAAGTCCACCAAAATACCCCAAAGGAATAGATATTACTAATGCACAAGGGCAAGAAATAACTAAAAAAACTAATGCTCTGTACAGCCAATCTCTAAAAACATAATCATTTACAAAAAAGAAAGGTAAAAGCGTAAGCCCTACGGCTAAAAAAACTACTATTGGCGTGTATATTTTTGCAAATTTTCTAATAAATAATTCCGTTTTAGATTTACGAGCTGTAGCATTTTGCACCAAGTTTAGGATACGAGCTATAGAACTGTTTTTAAACTCTTTAGTAGACTTAATTTCTATAACATTTTGCAAGTTTATACTACCTGCATAAACGGCAGAGTTTTTACCTATATTACAAGGTTTACTTTCTCCTGTTATAGCTGCAGTGTTTAAAGATGCATTGCTAGATAACAAAATACCGTCTACAGGTATTTTTTCTCCAGATCTAACCTTTATAATTTCTCCAATTTTTATAGTATCTGGTTTTACACTTAAATAACTACTATTTCTAAGTACTAACGCCTCTTTTGGTCTAATATCTAATAGCGCTTTAATATTGCTTTTAGCTTTAGTTACTGCTGCTCCTTGAAATAACTCTCCTATGGTATAAAAAAGCATTACAGTTACACCCTCTGGATACTCACCTATAGCAAAAGCACCTATTGTAGCTATAGACATTAATAAAAACTCTGTAAAATAATTTCCTTTTTGAATACTTTTAAACCCTGCTTTTAAAACTGGTAATCCTACTGGTAAGTATGCTAATGTATACCAAACTAATCTATACCATCCTTTAAAATATGGAGTACTATTAAAGTAATCTAAAGCAATACCTATAAGGAGTATAACAAAACTTAGTATTGCGGGTAAATATGCTTTAAAACCTGTTGCTATATTAAAATAATTATGATTTTGTTTTTTTACTTTTAGACTATTCTTCTCTTTTCTCTCACTCATACCTAAATTTCTATAAAATATACGTGTAACAGTAGTATGTTGGACTTAATGCTGTTTGATACATATTTCACTATAAAGCTATGGTAATAAAAAATAAAGAGCATCACAAATAAATATAGTATTTCCTTTATGCATTTAACTTATTTTTTTAATAAAAGAAAAGTAACCAAGCATAAAAACGTTTTGTATGAATAAAATAATATTACGACTAATAGACCGTTATTAAACCGATCTTGATTTTAAAAATTAATATTTTTTTATGTTTATAATAAGTTAATATTAAAAGTGGAATGTTAGATTTGCAAATTAAAACCTAACCAAGAGTGATTATAAAATATATTATAGCAATGTTATGGAGCTTGTCTCCGTTTGGAGAGGCCAAAGTTGGTATTCCTTATGGTATGTACAACGGGCTAAACATTTACGTTGTTTTTATTTTATGCTTTGCGTCTAACGTGCTTGTTTTTCCTGTGATGTTATTTTTTTTAAATAAAATAAATCATTATTTACTAAAATGGCGTGTATATAAAAAAGGAGCAATATTTGTTGCCAGAAAAGCAAAAACAGGATCTGGAGATAAGATTAAAAAGTACGGCTTTTGGGGATTAATATTTTTTGTTATGCTACCGGTACCTGGTACAGGTGTATACGCAGGTACAATAGCTACTTATTTATTTAAAATAGAAAGAAAAAAAGCTTTTTTAGCTAACACCATTGGCATTTTCTTTTCTTCTGTAATTGTATGGGTTGTTACCTATTTAGCCATGCAAGGTATGGCGTAGTTATTTTACTTAATTCTTTTCTTTAACTCCTCCATAGATTGCTGCAGTTCTTTTAACAAACCTTTTTCTGTGGTTGTATCTAAACCAAAAGAAATTTTACTATTTACTTGCCAAAGTTCTTGTATTTGGTCTGCTGCCACTTGGTATGGTGGATACGTTTCATTTAAAGAAATTAAGGATACAAAATTACTATTAGGTACTTTTTCTATTTTTTTAACCAATACAGCATCATACAAAACAACTACATACATTTTATTTGCACTAATGTCATTTAAACTTTCTGTTGCTTTAGCCAAAACCCACTCTCCAGGGTATAAATTAGGCAACATACTATCACCTTCTACTTGGAACCCTCTATAGGTTGCATTTCTAAATTCCGGAATGGGCAAATCAAAAGCAGGCAATTGCTTATACCAACTAGCATCTTGTATATTTTGTGGGTAACCAGCTGCAGCTTTAGCATTTACCAACACCATATTCTCGTTGTCTTCTGCATCTACTGTAACAAATTTAGGTATAACACTATTTGCTGTAGCAGATAGGTATTTCTGATTTCCCTCTCCAAAAAGCCATAGCGGATTAGTTTTAAATTGTTTTAATAGTTCTGTAACAACTTTACCAGAAAGTTTAGTTCGTCCTCGTTCTATATCTGCTGTTGTACTAGATATTCCTAATAATTTTGCGAATTCTGCTTGAGTAAAACCTAAGTCTCTACGTACCTCTGTAAACCGTTTTACCTCTATACTATAATCATTTCCCATACGCTAATATAGTTATTTTGGAATAAATCCATTGCAAAAATGGAATAAATCCAATTTTTTAATAACTTATCTATGTAAATACCTACAAAAACAATACTAAAACATCTCTTATAGCGTTAAATTAACTTATAACCTTAATCAATTTTTATAATGAAAAAAATTAACATTATGCTTGTGTGCTTTTTAGCACTAAATTTTTTCTCTTGTTCATCTGATGATGACTCATCTGTAAAAAATAACGATGCAGAAATTAATGCTCAGGAAGATGAACCTCTAGAAATAAACAGCGTAAGTTCTGCACTTATTATAGAAGGAGCTACTAAAAAAACAGGAACCCTAACTCCTACAGGTGGTTTAGAGTTTACTATGGATTACAGCAAACAATCTGCTTTTCAAAAAAATGGATTTGAAATTGAATTTAATTCCGCATCAAATTATACTGGCGCTTATATACAATTAAAAGATGAAAACGGAATGGCAGATTCTTATTTTGATGTTCCTAGATCTGAGATTTATGTTTCTGGTAAAGGAGAACAAACTAAAAAGAATAGAAACTTTTTAAAAGGAAAATCTGCAGGTAAAGAAAACGATGCTACTATTGAAGTAAACCTTGATGAAAGTGTTACAGCAGTCACTTTTTGCTATGTTATTTGTTTGTATGATGGTGAGGGTAACATTAGTGAACCTACAGAGATTTGTGTAACAGTTGAAGCTTGGGGTGGTAATAGTGATTTAGTTGGTACTTGGAACTTTACAAAAGAAATTTCGGATGGTGATGAAGTAAAAGTGAATGAAGAGGATTGTTTTACTTTTGACTATACTTTATGTAATGAAGAAGTAATTGTTGACGAATGCTCTACCGTAAATTTTTTAAAAATAAAATTTAATAGTGATGGAACATTTACATATAATAATTCATTTTCTGATAAAAATATAAATTGGACAGATAGTGATGAAGCTTGTGAAGTTATTTATAACAATGATGAATCTTCTTCAGATACATCTGGAAAATGGGCGTACAATGAGGAAGAGAACCAGCTTACTTTAGTTGCTTTTTCTGAAACAGAAACTTATAATAACGAAGAAGAATCTTATGTTTACGAGAATGGCTCATTAGATATTGAAGGAGAAGTTACAGTTTCTGGATCTTCATTAATAATAAAAGAATTATTTGAAAATGTTGGTTTAGAAGAGGATATTTACGAGTATTACTTTGAAAAAGAATAACTAATTTAAAATCAATACATTAACAGATTAAAAGCCCAAACTATATTTTAGTTTGGGCTTTTATTTTTTCTATATTAATTCTCTATTTACTACGCTCACCTACAAATTGATCTTCTTTACTTTTAAATAACACATTAAAAGAAGTTAAACTACCGTAAATACGCGTAATATATTGTTGTAAATCTACTTTTTCTTGATCTACAAGGTTTTTACTAGCATTAATTTTTTGCTCCATTACTCTAATTCTGTCACGCACCATAACTATTTTATGAAAAAAAGTATCAATTGGTATTTCCTTGTTAGCCGATTTTCCATCTCCAGGTTCTAAAATTAATGTCCCCTTTTTCCATTTATCTGCAATTGGCGTTATGCTAGATGCATCACTCCATTTTCTTAATATTGTTATTAAAGAGCTTTCTACATCAGAAAAACTAACACTGTCTACTTCATCCTCTACAGCTTCAATAACCTCAAAATCAGAATCTATATCTATAGTTTCTAAACCATTCTCTATAAAAGTAACCCAATAATGTTTACTTGTAACATTGGTTACCACTCCTTTTCCTAATTCATTATGTTGTATTCTAGAGCCTATTCCTAATAATTGCATTGTTGTATTTTTTTAGTTAATGCTGCTAAAATATAATTACAGTACTAATTAACAAAAACTAAATAGACGCAATTATTAAATTAAAATCCAAAATCGTAACTTAGCAACTTTGCCAAATTAGTAAATGATTACATACGAAGAAAACATAGAGGTAAAAGGTGCACGTGTGCACAACCTTAAAAATATAGACGTTACCATACCTAGAGAAAAGCTTGTTGTTATTACAGGCCTGTCTGGTAGTGGTAAGTCTTCATTAGCTTTTGACACTATTTATGCAGAAGGCCAACGTAGGTATATAGAAACTTTTTCTGCCTATGCTCGTCAGTTTTTAGGAGGTTTAGAGCGTCCAGATGTGGATAAAATAGATGGATTATCGCCCGTAATTGCCATAGAGCAAAAGACAACGTCAAAGTCTCCACGATCTACAGTAGGTACAATTACCGAAATATATGACTTTTTAAGACTCCTTTTTGCTCGTGCAGCAGATGCACATAGTTACAACACAGGAGAAAAAATGGTTAGTTATAGTGATACTCAAATAAAAGAGCTTATTATAAACGATTTTAAAGACAAAAAAATAAACGTTCTTGCTCCTGTTATTAAATCTAGAAAAGGTCATTACCGTGAGTTGTTTGAGCAAATTGCTAAACAAGGATTTGTAAAAGTAAGAGTAGACGGCGAAATTGTAGACATTGTTAAAGGTTTAAAATTAGACCGTTACAAAGTACATGATATAGAGATTGTTATAGACAGGTTAAAAATATCAGACAACGCAGACCTAGATAAACGTATTACAGAAACCATAAATACAGCAATGTATAGTGGTGATAATGTATTAATGATTTTGGAAGAAGGTAAAAAAGAACCTCGCTATTTTAGTAGAGATTTAATGTGCCCTACCACAGGTATATCTTACCCAAAACCAGAACCAAATACATTTTCTTTTAACTCACCAAAGGGTATGTGCCCTAGCTGTAATGGCTTGGGTCATAAATACCAAGTTAATACATCTAAAATTTTTCCAGATACTAAGTTATCTATTAAGGATGGTGGTATTGCTCCATTAGGTAAGTTTAAAAATTCTTGGGCTTTTAAACAATTAGATGTTATTGCTCAGCGTTACAATTTTAAATTAACAGATCCTATTTCTAAAATACCAGAAGAGGCTATAGAAGTTATTTTAAATGGTGGTAATGAAAGTTTTGAGGTAGATTCTAAAACACTAGGCATAAAACGAAACTATAAAATTGAATACGAGGGTATTTCTAATTTTATTGAAAGCCAATATAACGAGGCTAACTCTGCTCCTATTAAACGTTGGGCTAAAGAGTTTATGGACAAAGTTGTTTGCCCTACTTGTGAAGGCTCTAGACTGCAAAAAGCATCTTTATATTTTAAATTTGATGATAAAAATATTGCAGATTTAGCAACAATGGATATTGTTGACTTGGCAGAGTTTTTTAGTAAGGTTGATAAAAAGCTCACTAAAAATCAACTTAAAATTGCTGAAGAAGTCATTAAAGAAATAAAAACTAGGCTACAATTTTTATTAAATGTTGGTTTAGACTATTTATCATTAAACAGAAGCTCTAAATCTTTATCTGGTGGTGAGGCACAACGTATACGTTTAGCCACACAAATAGGATCTCAACTAGTAGGTGTTTTATATATTTTAGATGAACCAAGTATTGGGTTACACCAAAGAGACAACGAGCGTTTAATAGCATCTTTAGAGGCTTTAAGAGATATAGGAAACTCTGTTATTGTAGTAGAACATGACAAAGATATGATAGAGCGTGCAGACCACGTTATAGATATTGGACCAAAAGCGGGCAAGCACGGCGGACAAATAATTTCTGAAGGTAAACCTGAAGATTTAAAAAATTACAATACACTTACTGCTGATTATATTACAGGTAAGAGAGAAATTTCCATTCCTAAAAAACGAAGAAAAGGAAATGGTAAAAAAATAAAACTTACGGGTTGTACAGGTAACAATTTAAAAAATGTTTCGGTAGAATTTCCTCTAGGTCAAATGATTGGAGTAACAGGAGTTTCAGGCAGTGGAAAATCTACCTTAATTAATGAAACCCTCTACCCTATTTTAAATGCTTACTATTTTAACGGTGTTAAAAAACCAATGCCGTATAAAAAAATTACAGGCTTAGAGCATATAGATAAAGTAATAGATATTAACCAATCACCAATTGGCAGAACTCCACGTTCTAACCCAGCAACATATACAGGTGTTTTTGGAGAAATACGAGCCTTATTTGCTAAAACACAAGAAGCAGCAATTAGAGGCTACAAACCAGGTCGTTTTAGTTTTAATGTTACTGGCGGAAGGTGTGAGACTTGTCAAGGTGGAGGTCTACGCGTTATAGAAATGAACTTTTTACCAGATGTTTACGTAGATTGTGAAACCTGTAATGGCAAACGTTTTAATAGAGAAACCTTAGAAATTAGATACAAAGGGAAATCTATTGCAGATGTATTAGAAATGACAATTAATGAAGCCGTTACTTTTTTTGAAAATATCCCAAAAATTAATCGCAAATTAAAAACCATACAAGATGTAGGTTTAGGATACATTTCTCTTGGCCAACAATCTACTACATTATCTGGTGGTGAAGCACAACGTATTAAGTTAGCTACAGAATTATCTAAAAGAGATACAGGTAATACTTTTTATATTTTAGATGAGCCTACAACAGGATTGCATTTTGAAGATATTCGTGTACTAATGGAAGTTTTAAACAAATTAGTAGACAAAGGAAATACAGTTTTAGTTATTGAACACAATATGGATGTAATTAAAATGGTAGATTATATTATAGATATTGGTTATGAAGGTGGCCGTGGCGGAGGAAAATTGGTAGCAAAAGGAACACCAGAAGAAATTATTAAGGATAAAAAAAGTTACACTGCAAAGTTTCTTAAAAAAGAATTATAACATTAAAAATATTGCAAACAGAATAACGTTTGCTGCTAATAAAATAGAATAAAATGAGAAGAGAAAAACACCCTAAAGGCTGGAACGAGATAAAAACTAACGACTCTTGGGCACTTTTTAAAATAATGGGAGAATTTGTACACGGATTTGAAAAAATGAGTGCCATTGGACCTTGTGTTTCTGTATTTGGATCTGCACGTACAAAAGAGGGGTCTAAATATTATGAACTAGCTGTAGACGTAGCAAAAAGTATTGCAGAAGCTGGTTACGGTGTTATTACTGGTGGCGGACCAGGTATTATGGAAGCTGGTAATAAAGGTGCTCACTTAGCAGGTGGCACATCTGTTGGTTTAAATATAGAATTACCTTTTGAACAACATGACAATCCATATATAGACCATGACAAAAGCATCAATTTTGACTACTTTTTTGTTAGAAAAGTAATGTTTGTAAAATATTCTCAAGGTTTTGTTGTAATGCCTGGCGGATTTGGAACTTTAGATGAACTTTTTGAAGCCATTACACTAATACAAACTAACAAAATTGGAAAATTCCCAATTATACTTGTTGGTACTAGCTTCTGGACTGGTTTAATTGATTGGGTTAAAGAAACAATGCTTGGTGAGGGTAATATTAGTGCTTCAGATTTAGATCTTATTAAAATAGTAGATACTGCAGACGAAGTTGTAGAAATAATTGATGCCTTCTACAAAGGACATGATCTTAGTCCTAACTTCTAATTAAAGTATGACAGCATTTAAAATAAAGAAAAATGTAATATACACAGTTATAGGAATACTTTTCCTAAACTGTGTACAATTACGTGCGCAACACAAAACTATTATAAATGCTTTTTTAGATACATCTTGCCATGAAATTTCTATTCAGCAAGAGTTTAACTATAAAAACACATCAAAAGATACATTAGAGGTTTTATATTTTAACGATTGGCCTAACGCCTATTCTAGCAAAAAAACAGCTTTAGCAAAACGTTTTTCTGAAGAATTTAAAAAAAGTTTACATTTAGCAAAACCTAAAGAAAGAGGCTACACAAATATTATTAAAGCCAAGGACAATAAAGGTAACACACTTGCTAACAAACATACAAAAAGTAAAGACATAGTGATGTTTATACTTAATAAACCACTAGCTCCAGATACTACCTTAACACTAAAAATAAACTACAAAGTACAGTTACCACCAAACAAATACACTAATTTTGGTTATAGTAATGATAGTACTTACTACCTAAAAGACTGGTATTTAACACCTGCAACCTACAATGGCAAATGGAACCTTTACTCTAACAAAAACCTAGAGGACTTACAAACAGATGCTACAACAACCAAACTCTACTTAACTATAAATAAAGACTATTACGTTACTACAAACCTTAATAAAACTAATGAATACAGTTTAAACGGGAATAAAACAATAGTTATTGATGGAGAAAACAGAAAAAGTGCCGAAGTAATTCTAAGTAATCAAAAAGAATTTATTACCTATATTACTCCAGACCTTACAATAGAAACCGATTTTAAAGCTTCAAAATACCCCGAAATTTTACAAGGAATTTCTATTAATAAAGTTGCCAAATATATAAAAGATAATTTAGGAGAATACCCACATAAGAAAATATTAGTAAGTGAGTTAGATTATAAAAAGAACCCATTATACGGCATTAACCAACTACCTTCTTTTATAGTTCCTTACTCAGAAGCCTTTAGTTATGAACTAAAACTATTAAAAACTACACTTTATAAAATTTTAAATGAGAGTGTATATTTAAACCCCAGAAAAGAAAAATGGGTTACAGATGCTATAGTTAATTATTTAATGATTACGTATGTAGATGAGTTTTACAATGGTCAAAAATTACTGGGTAAGTTTTCAAAAATATGGGGAGTTAGAAGTTTTGAAATTTCTAAGTATGATTTTAATGATCAGTACGCCTTAATGTCTATGCTTACCAGCAGAAAAAATCTAGATCAACCATTAACAGCATCTAACGATTCTTTAATAAAATTTAATCAACGAATAGCAAACAGCTATAAATCTGGCTTAGGACTCACCTATTTATCAGAATATATTGGTTATAATAATGTAAAAGGAAGTATTAAGGAATTTTACAAAAAATACAACCAACAAAAAGTCACTACTAACGATTTTGAAAATATTTTAAAAAAATCTACCAATAAAGATATAAATTGGTTTTTTAATGAGTTTATATCTACCAATGATAGAATAGATTTTAAAATTAAAAAAATTGAAAAAACTGAAGACTCACTAACTGTTACAATTAAAAATAAAACATCTACAAATCTTCCTATTTCCTTATTTGGTTTAAAAAATGATTCTATAGTATCTAAATATTGGGTATCTAATGTAGTAACTCAAAAAAACGTAACTATACCAAGAAACGGAGAAGATAAGTTGGTATTAAACTACGATAAAAAAATACCAGAGTACAACCAAAGAGACAACTGGAAATCTCTAAAAGGCTTTTTAGCTAGTAACAAAAAGTTAAGATTACAGTTTTTTAAAGATGCAGAAAACCCATACTATAACCAAATATTTTACAATCCAGAAATGAGGTTTAATGCTTATGATGGCTTTACACCTATTTTAAAACTGCACAACAAAACGTTACTAGATAGGCCATTTGTATTTGCACTAAACCCAGGTTATGCAACAAAGGAAAATGCTTTTGTTGGTTCTGGAAACTTTACAATTAGAGATCAGCATAAAAATAAAAACTTATTTTTAAGTACATACTCTTTAAGCTTTTCTACATTTCATTTTCAAAAAAACTCTAGATACTCTACCATTACTCCTTCTTTTGGATTAGCGTGGAGACCAAAAGACCTAAGATCTAACAGAAGTCAAAGTCTTTTTGTTCGCTATATAAATGTATTTCGTGATTTTGACCCAACTTTTGTAGAAGCTAATGAGCTAGAGCCAGATTATAGTGTTTTAAATGCAAGATTTAGAGATACAAATAACGACTTAATAAATTATTTATCTTGGTTTGTAGATGCACAATATGCAGGCAAATTTTCTAAACTTTCTTTTGACTTAGAATATCGCAAACTTTTTCAAAATAACAGACAATTTAATTTAAGGTTTTTTGCTGGTAAGTTTATAAACAATAAAACTGATGATGACTATTTTAGTTATGCATTAGACAGACCTACAGATTATTTGTTTGATTACTCTTATTTAGGTAGATCAGCATCTTCTGGTATTTATAGCCAACAAATAATTATTGCAGAAGGAGGATTTAAATCTAAATTAGATAACCCCTTTGCTAATGATTGGATAGCTACTACAAACGCAAGTACCAATATTTATAGGTGGATAGAAGCTTACGGAGATATTGGCTATTTAAAAAACAAAGGCTCTAAAGCACGCTTTGTGTATGATGCTGGTATACGTTTAAACTTAGTAACAGATTATTTTGAGCTATTTTTTCCTATGTATTCTAATAATGGATGGGAAGTGTCTCAACCAAATTACGGAGAAAAAATACGTTTTATTGTTACTTTAAGCCCAAAGTCCCTAACTGGGTTATTTACAAGAAAATGGTTTTAATTAAATAGCAAATTGTCATTTTAAGGTAAATATTTTAAGTATTTCATAATTTAAAACACCCAATTACACCTTATTTTGATAAATATTCAATAACATATCGCTAATAGCTATTGCAAAAACCAATCAAATTTGGTACTTTTGCAGAAATATAACTTCGTAAGCTATGAGCGTAAAACCACAAACAAAAGACGATATTTCTTTCGACGATTTTAAATCGCAAATCATTAAAGATTATGAAATAGCCGTATTAAGTAGGGAGTGCAGCTTGTTAGGGAGACGAGAAGTCTTAACTGGTAAAGCTAAATTTGGAATATTTGGTGACGGTAAAGAGCTTCCACAATTAGCAATGGCACGTTCTTTTAAAAACGGCGATTTTAGAAGTGGGTACTATAGAGACCAAACTTTTATGATGGCTTTAGGTTTATTAAACGCTAAGCAGTTTTTTCATGGTTTATATGCTACCACAGATATTACCAAAGACCCTATGAGTGCCGGTAGACAAATGGGTGGTCATTTTGGTACACATAGTTTAAACGAAGATGGTAGTTGGAAAAACTTAACAGAACAAAAAAATAGTAGTCCAGATATTTCTCCTACTGCTGGGCAAATGCCTAGGTTATTAGGTTTGGCACAAGCGTCTAAAATTTACAGAAATGTCTCAGGTATAGATGCAACCAATTTTTCAAACAACGGTAATGAAGTTGCTTGGGGTACAATTGGTAATGCAAGCACAAGTGAAGGACACTTTTTTGAAACTATAAATGCTGCTGGTGTTTTACAAGTACCTATGGTAATTAGTGTATGGGATGATGCTTACGGTATATCTGTACACGCAAGACACCAAACTACAAAAGAAAATATTTCTGAAATTCTTAAAGGTTTTCAAAGAGATGAAAATAATAAGGGTTATGAAATTATAAAAGTTAACGGCTGGGATTATACCGCATTAATTCACGCTTACGAGAATGCTTCTGAAATTGCAAGAACAGAACACGTTCCTGTACTTATTCACGTAAAAGAATTAACACAGCCTCAAGGGCACTCTACTTCTGGTTCACATGAAAGATACAAATCTCCTGAAAGACTAGAGTGGGAAAAGGAAAACGATTGTAACAAACGTTTTAAAGAGTGGATTATAGAAAATAACATAGCTACAGAAGAAGAACTGAACGCTATAGATAAAGAAACTAAAAAGGAAGTACGTACTGCCAAAAAAGAAGCTTGGGCAGAATTTATTAACCCTAATAAAGAAGAAAAAAAAGCTTTAGTTGTTGTTTTAGATAATGCTGCTAGCAAAAGCCCTAACAAAAATTTTATTGCAAAAATTAAAAACGATTTAATTGCAATAGAAGAACCAATTAAAAGAGATTTAGCATCTAGTGCCAGAAAAGCTTTACGTTATTTAATTGGTGAAAACTCACCTGAGAAACAGGCTTTAACAAACTGGATTACAAACTATTTAAATGAAATGCAACCTAAGTACAGCTCTCATTTATATAGTAATTTACCTAACAAAGCTACAAATATAGAAGAGGTTAAACCAGTTTATGATGAAAACCCAGAATCTGTAGATGGTAGAGTAATACTAAGAGATAATTTTGATCACATTTTTGGGAACAACCCTAACACTTTAATATTTGGTGAAGATGCTGGTGCTATTGGAGATGTAAATCAAGGACTAGAGGGCTTACAAGCTAAATACGGAGAACATAGAGTTGCAGATACTGGTATTAGAGAAGCTACTATTATTGGCCAAGGAATTGGTATGGCTTTAAGAGGATTAAGACCTATAGCAGAAATTCAATATTTAGATTATTTAATGTATGCATTGCAAACATTAAGTGATGATTTAGCAACACTACTATACCGTACTGTTGGTAAACAAAAAGCTCCTTTAATAATTAGAACTAGAGGACACAGGTTAGAAGGTATATGGCATTCTGGATCACAAATGGGTGGTTTTATACACCTGTTAAGAGGTATGCATATTCTTGTACCGCGTAACATGGTTAAAGCCGCAGGTTTTTATAACACCTTATTAAAGTCTGATGAGCCTGCTTTGGTAATAGAGTGCTTAAATGGCTACAGATTAAAAGAAGATAAGCCAGCTAACTTAGGAGAACACTGTACTCCTATTGGAGTTGTAGAAACGGTAAAAGAGGGTACAGACATAACCGTATTATCTTATGGGTCTACACTACGTATTGTACAACAAGTAGCAAAAGAATTGTTAGAGGTTGGAATAGATATAGAAGTAATAGATGCTCAAAGTTTACTACCTTTTGATATTAATCATGATGTGGTAAAAAGTGTGCAAAAAACCAACAGATTACTAGTTGTTGATGAAGATGTACCAGGAGGATGCTCTGCTTATTTACTACAAGAAATAACAGAAAAACAAGGAGCTTACAAGTATTTAGACAGTATGCCACAAGCAATAACTGCTAATGCCCATAGACCTGCATATGCAACAGATGGTGACTATTTTTCTAAGCCTAATGCAGAAGATATATTTGAAAAAATATACGCTATAATGCATGAAGCTAATCCTAGCAGTTTTCCAAAACTTAGGTAATTGTTGTAAATAACACTTTTTGTCTAATTTTATTCTTTTATTAGTTGTTATTTTTCGTGTATTAAAAAAATATTTCTAAATTTGGAATACATAGATATTTATATCCCCGGAGCCAAATAGAATGAGAGATAATATAAAGACAAATATAGGATTGGCGCTTTTGCGTATTGCGCCATCTGCAATGATGCTTACACACGGAATACCTAAATTACAAAACTTTTTTAGTGGCGATGAAATAAAATTTCCAGACCCAATTGGTATAGGAGCTAGTCCTTCTTTATTTTTAGCGGTAATTGGTGAAGTTTTATGTCCAATTTTTATAATATTAGGGTACAAAACAAGATGGTTTGCTGTACCAGCTGCTGTAACAATGTTAATTGCTGCATTTGTACAACACGCTGCAGATCCTTTTAGTGTAAAAGAAATGGCTGTACTTTACCTTCTGTTTTTTATGATTATATTTCTTTTAGGTCCTGGTAGATTTAGTGTAGACGGTAAATAATTAAAAAACTTTTACCAAAAGCTCTTTTAGTAAGTCTGCCTGAGACATATTATAGGCACCTACACCTTTTCCCTTTAAATCTAAATCTCGTAAAGCAGATATTATTCCACTAACTTTTTTCATTGGAAAATTTCTGGCTGCTGTTTGGTATTCATTAACAAAATATGGATTTACACCCAACACTTTAGCTACATTGCTTTTAGAATGGTCTTTTAATCCGTGGTACTGTAGTATTTGCGTAAAATAAGTATGCAACACGGTTACTGTTACCACAAACGGGTTATCCTTTGGGTTTTGTGCAAAGTAGTTTATAATACGCGCTGCTTTTAAAGTATTACGCTCGCCTATTGCCTTTTTAAGCTCAAAATTATTAAAATCCTTACTAATACCAATATGTTCCTCTATGGTTGCAGGTGTAATTTGCGTATCTTTTGTAATAACTATTTTTAGCTTTTCTAACTCGTTATTAATTTTACTTAAACTGGTACCCAAATACTCTACAAGCAACTGCGCAGCAACAGGTGTAATTGTATAACCACTGCCTTTTAACACTTTCATTATCCAGTCTGCAACTTTGTTTTCATACAAACTTTTACTTTCAAACAAAACACCAGTTTTTTGTACAGCTTTATACAATTTTTTACGCTTATCTAACTTACCATACTTATAACAAATTACCAGTACCGTGGTTAGTTGTGGGTTGTTAGCGTAGCTTGTTAAGTTATCTATTGTTCTAGATAAATGTTGCGCTTCTTTTACAACTACAACTTGCTTTTCTGCCATCATTGGGTAACGCTTGGCATTAGAAACAATGTCATCTATAGTTACATCCTTACCATACAATACCATTTGGTTAAAACCACGCTCCTCTTCTGTTAACACAGTTTTTTCAATATATTCAGATATCTTATCTATATAGTAAGACTCCTCTCCCATTAAAAAATATATAGGTTTTACGTTTCCGTTTTTTATATCGGAGATTAGTTTTTTTACTTCGTCCATTTAAAAAAAATCATCAAATTTGCAGTATGCAGAAGCTAAATTTTTCCACGCACAACTTCCGTTTCAAAAATAGCGAAAATAAAGTCTATATTTTTGATGTAATACGAAAAAAGTTTGTGGTTTTACAACCTGAAGAATGGGTTAGGCAACATGTGGTACATCATCTTATTCATCAAAAAAAATACCCAATTAGCCTTATTAATGTAGAAAAGCAACTGGTAATTAATGACTTAAAAAAAAGATATGATGTTGTTGTTTTTAAACCAAATGGAAACATTAACATTTTGGTAGAATGTAAAGCTCCAGAAATAACAATTACACAAGCTACTTTTGACCAAATTGCACGTTACAATATGCAATTAGATGCAAATTATTTAATGGTTACTAACGGATTAAATCATTTTTATTGCAAAACAAATAGTACCGAAGATAATTATACGTTTTTACGTGATATTCCTGATTTTAACCGTTAAATTTGTAAAAGAACTTAGATAAAGTAAGATATACATTATGCCTAAAATTGCTGTTGTTATTTTAAACTGGAATGGCGTACAACTATTAGAACGTTTTTTGCCATTAGTTATAAAACACTCTAACAACCATAAAATTTATGTAGCAGACAATGCTTCTACAGATACATCTATACGCTATGTAAAAGAGAATTTTCCTGGTGTAAAAATTATACAAAACACAAGCAATGGAGGTTATGCAAAAGGGTATAATGATGCGTTACCAAATGTAAAAGAAGATATATTTTGCTTACTTAATTCAGATGTAGAAGTTACACCTAACTGGTTAACTCCTATTGAAAACTATTTTAATGAAAATAAAAACACTGCTATAATACAACCAAAAATTTTAGACTTAAAAAAGAAGTCTCATTTTGAATATGCCGGTGCTGCAGGTGGTTTTTTAGACAGTTTTGGCTATCCGTTTTGTAGAGGTAGAATTTTTGACACATTAGAAGAAGATAAAGGACAATACAATGACAATTTGCCAATATTTTGGGCAAGTGGTGCCTGCTTATTTATACGTAAAGCTACTTTTTTTAATTTAGGTGGTTTTGATGAAGATTACTTTGCGCACCAAGAAGAAATAGATTTATGTTGGCGTGCACAAAACAAAGGCCTAGAAATTATGTATGTTGGTGCTTCTACAGTTTACCATTTAGGCGGGTCTACTCTTAATGAAATGAATCCAAAAAAGACATTTTTAAACTTTAGAAATTCACTTTACAGTATTGTAAAAAATATACCAATTTATAAGGCATTTTTTATAGTTATGGCAAGGTTATTGTTGGATGGTATAGCAGGTTTACGATTTTTATCGCAAATGAGATTTACACATTGTTTAGCAATTGTTAAGGCACATTTTAGTTTTTATTGGAATTTACCTAAAACACTAAAAAAGAAAGAGTTAAACAGTAGAACAAAAAAATATTATTTAATTAAATCCGTTGTGTGGTCTTATTTCGTAAATGGTTATAAGGAATTTAACAATTTAGTAAAAGATTAACTAAATTGTAGTACCATTAGATAGAACATTTTATATAATTTTGAAACAAATAACAATTAATAGTAATATGAATATGAAAAAGATTTTTTTAGGCGCTTTAGGAGCTACAATATTATTATCTTCTTGCGTATCGCAAAAGAAATATGCGGAGTTAGAGGCAAAAAATAAAGAAACTGAAGATTTATTAAATTCAGCAACGGTTAAGCTTAATAGCTGTATAGAAGAAAAAGCTACTGCAGATGCAAGGTTAAGAACTTTAGAAGACCAAAACGATTTTCTTAAAGCCAACAACCAAGTGTTAGTAGATAATATGGGTAACCTAACAGATTTGTCTGCGAAAGGTGCTGAAAACTTAGAAAAGTCATTAGAAAGTTTAAAAGAAAAAGATTTAACAATACGTAAATTAAACGATGCAATTACACGTAGAGATTCTGTAAACCTTTCATTAGTACAGAGTTTAAAAGGTGTTCTTGGTAATTTAGATGACGAGGATATTGAAATTAGCGTAGAAAAAGGTGTGGTTTTTGTATCTATATCTGATAAATTATTATTTAGCAGCGGTAGCTACAATGTAGCAACAAGAGCTAAAGAAGTATTAGGTAAAGTTGCACAAGTTGTAAATAACAAGCCAGATTTTGAATTTATGGTAGAAGGACACACAGATGCTGTACCTTACAGAAAAGGTGTTTTATTAGACAACTGGGATTTAAGTGTTAAGCGTGCAACTGCTGTAGTTCGTATATTACAAAATGAGTACGGAGTAGATCCTAAGCGTATGACGGCTGCAGGTAGATCTCAATACATACCAGTATCTTCTACAGATAAAGCTAGAAACAGAAGAACAAGAATTGTAGTACTTCCTAAAATTGATCAGTTTTACAGTATGATTGAAGAAGGAATGAAAGATCCTGCAATAAACAAATAGTATTAATTATTATTTATAATAAGAAAGCCTCGCATAATGCGAGGCTTTTTTTATTCTTAACTTATATTTTATTTACAATTAAAATATATCTATACTTCCTTTACCTTCTCTTATTATCTCTGGTTCGCCATCAGATAAATCTACCACAGTAGATGCCGTATTATCTCCGTAACCACCATCTATAACAATGTCTACTAAATTATCCCATTTTTCATAAATTAATTCTGGGTCTGTAGTATATTCTAACAACTCATCTTCATCTCTAATAGATGTAGACACTATTGGGTTTCCTAGTGCTTGTACCATTGCATTTGCTATAGAATTATCTGGCACACGTATACCTACAGTCTTTTTCTTTTTAAAATCTTTAGGTAAATTATTATTACCAGGCAATATAAAAGTATAAGGCCCTGGTAATGCTCTTTTTAAAATTTTAAATGTAGCTGTATCAATTTGTTTTACATACTCAGACAAATTGCTAAGGTCTGCACAAATAAATGAAAAATTAGCTTTGGCAAGCTTAACTCCTTTAATACGTGCTATTTTCTCTAAAGCCTTAGTATTGGTTATATCACAACCTAGACCGTAAACAGTATCTGTAGGATATATAACCAAACCTCCTTTTTTTAAAACATCTACAACTTTTTTAATTGCATCTGCATTAGGATTCTCTGGGTATATTTTAATAAACTGAGCCATAATTTTATGTATTTAATAACAGATAAAAATAAGTCTTAGTATTATAAAAAACCTTACAATACACTTAGTTTCTTTTTACCTCGTAAATAATATTGTCTTTAAACAGTCCTTGCAACTCTTTTGTTGTATACCCATATTCTTGCTCTTCATAATTTTTTGGTATATCAATTTCAGAAATTCCAGACTTTTTATTGGTTTCATATTCATTAAACTTAAAGTATATACTATCTGATATAGAAGAAATCTTCATTGTAGAATAATAATTAGCTTCAGTTTTAAACTCATACAAATCGTTAACCATAGGGTGTGCTATATATTCTTCAGAGTTTTTACCATCTAAAAATGAAGAAACACTTAATCCTGTAATTAATATAGCAATAATAAATAATGCAGAAAAATGTCTTATTGATGTTTTAGCTTCGTCTTTAACATTTTGGTATTCTAATTTTAAATTATGGTCCATTTGCTTTGGCTCAAAAACAGTATTACAATTGGTACATACTGCACCACCTGTTTTACCTATTGGAAAAATAGGTATCCAATACAAATGGGCGTACTTGCCATAAACTTCTACATTAAATTTTGCACTCTCATTACAGTTAGCACAAGGTATTTGCCTTGTTAACTTAGACTTTAATTGCGATGAATTAGATCCGTAAAATATCATACTAAAAAAAATTGGTGGTTATTTGTAATAAATATAACACAAATAAAACTATTTAGTAGGAAAATTACATCCCTGTTTACAGTACTTCTAACTTAGCAAAACGTAGTAAAAGTTTTTTAATATCACCTTTATCAAACTTAATTTCTGCTTTTTTATCGTTACCTACACCATCAATTTTAAGTATAACTCCCCTACCAAACCTAGTATGGTTAACTGCTGCACCTTCT
This sequence comes from Cellulophaga sp. RHA_52, assembly GCF_007827205.1. Taxonomy (NCBI): domain Bacteria; kingdom Pseudomonadati; phylum Bacteroidota; class Flavobacteriia; order Flavobacteriales; family Flavobacteriaceae; genus Cellulophaga; species Cellulophaga sp. RHA_52. The sequence goes on from NZ_VIRZ01000001.1 coordinate 2,930,680, forward strand.
ACCAAATTAGGATCTAGGTTGGCATTATTTGCTATTGGCTGCGCAAGTTCTGGTTTTAGTTTACGTAGCTTACGTAGTTGGTTTTCATTTGGTTTAGGGGCACTTGGTGGTATACCTGAAACAGGTTTAACTTGTCTAAGTTTACTTTTATCTACTTCACCAAAAATATTTTTATCTATTAAAGATTTGTATTTATAATTACTTACCGGAGTTAGGTTTTCTATATACTTTTCATCTATCTCCTCTATAAATCTACTTGGCTCTGCATCTACTAATTTACCCCAACGATATCTACTTTCTGTATATGTTAAATAAGCTTGTTTTTCTGCTCTGGTTAAAGCTACATAAAATAATCTTCGCTCCTCTTCAAGCTCAGTACGCGTATTCATACTCATTGCAGATGGGAACAAGTCTTCTTCCATACCAACAATAAATACGTGCGGAAACTCTAACCCTTTTGCCATATGTATGGTCATAAGTGCAACACGGTCATCATCACCTTTATCATTATCTAAATCTGTAGCAAGTGCTACATCTTCTAAAAATTCTGCTATATTACCTGTTGCATCAGCAAGTTCCATTTGCCCTTCAACAAAATCCTTTATACCATTTAAAAGCTCTTCTATGTTTTCCATTTTGGCAATACCTTCTGGTGTGCCGTCTTTTTTAAACTCTAAAAGAATACCTGTTTTTTTAGCTACGTGTTCAGACAAAGAAAAAGCATCTGCTCCTTTATTCATTATCTGAAAACCTTTAATCATATTAACAAATTCTGTTAATCTACGTTTGGTACCAGCGTTTATTTTTAATTCTATTTTATCTATGTTTTCCATAACTTCAAACATAGAGCGGCCATAATGGTTAGCCGTAACTAATAGTTTATCTATAGTTGCTTGCCCAATTCCCCTACCCGGAAAATTTATAACGCGCTTTAATGCCTCTTCATCTTTAGGGTTAATTACTAACCTTAAATATGCTAACACATCTTTAATTTCTTTACGTTGGTAAAAAGATAAACCTCCATATATTCTGTACGGTATGTCTCTTTTACGCAAAGCATCTTCAATAGATCTAGATTGGGAGTTGGTACGGTAAAGCACTGCAAATTCTCCGTTATGCAGTTGTTCGTTCATTCTTGTTTCAAAAATAGTACCCGCTACAAATCTACCTTCCTCTGCATCTGTAATACTACGATGAACTTTAATCAGTGGCCCATCATCATTAGAGGTCCATACAACTTTTTCAAGCTGATTTTTATTTTTTTCTATGATAGAGTTTGCGGCATTTACAATGTTACCCGTAGATCTGTAGTTTTGCTCTAACCTATACATTGCAACATTATCATAATCTTTTTGAAAGTTTAGAATGTTACTAATGTTTGCTCCTCTAAAAGAATAAATACTCTGTGCATCATCACCTACCACACATATGTTCTGAAATTTGTCTGATAAAGCCTTAACTATTAAGTATTGTGAGTGGTTGGTATCTTGGTACTCATCTACCATTATATACTGAAACCTATTTTGGTACTTTTGAAGCACTTCTGGAAAAACGTTTAAAAGCTCATTGGTTTTTAATAATAAATCATCAAAATCCATTGCTCCTGCCTTAAAACATCTCTCTACATAATTTTTATAAATTTCACCAGTACGTGGGCGTTTTGCCATTGCATCTGCCTCCATTAAATCTGGATTATTAAAATATGCCTTTACAGTAATTAAACTGTTTTTGTAAGATGATATTCTGTTTTGTATTTGCTTGTACTTATATATATCCTTATCTAATTGCATTTCTTTAATAATAGATGCAATTAAACGCTGAGAATCTTGAGTATCGTAAATAGTAAAATTATTTGGATAACCTAACTTGTCTGCCTCATAACGCAATAATTTAGCAAATATAGAGTGAAAAGTTCCCATCCATAAACTCTTTGTCTCTGCACTACCTGCAATATCTGCAATACGTACTTTCATTTCTCTTGCCGCCTTATTGGTAAACGTAAGTGATAAAATATTGTACGGGTCTACACCCTGCTGTATTAAATATGCTATACGGTATGTTAACACTCTTGTTTTACCAGAACCAGCTCCGGCAATTACCATTAATGGTCCTTTTGTGTGTAAAACAGGTGCTTTTTGAGCCTCGTTAAGTTGGGCAATAAATTCTTCCAATTGTTTTTTCTTATATAATTTAGAGAAGTGTAAATTTAACCATAATTAACTCCAGATAAAACAAGTAGTTTTAATAATTATAAACAATAAAATTTAATAGCAGTTTAATTTTAAATATCTTTAGAGAATACTACAATTTAAACCATAAAAATATTGAAAGAAATTAAAATTAGAGCAGCAGAATTAAAAGATTTGCAAACTTTAAAATCTTTTGAGCAAGGCATTATTTCTGCCGAGCGTCCTTTTGATAAAACTCTAAAACCAGATCCAATTTCTTATTACAGTATTAAAAATTTATTAGAAGATACAAACACACTTGTAGCTGTTGCAACACTAAACAATACATTAATTGGCTCTGCGTACGCAACAATTAAACAAGCTAAAAAACATTTAAAACACAACAATTACGCCTATTTAGGTTTTATGTATATAGACCCTAAATACCGAGGAAAAGGAATAAATAAAAATATTATAGATTTTTTATTTAAATGGATAAAAGAACAGAATACTACAGAAGTTAGGTTAGATGTCTACAGCGAAAATACTGCTGCCTTACGGGCTTATGAAAAAGCCGGATTTAAAAAACACTTAGTAAATATGAGAATGGAAATCTAATTTTTAAGATTAATAAAAAAACCAAAATAACTGACTAATTATATAAATATGAAAACTAAAAACAAATTTATTTTAACACTCTTGCTTTGTGGTTCTGCCCTACAAGCACAAAATTATAAGTTAGAGAACGATTACAAAAACATAGAAAAAAAAGTTATAGAATGGAGGCATCATTTTCACCAAAATCCTGAATTATCTAACAGAGAGTTTAAAACTGCAGAAAAAATTGCTGCTCATTTAAAATCATTAGGTATAGAAGTACAAACTAAGGTTGCTATAACTGGTGTTGTAGGTATTTTAAAAGGTAAAAAACCAGGTAAAGTAATTGCTTTAAGGGCAGATATAGATGCTTTACCTGTTACTGAACGCAATAATTTACCATTTAAATCTAACGTTACAGATACATTTTTAGGCGTAGAAACTGGTGTTATGCACGCTTGTGGCCATGATACACATACTGCAATTTTAATGGGTGTTGCAGAGATTTTAGCTAAAAATAAAGACAAAATAAATGGTACTGTTAAGTTTATTTTTCAACCTGCGGAAGAAGGTGCACCTCCAGGAGAAGAAGGTGGTGCTGCTTTAATGATAAAAGAAGGTGTTATGGAAAACCCTAAAGTAGATGCTATTTTTGGATTACACATTAATTCTGGTACACCAGTAGGTGTTATTAAATACAAAACAGAGGGTATAATGGCTGCAGTAGAGCGTTTTGTTATTAACGTAAAAGGTAAACAAACGCACGGTTCACAACCTTGGTCTGGTGTAGATCCCATAGTAATTTCTGCTAAAATTATAGACGGCTTGCAAACCATAATTAGTAGAGAATCTAAACTAACTGAAGAAGCAGCAGTTATTACTGTTGGTAAAATTACAAGTGGTGTTCGTTTTAACATTATTCCAGAAAGTGCCGAACTTATTGGCACTGTAAGAACTTTAAATCCGGATATGCGAGAGCTTATTTTACGTAGAATGAAAGAAATGACAGAAACTATTGCTAAAGCTTATGGTGGTAGTGCAACATTTAGTGTAGAAAGTCAGACCTCTATTACGTATAATGATATTGCCTTGGTAAACCAAATGTTACCAACAATGCAACGAGTTGCGGGTAATAAAAATGTGCAGTTAACTAAAGCTACTACTGGCGGCGAAGATTTTTCATATTTTCAAGAACTAGTCCCTGGTTTCTATTTCTTTTTAGGCGGAATGACTCCTGGAAACAAAGAAGCTTACCCACACCATACGCCAGACTTTAAAATAGATGATAACGGAATGCTTTTAGGTGTTAAAACACTAACAGAAATGAGTCTAGATTATTTAAATAAATAACGTTAAACCTAACAATAAATGACCACAGATTTGGTTATTTTTGTAGCATAATTACAAAGCCAAACTTATAATAAGTTTGGCTTTAGTTAACAAATACATAATTAAATGGATTCTTTTTTAAGTTTTATATCTAGTATCTCATGGTGGATATGGGTATTAATAGTATTAGCTTTAGTTGCTATACGAGATATTTTTTTTCAGAAAAAACATACTATTTCTCACAACTTTCCCATTGTTGGGCATATAAGGTATATGTTAGAAAGTATTGGTCCAGAAATGAGACAATATTTTGTTGCTAACAATAGAGAAGAATTACCTTTTAACCGCATAGAGCGCGGATGGATTTATGCTTCTGCAAAAAGCGAAAATAATTACGAAGGCTTTGGTACAGACAGAGATGTATATGCACACCAGCATATTTTTGTTAAAAACCAAATGATGGCTTATAAAATTGATGAAAATCATCCTAACGCTAAAGACAAAACCTTTTTACCTTGCGCTAAAGTAATAGGTGCATACAATAAACGTAAAAAACCTTTTAGACCTGCATCTGCAATAAATGTATCTGCAATGAGCTTTGGTTCTTTATCTGCTGCTGCTGTAGAAGCTATGAACAAAGGTGTGTTAAAAAGTGGCGCTTACCATAATACTGGTGAAGGTGGTTTATCTCCTTACCATAAACAAGGAGGAGATGTAATTTTTCATTTTGGAACTGGCTACTTTGGAGTAAGATCTGAAGACGGAAATTTATCTATGGAAAAGCTAACCAATTTAGTAGAAAACAACCCTTGTATTAAAGCCATTGAAATAAAATTATCTCAAGGAGCTAAACCAGGAAAAGGTGGTGTTTTACCTGGAGCTAAAATTACTGCAGAGTTAGCAGAAATACGTGGTGTAGAAATAGGAAAAGATGTTTTGTCACCAGCTACACACAAAGCCTTTAGTTCTGTACAAGAATTGGTAAATTTAATTGAAGAAATAGCAGAAAAAACAGGTTTACCCGTAGGTATTAAAGGAGCTATTGGAAAATTAGATCAGTGGGAAGAGCTAGCAGATATTATGTTAAAAACAGGTAAAGGACCAGATTTTATTACTGTAGATGGTGGTGAAGGTGGTACTGGTGCTGCTCCGCCAAGTTTTGCAGACCACGTTTCTTTACCGTGGGTTTATGGTTTCTCTAGCTTATACAAATTGTTTTTAGAGAAAAAACTAACAGACAGAATTGTGTTTATTGGTAGCGGTAAATTAGGTTTCCCTGCAAAAGCTGCAATGGCATTTGCAATGGGAGTAGATTGTATAAATGTTGCACGTGAAGCAATGATGAGTATTGGGTGTATACAAGCACAATCTTGCCATACAAACACGTGTCCGGCTGGTATAGCTACACAAAATCAGTGGTTGCAAAGAGGCATAAATGTTCCTCTTAAGTCAGATCGTTTGGCTCAATATTTTAAAAGTTTTAGAAAAGAGTTAATAGAAATTACACACGCCTCTGGTTATGAGCATCCTTGCCAATATACTATGGATGATATACAAGTAAACCTAGACGATAATGAACTAAATAGAAGTTTAGCTTTTACCTATGGCTACAACAAAGCAAAAGTTCCTTTTAATGGCATGCAAGAACTATATGATTGTGCACACTTAGGCGGAAAAGAATATATGAAAAACGAGCCTAAAAAATAGGCTCGTTTTTTTTAAAATTATAATGGCAAAAGCGCTTATTTATTGTACAAATAAAGACGTGCTTTTTTTGTTGTATCTATTACCTGTAATTTACTTACGTACTTTTTAGGTAAAAGGTAAAACTCTCTTTTATCCGATAAAATATAAAGTTTATCATAAGCCTCTAAAATAGAATCTATTTTAGCAGGTTCATCTCTAGTGTCTATAACATTACCCTTATTGTAAAACTGACTAGAATATGTTTTAGAATCAAGGTACAAAATAGGAGGGTTTTTATCAATTTTTAATTCTTCAGATTTAGCTACTAGTAATTTATCAGAGTTCATATATACTTTCCATTGGTCAGTAACCAAAAGTCCTGCACCTGCTATAAAAACTAAAATAGGAAATATAGAACAGGCAATTAGTGCCTTCTTTTTATGCTTGTATTCTGGCCACCAATGTGCAATTAAAAGTGCCATTGGTACTGTAGAAGGCAAAATGTAGGTATGTAAAATATTTTTAGATATGGTAAAGAAAATTGGTGTCCAAAACAACCAAAACAATAAAAACGCTACATACTTATCATCTAAAATGCGCTTTTTAAGCTTTACTATTTTTGCCAATACTATATAAAACCAAGGCAAACAAAAAGACAACATAAATACCCAAATTAAACCTAATGGCTGTGTTTTTGGCTGACCATATAAATCTCCGCTCCATCCTGGCTTTAAAAACCTATTAAAATGCTCACCAACAATAAAATAATCTATAAAACCTGGTGATCTTTGTTCTGTTAATAAATACCAAGGTAACGCAATAACTACAGTAATTAGCAAACCAACTATCCAAGGCAATTTAGCTAAGTTAGAGAAAAACGTTTTACGGTCTAACAACAACCAAAAAAACACTGGAGCTCCCGTTAAAACTAACACCAATGGTCCTTTGGCTAAAAAACCTAAACCTAAGCCAACAAAAAAGAGGTAATTCCAAATTGTTTTTTTGTCCGATGTAATACTTTTCCAGAATGATAGCATAATTAACATTACACTAAAACACAAAGCAGAATCTGTAGAAACCACTCCCATATGAATTAAAAACTCTGGTGTAGTAACTAAAACTAAAGCTGGCACTAACGGAGATACTTTTGTTTTTTTAACAAAGTAACCTAGTATAAAAAGCATTGCAACACCTAGCAAAAATGATGGCAGCCTTGCTGTTAACTCATTTACTCCAAAAAGCTCAAAACTCATTGCAGACATCCAAGTAGATAGCGGTGGTTTAGCCCAAAAAGGTTCGTTATAATCTATTTGTAGTACAACCCACTCTCCCGTTTCTTGCATTAGTCTAGATATTTCTGCATAACGAGCCTCTGTTTTATCTAACAAAGGTATTGCTCCTGTAATAATAAACCTGAAGACAACGATAGACAAAACTGCTATCAACATATAATTTACTGTAGTTTTCTTATCTGTCATTTTATATACTATTATTGTGTTTTAATCCCTTTTTGCAAATTTTATTAATTTTATATAAATCTAACCAAAGCTGAAAAAAGTAAGATGTTTTTACTTTAGAATCTCCTTGATCTACCCAACGCTTTAAGGGGACTTCTAACATTTTTGTTAGAGCTTTTTCTTTACCGTAAAATACTACAATTCTATTAAATATTTCTACATCAAAAAGCCAACGAGAAACAAATGGTTTATTAAAAACTTCTAAAGCCAAATCTTTTTTAAATATTTTACAGCCGCATTGTGTATCGTAAACTTTTAAATCTAAAATTGTAGAAATTACTGTAGCTATAAACCTACCAATAAAAAAACGAGATGCTTTGCGCTCTATTGTAGAGCCAAGCTTCATTATTCTAGAGCCAAAAACAAAAGAAATAGTATTGTCTATATAAGTGGTTAAAAAAGAAAACTCTTCTAATGAAGTTGCCAAATCGGCATCTAAATAACCCACAAGTTTTATTTCATAATTTTCACAAGCAAAATTTACTCCGTTTCTAACAGATTCTGCTTTACCAACATTATTGGGATTTTTATAAACTACAACCTTGGTTGGATACTGTTTTTCTAAACTTTTTAGTTCTGTATAAGTACCGTCTGTAGAGCCATCATCTACAAAACAAATAAGCGTATTTGTATCTTCTTTTAAAAAGCCATCATAAACTCTATTTTTAAGTTCTTTAACTTCATTATAACAAGGTATTACTACACAGGTAGTATATGACATATGCAACAGTAATTAATTTTTGGTGTGCAAGATATTAAAAAACAATATGCCAGTCATTATTACCACACATCTTTACGTTATTATTAGGAAACTATACCATTATTTATTAAAAACACAACTTATTAAAATTAATTTGTAAGCTAAATTAAATGTTTAAATTTGTCACTTAAATCTTATAAATTTTATGAAAAAAAATACCCTATCTACCCTACTACTTTTATGTTTTACAATAGTATCTATTGCTCAAAAAAAGAGCGACTTAATTGCTCAAATACAGACACTAAAAGATAGTATTTCACAAACCAACATTGCCTTAGCAGAAGCTAATAAAGTAGCAAAAGTAAGTGTTGCAGAAGCAGACTTATATAAAAACCAAGCTACAGAGTTACAAAATGCAAATAAATCCTTATTAACTAATCTTAAAAACTTTACGCAAGTATCTAGTCAAAATTCTAAAAATATGGCAAGAACTTTAGAAGCTTTAAAGGCTAAGGAATCTCAACTTTCTATTATTGAAGACTCTTTTAGTAAAAACGATTCTACTGCTATTGTTATATTAACAAACGCTAAACAGTCTTTAGGTGAAAATGCTAAAATTGCAGTAACCAATGGTGAAGTTGTAATTACCGAAACAGAGCAAAATATATTAGATGCATCAAAAACAAAAGTAAGCGCTACAGGAGAAGATTTTCTTGAAAAAATATCTAAAATACTAGAGTTAAATATAGACTCTAAACTAACTATAACTAGTACAAGCTCTAGCTTATCTGCATTACAAAATAGCCTAGTTAGCAAGTTTAATGTTGTTACAGAGCGTATTAGCTTAGAAAGTACTACGCAGAATAACAATACTGTTTTGTTTAAAATACATACAGATTATGCTAACTTTTATTTACGCGTTAGAGAGCATATGAAAAGTATTAACTAATGTGATGTTTGTTGATATTTAATATTCATATAATTTTTGTGCAAATTGTGCGTTTTACAACCGTAATCAAACTTAAAATATAACCCGCAATGACAACAGAAATTATATTACAAATGTTTGCCTATTTATTGCCTAGTGTAGTAACTGGTATGGTAGCTTTTTATTTTTTTAAAATGCATACTAAAAATGAGGAAGGCAGAAGACGTTTTTTATTACATAAAGATTCTCAAAAAAATACCATACCTACCAGATTACAAGCTTATGAGCGTATGGCTTTATTTTTAGAGCGTATATCTATACCTAGTTTAGTAGTACGTGTTGCTCCTGTGGGTAATGATAAAAATGCATATGAAACTTTATTAATAAAGAATATTGAAAAAGAGTTTGACCACAACTTGTCTCAACAAATATATTTGTCTGATGAAAGCTGGAATATTATTAAAACGGCTAAAAGCGCTACAATACAAACCATACGCAAAGCCGCTATGAGTGAAGCAGATTCTGCAGATAAATTACGTGAAGATATTTTAAATGATACAATGGATAAGGCATCACCATCTGCTACAGCATTAAGCTACATTAAAAAGGAAATTAGTGAACTTTGGTAAACTTACATCCGTTTTAACTTATACTAAAGACTGCTTTTAAAAGCAGTCTTTTTTTTATATCAACTATTGTATATTATTTAGACATAGGAATGCTAACTTTTAATTTTGCAGCTTTCTTTTCTGCATAACTAAAACCTTGCTCCCACCATTGTGCCATTAGTTTTTTATTAAATACTAAAGAGTTTTCTGTTAGTTTAGTTGGTGTATAATACAAATTTAACTTAACACCTTTGTGTTTGGCATAAATTACACCTTCTGATATATCATGGTATTCTATTTGATCTAAAACAAAACCATAAATACTAAGCATTAAAGAAAACGGATTCTTCCCCAATACTTTGTTATGTTCCATTTTTTCAGATTCTAAAATAATAGCATCTACCTCTGTAGCACCACGCTCTATAGCTTCTCTAATAGGTAAAACACAACCTAAACCACCATCACCATATTCATAACCATCTTTTTTTACTAAAGACATAAATGGTATGTAATTACAAGAAATCCACACCCAATCACAAAACTCTTCATAACTAAAATCTCTAATAGACTTATACTCTACCCTATTTTTTGATAAATTAGATACTGTTACAACAACGTCTTTAGCTGTATTCTCTTTTATTTGTCTAAAATCAGATATTGTAAAATTCTTTTTAATTGTAGATCGTAAAGATTTACTTTCTCCAAAGGTTCTTTTACGTTTTATAAACTGCAATAAAACATTAAAGTAGTTAATAGAAACAAACTCTCTTTCTCCTTTACGCTTAACTACAAAAGGGTTTAAGCTAAAAATTTTACGCTGGTTTACATTGGTGTACAAATCATACAACAACCCTACATTGTTTAATGCCAAATGAGAAATTAATAAACTGCCTGTAGATGTACCTACAAGAATATCATAATCTCTGTGTTCAATTTCCATTAAATACTGAGCTACTCCACCGGCAAATGCACCTTTACTACCGCCGCCACTTATTACTAATGCTCTCATTCTATATCTATAAGGTTGGTTTCTGTATTCTTATTTTTTGCAAAATCATAACCACTTTTCCACCAAGTCGTCATTTTTTCCTCTTCAAAAATAAGAGAATTTGTAGTTAAAATTGTTGGAGTGTAATAAAAGTTAATAATTGCATTATTATGGTTAGCTACAAACTTACCTATACGTATGTTTTGTTGCTCTATTCTGTCTGCCATAAAAGCAAACATATTTGTTAACAATGAAAACGCATTTTTAGAAGGCATTCTATTAAATAAATTAGTTTCTGTTTGTAATATAATAGCATCTACAATTGTGGCTCCTCTTTTAATAGCTTCTTCAATTGGTACCATACTACCCAAACCACCATCTGCATACTCACATCCATTTTTTTTAACCAAACTCATAAACGGAGTGTAATTACAAGAAATCCAAACCCATTCACAAAACTCATTATATGTACAATTTTCAATAGATTTATACTCTACTTTATTTAAAGACAAATTGGCTACAGTAACTACAATTTCTGTATTATTTTTTTTAAGTTGATGAAACTCTTGCTCTGTAATAGATTTTTTTATCAACTTTAAAAGGTTATAACTCTCGCCAAAAGTTTTGCTGCCACGTAATAAGTTTTTTAATACACTAAAGTGATTAATACCTATAGTTTCTACACCTTGTTTTTTTGTTTTAGTATACGGACATAAACTAAAAATATCATCTTCATTTACAGAAGTATAAATTTGTTTAATTTTTTCAATTTTTTGTAAAGCTAAATGAGAAATTAACAAGCTACCTGTAGAGGTTCCTATAAACATATTGTATGTATGCTTGGCATCTTGTATTAAATACTGTGCAACACCTCCTGCAAAAGCGCCTTTACTACCTCCTCCAGAAATTACCATTGCACGCATACTTACAACTTACTTTTTATATATTTAAAATCTTCTTTAGAAACTTGTGGCTCTAGCTCTAAAAACATTTTTCTGTATTCTTTTTTTTCTAAAATATCATTAACTAAACCTCTAGCAAAACTTTTAAATTGCCACACAGGATGGTTTGTTGCATGTATTAAATCTACTAAATTAGTTTTATCTAAATAAAATAAATCGTTTAAATAAGAAAAAGCCAATTGTCTGGTTTCAAAATGTTCTGCTTCACTAGTGTAGCCCCTTAATTCTTTTAAATATTCATTTTTTAAATCTACATTATATTCTTTAGTCATAATTGCCAATGCAAGCCATAGTTGCCTCACATTTTTGCTAGAAAAACCTATAATACCTTTAGTTTTATTTAAATATGTAACACGTTTTTCTGGGTTGTAAATCCAAAGCTTATACAGTGCATTTTCTACAGTAGTATAACTTTTATCCACTAAAAAAGATTCAAAATAAGCAATATCCTCTCCTATTAATTTTTGTGTATTTAATAGCAATGTTTGCCTTAACGTTACATCATTAGATGTTAATATATGTTTTTTAACTGTTTTAGATAACGACTTAGAATAAAACTCTACAATATATTTTTTTAGTTGGGTTGATGTAGCTTTATCCCAATACCTATCTATTATTACACTATTTTTTTTATTACTAACCGTTAGTTCCTTCTGTAATTTATAAAATGTTGCTATAGATGATGATGACTTTTTTAAAATATTTTTAGCCTTGCTTGTAGGAAAATCTTTTGTTGTTAACCAGGTAGACTTATAGTCTTTTAAATTAATACCACTTGCCGCTTCTATACTTGATAAAAAATCTGAAACAGTAACATTTTTGTATTTATGCTTTTCTAAATAGTTTTTCACTCCCTCTTTAAAAGCATTTTTACCAACTAAATCTACTAATGCGTGTAATGCCCAAGCACCTTTTTCATAAAAGGTTAAACTACTCGCTTTTGGGTTTAGCAAAGACTCTCCTTTATTTTTTTGACTAAACTTATCTAGTTGTAAAGCTGTAGAAAATAGTTTCCAATTAAAATGTCCTTCTCCTAACACCTCTTTCTCTGCTAAATAGGCGTAATAAGTAGCAAAACCTTCATGTAACCAGTGATTTTTGCTATCTACTTCTGTAACTAAATCTCCAAACCATTGATGAGCAAGCTCATGAGCATTTACATTTACATAATTGGTATCATTATACGCCACAGAATCTACCACATAAGCATCAGAAAAAATAGTAGTTGTTGTATTTTCCATACCAGCATATAAAAAATCGCGTACAGGTATTTGTTTATATACTTGCCAAGGGTATGCAACACCAATTTCTTCTTCTAAAAAATTAAAAATAGCTTTACTGTATTTATATGTGGTTTCTACTTTTGCTGAATCTTTTGGGTAGTAATACAACTCTAAAGGCACGCCAGAAGCAGAAAATTGTTTATTAACAGCGTATTTACCAATTGCAAAGGCTAACAAATAACTAGACATTGGATTTTTCATCCTAAATTCCCATTCCTTTAAGTTATCCTTTACATTAGTTGTTTTTAACTTACCATTAGCAATAACTTGGTAATTTTCATTAAAAATAATAGTTAAGTTAAAAATAACTTTCTCATTCATATCATCAAAACTTGGCAGCCAATGGCTTGTATATTTACCTTGACCTTGTGTCCAAATTTGATTGTTTTTATCATCTTTTTTATTCCAACCTACAAAATACAGTGTCTGTTTTGGTTGTGCTTGGTAAGTAAGTTTTAAATTATATTTTTTACCCTTTTTTAGCTTTTTATAAATGGTAATTCTATTTTCATCTACCTTATATTTTACACGCTTATTGTTAAGTAAAACTGTTGTGAAATTCATTTTTTTTGCATCTAAAAAAACGGAGTCTACAGTTGCTAATACATTAAAAGCATAGGTAACAGTACCATTAATTTTTTTAGCCTGCTCATTTGGCTTAACATCTACATTTGCTGTTAAAAAGTCTACTTTAGGTTGTTCTTGTGCCTGTAAAACAACGCATTGCGTGCAAATTAAAAACAGCGTAAGGTATCTAAAAAAAAACATCATTTTAATTTTCAACCAAAATAAGCATTTTCATCTTTTGTGGTTGTTCAGATTCGGTTTATTTTAGTCGTATGAATCCTAATTATTTACAAACTCCTATTGCATATCTAAAAGGTGTTGGGCCAAGTAGAGCTCAAACCTTACAGAGTGAGCTGGGCGTGTATACCTATCAGGATTTACTTAATCTTTTTCCTAACAGGTATTTAGATAAAACCCAATATTACAAAATTAGCCAATTGCAACGCAACAGTGCAGAAGTACAAGTAATTGGAAAAATAATACACTTAAAAGAAGTTGGTCAAAAAAGAGGAAAAAGACTAGTTGCCACTTTTGTAGATGATACAGGTAAAATGGAACTAGTTTGGTTTAGAGGCCAAAAATGGATTAAAGAAAATATTAAACTAAATGTGCCTTATGTAATTTATGGCAAAACAAATTGGTTTAATGGTACATTTTCTATGCCTCACCCAGAAATGGAATTATTAGAAGACCATAAAAACGGTTTAAAGGTTAGTATGCAGCCTATATACCCTTCTTCAGAAAAACTAACTAACAAAGGCATTACAAATAAAGTAACAAGCAAACTTTTACAGCAGTTATTTATAGATACTAAAGCTCAATTTGCAGAAACATTACCTGTTTATTTATTAAAAGAGTTAAAGTTAATAGGTAAGAGTGATGCGCTACTAAACATACATTTTCCTAAAAGTCAGCAAGATTTAGCAAAAGCACAATTTAGGCTAAAGTTTGAAGAATTGTTTTATATACAATTACAACTTATTGCTAAAAAAATGGTGCGTAAAAACAAAATTAAGGGCTTTCCTTTTAACGCTGTTGGCACCTATTTTAGTGACTTTTATAATAATTATTTACCTTTTGAGCTTACCAATGCTCAAAAACGCGTAGTTAAAGAAATTAGGGCAGACTTAGGTAGTAACGCACAAATGAATAGGCTTTTACAAGGAGACGTTGGCTCTGGTAAAACCATTGTGGCATTAATGACAATGTTATTGGCTTTAGACAACGGTTTTCAGGCTTGTTTAATGGCTCCTACCGAAATTTTAGCTACACAACATTACAACGGAATAACAGAATTATTACAAGGCTTAAACATTAAAGTATCATTACTAACAGGTTCTGTAAAAAAATCTGCCCGAAGAATTATACATGAAGAACTAGAGAGTGGCGAGTTACACATTTTAATTGGCACACACGCACTCTTAGAAGACAAGGTACAATACAAAAATTTAGGCTTAGCTATTATAGATGAGCAACATAGATTTGGAGTAGCACAACGAGCAAAATTATGGCGTAAAAACACAATGCCTCCTCATATTTTGGTAATGACGGCCACACCAATCCCTAGAACATTAGCTATGAGTTTGTATGGTGATTTAGATATTTCTGTAATAGATGAACTACCACCAGGACGTAAACCAATAAAAACTGTGCATAGGTTTGATGCAAACCGTTTAAAAGTTTTTAGATTTTTAAAAGATGAAATAAATATAGGAAGACAAGTGTATGTGGTATATCCATTAATAAAAGAATCTGAAGCTTTAGATTATAAAGACTTAATGGATGGTTATGAGAGTATTGCTAGAGATTTTCCGGCTCCAAAATACCAAATATCTATTGTACACGGGCAAATGAAACCAGATGATAAAGAGTTTGAAATGCAACGCTTTATTAAAGGAGAAACTCAAATTATGGTTGCCACTACTGTTATAGAGGTTGGTGTAAATGTACCTAATGCATCTGTAATGATTATAGAAAGCGCAGAGCGTTTTGGCTTATCTCAATTACACCAATTGCGTGGCAGAGTTGGTAGAGGTGCAGACCAAAGTTATTGTATTTTAATGACTGGTCACAAATTATCTGAAGACGCAAAAACAAGACTAGAAACTATGGTACGTACCAATGATGGTTTTGAAATTGCAGAAGTAGATTTAAAACTACGTGGTCCTGGAGATATTATGGGCACACAACAAAGTGGAGTTTTAAATCTTAAAATAGCAGATATTGTAAAAGACAACGACATTTTACAAACGGCTAGGCATTATGCTATTAAAATTTTAAAAGAAGACCCTAGTCTTAGCCACCCCAATAATAACGTGGTTTCACAAGCTTACGCGCAACTTGTAAAGCATAAAAACATATGGACCTACATAAGTTGAACATCGTAATTTAAAACTATCTTTTAACAGATAATTTATAGTATTCTTTATTTTTGAGAGTTAGAGGTTTTACATAGATTGTAAAACAAGATTAGTGTAGAAATACCTATTCTTTTGCAAAACCAAGATGAAAATAAATAATACATGAAAACACTGTTTGACAAGGTGTGGGACTCCCACGTAGTAAAAAAAATAGAAAACGGACCAGATGTTCTTTTTATAGATCGCCATATGGTACATGAAGTTACTAGTCCGGTTGCATTTTTAGGTTTAAAAAGTAGAAATATTGGTGTAAAACACCCAGAAAAAACATTTGCTACTGCAGACCATAACACACCAACTATTAATCAGCACTTACCGGTTAAAGATCCTTTATCTGCTAACCAATTAAAAGCATTAGAAGAAAACTCTAAAGCTCACGGTATTAGTTACTGGGGATTAGGTCATGAAAAAAACGGTATTGTACACGTTGTTGGTCCTGAGTATGGTATTACACAACCAGGAGCCACTATTGTTTGTGGAGACTCGCACACCTCTACTCACGGTGCCTTTGGCGCAATTGCATTTGGTATTGGTACATCTGAGGTAGAAATGGTTTTAGCTACACAATGTATTATGCAACCTAAACCAAAAAGTATGCGTATTAATGTTGTAGGCAACTTAAACAAAGGGGTTACACCTAAAGATGTTGCTTTATACATTATATCACAGCTTACCACTTCTGGTGCAACAGGTTACTTTGTAGAATACGCAGGTGATGTTTTTAAAAATATGACTATGGAAGGCCGTATGACGGTTTGTAACCTTAGTATAGAAATGGGTGCCCGTGGAGGTATGATTGCTCCTGACGAAAAAACATTAGAATACGTTAAAGGAAGAGAGTTTACACCAACTGGTGCTGCTTGGGATAAAGCAAAAGCATACTGGGATACTTTGTACACAGAAGAAGACGCTACATTTGATAAAGAACTTACTTTTAAAGGAGCAGATATAGAACCTATGATTACCTATGGTACTAATCCTGGTATGGGAATGGGTATTGGCAAAGATATACCAACTGCAGAGAGTTTAGAGGGTGGTGTATCTACCTATAAAAAGTCTTTACAATATATGGCTTTTAATGAAGGAGATTCTATGATTGGTAAGCCAATTGACTTTGTGTTTTTAGGAAGCTGTACTAACGGAAGAATTGAAGATTTTAGAGCTTTTACAGAAATTGTAAAAGGCAAGCAAAAAGCGCCAAATGTAACTGCGTGGTTGGTGCCGGGCTCGCATAAAGTAGAAGCAGCTATTAAAGAAGAAGGTTTATTAGATATTTTAACAGCTGCTGGTTTTGAGTTAAGAGAACCTGGTTGTTCTGCGTGTTTAGCTATGAATGATGATAAAGTACCTGCTGGTAAATATGCCGTAAGTACATCTAACAGAAATTTTGAAGGTAGGCAAGGTCCTGGATCTAGAACACTATTAGCTTCTCCGCTTGTAGCTGCCGCAGCTGCAGTAACCGGTAAAGTTACAGACCCTAGAGAATTGCTATAAAATAGCTGTTAGTTGCTAGCAATTAACCTTGGTTAAATGCTACATAAAAATTAATAATCAAAATATACCACTAGCCAAAAGCTAGAGGCAAAAAGTAAATTAAAATGGCATACGATAAATTTAACATCTTAAAAAGTAGTGTAGTTCCGCTACCAATAGAAAACGTAGATACAGACCAAATTATACCAGCACGTTTTTTAAAAGCTACAGAACGTAAAGGTTTTGGAGATAATTTATTTAGAGATTGGCGCTACAATGCAGACAATTCTCCTAAAAAAGATTTTGTTTTAAACCAAGATAAATACTCTGGTAAAATACTAGTTGGTGGTAAAAACTTTGGTTCTGGTTCTTCTCGTGAGCACGCAGCTTGGGCCGTATATGACTATGGTTTTAGATGTGTAGTATCTAGTTTTTTTGCAGATATTTTTAGAAACAACTGTTTAAACGTTGGTGTATTACCTGTACAGGTTTCTCCTGAATTTTTAGAAAAAATATTTGCAGAGACAGAAAAAGACGCTGACTCACAAGTAGAGGTAAATTTACAAGAACAAACAATTACTATTGTTAATACTGGCGACAAAGAATCTTTTGACATTAATGCGTATAAAAAAGAAAATATGCTTAATGGTTTTGATGATATTGACTACCTGTTAAATATGAAAGAAGAAATTACGGCTTTTGCTGAAAATACTCCTTTGTAATTTAATACGTACCAGAATAACCCGCCAATACTATAATGAAAAGAAAGATTGAAATAATGGATACCACACTCCGTGATGGTGAACAAACCTCTGGAGTGTCCTTTTCTGTTTCTGAAAAATTAACTCTTGCTAAATTATTATTAGAAGAGTTAAAGGTTGATAGGATTGAAGTTGCATCTGCACGTGTGTCTGATGGTGAACTGCAAGCTGTACAACAAATTACAAGTTGGGCAACTGCACACAACTACATTAACAATGTAGAGGTTTTAACTTTTGTAGATAAAGGTGTATCTATTAAATGGATGCAAGATGCAGGTGCTAAAGTGCAAAACTTATTAACCAAAGGATCTTTAAATCATTTAACTCATCAGTTAAAAAAAACACCAGAACAACACTTTAAAGAAATTAAAGAAACTATTCTTCTTGCTCAAAATCATCAAATAGAAACAAATGTATATTTAGAAGATTGGAGCAACGGTATGCGAAATTCTAAAGCATATGTGTATCAGTTTTTAGATTTTTTATCTCATCAACCTATAAAAAGAGTTTTATTACCAGACACATTAGGTGTACTAACACACACTGAAACATTTACGTACATCTCAGAACTGGTAAAAAAATACCCAAACCTTCATTTTGATTTTCACGGTCATAATGATTATGATTTAAGTGTTGCTAACGTAATGGAGGCTATTAAAGCTGGTTGTCACGGTTTACACCTAACCATTAATGGTATGGGAGAACGTGCTGGTAATGCACCAATGGCCAGTGTTGTTGCGGTAATTAATGATTTTTTACCCGATGTAGAAATTGATTTAAAAGAAACATCTTTATACAAGGTAAGCAGACTGGTATCTACATTTACTGGTTTTGGAATACCAGCAAACAAACCTATTGTTGGTGAAAATGTTTTTACACAAACTGCAGGTATTCATGCAGACGGAGACAGCAAAAAGAATCTTTATTTTAATGATTTACTTCCTGAACGTTTTGGTAGAAAAAGACAATATGCTTTAGGAAAAACATCTGGCAAAGCTAATATTTTAAAAAACTTACAAGAGCTAGGACTAACACTAAATGATGATGATTTAGGAAAAGTTACACAACGAATTATTGAGTTGGGTGATAAAAAAGAAAAAGTTACTAAAGAGGATTTACCTTATATAATTTCTGATGTTCTTGATAGTGATAGTTACCAAGATAAAGTTATTGTAAAAAGCTATGTGCTTACCCATTCTAAAGGCTTAAAACCAAGCACAACGGTTGCCGTAGAAATTGAAAATGAATTGTTTGAAGAAAACGCGCAGGGTGACGGACAATATGATGCTTTTATGAATGCTATTACCAAAATTTTTAAAGCTAAAAATATTAAGCTTCCTAAATTAATAGATTATGCTGTGCGTATACCGCCTGGCAGTAATTCTGACGCACTTTGTGAAACCATTATAACATGGCAAAACGGAGAAAACGAATTTAAAACTCGTGGACTAGACTCTGACCAAACTGTATCGGCAATAAAAGCAACAGAAAAAATGCTAAATATAATTTAGCAGAATTAAAAAATAATTAAAGAGAAAAAACATACCTATGAAATTAAATATAGCACTATTAGCAGGAGACGGTATTGGTCCGGAAGTAATAGACCAAGCAGTAAAAGTATCTAATGCTATTGCAAAAAAGTTTAATCATGAAATTAACTGGACACCAGCTTTAACTGGTGCTGCAGCTATTGATGCTGTTGGAGAACCTTACCCAGATGAAACACACGCTATTTGTGAAGCTGCAGATGCTGTTTTATTTGGAGCAATTGGTCACCCTAGGTTTGATAATGACCCATCTGCTAAAGTAAGACCAGAACAAGGTTTACTTAAAATGAGACAAAAATTAGGTTTGTTTGCTAATGTTAGACCAACATTTACATTTCCTTCTTTAATAGATAAATCTCCCTTAAAAAGAGAGCGTATAGAAGGTACAGATTTTATTATTTTAAGAGAACTTACTGGCGGAATTTATTTTGGTGAACGCGGACGTAAAGACAATGGAGATACTGCTTTTGACACTTGTACCTATACAAGAGCAGAAGTGCAACGTTTGGCTAAAAAAGGATTTGAATTGGCTATGACACGTTCTAAAAAACTTTGTTGTGTAGATAAAGCTAATGTTTTAGAATCTTCTAGATTATGGAGAGAAACTGTACAAGCAATGGAAAAAGAGTATCCAGAGGTAGAAGTTTCTTATGAGTTTGTAGATGCTGTAGCTATGCGTTTGGTACAATGGCCAAACTCTTATGATGTTATGATTACTGAAAATCTTTTTGGTGATATTTTAACTGATGAAGCTTCTGTTATATCAGGATCAATGGGATTAATGCCATCTGCATCTGTAGGTGAAAAAGCAAAATTATACGAACCAATTCACGGCTCATATCCGCAAGCTGCTGGTAAAGATATTGCAAACCCATTGGCTACAGTATTATCTGCAGCAATGTTATTTGAAGATTTTAAATTGGTTGAAGAAGCACAAGCTATAAGAGATGTTGTAAACAAATCTTTAGCAGAAGGTATAGTTACCGAGGATTTATCTGAAGGTGGTAAAGCATACAAAACCAGTGAAGTTGGAGATTGGTTAGCAGAAAACATATAATCTTAGTACAATTATATAGTAGTTAAAAGCCTCTGAATTTAATTTCAGAGGCTTTTTTTATGTTTATTACCAGCTAACTCCAGATCCACCGCCACCAGATCTACCACCACCAAAACTTGAAGATGAAGAGGATGACGATGAGGATGAAGATGAATAACTACTACTTGAGGAACTAGAACTGCTTGATGAACTAGAGCTTTCTCTAACCAATTTAGCCAATACAACAATCTCAGATGTTTTATCATTACAGTTTTTACATTCGTAAAAATCTATACGTTCTCCTTCCCTATCGTAATTAGGTCTTATTCTAACCGTAGACTTTGTTTTTCCTTTAGTCTTATAGTTACATTGGTAACATTTTGAGTATTTTCTACTAGAAATACCATCATACTTTAATATTAAAATATCACTTTTATCCTCTGTAACCCAGACATCATAGTCTACAGAATTTATATATTCTTCAACAATTTCACCTTCTTTTAAAAAACTTCTTTCTTTTTTAGAGTCTAATAAAATTAAAGGTTTACCATTTACTTTACTAAATCTGGGGTCATATCTATATTGCTTTAGCCTTGTTTTTATAGTAGTACTCATTCCCCATAACGGAAAAGGAAATAGAAAAGCAAAACAACCTATTTCAACTTTTTTTAGACTATTGTATTTATCATAATAGTCTTCTTTAGATGCATCTATAAATTTAATTTTAAGAGAATAATAAATGGTAAGAAAAATTAAAAAAAACACATATACAATCGATAAAAGAATCCATTTATTTGTTGCTAATAAGTCGTCTATAAATAATAAAAATGCAGAATCGTCATCATCTACTTCATAAGTAACATCATTAGAATAGATATAATCTATGGTATTTGGGTTTTCTACAACTTCTTTTACTTTGTCTGCGGCTTTTAAAAGGCCTTCTCCATATTCACCTTCTTTAAAAAACGGAACAATTTCATCTGTACCAATTCTATAACAAATATTATCTGTTAATATAGCTTCTAAACCATAACCAGTTTCAAACTCCGTTCTACGCTGGTCCATTACCGTTAAAATTAGCAAACCGTTGTCTTTATCAGCTTTGCCAATTCCCCATTTATTAAAAAGTTTTGTTGCAAATTTTTTAGGTATTTCATCACCTATACTTTTAACAACAACAATGGCAACTTCTGCAGATGTATTCCTTTCTAACTCAAATAATACTTTATTAATTTCTTCTTCGTAAATAGCAGAAATATAACCATCTGGATCAGATACATATCCTAAAACACCTTTTCCTCTAGGTTTAGGAATTTCTAGTATAGAGTAATAATCTATATCCCTATTAGAGTATGTTGGTGCAGTAAAAACTGGGTAATTTATAGAACTGTAAGATTGTTGTTCTGTTTCCGTTTCTACTTCTGATGTTACCGTTTCTGGAAAACCTAGATCTTCTACTTCTTCAATATCTTCATCAAACCCAACTTCTTCTACTTCTTCTTCCCCTGTATTTGATTCTATTATTATTTCATCATCTGAATCATCATAAATAATTACTTCTTCAACTTCAGAATAATCTATTTCCTCTTTGTTTTGGTCTTTACAAGATGTAACTAAAAATAGAAATAAAAAGAAATAGCAATAGTGTTTAAATTTCATAGGTTAGTTATATATTAAACTAAACTAGAAATAAAAAATAAGGCAAGCAAACTAAAATTACTTGAGTATTTACTCTTTAGAAATATTTAATTTTCTTTTTTGTCTTCTGCTAATTACAATTCCAACTGCTATTAGTGCTCCTGTACCAGCTAAAATGGCACCCACATAACTAGAAGAAACTACGCTATACCCCTTTGCAATTGGCAAACCTGCCAAAAATGCACCAGAAGCATTACCCATATTAAATGCACTTTGGTTCATTGAAGAGCCTAACATTTCTGAACCTTTAGATGCGTTTATTATTGCCATTTGTAAAGGTGTTACAACACTAAAAGAAATAGCTCCTATAGTAAAAGTTAGTATTAAAACCATTACCGGATTTGCAGCCACCAATGCATTTATAATTAATACAGTTGCCATTAGCCCCAAGCTTGTAATTACGGCTCTCATTGGAGACAATTTTTCTGTTAATTTGGCTCCTAAAAAATTACCGGCAACCATACCTAAACCAGCTAAAATCATAGCATAACCAATCATATACTCTGGGTATTTAGTTACGTCTGTAATTAATGGTGCTATGTAACTATACCAGGCAAAAAAACCACCTGTACCTACAGTTGTTAATAGTATTAATATCCAAAGCTCTATTCTTTTAAAAATTTTAAAATCTTGCTTAATACTTACTGTAGATGCTGGTTTTAATTTAGGCATCCACAAGTAGACTGTTAGCATTGCCAAAACCCCAACAACACCAACCATCATAAAAGCTACATTCCAGCTAAAATGATGTCCAAAATACGTACCTAATGGCACGCCAACAACATTAGCAACAGTAAGACCCGCAAACATAATTGCCATAGCCTGTGGTTCTTTACCAGGAGTTGCCAATTTACCAGCTACAACAGCACCAATACCAAAAAAAGCGCCATGTGGTAGTCCAGATAAAAACCTAAAAATTAACAGTGAAGTATAACTTTCTGCAAATGCAGATAGCGTATTAAAAACTGTAAACCAAAGCATTAAACCAAGTAACATTTTATGTGAAGGCCACTTGCTACCTAGGCTAGATAATAAAGGAGCACCAACAACAACACCCAATGCATAAATAGCAATAAAATGTCCGGCTTCTGGTATGGTAATAGATAACGCTTTTGCTACATCTGGCAAAATACCCATAATAACAAACTCTGTCATACCAATACCAAAACCACCTATAGCTAAAGCAAATAATGCCTTTTTGTTCATCTTCTTTGCGCTCATTTTTTCTTCTGCTTTCTAAATAAATTAGACCCTTCTTTACAATTAAAATAAGCGAACAAAGGTAACTAGAATACTGCTGAAACTTGTATACAGAATTAACACATTTATGTTAATTAATACATAAAAAACAACTGGTCTGTAAAATTCTACAATTGGGTATTTCTTTTTATCAAAACAGAACTTACCAATAGACATTTGCTTCATCAATCAAAAAAAACAATTAAACTTTTTTTAAAATGAAACAGCTATTTTTTTTACTCTTTGTGCTAGCAACATATTCTTTATTTGCACAAACAACAATTACTGGTAAGGTAACAGATAAAAAAGGAGCTCCTATTAGTGGCGCCAATGTGTATTTAGATGGCACTTATGATGGTACAGCAACTATAGACAATGGAACATTTACATTTACCACAGAAGAAACAGGAGAACAAACCTTAATAGTTTCGTTTATTTCTTTTGAAACGTACCACTTAACTGACTTGGTTAAAAACTTAAAAAATATAACCATAAAACTTAAAGAAGACGTAAATACTTTAGATGCCGTAATTGTAAATGCAGGCTCATTTAAGGCAGGAGAAAATGCAAAAGTTACCGCACTAAAACCGTTAGATGTTGTTACTACAGCCGGCGCTATGGGAGATTTTGTTGGAGCTTTACAAACATTGCCAGGCACATCTAATGTAGCAGAAGATGGGCGCTTATTTGTACGTGGCGGAGATGCAGAAGAAACTCAAATTTTTGTAGACGGTATGCGCGTATTTAGTCCTTACTCACCTACAGCAAATAATATACCTACAAGAGGTAGGCTGTCTCCTTTTTTATTTAAAGGAATAACTTTTTCTACTGGCGGATACTCTGCAGAATACGGACAAGCATTATCTAGTGTTTTACTTTTAAATAGTATTGATGAGCCAGAGGAAGAACGTACAGACATATCTTTAATGACTGTTGGTTTAGGCATAGGAAATACACAAAAATGGGAGAAAAACTCTTTAAGTGTTAATGCTTCTTATATAAATCTACAGCCTTACCAAGAACTTTATCCAGATAATAATGAATGGCATAAACCGGTACAGTCTTTTGGTGGTGAAGCTGTATACAGACATAAAATTAATACTGATGGTTTACTTAAGCTATATGGAGCTTTTAGCACTGTAAATTTTGATTTAACACAAGAAGATATAAACATACAAGAAGGTATACTCTTTGGTATGAAAAATAGAAATTTATACTTTAATGCATCCTATAAAGACTTTTTAAAAAATGATTGGAGCATACAAACTGGCTTGTCTTATGCCAATGATTATTCTGATTTAGATATTATAGAAGATACTGTAAAAGACACAGAAAACGCTGCTCATTTAAAATTAAAGTTAAGTAAATTTTACAACAGCAGATTTCGTTTAAATTTTGGAGCAGAATATTTTATTACCAGTTTTAATGAAGACTATACTGCATTAAATGAGGATACTTATAATTATACGTTTAATAACAATATTACTGCATCTTTTGCAGAAGCAAATATTTTCTTTTCTAAAAAATTAGCCGCAAATATTGGTTTACGTGGCGAGTATTCTAGTTTATTAAATGAGTTTACCGCCTCACCTAGAGCTTCTGTAGCATATAAATCTGGTGCTAACTCTCAGGTATCACTAGCATATGGACAATTTTACCAAAACCCTAAAAATGAATATTTAAAATTTAACACCAATTTTTCTGCAGAAAATACATCACATTTAATTGCCAATTATCAATATGTAAAAAACAAGCAAATATTTAGGGCTGAAGCTTATTACAAAGATTATAATAACCTTGTTAAATACAACACAGAACAACCACTACCCACAGCAAAATATAGCAATAATGGTGGTGGTTTTGCAAAGGGTGTAGATTTATTTTGGCGAGATAATAAAACAATTAAAAATACAGAATACTGGGTTTCTTACTCGTATTTAGATACCAAACGAGATTATAAAAATTACCCAACCAAAGCTACACCAAGTTTTGCATCACAACACAATGCTTCTGTAGTTCTAAAACACTTTATAAGTAATTTAAAAAGTCAGGTTGGAGTAAGCTATAATTTTGCTTCTGGGCGTAACTATACAGACCCAAATAAAAGTGGTTTTTTAAATAGTAAAGCAAAAAATTACAATGCTGTAAATGCCAATTGGGCATACTTAATTAGTCCTCAAAAAATACTTTATTTTTCTGTTAGTAATGTTTTTGGTACTCAAAATGTAAACGGATATCAATTTAAAAACCAAGCAAATACCAACGGCGTTTTTGAAAGTAGAACTATTAAACCTGCTGCAGACCGTTTCTTTTTTGTTGGTTTCTTTTGGACCATTAGTGATAATAAAAAAGATAACCAGTTAGACAATTTATAAATATACATTTCAGCTACTTAATACTACAGCTGAGTAACTTAAAAATGCATAACTAGCCAAAGGTTATGATATTTGAATAAAGAAATAAACAACAATATAAAACCTTAAAAAAATGAAAAAGATTGCCTTATTATTAGCCTTTATATGTGTAGCAAGTTTAAGTGCACAAACACAATATGAAAAAGGAATGACCAAAGCTTTTGAACTATGGAAAAATAACGAGAGTGCAAAAGCAGTACAAATGTTTGAGCGTATTTCTAGTGTAGAAAAAGACAATTGGTTACCGCCATATTATGCAGCTACCGTAGAAATTATAAGTGCTTTTGGTATAAAAGATGAAGCAGAACTAACTGCTAAACTAAACAAAGCAAAAACATTTTTAGATGCTGCTGACAAACTATCTGAAAATAACCCAGAAATATTAATGTCATATGCGTTATTAAACACAGCATATATTGCTTTTGACGGACAAAAATACGGAATGACATTATCTGGTAAAAACGTAGCTATTTATAACAAAGCATTAGCAATTGCACCAAATAACCCAAGAGTAGTTTTAGGTAAAGCAGAATGGGATATGGGAGCTGCAAAGTTCTTTGGACAACCACTAGAACCGTTTTGTAAAGATGTAAAAAGAGCTATAGAATTATTTAAAAAAGAAGAACAAACAATTAAATTTTACCCGTATAGTGGTTTAGAAAGAGCTAAAGAGATATTAGAAAACTGTGAAAAAAAATCCTCTCAAAATTAATTGAGAGGATTTTTATATAACTTAAAACCTTAGGTCTTATAAAATATAATCTGTGCTAATAAAGTTAGATAATCTAGTCTCTAACAATTGCTCTATAATTTCATTATTAATATCATTGTCTTTAGACGCTACAAACGTACGTACAGAGAAAGAACGCAAAGCATCATGTACACTTAATGTTGCTTGTGCAGAGTCTTTACGGCCTGTAAAAGGGTAAACATCTGGTCCTCTTTGGCAAGAGCTATTTAAGTTAACTCTACATACCAAGTTTACCAAAGTATCTATTAACGGAGCTAATGTATATACATCTTTACCAAACAAACTAACTTGCTGTCCGTAATTAGAGGCAGCCATATCATCTAAAGGTTCTTCAATATTACTAAAAGAAACTACTGGTACAACTGGTCCAAACTGCTCTTCTTGGTACACACGCATATCTTTAGAAACTGGATATAATACTGCTGGCCAAATATAATTATCTGTAGTTTTACCTCCTTTTTTATTTAAAATTGATGCTCCTTTTGCTTTAGCATCATCTATAAGTTCTTGTATGTAAGCAGGCTTATTTGGCTCTGGTAATGGTGTTAGTTTAGCGCCATTATCCCAAGGGTTACCAAATTTAAGCTCGTCTACACGTTTAGCAAAACGTTTATTAAACTCATCTGCAATACTCTCGTGTACATAAACAACTTTTAAAGCTGTACAACGCTGACCGTTAAAAGACAACGTACCAGCTATACATTCATCTATAGTTAAATCTAAATCTGCATCTGGTAAAATAATTGCGGGGTTTTTAGCTTCTAAACCTAAAACCAAACGTAGCCTGTTACTTTTTGGGTGCTGCTCTTGTAATGCATTTGCAGATTTACTGTTACCAATTAAAGCAAGCACATCTACCTTTCCTGTTTTCATAATAGGACTAGCAACTGCTCTACCTCTACCAAAAATAATATTTACAACACCATTAGGGAAAGATGATTGAAAAGCCTCTAACAAAGGAGTAATTAATAAAACACCATGTTTAGCAGGCTTAAATATTGTAGTGTTTCCCATTATTATTGCTGGTATTAGCAATGCAAATGTTTCATTTAACGGGTAATTGTAAGGCCCTAAACAAAGTACTACGCCTAGTGGCCCCCTACGTATATGAGCATAAACACCATCGTTTTTTTGAAACTTAGCCGCATCCCTATCTAACTGTTTATAGTCTTCAATAGTATCTTTAATATATATTACTGTACGGTCAAATTCCTTTTCTGAATCTGGTAAAGACTTACCAATTTCCCACATTAAAAGTTTTACAACTTCATCACGCTTAGTAATCATTTTTTCTACAAACTTCTCCATACAATCTATACGCTCTTTAACACGCATAGTTGGCCAAGCACCTTGACCTTGGTCATACGCCTTTAAAGCAGCATTTAATGCATCTAAAGCTTCTTCTTCTCCCATATCTGGAATACTACCTAATAATGTAGGTTTGTATTCTTCTGTAGATGATATTGTAGAAAATACTTCTGTTGTTGCGCCATCCCATTTTTTAAGATCGCCACCAACTAAGTATTCTTTTTGCTCTATTAACTCTGTAATTTTATATTCTTCAGGTATCGTTGTTGTGCTCATTTTTATCAATTTATAGACTATTTCTAGTATCTTGAATAGTGAATTTACTAAATCTTACGCTTAAAATTGAGGTTCTAAAGCAATATATTTATTGCTTTAGATACGAAAACGTTTTCAATTTCATTTTTTAATAAAAATTTAGTAAAATGTGTCTTTTTATACTAAATATTGAAACAGGTCTGGTTTATTATTTAAGTAGTCGCCAAAGAAATTATTTTCTTTCATTCTAGCAATTAATGGCTCTAAATCCTCAGGTTTTTTCAACTCTATACCAACTACAGCAGGAGCATTTTCTTTACTAGATTTTTTAGAATACTCAAAATGAGTAATATCATCTGTTGGTCCTAAAATTTCTGCAACAAACTCTTTTAAAGCTCCAGGACGTTGCGGAAAACGTACAATAAAGTAATGCTTTAAATTGGCAAATAACAAAGCACGTTCTTTAATTTCTGCTGTTCTAGTAATATCATTATTACTACCGCTTACAACACAAACCACATTTTTACCTTCTATTTGTTTTGTATATTGGTCTAAGGCTGCAATAGTTAAAGCTCCCGCAGGTTCTACAACAATAGCATCTCTATTATACAAGTCTAAAATAGTTTGACATACTTTACCTTCTGGTACCGTAATAACAGCATCTAAATAATCTTTACAAATCTCAAAAGTTAAATCGCCCACGCGTTGTACTGCAGCACCATCAACAAATTTATCAATTTGTACAAGCTCTGTATTTACTCCGTTTTCTATACTGGTTTTCATAGATGGTGCACCAGCAGGCTCTACTCCTATAATTTTAGTAGTAGGAGATAACGCTTTAAAAACACCACATAAACCAGCAGCTAAACCACCACCGCCAATAGCCACAAAAATATAGTCTATTGTTTTTTTAGATTGATGAATGGCTTCTAAACCAACTGTAGCTTGCCCCTCAATAGTTTTTGGATCGTTAAAAGGGTGTACAAATACCTTTTGATGCTCCTCACAAAATTGAAGAGCTGCTTTAGAAGAATCGTCAAAAGTATCGCCTTCTAAAACAATAGTAACCCAATCTCCACCAAACATTTCTGTTTGCTCTACTTTCTGTTTTGGCGTAACTGAAGGCATATAAATTGTGCCTTTAATTCCCAAATGGTTACACGCAAAAGCTACACCTTGCGCGTGATTTCCTGCACTTGCACAAACAACACCTTTTTGTCTTTCTTGTGCAGATAATGAGCTTATTTTATTAAAAGCTCCTCTTATTTTATAGGATCTTACACGGTGCAAATCTTCTCTTTTTAAAAGAATATTAGCATTGTATAACTTTGAATAACGTATACTGTCTAATAATGGTGTGGTGTCTGCAACTGCACTTATAGTACCAGCCGCTTTGCGGATGTTTTCTATGTTAGGAAAATAGTTCATTTTTAATAAAAAATAAAAACCTGCCTAGTTTCTAAAAAACCAGACAGGCTATAGAATAGTTTGGTTGGGTTTACACTATAGGTTTCATTGCAGTCATAGATGCTCTTAATCTTGCACCAACAATTTCTACCGGATGCTCTCTTAATGCCTTGTTAACTGCAATTAATTTAGCATTATCTACACCATTACCTGCATCTGCAGCATATGGTTTGCCAATAACAGAAGTATTCACTTTAGCCATAAAATCTTTTAATAAAGGCTTACAAGCATGATCAAATAAATAACAACCGTATTCTGCTGTATCAGAAATTACTCTGTTCATTTCAAATAATTTTTTACGGGCAATGGTATTGGCAATAAGCGGTGTTTCATGTAACGACTCATAGTACGCAGATTCTTCAATAATACCAGAATCTGTCATAGCTTCAAAAGCAAGCTCTACACCAGCTCTAACCATAGCAATCATTAACACTCCATTATCATAAAATTCTTGTTCAGAGATTTCTACATCACTAGCCGGAGTTTTTTCAAAATTAGTTTCTCCTGTAGCAGCTCGCCAATCTAGTAAGTTTTTATCTCCGTTAGCCCAGTCTTCCATCATAGTTTTAGAAAACTCACCTTCCATAATATCATCCATATGTTTTTGGAATAATGGACGCATAATATCTTTTAATTCTTCTGCTAACTCAAAAGCTTTTATTTTGGCAGGGTTAGACAAACGATCCATCATATTAGTAATACCACCATATTTAAGACCTTCTGTAACAGTTTCCCAACCATACTGTATAAGTTTAGAAGCATAACCTGCATCTATACCTTCTTCAACCATTTTATCAAAACAAAGTATAGAACCAGTTTGTAACAACCCACAAAGTATGGTTTGTTCTCCCATTAAATCTGACTTTACTTCTGCTACAAAAGAAGATTCTAAAACACCAGCTTTATGTCCGCCTGTAGCAGCTGCATATGCTTTAGCCTGAGCCAAACCTTTGCCCTCTGGATCGTTTTCTGGGTGTACAGCAATAAGTGTTGGCACACCAAAACCTCTTTTATATTCCTCTCTAACCTCTGATCCTGGAGACTTTGGTGCCACCATTATAACAGTTAAATCTTTACGTACTTGTGTACCTTCTTCAACAATATTAAAACCGTGAGAATAGGATAATGTAGCACCATTTTTCATTAAAGGCATTACAGTATTAACTACGTTAGTATGTTGTTTATCTGGTGTAAGATTAATTACTAAGTCTGCCGTAGGTATTAACTCCTCATAATTACCAACAGTAAAACCATTTTCTGTTGCATTGTTGTACGATGCTCTTTTTTCTTTTATAGCAGCATCACGCAAAGCATAAGAAATATCTAAACCAGAATCTCTCATATTTAATCCTTGGTTTAAACCTTGTGCTCCACAGCCAATAATTACTATTTTTTTGCCTTTTAATGCTGTTACCCCATCAGAGAATTCTGCAGTATCCATAAATCTACATTTACCCAGTTGGGTTAACTTGTCTCTTAATGATAAGGTGTTAAAATAATTTGACATTTTCTGTACTCTTTTTTATCTCAGTATATAAACTAAGAATGATTAATTAATTATGTTGAAATTCTTCTAATAAACTACTAATACGCATTTCTGCTTTACTCACTGCAATTCTACCAGAGCGTACAAATTGCATTATACCATAAGGCTCTAACTGCTCATGCATTTTATTTATTTCTTCTCTTTTTCCTGATTTAGAAAGCACAAAAAAATCGCGTGCAACAGTAACTATTTGCGAGTTATTTTCTTTGATGATGTTTTGAATATTACGCTCATCAAACAATAAATCTGATTTAATTTTAAACAAGGCAGACTCTTGATAAATAATTTCTTCATCATTATGATAAAATGCCTTAATAACCTCTACTTGTTTTTCTATTTGACCAACAATATTTTTAACCCATTGTTCTGTTGTATTTACAACAATTGTAAATTTAGAAACGCTATTAATTTCAGATTTTGAGACATTTAAAGCCTCTATATTTATATGTCTTTTTAAAAATATGCCCGATATTCTGTTTAACAACCCAACGTTGTTTTCAGAATAAACCGATATGGTATACCAATTATTTTCCATTTTTTTATTGCCCCAATTTCACTTAATTTAAAGTTCCTTTGGAATTTTTTAATTAAACTTATTTTAACCTAACGTCTGATACTGAAGCTCCTGAAGGAATCATAGGAAACACATTATCCTCTTTTTCTACCTTAACTTCTAAAAAATACGGATCTTTTGATGCCAACATTTCTTCTATAGTAGATTTTAATTCGCTACGCTCACTAACTCGTTTAGATTTAATGTGATAGCCCTCTGCTATTTTTACAAAATCTGGATTCACCATTACGGTAGATGCATACCTTTTATCAAAAAATAACTCTTGCCATTGGCGTACCATTCCTAAATGATCGTTATTTAAAACAATAATTTTTACAGGTACATTGTGCTGAAAAATTACGCCCAACTCCTGTATTGTCATTTGATAGCCACCATCACCAATAATAGCAACCACTTCCCTATCCATAGCTCCCATTTTTGCCCCTATAGCAGCTGGTAAGGCAAAGCCCATAGTACCTAAACCACCAGATGTAATGTTACTTTTTGTTTGGTTAAACTTTGCATATCTACAAGCTATCATTTGGTGCTGACCAACATCACTAACAATAACAGCACTGTTGTTAGAAGCAATATTAATTTGCTCTATAACCTCACCCATTGTTAATTTTTCTTTAGTAGGATGAATATCTTTTTCTATAACTGTAGTAAATTCTACTTTGTATTTTTCTTTAAAAACGTTGTGCCAGTCTGTATGTTTATTGTCATTTAAAAGCGGAATTAATGCTTCTAAACTATCTTTAGCATTACCCAATACAGCAACATCTGTAGGAACATTTTTATTTATTTCTGCAGGATCAATATCAAAGTGTATAATTTTAGCCTGTTTAGCATAGCTATCTAAATTACCAGTAACACGATCATCAAAACGCATACCAATAGCAATTAAAACATCGCACTCATTAGTTAATAAATTTGGCGCATAATTACCGTGCATACCAACCATACCAACGTTTAAAGGGTGCTCACTATCTAAAGCTGCTACACCTAAAATTGTCCACGCTGCTGGGATTCCTGCTTTTTCTATAACTGTTTTTAATTGAGCTTCTGCCTCTCCCAAAATTACTCCCTGCCCAAATACTATAAATGGTTTTTTTGCTGAGTTAATTAATGCAGCTGCTGCCTTAACTTGGTTAACATCTACCTTAGGGTACGGATTATAACTACGCACACCTGTACAGGCTTCATAGCTAAAATCTAACTCATCAAATTGGGCATTTTTTGTAATATCTACAAGTACTGGACCAGGCCTACCAGATTTAGCAATGTAAAATGCTTTTGCCAGTATTTCTGGAATTTCTTCTGCCCTAGTAACTTGATAATTCCATTTAGTAACAGGAGTAGATATACCAATAATATCTGTTTCTTGAAAAGCGTCTGTACCTAACAGTTGCCTAGGAACTTGTCCTGTAATACAAACCATAGGAGTAGAATCTATCTGTGCATCTGCCAGCCCTGTAACTAAGTTTGTTGCTCCCGGACCAGAAGTTGCCATAGCAACACCTACTTTACCAGAAACTCTTGCGTAACCTTGTGCAGCGTGTGTTGCTCCTTGCTCATGACGAGTAAGAATATGTGTTAGTTTATCTTGAAACTTGTATAATTCGTCATAAACAGGCATAATTGCTCCGCCCGGATAACCATAAATTAAATCTACACCCTCTGCTAATAAACAATGTATAATAGCTTCTGCTCCACTAATTTTTATGGTTTTATTATTTTTTGATGTTATCTTTTGTTCTTTTACTGTTTCCATTTTCAAAGAGTTAAAGTAAAAAGTGTTATTGTACTGTTTTAGAGCTTAGACAATAGTACTTTTTCAATTTTTTATTTTTTATTAAAACTCATCTGTAACACAACCTTGGGCTGCAGATGATACTGAACGAGCGTACTTGTACAATACACCTTTTTTAAATTTTAATTCTGGAGCCACCCAAGCAGCTTTACGTTTAGCCAATTCTTCTGGTGTAACATCTACATTAATAGCATTAGTTTCTGCATCTATTGTAATAATATCACCGTCTTTTACAAGAGCAATAGTACCACCATCTTGAGCCTCTGGCGCAATATGACCTACAACAAAACCGTGCGTACCTCCAGAGAAACGACCGTCTGTAATTAAGGCTACGTCTTTACCCAAACCAGCACCCATAATTGCAGCTGTTGGCTTAAGCATTTCAGGCATTCCTGGTCCGCCTTTTGGTCCCTCATACCTTATGACGACTACATCACCTTTTTTAACTTTACCATCTCTAATACCATCATTAGCATCATACTCACTATTAAAAACCTTTGCTGTTCCTTTAAAAAGTAATCCTTCTTTACCTGTAATTTTTGCTACAGAACCATTTTCTGCCAAATTACCATAAAGCATACGTAAGTGACCAGTTGCTTTTATTGGATTTTCTAGAGGACGAATAACATCTTGTCCGTCTATTAAGCTTGGTACATCTTCTAAGTTTTCTGCTAGCGTTTTACCTGTAACAGTTAAACAATCGCCATGTAATAATCCGTTTTCCAATAAATATTTTAATACTGCCGGAATACCACCAATACGGTGTACATCTTCCATTAAATATTTACCACTAGGTTTTAAGTCTGCTATAAAAGGCGTGGTATCACTAATTTTCTGAAAATCCTGAAGCGTAAAATCAATGTCTGCAGCTCTTGCAATAGCTAAAAAATGTAATACTGCATTTGTAGACCCACCCATTATAGTTACCAAACGAATAGCGTTTTCTAAAGATTTCCTTGTAACGATATCTAAAGGTTTTATATCATTTTTTAGTAAGTGATACATTTGTTTACCAGCTGCTACACACTCTTGCTTTTTTTCTTTTCCAATAGCTGGGTTTGATGAATTAAAAGGTAAAGACATACCTAAAGCCTCAATTGCAGAAGCCATAGTATTTGCAGTATACATGCCACCACAAGCACCCGCACCAGGAATTGCTTTTTTAATAATACAGCCAAACTCCTCTTGTTGCATTGTACCTGCTACTTTTTCTCCCCATGCCTCAAATGCAGAAACAATATCTAGTTTTCTATCATTGTGGCAACCAGATGCAATTGTACCACCATAAACTAATATAGATGGTCTATTTAAACGAATCATTGCCATTAAGGCACCTGGCATATTTTTATCACAACCTACAACAGTAACTAAACCATCATAAGACATACCTTGTACAACAGTCTCCATAGAGTCTGCAATAATATCTCTAGATGGTAAAGAAAAACGCATACCAGGAGTACCCATAGATATACCATCACTAACACCAATTGTATTAAATATTAGACCTACAGATTCGTTTGTATTAACACCCTCTTTAACCTCTTTAGCCAAATCATTTAAGTGCATATTACACGGGTTACCTTCGTAACCAGTACTTGCAATACCCACAATTGGTTTACTAAAATCTTCATCTTTAAAACCTATACCATACAACATTGCTTGTGCGGCAGGTTGCGTAGGATCTTGTGTTACATTTTTACTGTACTTATTTAACTCCATTTGGCTATATCTTGTAATTCTTATTGTTTATTGAATATAATTTACTATTCAAATATAATTCTTTCACTTTCTTCATTTTTTTAACATTGTTTTTTAGTATAAATTCAACTTCCTATATATTAATTTAATTAACTGATTTACAGTAATATAAAACCATATTTTGTATCACATTCAGCTATTTTATTTCCTTTAATAGTTTAATTAGATAATGGTTGTAATAAAGTTGAAAACAAAAAAAAGCCTGTGTCAATTTTATATGACACAGGCTTTTCTTAAAATCAATATAAGACCGTATCATCCCCAGAGAGAGATAATAATGACTAATACGATAATAATTATGTTGTTTGCTTTCATTCTTGGAACAATATTAAATATAATTTTTTAAAATATTACCTAATATTTTAAAAATATTATTCAACTATAAAATTCTTTTCTATAGAAACTTCCTTGCCATTTTCTGTAAACCCTTTAAGAGTAAGTTTAAAATTTCCTTTTACGTCTGACGTAAAGAACTCTATTTCTTTAGTTTTTAAATCTTGAAAAGTAATGTTTGGTTCCCATAACAATTGATATCTAAAATCCGGAATATGCTTATTAGTATCTAATTCATCATACTTAGGCTTGTAATAAATTATGTGTTTTGTAGGAGTAGGTAAATCATAGTTTAAAATACCTAGCTTTGAGTAAGGCAATTTAAAATCTCCCTTTTTTGTAAAAATTTCAATTATTCCCTGGTAAATTTCTTCTCCATAAACATACTTATTTCTAACAATTTTTATACTTTCTATGGTTCTTGCGTCATAATTCATTAGTATAGTATGGTCCTGAACCATTATACCATCAACAATTACAAGTGCTTTTATATTAGAATAATCAAAATAATCATTAGTACTATTTTCCATTCTTACTTGAAAAATATATTTATCATTATTTATTTTTTTAGACCATACATTGTTTACTATTTCAACTAATGTTTCTCTTAAGGTTTTAAAACGAGTATAATCATCTAACTTATAAACAAGTTTATTTTTCATAGTAAACTGCATACTCTTGTTTCCTACTAAAATAGAATCTGGTTTTAATTCAAAATATGCATTTTCTATTTGATTATGAACACTCCTACTACGAATAAATGGAATAGAAGAATATGGTATTGATAATTTTTTATAAATCAAAGATGATGACTCTATACCTTTATGCTGGTTAATACTTATGGTATAGTTTTCTTTATTCTCATTAAAAACTTGAATGATAGCCTTAGACTCATCATATTTTTTATCTAAAATAAATTTAAACTCTCCTAAATTATTAGTTTTAGAATTTTTAAAGAAATATCCGTTGCTATTTGGTATAGATATAGAAACAGAAATATTATTAATTGGTAGAGTATCAATAATTGATCTTATACTTCCCTCTATAATTTCTCCTCGTAATTCTGGTAAAGTAATTTTTTTTTCTTCTTTTAAATTTACATAAGCATCTTTCTCATCTTTAAAGTCGTTATAATTATTTGAATACTCTTCAGGATTTACAATAATAGAATTGGTTTTATGTATAGACAAGGAATACGTGCCATTAATATGCTTTTTTTGGGGATATAGTGATAATTTTACTTTTGACCTTTTCTTGTATACATTATTGGCTAACTCTACATTCAATTCTCCTTTGTCTACATTATTTTTAATAACAGAAAAATTGTTAGAAGGTAAACTATCTTTTAAAAGAAAGTTTACCTTTTGACTATCTTGGTAGGGATTAATAATGTTAATGTCTCCTGAAAAAAAAGTTGAGGCCTTGTTATTTTTCATCCAATTTGTATAACCAATAATCTTATAGTTTCCACTAGCCACATTAATTGGTATAAAAAAATCTCCTCTTCCTATACCGTTTTCTAAATAAACTTTTTGACTTACAATTACAGTATTACCTTTACCTATTAATTCTACATAACCTATTTTACTAATTTTACTAGGTTTTTGATCTTTTAAATACGTGCAATACATAGTATAATGTGCATACTCACCAACAAATAGCAATTTAGAATTATAATGAATGTAAACTTTTTCTTTTAAAGCTATAGAAAGATTTTTGTCTCTATTATTTTCTTGACTAACTAAAACATTACAAAAATGAACTAGAAAGCAGAAAATAAAAATTTTGTATATTTTTTTCATTAACTATTTTTTATTCTTCCCAAAAATCTGGGACTATACCACTACTAAAAACTGTACAATCTCCACAAGCAATAGAAACATATACATTAGGACCTGAGGCTATATTACCATAGGGGCAATATTCAATAGCACAAAGTTCAGGCTCATCTGTAACCCATGCGTGTGTTTTGTTCTTAAGAATATTAATAACCCCACTTATTTCTTCCGGAGCAATAAAAGAACAGCTAAAAGGATATTTTGCTCTTGAAACCTTGTCGGTAAAAATATCGTTATATTCAAAAAAAATTCTTTTAGCAGATACAGAGGAAACCTCAAAGAAACCTATTACTTTTTCACTTTCATCATTGATGTTTTCTATATTTCCTTTTAAGAAACCGGGTTGAATTTGAGAAAATAAATTATCTGAACTAGAAAAGTCGTTTAGGGTTTTATAAAAAGTATGTGCTTCTCTAGATATAACATATTGTTTTGCTAAAATTGAATAACGGTTAGAAATCTTATAATCATCTCTTTCTAAAAATCTTAATGAGAAATCAACCAATTGTCCATTATTTAATCCTTCTGTTGACCCCAAAATCAAAGAAGAAGACTTATTTGTACTATAGCAAACTTTACCTATTTCATCTGGTTTATATTCGATTTCTATCTTAGGAGGATCCTCAGATACTATTACAGCTTTTCTATTTCTATACCAAGGTGCAATTATCTTATGAGTTTCTTCATACTCATATCTATAATATTTTGCTGCTCCAGAAGTTTCTTGAACATTAACAACAAAAGAAACTCCTTCTTCTTGATTTGAATTTGTTGCTATTTTACCAAATAAGTTAGTAATACCGTTACCTGTATTTAAATTAGTTGGTGTAGATTTATATTCATCTCCATTAGCCGTCTTTATATACAATTGATAGTCTTTTTTTTCTGCTTTGAAAGCTATATCAGATACATATTCTCCAGGTTCTATTTCACTATAACTATACTTATTATTTAAATTATCTGTAATAAAAATTTCAGCTTTCTCTTCTCTTTTAGCACCTTCATCTTCAAACTTAAAAGTTCTACTTAATTTTATTTTTTGATACTTGTATTCATCTGTTAACACTGCCTCAACTACTAAAAGGCTCTCATAGTCTTTTGTTTCAGGAGTAAATTCTTCTATACAACCAACTAATAAAACGCCTGTAATTAATAGTGAGTATATGACTTTATATTGTTTTATGATATTACTTTTCATTAAACTTTAAAATTTTATATTATAAGTTATTGTTGGAATTGGAATAGAAAAAATTGAGCTTTTGTATGCTTTCACTTCTCCATTTTCTGTAACAAAATAAACAGAATAGGGATTGTTCCTTCCTAATACATTATATATAGATATATTCCAAAAACTGTGACCTAATTTTTTAAGTTTATGATTTCCCTCTACGTTAAAACTTAAGTCTAATCTATAATAATCTGGTATTCTAAATTTATTACGTTCACTGTAGGTTGTATAATTAGACCCTTGATATGTAAAATTACCTGTAGGATAGGTTACTGGCCTGCCTGTTTGATATGTAAAATTACCCGAAAAACTAAATCGTCTCGTTATTTTATAATTAGAAACTAAATTAAAGTTATGAGGTTTATCATAATTTGTAGGAAAATAATCACCTCCATTAACTTCTTCTTCTGAATACTCGCTGTTTAGCTTTAAAAAAGATCTAGAATATGTATAGCTTAACCAACCATTTACATCTCCTGCATTTTTACGTATTAAAAATTCTACTCCGTATGCTTTCCCTTTTCCTTGTAAAATTTCAGTTTCTATATTTTCATTTAAGTTTAACTGAGCTCCTGTTTTAAAATCTGGCACATTATTAGATAATTTATAATAACCTTCTAAACTAATTTCATAATCATTACCATCTATATTTTTATAAAAACCTAAAGCAAACTGTTGCGCTTTTTGTGGTTTAATGTTATAGTCTGACAATTTCCAGGTATCAATGGGAGAAACAGTTGTATTGTTTGACAAGGTATGTATATACTGAAACATTTTATTATAACTAGCCTTTACTGACAAATTATCTTTTAATAAGTATCTAGCAGCTACTCTAGTTTCTAACCCTCCATAAGTTTTTACTTTTTCGTTATTGCTGAAATTTAATTCTTTATCTACTGTTTCATCACTTTTAGGCTCTCCTTCTCTGTAAACCCTTGTGGTGTTTTTGCCTAAAGCTGTAAAAGTTGAATATCTAACTCCTAAATTAAACATCAATTTATTATTTACTTCAAAATCATCCGCTAAGAAAATGGCAGATTCTAGTCCTTTTTCTTCATCTAAATTAATTTTTTCTATATCAGAATCCTCTCCTAACGGTTCTTTATTACCAGGGTTTACATTATATAACTTACTAGTAATACCATAATTAAATTTGTGCTTGTTATTATATAAATAAGTTATTTTATATTTAAACCCTGTTTCTACTATTCCATAGTCATAAGCAAAATCATTATTTGTATCTCCATC
Organism: Cellulophaga sp. RHA_52; assembly: GCF_007827205.1. NCBI lineage: Bacteria > Pseudomonadati > Bacteroidota > Flavobacteriia > Flavobacteriales > Flavobacteriaceae > Cellulophaga > Cellulophaga sp. RHA_52. Next base: position 2,970,699 of record NZ_VIRZ01000001.1, read on the forward strand.
ATAATCTATATTAAAACCATAATGAGTATTAAATAGAGATAAACTTCCTATATTTTTACTATTAAGCTTATTATCCCAATTTAAAGAAAATACAGCATTATTATAACTATATAATGAATCTGAAGTTATACTAAAAACATCTTTACTGTAATATGCAGTAGTTTTAATATCATTCTTATCATTAATTTTATGGTTATATTTTACTATTAAATCATAAAAATTTGCCTTACTTTTTTTTAAGTCATCATCATCTAATGATTTAAGAACCCAATCTGAATATGTAGACCTACCACCAACCATAATTGATGATTTACTCTTAATAACAGGGACCTCTAATGCAATATTATTTGTAATTGGACCTATAGATGCCTCTCCTTTGAATTTATCTACACTACTTTCTTTAGATTTTATATCAAAAACAGAGGACAAACGCCCACCAAATTCTGATGGAATACTACCTTTATAAACTTTTAAACTTTTTGTAGTAAATGGATTTAGGGCTTGAAAAATGCCAAAAAAATGAGAGGGATTATAAATCACTGCATCATCTAAAAGTATTAAATTTTGATCTGTTTTTCCTCCTCTAACATTAAAGCCTGTAGCTCCTTCACCTGCTGTTGTTATACCAGGCAATGTAGCTGCTACTTTTAAAATATTTCTTTCTCCTAATACTAAAGGTATGTTTTTAGACTCTTCAGAATCTATCTCAGAAGTACCCATTAAAGCTTCTTCTATATTTTCATCTTGCTCACCATCTAAAACTATTTCATCTAATTCTTCTACATCTTCAAATAAATTAAAATTTAATTGTCCATCATTAAACATTAAAACTCTTTTCACTTGTTTTTTAACTCCTATAGAGCTAACCTCTATTAAGTTTTCTCCTTTAGGCAATTCCAATTTATAATACCCATTAGTGTTGGTAGAGACTCCTACATTTCTATTTTTAACATAGACAGTTACATTAGGTATTGGCAAATTACTTGATAGTTGTTTAATGTAGCCTGTTAAGATATATTTGCTTCTTAAGTTTTTTAAATTAGATTTTCCAATCCTAACAGTTTCAATAAAACTATTATCTAGATCACTATTTTTTTTATTGTAAAAAACAGGGGTTATAGTATTAGTTTTTTTCTCTTTAATGCTAGCAGTATCACTTATTGGAGCAGAAAAACTCTTAGGTAGCTCATTGTATACAATTCTATTCTGTAAAACATAAACATTTGTTTTATCAATGAAATAATTTAAATCAGTATTTTTAAAAATGTCTTCTAAAATGGTTGTTAATTTTTCGTCTGTATAAGTGCCAGATACTTTTCCATTATTAAACCATTTAATAGAAAAATAAAATGTATACTGGGAGGTGTTTTCTAATTTTTTTAAAGCTTCTTCTATTGATAAATCGTTAATTTCTAAAGAAAACAAATTTTCTTTTTCTTGCGAATAAATTGAACCGTAAAAAGTAAATATTAACACTAAAATTATATATTTTTTCATTTATAAAGAATTAGTGTTTAACCATTAATAAGCTTAATCTTTTCAATACAGCTATATTATTCTCTTCATTATTTCTTTTACCATTTAAATACTCTCTAATAGTACTTTTATATTCAGGAAAAATTTTTAATAATTGCCTCTTGTTTTTTAACTTTATCAATGCATTCTTGTAATATAAAAAATCTAGTGTTTTATAAGTAAATTTGTATTCTAACTTACCACTAGACCAAATTTCATTTTTTTGTTTAAAATGTTTTCTATAAAAATTAAAATTCTCTGTTTCTAATAACACTTCAACATACCCTTTTTTCTGTATACCCTCATTTTGTAAATAGTTAAGGTTTATAAATTGCTTTTCATCAATAAAAAAACTTTTTACTTTATTATTTAATGGTTTAATAGTTCTTAAATTATTATTACTATTTTTTAAAGTAAGTAGTAAACTTTCTTCAAATAAATCATATTTAATATTAATGTTATTAAAGAACTGATTATCATAAATTAATGATCCTTCATAAAAATCAAACTGATTATAGTACCTATGACTATCCTTATAAGCATTTTCTTTCTCAAAATAACCATCACCATCATCTAAATATCCATTATATAATACTGTATTTTCTAGCCCAATTTGTTGATCAAACCATCGGTAAATAGCCTCATTGTGCTTTGTAAGTTTACTACTTGATGACTGACTGTATAGGTGAAGTGGAACAGTAAACATAGTAATAAACACTATGTATAGTGTGGTTTTATAATTCATTTGTATACTAATAAATTTGGTTGGCTATTCAAATATAAATTTTCAATAATAATTTAGCTTATTTTTAACAAATATTCATAATAATTTAACAATAATCACTATTTTATATTTCATTAGAATCAGGCATAAATTATATGTTAATACCTAAAAAGTGTGCATTTCATCTAAAAAGCAAAAACTTGTGTGTATTTCATCGAAACGTAAATAATAAACCTAAAAAAGCACGGTTATAATAATCCCAAACCTTATTAAACCTACTATTAATGACATGTTTAGAATGTAAGAAAGAGCTAAGCTATATTGACCATAAAAATGCTATTGATGCATTTGGAGTTGAGTTATGTGCAAAGCATCAAGTGAGATTAAACAGGCTTATTATAAAAAACAATACGCCTAAAGAAGCTATACAGTTATACTATGGTCTTAAAGAAAGAGGCTTAACACCAATGTTAGAATGGTGGGATGGTAAAAAATCTATAGACATTGCTATTTCTAGAGTTAAATTAAATATAGAAATAGATACAGAGTACCATATGCTAACTCATGAACAGGCAATAAACGATTTAGAAGAAGCAATGCATTCTTTTAAAAATGGCTTTACAACTATTCGCATCCCCAACGATTTAATTAAGCATCATTTTACAGAAACTATAAACAACATTCTTGGTATAGTTGAAGGTTTAAATGCTAACATTAAAAAAATATAATAACATATATTCTTATAAAAACTGTATATAAATAGTAATACGTACCTACACCTATTATTTATTTATATACAGTTATTTTTTTCATTTTTTAGTACCTTGGTACTTTAATTAACCTATAAGATGAAAAAAGTAACTACACTTTGTTTTTTAATTTTATGTTTTTTTATGTCATGTACCTCTCAAGCTCAAGACTGGGCCAATTTAAATAAATATAAAAAAGCTAATAAAGAACTAAATACTACTACACCTACAAATAATAATAGAGTTGTTTTTATGGGTAACTCTATTACAGAAGGCTGGAGTAATGCAATGCCTAGCTTTTTTGAAAATAAAAATTATATTAACAGAGGTATAAGCGGGCAAACCACACCCCAAATGCTTATACGTTTTAGGCAAGATGTTATAAACCTAAAACCTAAAGTTGTTGTAATACTAGCTGGCACAAATGATATTGCTGGTAACACAGGCCCTACCACATTAGATGAAATTACCAACAATATAAAAAGTATGGCAGAACTTGCCATTACTAACAATATAAAAGTAATTATTTGCTCTACACTACCTGCTTTTGATTACCCTTGGTCTCCTAACAAAGAGCCTAACATAAAAATACCTGCCCTAAATAAAAAGCTTAAAACCTATGCTAAAGAAAACAATTTAATTTATTTAGATTATTTTTCTGCTATGGCTACTACAGAAAACGGATTACAAAAAGAACACTCTGGTGATGGCGTGCACCCTAATAAAAAAGGATATCAAATTATGGCTCCTTTAGCAAAAACTGCTATAAAAAAAGCACTTAAACAATAGTGCCATGAACACCCCTTTGGTTAGCATTTTAATACCGTTTAAAAATGTTGAGAAATTTTTTGATGACTGCATAACGTCTATAATTTCTCAAACCTATACCAATTGGGAGGTGATTGCTATTAATGATCATTCTACAGACAAAAGTGCTAAAATATTAGAAAAATACACTGCTAAAGATAACAGAATAAAAACTACTTTAAATACTGGAAAAGGCATAATTAACGCGTTGCAGTTAGCTTATAAATTATCTAATGGCAGCTATATTACCAGAATGGATTCTGATGATATAATGAAGCCTGAAAAGATTGAGGTTATGCTTTCTTCGCTTTTAAAAAGTGGCAAAAAACATATTGCTGTTGGTAAGGTTAAATACTTTGCAGAAAACGGCGTTAACGAAGGCTATAAAAAATACGAAGAATGGCTAAATAAATTAACTTCAATTGGTACTAATTACACCGAAATATACAAAGAGTGTGTTATACCTTCTCCTTGCTGGATGGTACATAAATCTGACTTTGAAAATGTAGACGCATTTAACCCCAACACATATCCTGAGGATTATGATTTAGCATTTAGATTTTACAAGCACAATATACAATGTATACCTTGTAAAAGGGTTTTGCATATGTGGAGAGACTATACCACCAGAACATCACGAACCAGTGAGCATTATGCACAAAATTACTTTTTAGATATAAAGCTTGACTATTTTTTAGAGTTAGAATATAGCAAAAACAAAACACTACTTGTTTGGGGTGCCGGTAAAAAAGGAAAAGAAATTGCTAAAAAACTAATTAAAAAAAATATTAACTTTAAATGGGTATGTAACAACCAACAAAAAATAGGTAAAGACATTTATAACATAAAATTACAGCATTTTACAGTCCTCACAGATGTTAAAAACCCTCAAATTATAATTACAGTTGCTAACCAAGAGGAGCAGAAAAGTATAAAAACCTACCTTAATTCTTTAAAAATTAATACAATAAAAGATTATTTTTTCTTTTGCTAAAGTATTATCTGCTTTGCTGCAATTTCATTATATTTGAAAAATCAAATTAAGGAATGCAGTTTAAATATCCGGAACTTCTTTGGGCTTTATTTTTACTATTGGTTCCTCTATTTATTCATCTTTTTCAACTCCGTAGATTTAAAAAAACTCCTTTTACCAACGTTGCAATGTTGCAAAAGGTAAAAACGCAATCCAAAAAAGCTAAAAACTTAAAAAAGTGGCTTCTTTTAATAACTAGACTTTTACTATTTACAGCTTTAATTATAGCCTTTGCTCAGCCTTATTTTGCAAAAAAAGATGTTTTTAAAAAGAGAGAAACTGTCATTTACATAGATAATTCTTTTAGTATGCAAGCTCCTAATAACGGCACAAGTATTTTACAAAGTGTAGTACAAGAGCTGGTAAAAAATACACCAAAAGAAAAAGTATTTAGTCTTTTTACAAATACAAGCACCTACAAAAATGTAGTTTTAAAAGAAATACAAAATAATTTACTTTCATTAGAGCACAGTAGTAATCAGCTGCATTTAAATGATGTTTTATTAAAGGCAAACACACTATTTAGTTCTAATAACAATAGTATTAAAGATTTAATTATTGTGTCTGATTTTCAACAGAAAACTAATGCTGTAAGTTTAGATAGTACAAAAAATATAAATGTTTACACTGTTAAACAAAAAACCAATAATTTTAATAATATTAGTATTGATAGCATCTATATTTCTAACACAGATGCCAGCAATATAGAGCTAAGTGCTAACCTAACAGCTAATAACAATGTAGAAAACACAGCGGTTGCGCTTTATAATAACGATACATTAATAGCAAAAACATCAGCATTATTTAATTCTTCTAAAAAAGCTGAAGTAAATTTTACATTACCAAAAGACGTTAAAATTAATGGTAAAATAGAGCTTACAGATACAGGTTTACTTTATGATAATAGTTTCTTTTTTAATATAAATAAAAGAGAAAAAATAAAAGTGTTAACTATTTCTAATACAGACAACACCTTTTTAAATAAAATATTTACAGAAGATGAATTTACAACTACTACAACAACAATAAACCAATTAAATTACAGTAAAATTCCTAGCCAAAATTTAATTGTTTTAAACGAAGTAGACTTAATTCCTGAATCTTTAAAAAATGCTATAGTTTCATTTACTAAAAATGGAGGAAGTTTATTAATAATTCCTTCTTTACAAACAGATGCTAATAGCTATAATAATTTACTATCAAACTATTTTAAAACAAACATTAAAGGAACAACTAAAATAGAACGCAAAATTACTGGTATTAATTTTTCTCATACATTATACAAAAATGTATTTCAAAAAAGGGTAACAAACTTTCAGTACCCTACGGTTAATAGTTCTTTAATTGTAACCAGTTCTGCTCCTTCAATTTTAAGCTACCAAGATGGCTCTCCTTTTTTATTAGGAGCAAACGGGGTTTATTTCTTTACCAGTAGTTTAACTACAAAAAACTCTAACTTTAAAGGCTCTCCCCTAATTGTACCTACTTTATATAATATAGGATATAGCAGTTTTAATATACCTAAACTATATGCTATTTTAAATAAAACAACTAATGTAGATGTAGAAACAAAACTAGATAAAGATGTTGTTCTAAAAATAACAAAAGGTAAAACTGAAATTATTCCGCAACAACAAGCATTTACTAATAAGGCAACCTTAACATTTACTAACACGCCTAAAAAAGCTGGTATTTACAAAATTAAAAAAGCAGACATAGAGCTAGGTTCTATTAGTTTTAATTATAATAGAGATGAAAGTAAATTACAGTATATAGATACTAACACTATAATTAACAGTAAAAATAACGATAGTATTGGTCAATTATTAATCAAATTAGAAAATAACCAAAAGGTACATGAGCTTTGGAAATGGTTTGTTATTTTTGCGTTGTTTTTTTTAGTACTAGAAGTTCTTATTCAAAAATATTTTAAATGAATATATTAATAAAATCTGCCAAAATTTTTGATAAATCAAACAAAGATATCCATCTAAAAACTAAAGATATTTTAGTTCTAAATGGTGTTATTAGTAAAATTGCAGATACTATAACTCCAGAAAAAAATACATCTGTCATATCTAAAAAAAACTTATGCATATCTATTGGCTGGTTAGATACTAGCGTATCATTTGGAGAACCTGGTTTTGAAGAAAGAGAAACAATAGCAAACGGATTAAAAACTGCTGCTAAAGGCGGCTTTACAGACATTATATTAAATACCAACACAAATCCAATTCCGTATACAAGCTCTACTATTGCTTTTATAAAAAATAAAGCAAGCCAAGAAACAACAAGTTTACATCCGCTAGGTGCATTAACTGTAAATAGTGAAACTGTAGATTTAGCAGAATTGTATGATATGAAAAACGCTGGCGCAGTTGGGTTTTCTGATTACAAAAAAGCAACTAGCAACTCTAACCTATTAAAAATAGCATTGCAGTATGCTCAAAATTTTAATGGATTAATTTATTCATTTCCGTTAGATACTAAAATTGCTGGTAAAGGGATAGTTAATGAAGGAGATGTTTCTACAAGTCTTGGATTAAAAGGAATTCCTGCATTAGCTGAGGAGCTACAAGTAGCCAGAGATTTATTTATTTTAGAATACACAGGCGGTAAATTACACATTCCAACAATATCTACTGCAGGGTCTGTAAAATTAATATCAGACGCTAAGAAAAAAGGACTAGATGTAAGTTGTAGTGTTGCTTTATATAATTTACTTTACACGGATAGCAAGCTAACAGAATTTGACACAACATATAAAGTATTACCTCCATTACGAACCAAAAAAGACAAAACAGCACTAATTAACGCTGTTAAAAATGGCACTATAGATTTTGTAACTACAGATCATACGCCTTTAGATATTGAACAGAAAAAAATTGAGTTTGATAATGCAGCTTACGGCACCATAGGTTTAGAGTCGTCATTTGGTTTATTAAATACTATTTTTGATACCGAAACAACTGTAGAAATTTTGACAAAAGGCAGAGAACGCTATGGTTTACAAAAACCAGAAATAAAAGAAGGCAAAACAGCTTGTTTTACTTTATTTGATGAAGATACACAATATTTTATAAGTAAAAACACATCTATAAGTACTGCTAAAAACTGTATGTTTTTTGATGAAAAGTTAAAAGGTCAAGTTTTTGGTATTTTAAATAAGGATAGGGTAAAAATACTTTAAACTATTTAGTTGCGTTATTAAAAAGACTAATAGATAGTCAACTTTTTTAACCAACTAATTAATAAATTATGATTTTTGGAATTACGTTAATAATACTAGGTATTTTAGCCGCACCATCTTTACTATTATCTAGAAAACCTGATGCACAAGAACTTTTAGACAAAATTACACCTTACCAAGGCTGGATAGGTTTAGCATTTTGTGTTTGGGGAGTTTGGGGAATTATTTCCTCTATATTAAACCTTGGGTGGCTTACCACTTATCCTATTTATTGGGCAACTTTTTTAGCTGTAAATGTACTTTTAGCTGCTTTAGGATTTATTTTAGGTTACGGAATGATAAACAAACATTTATTATCTAAAAATGAAGAAGCAAAAGCAAAAGGGGAACTTTTATTAGCAAAACTAAGACCTTTACAAGGTAAATTAGGTATTGCCGCAATTGCTTTAGGAGTTTGGCAAATTATTACTAAACTATTATTCTTTGTGTAATTACAATATAATATATAAAAAGAGGTCTTAATTAGACCTCTTTTTTTTTGCAAAATTTTTACCTTGCACAAAAAAATATAATGAGTACAAATCCTAAAGGAAAAACTACAGCAATAGTGTCTTACTTAACTGGTGTAGGTACATTAATAGCAATTACAATGAATATGGATGACAAGCACGACTTTGCTCGTTTTCATATTAGACAAAACTTTGGTTTAAACTTATTTTTTTTAGGTTTTGCGTTATTTATTAGTCAATGGTTAAACCTGTATGCTTCGGCCGGTTTATACATATCTTACATAGTACTATGGACCTATGGGTTTATTGGTATGTTAAACAACAAAAAACAAGCAATTCCATTTATTGGAAAAGCATCTCAAAAATGGTTCACTTTTATAAATTAGTATGACTACAGCACCTTTATCCTTAGAACACATAATAAAACCAGCAACTATAGAGCAAGATAAAACCCCTGTTTTATTTATGCTACACGGTTACGGTAGTAATGAAGAAGATCTTTTTTCTTTTGCTCCAGAATTACAAAAAGAACTTTGTATTATATCTGTACGTGCTCCCTACCCTATGCAGCCTTACGGCAATGCTTGGTATGCTATAAATTTTGATGCAGAAAAAGGAAAATGGAGTGATGATGAACAAGCTGCAGAGTCTGTACAAAAAATACTAAATTTTATAGATGAAGCTTGTAATACTTATAACTTAGATAAAGATAATGTTACACTTTTAGGATTTAGTCAAGGTGCAATTTTAAGTTACGCAACGGCAATTTCTTATCCTGATAAAGTAAAAAATATAATTGCACTAAGTGGTTATATTAATGAAAACTTAATAGATAAACTTAAGACAGACAAAGATCCTAGTAAACTAAACATTTATGCCTCTCATGGCAGTGTAGACCAAGTAATACCAGTAAGTTGGGCTCAAAAAACACCAAATTATTTAAAAAACTTAGGCATAACTTGCACTTATGAAGAGTACCCTGTTGGGCACGGTGTTGCACCACAAAATTTTTATTCGTTTAAAGAGTGGTTGTCTACTAAAATATAGTTTTAAATTTTAGTAAAAAATAAAGCCCCTGAATTGTAATTCAGGGGCTTTATTTTAAATTCTGCAAATACATTAATCTCTACGGTACAATAAATGATCCATCATAGTAAAGTCTACACCCAAATCATCTTTAAGGTCATACTTAATAAGTAATTCTCCCCAATATTTACCATCAGAAAAATCTGCAATAATCCATTTATGGTTTAAAACTTTAATTTTATTTATTTTAAAATCTCCTTCCATACCTTCATAAGGCACTAATGGGTTATCTCCCTTAGCTTCATTGGTTTCAATTAACTTATCTTCAATATATCTTGTAGGGTTTTCTAATTTTAAGTGATCAAAATTAGTTAATGCGTCATCATTATTTTCTAGTAAAAAATATTTAAGATCTAGCTCTTTAATAGTAGCCTTTTGTATAGAGTCTTCAAGCGTTTCTATTTTAGTCTGTAATTTAGCAAATTTAGTGTTTGTAGCATCTATCATTTTATTTGCACTTACAAACTGATATAATGCAATTAATGCTGCAAAAATAAATAGGTATAAATATAAATACTTTTTCATTTGGTATTATTCTAAATGTTTATGGTTAAATTATCGTAGGCCAAATGTACATTATTTGGCAAAGATTTTTCTACTTCTTCATGAAAACCTAATAAATGGCTTATGTGTGTTAAATACGCTTTTTTAGGTTTAACAACAGCAATAAACTCTAATGCTTCTTCTAAATTAAAGTGAGAGTGATGCGCCTCTAAACGTAACGCATTCACCACCAATACATTTACATCTTTTAACTTTGCTATTTCTTCTTTAGAAATACTTTTTACATCTGTTAAATACACAAAATCATCTATTCTAAAACCAAAAACCTCTAATCTATTATGTAATGCTTTAATAGGTATAGCTACTTTGTTTCCTATTTTAAAAGGTGTGTTTTCTTTAATTTCATGTATAGCTACAGCTGGTGCGCCAGGATACCTGTTTATATCAGCAAAAATGTATGCAAATCTTTTTTTTAATGCTTGTATTACCTGGTTATCTGCGTATATGGGTATATCTCCTTGTCTAAAGAAAAATGGTCTTATGTCATCTATACCCGCAGTGTGGTCTGAGTGTTCATGGGTAAACAAAATACCATCTAAATTAGGAATGGGGTTTTGCAGCATTTGCTGTCTAAAATCCGGACCACAATCTATTACAAAGTTATAGTTGTCCCATGAAATTAAAACAGATACTCTTAATCTTTTATCCTTTGGATTTTTACTTAAACATACAGGATGCTTACTACCTATAACTGGTATTCCTTGAGAAGTTCCTGTACCCAAAAATGTGATTTTTAACAATTCGGCCTTTTTTATCAAATTTATAACATATTTATTTAATAGATAAATCTATCTTGTTAACTTTGTATACCGTAAAAAACAACAAAGAATGTCATCAGTCTTAAAAAAAGATTTTGCTTTTGAGAATATTCCTTCTACTAAAGCCAAAACCCTAAGAATAAATTTAAATCCTGATATCTACGGTACTTTTGCAGAAATTGGTGCCGGACAAGAGACTGCCAGACACTTTTTTAGATCTGGTGGCGCATCTGGAACCATTGCCAAGGCAATGAGTGCTTATGATAAAGATTTTAGTGACGCCATTTATGGTGTAGAAAACGATGGTAGATACGTTACCCAAGCCCGTTTAAAAACGATGCTTTCCCACGAAATGGGACTTATGGAGGAACGTATTAGTAGAGAAAAACATCCAGAGCGTTTATTTTTCTCTTATGCAAATACTGTTGCTACCATAGATTTTGCTAAAAAATACAAAGGTCACGGTTGGGTAGGTATCCGTTTTCAGCTAGATCCAGATCAAAAAGAATTTGACGAAATAATTATGCATGTTCGTTTTAAACAAAACGAAGCTAGATTACAACAAGAAACTTTAGGTATTTTAGGTGTTAACCTTATTTATGGTGCTTTTTACAAATATCATAAACCTCGTAAGCTACTTAAATACCTTTATGACCATATAGACAAGGATACTGTAGAAATTGATATGATTAATTTCTCTGGTCCTAATTTTGAAAAAGTAGACAACAGGCTAATTAGCTTACAGTTAATTAAAAATGATATGACGGATGCCGTTATGTTTGGCCCAGATGGCAATAACCTTTTACCTGCTGCTGTACTTTACAAAAAAAATATATTAGCATTACGTGGTAGTTATAGACCAGTAACCAAAGTTAATATGGATATGTTTGAAAAATCTCATAATATTTTTATGAATGAACAAACAGTTAATCCAGATAAAACTATTGTAATTTTTGAAATTACGCTGGCAAACTTAAAAGCTAGCGGAGAAATAGATGAGCAAGACTTTATGGACAGAGCAGAACTTTTATGTTCTCTTGGCCATACTGTAATGATTTCTAAATTTCAAGAATACTTTAGACTTGTAGAGTATTTTAGCAATTATACAAAAGCTAAAATTGGTTTAACAATGGGAGTTAATAACCTTGTAGAGGTTTTTGATGAAAAGTATTACAGACATTTAAGTGGTGGTATACTTGAGGCTTTTGGTAAATTATTCTTTAAAGATTTAAAGGTATACTTATACCCAATGAAAAACGAAGAAACTGGCCAGATAATGACAAGTAACAACGTTAAAGTACACCCAAGAATGAAAGAGCTTTACAAATTCTTTAAGTATAACGGTAAAGTAATGGATATTTTTGATTATGATCCGGAGATTTTACATATTTTCTCTAGAGATGTATTAAAGAAAATCACCAACGGAGATAAAGACTGGGAAAAAATGTTACCAGAAGGTATTGCCGAAATTATAAAACGAAAAGAGTTATTTGTACGTAAGGCAGATAAAAAATAATTAAAAAAGCCACATTTTAAATGTGGCTTTTTTTTACTATTATTCTAATATTTGTGCAGCGTGGTCTTTGGTTTTAACTTTATCTATAACCTTAGTTACTACTCCTTCTTCATTAATAATAAATGTTTTTCTATGAATACCATCATAAACCTTACCCATAAACTTTTTTGTGCCCCAAACGCCAAAAATATTTAATACAGTATGGTCTTCATCTGCTAATAAAGGAAAAGGAAACTCATACTTTGTTTTAAAATTAGATTGTCTTTTAGCGGAATCTGCACTAACTCCTAAAAGCTCATAACCTTGCTCTTGCAATTCTTTGTAATTGTCTCTTAAATTACAAGCCTCTGCAGTACAACCAGGTGTACTTGCTTTAGGGTAAAAAAATACAATTAACTTTTTTCCTTTATAATCTGATAAGCTTACAGCATTACCATCTTGATCTTTTGATGTAAAATCTGCTACTTTGTCTCCTACTTTTAAAGTATTCATAAGTAATTTATTTAAATTCGTTTTTTCTAATTTTTAGTAAAGCTAATCAAAAATGACCAAGGCAGAAAAAGTTACTTTTACAATAAACAAACTTAAGGAACTATACCCAACAATACCAGTTCCTTTAGACCATAAAGATCCGTATACATTATTAATTGCTGTTTTAATGTCTGCACAAAGCACAGATGTACGTGTAAATAAAATTACGCCATTATTATTTGCAAAGGCAGACAACCCTTATGATATGGTTAAATTAACAGTAGATGAAATTAGAGAAATAATAAAACCAGTTGGCTTATCACCTATGAAAGCAAAAGGTATACATGGCCTATCACAAATGTTAATAGATGAGCACAATGGTGTTGTACCTAAAGATATGGAAGCTCTAGAAAAGTTTCCGGCTGTTGGTCACAAAACTGCTGGTGTTGTAGTATCGCAAGCCTTTGGTATACCTGCATTTCCGGTAGACACACACATACACAGATTAATGTATAGATGGGGATTTACAAACGGTAAAAATGTAACTCAAACAGAAAAAGATGCAAAAAGATTGTTTCCTAAAGAATTATGGAACGATCTGCATTTGCAAATTATTTGGTACGGTAGAGACTACTCGCCAGCCAGAGGTTGGGATTTAGATAAAGATATAATTACAAAAACAATAGGGAGAAAAACAGTGATTGAAGAATATTATAAAACCAAAAAGAGCCGTTAAGGCTCTTTTTTTAGTTCAAAATGTTTTCAAATTGCATCTCATTGTATGTAATTACATTCATCGATTTAGAATAATTCAGTAAAAACTGAACTGTACTTTTTGATGTTGCCATTATTGCACAAGAGTTGTTTTGTTGTTTAGAGTAAATTTTTTCCATATAAAATAGTATTGTTATAGTAAGATAACGCTACTATTTTAGATATATTATACTCTTAGGTTAAAAACCTATTAATTCGTTAAAACGATATTGTGCTTTTCTATTATTTTTCTCATATTAATTAAAGCATATCTCATTCTTCCTAATGCAGTGTTAATACTAACACCCGTATTTTCAGAGATTTCTTTAAAACTCATATCCTTGTAGATACGCATTAATAAAACTTCTTTTTGATCTTCTGGTAATTCCTCAATTAAAACTTTAAGGTCAGAATCGATCTGATTTTTTATTAATTGTTTTTCTGCGTTTAATTTATCATCACTTATTACAGAAAAAATATTAAAATCATCGCTACCTTCAAACATAGGCATACGCTTATTTTTTCTAAAGTGATCTATAATTAAGTTGTGCGCAATTCTCATCACCCACGGTAAAAACTTACCTTCTTCACTATAAGAACCCTTTTTTAAAGTTTTAATCACTTTTATAAAAGTATCTTGAAATATATCCTCAGTAATGTCTCTATCTAATACTTTAGAATAAATAAAACTACTAATTCTTTGGTTATGTCTGTTTATTAATACTTCCAAAGATTTTTCATCTCCGTTAATATACTTTTTTACTAATACTGAGTCTTCAATTTGTAGATCCATTTCGAGTTACTTTTTTTGGTTATTTAATGCGTACCCCTTCCCTATATGGGAATAAGTTCATTTAATAGTGTTTAATAATTTTAAAAAAGTAATGTTCGCTATATAGGCCTATAAGTTTAATTACACTTCAAATATATATAAAATAAGAGGTTCGCAAAAAATCTATGTTGTGATTACCCCTATTTTTGATGTAAAAGCGTCTTTTATGGTTATTAAAAGGTACAAATTGTATCTTTACAGTATTAATTACGGATATGAATACACTTTTAGACGTCGACCCAAAACACAATATAATTATTAAGGGTGCTAAACTCCACAACCTCAAAAATATAGATGTTGTAATTCCTAGAAATAAACTTGTTGTTATTACAGGTTTATCTGGTTCTGGTAAATCTAGCCTTGCTTTTGATACACTTTATGCAGAGGGCCAACGTAGGTATGTAGAAAGTTTATCTTCATATGCACGCCAATTTTTAGGTAAATTGGACAAACCTAAAGTAGACTATATAAAAGGTATAGCTCCTGCAATTGCTATAGAGCAAAAAGTAAACTCTACAAACCCACGTTCTACTGTAGGTACTACAACAGAAATTTATGATTATTTAAAGCTATTGTATGCTAGGGTTGGTAAAACCATATCTCCAGTATCTGGTAAACAGGTAAAAAAACATACTGTTACAGATGTTGTTAACTATATTAAAGAGTATAGTAGTAATACCAAGCTATTATTATTAGCACCTATTAAGGTAAAAGAAGACAGGGAGCCTTTAAAAGCTTTAGAAATGTTTTCTAAACAAGGGTATGCCAGAATAAAACACAAAGGTAAAGTTATACGTATAGATGATTCTATTACTCAAATGGACAGAGAGTTTTATTTGGTGGTAGATAGAATTATAACTAAAGATGATGAAGATTTTTATAATAGATTAGCAAATGCTGTTGATACTGCTTTTTTTGAAGGTGAAGGTAATTGCATTATTGAAGAGTTGGAAACAGGTAAACAAACTCCTTTTAGTAATAAGTTTGAACTAGACGGCATTAAATTTATAGAGCCAAACGTACACTTGTTTAGTTTTAATAATCCCTTTGGAGCTTGCCCAACCTGCGAAGGTTATGGTGATGTAATTGGTATAGACCAAGATTTAGTTGTGCCAAATACTGCTTTGTCTGTATATGAAGGTGCTATTTTTCCTTGGAAAGGAGAAAGTATGGGCAAATATAAAGATGAATTTATAGCTGCTTCTTATAAGTTTGATTTTCCTATACATAAACCTTGGTTTGAGTTAACAGATGAGCAAAAACAATTAGTTTGGGATGGTAATAAATATTTTACTGGCTTAAACAAGTTTTTTGCAATGCTTGAAGATAAGAGCTACAAAATACAAAACCGAGTAATGTTATCTCGTTACAGAGGTAAAACAAAGTGTGGTACTTGTAATGGCAAACGTCTACGCCCAGAGACAGATTATGTAAAGGTTAATGATAAATGCATATCAGAACTAGTAGAACTACCTATAGATACACTAACAGAATTTTTTAACTCGGTTAAGCTAAGTAAACATGATGCACAAATTGCAAAACGCTTGTTGGTAGAAATAACTACAAGACTTAGTTTTTTAAACAAAGTTGGATTAACTTATTTAACACTAAACAGAAAATCTAATACCTTATCTGGAGGTGAGAGTCAGCGTATAAATTTAGCTACATCTTTGGGTAGTAGCTTAGTTGGGTCTATGTATATATTAGATGAGCCAAGTATTGGCCTGCACCCAAAAGACACAGAAAACTTAATAAATGTTTTAAAGTCTTTACGTGATTTAGGTAACACTGTTATTGTAGTAGAACATGATGAGGATATTATGAATGCTGCAGACCAAGTTATAGATATAGGTCCGGAAGCTGGTACGCACGGTGGCCAGGTTGTTGCTAATGGTACAATGACAGATATTTTAAAATCATCCTCATTAACCGCAAGTTACCTAAATGGCAAAAAACAAATAGAGGTTCCTAAAAAAAGAAGAAACTTTACCAATTTTATTAGAATAAATGGTGCTAGAGAAAACAACTTAAAAAATATAAATGCAACTTTTCCGCTTGGCATACTAACCGTAGTAACTGGCGTATCTGGTAGCGGAAAAAGTACGCTGGTAAAAAAACTACTCTATCCTATAGTATTAAAGGAAATTGGAGGCTATGGAGAAAAAGCCGGACAATTTACTTCTGTAGAAGGTGAATTTAAAGATATTAAAAATGTAGAGTTCGTAGATCAAAACCCCATAGGTAGGTCTTCTAGGTCTAACCCTGTAACTTACATAAAGGCTTATGATGATATTAGGGCATTATTTGCTTCGCAAAAATTAAGCAAACTTAGAGCGTACCAAGCAAAACACTTTTCTTTTAATGTAGACGGGGGCCGTTGTGAAAAATGTAAAGGAGAAGGAGAAATAACTGTAGAAATGCAGTTTATGGCAGATGTACATTTGGTTTGTGACGCTTGTAATGGTAAACGTTTTAAAAAAGAAGTATTAGAGGTTAAATTTCAGGATGCAAGTATAGATGATGTTTTAACTATGACTATTGATGATGCTATTTCATTTTTTGAAGAGCATCAACAAACAAAAATAATGAACAAGCTTAAACCTTTACAAGATGTTGGTTTAGGATATGTAACTCTTGGGCAATCTTCCTCTACTCTTTCTGGTGGTGAAGCACAGCGTATTAAATTAGCTTCGTTTTTAGTAAAAGGCAAAACAACTAACAAATCTTTATTTATTTTTGATGAACCTACAACTGGTTTACACTTTCATGATATTAAAAAATTACTAAAATCATTTAACGCTCTTTTAGCAAAAGGCCATTCTGTAGTTGTTATAGAACATAATATAGACCTTATTAAATGTGCAGATTTTATTATTGATTTAGGGCAAGAGGGAGGTACAAAAGGCGGTCAGCTAATTGCAGAGGGAACCCCAGAACAAATTGCAAAAAGTAAAAAATCTTTTACAGCTAAATATCTCAAAGAAAAACTATAATCTTATTTCGCATTGATTATCAGTTAGTTAAGTTAGTAAACTGTTTTTTGGCACGCTGTTTGTAATATAAATATCAGAATGTAAATAGTTGCATTCAGAATTTATAAAACCTTATAGTATGAAAAAATCAGTACTACTTTTTACAGCTCTTTTAATAGGTACATTTAGTACAATGGCTGTAACTACAGAAAACACAGAGAATAAGGTTGCAAGCAGCAATACTTTTATACAAAACAATTCTTTCATCTTTGTAGAGAACGGCGTAACATTTTCAGTTTTCCCTGATGGTGAATTTGATTTCTTTATTGATAATAGAGTAAATGTAAATGCTAATATAAATTTAGGAAGAAACGCAAATATTACATTTAATACTGGCTACAACTATAATGCATATGTACAGTATGATGATTATGGAGCTGTTATACAAGTAGAAAATGTTCCTATTTATTATGACTATTACGGTAGAGTTGAGAAAATTGGAAACATAAACATTAACTACAGAAACAATAGAGTTCATAGGTTAGGTGGTATGTATGTATACTACAATAATAGAGGATTTTATGATTACCATAGAGGTTACATAAATAGGTACAACAGAAATTATACATTTAGAGCTTACCACAACTATTTTCATAGACCAGCTGTTAACTTTTGTTTAGTACAACCAAGACCGTACAGAAGATATTATGCTCCTGTTAGATATACTTATTACAGACCTTATAGAAATAACTATAGAAAATCTTATGTAAGAGTTGGTAAGTCTTATAAAAATAACAACAGAAATAATTACAGATCTTCTAAAGTTTATAGAAATGATAATAGAGTAACGCAAAGAAGCAACAGAACTGTTGGTATTTCTAGAACAAACTCTAGAGCTGTTGTACAAAACTCAAGAAAAAGTAACAGAACTGTTATAGACAGAAATAACAGAGCTAATACTAGATCTACAACTGTTACCAGAACAAGTAGCAGAAACCCTAACACATCTAGATCTGTAACAAGATCTACAACATACAAAACTCCTGCAAAAAGCAGAACAAATAGCAGAGTTGGTAATACAAGAAGTACTACAAGTAGAAGTACTGCTAAAACACCAGCAAGAACCACTACTAAAAGAACTACAACGGTTTATAAAAAACCACAAAGTACAAATAGTAGAGCAACAAGAACTACTACCAGAACAACTAGAAGCGTAACAAAAGCTCCTAGCAGAAGTAGTTCTTCTAAAAGTAGGGTTGCAACAAAAAGTAGTTCTAGAACGTCAAGTAAAGTAAAAGCTCCTTCTAGATCTAGTAGAACTAGCTCTAGCACAAGAAGCAGAAGATAATAAAGACAGTTTTTTAGGTTGTTAGTTGTTAAAGTCCTTGAAGAATTTATTCTTCTGGGGCTTTACTTTTTTGTTTCCTTTTTACTTAGGTAAGAAGACACTATACTATACACATCTTCTGAAACTCTGAGTTTATAAAGTACAAAAATATAAACAACTCCTATAAATATACTTTTTATAGCAATATTTAATATAGGATGAAAATTAAAGTTTATAAAGAAAAATACCCCACCTAATAAACACAGTAATAATAGTACTTTTAAAGTGTCTAAAGTAAACGGATGCATTTTAAACTTAGCGTATACATAACCAATTTTTACTGTATTAAAACTTGCAATAGCTATAAACGTTGCCCACGCAGCACCACCTAAACCATAAGCAGGTATTAACATATAGTTTAAAAGCACTACCACTATTGCTAACAAAACGCCCATTACCAAAATTGCTCTGTAATAGTCAGAATTAAAAAGAATAGAATTACTATTACCCAAAAGAGCATCTAACACTTTTGTTAAACCTATTAAAAATACCACTAACATTCCGCCTCTGTAGGCAACTGGCATTAATTTGTATAATTCTTGTAAGTTTAAAATAATCAACAAAAAAATAATTCCGGATATTATAAATAATGTTAAAGATGATTTCTTATACAATTTACGAAGCTCTGGTTTGTCTTTACTGTTTAATAATTTAGCAGTTAACGGATGTGTAATTTGGTGCATAGCTCTAGAAGGTACCGTAATTACAGTTGCAATAAATACAGAAACTCCATAAAAAGCAACATTTTCTATTGCTAAATATTGATTTAGCATAAACTTATCTATCTCTAAAAGTATTACAGCTGCAGAACCACCTAATATTATAAGAGCACTGTATTTTATAATTGAACTATAATTTTTGGGCAATCTAAATTTTAAACTTGGTATTTCTAAACTAAAGGCATAAAGTTTCATTACAACCATACGTAACACATAAACACCAACCAAGGACTTTAAAAATAAATCTACAGTTATTACATTATAATGTACCAATACAAGTAAAATAGCAATACATAGTCTTCCAAAAACTTCTTTCATAAAGTTTCCAAAAACAGATTTCATATGCACTTTTACCCAAGAGTAAAATATTTCAAAATAAGACATTGCCAGTCCCACAAAATAAATGTACCAAACATACCCTTTGACCTCTTCGTTTTTTTCTGCTAAAAAATCGCCTATAAAATCAGTCCCAAAATAACTAAACAGTGTAAATGGTATAATTGTAAGTAATGGCAAGTACAACATTAAGTTTAAAAAATACTTAACATCATCACTATCTTTATAACTACTATAAAATTTTACTAACGTATTTTGCACTCCAAAAGTTAACAATGGCATTAATAAAGCTGCTGTAGCAAGTATAACTGTAACTAAACCATAATTTTCTTTAGTTAAAAAATTGGTATATAAAAAAAGTGTATTAATAGCACCAATACCAAACCCTACAAAGGTTACTATAGTATTACTAAATGTTTGTTTAAATACAATACCCATATAAATGATTGGCTAATTTAGCTGTACGCTCTTTTCTACTATACGTATTTATATTAGTAGAATTTACACTTAATTCTTTTGTTTTGTATTTAAAAAACCAATCTAAAAGTAAACTTTTTATGTTAGATGTATCATTATAATTAAAAGCAACACCTGTATTTGTCTCTTTAATTATATTACTCACCTCCCAACCTTTTGGTCCTATTGCCAAAATTGGTCTTTTTGCTCGCATATACTCAAATAATTTACCCGCAATAATACCTACTGTATCTGGTGAATTTATTTCTGAAAGTAATAGTACTTGTGATTTTTCTTGATACTTTAATGCTTCAGTATGTGATACGTAACCAATTAAATTTACGTAAGACTTTAAATTGTATTTGTATATTGTTTGTAACACATCTTCACTTACAACACCAATAAACTGTAGCGATAAACTATTTTTAAAAGCTTCATTTTCATTACACAATTCTTCTAATGCAAGCCATAAATTCTCAGGATTTCTACCCGTAAGCAAAGATCCTATATGAGAAATGGTAAACTTATCATCTAAAGCCACGTCACTAGCTATATCACCATCAAATCCATTTGTTATCACTTCTATAGGCTTATTGGTAATATTTAAAAATTCGTTTTTAGTTGTTTCACTAGTAACCACAATACTATCTGCTCTATTTAAAACCAAATGTTCTAAATACTTATGCTTTTTAGCAGATGCTTTACTTAAACGTAATTTTTTATGGTATCCAATAGAAGTCCAAGGATCTCTAAAATCTGCAACCCAGCTAACACCTAACTTCTCCTTAAGTTTAAGGCCTATTAAATGCATACTGTGTGGTGGGCCAGTTGTTATTATTGTATTTATATTTTCTTCTTCTACTACCTTAGTTAAATAATTAACAGAAGGTTTAACCCAATTTTTACGAGCATCAGGTATAAAAAAATTACCACGTAGCCAAAGCAAAATTTTTTCTGTCAAAGATTGATTTTTACTTTGTATTAAACCTGAACTTATTTTTTTTGTTTTATTTTTTGATAAAAAACTTGCCAAACCATAAGGCTCATTAATTTTTTGCTTGTAAATTTTTACATCTTTTGGAATTTCATTTACAAATGATGCATCTATTATAGGATAATTAGGATTTTGTGGTACATACACCACTGGCTCAATACTATAATCTTTTAAATATTTTACAAATTTAAGCCAACGTTGTACACCTGGCCCACCAGCTGGAGGCCAATAATAAGCTATAATGAGCACCTTTTGCATTAGCTATTCTCTTTTTTAGCTGTTGGTTTTTTAAAACTATATACAATACCTCCTATAACTATTAACGCCAAAAGAATATTACTTGCTAGTGCTATTTTACTTCCTTTTTTAACTACTTCAGGTTCAAATTTAAATTCAATTTTATGTTCACCTGCAGGAACTTGCATTGCCCTAAGTGTATAGTTAACTTTAAAGTAACTAGACTTTTTTCCATCTATATAAGCATTCCATCCATTTTTATAATACATTTCTGAAAACACAGCTAGTGCATCAGAATTGGTAGTAGATGTGTAAGTTAAATGGTTAGGCTCATAGTTATCTAAATTAATAGTAGCTGTAGAATCTTTAGTAAAAGTAAACTTAGATAACGAAGGAAACTCTGTTGTATTAACCACAGCATCTGTTTTAATATTTAAACTATCTAATGCCATAATTTCTTCATTAGCCGAAGATACTTTTTTAAGGTTCTGCACAAACCAGGCATTACCCATTGCATTAGGGTTTAATGCTGGGTAAGTACGTCCTTCTTCATCTTCCTGAATAACATATTTAACGTTAAGCATACTTAAAACCCTAACATTATTTTTGTAAATATGAAAATCAAACAAGTCTTGCATAGTAGCGGGTTTAGCTCCATGATAACCACCAATAGAATTATGGTAGTATGATGTGCTTGCTCCGTTTAAACCTTCTCTTGGGTTATAAACGCGGTATACAGAAGTATCTTGATTAATTTGTTTATCTGTATTTGTTAAAGGAAATGGTTGTTCCATTTGTCTAGCGTGCACAAAATCATCTTCTGTAACATATCTTTTAGCTACAGGTACCAAATCTGCTAAAATTAACACACCTATTACCGCTATAAATACATTATTTTTTAACCTTTTATGTATAAATAAAGACAATGTAGCTGCTGTAAGTAACACATATATTAAAGAACGTAAAACATCACTTGTATAAGCCTCTTGGCGGTCTAACTTTATCATTGTTAATACTTCATCTCCAAAGTATTTTCTGTAGCTATCATCGCTTAAACCATCAAAAGTAAAAACACCTTTAAATACAAATAAAAGTATTAATGTACCCAAAACTATCCCAGCACTTATAAGCAATGGCATATTGTACTTTGCCTTATTCTCCTTTTCTTTAAACAAGGTCATTAAAGCTAAAACACCAAGTAGAGGTACGCATAATTCTAAAACTACTTGTATAGATGAAACTGCTCTAAATTTATCATACAAAGGAAAATTATCTATCATAAAATTAGTTAAACCACTAAAGTTTTTACCCCAAGAAAGTACTAAAGACATTACAGCTCCTGCTAAAAGCCACCATTTTACTTTTCCTTTTACTATAATTAAACCTAAAATAAATAAGAAAAATAATACTGCTCCTACATAAGCTGCGCCAGAAACACCTGGTTGGTCTCCCCAATACAAAGGCAAACCCTCTGCAAAATCTAACGCTTGTTTTCTAGATAATCCTTTACGAACTAAAAACTCATATGTTTTAGATTCCTCTCCTAAATTTTCAGAATTAGACCCTCCAAATAATCTTGGTACAAATATGTTTAAAGACTCTGCTATTCCGTAACTATATTGTGTAATATACTCTTTATCTAAACCTCCAGTATTTTCTCTTTCAGAGCCATCATTATTAATAGTTAAATTAGACTCTCCCCTAGTGCTCCAGTCAGAGTACTCTTTTGTAGCCATTAAATTAGTAGCATTGGTTGCAATACCTATTAATACTGCAACAAAAAGCAAGCCTACAGAAACAAAATAATGTTTTAGTTGTTTTTCTACAATAGCATAAACCAAATAAATAACACCTAATATTAAAATTAGCAACATAAAATAATAGGTCATTTGGTAGTGGTTGGCATTAACCTCTAAAGCCATTGCAAATGCTGTGAGTATAAATCCTAAAATGTATTTTTTTCTAAACATTAAAATTATACCGCCTAACAACATTGGTATATACCCCAAAGCGTGCGCCTTTGCATTATGGCCAACACCTAAAATTATAATTAAATACGTACTAAAACCAAAAGCTAATGCACCAACAACGGCCAACCTATAATCTACTTTTAGACAACATAATAAAATATAAAAACCTAAAAAGTATAAAAATAAATAATCTGCTGGTCTAGGTAAAAACCGTATTAATTTGTCTAACTTTTTTATGTAATTATGAGGGTAATTAGCTCCTAACTGATATGTTGGCATACCACCAAAAGCACTGTTTGTCCAATAAGGCTCTGTATTTGTTTTTTCTCTAAAATTATTTTGCTCTTTTGCCATTCCTGTATACTGGGCAATATCTGACTGAAATATTTTTTTACCCTGTAAAACAGGAGTAAAATAAGCCAAAGAGGCAACTACAAATAAAACAAGAACAAAAAAGTTGGTTAAAACAGATCTAAAATTAATTTTCATTATGTTGTTGGTGTTGTATTAAATTTTCATACGTAAGTTTAGCAAAATAAGCATTTTTTGGTTGCCTAAACTCTAAACTTAATAAAGGTTGGTTGTTATTTTTTTATTCTACTTCTTCAAAATCTATATATTCTCCTACTTTTTTAGAAGGGTTAGATTTGAACTTAGTCTTATTTGTTTTTGAAGAAGACTCATCTGTTGTATTAGTATATCCCTGATTAGGGTTTTGCGCAAACTCTTCAAATTTTTTCTTTAAATGTTCTTCAGTTTTTTTAGCTGCATAATTCATCATTTTAGGCGCATACAAGCGTATCAAAAACTTTAATAGGTAATAAACCGCAACAATTACAAGAATAGCTATTAAAAAATCCATATTTGTTCTAAAAATTTATATCAAAAATACAATTCTACCGTTGTATATAAAGATTATATCTCTTAAAATAATAATAAAAGTATATTTAGGTAAGCTTACAGGTATGAAAAAATTAAAAAATATATTCTCTTTATTTCTTTTTACACTTCCATTTTTAGGACTTTCACAATACACAGACGTTATAAACTCTAACAGACCAGGACAATCTGTAAGTGCATATGCAATTGGCACAGGAGTTTTACAGGCCGAAGCCGGAATGTCTTACGAAAAACAAAGTCATAACACACTAAAAACTGATTCTAAATTACTGGGAGTAGATTTAGCTTTAAGGTATGGTTTGTTTTTTGAAGAATTAGAAATTATATATGAAGGGACATATACTAATGAAAACAGAACATATTCTACCATTGGTTTTCCTGATCAAAAGTATACAGATTTTAAAAGAAATAGAATTGGATTAAAATATTTAATTTTTGACCCTTACAAGAGTGAAGAAGCAAACAAGCCAAATTTATATAGCTGGAAAACTAATAACACATTTCAGTTAAAAAATTTAATACCTGCAATATCTGTTTATGCAGGTGCCAACTTTGTTTTGGGTGACAATCCATACTACCCTGGTGAAGCTACAGTATCTCCAAGAGGTATGATTGCTACACAAAGTAGGCTTTCTCCAAAATTTGTGCTTATTACTAACGTTGCTTATGACCGCATAGGAACAGATTTTCCTGAATGGAGCTACATTGTTTCTTTATCTCATGCATTTAGAAACCCTAAATGGAGTGTTTTTGCAGAAAACCAAGGTATTAAAAGCGACAGATATTCTGATGTAATTTTTAGAGGTGGTACTGCTTATTTAATTGATGAAAATATGCAAGTAGATTTACATTTGGGTGCCAATATAAAAGATACTCCTACCCGCCTATTTTTTGCTGCTGGTTTTTCATATAGGTTAGATATGCATAAAGATAAAGTAATTGCTATTGAAGATCAGAATGCAACAACTAAGGATGGAAAAATTAGAAAGAAAGACCTTAAAAAGAAAAGAAAACAAGCAAAAAGAGATGCTAAAGGAAAAAAAAGCAAGAAAAAGAAATCTAAAGATGATGAACCTATAGATTTTTAAAAACAACTTCTAATTTTTACAAGCTTAAAACTTTCTCTTATTAATTAATATCCCTAATATTGATGTAGAAAAAGATATTAGAATATGATTACCATTGTTGAAGCTAAAACCAAAGCAGAATTAAAGCAATTTGTAAAATTTCCGTTTAGTATATACAAAAATTCACCTTACTGGGTGCCACCAATTATTAATGATGAATTAGATTCATTTAATAAAGACAAAAATCCTGTTTTTAAAGATGCAGAAGCCTGGTTTTTATTAGCTTACAACGGACCTAAACTTGTAGGTAGGGTTGCTGCAATAATTAATTGGATAGAAATTAACAACCAAAAAGTTAAAAAAATGCGCTTTGGTTGGTTTGATTTTGTTGATGATACAAACGTATCTGAGGCTTTACTAAAAAGGGTTGAAGAAATAGGTAGAGAGCACAAATTAGAGTTTATGGAAGGCCCCGTTGGCTTTTCTAATTTAGATAAAGTAGGTGTTGTTACAGAAGGTTATGACCATATTGGTAGTATGATAACTTGGTACAACCACCCCTATTACGTTAAACATTATGAACGTTTAGGTTTTGTAAAAGAAAAAGAATATTTAGAAAATAAATTTCCGTTTGCCAATGCCAAACCAGAATTTTTTGAAAGAATACAGGGTTTAATAAAAAAGAGATACAACCTAAGAGAAATAAATTTTACAAAAACTAAAGATGTAATGCCTTTAGCAGATAAAATGTTTGATTTGTTTAATGAGTCTTACGCTTCCTTATCTTCTTTTGTCCCTATAAACGACATACAAAAAGAACACTTTAAGCAAAAATACATAAGCTTTATTAACCCAGAGTACATAAAATTTGTGGTAGATAAGGATGATAATCTTGTTGCTTTCTCTATAGTAATGCCTTCTTTTTCTAAAGCATTACAAAAATCTAAGGGGAAATTATTTCCTTTTGGCGCTTACCATTTACTTAAAGCTAAAAAACAGAGTAAAGATGTTATTTTTTATTTAATTGGTGTACACCCAGAATACCAAAACAAAGGAGTAACAGCTATTATTTTTAATGAATATTATAAAACATTTAAAGATAAAGGTATAGAAAATTGCATAAGAACACCAGAGTTAGAAGAAAATACCGCTATTAGACAGCTTTGGAAAAATTTTGATCCAAAAATATTTAGAAGACGCAGAACATACCGCAAAAACTTATAAACTAAAAAACCCAAGCATAATTTGCTTGGGTTTTTTAATATAAAATAAAAAGATTTTTTACTCTCCCATTGCAGCTGCAACAGCGGCAGATAATCTTTTGTATGTACCATTTGTTAAACGCTCACGTATTGCATCAAAAGCATTAAGCGTTTCATTTACATCTTCTAAGGTATGAGAAGTTGTAGGAATCATTCTTAATAAAATAAGTCCTTTAGGAATTACAGGATAAACCACTATAGAGCAGAAAATACCATAGTTTTCTCTTAAATCTCTAACCAACGCCATAGCTTCTGGTATACTACCATTTAAAAATACAGGAGTAACACAACTAGTAGTTGTTCCTATATCAAAACCACGTTCTTTTAATCCACTTTGCAATGCATTTACATTCTCCCAAAGTTTATTTTTTAACTCTGGCATTGTTCTAAGCATATCTAAACGCTTTAATGCACCTACAACCAATTGCATTTGTAATGACTTTGCAAACATTTGCGAACGCAAGTTGTATTTTAAGTAATCTATAATTTCTTGATCTGCTGCTATAAATGCACCTGTACTAGCTAAAGATTTTGCAAAAGTAGCAAAGTACACGTCTATTTCATCTTGCACTCCTTGTTCTTCACCTGCTCCAGCACCAGTTTTACCTAATGTACCAAAACCGTGAGCATCATCTACTAAAAACCTAAAGTTGTACTTTTTCTTTAAAGCTACAATCTCTTTTAATTTACCTTGCTCACCACGCATACCAAAAACACCTTCAGAGATAACTAAAATACCTCCACCAGTTTGTTCTGCCATTTTAGTAGCACGCTCTAAGTTTTTTTCTAAACTCTCAACGTCATTATGCTTGTAAGTAAAACGTTTACCCATATGCAAACGTACACCATCAATAATACATGCGTGCGAGTCTACATCATAAACTATAATATCATCTTTAGAAACCAACGCATCTATAGTAGATACCATACCTTGGTAACCAAAGTTTAATAAGTAAGCTGCATCTTTTTTAACAAATTCAGCCAACTCATTTTGTAATTGTTCGTGTAAATCTGTGTGTCCAGACATCATACGTGCTCCCATTGGGTAAGCAGAACCATAATCTGCTGCTGCTTGTGCATCTACTTTACGCACTTCTGGGTGGTTTGCTAAACCTAAATAATCGTTAACACTCCAAGTAATTACTTCTTTCCCTTGGAATTTCATTCTATTAGAAATAGTTCCTTCTAATTTAGGGAAAACAAAATATCCCTCTGCTTGCGATGCCCATTTTCCTAATGGTCCTTTGTTCGCTAGTATTCTATCAAATAAATCTCTCATCTAAGCTATTTTGGCTGTCTGCAAAAGTACAGAATTTCAGCAAGGTTTCATAACAATTTTATGAACAAAAAAAAACAATGAACTAAAATTCATTGCTTTTTTATTTTATATTTTCTAAGTTTTTTACTTAACAAATTGAATTTCTGGCTTTTCCTGTTCTACAACAGCATTTAAAAACCCTTGTGCCTCCATCCATTCATCACTATAAATTTTACTCATATATCTAGATCCGTGATCAGGAAATATAACAACTACTTTACTATTGGCATCAAATTCACCATCTGCATGTAATTGTTTTACAGCTTGCATTGCAGCACCACTAGTGTACCCAACAAACAAACCTTCTGTACCAGAAATTTGTCTTGCAGTATGTGCGCTTTCTTCATCTGTAACTTTTACAAATTTATCTATAACATCAAAATCTGTTGCTCCTGGTATTAAATTTTTACCTAAACCTTCTATACGGTAAGGGTAAATTTCATTAGCATCAAACTCACGTGTTTCATGGTATTTTTTTAATACAGACCCAAAAGCATCTACTCCAATAACTTTTACATTTGGGTTTTGCTCTTTTAAATACTTTGCTGTACCAGAAATAGTACCACCTGTACCACTACATGCAACTAAATGGGTAATATTGCCATTTGTTTGTTCCCAAATTTCGGGCCCTGTAGAAGCGTAATGCGCAGCTCTATTAAGTTCATTAAAATATTGATTAATGTATATTGAACCTTCTGTTTCTCTGTGTAACCTTTTAGCAACCTCATAATAAGAACGAGGATCATCTGCACTTACGTGCGCAGGACAAACATATACTTGTGCTCCCATAGAGCGCAACATATCTATTTTATCTGGAGATGATTTAGAACTTACTGCTAATATACATTTGTATCCTTTAACAATACTTGCCATTGCAATACTAAAACCTGTATTACCAGATGTTGTTTCAATAATTGTACTGTCTTCGTGTAATAATCCTTTACGTTCTGCTTCTTCAATTATATGAATTGCTATTCTGTCTTTTGCAGAATGTCCCGGATTAAAAGCCTCTACTTTAGCGTAATATTCTCCTTTAAAGGAATTAGTAACATTATTAATTTTAATTAACGGAGTGTTACCTATTAACTCTAAAACATTGTTATAGGCATTAATTTTATTTTCCATGCGTATTTGGTTATAAAATGATAAGACTTTGTTGGTTTGCTTATCAATTACGTGACAAATTTAGGTTTTTTTTTTTACTTATCGATTTTTCCCTCTAAATCTATTAAAAACGCATAGTCTTTTGCTACTTCTTTTAATGCCTCAAACCTTCCTGAAGCACCGCCATGGCCAGCATCCATATTAGTATCTAAAAATAGTAAATTACTATCTGTTTTAAGTTCTCGTAATTTTGCAACCCATTTAGCAGGCTCCCAATATTGTACTTGAGAATCATGCAGTCCTGTTGTTACTAAAATTGCTGGGTAATCTTGTGCTGTAACATTATCATAAGGAGAATAAGATTTCATATAATCATAATACTCTTTATCATTTGGGTTTCCCCACTCATCATACTCACCTGTTGTAAGTGGTATAGAATCATCTAACATTGTTGTAACAACATCTACAAATGGCACACTTGCAATTACACCGTTATATAACTCTGGCGCCATATTAAGTACGCCACCCATTAACAATCCTCCGGCAGATCCTCCAGAGGCATACAAATGTTTTGTACTCGTATAATTATTATCAATTAAATATTTAGAGCAGTCTATAAAATCTGTAAAAGTGTTTTTCTTTTTTAAAAGCTTTCCGTCCTCGTACCATTTTCTTCCCAAATACTCTCCTCCTCTAACGTGTGCAATTACATAAATAAAACCTCTGTCTAATAAACTTAAACGTACTGTAGAAAAATATGGATCTATTGTATAACCGTATGAGCCGTATGCATATTGCAGTAAAGGGCTAGTACCATCTAACTTAGTATTTTTATGGTAAACTACAGACATTGGTATTTTAACACCATCTCTGGCGGTTGCCCAAACTCTCTGAGATCTGTAATTTTCTTTTTTAAACTTACCTCCTAATACTTCTTGTTCTTTTTTAATTTCTTTGGTTTGGGTATCCATATTAAAATCTATAACAGAACTTGGTGTTGTTAAAGAATTATAACCATACCTTAGTATAGATGTATTAAAATCTGGATTAGTACCTACATAAGCCGTGTAGGTTTCACTCTCAAAAGGCAAGTAATATCCTTTATTAGTATCCCAACGAACAATTTTTAATTTATTTAATCCATTTTCCCTTTCAGATAATACATAATAATCTTTAAATATATCTAAATCTTCAAGGAGTACATTTTCTCTATGAGGTATAAATTCTTTCCAATTTGTAGCTGCCGTTGCAGACTCATTACAAGTCATTAATTTAAAGTTATAAGCTTGGTCTTTATTGGTTAAAATAAAAAACTTATCTCCATAATGTGCTATAGAATACTCTAATCCTCTTTCTCTAGGAGAAAATATTTTAAAATCTGAATCTGGCTCATCTGTATTAATAAATCTATACTCAGATGTTAATGTACTAGAAGACCCAATTACTATGTATTTTTTTGACTTGGTTTTATATATGTAAGTATTAAAAGTTTCGTCTTGTTCATGATACACTAAAACATCTTCAGAAGTTGGTGTACCCAGTTTATGTATGTAAATTTTATCAGACCTTAATGTTACAGGATCTTTTTTAGTATAAAAAAGTGTTTTATCATCTGCAGCCCATACGCTACTACCTGTGGTTTTCTCTATAACATCTTTATAAACTTCCCCTGTTTCTAAATTTTTAATTTTAATTGTATATTCTCTTCTAGAAACAGTATCTACACCAAAAGCTGCTAATTTGTTATTAGGGCTAATTGCAATACCACTTAAATTAAAATAATCATGATCTTTTGCTAAATCATTACAATTAAAAATAATTTCTTCTTGGGCAGATTCCTCACCTTTTTTTCTAGAGTAAATAGGGTATTCTTTACCAACTTCATATCTAGTTCCATACCAATACCCGTTTAACTTGTAAGGTACAGAGGAATCATCTTCTTTTATTCGCCCTTTCATTTCACTAAAAAGTGATGCTTGAAACTCTTTAGTATGTGCGGTTAAGGTATTATAATAAGTGTTTTCTTCTTCTAAATATGTAATAACTTCTTTATCTTCTCTGTTGTTTAGCCAATAATAATCATCTACTCTAACATCATTATGTTTAACTAATTCTTTTGGAACTTTTTTTGCAACAGGAGTTTTTATAGTAGCCATAGGCTTATTTATATTTTTACATGAAGCGACAAAAATAATACTAACTAACAGAACAATACCTTTTTTTATGACTTTCATTTTTTTTTAAGATTGATTGAGCTACAATTTAGTAATTTTGAAAAATAATAACTATAATTTATAAATATTATGTTTGGAGATATGATGGGTATGATGGGAAAACTAAAAGAAACCCAGCAAAAAGTTGAAGAAACAAAGCAGCGCTTAAATACTGTTTTAATTGACGAAAAATCTACTGATAACGCTATTAAAGTAACAATTACGGCTAACAGAACAATTAAAAGTATTGAGATTGATGAAAGTATTTTAAATGATAAAGAACAGCTTGAAGATTATTTAATAATTACATTAAACAAGGCTATAGAAAAAGCTACACAGGTAAATGAAACCGAATTAGCTGCTGCTGCAAAAGACGGTTTACCCAATATTCCGGGAATGGATTCGTTATTTAAATAAAAACTGGCAAGTTTTTTGTATCAACAATAAAAAAGACAAAGATGAAACACTTATTAATTGCCTTAATTTTTCCTTTAATATTTGGTTTTGCACCAGCTAATAAAGTTATTGGAGATGTAGAATGGAACACAGATTATGAAACTGTGCTAAAAAAGGCTAAAAAAGCAGATAAAAACATTTTAGTTTACTTTACGGGGAGTGATTGGTGCGGACCTTGCAAAATGCTAAAAAAGGATTTGTTTGCTACAGCTGAATTTAAAGAAATATCTGAAAATTACGAGTTATTATATATAGATATTCCTAGAAACAATGACTTATTAACGGAAAAGCAATTAAAACACAATATGGATTTAATGGCTAAGTATAATAAAAAAGGAGTATTTCCTAACTTAAAAATACTAGATAGTAAAGGCAGAGAAAAAGGTGCTTTACACGGTTATAGTATGAACGGCGAAGTACAACACCATATTAAGTTTTTAAAGAAGTATATGAAATAGTTTCATCTTACAGTAAAAAAGCAAACAAGACCTTTAATTTATATTAAGGGTCTTTTTTTTACATCTACTTAAAATTGTTGCCCCTTAAACAACACTACTTAACATTTGTAAACAAATTCCCAAATAACAACAAACCAAAATAGGATTATTTAAAAAGTAAAAGAGCCTTCAAAATTAATTGAAAGCCCTTTTTATTGGTTAGTGATTAACTATAATAGATTTTACTACTAGTTGTTAATTAATCTAAATTCAGTTCTTCTGTTAGCAGCGTGCTCTCTTTCTGTACAAGAAACACCATCTTTACATCTGTTCTTTAATTTGTTTTCACCGTAACCGTTAGCTACTAATAAGCTAGAGTTTACTCCTTTAGAAATTAAGTAATCTGCAACAGACTTAGCTCTTCTTTCTGATAAACTTTGGTTAGATACGCTATTACCTCTAGAATCTGTATGAGAAGCAATCTCTAATTTAACACCTGGGTTTTGGTTTAAAACTGGCATTAATCTAGAATCAATAATTCTTTTTGCTTCAGCAGTTAAAGTAGAGCTACCAGTATTCCAGTTAATTGGTAAAGCTTGGTATTGTACTAAAGAACACTCAACCTCGCTCCAAGTAGTAAGACCACCTTTTTGCTTTAATACCTCTTTAGTAATAGTTTTAGTTACAGCAGGTACAGAAACACTTGTAGTAAAAGCATCCTTATCTAAAACAGTTTTAGTAATTTCTTTGTACTCAGCAGGAATTATAGTTTCTACAACTGAAGGACCAGAAACTAAAACAGTTTTCTTGTAAGTTGCGTTTCTAGAACCAATTGGTGTTTTAGATACAGTAGCGTCTGAAGCTAATTCTTGAGTTTGAATAGTTGTAAACTCTGCTGGGTAACCTTTGTAACACCAGTATCTACAATCATCTGGGTTGCTAGAAGCACAATCAGGAGCAGGAGCACCTAATTCCCAAACTGCATATGCAGGCTTAACCTCTATAGTTTGTGAGCTTGGTGTAAAACTTGCTGGAGTAATGCTTAACGTGTTACCACCTTCTTTAGCTACATAACTAACAGTTTCTGTTCCCCATTTAGCAGGTACTATTTTTAAACTTTTACTTTCATCTTTAATCAAAACACGCTCTGTAACAGTTTTAAAAGTTGCAGGCACTGTTTTTAATACAGAATATGCAGGTTTAGTAGTTATTGTAATAGATTCATTAACGTATACGTCTGGAGTTGTACAACGTACGTAACATTTACCTGGTTCTGGATTTGTAGGCAAATCTTGAGCCATAGTAACAGATGCAGTCATTACTGCAAATAAGAATAATAATTTTTTCATTTTTGGTTAATGTGTTTAATTAATGTTAAAATATGTTAAATAATTATACTGCAAATATAATTTTTATGTTCAACTAATCATAAAAAAAGAGCATTAATTTATAAAAAAACCTTATTTTACTAGTGTTTTAGGGCTTAACAAGCGTTAATTAGTAAATAAACCACTAATCTTAACAAAGTCTTAAAATTAATTTTACCATAACTTTAAAAAAATTCTTATATTTAATAAAAATGTGTAGGTATGTTAGATATTGAAAAAAAAGAGGATAATACTTTTACTTTTAGTTTAAAAACAAAGAACAATGTTGTGTTACTGCAAGGGAACAGTTTTAAAACAAAAGAAGAGTTACATAGTGCCATAAAAGAAATAATGCCATCTATAAACAGTCTTAACGTTTTTGAACGTAAGACCGCTTACAATGGCAAGTTTTTATTTAATTTAAAAGGTTTAAACGGTAAGGTTATTGGTAAAAGTCAGTTTTACTCATCAGAAGCTGGTATGGAAAATGGTATTAAAAATTTAAAAAACAGCTTTTTATCTATGCCCAATTTACAAACTCTTTAAAACAGACAAAAAAGTGCTATGCATAGTATTTGTGTAGTCTAAATGAGTAACTATACGTAATTTTCCTTGTCCCATTCCTATAATTTCTACTCCTTTTTTAAGTAATTTATCTAAGAATTGTTCTTGGCTTAATTTATTTTCATCAATAGCAAAAATAACAATATTAGTTTCTATAGGCTCTACAGTTTTTACATAGCTTAAGTTTTGCAATACCTCTCCTATCTCTTTTGCTTTTCTATGATCTTCTTTTAATCTATCTATGTGATTATCTAAAGCATATATAGCTGCACCAGCTAAATAACCTGCCTGCCTCATTCCGCCACCAAATAGCTTACGTACCCGGATAGCTTTTTCTATATCCTCTTTAGAGCCTATTAATACAGACCCTACAGGACATCCTAAACCTTTACTTAAGCAAACACTTATGGTATCAAACAAATCTCCATATTGTTTTGGAGTTTCATTTTTAGCTACCAATGCATTCCATAAACGAGCCCCATCTAAATGGTATTTTAAGTTGTGTTTTTCACAAACCATCTTAATTTTTTTTAGCTCTTCAAAATCCCAACAAGCTCCTCCTCCTTTATTAGTTGTATTTTCTATACAAACTAGTGTGGTAAGCGGACTATGATAAAAATCTGGCGGATTAATTGCTTCCTCTACCTGTTTTGCAGTCATCATACCTCTGTGGCCATCAATAAGCCTACATGACACACCGCTATTAAAGCTAACACCACCTCCCTCATAATTAAAAATATGAGCATATTTATCACAAATTAATTGCTCTCCTGGTTGTGTATGTAATTTTATTGCTGTTTGGTTTGCCATAGTTCCACTAGGAAAAAATAAAGCTGCTTCTTTACCAAACATTGTTGCTAGTTTTTCTTCTAACGCATTAATAGTTGGGTCATGCTTAAAAACATCATCTCCTACTTCAGAGGCAAACATTGCATTTAGCATTTCTGGGGTAGGCTTTGTTACCGTATCACTAATAAGGTTTATTTTCATTTTTAGATATTCTTTTTTTTAGTTTGATAGACATTCCATTCCTATAGGAGAACCATCAGGAATTTTAGGAGACGTAACTACCTTAAATAATTCTGGGTGTTTTTGATAATAATTTATTCTTGTTACAATTTCTAAAGCATAAGGCGTACTTACTGCATTATACTTATTTTTTAATTCGTTTAGCTTAAAATTAGCAATAGCATTTACTTGCGGATGTACGTTTTTACTTAACGCTAATTTTGTGATATAATATAGAGCTCTAAAGTTAATATTCTGTTGTACACCATTTAAATAAGAATCTTTATAATTATAATTTAGTGTAGTATTAACTAATTGGTTTAACACATCTTGTAGTCCTAGTTGTTTGGAGTCTAAACTTTTTTGCTGTATTAATCTAGATGCTCTTTGCGGATGCAATAAAAAAGAAAGTGTCATATCTGCAGCTGTTTCTGCAGCAGAAAGCGCATCAAAAGAAATTCCTGTTTTTCCGCTAAAAGATTCCCTACTGCTACCATAACCTAAAGCTCTAGGAGGAAAAAGAGGTAGTTTATTTTTAGGAATTGCAATCTGTTCTGCTTTTAATGTTTTTAATAATGCATCTAAGGCGTATTGTTGCTCTTTACTAGATACTGTTTTAACTGTAAATTGCCCATCTCCTTTTACTGCATAATTATAGTCTAAACCAGCAATTAGTTTAGTTACGGCTTCAGTTTGGTATCTATGAAAAAAATACAATGGAGCAAAAACATCTTCTAGAACTGAATTTGGTTGTCCTTCCTTAATATTATCTATAGAAAAATTAGAAATACCTACTGCTCTAATTTTTAACACCTTATTTAATTCTTCTGTTGCATTACCTCCATTGTCCCAAAGGTGTGCATATGCATGTGCACCTCCACTGGCTCTGGCATCTCTGTCTGATATAAACCTATATCCTTCTTTATATGCCTTTTCAATATTTTTTTTCAATTCTTTTTCTTCGTCTACACCATCTTTAAAATCTGAATAAGAATAAGCTACTGTATATTTATCCCACTCACCTATACCTTCTGCATATGCACTAGAAAAATCTATATTTTTTCCTTTCAACTTAAATTGTGGGTGCGGATAATCCATAACAGATGCTCTGTTGTTGGTACTAGCTGCAAAATTATGAGCAAAACCTAAGGTATGTCCAATTTCGTGTGCAGACAACTGTCTTATACGTGCTAGTGCAAGTTCAAGCATTTTGTTATAGTTATCATCACTCTTTGCAAAAGGTTTATTTGTTAAGGCTTGCGCAATTAAAAAATCTTGACGAATTCGTAAACTTCCTAAACTTACGTGCCCTTTTATAATTTCTCCGGTTCTAGGGTCTGTAACACTAGCACCATAACTCCACCCTCTAGTAGATCTATGTACCCATTGTATAACGTTATACCTAACATCCATTGGGTCTGCATCTGCTGGTAATATTTTTAACTGAAAAGCATTTTTATAACCAATAGCTTCAAAAGCTTGGTTCCACCACCTACCACCTTCTAACAGTGCAGAGCGTACTGGTTCTGGTGTGCCATTATCTAAATAATAGACAATTGGCTCTACTGCCTCACTTATTGCCGCATTAGGGTTTTTCTTTTCTAATCTGTGTCTAGTAATAAATCTTTTCTGTATGTCTTTTTGTACTGGAGTAGCATAATCATAATAAGAAAACATAAAGGAACCACTTTGTGGATGATAACTTCGTTTTTTATAATTGTCATCTGGCAACTCTATAAAAGAATGATGCTGTGCTACTGTTACTAGGCTAGATGTTGGCGTTACAGAACTAATATACCTACCCTTTGCAGTTCCTTTAAAGGTTAAAAAAACATCAAACTCTATATTTTTAGGAAAAGCCTTTGTACGCTCTAAATTAAAAGCACTTTTACTAGCATCTAAACTATAACTACCTTGAGCAGAATTTTTTAATTTAGCGGCAACACCGTGTGTATCTTGTATTAA
This sequence comes from Cellulophaga sp. RHA_52, assembly GCF_007827205.1. Taxonomy (NCBI): domain Bacteria; kingdom Pseudomonadati; phylum Bacteroidota; class Flavobacteriia; order Flavobacteriales; family Flavobacteriaceae; genus Cellulophaga; species Cellulophaga sp. RHA_52. Next base: position 3,007,938 of record NZ_VIRZ01000001.1, read on the forward strand.
TAATGGGGTAATATCTATTATATATTTACCTTCTTTTTCTTCTTCAATTTTAAAACCACCCAAAATAGATTTTGCAAAAGCTTGCTCTACAGATTGTTTTTCTAAAACATTATTAGTTAACGCTCTATATTTTAAATTTGGTTGTACTAATACTAGTTTGTTTCCTGCTTTTTTAAAAAATACTACTCTAGTTTTACCTAACTGGCCCCTATCTAAACCAATATCATTACTACCAATACCACTACTTAAAGAATTTACATATAAAAATTCTTTTTCCAATTCTTCAACTTCTAAATATACCTTATCTTTTTTGTCATCGTAATAAAACGAAAAATAGCCAGAGTATTTTTTAAAATCCTTTTTCTTACTTGTAAATTGTGCATTTATAGATAAAGAATAAGTTATCAATAGTAGGAATATAGAAATATGCTTCATAGGTTGGTTTTTTAGATTTTCTAAATTTATATAAAATAGATTGTACAACCATAGTTTAGTGCTATTTTTGCTTTTAAATTAATTTAAGAATGATAACAACAGATCAATATAAAGATCTTTTAGATCGCCTTGGTGCGTTAAGGAGGTATCTTTGACATAGATGCCAAGCTTATAGAAATAGAAAATGAAGAAGAAAAAACACTAGCTCCAGATTTTTGGAATAATGCGCAAGTTGCACAAGCGCAAATGAAAGTTCTACAATCTAAAAAAAAATGGGTTAAAGATTTTGATGATGCAAAAATACTTATTGCAGATTTAGAGGTTCTGCTAGAGTTTTTAAAAGAAGGCGATGTTACTGCTGAAGAGGTAGAGAACCACTACAACAAAGCAAAAACTCATATTGAAGACTTAGAGTTTAAAAATATGCTTTCTGATGAAGGAGATGAACTCACTGCCATTTTACAAATAACAGCAGGTGCCGGCGGAACAGAAAGTTGTGACTGGGCTGCTATGCTTATGCGTATGTACTTAATGTGGGCAGAAAAAAATGGTTATAAAATTAAAGAACTAAATTACCAAGAAGGAGATGTTGCTGGTATTAAAACAGTTACTTTAGAAATTGAAGGTGATTATGCATTTGGCTGGCTAAAAGGTGAAAACGGAGTACACCGTTTGGTACGTATTTCTCCTTTTGATAGTAATGCTAAAAGACATACTTCTTTTGCCTCTGTATATGTATACCCACTTGCAGATGACAGTATAGAAATAGAAATTAACCCTGCTGATATAGAAATTACAACAGCACGTTCTAGCGGAGCTGGTGGACAAAATGTTAATAAAGTAGAAACCAAAGTACAGTTAACTCACAAACCAACAGGAATACAAATTTCTTGTTCTGATTCTAGATCTCAGCATGACAACAGGGCTACAGCTATGAAAATGCTTAAATCTCAATTATACGAAATTGAATTGCGTAAAAAACAAGAAGCACGTAGCGAAATTGAAGCTGGTAAAATGAAAATTGAATGGGGATCACAAATACGTAACTATGTTATGCACCCATATAAATTAGTAAAAGATGTGCGTACAGCCGAGGAAACGGGCAACGTAGATGCTGTGATGGACGGACAAATAGACCCATTTTTAAAAGCTTATTTAATGATGATGGGACAAAAAAATGAAGATTAATTTTTAATAATATAATAATGATAAAAATTTACCATAACAACAGATGTAGTAAATCTAGAGCAGGAGTAGCTTTTTTAGAAGAAACTGGTAAACCTTTTGAAATTGTAAAATATTTAGAAAATGTACCTACAAAACAAGAGCTACAAAACATTATTAGCCTTTTAGCTATAGAACCTATAGCTTTAGTACGTAAAAATGAGGCTATTTGGAAAGAGAACTACAAAGGCAAGCAACTATCTAATAATGAAATTATTGATGCTATGATTGCCAATCCTAAACTAATAGAAAGACCAATTGTTATTAACGGAAATAAAGCCGTTATAGGAAGACCTACAGAAGCAATAAAAACTGTAATTTAGTAACAGTTTAATTTTTGGCATTTTTATTGCTAATTCTTTTAACAAATCTTTAACCAAACCAGATTAAACCTTCTTTAATTTTTAAACTCTTACTAATTCAGAAAGTTATGAAAACTAATAAAATATTTTTTTATGCAACAATAGTATTTGTATTGTCTTTTTCTACTGTAGAAGCGCAGTATGGTTACGGTAACGGTTATAATAATGGGTACGGAAACGGACGTGTTAGAAACCAAATGCCACAAACACAATCTAATGAAAAACCAGAGCCTTTAACAGCTGAAGAAATTGTAGACTTACAAATGCCTAAAATTTTAGAAGTTATAGATCTTAATAGTTTTGAAGAAGCAGTGCTAAGCACAACTTTAACCAAATACATTAAAAAGTATATGGAACTGCAGATTTTAAAGCTAGACGGTGAAAAAATGAAAGAAAGCATAGAAAAATTAAAAGAACAACAATCTGAAGAATTAAAAGCTGCACTGCCTAAAGAAAAATATGAGGCCTATGTTGCTTTAGAAAAAGAAGGCTTTAAAAAAGCCAAGAAAAAGAAAAAGAAAAAAACTAAACGAAAAGAATGAAACAACTACTTTCCTTAGTACTAGTATTTGCAACCGTAATTACGTACGCTCAAGGTCCCAATGCACAATCTAAAAACCCTAAAAAAATTAAAGTCACAGGTACTGTGGTTGATGATGAAACAGGAGATCCGTTAGAATACGCAACACTAATATTAGAAAGTGTTAAAGACCCATCTGTAGTTACAGGAGGTATAACAAATCAACAAGGAAAATTTAATGTTACTGCAGACGCAGGGCTTTACAATATTAAAGTAGAGTTTTTATCTTACAAAACATACACACTTAACAATCAAAACCTAACCAAATCTATAGATTTAGGTGTTATTAAATTAGCTTTAGATGTAGAGCAGTTAGATGATGTTGTTTTAGTTGCTGAAAAAACTACCGTAGAACTTAGATTAGATAAAAAAGTTTACAACGTGGGTAAAGATTTAACCGTAAAAGGTGGTTCTGTTACAGACGTTTTAAACAATGTACCATCTGTAGATGTAGATGTAGAAGGAGCTATTAGCTTGCGTGGTAATGAAAGTGTTAAAATATTAATTAACGGTAAACCGTCTGCCCTATCTGGTTTAGACAATGCTGCACTAAAATCTTTACCTGCAGATGCTATTGAAAAAGTAGAAGTAGTAACAAACCCATCTGCTAGATATGACGCAGAAGGTACTGCTGGTATTTTAAACATCATTTTAAAACAAAGTAAAACTGCTGGCCTAAACGGATCTGTATCTGCTACAGTTGGTGATCCAGAACAATACGCTGGTTCTGCAAATATTAACTTAAGAAGAGATAAATTTAACCTTTACACTAACTTAAGTTATAGAGACAGAACAGGACCTGGAAATGCTACTTTTGAAAATGAATACCTTAATGATGACGGTACAACTGCAAGTTTTGAAAACGAATACAGAAATTACGATCGTAACAGTAAAAATTACAACGCAAATATAGGTTTTGAATATTTTATAGACGAAACTAGTAGTATAACGAACTCTGTTTTATATAGAAACTCTAACGGTTTAGATAAAGCAGATGTTAACTTTTTTAATTTTGATGGTAATATGAATCCAACCATTGAAAGACAAAGAAACACAGTAGAAGATGATGATGAAGAAACTGTACAGTATTCTTTAAACTATGTAAAAAGGTTTAATGATGATGGTAATAAATTAACTGTAGACTACCAATACTCTAGATCTAATGAGCTAGAAAATGCTAGTATTGAAGAATTAGTTAGTGGTAATGCTAGCAGCAACCCTTTAGAACGTACAATTTCTGACAACAAACAAATAGATCAATTAGTGCAGGTAGACTATATTTTACCTTTTGGTAAAGATTTAGCCTCTCAGTTTGAAGCAGGTTATAGAGGTAACTTTAACTTTTATAATACAGATTATGATTTTGGAGAAGAAGTTAATGGTAACTTCACTAGTAACCCAAATTTTAGCAACGAGCTTTTTTACAGAGAAAATATAAATGCTGCTTATGTACAATTAGGTACTAAATTTGATAAGTTTAGTTTACTTGGTGGCTTACGTATGGAATCTACAGATATAGAAATTGAATTAGCAGAAACTAATGAAATTAACACCAAAAATTACACAAACTGGTTCCCTTCTGTATTTTTAGGGTATGAGTTATCGGAAATGGAACAATTTACACTTAGCTACAGCAAAAGATTAAGAAGACCTCGTTCTAGGTTTATAAATCCTTTCCCTTCTAGATCTAGTAATACAAACTTGTTTTTTGGTAATCCAGACTTAGATCCAACTTTTACAGATGCGTATGATTTAGGTTACTTAAAAAGATGGGACAAAGTTTTATTTAACATTTCTGGTTACTACAATCATTCTACTGGAGTTTTTCAATTTATTTCACAAGAAACAGGTGACTTTGTAAGCATAGAAGACCCTGCTAACCCTGGAAGTACTGTAGAAATTCCTGTACAAGCTAGAACACCAATTAACTTAGCTACAGAAACTAGATACGGTTTAGATATTACATCTACCTATACACCAATACGTAACTGGAGATTTAGCTTAAACCTTAACTTATTTCAACAAAGCTTAGAAGGTGAACACACCTATACTAATTTCTTAAACGAAGAAATTACTCAAAATTTTGATGCTGATAACTTTAGCTGGTTTTCTAAATTTAGTGCAAAAATACCATTGCCTGCAGAAATAGACTTTCAAACAAACTTAACTTATAGAGGTCCATCTAAAAATGCACAAACTGATACTAAAGGAATGTTTGGATCTGACTTAGCATTAAGTAAAGATATATTAAAGGAAAAAGGTACTTTATCTTTAAGTGTTAGTGACATTTTTAATTCTAGAAAAAGAAGATCTGAAAGTAGAACTGAAAATATCTTCTCTAACAGTGAATTTCAATGGAGAGAAAGAAGTGTTGCGTTAACTTTTACATACAGATTTAACCAACAAAAAAACCAACGTAACAAAGGTGAAATGAGAGATGGTGGCGGTGATGATATGGATATGCAAGGATAAATTGCATAATTAAATAACCACAATAAAAAAAGGATGTTGTTAAACAACATCCTTTTTTTTATTTTATAACTAAATTATATTATACACTAAAATACACACCTAAGTAAATGTATATTTTATTAAATATAGGGTACAAAAAAAGAGACTTAAAAGTCTCTTTTTTTGTTTTTTATTCTAAACGCTTTGCTTTTTTAGCTTCTCGTTTTTCTTTCAGAAATTCTATAAGTGATCCGCCCAACCAATAAGGTATAACAAATGTTAATAAAAATATCATTAGCCAAAATCCTATTGTAAGGATAGTTAAAAAAGCTAAAAAACCTAAATACTGGTCAAATTCAAACATAAGTAATTTATTTTAACGGTTACAAAGATACTTGTTCAAATGAATAGAACAAATCTAAATCATAAAAAAATAATAATTATTTTAATATTTTTTTATATTTGTAGTATAAGACGTACTAATTTTACCTTAAAATACTTGTAAGTAACCAAGGAAATACAAAGCGTTTTTTTAACTAACATACTCAACCAAATAACCTACGTTAAACTTATGCATAAGAACACTTATAATTTCCTAGTCTTTTTTACCCAAATTACAAAAGGCTAACCATAAATGAAAAATATTTTATTTTTGTTTTTAGCCCTAACAACAGCTATTAACGCTCAACAAAACCAAGTTAACAATAGCAATAGTTCTGTAAAGTTAACCGGTACAATTGTAGATTCTGAAACAAAGAATCCGCTAGAATTTGCTACATTAATTATACAAGATAATAATAACCCTAGTTTTATTTCTGGAGGTATAACCAATAAAAATGGCAAGTTTATTATAAATGATATTCCTAAAGGAAATTATAATATTAAGGTTGAGTATATTTCTTACAAAACCTATTACCTAAATAATGTTACTATAACAAAGTCTAAAAACCTAGGACAAATATTACTAGACTTAGATGTAGAAGAGTTAAACGAGGTTGAGCTTATTGCTGAAAAAACAACTGTAGAGCTAAGGTTAGATAAAAAAATATACAATGTTGGTAAAGACTTAACTTTAAACGGAGGGTCTGCTTCTGACGTATTAAACAATATCCCCTCTGTAGCTGTAGATGCTGAAGGTACTATTAGTTTAAGAGGTAACAATAATGTAAAAATATTAATTAATGGCAAACCTTCTACATTATCTGGTGTAAGTCCAGAGGCTTTAAAGCAAATGCCAGTAAGCACAATACAAAAGGTAGAAGTTATTACAAACCCTTCTTCTAAATATAGTTCCTCTGGTACTGCAGGCATTTTAAATATAATACTTAGAAAATCTAAAAAAACAGGTATTAATGGTTCTGTAACTGCAACTATTAAAGACCCTGAATATTATAAGTTAGGATTGTCTTTAGGTTTAAAAAGAAAATTATTTAATATTTTTTCTAATGTAACTTATACAGACAGGGAACGACCTGGATACTCATTATTTAATAACGATTTTTTTGATAATAGTAATACCAAAATAGGTTATGAAAATGAGTACAGATCATTAGATCGTAATTATAAAAACCTTACTATTAATGCAGGTATAGAGCTTTTGTTAAATAAAACCTCTAGCATCACTAATTCTGTTGCTTATACTAAAGCATCAGGTTTAAACTATACTGGTATAGATTTAAATAATTTTAATACCCTAAACAATACAACTATTAACAGAAGTAGAAATACTGAAGAAGATAGTAATGAAGAAAACATACGTTATTCCCTAAACTATAAAAGAAAATTTAATTCTAAAGGTCATATTTTAACTGCAGATTACCAATACTCTAGAAGTTTTGAGCTAGAAGATAGAGCTATTAACGAGGTTATATTAGGCAATAACAACAATGGCTTGTTTGAAGAAGCAATTACTGATGACCATCAAATTAGTCAGCTTGCCCAATTGGATTATACCTTACCTTTTGGAAAAAATTACAATTCTAAAATAGAAGTTGGTTACAGAGGTGTTTTTGATAATTATAATATAGATTATACAGAAGGTTCTATAATTAACAATCAATTTATAAAAAATAATATCTACAGCAACAATTTAATATATAGTCAAGATGTTAATGCAGGATACTTACAATTTGCACAAGGTTTTAATAAATTTAGTGCCTCTTTAGGTATGCGAGTAGAACATACAAATTTAGCGGTGTTACTTACCAATAATAACAGTACAGATAATAAATCTTATACAAACTGGTTTCCCTCTGTTTTTTTAAGTTATGAGTTTACTAATAAAGAAAAGATTAGTTTAAATTATAGCAAAAGAATTGATAGACCTACAGCAGGTAATTTAAATCCTTTTCCTAATAGAGTTAGTAAAACCAACTTATTTTATGGTAATCCAGATTTAGACCCAATGTTTACAAACTCATTTGAGTTTAACTATTTAAATAAATGGGATAAAATAACTTTTAACACTGCCCTATTCTATTCTAAAACAGAAGATGTAATACACAATGTAATAATAGAAACAGGCGAAACAGAGATTATTACAAACAGCACTAATACTATAGCTGCTCCTATAATTGCAAAAACTAAGCGCAACATTGCAGAGGAAGACAGGTATGGGTTAGATGCTACTGTTACTTATGTTCCGCGTAAAAAATGGCGCTTGTCTTTAAACCTTTTTATGTATAACCAAAAATTAAATGGCAGTTATAACTACACCAATAATAACAACCAGTTAATTAATGTAGACTTTAATGCCAACCAATTTAGATGGACAGGTAGCGCTAGTGCTAGATTACCTTTAATGTACGATATTAATTTTCAGACAAACTACTATTACATAGGCGCAAACAATAACTCTCAAACAAAAACAAAAGCACTAGACAGGTTAGACTTTGCGTTTAGCAAAAACATATTTAAAAATAAGGTATCTGTATCTATAGGCGTAACAGATATTTTTAATGCTTACAGAAGGTATTCTACCAGCAATTTAGACAATTCTATTTCTTATAATGAACTTCAATCAGACCAAAGAAACCTAAGAGCCACATTTACATATAAATTTAATTAACAATATTTTTAATTAAAGTTCATATTTACTCTAAAATAAACCAAAATCATCAAATAAATAGGCATTAAAAATTTTCCAAATTCTTACCTTTGTATCTATAAAAAATTAGTACAATGAGCTTTAGAATAGAAAAAGATACAATGGGTAAGGTAGAAGTACCTGCTGATAAATATTGGGGAGCACAAACAGAGCGCTCTAGAAACAATTTTAAAATTGGTCCTGCTGCATCTATGCCATTAGATATTGTTTATGGTTTTGCTTATTTAAAAAAAGCAGCAGCATACACAAACTGTGAGTTAGGTGTATTATCTACAGAAAAAAGAGATTTAATTGCACAAGTTTGTGATGAAATTTTAGAAGGCAAACATAATGATCAGTTTCCATTGGTAATATGGCAAACTGGCTCTGGTACACAGAGTAATATGAACGTAAATGAGGTTATTGCAAACAGAGCTCATGAAATAGCTGGTAATGTTATCGGTGAAGGCGAAAAAACAATACAGCCTAATGATGATGTAAACAAATCTCAATCATCTAACGATACGTTTCCTACAGGAATGCATATTGCTGCATATAAAAAAATTACAGAAGTTACTATACCTGGAGTTAAACAACTAAGAGATACTTTAGAAAAGAAATCTAAAGAATTTGCAAATGTTGTAAAAATAGGACGTACTCACCTTATGGATGCTACTCCTTTAACTTTAGGACAAGAGTTCTCTGGTTATGTATCTCAGCTAGATCACGGTTTAAAAGCTTTAGAAAACTCATTGCCGCATTTAGCAGAGCTTGCTCTTGGTGGTACTGCTGTTGGTACAGGTTTAAATACACCTGCCGGTTATGATGTTCTTGTTGCAAAGTACATAGCAGAATTTACAGGATTGCCTTTTATTACTGCTAAAAATAAATTTGAAGCATTAGCTGCCCATGATGCCATAGTAGAAAGTCACGGAGCGCTAAAACAACTAGCTGTTTCTTTAAATAAAATTGCTAATGATATTAGAATGATGGCTTCTGGGCCAAGATCTGGTATTGGCGAAATAATTATACCTGCAAACGAACCAGGAAGTTCTATTATGCCAGGAAAGGTGAACCCTACACAAGCAGAAGCTATAACTATGGTTTGCGCACAAGTTATGGGTAATGATGTTGCTGTAACTGTTGGTGGTACACAAGGCCATTATGAGCTAAATGTATTTAAACCTATGATGGCTGCTAACATATTACAATCTGCCCAATTAATTGGTGACGCTTGCGTTAGTTTTGATGTTAATTGTGCGTCTGGCATACAACCAAATCACGATGTAATTAAAGAATTATTAAATAACTCTTTAATGCTTGTAACAGCTTTAAACACTAAAATTGGTTATTACAAAGCTGCAGAAATTGCAAATACTGCACATAAAAATGGTACTACATTAAAAGAAGAAGCTATTAATTTAGGCTACGTAACTGCAGAGCAATATGATGAATGGGTAAAACCTGAAGAAATGGTAGGTTCATTAAAATAAAAACCTAACTACTATAAAACAAAAAAGGTGCAATTTTTAAATTGCACCTTTTTTATATGTATTAAAATAAGTATTACTTAAGGGTAAACTCACTTTTACCTAATATCTTTAATTTAGAATCGTAAACTATAGCCATATAGTTTCCTTTTTGAAAATCACCAACTGGCTTATTTACGTAATCACAAATGTCTAAAGTTCTGTTTTCATAATAAAAAGCTGTAGCCTTACTATACGTTAAAGAAGCTCCTGTTTCATTAGACTTTGTAGTTCCTTCTCCTAAAACATTTCCTTGAGGATCTAAAACTTCAATATAAAACTCTCTGTCACCAGCTTGTGCAATTGCATTATCTGCTACAGTAAAACAAATTTTTAATTTATCTGCTCTACTAGCTCTAGTTGTAGAAACTAATTTTCCGCTATTACGCTCTTTAACTGCATCTACAGAAAATTTAGCCAAGTTTAATGCAGAACCTTTTTCTACAGCATCAGCCAATTGTGTGTTTTGTACAACTAAAGAATCATTAAAAACTGTTTGTCTAGATAATTCTTGGTATGTACTATCTCTTTCCATAGCTAACATAGTGTTAGATGTAGTTAAAGAATCAACCTTTTTAAGTAAAAAAGCTCTTTCTTTCTTTAACAAATCAACCTGTCTTCTATATCTAGATAAAGAAGAAATATCAGTTTTCATTGTCTTAACAGAGTCAATATACTTAGCAATTCTGTCTCTTGCCTCAACTAATTCTTCATTTGTAGCATTACTTTCCATAATAGCCTTGTCATACTCAGACTGTAAGCTAGTTAAATCATTAACTACATATTCTTTCTCTTGCGTTAAAACAGTTTTGGTTTTCTCTCTGTCTTTGTATAAAGACACTGTGTAGGCAATAGAAGCTAATAATCCTACTCCCAATAAAACAGCAAGTACCTTTAATCCTGTATTACTCTTTTTCTCACTCATAACAATACTATTAATTCAGTTTAATTTATTAACTTGACTAAGTTAATCTTTTGGTTCAAATTTATATACGTTTTGGTTTAACATTTAGATTATATGCACTTAAAAATTGGTTTAAGTCCAATATTAATCGTCTAACGGAAATAATTACCTAAAATTATAATTTATAATGAATAATTTAACATTTATTCCCTTTCAGCCAAAATACGCTAAAACCTTTAAAAATCTAAATTTAGAGTGGATAAAAAAGTTTTTTGTGGTTGAAAATAAGGATATAGAGCTTTTAGACAATTGCGAAGAGAATATAATTAACAAAGGAGGCTATATTTTTTTTGCTAAAATTGATACTACCATTGTTGGTTGTGTAGCCTACATTAAAATTGAAGACAACGTTTATGAATTAGGTAAAATGGCAATAAGTGAAGCCTATCAAGGAAAAAAAATTGGACAAGAACTATTGACCTTCGCCATTAATTTTGCCAAAGAAGAACAATGGAAACAAGTAATCCTATACTCTAGTGTTAAGCTAACAAATGCACTACATATTTATAAAAAAGTTGGTTTTAAAGAAGTACCGTTAGAGCCAAACGTTGTTTACAAAAGAAGTAGTATAAAAATGGAACTAAATTTAAAATAGAAACTAATGAAAAAACTAATGGGTATTGCTGTTTTTTGCTTATTTATAGTGAGCTGTAAAGACGGTAAAAAGAAAGAAACAGCAACAAATAATGCTACAAAAGAAATTACTAAGGAAAATGACAGCAACTTCCAAATTACACCTATAGAACACGCTACTGCTGTTTTTAAATGGGGAAATACAACTATTTATATAGATCCTGTTGGAGGAGGAGATATGTTTAAAAAACAAGACGAACCAGATTTAATTTTGGTTACAGATATTCATGGTGATCATTTAAATGTTGAAACTCTAGAAGCCATTAACACCAAAAAAACAACAATTATTGCCCCACAAGCTGTTGCAGATAAACTGTCTGAAAACTTAAAAACGAAACTTACTATACTTAATAACGATGCCTCTGTAGATTTTGCCAATATAAAAATTACAGCAATACCAATGTACAATTTAAGAGAGGAAGCTATTAAATTTCATAGCAAAGGACGCGGAAACGGTTATTTATTAGAGAAAGGTGGAGAGCGTGTTTATTTTTCTGGTGACACGGAAGACATACCAGAAATGCGTGCTTTACAAAACATAGATAAAGCATTTATTTGTATGAACTTACCTTACACTATGACTGTTAAAAGCGCCGCAAGTGCTGTTTTAGAATTTAAACCAAAGCAAGTGTATCCATATCATTACCGTGGCAAACCAGATGTTAGTGATATAGCTAAATTTAAACAATTGGTAAACGATGGTAATAAAGACATTGAAGTTATACAGTTAGACTGGTACCCTAACGCATCTTACTAAAAAAATGAAATAAAAAAGCTCCTTACAACTAGTAAAGAGCTTTTTTTTATTTTGAATTAATTAAATAGAACTACCTAATTAATTTTTTATACTTAATACGTTTTGGCATTAAATCGCCACCTAAACGTTTTTTCTTATTCTCTTCATAATCAGAGAAAGATCCTTCAAAGAAATATACTTGCGAGTCTCCTTCAAAAGCTAATATGTGTGTACAAATACGATCTAAAAACCATCTATCGTGAGAAATAACTACAGCACAACCCGCAAAATTATCTAAACCTTCTTCTAATGCACGTAATGTATTTACATCCAAATCGTTTGTAGGTTCATCTAAAAGTAAAACGTTACCTTCTTCTTTTAACGTCATAGCTAAGTGTAAACGGTTACGCTCACCACCAGATAACATGCTTACTTTTTTGTTTTGCTCACTACCAGAAAAATTAAACCTACTTAAATAAGCTCTAGAATTTACTTGCTTACCTCCCATCATAACCAACTCTTGCTCATCACTAAAGTTTTGCCAAATTGTTTTTTCTGGGTCAATGTTAGAGTGACTTTGGTCTACGTAGGCAATTTTAGCAGTTTCACCAACACTAAATTCTCCTTTATCTGGAGTTTCTTCACCCATTATCATTCTAAAAATTGTGGTTTTACCAGCACCGTTAGGGCCAATAATACCTACAATACCAGCTTGTGGTAGTTTAAAGTTTAAATCTTCATAAAGTAACTTATCATCAAAAGCTTTGCTAACCCCTTTAGCCTCAATTACGTTTGTTCCTAAACGCGGACCATTAGGTATGTAAATTTCTAATTTTTCGTCAAGTTGCTTTTGATCTTGACTCATTAATTTATCATAGTTTTTTAAACGTGCCTTTTGCTTGGTTTGTCTTCCTTTAGGACCTTGACGCACCCATTCTAACTCTCGTTCTAATGTTTTTTGACGCTTAGACGCTGTTTTACTTTCATCTGCCATACGTTTAGATTTTTGGTCTAACCAGCTAGAGTAGTTTCCTTTCCAAGGAATGCCTTCACCTCTATCTAACTCTAAAATCCAACCAGCTACATTATCTAAAAAGTATCTATCATGCGTTACTGCAATAACAGTACCTTTGTACTGTGCTAAATGGTGCTCTAACCAATGTACAGATTCTGCATCTAAGTGGTTGGTAGGTTCATCTAAAAGCAAAATTTCTGGTTCTTGTAACAACAGTCTACATAAAGCAACTCTTCTGCGCTCACCACCAGATAATACACTTATTTTTTTATCACCATCAGGAGTACGCAAAGCATCCATAGCAATTTCTAATTTAGTATCTAACTCCCAAGCATTGCTAGCATCTATTTGGTCTTGTAAAACTGCTTGCCTAGCCATTAGCTTGTCCATTTTATCTGCATCAGAATACACTTCTTCTAAGCCAAACATATCGTTTATCTTATTGTACTCTTCTAAAATGGCTACAGTTTCTGCTACACCTTCCTTAACTATTTCTAAAACAGTTTTATCTTCATCTAGCTTAGGTTCTTGTTCTAAATACCCAACTTTATAACCGGGAGAAAAAACTACATCACCTTGGTAATTTTTATCTAAACCAGCTATAATTTTTAATAAAGTAGATTTACCAGATCCGTTAAGACCAAGAATACCTATTTTGGCTCCATAAAAGAAACTTAAGTATATATTTTTTAACACTGGAGTATTGGCCGTTTTAAAGGTTTTTGTAACTCCAGACATTGAAAAAATGACTTTTTTATCGTCAGACATATCTTGTATTATTAGTTGTTATTATTTTGAATTAAAAAAAGGCAAAACAGCATAGAATTATGCCGTTTTGCCCACATATATTTTGTTTTACACTCTACCTTTAAGTGCATTAAAAACCCATGCAATAGCAAAAAAGCCAATTCCTACGGCTGCAAAACCCCATCCGGCAACATCATCATATCTAAATGCACCAAGTGCAATTAATGCTAAGCCTACAAGTATCATAATAAATGTAGCCCAAGCTAAAACTGTATTTTTATTCATCTTCTATTATTGTTGGTTTATTAGATGCCAAATATCGTAATTTTAAAGGTAAAATACCTAATAAATTAAGCTTCAAAAGGAAAAACTATACCTGTTTGATCTCTAATTTGATCTAATAAATGTATTAAATCTAAACTATTTTGATGAGACCATAGGCTACTTTGTATTTGGTTGTTAGCAATGCATTTGTGCACTTCTTCTATTTCATATGTGTAACCAATTCCTTTTTTGGCTGTTTTATAATACTCTTTCTCTCGAGCCTTTTCAATATAATACTCTTCAGCCTCGTGCCATCTAGTTTCTAATTTTAACGTTGCATTTTCACCAGATATTTCTGAGCTTGTTTCTGTGCTTGCCGTTAAACCACTATACAAATGCGCCTGTGCGTTATCATATTTAAAAATAATAGAAATTTGTTTTTCTATTCCGGTTTTATAAAAATTAGCTGTCGCTAATATTTCATTTGGCTTTCCTAACAAAAGGTACGATAAAAATACAGGATAAATTCCTATATCTAATAAAGAGCCACCTGCTAAATTTGGATTTAAAAGTCTACTCTCCTCTGCCCTATCTAAACCATAAAAAGCAAAATCAGACTTAATATAACTTATAGTTCCTAACTCATTAGCATCTACAATTTGCTTTACTTTTTGTATAGATGGTAAAAACCTACTCCATAAAGCTTCCATTAAAAAAACATTGTTTTTAACAGCAGCAGCAATCATACTTTGCACTTGCTCTTTGTTAACTCCCATTGGTTTTTCGCACAAAACGTGCTTACCACTGTTCATAGCTTGTATACTAAAATTAATATGCAAGGTATGCGGAGTAGCTATGTAAACAACATCTACATCTGTACAATTAAATAAATCTTGGGCATTGGTATATCTATTTTTTACATTGTGTTTATCTGCAAACGTATTTGCTTTTTCTTCACTTCTAGAAGATACTGCAACTAAATTTGCATTTTTAACCAAAGCTAAATCTTTAGCAAACTTATCTGCAATATTCCCTAAACCAACTATACCCCAACCTATTTTTTTGCTCATCAATCAACTATTTTTTTAAACTTTTATCAAAGTTAATCAATATCATATATATTATTCCACTTATCTTTATGGTCTAAAGCAATTTTTACAGAATGGATATAAATTTCAATAAGAACGAAGATCACAACAAACTCCTTTTATCAGATTTAAAACATAAACTGACCAAAGTAAAGTTGGGTGGTGGCAAAAGTAAAATTGAAAAACAACACGCCAAAGGCAAAATGACAGCCAGAGAGCGTATAGACTATCTTTTAGATAACAATACAGATGTTATAGAAATAGCTGCTTTTGCAGGAGAAGGAATGTACAAAGAACATGGCGGGTGCCCATCTGGAGGAGTTATTGTTAAAATAGGATATATACAAGGCAAACAATGTATTGTTGTTGCTAATGACGCCACTGTTAAAGCTGGTGCTTGGTTTCCTATAACTGGCAAGAAAAACTTAAGAGCCCAAGAAATTGCAATAGAAAATAAATTACCAATAATTTATTTGGTAGACAGTGCTGGTGTTTATTTACCAATGCAAGATGAAATTTTTCCTGACAAAGAGCATTTTGGACGCATTTTTAGAAATAATGCGGTAATGAGTAGTATGGGAATTACCCAAATATCTGCAGTAATGGGAAGTTGTGTTGCAGGTGGTGCTTATTTACCAATTATGAGTGATGAAGCTTTAATTGTAGATAAAACAGCTAGTATATTTTTAGCCGGTAGCTACCTTGTTAAAGCTGCTATTGGAGAAAGCATTGATAACGAAACTTTAGGTGGCGCTACTACACATTGCGAAATATCTGGTGTTACTGATTACAAAGCTAAAGATGACGCAGATGCTTTAGATAAAATAAAAAAAATAGTAGCTAAAATTGGTGATTTTGACAAGGCTGGCTTTAACAGAATTGAACCTAAAAAACCAAAATTAGACCCTAAAGATATTTATGGTATTTTACCAAAATCTAGAAGCGACCAGTATGATATGCTTGAGATTATTAAGCGTTTGGTTGATGATTCTGAGTTTGAAGAATACAAAGAAGGTTACGGAAAAACTATAATTACAGGTTATGCTCGTATAAATGGTTGGGCTGTTGGTATAGTTGCTAACCAACGAAAGTTGGTAAAAACCAAAAAAGGAGAAATGCAATTTGGAGGTGTTATTTATAATGACAGCGCAGATAAGTCTACCCGTTTTATAGCAAATTGCAACCAAAAGAAAATACCGCTTGTATTTTTACAAGATGTTACCGGCTTTATGGTTGGCAGTAAAAGTGAACATAGTGGTATAATTAAAGACGGAGCAAAAATGGTAAATGCAGTTAGCAACTCTGTAGTTCCAAAATTTACTATTGTTATTGGCAACAGTTATGGTGCTGGTAATTACGCTATGTGCGGTAAAGCATATGACCCAAGGTTAATTGCTGCTTGGCCTAGTGCAGAGCTTGCTGTAATGAGTGGTAATTCTGCTGCAAAGGTTTTAATGCAGATTGAAAAAGCTTCATTGCTGAAAAAAGGTGAAGAAATAGACGAGAAAAAAGAAAAAGAATTATTTGATAAAGTGAAAGCAAGATATGACGAGCAAATATCTCCTTATTATGCTGCTTCTCGTATTTGGACAGATGGTGTAATAGACCCACTAGATACCAGAAAATGGATCTCTATGGGTATTGAAGCCGCTAACCACGCTCCTATTGAAAAACCTTTTAACTTAGGAGTAATACAGGTTTAATTTTCACACTCAAAGTTCTATTTATCAACACTAAAAAAAAACATAATTGGCTATATCTGTTTCTCCTAATTTTATCAGGGGAAGCAGTTTTTATATTACCGTTTGTTTTAGCTAGAGTTTTTAGACCTACAGTTTTAGAGGTTTTTAATCTTACAAATTTAGAGCTAGGCACTTGTTTTTCTGTTTATGGTTTTGTTGCTATGGCTTCCTATTTATTAGGCGGACCAATTGCAGATAAATTTCCTCCTAGAAAACTAATTGCTGTAGCATTATTTGCTACTGCTTTAGGCGGATTGGTACTTGCAAGTAACCCTAGTTATTTTATTCTTAAAATATTGTATGGTTATTGGGGATTTACAACCATTTTTTTGTTTTGGGCCCCAATGATAAAAGCTACACGCGTTTGGGGAGGAAACCACTCCCAAGGTAAAGCATTTGGTTTTTTAGATGGCGGTAGAGGTTTAGTTGGTGCTAGTTTTGGTGCTTTAGGTGTTTTTATATTTTCTTTATTTATAATTGGTTCTGTAGAAACTGCTAGCTTAGCAAATAGAGCAGAAGCATTTAATTATATTGTATGGGTAACTTCTGCAATAATTATTGTAATTGGAATTGTTGTTTGGTTTTTCTTAAAATCTAAAGAAATTAAAGAAGAAGAAATACAAATACAATCCATATCTACGCATCAAATAAAAACAGTTTTAAAAATACCATCTGTTTGGTTGTTAATGGTGATAATATTATGTGCTTATGTAGGCTATAAAATAACTGATGTTTTCTCGCTCTACGCAAAAGATGTAATGTTATATAATGAAGTAAAATCTGCTGAAATAGGCACAATTTTACTATTTATTAGACCGTTTATTGGAATTTTAATAGGTTTTATTGCAGATAAAAGCAAAACTACACTTTGGCTTATTATTAGTTTTATTCTTAGTATTTTAGGTGCTCTACTATTTGCATCAGGAATTATTAATCCTACCAGCACAACACTATTTATGACTTCTATTTTAATTACTGTAACCGGAGTTTACGCGGTGCGTTCTTTATATTTTGCTACAATGCAAGAAGGTCACATACCTTTACTATTAACAGGAACTGCAGTAGGACTTATTTCTATTATAGGCTATACACCAGATATTTTTGCGGGTCCGTTAATGGGGATATTATTAGATAATTCTCCTGGTGAATTAGGTCACCAACACGTATTTATTATGCTGGCTATTTTTTCTTTTATTGGTTTAGTTGCCTCTATACTATTTTACAGATTACAGCAAAAAAAGTGTTAACCATTGCTAGTTAACACTTAAAAATACAACCACTATTAACACTACAACTCTTTATGTGCAGCGTTTACTAAACGTATAAACTCTGCTCTGTAACCTTGTGCATCTTCCCCTCTGCCCTGTTCTGCTAACTCAATTATAGTAGTATAACTAGCATTATTTGTAAACTGAGATTTACGTAATTTAAGTCCGAATAAAGCAACTGCAGAAGCAAATTTAAAATCAGTAGACATTTCTGTTTCTTCATTTTTTTGAATGTGAACCATTTCTATACTTGTATCTTCATTTGGTTTCTTATACCTAAACTTTACCGTAAACAACTCATCCGTATAGCTATCTGCTGCTGCTACATTTGTGTATTTTAATGGTGACACTTCTTTTAAATAATCACTTTTTACACCAACAGGTATCACCTCATAAAGTGCCGTTACCCTATGTCCGCTTCCCAACTCACCAGCATCTTTAGTATCATCTACAAAATCTTCATCTGCTAAAAGTCGGTTTTCATAACCAATTAAACGATATGCCTGTACTTTACTAGGATTAAACTCAACCTGAATTTTTACATCTTTAGCAATAGTATACAGCGTACCTCCAAATTCACCACCAAATACTTTTTGTGCCTCTTGCATAGTATCTATATAAGCGTGGTTGCCGTTTCCTTTATCTGCTAGGGTTTCTAACTTAGAGTCTTTATAATTTCCCATACCAAAACCTAAAACAGATAAGAAAACTCCTGAAGCTCTTTTTTTCTCTATTAATTTTTCCATAGCTGTATCACTAGATGCGCCAACATTAAAATCACCATCTGTAGCAAGTATAACTCTGTTGTTTCCGTTCTTTTTAAAATTCTTTTCTGCTAATTTGTATGCCAATTTAATACCTTGTCCGCCTGCGGTAGAGCCACCAGCTTCTAATTTTTGCAATGCATTTATTATTTTTTCTTTTTGATCTCCATTAGTTGGAGGTAAAACTACACCAGCAGCTCCAGCATAAACCACAATGGAAACTTTGTCTTTTTCTCTAAGTTGATGCACCAACAATTTAAAAGCAGATATCAAAAGCGGTAACTTATTATGATCTTCCATAGAGCCAGAAACATCTATTAAAAAAGTTAAATTAGAAGCTGGCAACTCCTCATTTAAATACTCTTTTCCTTGTAAACCTATACGAACCAATTGTGTTTGTGTATTCCAAGGCGTTTTAGCTACATCTGTAGATATAGAAAATGGATGTTCGTCTGTTGGTTGCGGGTAATCATAATCAAAATAATTTACCATTTCTTCAATCTTAACAGCATCATAAGGTATATTGTCTCCGTTATTTATCATTCTTCTTACGTTACTATAACCTGCCTTATCAACATCTATAGAAAAAGTAGAAAGCGGATTTAGCGTAGCCTTTTTAAACTGATTTTCTGATAATTTAGCATATTCTTCATCATAATTAATTGTATTTGTATATCCTTTAGTGGTAATTACAATACATCCGTTTTTGGCTGAGTCTCCAAACAATACTCTTGCTTTAGGAGATTTAAAAACTTTCATAGATGTAATTTTTGATGGCTTAATTTTATAAATAGCTCTGTTACCCTCTTTAGCAGGAACTCCGTTTACAATATACAATGGATCCTTAGCTGTGTTAATTGATGATACACCTCTAATCTGAATTGGCTTACCTCTCTTTTTGGCTCCCTTTGTAACCTGTACACCTGCTACATTACCTGTTAATTGGCTAGAAATATTGTTTTGTATTTTTTCTCTCTTTGTTACCTTTCTGACATTACTACCTGTATATGATTTTCTTGAAGTTGTGCCATATGCCACAACAACCACTTCTTCTAAAGTTGCATTATCCTCTTCTAAAACTACATCTATTTTAAGACTATCTTTTACTACAACCTCTTTGTATTTATAGCCTATGTAGGTATATGCTAACGTATCTCCTTTTCTTGTTTTTATAGTGTATAAACCATCAAAATCTGTGGTTGTTCCGTATTTAGTCCCAGAACTAATGATATTTACTCCTGGCAAAGGACCAGTAACATCTGTAACTGTACCCGTAATTGTTAGTTCTTGTGCGTTTGCTTGTATGCTACATACAATTACGCAAAGTATAAATAATAGATTTTTCATAAGGTTTAGTTTCTTTTGGTTAGTAAATAGTTAGATGCTGCAACAGAATTAGCAACGTACACCTTTTCAATATCTGAAGGGTTTATGGTTTGTAAGATTGAAGTATCTGAATAGCGAATACCGTCTATAATAACAATGGTATTACTATCGCCACGCATTGTAATTTTTGGTGTATTATTAGTTTGAGTGTTTGTTATTTGTACACCCGGAACTTTTGCTCTAATTGTATTGAATAAATCTTGCTGTATATTAATATTTTCCGCTCCAAACTCATAGATAGTAAACGGAAGATTATCTGATAGTTTAGCAAAGCAAATTGTAAAATCTTCTTGTAAGTTAACTGTTGACTTTATTTTTTTCTGTTTAATTTCTTTAGGTTTATAACCTAAACAGGTAAAGACAAGTTTATCATTCTTCTTAGAGTTTATTGAAAAATGACCATTAAAATCTGTTAATACGCCTTTGTTTGCTCCTTTAACAACAACATTTACTCCGGGCAAAGGGTTGTTATCACACATTACAGTTCCTGTAACTGTTTTTGTCTGAGCACTTAATTCTGTGCTAAAAAAAATGATACATAAAGCAATTAAAAAGTTTTTCATAATGATTGGTTTATAAGTTTAAAACAAACCTACAATAGAGTCATTAGTAGAAAAACACAGAATTAGGGAAGTGTACTTTTGAGTGAGTGAAGTTACTTTTTAAGTAATTCTAAAGTTTTAGTACGTTGAATTTTACCTGATTCTGTACGTACAAAATTAGTAATGTAGTTTACCTCCTTTGGTATTTCATAAGAGGTAAATGCAGTAGATTTTTTTAGCGTAGTAATAATATCTTCATTTTTTTGCTCCCCTTCTATTAGCAAAACAAGTTTGTTTTCTAAAACAGGGTCTGGCAAGCTTGTAATAAAAAAATCAGAATTAATATAGTCAGATAATTTAGCTTCAATCTGTTCTGGATTCAGTTTTATTCCTCCAGAGTTTATAATATTATCAAACCTACCCAACCATTTAAATTCGTTTTCCGTTATAAGTTTTACAACATCATTAGTAGTTATAATAACATCTGAGACTTTTGGCGCATTAATAACTAAGCAATTACGATTATCTAAAGAGACTGTAACGTTTGGTAAGGTTTTAAAAGAATCAGATTTAATTTCTTTTACTGCAATATGGGTAATGGTTTCCGTCATCCCATAAGTTTCAAACAAATGTGTAGACACGCTTTTTAATTTCTCTTTTAAATCTAATGAAACAGATGCACCACCAATTATAAGCGTATCTATAAAGTGTAAATTATGCAAACAATTATAAACCTGCATAGGAACCATTGCAGAGAATTTATATTTTTTATTTATTTCTTTTAAAGGATTAGAACTGGGGTCTACAAAATCTATTTCTAAACCCAAAACCAATGCTCTTACAAGCATCATTTTACCAGCAATATAACTTGCGGGTAAACATAATAAAGCTGTGTCACTTTCTTTTAAATTAAAGAAAGAACCTGTTGCTAAAGCAGAATTTACCATCTGCTGTTTTTGTAGTATTATTGGCTTAGGTGTGCCTGTAGAGCCAGAAGTATGAACAATTAATGTAGGCGAATTAGAAAGCCAATCTTGCAAAAAAGAGCCTATTTCTTTTTTAAAATTTTCTTTTTCTGCCAATTCTACAGCTAAAGAACACAATTGATCCTTAGCATATGAAATGCCGTTTAATTTAAACTTAGGATTAATGCTACTAAAATGCTTCATCTGTAAGCTGTTCTGCAGTCAATTCTTCTTCTTTAAAAACTTTACCAGTTAGCTTTTCTTTCCAGTTTGCCCATTTGTATTTTTTAGCAAAAAGGAATATTAGTATTGGATATATTACCAAAACTGGCACAAAAATATCCCAACCCAACTCTGGCTTACTAACATCTACATAAATAGAATCTGTCTGAAAAACGGTCCAATCTGCAGTAACAAGTAGTGCTCCTATTAAATTATTAGCAGCGTGAAAACCAAGAGCAAGTTCTAAACCGTCATCCATTAGCGTTATAATACCTAAAAAGAACCCCGTACCAATGTAGTACACCATTATACCATAACCAAGTGTTTCTACCTCTGGGTTTGCCATATGCATAACACCAAACAAAACAGATGTAATAATTAAAGGCACTAACCTATTTCCTGATAAAATACCAAGACCTTGCATCATATGTCCTCTAAAAAGGTACTCCTCAAAACTAGTTTGTAACGGAATTAAAAGTATGCTAATAATAGCTAAAGTTATAAAAGGCCCTAACTTAAAATTAAAAACAAAATCGTCTGGAGAAAGTACAAAACCAATAGCAAATAAAAATATGGTTAATAATCCCCAAAAAGCAAAAGAAAATCCAATACGTTTAAAATCTATCTTCTTTCTTGCGGTAGTTAAAGATGTTACAGATTGCCCATGCACAAGCTTTGTCCAACCTAAAACCACCAACAAACCAAATGCTAAAGGCATTAAGTTAATAGCAAACACTGGATTTCTTCCAAATTGTTCTATTAACTTATTCATTAGCTCATCTACAGGAATTGGAGAGGTTTTTACAGAGATATAATTAAATATCATTAAAATTATAAACCCAGTTGGAAGTACAAAATACTTCCACATACCTCTTGTTTTTGCTTTAAGCCCTTGTTCTATATACATAAATCTTCTATTAAATTTTGTTGCCAATTTAAGGTTTTACGGTAACTAATAGCACCATTACTAACCTCTAAAGGACTATTAAAATTGTTGGTATACAAACTACCAGTGCCTAAACCTTGCGGCATTTTACTTTGCAAACCATAGGTCCATTGTGCAATTGCATTTAACCCTATATTACTTTCTAATGCACTTGTAACCCACCAACCAATATTATATTTTTCTGCTACGGAAATCCACTCTTGTGACCCTTTAAAACCACCAACTAAACTGGGTTTTAAAATTATATATTGCGGTTGTATTGTTTGTAGCAGTTCTTTCTTTTTTGTTACACCAAACACACCAATTAATTCTTCATCTAAAGCAATAGGTAATGGTGTAACTGCACACAAATTTTTCATTTTTGCGTAATTACCTTGTTTAATTGGCTGTTCTATAGAGTGTAAGTCCAATTCTGCTAAAATTTTAAGCTTATCTAAAGCATCTTCTTTAAAAGCACCGTTAGCATCTACACGCAGCTCTATTTCTTCTTTTTTGTATGTTTTCCTAATCGATTTTAAAAGCGAAACTTCTTTATCAAAATCTATTGCTCCAATTTTCATTTTAATACAACTAAAACCATCTTGCAGTTTTTGCTGTATTTGTTGGTGCATAAAAGATTCCTCTCCCATCCAAATTAATCCGTTTATTGGAATAGGAGCTTCTTTGGTTGAAAAATTATTTTCAAATAAAATAAAAGGATTATCTGCTGTTAATGATAAAAATGCTTGCTCTAAACCAAATTGTATGCTAGGAAACTCTGTTAAATCATTTAAAAGAACCTCTAAGCCTAAATGAATGTTGTTACACACCCAATTTAGCTTTTCTTCATAGTTTGGAACATCGTCTATACTTAAACCTCTTAAAATTCCGCATTCACCAATTCCTGTTTTATTATTGTTTTTTAAAATAATAAACCAAGTTTCTTTTTGGGTAAGTACACCACGGGAAGTACCACTAGGTCTTTTAAAATCTAGCGTGTATTTTTTATAAATTGCTTTCATAACAGTAAAAATTATACTGTAAGAGAATTGCCTATTGGCAATAAATGCAATAGTTTACCTGACGCTTTAAACTTTTCTATAGCTTTGGCCTCATCAATCTCTATAAAACCAAAAGTATCAAAGTGGTAGCCTAATATAGTATTACATTCTATAAAGTCTGATGCAATAATAGCATCATCTACACCCATAGTAAAGTTGTCTCCTATTGGTAAAACGGCTAAGTCTAACTTAGTAAACATTGGTATAAGTTTCATATCCATAGTTAAGGCTGTGTCGCCAGCTATGTAAACACTTTTGTTTGCTGATGTGATAATAAATCCTCCAGGAAGACCACCCTCTGTACCATCTGCAAATGAAGATGTGTGTATAGCATTAACGTATTTTACAGTTCCAAAATCAAAAGACCAACTACCACCATGATTCATTGGGTGTACTTTTAGTCCTTTATTTTCATAATACGTAGCAATCTCGTAATTACTAACTATTACTGCATTGGTTCTTGTAGCTATATCTTCTACATCTAAAACGTGGTCTTGATGTGCGTGGGTAACAAAAATGTAATCTGGGTTTAAAGAGTCTTTATCTACTTGATTATTATTCTTTGGATTACCAGAAATAAATGGATCTACCAAAACAGTTTTGCCTGCTACCTCTATTAACAAAGTTGCGTGACCAAGGAATGTAATTTTCATAGTATGTTATTTTAATTCAAATTTATTTAAAATTGAACCAAAAACGAACTCCTTCTACAGATTTATCTATATTAAGTGTAGATTGTAATTGATTTACCAAACGGTTCATTAAACGAATTCCCATTGAAGATTTAGTTCTCTCATCTGTATCTTCTGGTAAACCAACACCGTTATCTGTATATTCAAAATAACCACCAGTTTCTGTATTTCTTAAATGAATGTATATTTTACCATTTTCATCATTATCTGGAAAAGCATATTTAAAAGAATTAGAAACAAGCTCATTTAGTATTAATCCAAAAGGAATTGCTCTATCAATATCTAACTCTACACCTTCTGCATCTATGGTAATGTTTATATTGTGACCTCCTTTTTTAAATACAGATTGTACACTGTTTACCAAACTCTCTACGTAGCCTTGCATTTCTATTACAGATAAATCATCATTCTGATATAGTTTTTGATGAATTAAAGCCATAGCTTTAACTCTACTTTTGCCTTCTTCTAAAGCCATAATTGCAGCTTTACTTTTAGTATTTTTAGTTTGTAGACTTAACAAACTAGATACCATTTGAAGGTTGTTTTTTACTCTATGGTGAATTTCTTTTAAAAGCGAATCTTTTTCTGTTAACTGACTTTCTATAATATTATTTTGCTTAGCAATAACGCGTTGGTTTTTTATACTTTTGATGTAAGCAAATACCAAACCACCTAAGCCTAATAATGTAAATATTAACGATATTAAAATAAGACTCATACGCTCATCACTAGCCTGTGCCTCTATTTTTGCATTTTCTAATTCTATTTTCTTTTCATCTAATCTGTCTTCAGAATTTTCTAATTCTTTTTCAAAAACAGTTGCAATTTGCTGATGCTTTTTAAGCGTTTCATTAACTCTAATAGAATCGTTAATTTTTATATTGTTATTTAAATAGTAGTTAGCTTTTTTATAATCGTTCATTTTTTGATAATAAACAGCCAACAATTGATTTTTTCGTAATACGTTAGATACTTTTATTGCACGTAAGTCATCATTAATAAGCTCTAAAACCTTATATAATTTATTAGTCTGTAAATAGCAATTAGCTAAGTCTAAGGTGTTTTCTACTGCGTCTTGTGAATATACTTCTACGTTAAATTCTCTAATTTTAACCAAACTAGAGTCTAACAATGGTATAGCCTCTTCATACCTTTTTAAAAGCATATAGCATTTACCTATATTGCCCTCTATAACACCTTTTAAAAGAGCCCCTTTTACCAACTCATCTTCAGTTTTTGGTCTGGCAATAGTATCTAAATACGTATTTATGTATTTGCGTGCTTCTTGATATTTTTCTAAGGCAACTTGTGAAGATTTATCTAACCTTAAAAAATCTCCTATTTTATTATTATAAACAGCTTGTCCGTAATAATCATCACTACTAACAACATTGCTTTTTTCTCTTATGTATTCGCTTCTGGCTTTTTGGTATAGGCCTTGGTCTGCATAAATATCATAAAATGAAATATTGTCTGCTAAACCTAGTTCTTTCTTTTCTTTACGTATTGCAATTTGTTTTTCATATAGTTTAAGCTGAGAATAATTCTCATCCATAATATCTAACAATGCACTTTTAAGGGTGTCACTAAGCTTTGTTTTATCTATATATAACTCATTGGTAATAGCAATACTTTTATCATACTGCACCAAGTCTTGATGTATGTGTGCTTGCAAAATTCTATAGTATTCTACAGAGCCATCATCCTGAGCATTTCTGGCCTTAGTTAACATAGAGTCTATACGCTCTAACCACTCATAGCTAGAGTTTTCTTTATATCTATTTGGTGTTTTATAAAAGTAGGCAAACTTATCTTTAGCAGACGGTATTTTAACAAAACTGTCTAAAACAGTTTGCTGTAATTGTATTTCTTGCGCATTAGACAGATTAATAAAAACAAACGAAAAAAAGAATACAGCAATATATGTTTTAAAAGAAAATATGCTGTTGTTTGTTTTTAAAGTGTACTGTGTATTTTTATTGTTGCTTAAAAATTTAGCAATTTTTGTAATCATATTACGGGTCTGTTATAAAAAATTCTTGCCTTACTTGGGTATAAGTAAAAGAGCGTAGTGCCCCAAAACACTCCTTTTTCTTAAGTTTTTGTTAAACTCTAGGGCAAGTTATGATTTTCTTAATAATTATAAGCTGAAAATAGTAAAAATAATAAGGTAAAACCTCTTAAAATGTATAAAAGAACTATAGTTATGTAAGAATTGCACCATTCTAATTATACTTAGCAAGTTTAATATTAAAATAAATAATTTATTTACTCTGTTTAATTACTGGTAAATTAAAATATTACAAAAAAAT
This sequence comes from Cellulophaga sp. RHA_52, assembly GCF_007827205.1. Classification (NCBI taxonomy): domain Bacteria; kingdom Pseudomonadati; phylum Bacteroidota; class Flavobacteriia; order Flavobacteriales; family Flavobacteriaceae; genus Cellulophaga; species Cellulophaga sp. RHA_52. Next base: position 3,034,930 of record NZ_VIRZ01000001.1, read on the forward strand.
GATTCTAATTAATAGCAAAAGAATATTATTTTTTGCAATGTGATATAAAAAAAAGCCTTACTAAATTATAGTAAGGCTTTACACGTTTGTAGTTGCTGTATTATTTTATGAATTCATAGAAGAAATAATAAATTCTTTAAACTCTTTAGATATTGGAATTAATTTATCATTAATCATAACATCTTTAGAATTTACCGCTCCAATATGATCTACATTTACAATGTATGATTTATGAGCTCTATAAAACTTATCTTTAGGTAATTTTTCTAAATAATCTTTTAAAGGAGATCTAACCAAGAACTTTTTATCTACTGTATTAACCTCTAGGTAAACATTATCTGCCTTTATGAACTGAATATCTGTAAAGTTTATTCTGTAATATAAATGTTGTTTTTTAACAAAAATAGAATCTTTTAAAACCGAATTAGACATTGGTTTTTCTACATCATCTTCTGTTAAACCTTGTTTATCTAAGTAGTTAAAGTTAGATAATGCAATTTCTATTGATGTGTATAAATCTTGTTGCTCAAATGGTTTAACTAAATAACCGTTAGGCTTAACAATTTTTGCTTTTTCTACTGTAGCTCTGTCAGAGTTAGATGTAACAAAAATAAAAGGTATATTGTAATTATCTCTAATATGCTTTCCTAAATCTATACCTGTTTTGTCTGACGCTAGTATAATATCTATAAGTACCAAATCTACTTCTGTAGTTCTTAATACTTCTTCTGCTTGCTCGTAAACAATAACATTACCAACTATTTCATAGCCAATTTCTTCTAGCATAGATTGCATATCATCTGCTATAATAACGTTATCTTCTACAATTAAAATTTTAATGGGTTTTTCCAATTCAGTTGGTTTTTTATGGACTTAATCTATGCTAATTTACAAAAAATTATTAAAACTAAAATAAAACAAAATAGCGAATAAAAAACTACTTAAAGCCACTACTTTTAGTTCTGGGTCCATTGTTAAAGAATCCTTCATTTTTAATACTTTTATAAAGTGTTTAGCTATAGGAATATAAGCTAACAACCACATAAAATTTAGTACGTTAGTATAATTATATATTGTAAAAATTAATACACTTATAAAACTAGTTATAAGTATTGAATAATGGTACTTTTTTCCGTTTAAAAAACCCATTTTAACAACTATAGTGTTTTTTCCTGAGTTTTTATCAGATATAATATCTCTTAAATTATTAAGATTTAAGACAGCTACACTTAACAAACCTATTGTAATAGCTGGTAAAAAAGCCATTGTAAAAAGTGTTTTTGTTAGTAAAAACATTGCGCCTAATACACTTACTAAGCCAAAAAAGATAAATACAAAAACATCTCCTAAGCCTCTGTAGCCGTAAGCAGATTTACCTACAGTGTATTTTATTGATGCCCAAACAGCACAAAAACCAAGTATAAAAAACAATGTTATGTATATAATACTATCTGCTGTAAATGCTGTAAATATTAAACCTGCTATTAGTAGCAAGCATAATACAATAGCTACTATAATTCCTTTTTTAAGTTCTTTACGGGTTAATATACCACTTTGCAAAGCACGTTTTGGACCTATTCTGTCATCATTATCTGTACCTTTTACACCATCTCCATAATCATTAGCAAAGTTAGAAGTTACTTGCAGTGCTACTGTAGTTAAAAGTGCTAGTATAAAAATTGTACTGTTGTTAAAACCATATAAACTAGCCAAAGCATAGCCTACAATAATTCCGGATATAGATAAAGGTAAGGTTCTTAACCTGGCTGCATTTACCCAAGCTTTTAATTTCATTTTAATTAGGATTCTCTATTTTTAATCTTTTGCCATTTTTATATGAAGCAACAAAGGCATCTTCAAAACCCATTTTTACAAGCTGTAACCTAAAAGTTCTAGCTTCTTCAATAGTCTCAAAATTTCCAATAGAATATGTATAAAAAGGGTTATTTTTTACAAATAACGTGTTTGCTAATGAGTTAGATACTAAGGTTACATTATTATCTACAAACGTTTTAACTTGTACAGAGTATATTACTTTTTTCTCTAAAATGTTACGTGCTAAGTAAAAGTCGTTTACAAAATTAAGTTCTTCGTTTTGCTCTTTTAAGTTATTAATACGTGATTTAATTACGTCTAAACTGTCTATAGATACTAGTATATTATTATTTTCTGCAGAGTTAAAAGCTCTTGCCCTTGTAGATAAGCCGGCAGAAAAAGAGGTAAAAACTAATGTTCCTAAGAAAAAAACAGCTGCTATTACACCCAGCACATTACGCTGCCTTTTTTTTCGTTTTAACTCTTTGTTTTTATATTTTATTTGATCTAATAAACGCTCGTTCATTAATTGAGCCTTATCTATATCCTTGTGTAGTTCTAATAAATCTACTTCTTCTATAAATGGCATATTCTTAATTTACAGGTTGGTTAATGTTTGCTTATAGTTATGGTATATGCAATTTAACGTTTTTTACACTAAAATAAAATAATGAATAACTTAATTTATATAACAAAAATAGCGCTGTAGGTTTTATTTTACAAAATAACGCTAATTATTTAACTCAAATATATTCCGTCTGACTTAATTTCTATTTTTCGTTCTCTGTATAATGTTCCTATTCCTTTTTTAAATGCTTTTTTACTTAGCTCTAACTCTCTTTTAATATCTTCTGGATCAGATTTATCATGTAAACCTAAAAAGCCTCCATTTTCTTTTAATTTTTCGTAAATAGCATTAGCTACTGGTTCTAAAATTAAATGACCTAATGGCTGTAATGAAACATCAATTTTATTATCTGGTCTAATATTTTTTATATACCCTATTTGTTTATCTCCAATGGCAATATCTTTAAAAACCTCATTAGCGTAAACTAATCCTTTATGTAAGTTGTTAATTATTACCTCCCAACCAAGGTCTGTTTTTCGAGTAAACAAAATATTAACCTCATCATTATTATCTACGGTTAACTCTTCATTAGATAAAAACTTATCTAATTTGTTAGATGCTACCAACCTATCTGTTTGTTCATCTAAATAACAATAAACAATATACCATTGGCCGTCTACCATTTTTGTACGTTGTTCTCTAAAAGGCACTAACAAATGTTTTTCTAAACCCCATTCCATAAACGCACCAAAATTATTAACCTCAGCTACACGTAACAAATGAAAATCGTTACGTATAATATAGGGCTTTAAGGTTGTAGCAATAGGTCTTTCATCATAATCTAAATAGCAAAATACAGTAAGCATATCACCTATTTCAAAATTCTCTGGCACATACTTATTTGGCAATAAAACATCATTACCATCTGTATCTCCTAAAAACAACCCAACACTGGTGTCTCTTAATATTTCTAAAGTGTTATATTTTCCTAATTCCATTTTAACTATTGTATGCTTGCAAAAGTACAGTAAAAAAAAGAGGCTACCTTGTTTAAGGTAGCCTCTTTTACATAATTCTTTAAAATTCTATTTATCGTAAACAGACTCCTTTTTAAAGTGCTGAGCTAATTTATAATAAACTACAGCTCTATGCTTATTTTTGTTAGATGATCCGTATTTGTCCATAACAGTTTTAATACCCTCCATTAATTTTGGGTCATCACTCATTCCTAATTTTTTCATTAAGAAGTTTTTCTTAACTGTTTCTAATTCTTTCTCATCAGAACCAGATACTTTAGAAGAGTCTTTATTATAAATAGAAGGACCTAATCCAATAGTAACCTTTGTTAATAAATCCATATCTGCCGTTTCTCCAAATTTATCTTTTAAATCGGCAGCGTACTTTGCAATTAAATCATCTCTTTGGCTCATAATTTTAATATTCTTTTGTATAGTTAATGTTAATAATGCTTCTAAGATATAAAATCAAAATAACTAAGCAAAATTTTATTGTTTATAATTCTAGGGGTTTTTACCTCCAATAAAATTGCCTTGTCAGATTCTTTATAAAAATCTTCTAAATGTTGGTTTAATGTATTTTCATCATTAGCCAACTTATAATCAACATTATACATATTACACAAGTTTTCTATTTCTAAATTGTGTGCCGTTTCAAAATAGGTTTTATACTTTTCGGTTTCTTCTTGTCCTGGTAAAATTCTAAAAATACCACCTCCACTGTTATTTATTACTATTATCCTAAAATTTGGTTTTACATAGTTGTTCCAAAGTGCATTACTATCATATAAAAAACTTAAATCTCCTGTAACTAAAAGGGTTGGCTTTTTATTATATATTGATGCACCCACTGCTGTAGAAGTACTACCATCTATACCACTGGTTCCGCGATTACAATACACTTTTAAAGTATTTTTTAAGGGAAATAACTGTGCATACCTTACCGTAGAACTGTTAGACAAGTGTACTTGGTAACCATCTGGGATACTTGGTAGTATTTGAGAAAAAGCCAACATATCTGAAAACGGAATAGTTTTTAAATATGCTTCTCTTTTTTCTTCATAATTTAATTTAACCTTAGACCATTTAGCGTAGTATGTACTATCTACAAATTTTGTTTTATCTAAAAAAGCATTAAAAAAAGTATTTGTATCTACTTTAAAATGATGAGATAAGCTATAAAATGTATTGTATGCTTTTTTACCATCTATATGCCAGTGGTGTTTTGGCTTGTACGTACGTAAAAAATGTTTTATTTTTTTTGATACTATTAAACCTCCAAAGGTTAGTAAAATATCTGGTTTTAAGGCTGTAAATAATTCTTCTTTGTTTTCAGATTTTTCAATAGGTGCTAAAATGCTATCTATACTATTAAAAAAAGTAGAGTGATGTATGTTAGATGTTGTCTCTGTAAAAACAATAACAGATTCATCTTCTGCAACCTCATCTAAAAATTGCTGTTCTACAACATTAGGCTTATTAACTCCTACTAAAATCATTTTTCTGGTAGACGTATTCCAAATAGAAGCAAAATCATCTAATTTAGAGCAACTTTCTGGTATAGTCTCCTCCTCTTCTTTAACCGTTGGGTATACACAACTATACTCTTCTGTATTGTACAACGGCTCTTCTAAAGGTACATTAATATGTACTGGCGCATACTCATTTACAGCATAGTCTATTGCATTTTGTAGCTCTGCGCTATTAAATGTATTAATGTCTTTTTGCTGCTCTTCTACTGTTTTTTTTGCAGACAAAAGTTGTTCTCCAAATTTTTGTATAGTAGTTGTTGCATGAGAAACATCTTGTTTTAAATTAGCTTGGTAGCCTATATGGTTTTTAAAAACGTTTTCTTGTCTAATAGTTTGTCCGTCTCCAATATCTATTCTGTAACTTGGCCTGTCTGCAGAAATAACCAATAAAGGAATATCACTATAAAAAGCCTCTGCAACTGCTGGGTAGTAGTTTAACATAGCACTACCAGATGTACATACAACGGCAACTATTTTACCTGTATTTTGTGCAATACCTAATGCAAAAAATGCAGCACAACGCTCATCAACTACGCTATAACATTTAAAATATGGGTCTTCTGTAAAACCAATGGTTAATGGTGCGTTTCTAGAACCTGGTGATATTACTATATCTTTTACCCCTTTTGCCTTACAGTGTAATATTACAGATTGGGCAGTAGGTATGCTAGAGTATCTCAAATTATAAGAATATTTATTAGTAAATAACTAGTGCAAAAGTACTGCGTAAACCGTTGTTTACCCAATTATTTTAAAATAATACGCAACATAGTACCACTTTTGGCTACAGTTTCTTCCCATTCTTTTTCTGGGTTAGACCCAATGGTTATACCGCCACCCACATATACTTTTACTACATCTTGGGTTAACTCTGCGCAGCGTAGATTAACATATAAGTTACTAACTTTTGTTATGGCTGTATAAGCTCTATTTTCTATATTTCTTTTAGTTTTAGCCCTAAACTGCTCTTTACTAAAATTTAGTTCTCCCAAAAAGCCAGTATAAAAACTTCTGTTGTAATTTTCATGTGTTAGTATAAACTCCTTTGCAGCAAGTTTTGGAAATCCACAAGTAGCTGGTGTTGGGTGTAGTGCTGTTAAAATCTCTTTTAAATTGTTATGCATTACTCCCGTTATTTTTGTGCGCAAGTGCCAAAGTTTACCTGCTCTTACAGATGCTACACTACCTGCCTTTAAATTAACAACCTTATCTGCTAGCTCATTTTTAATAAACTGCGTAACTACATCTTGCTCATTATACTCTTTTTCTCCCCAAACAGGCTCCTCGCCTTCTTTGTAAACTTGTGTACCTGCCAATGAAGAAGTCTCTATACGTTGGTTTGTAGTTTTTAGCAATACTTCTGGTGTAGCCCCCAACCACATCCCTACTTTAGGGTGGTACCACAAATAACAAAAAGCGGTTTTGTAAGTAGCCAACAACTCCTTAAATAATGCTAAAGGTTCCTTTTGGGTTATTTTTTCTATACTACGTGATAAAACAACCTTTGTTAACAGCCCTTTAGAAATAGCACTAACACCATTTTTTACAAGTGCTATATGTGCCTCTTTTTCTGTTTGGATTGATGTATTAACAGTACTAGCATCTGCAGTAGATTTTGTTTGTTCTTCTGCACTATAATTTGTTATTATTATAGTTTTATTTGGAATTAAAATTGATGCAGAATTACTATCAAAAGGAGCAAATACAAAGCCAGACTCCTGATAATCTTTTACATAGTGTAAAACAGCATCTTCTTGCAACACAGCAGTAACTACATCTTCATTAGGTTTTCTGTACACTACAAAAGGTTTTTGTGCATTAAGTTGCTCTTGTAGTTGATCAAAAAATTGATTCATTAAATTACTTTTTTCTTGGTAAAGAAATAGTTGTTAGTTTACATAAAGACACCAACTCTCCAGCATCATTAGTAATTCTAATTTGCCAAAGCTGCGTAGTTCTTCCTTTATGCATAATGCTGGCTTTAGCATACACATTACCATCTTTAACACTCTTAACGTGGTTTGCGGTAATTTCTAATCCGCGTACAAAATATTCTTGTCCGTCTAAAAAAATATAAGACGCTGCACTACCAACACTCTCTGCTAATGCTGCTGTTGCTCCTCCGTGTAAAATTCCGTCTGGTTGGTATACCTTTGGTGTTACTGACATTTTTGCAACTAAAAAATTCTCTCCTACTTCTACATACTCTATATCTAATGTTTCCATTAGCGTATTTTTAGAGTTTTCATTACAAATACGTAGTATTTTTTCTTGAAATTCGTTCATCTCATATTTTTTTGTAAAAATAATCAATCCAAATACAACAAAAGCTATAACTTTAAATTTTGATTTTTTTACACATTTGAAACTACTGTTTTATGCAGCCTACAGAAAAAGAAGTAACATACACAACCACCAACTCTTATGCTACACTTAACTCCCTAACCAAAGACACTAAAAACATTTGGCTTGTATGCCACGGCATAGGCTATTTAAGCAGATATTTTTTACGCTATTTTAACGAACTTAGTAGTAAAGAAAATTATATAATTGCTCCACAAGCTCCTTCAAAATACTATTTAAATAATAAGTATACTCATATTGGAGCTAGTTGGCTTACTAGAGAAAATACAGTTACAGAAACTAAAAACGTTATTGCCTATTTAAACAAAGTATACCTTGCAGAAAATATTCCTGAACATTGCAATTTTATTGTTTTAGGATATTCCCAAGGGGTATCTGTGGTAACAAGATGGCTAGCTCAAGAAAAAATTGAATGCAGCCACATTGTTTTATATGCTGGCACTGTGCCTAATGAACTCTCTAAAACAGACTTTACATATTTAAACAACAATAAAACCAAAACAACTTATATAGTTGGTGATGAAGATGCCTTTTTTGATGAAGACCGAAAGAAAGCAGAAAAAATAAGAATTAAAAACATTATAGACCCAAACACCAATTTTATAACCTTTAAAGGTGCACATGAGGTTAAAAAGGAAATAATAAACTCTTTAGTAGAATGATACACAATGTAGACAATTTAAAGGATAACGTTGTACAACTAATTCCTTTAAAAGAAAAACATATAGATCTGTTATGGCCAATTGCACAACAAATTGATGTATACAAATATGGTTCTAATGACATATCTACACTAAAAAAACTAACTAATTATATACATACAGCAATAGAAGACAAAAACAGTATTCCTTTTGCTGTATTTGATATGAGAACATCTGCTTACGTAGGTTCTACCCGATTTGGTAATATAGATGATAAAAATAAAGTTTTACATATAGGTTGGACGTGGATTTCTCCTAATACTCAAGGTACCGGATTAAACCACAAAATGAAATACCTTATGCTTACCTATGCTTTTGAAAATTTAAATTTTAACAAAGTTGAATTTCGTATAGATGAAAGAAACATTAAATCTAGAAAAGCCGTAGAAAAACTTGGAGCATCCTTAGAAGGTATATTAAGACAAAATGTTATTACTAAAAATAACATTAAAAGAAACTCCTGCTGCTACGGTATATTAAAAGAAGAATGGGCAATAATAAAGCAACAGTTTTTTAATACATAAAAATTATTGCTTAACAGTTTTCTCTTCAGCAGGTATTTCTTCCTCTGGGTAATATTCTATTTTACGTGTAGTATAGGTGTTATCTGGTGATATAACTTGTTTTATCCAATTTCCTTTATCCCCATCAAATTGATGCATATAGGTTATATCATAAGTAGTTTTTTCTTTTTTAACGGTTATTTTATCTACAACTTTGATATCATTTTTATAAGTATATATTTCCTTTTTATCTAACATAAACTTATTTCCTGTAGCGTCTGCAACAAAATAATCTTTATAAACTATTGTTCCATCTTCTTTAGTAACTACTTCTTCTGCCTTTAAAGGTTTGCCATCTAAAAACTGTTTCGTTAAAGTTATTTTTAATTTCTCTTTTTTTGCATTTGTTTTGTAAGACTCGCGTATGGACTTTTGTATTTTTCCGTTTAAGTAAAATGTTTGTTCTTTTTCTGTATCAGTAGTTTTATAAGTTATAGTTGTTTCATCTACCTCTTCATTATTAATACGCTTAATAACCTTTAATTTACCCTGCTCATCAAACTCATACTCATATTGGTCTAAAAACTTTTTACTGTATGTAAGTATTTTTTCTGTTATATGTTTATTACCTGTAGTATCAATAGAAAAAATATGCGCTATAGATGTACTTTTATCAAAGGCACCATCTCTGTAGTTTTCTAATCGTTTTTCTAATATTTGATTGTTTTTGTATTTGTAGTAAGTTATACTATAATCTTTATCTGTATAGCGAGTTATAGATTTTGTTAATTTCCCATCTTTATTAAAGTAAAACTCTTCTTTACCGTAATTTGTAATTACAGTATTTTTTTTAACATTACCAATTAAGTTAAAATCTGCTTTAGTAAAAATACGCAGTTCTTGTGCCATTGTTAAAAATGGCAGCATAAGAATAGTTAGTAAGTATAGGTTTCGCATGGTTAAAGTCATACTCCAAAATTAGGTTATTTATTACTCATAAAAAATAAAATGCAACGTAAAAATTGTAGTTATATGTACTAAAAAACCCACTAAAAATTAATTTAGTGGGTTTTAATATAGTTATAAAAAATGTTATTTTACTTCTTCAAAATCAACATCTTCTACGTCATCTCCTTCTTTTGCTTCTGCACCTGCAGCTGCATCTGGTCCTGGAGCTGCACCACCCTGAGCTTCTGCTTGAGCTTTGTACATTTCCTCAGAAGCACCTTTCCAAGCTTCATTAATTTTATCTAAAGCAGGAGCAATAACTGCTAAGTCTTTTGTTTCATAAGCTTTCTTTAACTCTTCTAAAGCTTCTTCTACTGGTTTTTTATTAGCATCAGATATTTTATCTCCAAACTCTTTTAATTGCTTTTCTGTTTGAAAAATCATTCCATCTGCTTCATTTAACTTATCTGCAGTTTCTTTAGCTTTTTTATCTGCTTCTGCATTAGCTTCAGCTTCAGCTTTCATTTTTTTGATTTCTTCTTCAGTTAAACCAGAAGAAGCTTCAATTCTAATGTCTTGAGATTTACCTGTAGCTTTATCTGTTGCAGATACTTTTATAATACCGTTTGCATCAATATCAAAAGTTACCTCAATTTGCGGAACACCTCTTTGTGCTGGTGGAATACCATCTAAATGAAAACGACCAATTGTTTTGTTGTCATTAGCCATTGGACGCTCTCCTTGTAAAACGTGTATTTCTACAGATGGCTGATTATCTGCTGCTGTAGAGAATACCTGCGATTTTTTAGTTGGTATTGTAGTGTTAGCCTCAATTAACTTAGTCATTACACTACCCATAGTTTCAATACCTAAAGATAATGGTGTGACATCTAATAATAATACATCTTTAACATCACCAGTTAAAACACCACCTTGTATAGCTGCACCTACTGCAACAACCTCATCTGGGTTAACACCTTTGGATGGTTTTTTACCAAAGAATTTTTCTACTGCTTCTTGTACTGCTGGGATACGTGTAGAACCACCAACTAAAATTATCTCATCAATATCACTCTTAGATAAACCTGCAGATTTTAAAGCAGACTCACAAGGTGCTATTGTTCTTTTTACTAAATCATCAATTAACTGATTAAATTTAGCTAAAGTTAATGTACGTACTAAGTGCTTTGGCCCAGAAGCTGTAGCAGTTACGTATGGTAAGTTAATTTCTGTTTGTGCAGAAGAAGACAATTCAATTTTAGCTTTTTCAGCAGCTTCACGTAAACGTTGTAAAGCCATTGCATCTTGACGTAAATCTATGCTTTCTTCACTCTTGAATTCATCAGCTAACCAATCTATAATTTTTTGATCAACATCATCACCACCTAAGTGTGTATCTCCGTCTGTAGATAATACTTCAAAAACACCATCTCCTAATTCTAATATAGATACATCATGTGTACCACCACCAAAATCAAAAACTACTATTTTTTGGTCAGTATCTTTTTTGTCCATACCGTATGCTAAAGAAGCAGCAGTTGGCTCGTTAATGATACGCTCTACTGTTAAACCAGCAATTTCACCAGCTTCTTTAGTAGCTTGTCTTTGCGCATCATTAAAATATGCAGGAACTGTAATTACAGCTCTAGAAACATCTTGTCCTAAATAATCTTCTGCAGTTTTCTTCATTTTTTGAAGAATCATTGCAGACAACTCTTGTGGAGAGTATAAACGTCCGTCTATATCAACTCTAGGCGTATCGTTATCTCCTTTTACCACTTTATAAGGTACTCTATCTGCTTCTTTGCTAGACTCAGAGTATTTGTTCCCCATAAAACGTTTTATAGAATATATGGTTTTATTAGGATTTGTAACCGCTTGTCTTTTAGCAGGGTCACCAACCTTAATTTCTCCACCTTCTACAAATGCAATTACAGATGGTGTTGTTCTTTTCCCTTCTGCATTTGGAATAACAACCGCTTCATTCCCTTCCATTACAGAAACACAAGAATTGGTTGTACCTAAATCTATACCAATAATTTTACTCATATTATATTACTTAAATAAATTAGCGTTTATATTTATATTTTGCTTTTAGATAGACAAACAATATGCCAAGCAAACAAAATATGACAAGGTGGCAGTGCCACTTCTATTTTTTTAAAATTCTAAGTATATTTAACCAAAGACCACATTATAACTGTAAACAAACAAAAACTATAAAAAGGTATAATATATGATTCCAAAATGTATATTTGTCCACAGTAATAAAACGTTTTCGTAAATGGAATGTATCAGTGTTTTTGATATGCTTAAAATTGGTGTGGGGCCATCTAGCTCACACACTCTAGGACCTTGGAGAGCTGCAGAGCGATTTTTGCAGGAATTACAAGAGAAGCACCCTATAAATAGTGTAAAAACTATACATACAGAATTGTATGGCTCATTATCTTTAACTGGTAAAGGGCACGCCACAGACCTTGCAGTTATGTTAGGACTCTCTGGTGAAGATCCTGTAACTATGCAAGTACAAAATATTGGTATTATTATAGACACCATAAAAAAAAATAACCAATTATTATTACTTGGTAAATATGCCATTACATATAATACTAAAGAGCATATTGTGTTTTTAAAAACTTCTTTGCCATTTCATGCAAACGGTATTAAGTTTTCTGCCACTTTAGAAAACGGTACCATTTACGAGGATACTTTTTATTCTATTGGTGGCGGTTTTGTTGTTAAAGAAGAAAGAGTACACGCCAAAGAAAATATACAAGTATTTAAAACTTTTCCGCATCCTATAAATTCTGGAGTTGCTCTTTTAGAACACTGTAATGAGGGTAATAAATCTATCTCTGACATAGTTTTAGAGAACGAACTGTCTTTACGTACACCAGAACAAGTAGATACCGACTTAAAAGCTGTTTGGGATACTATGCTAGAGTGTATGCATATTGGCTGCCACACACAAGGTACTTTACCTGGTGGTTTAAATGTTCGTAGACGTGCTTTTGATATGCATGAAAAACTAAAAGGAGACCTTAGTTACAACTCTCCTGAAGAATGGTTGCAAACTATACGTAAAACTGAAGTTAAGTTTAGACAAATACTTAAATGGGTTAGTTGTTTTGCACTAAGTGTTAACGAGGTTAATGCCTCTTTAGGAAGAGTAGTTACCGCACCTACTAATGGTAGTGCTGGTGTAATACCTGCCGTTTTAATGTATTATATGGTTATTGAAAACCATAATGCAAATTTTAGTCACATAAAAAAGTTTTTATTGGTAGCCGGAGAAATTGGTAGTTTATTTAAAAAAGGAGCTACAATATCTGCCGCTATGGGTGGTTGCCAAGCAGAAATTGGCGTGTCATCTGCAATGGCAGCTGGTGCACTAACAGAATTACTAGGCGGTACACCAGAACAAGTTTTAATGGCTGCAGAAATAGCTATGGAACACCACTTAGGCTTAACTTGTGACCCTATAGGTGGTTTGGTACAGGTACCTTGTATAGAACGTAACTCTATGGGAGCCATAAAAGCAATTAACGCTGCAGAACTTGCCTTAGACACAGATCCTGCAAATGTAAAAGTACCTATAGATAAAGTAATTAATACAATGTGGGAAACTGCAAAAGATATGAACTCTAAATACAAAGAAACATCTACAGGTGGTTTAGCTGTTGGTGTATTTTTAAGTGATTGTTAAACACTTGTAATGCAAAATATTTATTATGAATAAAAGACAACCTAGCGTAAGCAATATTTTTAAATTTTTATTTTTTTTAATATCGATTGTTGGTATTGCACAAACCCAAAAAACTACTCCTGTTTTTAAAGATGGTGAAGCACAAATTGTAGAAGGTTTTAATAATCCTGATAAATGGATACGTCATGATCTATTTGTAGAAACTACTTTTGATACTGATGGCGATGGCAAATTAGACCGTATGCATGTTAGTGTTACAAGACCAGAGCAAACTGAAACGGAAGACCTAAAACTTCCTATTATCTTATGTTCTAGTCCGTATTACGCAGGCACAGCTACTGGCGCTGAAGAAGGTTTATTTTGGAATGTAAAGCATGAACTTGGTGAAAAAGCTCCAGAACGTTCTCACCCAGAGGTAGTACGTAAAGGCAAACGCCCAATAATATCTAACTCACATATAAAAAAATGGGTTCCTAGAGGATACATTGTAGTACATACATCTGCTCCAGGAACAGGATTCTCTCAAGGTGCGCCTACAGTTGGCGGTCCAAACGAAGCTCTTGCTCCAAAAGCTGTTATAGATTGGCTTTGCGGACGCGCTAAAGGATACACCTCTCCTGATAACAATGAAGAAGTTAAGGCTTTTTGGTCTACTGGAAAAGTAGGTATGACGGGAACATCATACAACGGTACAATTCCACTTGCTGCTGCCACTACTGGAGTTGATGGTTTAGAAGCTATTATACCTATTGCTCCAAATACATCATCATACCACTACTACCGCTCTAACGGTTTGGTTAGGAGTCCTGGAGGTTATTTAGGTGAAGATATAGATGTTTTATATGATTTTATACACAGTGGAGACCCTGCCAAACGTGCTTATAACAATAAAACTATTAGAGATACCGAGCTAAAAAACGGTTTAGACAGGGAGACCGGAGATTACAATGAATTTTGGGCAGGACGTGATTACCTTAACAAAATGGGACCTATGAAAGCAGCTTTATTAATGTCTCACGGCTTTAACGACTGGAATGTTATGCCTGAACATAGCTACCGTATTTACAAAGCTGCTAAAGAAAAAGGATTACCAACACAAATATATTACCACCAAAACGGACACGGAGGTCCGCCACCTATTAAAATTATGAACCGTTGGTTTACTCGTTATTTACACGGAGTAAAAAATGGTGTTGAGAACGATAAAAAAGCGTGGATTGTTCGTGAAAATGATAGTCCAAATAACCCAACTCCTTATGATGCATACCCAAACCCTAATGCATTTAACGTTACTTTATATTTAAAAAATGGAGCACCTAAACACGGAGAACTAGTATTAAATCCTCTAAAAAAGCAAGCTCCAGAAACCTTAGTTGATGACCACAACATATCTATGGAAGAATTGGCGCAAGCTACATCATCAAAAAACAGATTGGTGTTTACTACCCCTACGTTAACAAAGGACATTCACATATCTGGTATAGCATCTATTACCATAAAACTTGCAAGTAGTAAACCAGCTGCAAATTTATCTGTTGCTTTGGTTTCTTTACCTTGGAACACAACTGAAGGCACTGTTATTACAGACAATATTATTACTCGCGGTTGGGCAGATCCTCAAAACCACAAATCTATATCTAAAAGCAAGCCATTAAAGCCTGGTAAATTTTATACTATGACGTTTAATTTACAACCAGATGACCAAATTATAAAAGCTGGTCAGCAAATAGGCTTAGTTATTTTTTCTAGTGATAACCAATTTACTATTTTACCAAAACCTGGAACAGAACTAACTGTAGACACTAATGCTACAAAGATAACTTTACCAATTGTTGGCGGACAAGAAGCATATAAAAAGGCAGTAAAATAAACTATGGAGGACAGAAACTCACTAACATTTAAAGGATTTTTAAAGGTAATGTCTGTAATGCACATTGCCTTTTCTGTTGGTTTAATATTTTTTACAGCTGTTATGTATTATCAACAACAAAAATGGGAATTTAACATACCAACCAACAGTATTTATATTGTACTAGTACCGCTTGTAGCTATTACAGGTATTTTTTTAGGCAACTATGTTTTTAAAAAGAAGATAGAACCTGTTTTAAATAAAAAATCATTAAAACAAAAACTAGACGTTTACCAATCTGCTCTATTGTTTAAATACGCTTTTATAGAAGGTGCAGCTTTTATTTGCTTACTATTTTCTTTATTTAAAAGCAACTTACTTTACCTAGCCATTACCGTAGCTATTATTGTTTACTTTTTATTTTTAAGACCAACAAAAAATAAAATAGAACAACAGTTACAATTTAAGGGAGAACAAAGAGAACAGTTTAAAAGAGAAAATGATGTAATAACTTAACATTAATTACATCCTTTTTTACGTCTTGTATCTATTAAATAAATAATTTTCCACTCACCATTATCCTTAAATAACTGAAAAGAATTTACACCACAGTGACTAAATTTTCCATTTAGCCAAAATTCATACTCTGTCCAAGCATTGGCCATATCTCCATCTATCTTAATGGTATATGAAGTTAACTTTTCTTTAAAATTTACTTCTTCAGGTATACTTACAATGTTTTTTATAAAATCTGAATAACTCTCTGTTTTTACAACTGTATTACCATCTTTATCTGCTCCTATAGTTTGTAATATAACAGTGTTAGTAGCTACCGCTTTTAATTGCACCGAATCTTGCTTATGAAAAGCGTCAAAAAACAAGTTTATTGTATTTTTAACATCAACTTCGTTAGCTTGTGCAGATACAAAAGCACTAAATAAGATTTCAAATGTGAGTAAAATATTTTTCATCATATTAATTTTTATCAATTTATAAAAAATATATCACATTCTTAAGTTTGATAAACACAGTAATTCTTAATCTTTTTTCATAATTTTAACCCATCTAAACTAAATAAAACTTACAATGTCAGTTGCCAAAAAAGAATACAAACGAGTAACCGTTAAGTCGCTCGTAGATATGAAGAAAAACGGAGAACGCATTTCTATGCTTACTGCCTATGATTACTCTATGGCTAAAATTATAGATGACGCTAATGTAGATGTAATTTTAGTTGGTGATTCTGCCAGTAATGTTATGGCTGGTCATGAAACTACTTTACCTATTACATTAGACCAAATGATATACCACGCTTCTTCTGTAATAAGAGCTATTAACAGATGTTTAGTTGTTGTTGATATTCCTTTTGGTAGTTACCAGAGTGACCCAAAAGAAGCTCTGCGTTCTGCAATACGTATTATGAAAGAAAGTGGTGCACACGCTATAAAAGTAGAAGGAGGTATAGAAATTAAAGATTCTGTAAAACGTATACTTAACGCTGGCATACCTGTTATGGGACATTTAGGGTTAACACCACAATCTATATACAAATTTGGCACATATACAGTAAGAGCTAAAGAAGAAGCAGAAGCTAAAAAGCTTAAAGAAGATGCTTTATTACTTCAAAAATTAGGGTGTTTTGCTATTGTTTTAGAAAAAATACCAGCTACACTTGCTAAAGAAGTTGCAGAAAGTTTAACTATACCTGTAATTGGTATTGGTGCTGGTGGTGATGTAGATGGGCAAGTATTAGTTATACATGATCTTTTGGGTATGACAAAGGAATTTAACCCTCGTTTTTTAAGGCGTTATATGAATTTGTATGAAGAAATGGGTTCTGCAATTTCGCAATACGTAGATGATGTAAAAACTAAAGACTTCCCTAATGAAGAGGAACAATACTAAAAAAGTTTTGCTCTTACATTTTTTTAAATAACAATCTATTTTGCAAAAAAAAGAAGTTTCTACTCCTCAAAATCTTCAGGTATTGTATGAAGACAACCACATTATTGCTATTAATAAGCGTGTTGGAGACATTGTACAAGGAGACAAAACGGGTGATGCCCCACTAAGTGATATTGTAAAAGCGTATATAAAAGAAAAATATAATAAACCGGGCAATGTATACCTTGGCGTTGCACATAGGTTAGATAGGCCCACTACAGGTATTGTAGTTTTTGCAAAAACATCTAAAGCATTACCACGTTTAAATAAACTATTTGCAGAAAAAGATGCTAAAAAAACATATTGGGCTGTTGTAAAACAGCAGCCCAAAAAAAATAATGATACTCTTGTACATTACCTAAAACGTAACACCAAACAAAACAAGTCTTACGCTAACATAAAAGAAGTACCAGACAGTAAAAAAGCTATTTTAGACTATACAATACTTAAAAAGTTAGATAATTATTACTTGCTAGAAATAAATTTACAAACAGGAAGACATCATCAAATTAGATCACAATTATCTGGTATAGGATGCCCGATTAAAGGCGATTTAAAATACGGATTTAATCGTAGTAATACTGATGGCGGTATACATTTACACGCTCGTAAACTTTCTTTTATTCACCCTGTAAAAAAGGAGCCATTAGAAATCACAGCTCCTTTACCTAAAGATCCTATTTGGGATGCTTGCTCTTAATTTATCGTGTTAATTTTTTAGCTTTTTCTCGTACAATTTCTCCAACTGGTTTGTTATATAAATGACTCTCTAACCAAGAAATAATATCTAAATACAAAAAGGCTCTTTTTTCGTATGGATGATTTTCATACTTCTTTAGCTCGGTATGCAATTTTTTAAATTCGTTGCGCAAATCTGTAGGATAAATATCTCGTAAGTTTCTAAGAAATTTTATCATCTCCTTTTGCACAGCGTGCATATCATTCATTTTAATTAAAAACTTATAGGTGCTTTTAAGTTGTACTTCTAAATGGTAATCCATACCTGCTTCATAATGCGCAACTAAACTTAATACTCGAGAAAAGCACATTAAATCTTCTCTCATTTTTAAATTTTTGTTATTAATTATCTTTTTCAAGTATTGTATACACATTTTATTATCTCCTATACCAAAATACAAACAAGCGCATTTGTAGTATAAAAGCATAATATGATGCTGGTCTATACGGTCTTTATGCTTATTTATACCGTACTCCACAATACGCACCAAATACAAGCCTTTTTCAAAAGTACCCTCTAAAAAGTGCTGATTTAATTTATTTGAATTCAAATACAAAAATGCTAACGAAGAAATATTATCGTTTTTTGGAAAACTCTTACTCTCTATCATAGCTTCCATTTTTGTTAATGTAGCTTTAAATTGAGTGCTGTATTTTACATAAAATAATGACTCTAATAAGTAATGATTTCCCTTTAGAAAGAAAACAGGATTTAGGTAAATCATTTCTTTATTGTCATAAAAAAGATCTACCCATTTGTTAGCATATTTGTAACAAGATAAAAAATCTTGTGTTAAAAAACTGTACCACAAATAAGCCTTGTATAACCACAGTTTTTCTCTAAAACCTAAATCTTCAATATTGTAAATAGGTAAATGATCATTAAAGTATGTTTTCACTTTCTTTAAATCTTCATCACTACGTACATAACCCACTTTTAACATCATACCGTACAACTGCAGAGACAAGTTACTAAGTTTACTTGTCATTACATTATGTGCAGATAATTCTTTAGCTTGTATAGCAAGCTCATTAGCCCTGTCTGGTATACTACGCGTTATGTATTGAGTTTCTATAATTTTTTCTAACTCAACAATTTCATAAGCAATATTTTTTTCTTCGTTTTCTATTGCTATGCCTTTTACTTTATCTAAAAGCTTTAAGCTTTGCTTATACAGCCCTTTTTGATATAAAATAGTTGCAAAATCTAGTTGCTCTCTAATTTGTACACGTATATTTTGGTTTACAGGGTTTAACCTTAAACTAACTAAAATTTGTTTGTAAAGGTGTGCTTTAAGGTTAGATAGTTGTGCTTTTTTAACTATACCACTATCTAAAATTACTTTTTCATTATATGTTTTAGCCTTATCTAAAAGATTAAAAAGAGACAAAAATTTTGCATCTGTGTTAACTCCTAAGCGACCTACATACAACTTAAACTGTCGCTTTTCTGACTTAGAAAGCGACTTTACCAATACAAACAAGGCATCTTTATGAGGAGTTGTCATCGTAAAAAATTCAATTTAAATAACTGATTATCAAATAATTAATATTTACAAAAACCACTTAAACGTTGTAAATGTTTTTTTGTTGATTCAATATTAATAATAAAGGACTATATATTCGTATAGCAGCCCAA
Source organism: Cellulophaga sp. RHA_52 (assembly GCF_007827205.1). Taxonomy (NCBI): domain Bacteria; kingdom Pseudomonadati; phylum Bacteroidota; class Flavobacteriia; order Flavobacteriales; family Flavobacteriaceae; genus Cellulophaga; species Cellulophaga sp. RHA_52. Next base: position 3,054,256 of record NZ_VIRZ01000001.1, read on the forward strand.
AATTAAATAAATAAAATGAGTAAAGATAAAGTTCAAATATTTGACACCACGTTAAGAGACGGAGAGCAAGTCCCAGGATGTAAGTTAGACGCTAAGCAAAAGCTAATAATAGCAGAGCGTTTAGACTTATTGGGAGTAGATGTTATTGAAGCTGGTTTCCCTATATCTAGTCCAGGAGATTTTAATTCTGTAATGGAAATATCTAAATTAGTTAAAAATGCAACAGTTTGTGGATTAACAAGGGCAGTGAAAAAAGATATAGAAGTTGCTGCTGAAGCTGTAAAATATGCTAAAAGACCAAGAATACATACAGGGATTGGCACATCTGAATCTCATATTAAACACAAATTTAACTCTAATAAAGAGCAAATTATAGAACGAGCTGTAGCAGCTGTAAAATATGCAAAAACATTTGTAGAAGATGTAGAGTTTTATGCAGAAGATGCTGGTAGAACAGACAATGAGTTTTTAGCAAAAGTATGCTCTGCTGTTGTAAAAGCCGGTGCAACTGTATTAAATATACCAGACACCACAGGATATTGTTTACCTGAAGAATATGGTGCAAAAATGAAATACTTATACGAAAATGTAGAAGGTATACACAAGGCTATTTTATCTTGCCATTGCCATAACGATTTAGGCTTAGCCACTGCCAACTCTATTGCCGGTGTTATGAATGGTGCAAGGCAAATAGAATGTACAATAAACGGTATTGGAGAACGTGCCGGTAACACTTCTTTAGAAGAAGTTGTTATGATTTTAAGACAACACCCTAACCTTAACTTAGATACAGACATTAACAGCAAGTTATTGTATGACACCAGTTTAATGGTTTCTAACAAAATGGGAATGCCTGTACAACCTAACAAAGCTATTGTTGGTGCAAATGCTTTTGCTCATAGTTCTGGTATACACCAAGACGGAGTAATTAAAAATAGAGAAACGTACGAAATTATAGACCCTGCAGATGTTGGTGTTAATGAATCTTCTATAGTACTTACTGCACGTAGCGGTAGAGCTGCTTTAGCATATAGAGCAAAAAATATAGGTTATGAACTTACTAAAACACAATTAGATATTGTTTATACTGAGTTTTTAAACTATGCTGATAGAAAGAAAGAAGTAGTTGATGAAGACATACACGAAATAATAAGTGTCTGTAAAATAGAAATAGAAACAACGGTATAATTATGAACTTAAAAATAGCTCTTCTTAGCGGTGATGGTATAGGACCAGAGGTTCTTGCACAAGCAGTTAAATGTCTACAATCTGTAGAGACTACTTTTAATCACCATTTCACCTTTTCCCCTGCTTTAGTTGGTGCTACTGCCATAGACCAAACTGGTACCCCATTACCAGATGAAACCTTGGAACTTTGTAAAAATTCTGATGCTGTTTTATTTGGCGCTATTGGCGACCCAAAATACGACAATGATCCTAATGCTAAAGTACGTCCAGAGCAAGGCTTACTTAAACTTAGAAAAGAATTAGGTTTATTTAGCAACATTAGACCTGTACTTGTATACCAAAGCTTAATAGATAGGTCTCCACTAAAAAAAGAAATTGTTTCTGGAGTAGATTTTACTATTTACAGAGAGTTAACTGGCGGCATTTATTTTGGAGAGAAAAAAATAAATGAAAAAGGAACAGTAGCTTCTGACCTATGTGAGTATTCTGAAAAGGAAATAAGCAGAATTGCACATTTAGCATTTAAAGCTGCTAAAAGCAGAAGAAAAAAAGTAACACTTGTAGACAAAGCAAATGTTTTGGAGTCATCTAGATTATGGCGCAAAGTAGTTACAAGAATAGGTGAAAGTTACCCAGAAATAGAGTTAGACTTTCTATTTGTTGATAATGCTGCTATGCAAATGATTTTAAACCCATCACAGTTTGATGTTATTTTAACCAATAATATGTTTGGTGACATTATTTCTGATGAGGCTAGTGTTATTACAGGTTCTATTGGTTTACTTGCTTCTGCATCTGTAGGCGCAGACAACGCAATGTTTGAACCTATACACGGGTCTTTTCCGCAAGCAACCGGTTTAGATATTGCTAACCCTATAGCAGCAATTTTGTCTGCTGCAATGTTGCTAGAACATCACGGTTTAATTGAAGAGGCACAAGCTATACATATGGCTGTAGAAAACGCAATACTAAACAACGTAGTTACACCAGATTTAAATGCAGACAGCACTTTAGGAACAGATTATGTGGGTGACTATATTGCTAATAGCATTGTAGATACAGATGAGTATTTACATTTAAACAATGAAAACATAGGCTTAGGAAAATCTACTATTATTTAGTAGATTTTTCTTTTAATAGTCTATTTATTGTATTTGTAAAATCGGTTTTAAATTCTTTATACTTTTCTCCTGTAGCAGGACCATTAAAACCTGTATGTATTTTACGCACATCTCCATTTCTATCTATTAATATGGTTGTTGGGTACGATAAAATATGGTTTAACATAGGTAATTTTTGCTGCGCTTGCTGCTTGCTAGAGTTCCCATATTGAGCAAGTAAAATTGGGTAAGGTACATTTACTTTTTCTTTTAGCCTTCTTATTTTGTTAAAAGCACTTTCTTTAGTTTTAGCATACTCAAAAGCTAAAGAAATCATCTCTAAATCTTTATTCTTGTGCTCAGTTAAAAACTCGGTTAAAAATTTTGTTTCATCTAAACAATTAGGACACCAAGTACCCATAATTTGTACAATTACCACTTTGTTTTTATACGCTGCATCTGTTAAAGAAATTAAATTATTATTTTCATCAGGAAATGAAAAATCTAATTTTTTATATCCCTCATTTAAATATGTAAGTGAAGTATCCGCAGGCAATTCATAACTTTTATTTCTTTTTGCAATAAAAGGCTCTTTAAAATGATTACCAGAATAAAAAGTCCCTTCTAAAACAGAATCTGTAGCTTTAGCTGTAAATAAAAATGCGTGTGCACCATCAAAAGTAGAAAGCTTTAAAGAATCGCCATCTACTACACCTTCTAAATACCTATAATCTCCTGTTGTAGTTCTAAAAGTACCTGTTACCTTAGCATCAACCTGCTTAAAAATACCTTTAGCTATGTAACTCTCATTTGTATTAGGACTAAAAACAGTTTCCCATATACCTGTTACATTTACTTTTGGAGAATTGGTGGTTGCAAATCGTTCTAAAATATTATTAGTATATATAGCTGTAAAGGGCACTACCCTATCTAAACTTTCTTTTACAAAATTGCCTGTAATTTTATGAGGTGTAAATTCCCCCTTTAAATACCCTTCAAAAACAGGCATTTTAATAGTTATAGAGTCATTTTTTACTACAATTTCATCTACAGTAATTACTTCTTCAGCATTAAAAACCTGTATTTCAATTTCGTTCTGGTCATTATAATCTATCAAAAAAGAAAAAGGTAGGTCTTTATTATCTTGTACTTGCAATTTTGCTAACCAATTGCCCTTTTGCAGTGTTATTTTTTTGGGTTCTGAACAAGAAATAACAAAAATTGAAATAATAAATAAAATTCCTAATTTCTTCATAATAAAGCGGTTTTTGTAAAAATCGTAATATAATTGAAAAGCTTACAATAAAAAAAGGCAATTGATGTAAATATGTGTTGAATGTCTATATTCATTGTCCTATCTTTGGGGTTTTAAATTTTTAAAATGAAAATATCTTACAACTGGTTAAAACAGTTTTTACATATTGATTGGAAAGCTGATAAAACAGCTGAATTATTAACAGATTTAGGTTTAGAAGTAGAAGGCATTTCTGAATTTGAAAGTGTTAAAGGCGGACTAAAAGGTATTGTGGTTGGGCACGTATTAACTTGTGTAAAACACCCTAACGCAGATAAACTTAAATTAACAACTGTAGATATTGGAGCAGATGCTCCTGTACAAATAGTTTGTGGTGCTCCTAACGTAGACAAAGGGCAAAAAGTACCAGTAGCAACTATTGGCACTACTTTATATACTGCTGAGGGTGAAGCCTGGAAAATAAAAAAAGGAAAAATACGCGGCGAAGAAAGTCACGGAATGATTTGCGCCGAGGATGAACTTGGTTTAGGACAAAGCCATGAAGGCATTATGGTTTTAGCAGATGACTTAACACCTGGCACACCTTGTGCAGATATATTTGAGGTTGAGTTAGATACTGTTTTTGAAATAGGCTTAACTCCTAACCGTGCAGATGCAATGAGCCATTTTGGTGTTGCAAGAGATTTAAGAGCCGGTTTAATTCAACAAGAAATTAAAAAAGAATTAATTACACCTCCTGTAACAAACTTTAATGTAGAAAATAGATCATTAAAAGTTACTGTAGATGTAGATAATAACGAACTAGCACCAAGGTATTGCGGTGTTACAATTAGTAATTTAGAGATTAAAGATTCTCCAGATTGGTTAAAAAATAGATTACGCTCTATAAGATTAACACCTAAAAACAATGTTGTAGATGCTACAAATTATGTTTTACATGAATTAGGGCAACCACTACATGCTTTTGATGCTAATAAAATTAAAGGTCACAAAATAGAAGTTAAAACAGTTGCTGCTGGTACTAAGTTTACAACTTTAGATGATGTAGAAAGAGAACTACACGAAGAAGACTTAATGATTTGTGACGAAGAAAAACCACTATGTATAGCTGGTATTTTAGGAGGAAAAGATTCTGGTGTTACAGAAAATACTACAGCAATATTTTTAGAAAGTGCTTACTTTAACCCGGTGTCTGTACGAAAAACTGCAAAAAGACACGGTTTAAATACTGATGCTTCTTTTAGGTTTGAAAGAGGTATAGATATACAAAATGTTGAGTATGCGCTACGCAGAGCTGCATCATTAATTAAAGAAATTGCAGGGGGTGACATAACATCTGACATTGTAGAGCTTTATCCAAAAAGAGTTGAAGACCACGAAGTGTTTTTAACCTATGAAAAAATAAACAAATTAATAGGACAAAACATACCCGGAGAAACCATAAAATCTATTTTAACATCTTTAGATATTAAAGTTAAGAATGTTTCTGAATCTGGAATGGGACTTGCTATTCCTTTTTACCGTGTAGATGTACAAAGGCAAGTAGATGTTATTGAAGAAATACTTAGAGTTTATGGTTACAACAACATAAACTTTACAACAAAACTTAATGCATCTATAGCTACAACATCTAGGTTTGAAGATTACAAATTGCAAAATGTAATAGGGAACCAATTAGCTAGCCAAGGTTTTTACGAGATTATGGCTAATAGTTTAACCACTATAGATTACAATAAACACTCAGAAAACTTAAAAGATAGTAATTCTGTGGCAATGCTTAATCCACTTAGCTCAGACTTATCTGTACTAAGACAGTCTATGCTATTTAGTGGCTTAGAGGCAATATCACACAACATTAATAGAAAAAAGTTAAACCTTAAGTTTTTTGAATTTGGTAAAACTTACCACAACTACTTAGACAAAAGAATAGAGAACAAACACTTGTCTCTGTTTTTAACAGGTAAACAAGAAGATGAAAACTGGTACGCAACTCAAAACAAATCAGATTTCTTTTATTTAAAGTCTTGTATAGAAACTGTGTTTAGCAAACTTGGTATTCGTAATACAAGTTCTTCTCCTGTAGAGAACGATGTTTTTCAAGAAGGTTTATCTCTAAAAGCAAATAAATTAGCTGTGGTAGAGTTTGGTGTTATTAAACCATCTATAACAGCAGATTTTGACATTAAGCAAGAGGTTTTATTTGCAGATTTTAACTGGGATAATATTATAAAATTAGCCAAGCAAAACACAATTGTTTTTAAAGAAATTAGCAAGTACCCAAGTGTTAAAAGAGATTTTGCGTTACTATTAGATACAAAAGTAAACTTTAAAGATCTTTATGACATTGCTTTTGAAACTGAAAAGAAATTTTTAAAAGAAGTAAACTTGTTTGATGTTTACACTGGTGACAAGTTACCAAAAGGTAAAAAATCTTACGCTGTAAGCTTTACATTATCTGATGATAAAGACACGCTAAAAGACAAACAAATAGACAAAATTATGTCTAAACTTAGAAATAACTACGAGAAAAAATTAGGAGCAGAATTACGTTAATGTATTAACGTAATTAAATCTGCTTTGGTAAAATTACGCTGTCTATAAGATGCATAACACCATTACATTGTTCTGCATCTGCAGCTGTAATTTTAGCAGAGTGCCCTAATGCATCTGTAAGTATTATATCTGTACCCTTCATAGTTGCAACAATTTTTTTACCCTGTATGGTAGTGTAAGTTGCTACTCCATTTCCTTGGCACATTGCTTTTAAAATTTTAGAAGCAGATATTTTTCCGGCAATAATATGGTATGTAAGCAAAGAGGTTAAGTCCTTTTTATTTTCACTTTTTAACAACTCAGTTAATTTCTCAGAAGACATTTTACTAAATGCCTTATCACTAGGTGCAAATACAGTAAAAGGGCCATCGTTACGCAACAAATCTTCTAAATCTGATCCTTGCATAGCCGCTAATAAAGTTTTGTGTGTTTGTGACTGCTGTGTATTTTCTACAATAGAAAAATTAGGGTTCATCCCTTGGTTATTAATAGTTGCAGAAGTGTTTTGAGCTGATAAATAGCCTGCAGATAGCATAGCTATTACTAGATGAATTAGGGGGAATTTCATACGAATGTAAAAGTAAATATCATTTTAATTGTCGGTGAACGGCTTAAGTTCACCGACAATATACAACTTTTACATTACTATACAACTATAAAATGTGCATTTTATCGGTAAAGTAACAATTTATTAAGATTGGTATAACTTTGCTCTTTGTTCTTTTATAGACTTATCAGACATATACTCATCAAACGTTAAGTACCTATCTATAGCTCCATTAGGCGTTAACTCTATAATTCTGTTAGCAACAGTGTTAGCAAACTCATGATCGTGTGTTGTAAACAAAACTGTTCCTTTAAAGTTTTTTAAAGAGTTATTAAAAGCTGTAATACTTTCTAAATCTAAGTGGTTTGTAGGCTCATCTAACATTACTACATTAGCTCTTAGCATCATCATTCTACTTAACATACAACGTACTTTTTCTCCTCCAGATAATACAGTACATTTTTTAAGTCCTTCTTCTCCACTAAAAAGCATTTTCCCTAAAAACCCTCTAATATGTACTTCTTCTCTTTCTTCCTCTGTTTTTGCCCATTGGCGCAACCAATCTACTAGGTTTATTGGTTTATTAAAAAATTCTGAGTTGTCTGCCGGTAAATATGACTGCGATGTTGTAACACCCCATTTAAACTCACCAGAAGCAGCTTGTTTATTATTATTTATAATTTCATAAAAAGCAGTACTAGCCCTAGAATCTTTAGATATTATAGCAACCTTATCTCCTTTTGCCAAATTAATATTTACATTTTTAAATAGTAAATCACCATCTTCAGATGTTGCCGAAAGGTTTTCTACATTTAAAATTTGATCTCCCGCCTCTCTTTCTCTTTCAAAAATTATTGCAGGATATCTTCTACTTGATGGCTTAATGTCATCAATCTTTAATTTAGAAAGCATTTTTTTTCTAGAAGTAGCCTGTTTACTTTTAGCAACATTGGCACTAAAACGCATAATAAACTCTTGTAGTTCTTTTGCTTTTTCTTCTGCCTTTTTATTTTGCTGAGCTCTTTGTCTTGCTGCAAGTTGACTACTCTCATACCAAAAAGTATAGTTACCAGAGTACAAGTTTATTTTACCAAAATCTATATCACCTATAGAAGTACAAACTGCATCTAAAAAGTGTCTATCATGTGATACTACAATAACTGTATTATCATAACCTGCTAAAAAGCGCTCTAGCCAGTTAATAGTTTCATAATCCAAGTCGTTGGTAGGCTCATCCATAATTAAAACATCTGGACTACCAAATAATGCCTGAGCCAATAAAACACGTACTTTAAGTTTAGAATCTAAATCTGCCATTGAAGAGAAATGAAACTCCTCCGATATACCTAAGTTAGATAACATTGTAGCTGCAGCACTATCTGCATTCCAACCATCCATTTCTTCAAAAAGCACCTGTAACTCTCCTATTCTGTCTGCATTTTCATCATTATAATCTGCATATAGTGCATCAATTTCCTTTTTAATTTTATACAATGGTTTGTTACCCATAACCACTGTTTCTTGTACCGTATACTCATCATAAGCATTGTGGTTTTGTTCTAAAATAGACATTCTTTTACCCGCTTCTAAATGCACGTGTCCAGAAGTAGGGTCTATTTGTCCAGATAACACTTTTAAAAAGGTAGATTTACCAGCACCATTGGCACCAATTATACCATAACAATTTCCTTGAGTAAAAGTTACGTTTACATCATCAAAAAGGACTCTTTTTCCAAATTGAACAGATAAATTAGATACTGATAGCATATTTTTATTTTAAAATTTGTGCAAAAATAGTGAATTTAAACCCCTAATGCCAATACATTTTAACCAATAAACCGTGTATTTCATCTTTCTAATATTTTTTTTAACGACACATTAACAATAGTACACCTTAAGGTTCATTAAATTTGTGTGTAACGTTAGCTATTACTATATGAATAAATTTTTACTCTTTCTTTCCATTTCTTTACTAATAAGTTGCGGCGAGAAACAAAAAAACTCCCCCTACATATACTTTGCTGGTGAAATTGTAAACCCTAAAAACGATAGTGTTGTTCTTTACAAAGATGATCGTAAGGTTTGCTCTAGTAAATTAGACAACAATAACAGGTTTGCTTTTGAATTAGATTCTTCGGCTGAAGAGGGTCTATACCATTTTGGTCACAAAGAAGTACAATACATTTATCTAGAAAAAGGAGATAGTTTATTAATTAGAGTTAATACTGTAGATTTTGATGAATCTCTAGTTTTTGATGGTATTGGACAAGAAATAAACAACTTTTTACTTGAAATGTTTTTAACTCATGAAAATGAAGAATTGAACATTTTAGACAAAATGTACATTTTAGAACCTAATGAGTTTAGTAAAAAAGTAGATTCTTTACACGACATAAAAATAAATGCATTAAATAATTTAAAGGTTGATGCAAATTTGTCTGATGATGCCGTTACAATAGCAAAAACAGGTATAGATTACACTACATATTTATACAAAGAAAAGTACCCTTTTAAACATAGAAGAGCTTTAAAAGAAAAATCATTAAAACAGCCACCTGAAGATTTTTATGCTTACCGTAAAGACTTAACATATAATAACTCTAACTACACTTATATTACTCCATATTATAATTTCATGAAGCAACACTTTGGTGGTATGTCTTATATAAATTGTAAAGAAGGTTGTGAAATAAACGGAAGTTATTATGTAAATCAGCTACATTTTAGTGAGCACCAACTAAAACTAATAGATAGTATGGTTGGTGAAAAGAACTTAAAAGACAACTTAATAAGAAACGTTGCTTTAAATTACCTTTTACGTTCTGATGACACATACGAGAATAATAAATTGTTTATGACCGGCTTACATAAAATTGCAGGTAAAAATAAACATATAGCAGAAATAGACTCATTATTTGTAAATATAGAGCGTTTACAGCCAAACAATAGCTTACCAGCTATTAGCTTAGAAGGTTTTAACGGAAAAGAAAAAACATTAAAAGCTATTAGTGAAGACCAAAAAAATGTTGTTTTTTACTTTTGGATGGGAGAAAATAGTAAGCATTTTAAAAACATTATTAATCGTGTAAATACATTAAAAAGTAATCCTAATAATAAAAATACATTTATTGGTATAAGTTTAAGAACAGACAAACAAAGTTGGGAAAACATTATTAAGTCTAACAATTTAGACCAAGATACACAGTACAGAGCAAAAAATCTTAAAACTATAAATAATGCCTTAATAATTAACGGTAAACTAAACAGGGCAATTGTTACTAAAGAAGGCAAAATTAAAAATGCTTTTGCTAATATGTATGGTGAGTTTTAACTGTTAATATAGCTCTTGTATGAAAAATAAAAATCCCCTAAGATAATTTTAGGGGATTTTTTTATACTTAAAAATTTTAGAAACTAGTTTCCTTTTTTGTAATCTTCTAAAAATTTAGCTAAGCCACTATCAGTTAAAGGGTGCTTTAATAAACCTTCAATAGAAGATAAAGGACCAGTCATTACATCTGCTCCAATTTTAGCACAATCTATAACGTGCATTGTGTGTCTAACAGATGCTGCTAAAATCTCTGTAGAAAATGCATAGTTATCATATATATGTCTAATCTCAGCAATTAAGTTTAAACCGTCTGTAGAAATATCATCTAACCTACCAATAAAAGGAGATACATAAGTTGCACCTGCCTTAGCAGCTAATAAAGCTTGACCTGCAGAAAAAACTAGTGTTACATTAGTTCTTATTCCTTTATCAGAGAAATACTTACACGCTTTTACACCGTCTTTAATCATTGGTAATTTTACAACAATTTGCTCGTGCAATTCAGCCAGCTCCGTACCTTCTTTAATCATTGCTTCATACTCTGTAGCAATAACTTCTGCAGAAACATCACCATCTACAATGTTACAGATATCAACATAATGTTTTAAAATATTGTCTTTACCAGTAATGCCCTCTTTGGCCATTAAAGAAGGGTTAGTTGTTACACCGTCCAAAACACCTAATTCTTGTGCTTCTTTTATTTGTGCCAAATTTGCTGTGTCAATAAAAAATTTCATCTTTTGTTATTTTAAAAATTATGTTTTAAGTAAATATGGTTTTACAGTTAATCTGCTATTTTACAATTGTTACAAAACTACAATTTGTAATGATTCAATAATAATTTTTCATATGTTTTATCTGGTAAAATTTTCTTTAAAAACAATGAAAATTTCTGCATAAAAGCTCCTACTCTGTAATGCACTTTAGGTTTTTTAGTATTCATAATTTTAAAAACCATTTCTGCAACCTGTATTGGATCATTACCAGAGTCTACGTGCTCGTTCATTACATTTAAAGTATTACCGTATGGTTTTTTATAAGGAGAAGAATCTAAAAGAGGGGCATGATACCTACCTGAAGCAATATTTGTTGCAAAATCTCCTGGAGCCACTGTTGTTATATGCACACCAAAATCTTTTACCTCCATACGCATTGCCTCTACAACAAGCTCCAGAGCTCCTTTACTTGCAGAGTAAATTCCTCTGTAAGGCAAGCCCATATAACCCGCAATAGAGGTAATATTTATAATTAGTCCGTTTTTTTGTTTTCTCATCTGCGGTAACACAGCCTTCATGACATGAATAGGGCCATTTAAATTAACGTCAAAAGCATTAATAATTTCTTGATTAGGAGTTTCTTCTATTGGTCCAGTAATACCAACACCAGCATTATTAACCAAAACATCTAAACGACCTTCTTGCTCTATAACATAAGATACAGCTTCATTAATAGTTTCTGTATTTCTTACGTCTAGGTTAACTAAGTTAAAATGATTAAAGTTTGGATATTTAGCTTTGTCACGTGTAGTACCATACACAGTATAGCCTTTAGCAGTTAAAAAAATACCTATAGATTTACCTATACCTGAAGAACCGCCTGTTATTAAGACTACTTTATTACTCATATTATTAAAATAATTACGAGTGCAAATTAACAAATAAATAAAGGATAGTGGAAATTATGCTTTGCTAAATTTAGCGCATAAAAAAAGGCAAGCTACCTACATCGCACCGCTCAACCGCGTACCCTTGCTGCGTTCCCACCCTGGGGGATTAAGCAGGAGCTGGTCGTGTAGGACTTGCCGGGTGCAAATATACAATCTTTTAAATTTTTCGCAATCATTTTTCATTCTAATTTTAATTAAATACCTTGCTAATACTAATACCATTATTATGAAAACACTTAAGTTTTTAACTTACAGCGCAATAACAATATTATTAATTTCTTGTGGAGGAGCAAATACACCTGCTTCTAAGTTATTTGAAATACAAATAACCGGTAAAAAAGCAAAATTTCATCAAAATGAAACTGTAGATATTACTGTAAAAAACAAAAAAAACAAAACTATTAATGCCGTTTCGTATACTTTAGATGGTGAAAAAGTTAATGTTAAAGACAATAAATTAGTCTTAAAAACAGAAAAAGTTGGCAAAAAAACTGTTACAGCAGAAATTACCTATGATGATGATACCGTTGTAGAAGTTTCAAAAAAAATAACCGTGTTTGCAAGTACCGCTCCTAGTATATACACTTATGAAATTTTAAATGAATATCCGCATAACCCAAACTACTTTACACAGGGTCTGGAGTTTTATAAAGACACCTTGTATGAAAGTACTGGTAAAAGAGGAAAATCTGTTTTAGTAAAGTTAGATTATAAAACTGGTACTATTTTTAAAGAGCACAAATTAAAGGATACTCAGTTTGGAGAAGGCATTACTATTTTAGACAACAAAATATACCATTTAACATGGCAAAGTAATATTGGTTTTGTTTACAACGCAGATACTTTTAAAGAAATAGATCAATTTACATACGGAAAAAGTAAAGAAGGCTGGGGATTTTGTAATGATGGTGAAAAACTATATAAGAGTGATGGTTCTGAAAAAATTTGGACACTAAATGCAGAAACTTTAATAGAGGAAAGTGCTATTGAAGTGTACACAAATAGTAAAAAACTAATTAAAATTAATGAGCTAGAATATGTAGATGGAAAAATTTACGCTAATACTTGGCAATCTGGGCAAGATGTAGCAGTTATAATAAATCCAAACAGTGGTATAGTAGAAGGCATAATTAACTTTAACGGTTTAAAGGATAAAGTTACCAAAACTGATAATGTAGATGTTTTAAATGGTATTGCTTACAACCCTACAACAAAAACGTTTTTTGTTACTGGTAAAAACTGGGATAAAATGTTTGAAGTTGCCCTTATAAAAAAATAACGTTTGAAAGTATATCACAAAACTATTACCGTAACTAAGGATGATTTAGATGATTTAAATCACGTTAATAATGTCAGGTATTTGCAATGGGTACAAGATATATCTAAAGAACATTGGCAAGCCTCTGCAAGTAAAGAGGTCCAAGACAACCATATGTGGGTAGTTAGCACTCACTATTTAGAATACAAATCTGCTGCGGTATTAAATGATGTTATTGAATTAAAAACCTATATAAAAAAATCAGAGGGAGCCATATCTATACGTATTGTAGAAATGAAAAATGCAAAAACCAATAAACTTATACTAAAATCTAAAACAGAATGGTGCCTCTTAAACTCTAAAAGCTTACGCCCTATTCGTGTATCTGAAAAAATAAAGAATATTTTTATTGACTAATATGCTATTATTTTAGCAACTTTTATACCTTATTATATATGGCCTTATTTACTAACTTAAATAAGTAACAAAATAATATGATACCTTTTTTTTATTCATAAGTATACACATCAGCTTTATATACAAAAGCTCTCATAACTTACTAAGTAATTACACGTATAAGGATAATATAAAAAAAGTACCCTCTAAACTACTTACATGTAAATTTAGTTTCTAATTTACTTCTACAGCTATCCTTAAAAACACATCAAAACTAATCTTATATATAAACTACAAATAATAGAGGTTAGAAATACAGATAAAACAATAAGCTAATTTATTTTCTTTTCTATTTGTAAGATAATACATCTAATTAGCAAGAAAACGAACATTTTAACACTTAAAACCACAAAAAATTAGAGGTTTACCTATAATCAATATTGCTTATGTATATGTAATTTTATACAAGAGAACATTTGCAATGAATTATTCATATACAATTATAGGAAACTCTGCTTCTTCTAATTTACAGCTTCAGTATTATTTAGAAGAGTACAAGGATTTTATGTGCGTAAATATTTCAGAAAATTCTAATACTGCATTAAACAGTATACTTAAGTATGGTCCCGACATCATTTTTATAGATCTTCAAAAAAATGCTTTAGAGTATTTTCAAATGGTTTCAGATTTACATCAATACATAAATCAAATTCCTTTAATTATAGGTGTAAGCAAAAATAAAGAATATGCGTATGAGGCAATCAAAAATGGTTTTTTTGATTATTGGTTGCTACCATATAATGAGTTTGATATTAGAAAAGCTGTTTTTAAAATTAGAAAGCAAACTCCCAAAAAAGAAACTTCACCAACATTATGCCTTCAATCATATAAAGATTACCAATACATAGAAACATCAGATATATTATACCTTAAAGCAGACAATAATGCTACAGATATATACCTTAATAGTGGTAAAAAAGTAAGCGCCTTTAAAACTCTTAAGACTTTTGAAAACAAACTACCTGAAAACTTTATAAGAATTCATCAAAGTTACATTATAAATAGCACATATGTATCTGGCATTAATTATGGTAAAAATGTCTGCGTTATTAAAAAGAGCGATGTTAAACTACCATTTTCAAAATCATACAAACAAAAAATAGATATTATTAAAAATAAGATAAGCAAAAATACAATTTCTACTCAGAATTGAACAAAAACTAACAAAACCACCCCAAACACTAACAGATATATGACTTACACTAATAGATATAATTTCTTACTTATACAGACAGTAAATAATTATAATTTAGCAAAGCAATAAAAATATATTTAACCAAAAAAAATGATTATGAAAAATTTAATTAACCTACTTGTATTATTTATCTTTAGCCTATTATTATTCTCTTGTGATGTAGACAGTGCATCTGATGACGCTTTATATGAAAATATTAATGCTACTGATGATGATGAAGTTGAATTTCCAAAAGGTAGTGGCGGTGAAGTTGGTACTGATGACGATGAAGTTGAATTGCCAAAAGGTAGCGGCGGTGAAGTATCTACTGATGACGATGAAGTTGAATTGCCAAAAGGTAGCGGTGGTGAAGTTAGTACTGATGATGATGAAGTTGAATTTCCAAAAGGTAGCGGCGGTGAAGTTGGTACTGATGATGATGAAGTTGAATTGCCAAAAGGTAGTGGTGGTGAAGTTAGTACTGATGACGATGAAGTTGAATTGCCAAAAGGTAGTGGTGGTGCAGTAGACTAAAAACTTAAAAAAAATAAAAATATTTTAAAGCCTTAAATTTAACATTTAAGGCTTTTTTTATACCTTGGGGTATTTAAAAACCCAATCTACGTGCAAAAATTATATACGCTACTTATTATTACGGTATTACTATTTTCTTGTAATCAAAAAAAGGAGAAGCAACAGCTTGTAGAAGTTACAAAGCATCAACAAAAAACAAAAGATACTACAAACCTTTTGCAACATAAAAAGGATTCTGTTTACAGAAGACAACTACACTCACTTGCATACACTTATTTAACACAAGACGACTCCTTAAATTTCAGAGAAACCAATAAAAAAGTAATGGAGTTATCTCTAAAACAAAAAGACTCTACATTATTAGCTTATGCTTATTGGGATCTGGGATATTTTTTCCACGAAAAATTAAAAGTAGACAGTAGTTACGTTTACTACTTAAAAGCACAAAACATTTTTGCTCTTCAAAAAAAGAAGAAAAAAGAAGGTACAGTTCTTCAATCACTCTCTATTTTACAATCACATGTAAAAGATTATAGAGGTAGTGAAATATCTACCATAAAAGCTATTGAATTATTTGATGATGTTGAAGACTCAGATTTAGAACTATATAGTTCATACAACAATTTAGGATCAGTTACTAATGCACTAAAAGAACATGATAGAGCTTTAGAGTACTATAATAAAGCACTAGAATATTACAAAAAGATTAAACCTAAAAGTAAAATAAATACAACCTTAGTAAACAATATTGCTAATGTATATAGAGATAAAGAAGATTATGATAATGCAATAGAAAACTATGAAAAAGTGTTAGCCGTAGACAGTTTGTATGAAAAAAAAGCATTATTCTACGCTAAAGTTTTAGACAACCTAGCCTATACTAAGTTAAAAATTAAAGATACAATTAATGTAGAAAAACAATTAATACGCGCCTTACAAATTAGAGATAGCTTAGGAGACAACACAGGATTAGCTATTAGTCATTATAATTTAGCGGAGTTTTACATTTTAAAAAAGGATACTTCTAAAGCGTTAGAAAACGCTAAAAAATCTGAAGAGTATTCCTTAGCAAACAAAAACAATAAACGATTATTACAAGCATATGACATTTTAACATCTATAGACCCCATAAATGCAAGTAACTATGCTCATAAATATATTGTTTTAAATGATAGCTTAATTGCAGAGGAGCGTATGATACAAGATAAATTTACTCGTATTAAATATGAAACTGACGAGGTAATTGAAGAAAAAGAAGAATTAGAAGAACAAAAACAAATTCTAATATCTTTTGTAATTGGTGCCCTCCTATTGGCTTTTGCTATTTTTATAATTGGTAGTCAGTATATAAAAAATCAGAAATTAAAATTTGAACAAGAACAGCAAGAAACCAACTTAGAAACATTTAACTTAATGTTAGATCAAAAAGGAAAACTTGCACAAGCCAAACAAGAAGAGCAACTACGCATATCTCAGGAGTTACATGATGGTGTACTTGGCAGCTTAACTGGTATAGGTTTAATTTTAAAAGCCACAAACAAAAGAGCAGATGAAGAAGCAATTGCAGAGCGTTTAGATCTTATAAAGCAATTACAAGAAACTGCAGAAGAAATTAGAACAATATCACATACATTAAGTGCTGCATCATCCAAAAAAATGCAAAACTTTACAAATTCTATTATAGAACTTTTACACAATACCAGTAAAGCATCAAATATAAAAACAAGCTTTACGTTTGATAAAAAAATAGATTGGGATTACTTAAATGCAGAAATTAAAATTAACCTATATAGAATAATACAAGAAGGTGTACAAAACTGTGTAAAATATTCTAAAGCAGAAAACATTTTATTAGATTTAAGTATGAAGAATTCAAATTTATCAGTAATTTTATCTGATGATGGTGTAGGTTTTAACCTCCAAAAGAAAAAAAGAGGTATTGGACTTAAAAATATTTACTCTAGAGCTAATAAAATTAATGCAAACGTTAATATAGAGAGTAAAATTGGTGAAGGAACAAAAATCTACATTACCATACCTGTAGAAGATAAAAAAGTATTTAATTCATAAACCAGATCAAAGTTTAACAAAATATGCGAACCCTAAAAATATTAGCTGTTGATGATCATCAACTTATACTAAAAGGATACCAGTATACATTTGCAGATATAAACCCAGCTAAATATAATATTAACTTAACCACCGCAAATAGCTACCAAGAGGCTAAAAAAATAATTGAAAGTAATATTTTTGATGTTGCATTTTTAGACATACAAATTGAAAAACCAGACAAAGAAAATATTGATGGAAACAAAACTGGAGAACATTTAGGGATGCTTTTAAGAGAGATATCTCCTAAAACAAAAATAATATTTCAATCTTCATTTAGCGACAGTTTGCGAATTAGTAATATATTTTCTTCTGTAAACCCAGATGGCTACATTGTTAAAACAGAAGTTAATGAAGAAGTGATTGAAAAAGCATTAGATAATGTTTTAAATGATAGTACATACTATTCTAAATCTGCCATTGATGTTTTTAGAAAAACAATGACTAACAATATAATGATTAATGAAGATGATAAAGAAATACTATATCGTTTATCATTAGGAATTAAAACAAAAGACTTAGTAGATTACGTTAATTTATCTGTAACAGGTATAGAAACCAGAAAGCGTAAACTTAAATTTATTTTTGATATTGAAAACGAAAATGACCTTGCCTTAATTAACGAGGCAAAAAGGAGGGGCTTTATTTAAAAGAATGTAAGTAGCAACTTACGCTGTTAAAAACTTTAACATTTTTTTGCCCATTTAAGATAATAACCTCAAAAAATCCAAGGTTTACGTATAATCCAAACTCAAAAAATCATCATAGCTTTGTAGTAAGTATAACCACCTACAATTGATACTATGATGTCTAACCCATCGCAATACAATGATATACGTTATTCTAATAATGTCCCAGAGTGTATATTAGAACAACTAGAAATTTTTAGAAACGAACTAGAAAAAGCATATTTTTCTAGAGTTCTTATTAGGATCTTAAACAATAAACCTGATGCTTTTGAAATAGGTATTGAGTTCCAATCTAACTTTTGGCTATCAGAAGGTGTGTGTTTTTACAACAACTCTAATTGGTTAAAAGATAAATTAGATGTAAACTCATCTAGATTAGAGCAATTTTACAAAAGTTTAGAAAAGTTAAGGTGTAATACAGAACAATTTGTAGATATAGCTGAATGTGCTATTTATTTAGCAGATACATCTGTAATTATAAGTAAAGTATGCAACAATAGTATAGTTAATAGCTTAGATGCCATTTTAGATACGTTAGTTACTAATGTAGAATGTTTAATGACTGAAAATTTAGAATTACCTACAGAAATACATTTGCCAATTTTATCTGAAGATAATATAAGCTTAACCAATATAACTGAAAAATCTTACTTTGGATTCTGGGGACTTTATTATGAGTCTGAAGAAGATGCCGTTATTTATGATGTGCGCAACAACAGCACTAATAGAGGTGATCTGTTTATGATAGATCATATATAAAAAATGGAAAACCTGTATAGGTTTTCCATTTTTTTAACGGTTATTATAAGTTTACTATTAATTAAACAATGCTCTACCTTCCATTAGAGCATTTACTTTTTCTCTAACATTTAAAATAACCTCTTCATCTTCTGGGCTATTAATTACAGCATCTACAAAATCTACAATAGTTTGCATATCATCTTCTTTTAAACCACGTGTTGTAATAGCCGCAGTTCCAAAACGGATTCCTGAAGTTACAAAAGGAGATTTATCATCAAAAGGAACCATATTTTTATTTGCAGTAATATCTGCTTTAACTAAAGCATTTTCTGCGTCCTTACCTGTTATATTTTTATTTCTTAGGTCAATAAGCATCATATGGTTATCTGTACCTCCAGAAATTATTTTATAATCTTTTTTAACAAAAGCTGCTGCCATAGCTGCTGCGTTTTTCTTAACCTGAATCATATAATGTAAGTACTCATCTGTTAAAGCTTCTCCAAAAGCTACAGCTTTGGCTGCTATAATATGCTCTAATGGTCCGCCTTGGTTACCAGGAAAAACTGCTAAATCTAATAAAGCAGACATCTTACGTAAATTTCCATTTTTAAGTTTTATCCCAAAAGGATTTTCAAAATCTTTCCCCATCATAATCATTCCTCCTCTAGGACCACGTAATGTTTTGTGCGTAGTAGTAGTAACAATGTGGCAATGTGGCATTGGGTCATTTAATATACCCTTTGCAATTAAACCTGCCGGATGCGAAATATCTGCTAACAACAAAGCACCAACACTATCTGCAATAACTCTAAAACGCTCAAAATCTATATCTCTAGAGTAAGCAGAAGCACCTGCAATAATCATTTTAGGCTTTTCTTTAGTTGCTATTTCTTGTATTTTATCATAGTTTAAAACTCCAGTTTCTTCTTCTACTCCATAAAAAACCGGATTATACAAACGCCCAGAAAAGTTTACAGGAGATCCGTGAGTTAAATGCCCTCCATGAGATAAATCAAAACCTAAAATAGTATCTCCAGGCTTTAAGCACGCATGATATACAGATGCATTTGCCTGTGACCCCGAGTGTGGCTGTACGTTTACATATTCTGCTCCAAAAAGCTCTTTTGCTCTATCTATTGCTAATTGCTCAATTTCATCAACAACCTCACAACCACCATAATAACGCTTTCCAGGATAACCTTCTGCATATTTATTGGTAAGCACAGAACCTGCTGCCTCCATAACTTGTGGACTTGTAAAATTCTCTGAAGCTATTAATTCTATTCCTTCTAATTGACGTTGTTTTTCGTCATTAATTAAATCAAAAATTTGGTTATCGCGTTGCATAGATATTTTATTGCGTTAATAAAGTGTAAAAATACAAATTGAGATTCTTTAATCAGAAGAAAATAATATATTTGAAAAGAAATTTATCAAAAAAAAATTAACACGTACAATATGCCTATAAAAACTAACGATCCTTCAAAAAAATCTTGGATTTCTGTTGATTCTACTTCAGACTTTCCAATTCAGAATATTCCTTTTGGTGTATTTTTAACCAGGGACGATATTATTACCATAGGTACTCGTATAGGAGACTATGCAATAGATTTAGGTGCTCTGCACCAATTAGGGTATTTTGATGGTATACCGTTAACAGATGATATTTTTTTACAAGATTCTTTAAATGATTTTATATCAGACGGTAAAAAAACATGGCGCTTGGTTCGCAACAGAATTAGCGAAATTTTTGATATTAACAATCCTGCATTACAAAATAATGAAGAGCACAAAAAAATTGTACTTTTTACTATGAATGAGGTAGAAATGCAATTACCTGTACAAATTGGTGATTACACAGATTTTTACTCTAGTAAGGAACATGCTACTAATGTTGGTACAATGTTTAGAGACCCTAACAATGCTTTATTACCAAATTGGTTGCATATACCTGTTGGTTACCACGGCAGAAGCTCTACAATTATACCAAGCGGCACTCCTGTACATAGACCAAACGGACAAACATTACCTAAGGGTGAAGAAACTCCTGTATTTGGCCCATCAAAATTAGTAGATTTTGAACTAGAGACTGCTTTTATTACTACAGACGCTAACCTATTAGGTGAACCTATACCTGTTGATGAAGCCGAAGATTATATTTTTGGTATGGTAGTATTTAATGATTGGAGTGCCAGAGATATTCAAAAATGGGAATATGTACCTCTAGGCCCGTTTTTAGCTAAAAACTTTGCTTCTTCAATTTCTCCTTGGATAGTTACATTAGATGCTTTAGAACCTTTTAGAACAGCGAGCCCTGCACAAGAACCTAAACCACTACCCTATTTACAACAAACAGGAGATAAATCTTTTGATATTAATTTAGAAGTAGATATTACACCAGAAAATGGAGAACCTACTACTGTTTCTAAATCTAATTTTAAATACATGTACTGGACAATGGCTCAACAACTTGCTCACCACACCATAAATGGTTGTAAGGTTAATAGTGGTGATATGATGGGTAGCGGAACCATATCTGGTCCAACTCCAGACTCTTACGGATCTATGCTAGAGTTGTCTTGGCAAGGAACTAAACCAGTAGAATTATCTAACGGAGAAACCAGAAAATTTATACAAGATAATGACACTGTTACCTTAAGAGGTTATTGTAAAAAAGACGGTGTGCGTATTGGTTTTGGAGAAGTTTCTACTAAATTACTACCTGCAATATCCATTAAATAATTTACATATACATTTAAAAAATTCCCTTTTAAAGGGAATTTTTTTTGCTCAATAATTATACTATTAATCAAAATATTAGACCATAATTATATTCTAACAAAAAAAATATTACGCTATTACCCCTTGTAAAATATACTATTTAACCACTGTAAGCGTTTTCTCTTTTGTATGTTGGCACGACTATTGAAAACATACCTACAATATTAAATTTAGATGTTATGAAAAAAATTTTACTATTAACCGCAGTATCAATTTTTTTAGCCTCCTGTAGTGGAGTTAAAAAGACTCAAGAAGCAATAAATACAGGTAACTATTTATCTGTAATACAAACTTCTATTAAAAATTTAGCTTCTAATAAAACTAAAAAAAGCAACCAACCATATATCTCATTATTAGAAGATGCATTTAAAAAAAATACAGAAAGAGAATTAAGTAATATTGCCTTTTTAAAGAAAGACGGCAACGCTGCTAACTACGAAAATATTTTTAATGCCTACACACGACTTAAAAATATACAAGAACAAATTAAGCCATTACTACCATTAAGGATAGTAGATGAAAACAGAAATGCAGATTTTAATATTGTTAATTATAATGATAAAATATTGTCTTCTAAAAAACAGTTAGCAGACTATTTATATAGTAACGCTAGTAATTTACTTGCTAACGCAGTGAGCAAAGATGATTACAGAAGAGCATATGATGATTTTAATTATCTAAACGAGTTGAGTCCTAATTATGAAGACAGCAGAATAAAAATTGAAGAAGCACACAACAAAGGAATAGATTATGTTAGAGTAAAGCTTATAAATAGTACAGATAAAATTATTCCGGTACGTTTAGAAGATGATTTACTAAACTTTAATACCTATGGCTTAAATGATTTATGGACAGAGTACCACGCACAACCAATGAGTACTGTTAAGTATGATTATGAAATGGAAGTAGACTTTAGAGAAATAAATATTTCACCAGAACAGATTAGAGAAAAAGAACTTGTAAAAGAGTCTCAAATTAAAGATGGTTACAAATATGTACTAGATGAAGATGGTGAAGTTGTTGTAGATGAAGATGGCAACAAAGTAAAAACAGATAAATTTAAAACTGTAAGGTGTAATTTTTACCAATTTACACAATCTAAGTCTGCGCAAGTAACTGGTGTTGTAAGCTTTATAGATTTAAATACAAGGCAACAAGTAAATACATACCCTTTAGCTAGTCAGTTTGTTTTTGAACACAACTACGCAAATTATAGAGGTGATAAAAGAGCTTTAACAAGTGATTTAATTTCTATGTTAAGCTTAAAATCTGTGGAGTTCCCTACCAACGAGCAAATGGTTTATGATGCTGGTGAAAGTTTAAAGGCCAATTTAAAAAACATTATTATAAGACATAAGTTCTAATAATAAGTTCTAATAATAAGTTCTAATAAAAACGCCCTTGCAAATGCAAGGGCGTTTTTATTTATGAATATTTTTCTAAATCTAAGTCTGTTATAGAACCGTGAGAAGCATCAGCAACCGCAACTCCATTTTTTACAACCAACAATTGTGGTGATTGATGAATTACCTGAAACTTATACCCTGTTTCATTAGAAACTTCTCTGTATTGCAACAAATCTAAGTAGTATAAGTCTGCTTGGTCTTCTGTAAAATTGTATGTATCTCTAAACATTTTTATAACCATACGGCTAATACCACAAGTGGTAGAATGCTTAAAAATAAACTGCGTTTTTGTTTTAGATTTTTCTTCAATATCTTGCAATTGCGCAACAGTAGTTAAGGGTATCCAAGGTAAATCTTTTTCCTCTTTTTTATTTTCTTCCTTACCACCAAATAAACCTGTAAATATTCCCATTATAAATATTAATTTTATAGTTAAGTCGATCTAAAAACACAACCTTACAACTGACTAAATGTCTTGCAAAACCCCGTAAAAACAGTCATTTTGTCTGTATTACTGTTTTGGTAAGGTAATTGTCTTTAACTCCGTAAAAATACTAATACTATAAAATATACAACATATATGAACATTAATAATTTCACAATAAAATCTCAAGAGTCCTTGCAGCAAGCCCAACTGCTAGCTCAGGAGCTTGGCAATCAACAAATAGAAAACGAACATTTATTTAAAGCATTAATTAAAGTAGATGAAAATGTAATGCCTTTTATATTAAAAAAGCTAAATGTAAATGTTGCGTTATTAACACAAATTGTAGACAAAGAATTGCAAAGTTTACCAAAAGTAACAGGCGCAGATATAATGATGTCTCGTGAAGCAGGTAAAACAGTTAACGAAGCTATAATAGTAGCTAAAAAAATGAATGATGAATACGTGTCTACAGAACATTTGTTATTGGCTATTTTTAAATCTAAAAGTAAAATTTCTCAGATCTTAAAAGATCAAGGGGTAACAGAAAAAGATTTAAACGCAGCTATAGCAGAGTTAAGAAATGGTAACAATGTTACATCACAAAGTGCAGAAGAAAATTACAATTCACTTGAAAAATATGCTAAAAATTTAAACAGATTAGCAGATGAAGGCAAACTAGACCCTGTAATTGGGAGAGATGAAGAAATACGAAGAGTTTTGCAAATTTTATCTCGTAGAACAAAAAACAATCCAATGTTAGTTGGTGAGCCTGGGGTAGGTAAAACAGCAATTGCAGAAGGTATTGCACACCGTATTATTCAAGGAGATATTCCTGAAAACTTAAAAGGTAAAATTATATACTCATTAGATATGGGTGCCTTAATTGCTGGTGCAAAATATAAAGGTGAGTTTGAAGAACGTTTAAAGTCGGTTATTAAAGAAGTAACCTCTGCAGATGGTGAAATTGTATTATTTATTGACGAAATACATACACTAGTTGGTGCTGGTGGCGGAGATGGTGCTATGGATGCAGCAAACATACTTAAACCTGCATTAGCACGTGGAGAATTACGTGCTATAGGTGCTACAACTTTAGACGAATACCAAAAGTATTTTGAGAAAGACAAGGCCTTAGAGCGTAGATTTCAAAAAGTAATAGTAGATGAACCAAGTACAGAAAGTTCTATTTCTATATTAAGAGGAATAAAAGAAAAATACGAAGCACACCACAAAGTACGCATTAAGGATGAAGCAGTTATTGGTGCCGTAGAATTATCGCAACGCTATATAACAAACAGATTTTTACCGGATAAGGCTATTGACTTAATGGATGAAGCTGCTGCAAAATTACGTATGGAAATTAATTCTAAGCCAGAAGAATTAGACGTTCTTGACCGTAAAATAATGCAATTAGAAATTGAAATTGAAGCTATTAAAAGAGAAAATGATAAGGATAAGCTAAAAATTTTAAACGTAGATCTTGCTAATATTAAAGAAGAACGTAATGAAATTTTTGCAAAATGGGATAGTGAAAAAACAGTTGTAGATAATATACAACAAGTAAAACAAGATATAGAAAATTATAAGTTAGAGGCAGAACGCGCAGAACGTAATGGTGATTATGGTAAAGTTGCTGAAATTAGATACGGTAAAATTAAAGAAGCCCAAGAAGCATTAGAAAAACTACAAAACACACTTGCAGAGCAACAAAGTAATGGTACTTTAATACAAGAAGAAGTTACCTATGAAGACATTGCAGATGTTGTTGCTAAATGGACCGGTATACCGGTAACAAAAATGCTACAAAGTGAAAGAGAAAAACTATTAGACTTAGAGGCTGTATTACACAAGCGTGTAGTAGGGCAAGAAGAAGCTATAGAGGCTGTAGCTAATGCTATTAGAAGAAGTAGATCTGGTTTACAAGATGCTAAGCGTCCAATAGGCTCATTCTTATTTTTAGGTACAACAGGTGTAGGTAAAACAGAACTTGCTAAAACACTTGCTTCCTACTTGTTTGATGATGAAAATGCTTTAACCAGAATTGATATGAGTGAGTACCAAGAACGCCACTCTGTAAGCAGATTGGTTGGTGCACCTCCTGGGTATGTTGGTTATGATGAAGGCGGACAATTAACAGAAGCTGTAAGACGTAGACCTTACTCTGTTATTTTATTAGATGAAATTGAAAAGGCACATCCAGATACTTTTAATATTTTACTACAGGTTTTAGATGAAGGTAGATTAACAGACAACAAGGGTCGTGTTGCAGATTTTAAAAATACCATTATTATTATGACAAGTAATATGGGAAGCAGTATAATACAAGAAAGTTTTAACACTCATAAAGATGCTACAATAGCTACTGAAGCAGCTAAAACAGATGTGTTAGGCTTGCTAAAAGCAAGTATTAGACCAGAGTTTTTAAACAGAATTGATGACATTGTTATGTTTACACCGTTATCTAAGGATAGCATTAAAAAAATTGTACGTTTACAATTAAACGCGCTTAAAAAACTTGTTGCCGAGCAAAATATTACAATAGATGCTACAGATGAGGCTGTTGGCTTTTTAGCATTAAAAGGCTATGATCCGCAATATGGTGCAAGACCTGTAAAACGTATAATACAAAAAGAAGTACTTAATAATTTATCTAAAGAAATATTATCTGGCAATATTACCACAGATAGCATTGTTTTAATAGATAGTTTTGATGATAAATTGGTATTTAGAAACAATAATTAATATAATTTAATAATAAAAGCAAAAAAGCTTCCTTTATGGAAGCTTTTTTTATGGTTCTATTTTATAGATTTTATATATTCGTAGAAACAACAAATAGCATATGTCCACCAAGGCAGAAAAAACCAAAGAATTTATCATTAAAACTTCTGCGCCAATATTTAGCAAACAAGGCTATGTTGGTACAAGTATGAGTGATATTACAAATGCAACAGGCCTAACAAAAGGCGCTTTATATGGTAATTTTAAAAACAAAGAAGAAATTGCTTTAGCCGCTTTTAACTATAACACTACTAAACTTTTAAATAAAATTGATGAACGCCTAAATATAGAAGGAACATCTTTAGACAAAATATACAACCTTACTAGTTTTTATAGACAATATGCTGTTTTTACATTAGATATGGGAGGTTGCCCAATAATAAATGTTGGTGTAGACGCAGAATACAACAACAAAACACTTTCTAGTGCCGCTAAAGAAATTGTACGCACTATAGAAGGTAAAATTGCTGCTGTTTTAGAAACGGGTGTTAATAATAACGAATTAAAGCTACCTGTAACTCCATTACAATTTGCTAAGCAACTTTATACAATGCTACAAGGTTCTGTTGCAATGGCAACAATAACACAAGACCGAAAGTATCTTTTAAACACTGTAAACTACATTAATCATCTTATAGAAAAAGAGGTTAAACTATAATACTTATAAGCTACTATTTTTAGTAAAATAAAAGGCGTTACAAATACTATTATTGTATACTTTTTTTACAAAAAGTAAGTTATACTATATACAACAACATCAAAATAAATTAGTAAACAGATGAAATTTTTAAAACCTATTCTTTTAATCATACTTTTTACTGTAACACTAGCGTGTAAAAACGATAAAAATAATGCCGCAGATGAAGAAATAAACAATACTGTCTCTACTTTTTATTTTATTAGGCACGCAGAAAAGGATAGATCAAATTCTGAAAATCAAGATCCAGAATTATCTCAAGAAGGCTTAGGTAGATCTATATTTTGGGCAAAGGTTTTTGAGCCTGTTGCATTAGAAGCTATTTACTCTACAGATTACCAAAGAACACAAATGACAGCTGCCCCTACATCTGTACAAAAAGGAATTTCTGTTACCAGTTATGACCCAACTACTATAGAACCACAGCAATTTGTAACAGATAATTATGGTAAAAAAGTTTTAGTTGTAGGCCACAGTAATACTATTCCTAAATTTGTAAATGCTATAATTGGCGAAGAAAAATTTGAACAAATTGATGACTATGATAACAGTGGCTTATTTGTAGTAACAATAATTGGCACACAAGCCACTGCTATTAAACTTAATTTAGATATTAGTAGACAATAATATTATCTAACTCTATTTTAGATAACAATTTCAACTCATTATTCTGGAACATTTTATCTATCTCTAAAATATTCATAGATTCAGATTTAGGTTTGTAGTTTTCATAATCTACAAACCTAATTCCGTTTACATAACGCTCATTGTAAGCTACTCTAAAACGCATACCACCATCATTAACAAAAAACTTATACGCTAAATAATCTGGTTTTGCTGTTTCTTTATTAAACCAATACAAATAAGTATCCTCAAAATCATCACCTCCATTTGCCTTACTAAAAGTAACTTTAACTTTATAGTACTGCTTATTTTTAATTGTAACTTCTCCTAAATATTCTTTTTTAACAGCGGCATCATTTAAACCATAAGGTAAAAGAGCAAAGTAAAAAACTGAATTAATAGCATTATCATATTTACGAGCAGTAGAATCTGCAACTGCAACAACACTATCGTTTACTAAACGTGTAAACTTAGCAGCCTTTACATCTGTAACAATTGTAGAATCTTGTTTAAAAATACGTTTCATTATACGCTTGCCATTTTCTTGCAATAAAACATACTTTTTATTTCTAAAATCAAAAGACATCTTTTTAGTTTTATACAAGCTATCTCCAGAAACGGCTATGGCGTTATCTACAATACTTTGTGCGCTAATTGCTACTTTTTTTTCATTCTTACACGCTGCAAAAGCAATCAGTAATAAGAAAAACATACTTTTTTTAATCATAAAATAAAATCTTTTGTGCATTAGTTGTAATGTTTTTAAAATCTTTACAAAGTTGGTTTAAAATATTCTATTTTTGCACTCTATGATGCAGAAAAAAATCAATATTAAAAATAAAAGAGCTAGGTTTGAGTATGAACTAATTGATACTTATACAGCTGGCTTAGTTTTGTCTGGTACAGAAATA
Organism: Cellulophaga sp. RHA_52; assembly: GCF_007827205.1. Classification (NCBI taxonomy): domain Bacteria; kingdom Pseudomonadati; phylum Bacteroidota; class Flavobacteriia; order Flavobacteriales; family Flavobacteriaceae; genus Cellulophaga; species Cellulophaga sp. RHA_52. Next base: position 3,082,484 of record NZ_VIRZ01000001.1, read on the forward strand.
AAATCTATAAGAGAAGGTAAAGCCTCTATAACAGAAAGTTTTTGTGAATTTAATGACAGAAACGAACTTTTTATAATTAATATGCAAGTAGATGAGTACTCTCACGGATCTCATTACAACCACCAACCAAAAGCATCTCGTAAATTACTACTTAACAGAGGAGAGCTTAAAAAACTAGAGAAAGAAGTTAAAAATACTGGTTTAACAATTGTACCGTTAAATATGTTTTTAAATGATAAAGGTTTAGCAAAAATAAACATTGCTTTAGCTAAAGGTAAAAAACTACATGATAAAAGAGACTCTATTAAAGATAGAGACAACAAGAGAAATTTAGATAGAATAAAAAAGAGTTTTAATAACTAGTTTTTATTTTCTAAAAGCGGTACAAATTTAAAAGATCCAAATTCTTGTTTCTCAAACTCTAGCTCAGATTTACGTACAAACAACGTCATTATTTGATCTTCTACACCAACTGGTATAACTAACCTACCTCCTATTTTAAGTTGTGCAAGTAACGGTTTTGGCACTATAGGCGCGCCAGCTGTAACTATAATACCATCAAAAGGAGCTTCCTCTGGATATCCTTTGTAGCCGTCTCCTAAAATTGCTTTTTTAGGTCTAATCCCCATTTTAGGAAAAAATAATTTATTCTTTTTAAACAACTGAGATTGTCTTTCAATAGTATAAACTCTAGCTCCTAATTGCAATAATACCGCAGTTTGGTATCCGCTCCCTGTACCTATTTCTAGTATTACATCATTTTGCTTAACTTCTAACAATTGAGACTGAAAAGCAACAGTATAAGGCTGAGAAATGGTTTGCTCTGCACCAATAGGAAAAGCTTTATCTTGATATGCATGATCTTCAAAACTACTATCCAAAAACAAGTGTCTTGGAACCTTTTTAATAGCTTCAATAACTTTGGTATCTTCAATACCTTTTTCTATTAAAATGTTAGCCAAAAGATTACGTTTACCACGATGTTTTAAGGTGTCTTTCAAGAGTAAAAATGGGTTTGGTTTAGGTTACAAATTTAAGAATAAAAACAAGATCTAAAGGCAAAAATAGGCAGTAGATATAAAATAAAAATAAGTCTAAATTAAACTTATAAACTTAGTAAGCTTAGAACAAACATTATACGTATTTTTGGCGTTAATTAATAATAAAATACCTTATGAGCATCGAAAGAGAATTAAAAAAAAGAAGCCAAAACAAATGTGAACTTTGCTCCAATGAAGAAAACTTAAGTCCTTACCAAGTTTTACCTGCAAAAAATAGTGATTTACAAGACAATATACTAGCCTGCAGTACCTGTATTACTCAAATAGAAGACCCAGAACAAACAGAACCAAATCACTGGAGATGTTTAAATGATAGTATGTGGAGTGAGCATATACCTGTACAAATTATTGCTTGGCGTATGCTAAGTAGGTTACGTAGTGAAGGATGGCCAGAAGACCTGCTAGATATGATGTATTTAGAAGAAGATAATTTAGAATGGGCTAAAGCTACTGGAGAAGGAGAAGATCCTGAAGATAAAATTGTACACAGAGATAGTAATGGTGTTATAATTAACGCCGGCGATAGTGTTGTATTAATTAAAGATTTACCCGTAAAAGGCTCTAGTATGGTAGCAAAAAGAGGAACTGCTGTACGTAGAGTATCTTTAGATCATGAAAATGCAGAATATATAGAGGGCAAAGTAGACGGACAACAAATTGTAATTATTACCAAGTACGTTAAAAAAATATAATTTTAGCAATACAAAAAAAGTAAAATTACTATGTTTCATTTTTTTAGTAAAAAATATTTTTTAGTTGATTATCTAGAAGGGTATACAGATATACACAACCATATTTTACCTGGCATAGATGATGGTGCAAAAACACCAGAAGAATCATTAGAAATTTTAAGTGGTTTTAAAGATTTTGGTGTAACTAAATTTATATGTACACCGCATATTATGAGTGGTTACTACCCAAATACTTCAAAAAGTATAACAACCTCTTTAGCAACATTACAAAAAGAACTAAAAACTAAAAACATAAACGACTTTACAATAGATATTGCTGCGGAGCATATGGTAGACCCCTATTTTGAAGAGCTTATAGACTCTAAAGAGTATATGTCTTTAAATAATGACTATATTTTAATTGAAATGTCTTTTCTACAAGAGTCAATTAATTTAAAACAAGCTGTTCAGAAGTTAAATAAACTACCTTTATCCCCTATTTTAGCTCACCCAGAACGCTATGCGTTTGCACATAATAAATTTAAAGATTATAACTATTATAAAGAGCTTGGTACTTTTTTTCAGCTTAATTTATTGTCATTGTGTAATTATTACGGTCCAGATGTGCACAAAGCAGCTTTAAAACTACTAGACAATAAAATGTATAACTTTATAGGGTCTGATGTACATAACATAAGACAATTAAAAGTCTTAAAGGAAATCAAGCTCCCGCTTAAAACAATAGAGTTACTAAAACCTATTATAGAAAATACCAACTATAATTTTGAATAAAAAAAGTCCCAGTGAAAAACTGGGACTTTTTAATTTAATATTCTTGGTAACCTTATTTTTTAAATAAATGCCACCAACGTTTTTTATTTACTCCATAACCATAACCATACTTACCTCCATAGCCTAAATCTGCTTCTGGCACATCATTAACTATAAAGCTTAGATTACTTATTTTACCTTCTTCTTTTAAATGAATTGGGTGCTGAATAACCTTATTTTCTGTAGAACCAGCTCTGGTAACATATAATAACTGGTCTGCATACTTACTTATTAATAATGTATCTGTAACTACAACCATAGGAGCAGTATCTACAATTACGTAATCATAAATTTCAGATACTTCTTTTAATAATGATTCCATTTTAGTGCTCATCAATAATTCTGCTGGGTTAGACGGAATTTTACCAGAGTAAATAATATCTAATTCAGTTTCACCATAAACTGTTGGCTTTACAATATCTTTTATTTTAATATCAGAAGTAAGGTACTCTGTTAAACCTGTATTTTTAGCACGTTTATTCCCTTTTTCTTCTGAAGCATCAAAAAATGTATATAATTTGGGGTTTCTAATATCTGCACCTACCAACAATACTTTTTTACCCGTATTAGCAAAAATTAATGCTAAGTTAGATGCTAAAAAAGTTTTACCTTCTCCAGATACACTAGAAGTTAAATAAACTATATTATTCTTTTTACCCGACGACTTTTTACTAGTATTTATTAAATAATCAATATTAGTACGTAAAATTCTAAAAGATTCTGCTAAAACCGATCTGTCATTCTTTTGAACCAAACCTGGTTTTTTACCTAAGCTAGGGATTTCTGCAACTACAGGTATAGACCCAACAATTTTTTCTAAATCTAATTTGTTATGAATTTTATTATCTAACAAATCACTAACATATATAAAACCAAATGGAATGAATAAACTTGCAACTATAGCTAGTAAGTATATATTTCTTTTTACAGGATACACAGGCCCATATCCGTAATTATAGGCGTTATCTATAACTTTTAACTTAGGAGTAGCGGAAGCAAATGCTATTTGAGACTCTTCTCTTCTTTGCAGTAAAAACAAATAAATTCCTTCAATACTGTTTTGTTTTCTTGCTATATCTGTTAATTTTCTTTGATTTATTGGTGATGTATAAAGCTTAGACCTAAATTGACTCACCTGTTTACTTAGGTTATTAACCTGTAAGCCTAATGCATTTTTAGTACTAGACAAACTAGAAGCCACCCCTTGTTTAATACCTGCCAATTGACTATTTAATGCAAGAACTGCAGGATTATTTGCACTAGCATTTTTTAATAAGTTCTTTCTAGTAATAACCAGTTCATTATACTTACTTACAGCACTAGTTATAGATGGGTCTTGCGTAACACCAGTTGGCAAAACATCAAATCCGTCTTGGTTTTCTACTTGGTCTTTCATTGCTTCAACTATACCCAGTTGTATTCTAGCACTTTCTAATTCCTGACTACTAGATGTACTCATACTATAATTTAAGCTTGTTTCACCTTGAATATCCGAGACTCCTTTTTGACTTTTAAAATCTTGCGCCTCTTGATCATAATTTGATAAACTAGATGCAATAACTTTTATCCTCTCATCAATAAAATTAGAAGTTTTATCTGCAATAGCTTTTCTAGAGTCTAAAGCGTTTTTGTTGTATATTCTAATTAATTCATTTAAAATATCCTTTGCTTTTTGCTGGTCATTATCTGTTAAAAATAAATCTAACATTTTAGACCCTTTCTCCGTTGGCGCAATATTTACCTTTGCTCTATAACTCTCTGCAATAAGTTCTACAGGACTAACTACAACCTTAAATTTTCTTCCTTTATAATTTTTTACATCTTCAAAAGATGGTGTAATAACAACATCTCCTGCAGGAGTTTCTACTTTAGAACCAAAAGTATATTTTTCTACATTAGCTTCTTCAGTTCTTGAAAAACCAAACATATCTTCCGTTAAATAATTTATATAAAAAGAAAAATTAGCCTTGTCTACTATAGAATCTTGCTCTAAAAAATTAAACGTAAAAGGCGTTTTTTTATAGACTTCTGTTTCTAAAATTCTACCTTCAGTATATACCTTAACATTTAAATTTAAGCTTTTAACTACTTCAATAAAATTTGATCTTGATTTTATTGACAGTATTTCATCTAAGACTTCAACGTCACTACCTGACGAAAAACCTCCCATATCCTTTAATACACTCAATTCACTTTTAGAGCTCTCTTCAGATAATATTTGAATTTTAGCTATAGCAGAGTATTGGGGTGTTGTATACCTCAAATACACAAAAGCCAATACTAAAGCCAAGATCATAGCTACTAAAAACCACTTCCAGTTTTTTGTGTAATTTTTAATTATTTCTTTAATATCAATACCATTTTTGATATTAGTTGTAGAGTTTAAATCCATAAACGTATAATCAATTCTTTGTAATTGTTCTATTTTAGTTTCTTAATAGTACAACTACGGTAGTTGTTAAAGTCAATAGTAATGATGCCACAGATAATGTCAATGCTCTGTTGCTAGATTTAGATTCATTTACTTTAGACTCATTAGGTTCTACATAAACCACATCATTTTGAGTTAAATAGTAAACAGGTGAATTTAAAACTTCTTTTTTGGTTAAATCTATCCTTGTAGAAACTTTAGTACCGTTAAAATCACGCATTACCAAAACGTTATCTCTTTTACCTGAAATATCTAAGTCGCCAGCCATACCTAAAGCTTGTAAAATAGTAATACGTTGTCCTGGAATATAAAAGGTTCCAGGAGACCTAACTTGACCTAAAATAGTAATATAAAAACCATCTAAAGAAACCAGAACCTGTGGATCTTTTAGCAACCCTCCTTCTATTAATTTTTTCTTTATTAGAGATTTAATTTCTGGAACAGAAGCACCTTTAACTTGAATACTTCCTAAAACAGGAAGTGTTATATTTCCTTCTACATCTACCAAGTAATTAGAAATACCACTAGACTCTTCACCTGATGCACTAGCGCTTGTGGTTAAATTAAAAGGGGCACTTGCTATTGGGTTTTCACTTGTAATTGCAATTCCTACTTTGTCTCCAACTTTTAATCTTGTGGTATACGTATCTGTATCTACCATTGTTTCAAAAGCTGATAAATTTTGAAAATACACAACATCCTTTTTAGATGCACATGAAATAGTCATCACAACTGCAAATATAGGTAGTACTTTATTTAAAAAAGTTTTAATGGTTCTCATAGGATTGTTTTACTTGTTATTTAGTTAATGTTTGTAGTATCTTTTTTTCTTCGTTTTTCTCTTTCTCAATATCTATTTTGCATAAATCTGAATTACTAGAAATAAACTCAGGTACAATATCTTTCATTAGACTTACAGTGTTAGATTTAAAGAACATATTATTAACACACAGCTCATCAATTAATGAACGCGTTTTAACATAATCTAACTCCCTCACCTTGCTTATCATTATTTTTTTATGATACGTAGGCATTGTATTTTCTCCGTTAGCTAAAAGTTCTTCATATAACTTTTCTCCTGGTCTTAAACCAGTAATTTTAATATCCATTTCTTCAGGATATTTTAAACCACAAAGTTTAATCATATTTTTAGCTAAATCAAATATTTTAACTGGCTTACCCATATCAAATATAAAAATTTCTCCTCCTTCTCCCATTGCTCCAGCTTCTAAAACTAACTGAGACGCTTCTGGAATTGTCATAAAAAAACGAGTCACATCTTTATGGGTTACCGTTAATGGCCCTCCTTTATCTATTTGTCTTTTAAACAATGGAATTACAGAACCATTAGATCCTAAAACATTACCAAACCTTGTAGTAATAAACTTAGTTTTGTTTTCTTGTTGCATACAACTAATATACATTTCTGCTATACGCTTGGTACCCCCCATTACATTAGTAGGGTTAACAGCTTTATCTGTAGAAACAAACACAAACTTATCTACATTATGTTGTATAGATAAATCTGCAAGAACCTTAGTTCCTGCAACATTAATTTTTATAGCTTCATAAGAGTTGTACTCCATTAAAGGAACATGCTTATAAGCAGCAGCATGAAACACAATATTAGGTTTATGTTCTGTAAAAAGATAATTTAACCTGTTTTTATCCCTAATATCACCAACTATAGGGAAAAAATTATGGTATCCATTTTGTTTTAATTCTTGCTGCAAATCATAAAGAGCAGACTCTGCCTGGTCTATAACTATTAATGATTTGTAATTATATTTACATATTTGCCTTACTAGTTCACTACCTATAGAGCCAGCCCCACCAGTTACAACTACCACTTTGTCTTTTAATTCACCAGATATTTTAGAGTTTTCAATAGTAATTGGGGCTCTATCTAGTAAATCTTCAATTTGAACTTGCTTTATTTGTGAAAAATTTAGCTCTCCGTTAATCCAATCCTCAACAGGAGGAACAATTTTAACCTTAACAGGATAATCAACCATACCCTCTACCAATTCTCTAAGCGCGGTTGGATTAATGTTCTGAATTGAAAAAATAACTTCAGAAATACCATTGTTTACAATAAACTCCTCATTCAAATCACTTTTAGCATAAACATTAACTCCGTTTATACTTTTACCAACCTTTTTACTATTATTATCTACATAACCAACTACTTTTACATTAGATTTAGAGTGGTTTGTAATAGCACTATGCGTTATAATACCAGATTCACCAGCGCCATAAATTAAAACCCTTTTAGTATTGTATAAACTTTTATTTACTATGGTATTGTAAAGCGTTTTAAATAAGTACCTAGATGCAGATAACGCTAAAAAAGCAATTAAACTATGTACAATAATAATTTGTAATGGTATGGTTGTCCAACTAAACAGGTCTAGTTTTTTGTTTGCTAAAACCAATAAAATCATTAAAATACTAGACAAACATATTGCGTTAAAAATATTATACACATCTTTAACACCTGTATGCCTAACTACTCCTTTGTAAGATCCTGTAATTAAAAAAGCTAAGGCTGCAACAACAGCAACAATAGGAATTTGAAATGGCAACTGAGCAACATCAAACTCTAATGTTAAGTTATATCTAATAAAGTAAGATAAGATAAAAGCAATAATCATTATTACTACATCTATACCTAAAACTAACCATTTAGATGCGTACCTTGTTACATTATTATTTAAGTAATTCTTAATCATATAAATTGAGACTTTATTGTACGTACAATTCTTTCCAAATCTTTTTTCTCTAAATTAGACCCACTAGGTAAGCAAAGTCCTCTTTCAAAAAGATCCTCAGAAGTTCCGTCCATATAACTTGCACAATCCTTAAATACAGGCTGTGCATGCATTGGCTTCCATAATGGACGTGACTCTATATTTTCATTTAATAATGCTAACCTAATTTTTTCTCTAATTTTAAAGGAAGGTGTTAAAATACAGCTTAACCACCTGTTAGAAAAAACTCCACTAGGCTCATTTAAAAACTCAAGCTCTTTTATTAAATGTAAATTATCATAATAGTATTGATAATTAGCTCTCCTAGCTGCTACTCTATCGTCTAAAACTAACATTTGTCCACGACCAATACCAGCTAATACATTACTCATTCTATAGTTATATCCAACAACATTATGTTGGTAGTGTGGTGCATCTTCTCTTGCCTGCGTTGCTAAAAAAACGGCTCTGTCTTTTATAGCTTTATCTTTTGTTACTAAAGCCCCTCCACCAGAGGTTGTTATTATTTTATTCCCATTAAAAGACAAAATTCCTACGGTTCCAAAACCTCCACATTTTACACCATTGTACGTACTTCCTAGTGCTTCTGCACTATCTTCAACTACTGGTATATTGTATTTTTCTGCTATAGCGTTAATTTCTGTTACTTTATACGGCATACCATATAAATGTACTGCAACAATGGCTTTAGGCTTAACTCCTTTAGCAATTCTATCTTCTATTGCTTCTTCTAACAACTTAGGAGACATATTCCACGTATCTTTTTCACTATCTACAAAAACAGGAGTAGCTCCTAAATATTTTATAGGATTAGCAGAGGCAGAAAACGTAAATGTTTGGCATAAAACTTCATCTCCAGACTTTATTCCCAAAATCTCTAAGGCTAAATGTATAGCTGCTGTACCAGAACTTAAGGCTGCAACGCTAACATCATTTTTTACATATGCTGCAATATCATTCTCAAAAAAAGTAACATTTGGTCCTAAAGGAGCTATCCAATTGGTATCAAAAGCTTCTTTTACAAAATTTTGTTCTTCACCGCCCATGTGCGGAGAGGATAACCATATTTTACTTTCTTGTGACATATATGTGTATTAATGCTAATAAAGTTCTTACAAACAATTCATCAATTTTCAAATTTATCTTAATTATTTTCATTTTAAGAGTACTGGTTTAATAAATCGGTAAACATGTATAAAAATCGTTTAAATACGATATTAAACCATAATTCTACACTTCAACTTTTTTCATTTAGCAATCACCACATACAATGCCAAAAATCAAATCTTTAATAAAACAATAGTATTTAAGTGAATACAGCGCATATATACATCTGTTACATATACTAATTATTAAAAAATTTTACCTAAAATTAAACGTAAAACAGAATGATAAAATGCTCTAAAAAAACGTAGAAGAAAACTTTAACCACTATAAATTACAATTCATCGGAAATAACATTGTTCTAAAACAAAAAAGCAGTTATTTCGTACTTTCAATTATACCTTTGAATTTTCAAAAAAAATAAATGGATATTACAACATTCAACTTAAATCCAAACTTTCATATTTTAGTTACTGGCGGAGCTGGTTTTATTGGCTCTAATTTATGTGAGGCATTATTAAAAAACGGAAATACAGTAACCTGTTTAGATAATTTTGCAACTGGCCATAAAAAAAACATAGCACAACATTTTAACAATCCTAAATTTACTTTAATAGAAGGTGACATTCGTAATTTAGATGATTGCCATAAAGCTTGTAAAGGGGTAGACTATATAATGCACCAAGCTGCACTTGGGTCTGTACCAAGATCTATTAATGACCCTATTACTAGTAACAACGTTAATGTATCTGGTTTTTTAAACATGCTAGTTGCAGCAAGAGATAATGGGGTAAAACGTTTTGTTTATGCAGCAAGTTCTTCTACTTATGGAGATTCTAAAGGTCTTCCTAAAGTTGAAGATAAAATTGGAAAACCATTATCTCCTTATGCTATTACAAAATATGTAAATGAATTGTATGCAGAAATTTTTTCTAAAACTTACGGTATAGAAACTATAGGCCTGCGTTATTTTAATGTTTTTGGAAGAAAGCAAGACCCTAAAGGAGCTTATGCAGCCGTAATTCCTAAATTTGTAATGCAGTTTATGGATTATGAATCTCCTGTTATTAATGGTGATGGATCTTTTTCTAGAGATTTTACGTATATAGACAATGTAATACAAATGAATGTTTTAGCTGTTGTTACTACAAATAAAGATGCTGTTAACACGGTATACAATGTTGCGTATGGTGAGCGTACAGATTTAAATGAACTTACAACTTTACTTAAAGAGTACCTAAGTGAGTTTGACTCTAAAATTAAAGATGTAGATGTTACATTTGGACCAGAGAGACAAGGTGATGTACCGCACTCATTAGCATCTATAGACAAAGCAAAAAACTTGTTAAATTACAACCCTCAGTACAATATTAAAAAAGGCTTAAAAGAAGCCGTAGATTGGTATTGGGAAAATTTAAAATAATTTAATAAAAGAACACTATATTATGAATACCTCAAAAATTGCAATTATTGGTCTTGGCTATGTTGGCTTACCTTTGGCCCGCTTATTTGCTACAAAGTACCCAGTTATAGGTTTTGACATAAACCAAGAAAGAATTGCAGAATTACAATCTGGCACAGACAGTACGTTAGAAGTAGATGATGCTGTTTTACAAAGTGTATTATCACAAACACCAGATATAAAAGATACTGGTTTGTATTGTAGTAGTAATTTAGATGATATAAAAGATTGTAACGTTTACGTAGTAACCGTACCTACGCCTGTAGATAAAAACAACAGACCAGACTTAACACCATTATATAAGTCTAGTGAAACAGTTGCTAAAGTTTTAAAAAAGGGAGATATTGTAATTTATGAATCTACTGTATACCCTGGTGTTACAGAAGAAGAGTGTATTCCTGTATTAGAAAAACACAGTGGTTTAAAATTTAATGTAGACTTTTTTGCTGGGTACTCTCCAGAGCGTATAAACCCAGGAGATAAAGAACACACTGTAGAAAAAATATTAAAGGTAACTGCTGGTTCTACACCAGAAATAGGTATTAAAGTAGACAATTTATACAAGTCTGTAATAACTGCAGGTACACACCTTGCTCCTACCATTAAAGTTGCTGAAGCTGCAAAAGTTATAGAAAACTCTCAACGAGACATTAATATTGCTTTTGTTAACGAGCTGGCTAAAATTTTTAATTTAATGGACATAGATACCCACGCTGTGCTAGAAGCAGCTGGCACTAAATGGAACTTTTTACCATTTAAGCCAGGTTTAGTAGGTGGGCATTGTATAGGTGTAGATCCTTATTATTTGGCACAAAGAGCCCAAGAGTTTGGGTACCATCCAGAAATTATATTAGCTGGTCGTAGGTTAAATGATAGTATGGGCGGCTATGTTGCTGCAGAAGTTATTAAATTAATGCTTAAAGCAGACATAAAAATTAAAAATGCCAACATTTTAGTACTAGGGGTTACATTTAAAGAAAACTGCCCAGATGTACGTAATACACGTGCTGTAGATGTTATACAACAATTAGAGAGTTACAGTGCTAATGTTACTATTTATGATCCTTGGGCAAACCCAGCAGAGGTTGCTCATGAGTACAATTTAGAAACTACAACAGCACTACCAATTAAAAAGTATGATGCTGTGGTACTAACCGTAGCTCATAAAGAATTTTTAGCCTTAGACCTGCAAAGTTTACTGCAACCAAATGGTATTTTGTATGATGTTAAAGGCATTTTAGATCCTAAAAAAGTTAACGGAAGATTATAACTAGTACCAAACCTCTAGTAAACTATAAAAACTAACCATTTTGAGTCAACTAAAAAAAGGTGTTCTACTAAATTATTCTACTATTTTATTAACTAATATAGTGGGCATCTTATTAACTCCTTTCATCCTAAAACATTTAGGATCATCGGAATACGGAATATACTTAACAATTGGAGCCTTTGTTGGTACTATTTCATTGTTAGACTTTGGTCTAAGTAATACCGTTGTACGTTTTGTAGCAAAATACCAAGCTGAAAAAGATAAAGAGGGTGAGGAAAACTTTTTAGCAACCACTATGCTAATTTATCTTTTTATATCATTAGTCATTGTTATTATTGGTGTTGTCTTTTATACTTTTTTTTTAGATTCCTACTTTACAAAAATGAATAGGGAAGAAATTAAAATTGCCAAAGCAATATTTGGTATTTTAATTTTCAACCTGGCAATAGGTCTTCCTGGCGCTGCTTTTTCGGGTATTTGTTACAGTTATGAATCTTTTGTTTTCCCCAAAGCGTTAAACATTATTCGGTATATAACACGTTCTCTTACTGTTGTTGCTGTTTTATCTCTAGGAGGAAAATCAATAGCGTTAGTAATTATTGATACATCCTTTAATATATTGATAATATTAATTACTTCAATTTTTGTGTTTAAAAAATTGAAAGTAAAATTTAAATTACATAAGTTTTCATTTAAGTTTATAAAAGAGATATTTAGTTATTCTGGATGGATTTTTATTTTTGGATTGGTTGCTCTATTTCAATGGCAAGCAGGTTACTTTGTTCTTGGCCGTCTAAGTACTTCTGAAATCATAACTATTTATGGACTAGGTGTAACTTTAGGCTCCTACTATGGTGCTTTTTCCACGGCTATTTCCAGTATGTTCTTACCAAGAGCTACAAAAATGTCTGTAAATAAAGTTTCTAGTGCAGAGCTTACTAATGAAATGATTAAAGTAGGTAGACTTTCGTTTATTGTTCTTATGTTCATTTTTGGGGCTTTTTTACTTTTTGGTAGACAATTTGTTTTTCTATGGGTTGGATCTGAATTATCTATTGCAACAACTAACACAATATGGCTTATAGCTTTATTAATTATGATTGCCTACACTGTACCTTTAGTACAATCTTTTGCTAATTTAATATTAGAAGCTCAAAATAAACTTGCTTTCAAGGCAATTTTATATTTATCCTCACTTATAATTGGAACAGGAATTGGAGCATATTTGGTTAAAGATTTTGGAGTTTTAGGAATGATTTCAGGAACACTAACAGGCTGGGTAACTGCTCAAGTAATTATGAACTTTTATTATGTAAGAGTTGCTAAACTGAATATTCTAACTTTTTTTAAAAAACTATTGAGTAAAATATTACCTGCATTGATTATTTCATTGATTCTAGGACACCTTCTTAATTACATTCCGTATGATGGGGCAATTAACTTTGTAATCAAAGCCGCAATATATACAATGGTTTACTCATTAATAACTTTTAAAATTGGACTTAATAACTACGAAAAAGAATTATTTCAAAACGGAATAAATAAAGTGTTTAAGAAAAAATAACACATTATGAATAAAACGAAATCAATACTTTTTATAATTGAATCTTTACATTGTGGTGGTGCAGAAAAAAGTCTTGTTACCTTATTAAATAATATAGATTTAACCAAATATAACGTAGATCTATTAATTCTTAAAAAGGGAGGTGAATTTGAAAAATTTGTTCCTAAAGAAATTGAAATTAAAGCTATAGAGGTTAAAGAATCTAATTTTCTAGGTAAGTTTTTTCTTAAAATGAAGTTTTTTATTTTAAGAAAAATATTTGAGAATGTACATAATGCGCAACTCTTTTGGAAAGCTTACTCTAATCAATTCATTAATCAAAAAGAAGAATATGATATAGCTATTGCATACAATCAAGGTTTTTCTACATATTACACAGTAGAAAAAGTACAAGCAAATTCTAAATTTGCTTGGTTAAATACAGATTATAAAAAAGCTGGTTACACTATATCTAAAGATATATACTTTTATAAAAAATTAAACAAAGTTGTTTGTGTATCTAAAGAAAACGAAGCTTCTTTTATAAAAGAGCTAAATACTGTTAACACTACAATTGAAACGACAGTTATCAAAGATATCACAGACAAAAAAGTTATAGAAAAATTAAGCAGAGAAAAGACCCCTGAGAACATTTCAAATGAAAATATCACATCTATAGTTACTGTTGGTAGGTTGGCAAAAGCTAAGGGCTATGAATTAGCTATAGAGGCTTGTTCTATTTTAATTAAAAGTAAACTCAATGTTAAATGGTATGTTATTGGGGAAGGTCCTGAAAGAGTTAATTTAGAAAAATTAATAGCAACTTATAAACTAGAAGAACATTTTATTCTTCTAGGCTTTAAAGAAAACCCATACCCTTATATTAAAGCAGCAGATATTTATGTACAAACTTCTTTATTTGAAGGTTTAGGCTTATCTGTAATAGAAGCTTCTTTTTTAAACAAACCAATTGTAGCAACCAATTTCCCTAGTGTATACAACATCATAGATGATAAAAAAACTGGATTAATAACAGATATGAAACCTAGTGCTATTAGTGCTGCCGTTAAACTATATATAAATGATGATGAATTTAAAACAACCATTGTTAATAATTTGTCTTCTATAGAAAATACAGATAAAGAGAAATCTATAGAAAAAATAAATAATTTTATTTTGAATTTAGAAAAGTAAATTATGAAAATAAAAACCATTACCTGCCATGAAGTGTATAATCATGGAGCTAGTCTTCAAGAATATGCATTATTAACTTATTTAGAACAACAAGGACATACTGCAGAAACCATACATTACAAACCCCATTTTTTAAGCAATCATTTTAGATTGTGGTATACTAACAATCCTAAATTTGATAAGAATATAGTACTGCGTCTTATATACAATACTCTTAAGCTTCCAAAACGCTTAATTAAACGTAGGCGTAAAAAAGCATTTGATGCTTTTTCTGACAAATACATTAAAGCTACCACAAAGCTTTATAAAACCAATGAAGATTTAAAAAAGGATTTGCCTGAAGCTGATGCATATATTTGTGGTAGTGACCAAATTTGGAATTCTTTTTTTGAAAATGGAAAAGATCCTGCTTTTTACTTAGATTTTGTTCCTGATACTAAATTAAAATTATCGTATGCCGCAAGTTTTGCTATAGATAAATTAGAAGAAGATATAAAACCATTTGTAAAAGAAAAAATAAGCAGATTAGACCACGTAGCGGTACGTGAGTCTTCTGGTAAATTAATATTAGAAGAACTAGGGTTTACTAATGCCCACCAAGTACTAGATCCTGTGTTTTTATTAGACCCTAACAGTTGGTCTAAATTAGAAGACGGTAGTAAAGAAGATAATAAGTATATTTTTATCTACGATTTTGATTCTAACCCCTTAATTAAACAAATGGCTTTAAAGCTAAAAAAAGAAAATGGTTGGGATATTATTACTGTTAATGAGTTGATTAATTATGCCGATAAAAATTATTTTTTTAAAGGCCCAGATAAGTTTTTAAGTCTTATAAAAAATGCAAGTTTTGTAATTTCTAATAGCTTTCATGCAGTAGCATTTTCTATAATTTTTCAAAAAGACTTTGTCGTTTTTAATAGATCTTACAAAATTAATACACGTATGCGAGATATGTTAGGGTCTATTGGTTTAGATCAGCTATTAATTTTAGATGAAAAAATGGTTCAAAACCATAAAACTAATGCTATCAATTTTTCGGAAGCGCAAGAAAAACTAGATGTTTTGATAAATTCTTCTAAAACATACTTAAACAACGCTTTAAAACAATAAGTAATGCCTAAATTAGTCTATATCACAAACGGAGTGTCTGGACCTGGCGGTTTAGAACGAGTACTTTCTATTAAGGCGAGTTATTTTGCAGATGCTATGCAGTACAATGTGCATATAATAGCATTGAATAATGACAGTTCCGATTTGTTTTATAACTTTAGTAAAGCCATAACTTTTCATAACGTAAAAGCAACGGGCAATCCGTTTTCATACCTAAATCAGTACAAAGAAGGATTAAAAAATTGCTTAAATAAAATTAATCCTGATATAGTATCTGTTTGTGATGATGGCTTAAAAGGGCTACTACTACCCTACATTATTGGCAAACCTTGCCCTATGATATACGAGAGACACGTATCTAAAAATATACAAATAAAAAAAGGTGCTTCTTCTTTTTTAGGCCAACTTAAAAATAAAATTACGTTTAAGTTAATGGATCTAGGAGCTGCAAAATATAATAGTTTTGTAGTTTTAACCAACGGAAATACTAAGGAGTGGCAACTAAAAAATATGTCTGTAATTGCTAATCCATTGTCTTTTTTTCCTGAAGAAAAAAACCTCAGTTTATTAAACACCAAGAAAGTACTGGCTGTTGGCAAGCAAAGTTATCAAAAAGGGTATGATCGTTTATTGCAAAGTTGGAAAACTGTAGCTGAAAAACATCCAGATTGGGAATTAGACATTTATGGTACCATAAGCGAAAAAGAGCAACTACCAAAACTAGCTGAAGAATTAGGCATTACAAGGAGTGTACATTTTTATGCACCTGTAAAAAACATTGCTGAAAAATACCAAGAGGCTTCTATTTATGTCATGTCTTCTAGATACGAGGGTTTTGGTATGGTATTAACAGAGGCTATGGCGTATGGTGTACCTTGTGTTTCGTTTGATTGTCCGCATGGACCGGCGGATATTATTACTCACAATAAAAACGGTGTTTTAGTACCTAACGACGATTGTGATAAACTTGCTAACGGACTTTTACAGCTTATAGGAGATGATGGCAATAGGCAAAAAATGGGCACTGCTGCAAGAAGAGATGTACAGCGCTATTCTATAGAAAAAATAGCGATGAAATGGGATATGTTATTTAAAAAAATAATACGCACTACATGAAAATTGTCTTTTTAATAGATCAGGTCTACCTACACGGTGGTATAGAGCGCGTATTGTCTATAAAGGCTAACTATTTAGCTAAAAACGACGCCAATGACATACATATAATAACAACAGAGCAACAACAAAACTCCCCTTGTTATGACTTTAATAGCGCTATTCATTTTTTAGATTTGGGTATTAACTACTCAAGAAACAAATCTTATTTTCATCCAAAAAATTTACTGAAATTACCAATACATATTTCTAAAATAAAGCACGTTTTAAAACAAATTCAACCAGACGTAGTTGTTGTCTGTAGCCACAGTACGGATACGTATTTTATGCCCTTTATAGCCAAGCATATTCCTAAAGTGAAAGAATTTCATTATTCTAAATCTATAGAGGTTGAAAAACGTAAAAATCCTAAAAGTACGTTTAAAAAACAGTTTTTGAAATTTGCAGATTACGTAGAAACAAAATATGATTCTCTGGTTGTTCTAAACAAAGATGAACAAGCATATTACGCTTCTAACAACACAACTGTAATACCAAACCCTTTAACATTTTTTCCTGAGACCAAAACTACATTAGAAAAAAAAATAGTAATAGCAGCTGGTAGAATAGCTCAAGTTAAAGGTTTTGATTTACTCATTGATATTTGGGCTCTGTTTGCGCAACAAGATCCCCAATGGCAATTGCATATTTATGGAGACGGACCAAAAGAGTACGTAGCTAGTCTACAGAAACAAATAGATGCTAATAATTTAAGTGAAGTCGTTCTTTTAAAAGGCAGCACAACACAGGTAAAGAAAAAAATGTTAGACGCTTCTATTTATGCCATGACATCGCATAATGAGTGTTTTCCGCTGGTATTGTTAGAAGCACAAGCTTGTGGTTTGCCTATTGTAGCGTACAACTGTCCGCATGGACCTAGCAATATTGTATCTAAAGAAAATGGTATATTGGTAGAGCATTACAATAAAGAACAATTTGCTGAAGCACTTTTAAAGCTAAGCAGAAATAAGGACTTGCTACAATCTATGAGTACAGAAGCAGTAGAAAACGCAAAAAAGTACACTATAGAAAAAGTAATGAGTAAATGGATTAATTTATTTACTACATTAAAAAAATAAAGTATTATGAGGAGCTTACTAAATACGTTATACAAATTGTTGCTATGGCCACACGTTTTACTCTACCTAAAAAGTGCCAACAAAACAGACATAGACAAAGATCTAACACGTTGGGCAACAGCTAAAAACATACAAAAAAGTAATACAGGACTCTTATTGCATTTTTTAGCAGTTTCACCTGATTTTAGAACACTGTTCTATTATAGAACAAGAAGTTTTACTTCACATATTTTAAATTTATATTGTAGAAAACAGAACAACTTTACTATTGACGTTACTACTAAATTAGCTGGCGGAACCTTAACAGGACACCCGTATTGCACCATATTAAATGCCAATAGCATTGGAGAAAACTTTTATGTAAACCATTTGGTTACCGTAGGCGAGGTGAACGGCAAAAGACCTACCATAGGTAATAATGTCTCAATTTATACAGGTGCTATAGTCATAGGCGATATTACAATTGGTAATAATGTACAAATTGGCGCAGGTACTGTAGTGGTAAAAAGTGTGCCAGACAATTGTGTTGTAGTGGGTAACCCAGGAAGAATACTAACTCCTAACGCTAAAAAAAATTAATTATGGGCTCATTAATTCCAATGGAAAGCTACTATGATGTGTTTATGAATGCATGCCTATTTTTAGTACTGTTTACACTTCTACATACAATAGTATTAAAGTTAGATGCTCAAAAAAACTTAATTTTCATTCAGTTTGCAGGCATTACACTGTTGGTTTTACTAATTTTATTTATAGGACAACGCCCTATAAGTGGTATTTATTTTGGAGATACTATTAATTATTACAGATCTTATGTTGCCTACCAATATGGAGCAGAAATAAAAGAGAATGCAAATGATTATGGCTGGCATTTATTTATGAAAGGATCAGCACAACTTATTTCTGTACATAACTTTTTTACAATTATTACATTCATATACATATATCCTATGTACCGCATCTCTAAAGAGTTTTTTAAAGAGTATTGGTACTATGCTTTTTTATTATTTGTGGTTTCTTTTTCTTTTTGGACCTATGGTGTAAATGGCATCAGAAATGGGGCTGCCGCCTCTTTGTTTTTATGGGGCGTAAGTTACCATCGTAAAAGAGCGCTAATGATAGTGCTGTTTTTAATATCCATACAATTTCATAAAACATTACTATTACCAATCGCCGCTTATGGCATAACATACATTTACAACAACCCAAAAACCTATTTAAAAGCTTGGGTAGTAGCAATACCACTTTCTTTTATATTGGGAAGTCTTTTTATTACATTGTTTACAAGCCTTGGTTTTGGAGACGACCGTTTGGCAGGATATTTAACAGGAGAAGCAGAAGCAAACAGTGGCTTCCGATGGGATTTTATTTTTTACAGTGGTTTTGCTGTATTTGCCGCTTGGTATTTTATTATAAAACGGAAATTTAAAGATCAAGTTTATTTTCAATTAGTTAACACCTATTTAATATGCAATGCATTTTGGATCTTAGTCATACGTGCCAATTACTCCAACCGTTTTGCTTATTTATCGTGGTTTATGATGGCTATTGTTATTATATACCCTATGCTAAAAAAACAGTTTTTTAAGAATCAACATTTTATGATTGGAAAAATAACACTTGCTTATTTTGCCTTTACCTATTTAATGTACAAAATATATTACGCCTAATAAACTTATTATGACAAACACTAAAACCATAACCGTATTTACCCCTACCTACAACCGCGCGTATTGTTTAGACCAGGTGTACCAAAGTCTACTGAAACAAACCAATAAAGATTTTTTATGGTTAGTTATAGATGATGGCTCTACAGATACAACCAAAGAGTTAGTAGCAAGTTGGATTGCAGAGGGCAAAATTGCCATACAATACCATTACCAAGAAAATTTAGGGATGCATGGCGGACACAATGCAGCTTATAAATTAATTACTACCGAGTTAAACGTTTGTATAGATAGTGATGATTTTATGCCTGTAGACGCTATAGAAAAAATACTATACCACTACCCTAGCATTAAAGACAATCCTAAATTTGCAGGTTTGGTTGGTTTAGATGCAGATAAAAAAGGGGACATTATAGGGTCTAAAATGCCTGAAAGCTTAGAAGAAACCACTTTATCTGAAATTTACAACGTACACAAAGCTAGTGGAGACAAAAAATTAGTCTATAAAACAAAAGTGGTAAAAAAATACCCTGCTTATCCTATTTATAAAGGAGAGCGTTTTGTACCTCTTGGGATACTTTATTTAATGATTGATCAAGACTATAAATTAAAACCTATTAATGAAGTTTTATGCATAGTTGAATATTTAGAGGATGGTTCATCAAAAAACATATTAAGACAATATAAGCTACATCCTGAAGGTTTTTTATATTCACGCATCATAGAAATGAAATACTCTAAAAGTATTAAATATACCTTTACCAGAGCTATCCATTACATATCGTCATGTCTCTTTTTAAAAAGAGTTAATATTTTTAAAAATAACCCTAAAAAGATAATTACTTTCTTTGCCATACCATTTGGAGTATTAATGCACATCTATATCTTGTTAAAAATAAAAAAATGAAAATCCTTCAAATTATAAACAACCTACAAACAGGTGGAGCGGAGAAACTTTTACTAGAGTCTATTCCTCTTTTTAACAAAGATGAGAATATAACTATGGATTTAGCTGTTTTAAATAATAATGATGCTCCTTTCTTAGAACAATTGAAAAAAAAGAGTCCTACTAAAATATTTATTTTATCAAAAAAAAGCCCTTACAGTCCTAGCAACATTCTAAAAATAATTCCATTATTAAAAAAATACGATGTAGTACACGTACATTTATTCCCAAGTCTATATTGGGTAGCTTTAGCCAAACTAATAAGTTTTTCTAGAACCAAATTAATATATACAGAGCACAATACCTCTAATAGAAGAAGGGATAAATTACTATTTAAAATAATTGATAAATTAATCTATTCTCAATACTCAAAAATTATTACCATTTCTAAAGACGTAGATACTAATCTTAAAAAGCATTTAAAATTTAAAGAGTCTAAATTTGAACTTATACAAAATGGAGTTAATTTAAGTACCATTAAAAGTGAAACAGGATATTTAAAATCAGAATTAGCCAAGGGCATTAATGACAACCATAAAATACTTGTACAAGTTTCTTCTTTTACAACTCAAAAAGATCAACAAACTCTTATTAAATCATTAGAATACCTTGACAAAAATGTAATAGCCGTATTAGTTGGCGATGGTCCTTTAAGAACAGAATGTGAAGAATTAGCACGCAAGTTAGACTTAACAGACAGAGTGTTTTTCTTAGGCATACGTATGGCTGTACCAAAAATTTTAAAAACAGCGGATATTGTTGTTTTATCATCCCATTATGAAGGTCTATCATTAGCCTCTATTGAAGGGCTTGCTTCTGGCAAACCGTTTATAGCTTCGGATGTTCCCGGTTTAAAAGATATTGTTAAAGGTGCTGGCTTATTATTTCCTGATACTGACTATAAAGCATTAGCACAACAAATTTCTTTAATATTAGAAGATGAAGCATTATACTTTGATCTTATTAAAAAATGTTTAAAAAGATCGCAAACATATAACATTAATAAAACAATAGACAAACAAGTAAACCTATATAAAAATAATCATTAATTTAACTTCCTATCAAGTATCTACTGTATTTTGGAAATTTCTTTTTTATCAGATATGTTACAAATAGTGATAAATAAAAGATTACAATAAAATAAATGATGTATATATAAAATTGATTGATTGAAAATGTTAAGTTTAGCTTTGGCTTAATAACTTCAATAACCCATATTATGATTCCGTGAATAAAATATATTCCGAAACTGCATTCTGCTATTAAATTTAAATGCGTCGACTTAAAATTTTCAAAACGCTTCAGCCATATTAAAAAGAATAGACTAAATACTATTTTCTGAATTAACATTAAATCTAAACCTTGAAATAAAAATGGAGCTTTTTCATAAGTTCCTAATTTCCCTAAATAAGATTGAGAAAAAGCCAATAACAAGACAATAACAAGCAAGTAAGAATCTTTTCCTTTTAACTTACTATAAATTATATCCTTTCTTTCTGACAAAGTAATTCCAAGTAAAAAAACTGGTATATAGAAGACTACATTTTGTAGTATAGCATAAAAATCCTGACTATCCCCTCTATGTAAGACAAAGGAAACTAACAAAAGACTGGTAACAATTATAATTTTTGAGGTTATTTTTAATCTTACAAAAGACACAAATAAAGGTGTTAACAAAAAAAGAATCATTACAAAGGGTATGTACCAATAACCAATAAAGAAATGCATTCCGGTAAAATAATATTTTGAAATATTAATATTAGAAAAACAAAGTAATAAATTTTCAAATGAATTTAATTTATAAAGACATTTAAAAAACACTATACTAACTGCTAGTGTAGTAAGTATTATATAAGGTATTAACACATACTTTATTTTTTTTAAATAAAACTTTTTAAACTGAAATTTCCTATAATAAACGTGGTGGAACAGAAATCCAGATATTATCACAAATAATGTTGAACCACCTAAAATAAGGTTTAAAAACATTCTAGATATTAATGTATTGTTGGATAAAATTGATATGTTACCGAAAAAAACGAAACAATGACCTGCCACTATAAAGATTATAGATATTGCGCGAAAATTATTTATTGAATTTAAAAACATTATAGTCTTATTCTAATTAAATTAATGCAAACCTAATTTAAGTTCTTAGAAAAGCAATTAATTTTAAATAAAAAGTGCTTAATATTAATCTTTAATCAGATTAATACTAAGCACCTTGTAATTTTATGACAATTGTAATAAAAAATTACATTTCAATCACTGTATTATTTTCTAAAACAACATTACCAGATAACTTTACATCCTTATAAACCTTAATTGGCTCTATTTTTAAAGGTGTTTTTGTAACATATAAATAAATTTTATTTCCTGAAAAAATACTATTGGGAGAATCATCATAGAACAAAATTCCACTAGCTCCTATATTAGCATCTATTTCATTATTTCTTAATATTACATTACTGGCACCAGTATTTAACTGAACATCTCCAAACTTATTATCAATAATCTCAATTGAATTCCCTACAATCAAACTAGGTGGGGCTCCTGTCTCTGAATCTGTTTTAACTCCAGTAATAGTGTTGTTTTTTATAATAAAATTAGAATCTGTATCCATTTCCCATTTATTTCCTATTGCTAATGAAAAATTAGCTCCTTCTTGCATTTCTAGAGTATTATCTTCAATAGTAACATTTTCCATAGTATTCATAGAAGTAATTCCTCTGCTGTAGGCTTTAATACTATTATTATATATTTTAGTGTTGGAAACACCATTACTAGAAGTTTTAGCTCCTGCTCCCAAAGCAATTCCAACAGTAGCTTCTACATCATTTTCGTAAACAATAGTTCCATTACCTGCAATATTTATAGCTACACCTTCTGTTTTAATAGTATTTCCATATACTTCATTTCCATACACAAAATCGGTTCTATTAAAATTTTGAGCACTACCCGCAGAAATACTACCACCAGTTATTGTATTATTTCTTATTACCAACCCTTCAACTGTATGAAATGATATTCCACAATCTATAATTTCATTATCTTCCACAATAATTGGTCCGTTTCCGTGAGAGAAAAAGAACCCTCCTGCTCTAGGATTAGCTTCAACATCAGTAATTACTTGTTTATTTCCTCTAAAATAAACATGACTTACCCTTTCATATTCAATTAAAGCTCCTGTTACTGCATCTCTACCCCTAACTGGCTCCATATTAAAATTAGAAGAAGGTGCTGTTCCTGTAGAATTTTCTGTATCAATACCTCCATCAATAAATTCATTATTTTCTACATAAATATATTCTCCATTTACAATAACCAAATTGGTTCTTCTAGCCCTAATAAATTTATTATCTCTTAATGTGATATCTTTAGAACGTATATGTCTTGAATCATTATAATGATATATACTACTAATAGCTAAACAATCACCTGCAGCATCCATAAAAGTAACACCGTCTATAGTTACTTCCCTACCACCTTTTATTGACATTACATTTACCCACTCATTTGTTTTTCCGGTAGCACCATCAGAATCCACAAAGCCTGAATTGTAATTATGTTCATCTCGTTCACCATGTAAATAACCTCCAGAAACTTTTATATTTTCAGCATCGTAAATAGATAACAAAGCCGCTCTAAAATGACCGTGTGGTTGCATACGTAAATGTGTATTTTCACTCATTGCTAAATGAAAGTTAGAAGGTAAATTAATTGCATGTAATTCAGGAACAGAAATATTTAAATAACCATCAGTTTTAAAGTATGCATCAAAAACATCTACTTTGAACTCAAAACCACCTAATTCATTTATTTTGTTAACTAAAATCTTAAAATTAGTAGTATTAAGTATTGCTACTTCATCATTAACTTTTCCTTGTACAATATCCCAACGGCTTGGGTGAAATTCAAAGGTTTCGCTTATAAGGCTAACATTACCTTCTACAGTTAAGTTTTGGTTTAATAAATTGCCATCTATTTTACCACCTGCGGTAAAATTTAAAGTACCATTAATAATTTCTCCTCCTTTATATTCTAAAGTTACACCTGTTGGTAAACTTACTGTTTTACCATCTAAGTCTAATTGGCATTCTATAGCCAAAGTAGTACCTGCTGCAATACCGTCTAAAGTATAGTCACAAGGTGTGGTATTAATATCTAAATCACCTATAGGTTGTACATCTGGTTCTGTATCTGGCTCTTCTTCAGCTGCGTTTTCTGCTATTACATTTGCTAACAAATCTTCTTGAGAACATGAGACTAGTGTTGTAGCTATAAATAAGCTAAAAACTAGAACTTTAACTAGGGTTAATGGTTGCTTGTGCATATTACTTTTTTAATGGGGTTTAAAGATACTATTTTAATGTAATAATCGATTAAATGTTAATAAAAATCGACAACTAACTTATTCAAATACGAAACAAATTCAGTTTTGGACGTTAACACGCTCATTTTTAACAAAAAAACGTATAAAATATTATTTTTGTAGTATTCTACTTTACATTAACAAAGCATATACTTTAAATTAAACTCATTTTATGCCCTTTTTAGTATAACCGTTACCGTTAAAATTTACCTTTTAATAGATTAATTGCAAGAACAAAGTGCTTTTATAAGTAGATTTGCTAGGTTTTTAACTTAAAATAGGCACAGATAAGTGTCTTATAAAAATAAGAATAATACCTATAAAGTATTCTACAGGAGATTTCCATTATTATGAAAAAGAAAATAATACGTGTTACAACAATTCCCAATTCACTAGGTAAACTACTTACTGGGCAACTACGTTATATGAGTAAGTATTATGACGTAATTGGTGTGTCTAGCGGAGGAGATGCTCTTACAAATGTGCACATACAAGAAGGTGTTCCTGTTATTGCGGTAGAACTAACCCGTAAAATAACACCTATTAAAGATTTAAAATCTGTATACGGGCTGTACAAAATATTTAAAAAAGAAAAACCTTTTATAGTACATAGTCACACGCCAAAAGCTGGTACTGCTGCTATGTTAGCTGCTAAATTAGCTGGTGTACCACACAGGTTACATACTATTGCTGGTTTGCCATTATTAGAAGCTACTGGTACAAAAAGAACCATTTTAAATCTTGTAGAAAAAATAACTTATGCTTGTGCTACTAAAATTTATCCTAACTCTTTTGGGTTACAAGACATTATTATAAAAGAAAAGTTTACACGTAAAAACAAGCTAAAAGTAATTGGTAAGGGTAGTTCTAACGGTATAGACACCAACCATTTTAATCCTGACTTGTATACTGCAGCAGACAATTTAAAATTAAGAACAGAATTAGGTTTTGCGCCAGAAGATATTGTGTTTACGTTTGTTGGCAGATTGGTGGCAGACAAAGGTATTAATGAGTTAATAGGTGCTTTTAAAAAATTAGCAGCTATAAAAAAGAATGTAAAATTACTACTAGTTGGTACTTTTGAAACAGAGTTAGACCCACTTAACAAAGCGTCTTTAGACTACATTTACAATAATAAAACGGTTATGGGCATTGGTTGGCAAGAAGATGTACGCCCTTATTTTGCAATATCTGATGCATTAACGTTCCCTAGCTACAGAGAAGGCTTCCCTAACGTAGTGATGCAAGCTGGCGCTATGAAACTATATAGTATTGTTACAGATATTAACGGGTGTAATGAAATTATAAAAGAAGGTGTTAATGGCACAATTATACCTGTAAAAGATGCAGATGCGTTGTTTACAAAAATGCTTGAATTTTACAACCACAAAGACAAACTTTATAACCCAAATACCTGTAGAGAAGTTATGATTAATAATTACGAACGATCTTATATTTGGGAACAATTACGTAAAGAGTATGAGTCTTTAGAAAAAGAAAAATAATTTTTATAAGTATTAACGAAAGTTTTTTAACTAAACAGCGACTTTTATAAGAAAAAATGTTCCCCTACATTTATAACCTATTAAAAATTAATACATTAATAACGTATGGGATTAGCTTCTGACTGTAGAAATTTTGCTTTCTGGACTTTAGATATGTTAAAGGGAGGCAAAATAAAAAAAGATGTAAATGCTATTAGGAACTTTAATAAAGCCACCAAAGAAATACAACTACAACAACAAACACAGGCATTAGATTTTTTACTAAACTTTGCAGTTAATAATACTAAATATTACCAACAGTATGCTAATTTTAGTACGCTTCAAGATTTTCCGGTAGTAGATAAAAATAGTATTAAAACTAATTTTGATGCTATTACAAGCGCTAATCAAAACAAAGATAAATTTACTTTAGTTAGTACTAGCGGATCTACGGGTACTCCTTTTAAAATATACCAATCTAGCAGAAAAAAAACCAGAAATACTGCAGACACTATTTATTTTGCAAAACTTGCCGGTTATACTATTGGCCAAAAACTGTTATATCTTAGGTTTTGGGCTGCCTATTTTAAAAAACCCAAGCTAATTGCCTTTTTACAAAATACAGAACAGTTAGATGTTACCCAACTAACTGACAAGTATATTAAAGATCTACTGAGTAGACTACAAAATGATTCCTCTGAAAAAGGGTTAATAGGTTATCCTTCTGGTTTTGAAACCATATGTAAATATTTAGATAAAGTAAAAGCAGCACCGTTAGACTGTAATATGAAATCTATAATTGGTATTGCAGAAGGTTTGAGCCCAAAGGTTAAATCAAAAATGGAGTATTATTTTAAAAACCCTACAGTCTCTAGATACTCTAATGTAGAAAATGGTATTATAGCACAACAATTACCTAATGAGACTAGTTTTACTATTAACTGGGCCAGTTATATTGTAGAAATTTTAGATTTAGAAAGGGATCTGCCTGCTAAAGATGGAGAAATAGGCCGTATAGTTATTACAGACTTGTACAATACTGCTACACCAATGATACGTTACGACACTGGTGATGTTGGCTGCTTACAAACAGACAATGAAAATACTTTGCCAAAATTAAAAAACATAGAAGGCAGAAAAATGGATGTTTTGTATAAAACCAATGGAGACACACTAAACTCCTTTACAATGCACGCTTATGTTTATGATTTTCATGAACTAGAGCAACTGCAGTTTATACAAACTGATGAAAAAAAATATATAATAAAAATAAATTGCAAGTCTACATTTATAAGAGAACAAGAACTTGTTTCATTATTTAAAAGTGATATTGGTGAAGATGCAGAAGTAGTTGTGGAATATGTAAATGAAATTAGAGCCCTAAAATCTGGTAAAAGAAAAATATCTGTAAATCTTTACAAAAAAACCTTGCAGTAATCTGCTCAAAATATTAAAACATGAAACCAACCAATATTCTTTTTACTTGCGCAGGCAGAAGAAACTACCTAATTAACTACTTTAAAGAAGCTTTAAATAATGAAGGTCTAATAATTGCAACAGATATGAGCGCTAATGCTCCTGCCCTAGCAGATGCTGATATTGCTATTACTGTACCTAGTATTTATGATGAAAACTACATTAGTACCATAAAAGACATATGCCTACAACATAAAGTAACAGCTGTAATTTCATTAAACGATTTAGAGTTGCCTTTGCTAGCCAAACACAAAAGTAATTTTAATAATATTGGTGTAAAAGTTTTAATTTCTAATGAAGATGTTATTGATATTGCTTTTGATAAATGGAAGTTTTATCAGTTTTTAATGAAAGAAAAATTAACTACTCCAAAGACTTTTATACATATAGATGAAGCTATAGCTGAAACAGAAAATAATACCCTGAGTTACCCTTTAATACTTAAACCAAGATGGGGAAGTTCTTCTATTGGTATAGAGACAGTAGATACTAAAGAAGAATTAATACTTGTACATAAATTGTTATTGATTAAATTAAAAAAAACAATATTATACAAGGCCAGTGAAAAAGAAATTAACACTGCTATTTTAATTCAAGAAAAAATAAAAGGTTCTGAGTACGGGTTAGACATATTAAATGATTTTAATGGTAATTATTACGGAACATTTGCCCGAGAAAAACTTGCTATGAGGTCTGGAGAGACAGACAAAGCTATTTCTGTAATTACCCCTGAAATATTAGCTATTGGAGAAAAAATATCCTTATTATTAAGGCATTCTGGAAATTTAGATTGTGACATTTTTATTGCTGAAAATAAAATATACATTTTAGAATTTAACCCCAGATTTGGTGGTGGATATCCGTTCTCACATGAAGCAGGTATTAATACTGCTGCAATTTATATAGCATGGCTTAAAAATGAAAAAATTAAAGCGTCGTTTAATAATTACAAAAGCAACATCACCTTTGCTAAATGCGATAGATTATTAAAAATAAAGAGTAATAGTTAACTACACAAAAGTTCCTGTTTTTATTAACGTTAACAACAAATTGTTCTCTTTAAATAAATAAGAATAGGACGTAAAAGTTACGTTTGTCTAGTATTTACTACACTACATCCATATATCTGCATATATTAATTTAAGCGCACTTTTTTAATTATTTTTGAACTGTAATTATTAAGTAGGAAAATTAATGGAAAACAAAGCAGGTATAGGTTCTTTTTTTCACAGTACAGATGCTGATGCTATAACTAATTTTAATACGCAAGACTATATTACTAATTACAACTTATTTTATACAGGAAGACACGCAATAAAATATATTTTTGACAAACTTATTGCAGAAGAAAATATAGCAAAAATTTGGCTTCCAAAGTATTACTGCCAGCACGTAACAAGTTGGTTACAAAAATGTTATTCTACTATTCATTTTTATACATTAGATCCTTTTAATCCTGAACACCAATTAAATGTGTTAGATTTTGCAACGGATAAAGATATAGTATTACTAAATAATTTTTGGGGATTGTTCCATTATAACATTCCTACAACGGCCAACAAACCATTTTGCATAGAAGATCATTCTCATGGCTGGCTTAGTTCTGGATGTTTAACAAGTAAAGCAGATTACTGTGTAGCATCATTGCGTAAAACATTGCCTATACCATTAGGAGGAATTTTATGGCAACCAAACGGAAAAACACAAAATAATAACACAAGTATTGGTAACGTAGATCCTGTATTTTATGATAATTGGGATTTGGTAAATAAAGCTATGCAACTAAAGCAAAATTATATTTACAACAATAGCGTTAATGATGACACTTTAAAACAAAAATATTTAAATCTAATTTCTGATTCTGAAAATTATTTACAACACCAATACCAGGTAATTTCTGTTAAGGAAGAACACCGTAAATTAATTGGTTTATATTTAAATAAGAATTATACGCATTATAAAAAGCATAATTTAGAATATTTAATACAAAACCTTAATAAAAATGATAATTATCTTATCTTAAAAAATAATAAAAACACAACGTTTGGATTGCATTTAGTTTTTAAAGATTTAGATACATTACAAAGTGTAAAAAAGCATTTAATACAAAAAGGGATTTACCCGTCTGAATTGTGGCCCGGTAATGAGCAAACCAATAGTTGGTCTTTTTTATTAAATATACATATAGATTTTAGATATACAATTAAAGATATGGCTTATATAGCCACCTCACTTAACCAATGGGGAAACTATTAATACACAAGCTAAACACAAGAACCAAAAACAACCAAAAGTATGTACATTAATTTTTTTAAAAGAATTCTAGATTTTATACTAGCATTTATAGGCTTTGTATTTTTATCCCCTTTTTTCTTTACTGTTGCTATTGTTTTATTTTTCTCTAACAATGGTAAAATTTTCTTTTTTCAGCCTAGACCTGGTAAAAATGAGAAAATTTTTAAAGTGATAAAGTTTAAATCTATGAATGATAAAAAAGATGAAAACGGAGAACTACTACCTTTTCATTTACGCGTAACCAAATTTGGTAATTTTATTCGCAAATATTCTTTAGATGAAATACCACAACTGCTTAATGTTTTAAAAAACGATATGAGCCTTGTTGGTCCTAGACCATTACTTGTAGAGTACTTACCTCTCTATAACGATTTTCAAAAACAAAGACATTTAGCAAAGCCAGGAATTACAGGATGGGCTCAAGTTAACGGTAGAAATGCCATTTCATGGGAACAAAAATTTGAACTAGATGTATGGTATGTAAAAAACAGATCTTTTAAAACAGATGTTAAAATTTTACTACTAACAGTAAAAAAAGTATTTGTAAAAGAGGGTGTAAATAGTAGTGACAACTTAAATATGTCTACATTTACTGGTACACCAACTACTAATTAATACTTAATTAAAAGCTTCCCCCGTTTAAATTTTAATAATTTTTATAATTAGCTGTATAAAAGTTATTAGTAACTAAATAGCATACTTAATCTTATTTTTTGCAAAATGGATGAATCTAACAAAATAAAAGTTCGTTTATACGGTGCTGGTGGTCATGCACACGTAATTATTGACACCTTAAAATCTAATGGTTATGAAATTACAGATGTTTTTGACAATGCACCAAAAAATAGCCTATTTGCTTCTTTAAAAGTAGAAAAAATTGATTCTAACTTTAAAAATTTTCCAAATACTGGTAATCCATTAATTATTGCAATAGGAAATAATAAAATACGAAAAAAAATTGCTGCGTTATTAGATGTAGATTATATTTCAATAAAACACAACTCGGCTATAGTATCTACTAGTGCTAAAATTGGTAAAGGTACGGTAATATTTGCAGGAGCTATAGTACAAGCAAATAGCGCTATTGGTGAACATGTTATTATTAATAGTGGCGCTAGCGTAGATCATGATGCAAAAATTGAAGACTATGTACATATAGCACCGCAAGTAACTTTATGTGGTGATGTATACATAAAAGAAGGAGCTTTTATTGGAGCCAACTCTGTTATTATACCTAAAATAACTATTGGTAAATGGGCAACTGTTGGTGCTGGATCTGTGGTATTAGAAAATGTACCAGACTATGCTACTGTTGTTGGTAACCCTGGTAAAATTATTAAGAGGAAAAAAAATGGTAAAAAGTACGATTTATATGTAAAAAAAATAAACACGTTAGAAGAAATTGAAACATACAAAGAACTACTAAACAATTACTGGGACAATAATGTTTATTACACCTATGAATATTTAAAATATTACGAAAATGAACATGACCAATTGCGTTATTTTTTATTAAATATAGATGGTATTCCTAATACTATTATGCCATTTTATTTAAGAGATATAAAAGATAAAACCTATAAAGATGTAATTACTCCTTACGGTTACGGAGGACCATTATGCAAAAACTGTGATGACACTAAAGTACTAACTAAATTTTGGGAATTAGTAGATAAATGGTATTGTAAAAACAATATAGTATCAGAGTTTGTACGCTTTAACCTAAATGGAAATCACAATAATTATAGTGGTGAATTAACCGAAACACTATTGAATGTTAAAGGTGAAATAAAAGAAACTGAAGACGACCAATGGACTGCCTTCTCTACAAAAGTTAGAAATAATTACAGAAAAGCAAAACAACATAACTTAACGTTTAAATTATACGAAGGAAATGAAATTACAGATAGTGTAATAGAAAATTTTCATAAAGTATATATTGAAACTATGGATCGTAATAATGCTAAAGAAATCTACTATTTTCCAAAGCAATATTTTGAAAATTTAATACACGCAAATCCAAATAGTTTTGCCATAGCCAAATCATATAAAGACAATGTAGTTGCATCTGTAGAACTTATTATTATAAATAAAGCTACATTATACGCATTTTTAGGTGGTACTAGAGCTAAATATTTTGAGTGCAGGCCTAATGACTATTTAAGAGTAGAAATTTTAAAATGGGCCACAAAAAACAGTAAAAAATATTATGTTTTAGGTGGCGGACTTACCAATGGTGATGGGCTCTATAAAAGTAAAAAAGTATTTTTCCCTAAAGATGAAGATGCTGTATTTTACACAGGTAGAAAAATTATAAATAAAGAAGTATATAATTTATTATCTAATAAAACCTATAGTTCTTCTAAGGACTGTAATGAAGAATGTAATTATTTTCCAGCATATAGAAGACCATAACAATTATGCTAAAAATTATAGGAAACAAAAAAGAGTGGGATACATTATTAGAGACTGTAGCAGGGTATGATTTTTACCATACCTATGACTATCACATTAATTGTGCTAATGATAATGAAGATATAGCACTTATTTCCTATACAACAAAAGACATTATTATTGCATTTCCTATACTCATAAGACCAATTAAAAACAGTTCTT
Source organism: Cellulophaga sp. RHA_52 (assembly GCF_007827205.1). Lineage (NCBI taxonomy): Bacteria > Pseudomonadati > Bacteroidota > Flavobacteriia > Flavobacteriales > Flavobacteriaceae > Cellulophaga > Cellulophaga sp. RHA_52. The sequence goes on from NZ_VIRZ01000001.1 coordinate 3,115,022, forward strand.
TTTTTGATGTTACTTCTGTGTATGGGTATGGAGGCCCCTTAAGTAAAAACATTACAGCCAACACCAATCTTACTCCGTTTTACAACAAGCTACGTATTTATTTTCAGCAAAAGAATATCATTTGCGCCTACAGTAGTTTAAATCCATATATAGACAATCAAAAAAGAATTTTGTCTGGTCTTGGAAAAATTGAAAATGTAAGCAAAGTTGTAAATATTAATCTTAAGCAAACTTTAGAAGAGCAAGAGTCTAATTTTTCTAAAACAACAAAACGATATATTAAAAGAAATAAAAAATTATTCTATTCTAGGGTTGGTAAAACAAAAGAAGATGTAGCCATTTTTATTGATTTGTACTATAAAACGATGTCTAGATTAAACGCTAGCAAAAACTATTTTTTTAAAGAAGAATACTTCTATAATATTTTAAAAAGTAAGCAATATAATGCAGAGATTATTTTTGCGGTTACTAAAGACACAAACATTAATGCTTCTGCTGCTCTAATTATAAAAACAAATAATACCATTATACAATACCATTTATCTGGCACTCTAGAAGAATACAAACACTTATCGCCTATAAGATATATTTTAAATGAAGTACGTGTACAAGGTACACTACAAGGCTATTCTTATTTTAACCTAGGTGGTGGTTTTGGCGGAAATCACGATTCTTTATTCGACTTTAAAGCTTCGTTTTCTAATGATTATAAAAAATTTAAGGTTTGGAAATACGTATTAAATAACAAGGAGTATAACAACTTATCTGGTAAAAATAAGAATTTAACTCCTTTAGCTAAAACTTCTTTTTTTCCGTTATATAGGTACAATAAATAGTGCTTTGTATAAATCTTATTATATTTAATTAATAAACAGGACTCTTATGGATATTTTAGATGAAATTTTGGAGTTAAGTAAGCCTGTAGAAGAACTAGCTACGGTTGACGCTAACTCATTTAAAAACATTCTTTTTAACAAAAAAAAGCCTGTAGTTATAAAAGGATACGCAAAAGACTGGGGTGCTACTAAAAAATGGGATTTAGAATATTTAATACATTTAGCTACAAATGAAGAAGTAAGTCTACTCTCTGGAAATTATATTCAAGGAGACAGTAAATATCAAAAATCTACATTAAAAGAATATTTACAAAAATTAAAAAATATAAACACTAACTCTAATTTTACAGACTACTTAACCACATTAGATATTTTTAAATACTTACCAAATTTAAACGGAGACACAGATTTTTCAATTTTTGAACAACATACTGCCGTTAATGATGTTGCAGCTTGGATTGGCCCCAAAGGTACAATAACGGGGTTTCATAACGATTCTGGAGATAATATGTATGCACAAGTAAAAGGAGAAAAATTATTTATAATTGTACCTCCTAAATATTCTGCACAAATGTATCCCAGTACCAAGTATATTAATGGTGCTATAGCTAGTAAGGTAAATATTACTAACTTTAATGCTACAAAATACACAAACTTTAAAAGTATACCCTTTTACAAAGTAGTGCTACAACCAGGAGATGTTTTATTTTTACCAAAAAAATGGTGGCATTATGTACAGGCTTTGGATAGCTCTATTAGTATTAGCAACTTTGGTTATACAAAATTAGAAATATTAAAAATGAGAACCCTTAATTTTTTACATAGAAGAGGGTATTACAAAACAAATAATTGTTACTGTTGCTCTAAATAAAGACACCTTACTGCTTAAAAAAATAATTCTCCTATTCTCTATTTTATTATAAAAGTTATGTTACTTACTACTAAAGATTTTTATACAGAGTTTACCGAAAATAGACATATACTCCCCTACTACACTAAATTAGAGAGCAACTACAATAAAAAAATATTTTATAGTGCAAAAAGGGATACCTCCACCATTTATAATCTTAAATGTATATCTATTAAGCTATTTCCTAAGTATTTAACCCCCTATTTTTATACAGACACTAACATAGGGGTAAAAAAGATATTCCAAAAGGATGTAAATGGTTGTGCTATACTGATTAAAGAAAAAGTAACTATAGCATTATTTTTAAGAAATGAATATTCTAAAAAATTTAGAACTAGTATTAATAGATCTGTAAATAGGTTTGAGCTTTGTTTTAATTACAGCTATAAAATGATAACTGAAAGCATTACTGCAAAGCAATATAAATTTTTAATGGGTGCATTACACAAAATGCTAGTGTATCGTTTTAACCAAAGAAATGAACCTAACGATGTACTTGATAACTGGGATTATTACTACAATTTAGTTTTTAATTTAGTAAACACTAATAAGGCTTCAATACTTGTTATTTATAGTAATGACGAGCCTATAAACATTTCTATAAATTATCATTTCAAAAATATTCTATTTATTTCAATCTCTTCATTTAATCATAATTTTTCTAAATTTTCATTGGGAAATATTTCAATATACAAAACTATAGAATGGGCCCTTAGCAATAATTATAATTTATTAGATATGGGATATGGAGACCTAGAATACAAAAGATTTTGGAGTAATTATATGTATGAGTATGAAAACCATATTGTTTACAAAAAAACACATATTACTAATGCTATAGCAAGTATTGAAGCATCAAAAATTAAAATAAAAAATACGTTAAAAAAATACCCCATAGCTAAAAAGGTCGCTAAATTTAAAACACTTTTTAGAAAAAATAAGAGCTCATTAAACCATTCTATTAATTACAAAACAATAGATGTTTTAAACCCTATAACTGCTAATTTAAGTGAAGTACATTTTGGTGACAGGAACTTTAATTTAATAGCAAAACCATTATATGATTATCTTTTTTTAAACTCTATACATTTAGATTGTATTAGAGTATACGAAATAGAATATTCCAAAGAATATTTAATAGTGGGATCTAAAAAAACACAAAAAGTAAAACTGAACTAAATAGGTTACACAGCAAAGCACATGTAACTTATCTTATATTTTTACATTTAATCATTTTTAAAGGTAATCTTATTGCTAAATAGCTAATTTAGTACACTATACCAACACCTTAAATAAGTAATACAACCACATGTTATTTAATTCTTTTGAGTTCTTATATTTTTTACCGCTCATAGTTGTGGGTTTTTATGTTTTACCCCATAAATTTAGATGGATATGGCTGTTATTAGCTAGCTACTATTTTTACATGAAGTCTGAACCTAGTCTAGTTTTACTACTAATTACCTCTACCCTTGTAGATTATTTTTGCGCTCTACGAATTTATGCTGCCAAAAGTCAAAAAATCAAAAAAATATATGCTGCAACTAGTATTTGTATAAATGTAGGTATATTAATAGCCTTTAAGTATTTATTCTTTTTTTCATCATCATTGGCTAGCTTACTAGAATTTTTTGGAATATCAATCCCTATTGATGAAGCTGAGCAAAGTTACCATATTAGTCAAATTTTATTACCAGTAGGTATTTCCTTTTATACTTTCCAGACAATGAGTTATACTATTGATGTGTATAGAGGAAGTATAAAACCTGAGAAACATTTGGGTATTTTTGCGCTATATGTTGGTTATTTTCCTCAATTAGTTGCTGGCCCTATAGAACGTGCATCTACATTATTACCGCAATTAAAAAAGAAAATAAATATTAACATTAAAAATATAGAACAAGGTCTAATTATGGTGGCCTGGGGATTTTTTTTAAAAATTGTAGTTGCAGATAGGTTAGGTATATATGTAGATGAAGCTTATGCTACGCCAGAAAGTCCACACGGTTTTGCTTTAACCTTAGGTGCTCTTTTTTTTATGTTTCAAATCTATTATGATTTTTCTGCTTATACAACTATTGCCATAGGTACTGCTAAAATATTAGGCGTAGATTTAATGCAGAATTTTGATAGACCAATTTATGCTAAAAACAGTTCTGATTTTTGGCAACGATGGCATATATCTCTAATGTTATGGCTTAAAGATTATATATACTTGCCTCTAATAAATAAGGTAAAACTTAACAAATTAACAGCTACATTAATTGTATTTTTTACTGTTGGTTTATGGCACGGAGCCAACTGGACTTTTGTTGTTTGGAGTATGCTAAATGCCTTGTTAATTATACTAGAAGTACGTATTATTAAACCATCTAAAAAAGCACTAATTACAAAATTTAACTTTCTAGAATTTTTCTTAAATAAAATTCATTGGTTTTTTGGTTTTGGTTACTTTTTAATATCTCTAGTATTTTTTAGATCTTCATCTATATCTAGTGCCATACTTTATATAAAAAGTATGTTTAATTTAAGAAGTTTACATATTAATCTGCTTAACAATTACCTAGAGTTATTTTTGTGCGCACTTTTTGTAATCATTGTACAAATAATTCATTATTACAAAGGAAATAATAAAGTTTACGAGCTAGTTTTAAACAAACCAAATTATTTAAAATGGCTTATTAGTTTTGTATATATTTTAGTTATTGTATTGTTTGGTATTAACAGACAAAACTCTTTTATCTACTTTCAATTTTAGTCTTATGAAACATTTCTTATTAAAAATAATTCTATTTTGTACCGTGTTTATAGGCACTTATTTTTTCTTTATAGATAAATTATCTAAGAATTTTGTAGATGAAAATTATGCCAAATTCACTTATAAAGCAGAAGGTTTAGTTATGGGGTTATCACGCGCAAACCAAGGTATTAGTCCAGAAATATTAACACACACATTAAAAGGTGAGAATAGTAGCTACTCTATAGTAAATTTTGCTTTTGATGGTTACCAATCATTCTATGGTAAAGTTTATTTAAATGCCATCAAAAAAAAACTTAAAGATAATAGTACTAACGGAATTTTTATTTTATCTGTAAATCCTGGAAGTTTTTCTGTTCAAAAAAATATGGAAAATGATACGATATTACAAATGGATGAAAACCTTATTCTAGGAAAAATATCTAGATTTAATGACAATCCTAATTACAATTATATAATTAATTGCTATTCTAACTCACTATACAACTGTTTTTTAAACGACAATAAATTTAGTAACCTAATTGCTCACAGCAACGGTTGGAAAGAGATTAAACAACAAACTAAAGAGTATACCATAAGCTCTACTGAGGTTGCACAATGGAAGAATGAAACATTAAAAAAATATTCTGAATTAGCAAATACTAAATCTTTTAATAAAACTAGGTTTAATTATTTAATTAAAACGATTGCATATTTAAAAGGAAAAGGAAAAGTTTTTTTAGTTAGAATGCCAATAGATAAAGAAGTCTTAAGATTAGAAAATAACAATTGGAAAGATTTTGATTTTGAATTTGATAGTATTGCTAAAGCAAATAATATCCCTTATTTTAACTATTCAGCAAACAATGCTAATTTAAAAACATATGATGGATCTCATTTGTTTTCTAAAAGTGCAAAAGACTTTTCAAATATTTTAAGTAATGACATAAAAGCTTACTTAAATATTAACTAGGCTATTTTTTTAAAATTTTAAAATGATACAGAACAATCCTTTTCTTTGTTTTAACTTCTTAAAAAAGTGGATGATTCATTTTTCTTCTAAGAAAAAAGAATACTCAACATCCCTACTACCTGATTTTACTTTTATAAAAACATTTATTCCTTTATTATATACCAATATTGCTAAAACAAATACCAAAGGACTAACGTATACTATTAAAAATAAACAAGAGAAAAAAAAGAATTCCAAAACATTTCTAATTTACGATATACATACCTATTTTAACACAATATCTATAAAGGATGATAATAAATATAAAATTAAAAAAACAATACAATATCCTGGATATTTGTGTGAATTAGAAAATTTTTTAAGTGTTAATGAGTATATGAAAAAAAGGCTTAGTAAAAGCAGTAATTACAAATTTAATTTATACAAAAGAAAGCTAGAGCACTCTTTTGAAATTAGTTATAAAATGTATTATGGAGCCATTACTAAAGAAAAATATAATTTTCTTTTTTATGCTTTTAAAAAATTACTTATAAAACGTTTTAATGACAAACAAGAGACTAATAATAATTTAAATCCAAAAGAATGGGACTTTTATTTTGATGTAACTTACCCTATGCTGTTAGAAAAAAAAGCTGCATTGTTTGTTACCTATAACAAGAAAACACCAATTGCAATTACCTTATTGTATTTTTCTGATACTATTGCTTTTGATACCATTAGAGTATTTGATATTGATTACGCACCCTTTAGACTTGGCACTATTAGTATTATTAAACAATTAGATTGGTGCATCACCAATGGTATTAAGTTTTTAGATTTTTCTAAAGGTTATTATGAGTACAAAGAACGTTGGGCTACAACAAAATATAATTTTGAATATCATATTATTTACAACTCTAAGTCGTACGCTTCTAAAACTATAATGTATTTAACATTGGCTTTTTTCAATTTTAAAAACTATTTAAGAAATAAGAACATTCATAAAAAATTTCATCAATTTACATTTGCGCTTAAGAAAAACAATACAAAAAAAATAGAGAAAAAAGTTCCCTTAAAAAACTTTAAAGCTCCTAAAAAAGAAAACTTAAAAGAAATATCTGTTTTTGACATAAAAAACACAAGCCTATTAAAATATGTATATGATTTTTTATATAGGAAATCAGAAAAACTAAATCACGTAACGCTATATAAAATAACAAACCATCAGAATTGTTATTATATTAAAGGTTTACAAAACGCTGATACTTTTACGGCTTATAATTTAAAAGAATAAGTTACTGTATGCTTGAAAAATATTTCTCAAAAAAAATAACAAACTTTGTTTTCTGTCTATTTATAGAGAGAAGGAAGCCTTCATTTTTTGATGAAATAATATATAATTCGATTACAAACACACCTATTACATCTACCAAAAATTTAATTCTTGATAAATCTAGTAGACACCTTATTATAAATATACCTAACTACATACACATAACAGAGAATAAAGAAAATATTGAAAAATTAAAATTTATAGATGTACCGCAATACAAAGGCTTTTTAGTTAACCTAAAAAACCAGGTTAGTACTGCTAATTTTTTACAAGAACAACTAAGTAAAAGAAATCAGAAAAATTTACGTTCTAAACAGAAAAAACTAGAAAACAACTATAGAATTACACACAATGTGTTTTTTGGTAATATTGAAAAAGAAAATTACGTACTAATTTTTAAAACATTTTATAGTTTATTAAAAAGCAGGTTTGATCAAAAAAAAATACATAACAGATACCTTGCAGATTGGGATAACTTACAGTCCAATTTTTATAACAAAATTTTAAAAAAAGAAGCCTCACTATTTGTTTTATACGACAATGAAAAGCCTATTGGAATTACATTAAATTTTCACATTAATGATATTGCTTTTAGCCACATACAAGCTTTTGATGTAGACTATGCCATTTATAATATAGGAGACATATGTATGGTAAACCATATTACATGGTGTATACATAATAATGTTAGTATTTTTGACCTATCTATGGGAGAGACGTATTACAAAGTAAAATGGAGTAATCACCATTATAACTTTTACAATAGACTTTATTACAATAAAAATGCTGTATTAGATATAATTTGGGTAAAAAAAACCAGTCTAAAATTTAAATTATTACAATATTTAAGAGATAAACAAATTTTAGGAAAGTACTTTTCTCTAGATAGACTATTATACAAATTAAATAACTAAGCTTACGCTATAGCAAATTAATAAGATGTTAATAAACATAGACTTTTTAGATCGCATCCTTTTAAAGCCAAAAGCTTTAGCTTTGTTTTACGCTGAGCTTAAAAATAAGCTTACTAAAAGCACCATTTATATAAATAAAAAATCTAATGTCTTAGATTTTAATAAAAAAACATACTTTTTTAATGATGTTCCAGATTATATAATACCGTCTATCGGCTCCAATAACAACATAAAACTTATTAAACTAAATACCTACAAAGGTTCTATGATTAATTTAAGTGACTATGAAAGTGTTGATCAGTATTTAAAAGCAAATTTTAGCTCTGACAGAAGATCTAAATTTAACACATATAAAAAAAGATTAGAAAAGTGTTTTAACATAACATACAAGGTATATTTTGGAAGTATAGATAAAGTAGAATACGACCGTTTATTTGTTTTTTTTCCAGAAATGATCAAAAAGCGCTTTGATTTGCTAGGTAAAGACCATTACGATTTAACTGTCTGGGATAGATATGAGCAAAACGGTTATGATTTAATAAACCAAAAAAGAGCGTGTTTATTTGTTATTTATGATAATGACAAGCCAATTAGTATCTCTTTAAACCCAGTTATGGGAAATATTCTTTATGGCTTTGTTAGAGGTTTTGATGTTGATTACTCTAAATTTTATATTGGTTTTATAGACTTAATTTATCAACTAGAATGGTGCTTTAACAACAATATAAAAGTTTTTGATTTAGTTAAAGGTTTTTTTTCATACAAAGCTAAATTTACTACTAACACCTACTATTTTCAAAGCCATATTGCATATGATAAAAAATCAATAGCATCTACTTCTATTGCCTTAACAAAAGCATTGAAAATAAAAAGCTTTTACACAATGGTAAGGTTATTAAAAAAACTTAACGTAGATACACTATATCACTACTATATCACAAAAAAAAATAAAGAAAAAGAAGAGGCATTAAAACAAACAAATATCAATTATAAATATAAAACTATACCGCTAAATATTGATGACGATATTTCTAAATTAGATATAGTTATTGACTTATTTAGAGAAGAATATGATTTTTTAAGAAAGCCTGTTTATGATATTCTATATACTTTGCAAGAACCCATTACTTCTATTACTATTTATAAAGAAAATGAAGAAATTTTCATTTTAAAAGGAATAAAAAAAAGCTATAAAATAACAGTTGCTAAAGTATTTTAACTATGGCTAAACATAATAAAACTGTATTTTTAAAAGGCTTATTTTTTAATGATAATACCATACCCTTTTTTGAAAAAATAACATACCAAACAAAAACTTTATACACTATAAAAAGCACTAATATAAAAAACACCAAAAACACATTTTATGAGGTGGTTGATGTACCAGGTTACTTAGATACATACATAACTAACGAGGCTAGAAAATTAAAAAAAATACAATTAAAAACACTAAAAGGGTATTTAGTTGAAACAGAAAAATATACAACTGTAGAAGAATATCTTACTGCTAATTTTGGAACTAAAAGTAGGTCTAATTTAAGACGCTATAAAAATAGGCTAGAAAAGTGTTTTAACATTACTTACACTTGTTATTATGGAGATATTACAAAAGAAAAATATAACAGCTTATTTATAGCTCTTAAAGCTTTATTAATTAGACGGTTTGAAGAAAAAAAAGAAAACAACTATGAGTTGCGTCATTTTGATGAATACCAGGATACCATCTACAATTTAATTTTAAAGAAAGAGGCTAGCATTTTTGTTATTTATAATGACCAAAAACCTATTAGTATACGTATTAATATGTTTAAGAAAACACTTGGCTACTACATAATGAGCTGCTATGATATAGATTACTCTAAATTTCATTTAGGTTCCTTAGACATGCTTAAAAATATAGAATGGTGTATAGAAAACAACACTGCAACTTATGATCTTCTAAAAGGTTATGATTATTACAAAAAAGATTGGAAAACCACTACTTTTGATTTTTACAACTGCATAATTTACGATCCTAGCTCTATACAAGCTAGTTTTAATGCTTATGCTAAAAAAACAAAAACAAAAGGCACTTATCTACTGTACTACACTCTAAAAAAAATAAATTTTATTACGTACTATAAAAGAGTAAAGCAAAAATTATATAAACAGACACATAACGCTATCACGGAAAAAAAAATAACGCACACTAAAATAGAAGAGAACCAGCTAACTGCGAACAGCATTCAATTAGATTTTGAAAAGAATGAAGCTTATTCTTATTTAAAAAGAACTATTTTTAATTTACTCTTTACGTCTAAAGAACACTATAAAGACATTAAAGTTTATAAAAATTTAGATAATAAAAATAATTTTTATGTAGTAGCTAAAAATAATAAATGGTCTTTAAATATTATAGATTAAAGAGTTATTACGCAACTACTATTACAATACTTATTTTAAACAAAGCGTTACAATTATAGATCGCGTTATAATAAACACTTATGTTAAACAATTTGGAGCCACACACTAGATTTTCTTTTTTTCTTGATCTCTTTTTTAAAGACAAGACTTTTCCGTGGTTTTACAATAAAATAACAAATAACTACCTAAAAACTGTTGTTTATAATACTACTGACACTCCAAATAAAACATCTAATATAGAAACGTGTATTGTATATGATATTCCTAATTATTTAGACATAAAAACTACAATACAAGAGACAAACTTAAAAGAAATTAGTTTTCCTCTTTACAACGGCTATGCTGTTTACTTTGGCAACCACAGTACCTGTGATGCTTTTTTAAATGACCAAGTAGGTAAATCTAGAACAAATAAACTTAGAAGACACCAAAACAGACTAGACTTATCTATTGCGCCAACATATACTATGTACTATGGAGCAATTGAAGAAATAGAATATAAAAGGTTATTTAAAGAATTAAAACGAATAACGGCCTTACGATTTACCCAAAAAGAAGAGCATAATTTTGAATTACCATATTTAAACTACTATGAAGAAATAATGTTTAAAATGATTTTTGAAAAAAAAGCAAGCATCTATGTAATTTATGACAAAGATAAACCCATAAATATTACGCTAAATTTTATAGACGGACAAACGATGCTTCATTTTAATAGTTGTTTTGATGTAGACTATAGCATGTATAACCTAGGACATCTAAACACCATAAAACACATACGCTGGTGCTTTGATAATAATATTAAGTTATTTGATATGGGAAGAGGAGATTTTTTTCATAAACGCCAGTGGGTAAATAAAACATACCTATATCAAGAACATATTATATATAATTCCAAATCTATTACCGCTAAACTAAAAGCAAAAAAAATAATCGTACTTTACAAATTTCGCTTTAGAATGGTCGCAATTTTAAAAAAAATGAAGTTTCATTTAGCTTATGGAAAATATATTAAATTTAAATATAGATTATCTAATAAAAAAGTCGAGAAAGACAATACTACCTACAACATAAGTAATGGCGTAGTTATACCAAAAGATAAAAAAATAGTAAAGATTAATTATTTAGATAAAGAATACAGCAATCTCTTGTTTTATGTAAATGATTTTTTACACAAAAATTTTGAAAAAAACTCAGCCATTAGCGTATACAAAGACACTAAATTAGCGAGCATTTATTATATAAAGGGAGAAAAAAACACTCAAAAAATAAGTATTAAATCATCATAAATATTTAGAATAAGTTTCTAATGACTTCAACCAATAAAATAATATTTAACACACACTTATTCAAAGGTAATTCTATCCCTTCTGTAGTTACTTCTCTTAACTATTTTAACGAGCAGGTAGACAACACTACTATTAACAATGATATAAACACTAAGAACTTATCTTTAAGTTTGGTCCCAAGTTATATTAAACTACATATAAAAGACGCAACAATAGCGCATAAAATAATAGCCCAGAACAATTGGGGTTATGCTATACATTTAAATTCAGATTCTACAATTGACACTTATTTACAACGTCAATTTAAATCTAAATACAGAAGTATAATTCGTAGATATGTAAACAGATTAGAAACCTGTTTCTCTGTAGAGTATAAATTGTATTACGGTGATATTTCTAAAGATAATTACGAGTTTATTTTTAACTCATTAAAAGAAATGATCGTAAATAGATTTAAGCAGCGAAATGAAGAAAACAAAGAACTGCATAAATGGGATATTTTATTAAATGAAACTTACGAGAAAATTAAAAATAAACAAGCTTCTCTTTTTGTTATTTATGATGAAGATAAACCTATAGAAATTTCATTAAACTATCATTTTGGTAAAATGTTATTTAGCACTATTTCTTCATACGATATTAACTATTCAAAATTTGGATTAGGCCATGTTGAAATATACAAGCAAGTAGAATGGTGCTGCAATAATAATTATGTACTTTATGAAATGGGAGTTGGCGGTATGGATTACAAAAGAAGATGGAGCGATACAATTTATAATTTTGAACACCATATAACCTATTCTAAAGCTAGTCTCCTGTCTAAAGTTAAAGGAAAAACAGAGATCTTTAAAATAAAGCTTAAAGAAAGTTTAAAGGCGAAAAAAATAAATGAAATAGTCCCTAGACTTAAAAACAAATTTCTAAAAGGAAAACAATTTAAAGAAACGCATAAAAACATTACTGTTTCTGCAATAACAAAAACCAAAGGTACAGAACAATTTAATTTAAATAGTTCAAAAGAAATTGTAATTGATACTACGGACTATAATTTTTTAAAAAAATATATGTATGACTTTGCTTATACAACTACAAAACACGTAGATACTATAAAAATATATCTAATAGCAGAGAACAATTACCTAATTATAAGTGAAAATGAATATCAAAAAGTTAGCAAAAAATAAAATAGTAATGACTATTATTTCACTAACTCAATATTTTCATTTTTAATGTAATTTACAATTTCGTCTGCTATAATTTCTCTTCCTAGATTATTCCAGTGCTGATCATAGATTAAAGTTTTAGGTTCTTTACTCTTTATAAAATCGGAACTAAAATCAATTGTTTTAAAGTTGTTTTGTTTTAAATAACTCAAAAATTCACTAGAACAAAGACTATAATCTAACAATAAAACATTTTTTTCTTTGTCGTAATTATATGTTTTTATTAGTTTTTTAAAATTCGCATGATATATAGCATCCTTATTAGTTTCTTTCACCTCAGGTGTTTTTACACCCTTTACAAAGTTAATTGTCGCTGCAATTTTATCTTTAATAGGGTCAAAAGCACCTATATCTTTTGCATAGACAATTAACTTGCTTTTTTTAAGCAATCTATTTACCGGTGTATCTAAAGATAATCTACCAGATACCTTATATTCCCCTGTAATTAAATCGTCTGTATACCTCATATAAATAACTACTCTGTCTATATCTTTAAACAGATGATTATAAGATGCTATTAAATTCAACTCCTCAGATAAATTATAGCCTGCATATCCAAATTCTAATACTTTTATATTGGGCAACTTTTTTTCTACCTTTCTACTAATTGAGTTTGTATAATTTTGATGAAATCCTTCAATAAACGAATCTCCAACAATAGCGACCTCTATACTGTCTTTAGATACTGTATAATCATCATAAACAGAATTAAATCCAAAATCATTAATTCTGTATGCTCCCACATTTTGTTTTCTATTTCCTGTAACCGAATATCCTTTTTGGTTTGGCACCCATTTTTCAACGCCATACTCATCTAAATATCGTTCTGGTCTTTCATTATGTAAATGAAAAACACGAACTAACAATTCTAAAGCAAGAACTAGCACTAAACTATATATTACAAATTTTAATATAACTCTTTTCATACTTCTAAAATTGAAAATAAATAAATGATCTATCTACACCATCGTCATAAAACAACAACATTAAAAACACCAATAGTACATAAACAAACAAACGAACATATCTATTTTTAAAGCCAATTGGCTTTCTCTCATTATTTCTTATAATGTATTCATAAACTATAAAAAATACAAGTAGCACTATATAATCTACTAATCTATATCCATTAGGATGTATGTATGGTATTCCCGAAAAACTTGATCCAATTCGTTTTAAATAAATAAAAGAGTCTGTAATAGTTTCACTTCTAAAAAAGACCCATCCAATTGTAACTAATATAAAAGTTAGCAATGTTCTGTATACATTAGATATCATTGCCAACACATTTAAACGGGTGTTTTTAACTTCTGCATATTTTCTATTGGTTCCTATTAAAAAACTAGGTAAAAATAATAATGCGTGAAAAAGTCCCCAGAAAATAAATGTCCAATTTGCTCCGTGCCAAAATCCACTAACCAAGAAAATAGCAAATACATTTCTTATTCCAACCATTTTAGAGCCTCTAGAGCCTCCTAACGGAATATAAAGATAATCTCTAAACCACGTAGACAAAGAAATATGCCAGCGTCTCCAAAACTCTCCTATGTTCTTAGAGAAGTAAGGGAATTTAAAGTTTGACATTAGCTCTATACCAAATAATTTAGCCGTACCTATAGCTATGTCTGAATACCCACTAAAGTCTCCGTAAATCTGAAAAGCAAAGAAAATAGCTCCCATAATTAATACCGGAGAAGATAAGGTACTATAATTAGAAAAAATATCATTTACTATGGGAGATAAAGAATCTGCTATTACCACTTTCTTAAACAAACCCCATAACATTAAGCGTAACCCATCTTTAGCTTCGCAATAATTAAAGCTTCTTTTTTTGAGTATTTGAGGTAGTAAATTAGAAGCTCTTTCTATTGGACCAGCAACCAGCTGAGGAAAAAAACTAACAAAAGCGCCAAATGCTATAAAATTCTTTGTGGGCTCTAAATTACGTTTGTACACATCTATTGTATAACTCAACGTCTGGAAAGTATAAAAACTAATACCAACTGGTAATATTATATTTAAAGTACCTATCTCTATTTCTTGTCCAAAAAAAGTAAATGCATCTACAAAACTTTCTACAAAAAAATTATAATATTTGAAAAAACCTAAAAAACCTAAATTAACAATAATACTAGTCCATAAATAAACTTTACGTTTACTTTCCTTTTCTTCCTTACCTAATAAAACACCTAAAGAATAATCTACCAAGGTACTAAATGCTATTAAGGATAAAAATCGCCAATCCCACCAACCATAAAACACGTAACTTGCTACTAATAACAAAAAGTTTTGTAATTGTAAGTTTTTATTTACTACAACCCAATACAGGAAAAACACTATTGGCAAAAAAATAGCAAAATCAATGGAATTAAAAAGCATTTAAATGTTGGTTTAGGTTACTATATTTTATCTACTGTAATTTCTATTCTACGGTTTATTTTATGTTCTTGTTCTGTGCAATAAACACCATCCTCACAATTATTTAAAAGTTCTTCTTCGCCAAATGCAGTGGCGTTTACTTTTTCTGATGACACGCCTTTAGACTCCAGGAAATCTAAAGATCTTTGCATTCTACGTTGAGATAACCACAAATTGTATTTGTCTGTACCTCTAGAATCTGTATAAGCACCAAGTTTAACAGTTACAGTTGGATTCTCAATTAGTAACTCTGCTATAGCTGCTAATATATTTTTAGAATCAGGATTTAAATAAGAGCTATTTAAAGCAAAAATTACACTTCCAAAACTATTAATTTTTGCTTGTAAATCTTCTCTTCTTTGTTTTTCTGCTGCAGCTTTCTCTTTTTCTACTTCTGCTAAACGTAATGCTTCTTGCTCCTTTTTAAGTCGCTCTGCAAGCAACCTAGCCTCTTCTTCTTGCTTTTTAGCTGCTGCTGTAGAATCTGCAACACGTTGCTGCTCTTTTAAAATTTCTTCTATCTGAGCTTGTTTTTCTAACCCTTTTTTAGAAAGACCTTTTTCTGCTTTAAATTGATATACAACACCAACTGCATGTTGCAAATGATTTGTTACCCCATCACCTTTATCCATTGCCCACTTACCAGAAGAGTTAAAGTCTAAACCAATACGTTCTGTAATCCAAGTTCTAAAACCTACAACTCCGTTATAAGTACCTCTTCCTTTGTTGTTTGCATCTGTGTAGCCTAAACCTACACCAATGTAAGGATCAAACCAAGCGGTTTCTCCTATAATTTTATTTAAATCGTAACTTACTCTACTATCAATAGCAAAATAATCTGTCTCCTCTAGGTTTACTGCCCCGTCTACTGTTTTACCTACTTTATATTTATTATAACTTCCTATAGCTTCAACACCAATTCCACTATTAAAATATTTTCCAATACTAATCCTAGAAGGAAAAGCTACTGCATTCCATTGCTTATCTAAATCTAATAATTCATCAAAAACATCTCCTGAATCATCTACAAAATTATATCCTAGACCAAACATCCAAGAATTTTTAACTATGCTATCTTTTGCTGTAAGTTGTAAATCTTGAGCCCAAATAGCGCCTACAGTGTGTAATAAAATAACAAATAAACTAACCTTAATCTTTTTCATAATCTAATTTTCTCAAATAAGATTATGAAGTTATTCTGTTACTAAACTACGCACAATAAAATCGTGTAAACAGTAGCTTTCATCGATGTAAAACAGCTTTTAACAAAACTTATTGATGTGTATTTTTGTAGTACTTTTTAAAGGCATCTTGGTAGATGTTTTCATAAAGCGGAAGAATATTAACTATATCAAACTTATGAGCTTCTTTTTCTGCATTGTCTTTAAAGGTATTTAAAGTTTCATCATCCTTTAAAATTTTAAGTGCATTAAAAGCCATACTATCTACGTCTCCAACATTGCTCATATACCCAGTAACACCATCTACATTAACTTCTGGTATACCTCCAGTATTACTAGATATTACAGGCACTCTATGCATCATTGCTTCTAAAGCTGCTAATCCAAAACTTTCTGTTTCTGAGGGCAATAAAAACAAATCTGTAAAACATAAAATACGATCTACTTCATTACTATTACCTAAAAATACCACCTTATCTTTTATTCCTAAATCTTCTGCCAATTGTTCTGCCTTAGCCTTTTCTGGCCCCTCACCTACCATAATTAACTTGGCAGCTGTTACATCTACAATTTTTTTAAATATTTGAACTACGTCTGGTATTCTCTTAACTTTTCTAAAATTACTAATATGAGTTATAATGCGCTCATCATCATTAGCCATTAAAGAACGTTGACAATCTGTATAATCTGCATTATAATTGCTCTTATCTATAAAATTAGGTACTACATTTATTTCTTTTTTAATATGAAAAAGATCTAATGTACTCTGTTTTAAATTTTCTGAAACTGAAGTAACAACTTCTGACTTATTTATACTAAATGTTACTGCTGGTTTGTAAAACGGATGCTTACCTACCAAGGTAATGTCTGTACCGTGTAATGTAGTTACCATAGGTATATAAATACCTTCCTCCTCTAACATTTTTTTAGCCATATAGCCTGCATATGCGTGCGGAATAGCATAATGTACATGCAACATTTCTATTCCAAAGAACTTAACCGTATCTACCAACTTACTAGACAAAGCAAGCTCGTAAGGTTGGTATTTAAATAATGGATATTCTGGTACATTTACTTCATGAAAATGTATACGTTCGTTTAACAACTCTAGCCTAACTGGCTGTCTATAAGTTACAAAATGTATTTCATGACCTCTATTTGCAAGGGCAATTCCTAACTCAGTGGCAACTACACCACTTCCCCCAAAGGTTGGGTAACAAACTATAGCTATTTTCATTCTAGCAAAATTAATATTTTAATTTAGTATAGCGTCGTAAATTATCTGCTGAATTCTGGTTCTTAACCCAGATTTAACTAAAAGATTGTTGTTTTGGGTAGGATAAGTTCTGTTTGATAAAAATACATACACTATTTCTTCTTCTGGATCTGCCCATGTATAAGTACCTGTAAAACCACTATGTCCAAAACTTTTTCTGGAAACACAGCCACAAGTAGAACCAGATCCTTTTAACTGTGGCTTATCAAAGCCTACACCTCTACGGACATCCTCATCACAAAAGTAACATGTATTAAACTTCTTTATTGTTCGTTCGTTAAAGTACCGTTTACCACCATAATAACCACCTTGCAAGTACATTTGCATAATTTTAGCCACATCATTAGCGTTACTAAACAAACCTGCATGACCTCCTACTCCACCTTGCATAGCTGCTCCCATATCATGTACATATCCTTGTACGGTTGCGTAACGGTAATAATTATCTTTTTCTGATGGCACTATCATATCTTTAGAAAACTTCTCTAAAGGGTTGTATGCTGTACGGTTTGATCCTATTGGTTGGTACAAAAAATTATCTACCAACTTGTCTAAATCATCATTATAAGTATCTTCTATATATTTTTTAAAAACATAGTAGCCTACGTCACTATATCTATACCTATTAGATTTTAGGTCTTGCCTACCAATTCTATTGTAAATTGAATCTTTATAAGCTTTTGTTAAGTATAAATGATCAAAAACTTTGTACGGATAGTCATCTGACTTTTTACTGCTATAAAATTCTCTAGAGGGTTTTCTATGATCGTCTAAAGTACTTACATAAAAAGCAATCCAAGCTGGTAGCCTACCGTAGTGAGACAAAGCTTTTAGTACCGTAACATCTTTTAACTCTGTATCTGCATATTCCGGAATTAGATCTTTAAACGTATTATTTAACGCTATTTTATTCTCTTCTTCCATTTTCATAATCATAGGTAGTGTTCCTAAAATTTTGGTTACAGAGGCAAGGTCATATATATAATTATTTGTTATTTTTTCATTAGACTCGTATGTGGGTTTTCCAAAACTTTTATGGTAAACTACTTTTCCTTTACGAGCTACTAAAACCTGTGCTCCAGGAAACATTAAAGAGTCTATACCCGCAGATACCAGTGTATCTATTCTTTGTAAACCATATGTACTTAAGCCTACACGCTCAGGATAATCATACCCTAACCTTTTTAATGATTCAAATTTTACTCCCGTCCCTACCGGATAAGTATTACTTATAGAAACTGGTAAGCTACCTTTTGCTCCTATAGCTCCAAAAAGCATTTGTGCTGTTTTTTGCTGCGCTATAGCACTATTTTGATACCCCAAAACAACAGCGTCAATTGTAGACAAATCTTTGTTTAAAAGTGTATAGGGTTTAGCAAAATTTACTAAAATAGAATTTGATGTTCTTAATGCTGAAACTGCTTTTACAATTTCGGCATCTTTAGTTGAAAGTTGATACGATTTCCAAGGACTACCATTACTTTTATGATGCCCAATAATTATAAGGTTGTACTGCTGCAACTTTTGAAGTAAAATTTGAAGATTATCTTCCTTTACTTCTGTTACTGTAGTATATTTTTTAAGCTCCTGTAAAAAATCTTCGCCAGAAGCATCTCCTAAACTTAAATAAGCTATTTTTTTGTTTTCTAATTTAACAACTGGTAATAGATCTAACTTATTTTTAACAACTGTAATAGCCTCTTCTATTGCCTCTTCATACACCAAGTCATTACTTAATGTATTTAAATCTTCATACAAATTCTTAAGACTTACCAAATTGTGGTTATGTAAATCTGCTTTATACTTTGCTTTTAATATTTTTTTTACTGAATGTGCTAAACGCTTTTCAGTTATAACCCCATAATTGTAGGCTTCAATTATTTTTTCTTTTCCTTTTGCTACATCTAAGGGCATTAATAAAATGTCATTACCAGCCATAAAAGCTGTTAAATCTGCGTCTCCAGGATCTGTATGGGTTGCAACACCTTTCATATTTAAGGCATCTGTAAAAACTAACCCTTTATACTGTAGTGTTTTTTGCAATAAATTAGTTACTATATTTTCTGATAATGAAGAAGGGTAATTTGGTCTAGTTTCTAGACTTGGAATATTTAGGTGCGCTACCATTACACTACTTAATTTTCCGTGATTTATGAGTTCTTTAAACGGATAAAGCTCTATACTATCTAACCTTTCTTTACTAAAATTGATTACAGGTAATGTTTTATGAGAATCTGTTGCTGTATCTCCGTGTCCAGGAAAGTGCTTACCGCTAGACAATATACCTGCTTTTTCAAACCCGTTTACAAAGGCTATTCCCTTTTTTGCAACATTTCTCTTATCTTCTCCAAAAGATCTATTTCCTATAATTGGATTTAATGGGTTTGTATTTATATCAATATCAGGAGCAAAATTAATGTGCACACCCATACGTTTAGAGTGCTTACCAATTTGCGCTGCTACTTTTTCTACTACTGCATTGTTTTTTATGGCACCAAGAGTCATATTCCAAGGAAATGCATAAGTAGAGTCTAAACGCATTGCCAAACCCCACTCTGCATCCATACCTATTAATAAAGGTATTTTTGCTGCTTTTTGATAACTATTAGTCAATTTAGCCTGCCGTACAGGTCCGCCTTTAGAAAAAATGACACCGCCAATATTTTCTTTAACTATAAGCTCTTTTATTTTATCTGTTTGCTGTTTATTTTGGTTTGATGCAACACTAACCATAAACAACTGCCCTACTTTTTCATCTAAAGTCATTGCATTGTACTGCGCATCTACCCATTTTTTTTGTAAAATAGAATCCTTTGTTAATAAGGGATCTAATGTAGTAACCAAAGAATCTAACTCTTGAGCATTAACTACTAAAAAACTAAAAAAAAATAAGGAAAATGAAACTAATAACCGCATAAACGAATGTAAAACAGGTTTGTTTTTAAGTAAATCTGTAGGTTAAGAACTTTACTTAGTAAGTATAAAAGATTTGGGGAACTTTATATTACATAAACCTACTGTGCCAACTTTCTTCTGCTGGAACTTCCCAGTGGTTTAAATACTCGTGCTTATTAGCTACAAGGTTATTAAATACAATAGTTTTTTTAGAGACCGATTTATTTTTAGCCATCTTTTTAAAGTCTACCAAAGTTTTGTAAGCTACAAATTCTCCTTGTTTGTAAGACACGTTCATCTTATCTAACAAATCTATATTATATTTTTGCTCTAAACTTTGAATAAAACGTACTGAAGCATCTATAGAACAACCTGTTGCCGAAGCATTGGTTTGATCTAAACCTAATACTATAAAACGTTTGTATTTTATTTCATAACCTGCAGTTAGGTTACTACCGTGAGCAGTCCAATCTACTATAAAAGCATCTAAACCCTCTTTTATCTCAGCTAACTCTTCTGGAGTTAAAGACCTATTGGCCTGGTATATCCAAATACGAGATGTATCTGGCAAATCTTTAAAATCTACTAGCATAATTATTTTATTAAAAGTAAATAGACGTTTATTTTTTATAAAACTTCCAATCTACCTAGAAGATTATTTTACAAATCTTCTGCTTTAGCAATAAGTTCTGCAATATCCAAAACTTCTACTTCTCCTTCTTTTTCTTTACTCTTAACACCGTCTGTCATCATTGTATTGCAAAAAGGACACCCAGCGGCAATAATTTCTGGTTTTGTACCCAAAGCCTGCTCTGTACGCTCTACATTAACATCTTTGTTACCATTTTCTGGTTCTTTAAACATTTGCGCTCCACCAGCACCACAACACAATCCTTTTTTCTTGCAGTTTTTCATTTCTACAAGTTCAGCATCAAGCTTACGTATTAGGTCTCTTGGTGCTTCATAAACACCATTTGCTCTACCTAAATAACAAGGGTCATGAAAAGTAATACGTTTTCCTTTATACTGTCCGCCTTCCATAGTAATTCTACCTTCAGCCAATAAATCTTTTAAAAACTGCGTATGGTGAACTACTTCATAGTTACCACCTAACCCTGGGTATTCATTTTTTATAGTATTAAAACAGTGCGGACAAGCTGTAACTACTTTTTTAACTTCATAAGCATTCATTACCTCTATATTGGTAACTGCTTGCATTTGAAATAAAAATTCATTTCCTGCTCTTTTTGCTGGATCACCTGTACAGCTTTCTTCTGTTCCTAAAACAGCAAAACTAACGTTTGCTTTATTTAAAATTTTTACAAATGCTTTGGTAATTTTTTTTGCTCTATCGTCAAAACTTCCTGCACATCCAACCCAAAATAAAACTTCTGGTTGTTTACCCTCGGCAAATAACTCTGCCATTGTTGGCACTTTTAATTCGTTACTCATAAATATTTTGGATTTCTATTTAAGATTCGTTTTTCCAGTTTAACCTATCCATTTGATTAAATGGCCAAGGCGCTCCGTTGTTTTCTATATTCCCCATCATATTATTTAAGTCTGATGGTGCTGCAGACTGCTCCATTACCAAGTAACGACGCATATCCATAATTATAGATAAAGGGTCTATACTAACAGGACAAGCCTCTGTACAAGCATTACATGATGTACACGCCCATAGCTCTTCTTCTGTAATATAATCTCCCAGCAATTGTTTGCCGTCTGCTACAAACTCGCCTTTATTTTTGTCTATATTATTACCTACTTCCTGAAGCCTATCTCTGGTATCCATCATTATCTTTCTTGGTGATAATAATTTACCTGTTTGGTTTGCAGGACACTCACTAGTACATCTACCACATTCTGTACAGGTATATGAATTTAACAACTGTACCCAGTTTAAATCTGTAACATCTGATGCACCAAATTTATCTGGTTCAGCAGCCTCATCTGCTCCTTCAGCAGGTGCTGCAAAAGGATCTGCATCTGGATCCATCATCATTTTAACCTCTGCTGTTACTGCTTCAAGGTTATCTAATTGTCCTTTTGGCTTTACTTTTCCGTAGTATGTATTAGGGAAAGCTAATAAAATATGTAAGTGCTTAGAATAATAAAGGTAATTTAAGAAAAGTAATATACCAATAATGTGCAACCACCATGCAGAACGTTCTACAACTATTAAACTAGCCTCTGACATACCGCTAAAAATTGGAGCTATAAACTGACTAACAGGAAATGACCCTGCTTTAACATAGTGTAGTGCATCTATAGTTTGTAATTGAAAATCTGCTGCATTCATTGTTAAAAAAAGCGTCATTAAAACAAACTCTATATACAATATAAGGTTACCATCTTTTTTAGGCCAACCTTTCATTTCTGGCTTTAAAAAACGTTGAATTTTTATAACATTTCTTCTTACCCAAAAGATAACAACCGAAACAATTACTAAAAACGCTAAAATTTCAAAAGAACCAATTAACACATCATAAACAACACCTAATGGCGCAAAAATACGGTGTGTACCAAGCAATCCGTCTAAAATAATTTCTAGCACTTCTATATTAATAATTATAAAACCAACGTATACAACAATGTGTAAAATACCTGCAACAGGACGCACAACCATTTTGGTTTGTCCTAATGCAATACGTGCCATATTTTTCCAGCGTTGTGGTTTGTTATCACTTACATCTACATCTTTTCCTAATTTAATATTACGAGAAAGTGCTTTTACGTTTTTAGCAAAAAATCCTATACCAGCAACTAATACTAGTAAGAAAATAATGTTGGGAAGGTAATCCATATATAATAGTTAGTTATTTAGTTTTTTAAAGTATCTGCAGGGTCATTTTCTGGTAATGTATATTCTTTTTGTTTTTTACCAAAAACAGAAACATTTACATAACGTTTAGGGTTTAATCTAAAATCTTGTAATAGTAAATCTAACTCTTTAGATGCGCCTGCCAGATTGTTGTAAAGTTCTTCATTGTTCATTAATTTTCCTAATGAACCCTCACCTTTATCTATTTTAGTTAGCAAATTATCTAAGTTAGTAACCGTTTTTTGCAACCCTGCAATGCTTTTATCTAGCTCTGCTTCAGACAATGAGGTAGATATTTTAGCAAAATCATCTGTTATTTTTTTTATATTAGCCAAAGAGCCTTCTAAATCTTCTTTGTTATTGGCCATTAAACTATTTAAAGAGTTTGTAGTTACTTTAAAACTCTTTATTAAATCATTTAAACCAGCTATACTACTTTGTAAATCCTTTTTTGTTTTAGCATCTAAAACATCATTTACATTTATTAAAAGTGAATCTGCATTAGAAATAGCTCCTTCTACCTTTGTTTGCAATGGTGCCAGGTTTTGTTGTACAAGATCTGTTAACCCTGGTTTTGTTTTAGTCACCAAAGTATCACCAGACTCTGCCATTTTTGCGTTATCAAAAACAGGTATTATCTGAATTCCTTTTCCTCCAATAATACCAGTATCATACAATTCTGCTATACTATTTTTAGAAAACTGAAAATCACTATCTACAGTAAAAGTTACCATTAACTTTCCTGTTTTATCTTTAAACCTAATGTCATTTACCTTACCTACAGAAAATCCGTTTATAGAAACCTGCGTACCTGGTTGCAGACCTCCAACATCATCATAAACTGCATAAAATGTTTTACTATTATCAAACAACGGCGTTGCTTTTAGGTAGCTAAAACCTAATATAAATAGCAATATTCCGCCAATAACAATTATTCCTGTTTTTAATTCTCTAGATAGTTTCAATAGAAATATGTTTTACTCTAAATTTAATTAGAATTATTCTTTTAATTGTTTAATAGCATCCTCTACATTAATACGCTTGCCATCTTTATAGGCAACTATGTAAGAAGATGTGTATCCTTTTATATCTGCATTACTCTTTATTAATTTAGCATCATAATACGTTTTAGCGTTACCTGTCATATAACGAAATAAACTATTAACTGGTTCTTTTGTTAACGCATTAAGTCCTTTAAAATTATCTGGTTTTAAAGGTATAGATTTTCCGCTTGCAAAAAGCTGCACTCTAAATTCTATAGTACTTTTTTTTGTCGTTGCTAAGGTTGTTTTAGCTTCTTCTTGTGCTTTTTTTACTATTACAGGTTCCTTAATAGCTGGCTTTTTAGTAACTACTACATCTTTTTCTATAACTTCTTCTACTTCTTTTTTAACAGTAGTTGGTACAACCTCTTTGGTTACTTGTGGCTCTGGCGTATTACCAGTAGCTGCCAAAGCATTAGCCACCAACTGATCCATATAACCAACAACAGCCTCTGCTATTGCAGTTCCCATTTCTAATTGCCCAGATCTAGAATTTAAATAAGCACCTTCATTTTTATTGGTTAAAAAACCTGTTTCAATTAAAACGCTAGGCATAAAGGTTTGGTGTAACACTATAAACCCAGCTTGTTTAACCTTACGGTCTGTTCTTTTTAATTTGTTAGAAAACTTATCTTGCAACAATTTTGCCAAAGCAATACTTTGGTCTAAAAACTCTTCTTGCATTATAGTTAAACCAATTACAGACTCTGGAGAATCTATATTATACTCAGAGTATTTAGCCTGGTAATTATCTTCTAAATAAATAACAGAGTTCTCTTTTTTAGCAATTTCAAAATTTTGCTTATTAGCGTGTAACCCCAAAACAAAAGTACCCGCACCGTGAGCATCTGATGTGTGAGAATCACAATGTACAGAAACAAACAAGTCTGCATTTGCTTTATTGGCTATTTCTCCGCGCTCAAACAAATCTACAAAGGTATCGTCCTTTCTGGTGTATATTACTTTAATGTTTGGGTTTTGAGATAATAACTCCCCTGCCTTTAAAACAATATTTAATGCTATATTTTTTTCTAAGTAACCATTTCCCAAGTTTCCTGGGTCATGACCACCGTGACCAGCGTCTAAAACAACTACAAATTTATCTTGCGCTGTAGTAGAATTGTAATTAATGCTAAAAGATGAAAGTAAAAAAGTAAGCAGCAATAGTCTAATTGATGAAAAGCTGTTAAATTTTAATATATAATTATTAAATGTTTTATTCATTTAGGTTAAATTTATTCTAATGCGTATTTTAAAATAAAAAATATGCGTAAGTTTGAAGCCCAAAACGACGAGCCAAATCAATACAAAAATAGGATTTATAGCCTTGCAATCAAATAAACATCGTTTACTTTTTTCTTTACTCCTGTTTTTAGGGGTTTTAAGCCTATCTGCACAGGAAGATAAGGTAATACCACTAACTATAAAGAAACAAAAAGACACTATAGTAGCACCATTAATTCCTGCAGATATCTTAGGTGCCCCTGTCAAAAAAGATAGTATTATACAAGATTCTACCTCTAAAAAAGAGCCTTTACTTGCAGATATTGTAAAAAGAAAAGCAGAAGGTTATATGCGTTATGACCGTAAAGAGGGTAAAATTTACC
The DNA here is from genome assembly GCF_007827205.1 of Cellulophaga sp. RHA_52. NCBI lineage: Bacteria > Pseudomonadati > Bacteroidota > Flavobacteriia > Flavobacteriales > Flavobacteriaceae > Cellulophaga > Cellulophaga sp. RHA_52. Next base: position 3,140,863 of record NZ_VIRZ01000001.1, read on the forward strand.
TATATGATAAAGCTGAACTTTACTACCAAGATACAGAGTTAAAAGCGGGTATTATAATTATGGATCTTGCTAAAAACGAAGTTTATGCTGGCCGTATTAAAGACTCTACTGGAGTTTACTCTCAGCTACCAGATTTTAAACAAGGAAACCAAATTGTTAAACCAGACTCTATAAGGTTTAATTTTGATACACAAAAGGCACTTATATGGAATTCTAGAACAGAGCAACAAGCTGGTTTAGGAAGCATAGGTAGTGATGCTATGAAAGTGTATGCAGAGAAAACAAAAAAGGAAAACGACTCTGTTTATTTTATGAGTAGAGCTAAAATTACTACATCTAACGATACTATAAATCCAGACTATTATATACTTGTACGTAAAGGTAAATTTGTACCCGGAAAAAAAATGATTGCAGGTTATAGTAATATGTTTATTGCAGATGTACCTACACCAATTGCATTACCGTTTGCTTATTTTCCTATGACAACTGGTAATACTGCAGGCTTAATTTTTCCAACTTTTGGTAGTGATCCAGACAGAGGGTATTTTTTACAAAATGGTGGTTATTATTTTCCTATTAATGATTATGTAGATTTAACACTACAAGGAGACTTTTACACCAATGGTAGTTACGGTTTTAGAGGGCAGTCCGTCTACACTAAACGTTACAAATACAAGGGAAATGTTAATATTAGATTTGAGAACCAGATAAATAGTCAAAAAGGATTTGAAGACTACAGCAGGTCTACAAATTACAACATACAAATATCACACACGCAAGATCCTAAAAATAACCCTAACTCCAGGTTATCTGCAAATGTAAACCTTGGTAGTAGTGATTATTACAGGAGTTCGTTAAACCAATACAACGTACCCAATACCCAAAATAACAACTTATCATCTTCTGTTTCCTATTCCAAAACGTTTCCGGCATACCCGTCTGTAAACCTTAGTTTAACAGCTACTCATAACCAAAACACCAATACAGACGTTATTAACTTAACGCTACCTACAATGCAAGCAAGTATGGAGCGTATTTTTCCGTTTGCAAAAAAAGATGGCTTAAAAAAAGGGATCATACAAAACATCAATTTTCAATATGATGTTAATGCGCAAAACCAAATAACAACAGTAGATTCACTTTTCTTTAAGTCTGAAATGTTTGATGATGCAAGAGTTGGAGCAAGACACAGAATACCTATTAGCACTAATTTTAAACTTTTTAAACAGTTAAGTGTTAGTCTTGGTGGATCTTATGAAGATATTTGGACGCTAGAAACCTATAACAAGTCTTATGATGAAACTACAGAAGAAGTAGTATCTGAAAAAATAAATGGCTTTGACCGCTACAACAAATACAGCTTTAGTGCTAGTTTAGGAACAACAGTGTACGGTACTTGGACTTTTGATGAAAGCAAAAACATACAAGCTATAAGGCATACAATGCGTCCATCTATTGGTTATAGTTACTCTCCTTCTTTTGAAGAAACTTATGATGAGTATATGAATGCTGATGGAGAATACATACAGTACAGTAGGTTTGAAGGAACTTTAAATGGTGCACCTGGCTTAACACAAAGTAGCGCTCTAAGTTTTTCTTTACAAAATACGCTAGAGGCAAAAGTAAAAGATAAAGACTCTACCGCAACAGAGCCTAAAAAAATATCATTATTAAGTAGTTTTAATATTTCTACTAATTATAATTTTCAAGCAGACTCTCTACGTTTAAGTCCGTTTAGGGTAAATGGTGGTACTACTATTTTAAACAAAAAAATGTCCATTAACTTTTCTGCAAATCTAGATCCTTACGCAATAGATAACAAAGGCACCAGAATTAATACTCTAAATATTAATAACGGTGGTAGCTTATTTAGACTTACCACAGCAAGAGCCAACATTGGATACTCTTTAAGTAGTAAAATGTTTGATAAGGATAAAGATAATGAGGATGACAATAAGGACAACGGAGACTCTTATGTTGCCGCCAGTGGTGGTAGAACAGATGACTTATTTGGAACCGCAGATAATTTTAATGGCAGGCCAGGAAACCTTAATGATAATGAAGACGAAGAGGTTAAAGAAAATCCGTTATACAAAAACACAATTCCTTGGGATATAAGGCTTGCCTATGCCGTAAGCTATAGCAACCCCAACAGACAGGATGAAATTAGCAACCACTCTTTAATGTTTTCTGGTAATGTAGATTTAACTCCTAGATGGAAAGTTGGAGTATCATCTGGTTACGATTTTAAAAACCAAGGTTTTTCTTTAACACAATTGCGTTTTGAAAGAGATTTAAAGAGTTTTAGACTTAACTTTAACTGGACTCCTTTTGGTACTTATGAAAGATGGTATTTCTTTATAGGAATTAAGAGCAGTATACTTAAAGACCTTAAATGGGAACAAAGAAGCCAGAGATAAAACAACATTTATTTCTAAAGTATTCTTCTTCTTTTTAAAATAATTAAAAACACTTAATTAAGATGAAAAAAATTATTACAACTACAAATGCACCTGCTCCAATTGGGCCATATAACCAAGCTGTATTAACAGGTAACACTTTATACATATCCGGACAAATACCTATTGACCCAAAAACAGGAAATTTAATAGAAGGTGATATTAAAGCTGAAACTAAACAAAGTATGGAAAACTTAAAAGCTATACTTACAGAAGCTGAAATGACATTTGAAAACGTAGTAAAATCTTGCATATTTGTTAATGATATGCATCAGTTCTCAGAAATTAATGAAGTATACGGTTCTTATTTTAATGCAGATACAGCACCGGCAAGAGAGACTGTAGAAGTAGAAAATTTACCTAAGTTTGTAAATGTAGAAATATCTATGATTGCCGTAAAATAAAATTTAATTAGTAAGTATAAAAAAAGCGCAATCCATTACAGATTGCGCTTTTTTACTTATGTGTTATTTTCACTCTCTTTTTTACAAGTTACTTTTATGAAAATCTACCAATCCTTCAATTGGTCTTCTTCTAATAACTCCTAAAATAAGGTCGTTTCTTTCTATAACTTTAGCCAACTCTTCTCTTAAAAAATAAGATATACTACCTACAAAATTTACAGGTACTTTAGTTGCCAAATCAAACTGCATAACATTATTATTAATAAACTGCTGTAAGCCTTTATTAATAACACCTTTACAATAAGGGTGCTCTTTGTTTTCTATTATAAACTTAGCAAAAGTTGCCAAGTATGTGTTAGGGTTTGGCTGCTTATATAAATTTTCTTTAATAAGATCTGCTTCTAAATCATATTCAGATGCAAATTTGTCTGCCAAATCTTTAGGGATTTTATGAAAATAATAATCTCTCAACAATTTTCTTCCAAAGAAATTACCACTACCATCATCCATTAAAATATACCCTAGAGATGTTACTTTTTGGTGTACTTTTTCACCATCATAATAACTACAATTAGAACCAGTACCTAATATACATACAATACCAGGATCTCCTAACTTAGTAGTAGCGTGTATTGCTGCATAGGTATCTTCTTTTACTTGTGCCTCTGCATTAGGAAAAAAGGATTTAAAAATATCTTTTAAAAACAAACGCATACGCTCTGTACCACAACCTGCTCCGTAAAAAAACAGCTTAGTTACTTTTTCTTTGTTTTTAGATAATTCAAAATTATTTGCCAGTCTGTCTTCTATAACTTCTCTGGTTAAAACTTCTGGACTTAAACCTAATGTTTGCGTCACAAATAACTGGTCACCTTTATCATCTAAGGCTATCCAATCAGACTTTGTAGCACCGCTATCTACAATTAAAATCATACGTTATTACTTAAAATTAATGTATCCTGAAAATAAGTTACTACCTACCAATTCTCAGGATACTATATCACAATTATAAAATGGATTTATAAGCTAGCTACGTGCTGAGCTAAATCTACTAATTTATTAGAATAACCAGCTTCATTATCATACCAAGAAATAATTTTAAAGAAAGTTGAGCTTAACTCAATTCCTGCTCCAGCATCAAAAACACTAGTTTGTGCTTCTCCTACAAAATCTTGAGAAACCACATCTTCTTCAGTATATCCTAAAACACCTGCTAATTCTCCTTCAGAAGCAGCTTTAAATACCTTTTTAATTTCTTCATAAGAAGTCTCTTTTTTAACTCTTACAGTTAAATCTACTACAGAAACATCTGGTGTAGGAACTCTAAAAGCCATACCAGTTAATTTTCCATTTAATTCTGGAATAACCTTACCTACCGCTTTTGCTGCACCTGTAGAAGAAGGAATAATATTTGCCATTGCAGATCTACCTAATCTATAATTTTTTCTAGATGGAGAATCTACAACAAACTGAGTAGAAGTACTTGCGTGGATAGTAGTCATTAAAGCTTCTTCTATACCAAAATTATCATTTAAAACTTTGGCTACAGGAGCTAAACAGTTTGTAGTACAAGATGCATTAGATACAATTAAGTCTGATGCTTTTGCTTCTGTATGGTTTACACCCATTACAAACATTGGCGCGTCTGCAGAAGGTGCAGAAATAACCACTTTTTTAGCACCACCATCAATATGCAATTGTGCTTTTTCTAAAGTTGTAAAAATACCAGTACACTCAGCTACAACTTCTGCTCCAGCTGCATCCCATTTAATATCTTTAGGATCGCGTTCTGCAGTAATACGAACAACTTTTCCGTTTACTACTAAATTACCATCATTTACTTCAACAGTACCATCAAACTTTCCGTGAACAGAATCATACTTTAAAAGGTATGCTAAATGTTCTACATCTAATAAATCATTAATTGCAACAACATCTACGTCACCTCTTTTTATTGTTGTTCTGAAAACCAACCTACCTATTCTTCCAAATCCGTTGATTCCTATTTTTAAATTTGACATTTTCTTACTTTTTGTTATTAATTATGTTGACATTATGTCTGAAACTCTAATGAGTTCTTTATCTATTTTTGTGTGTCCCTTTATAGCTTGTTCTATTGGTGTAAGTATTAATTTGTTGTCTTGTATACCAACCATTAAGTTGCTTTTACCTTCTAACAAAGCTTCTACAGCCCTTACCCCCATTCTACTTGCCAATACACGATCAAAACAAGAAGGTGTTCCTCCACGCTGCATATGACCTAGTACAGATACACGCACATCATATATTGGTAAATTTTCTTCTACATATTCTTTAAGTTCAAAAACATTTTTACCCGTTTTATCTCCTTCTGCAACAATTACAATACTAGAAGATTTACCAGATTTTTTGCTTCGTTTTAAAGACTCTAACAAACGCTCTAAACCAAGGTTTTCTTCTGGTATTAATATTTCTTCTGCTCCTGCTCCAACACCTGCATTAAGTGCAATATGCCCAACATCTCTACCCATAACTTCTACAAAGAAAAGTCTGTTATGAGAACTAGCTGTATCTCTAATTTTATCTATAGCGTCTACAACTGTGTTTAAAGCTGTATCAAAACCTAAAGTATAGGTTGTGCCAAAAATATCGTTATCTATAGTACCAGGTATGCCTATTACAGGAAAATCATATTCCTTATTAAATATCATTGCTCCGGTAAAGCTACCATCACCACCAATTACAACAAAAGCATCTATATTGTTAGCTACAAGATTATCATAAGCTTGCTTACGACCTTCTGGTGTTCTAAAAGAATCTGAACGTGCAGACTTTAATATAGTACCACCTTTATTAATAATGTTATTTACACTACGGGCATCCATTGGTTTAAAGTCTCCCGCAACCATACCTTCATACCCTCTATAAATACCTACACACTCTACTTTTAAATAAGCACAAGTACGTACTACAGATCTAATTGCTGCGTTCATTCCTGGAGAATCTCCTCCAGAAGTAAATACTGCTATTTTTTTAATTTTTGATGCCATTTATTAATTTATTGTAGTAAAGCTAGGAAACTTATTTTAATAAATTAGTGCTAATAACCCTAAATTTTGACACAGCTAAAACTTCAAACGTTTTCGTTAATAAGTTTTACCAAAAGCTCTTAAAAATGTGTGATTTTAAACCGAAAAAAAGGATAAAAATGAAGAAAAAAAATATTTCCCTAGGTAGAATTTAAGTATCTGTAATTTTAGTGTTGAGGTTTTTTTGAGTTTTCTTCTACTTTTGGCTCCTCTTCTTTACGTGCTTTATTAGGAAAAATTTTAGTCATTAATTCCTTAAACGTATCAAAATCTACCTGATAACTTAAACCTACACCTTGAGTATACCCTTGACGTTCTGCTAAAAATTGTTGAATTTCGTTTTCTCTGTTAAATACTTTAGCACTAAGGGTACCTTTATCATTTAAAATAATTTGCACTTCCATATCACCAGCAACTACAGATTCTCCTACACCACCTACAGGAACACCAAATTTACCGTTAAATAATATTTTTTCTCCAAGTTTTGTAGATACCGTTACACCTACTCTATTTTCTGTTTGTATAGCGTTTGGATTTAGGTTTCCTTGCTCATAAACAATACCTAAATCTAAATTTTCTCCGTTACTTTTAAAAACCGAGTTTAGTAGTCCAGATGCTGTTTGTGTTAAGTTACCGCTTAATGCCGTAGCATTTAAACCACTTTCTTCATTTACAAACGTACCTTGCATTAATAAGTAAAATGCATTGTTTTGTTCAAAATTATGATCTAACAATCTATATTCTAATTCAGATTTTACAATAGAACTGGTACTTGGAAACTCTATATTAAAATCTACTTCTGGTTTTTCTAACTCTCCTTGTAAACTTACCACAACATCTACAGGTATACGGTTTGTGTAGTCAGAATTATCTAATAAAGGAGCTGGGTTTGCATCTAAAGAGTAAATAGCACGCATATTAACCTCTGCGTTTAAAGGAGAACCGTCCCAAATAATTGTTCCTCCTGGCTCTACAGTAAACTTTCTGTTTATAATACCTCCGTACTTATAGTTGTATTCACCTGTAGCAACTGCAAATTCGCCATACATATTAAACTTATCATTGGTATTAATTTCCATTAATATAGTGCCACCACCAGTACCTTTTAATGAGCTTTTTGTATTAGGGTCTATTACTATTTCTACTTCTGCTTCTGGCGTAACATCCAAATCAAACATTAACTCTAAGCCTTCATAATTTTGCAACTCTCTTCTTTTATCCTCTTCGGTTTGCTTGGTTACAAAATTAATAAAACTATAATCGCCAACCGTAGCAACATCACTTAATGGTATTTTAAGAGATGTTCCTTTTGCTGTTGCTCCAATAACATCAATATTAAGTGCTTTAGTAGAACCGTAAATTTTACCCGTACCATTTAAATAACCTGTACCATAATACAAACTCTCTTCTGAAAAATCTGTATTTAAAATTAAAAAACGGTTATTGTTTGTGTTTACATTTAAATCTAAATCCCAAGCAGCAAATTCTTTATGACTAATAGTACCATCTAATGTTGCAGTGGTATTTTTAGTTACATCTGTAAGTTGAATGTCTTCAAAATCAAAAGTTTGTTTGTACAAATTAACAACAGAGTTATTTGCAAAACTATAATCTACATTTAAATAATCTATTGCTAAACCTGCTTTATCTAATAATAATTTACCAGAAATATCTGGATTACTTAAACTCTCTGTTATTTTAGCTTTTCCGCTTATAGAGCCCCTAATATTAGACAGTATACCTTCTCCTAAATTAGAAAAAGGCTCCATTAAAAAATCACTAAACTCTACATCTAAATCTGCAGTAGGGCTACTATTTTTATTTATTATTTCACCTGCAACAACTAACCTATCTTGTCCTTTGTTACGTAAGTGTGTTTCTACATCAAATGAAGTTAAATTATCATTACCAACAATTTCTACCCCTAAATTACCTAATCTAATATCATTAACTGTAAAATCTGTCATTGTTAAACTACTAGAAGGTAAATATTTACCTTCTTCTTGGTAAATATTTAAAGAGCCATTAACTTCTCCTTTAAGCTCTAAATTTTTTAGCGCTGGTGTTATTTTATGCAATGACACATCACTAAACTCCAATAACAAATCTTTATAAGTAGAGTCTATTACCTTACCACTTAGGCGTATTTGTTCATTAGCATTATTATTAAAAACAATTTCCTTAATATCTATACTATCTAGTGTTCTGTTAACTATAACTTTATTTTTTTTGTCTCTGTTTTTATTAACCACCCACTCATTACCCTTTAGTAATATAGAAGAACGCTTAAGTCCTATAACTGATCTGTTATTTTTATTAAATGTGTGGTAAAAGTTTAAATAATAAGTATCATCATAACCACGGCCACCTGCAAATTCCGTTCTAAAAAACAATGTATCTTTTAGCTTGGTATTAATTAGTTTAAAATCTTTTACATCATAAAAATTAGTGGTAGCATCATTTACAGAAATAAACGTATTAAAAAGCGGATTTTTATTATCTATTTTTACGTTAATACTATCAAGCTTATTGCCATAAGCCTCTATTTGTGGCGACTTAAAGGTGAGTTTAAAATCTCCTTTATCTGCAACAACTTTACCTCTAATAAATGTATTTGACCCAAATTTTACTTTTGGGAAAAATACATCTACAATTTTATTATAAATATTAAACTTAAAATTTACTTTTTGACCTTCAGATATTTTAAATGGCCTATAGTTGGTATATATACTACCAATAGAGTTTTGTATTAACTTATCTAACTCATTTACTTTAAAATTACCTTCTAAATAACCCGTTATAATATCTGGCGAATTAATGGTTATTTTACGTAGAGAGTCTGTTTCAAAATTAGAGGTAACCTCAAAATCTTCAAAGTAATAGGTGTCGTTTTTATTTTGATAACTAGTTTCTCTAAACTTTATAGCTCCAACAATGTTATCTAACGTATTACCTGTAATATCCATATTAATATTACCCTTAAACACAGATACGCTATCATTAATAAAATTTAAAGCTTTAAAATTAGCATAGTCTACAGACGCTATAAAATCAAACGTGTTGTTATCTGATGAAAAATCTGCAAGACCTTTAAAATTAAGTTTTAAATTAGGATCATTACTTAGTAAAGCACCATCAAAAAACTGTTCTTTTAAAGTACCAGATACCACTTTAATATTTTTGTAGACGTAGTTATTAAATTTAATGCTATAAACTTCACCTGTTATTTCTGTATTCATAGTTTCTGCTACAAACCCATTACCGTCTACATTAATGTCTACAGTAGCTTTACCCAAAGTTTTATTGTCTAAAAACTTACCCAAATCAAAATCTATAAGAGATATAAACCCGTGGTAATTTGCATTATCTATATTGTTTATATTGGTAAGTTCTACATCAGAATAACTACTACCTATAGCTGTATTAATATTAACTTTAGCACTTACTAATGTCTGTGTAATAGATGTTATTCCTCTAACAGTAAATTGTCCAAATTTAGAAAAAGATGATGGCAACACTTTACCCAATATGTTTGGTAATAAAGAGCGTAACTCATAATAACTTGTGGTTACACTTTTCATATCAGCATCTATAACATAGGGTTTACTTAATGTAAATAAATTTTTAAAATTAAAATCTCCTCTAACACCTGTATTATCAGAAAACAGCATTAATTTTTTTGTGCTTAAATCATTTAAAACACCAGTAACATTTGTAGATAAGCTTATTTTTTTACCACTACCAAACTGGTTGTATAGCATATTAATATCATCCAAGGCAATTTCAGAATCTACAAAATTGGCATCTATTTGCACTTTATTAATAAAATCTTTAAAGTCTTTACGGTCATAATTAAAAACCAAGTTTCCTTTTAAGTCAGACTCTTTTGTCTTTATCTGCAATGCATCAAATCTCATTTGTGTTCTAGAGTATTTAAATGCTGTGGTTAAGTTTTCTACCTTTGGCCCTCTTCTGCTGGTAAAAGTTAATGTGTTTATTTGCGTAGATACATCTGGCCCTAAAATTAAAAAATCTGTTGCGCCAATATTTAAATTTTTAAAATCTAATTGTTGTGGTTTTTCTAAGTTTTCATCAATTAACTGAAACCTACTATTACCAATATTTACATTACCAGAAACCATTTTAAAAGGCTTTGCTCCTTCTGCTCTAGGTTTTTTATCATCTAACTTATCTATAAACACCTCTAAATTAGAACTGCTTTCTCCTTTGTATGTTTTTAATTTTAAATGAAGGTTGTCTACATTTATATCTCCAAACTCTAACTGTCCTTTTACTAAATTTTTAATATCTAATATTGATGTAGTAAGGTCTCCTATATAAAAAAGAGTATCTTTTTGCTCATCTTCTGCATAAATACCCTTTGCAGATGTATTCCAAGTAATAAAATTAACTTTTAGCTTATCTATCTGTAAATTTGTCCCAAAATCTTTATTTATAGTATTTGTAGCGTAATTAGCCAGGCGTGTTTGTACAGATGATAATGAGAAAATAAAAGTCGCTAACAGACAAAGCAGTAATAAAACCAGCAATATTCTTAGTAGTATTTTAAATAGTTTTTTGATAGCTCTTTATGTTTTACCTTTGTTACTTCAATATTTATTCCAAAAATACGTGGAAAAAAACAATATCTATATACTTGCAATAGAATCTTCATGTGACGACACATCTGCGGCAGTTTTACACAATAGTAAAATGCTTAGTAATGTTGTTGCTACACAAAAGATTCATGAAGAATACGGTGGTGTTGTTCCTGAGCTAGCCTCTAGAGCACACCAACAAAACATTGTACCTGTGGTGCACCAAGCGCTAGCTAAGGCAAATATCAACAAAAAAGACTTATCTGCAATAGCTTTTACAAGAGGTCCTGGATTAATGGGATCTTTACTTGTAGGTACCTCCTTTGCAAAATCTTTAGCTTTGGGTCTAAATATACCCTTAATAGAGGTTAACCACATGCAAGCTCATATTTTGGCGCATTTTATTGATAATGAAACAGGTAAAAAACCAGAGTTCCCTTTTATTGGAATGACAATTAGTGGCGGACACACGCAAATTGTACTGGTTAAAAGCTATTTTGATATGGAAATCTTGGGTCAAACCTTAGATGATGCTGTTGGTGAAGCCTTTGATAAAAGTGCAAAAATTTTAGGTTTACCATACCCCGGCGGACCTTTAATAGATAAGTATGCACAATTAGGCAACCCAAAAGCATTTCCGTTTCCTAAGTCTAAAGTTGGTGGTTTAGACTTTAGTTTTAGTGGCTTTAAAACAAGTGTACTTTATTTTATACAAAGAGAAACACAAAAAAACCCCAATTTTATTGCAGAAAATTTAAATGATATTTGTGCATCTATACAATACACCATAATAAATGTACTGCTAAGCAAGCTTAAAAAAGCGGTTGCACAAACAGGTGTTAAACAAATTGCTATAGGTGGTGGCGTATCTGCAAATTCTGGCATTAGAAAAATATTGCAAAAAGCAGAACAAAAACACGGTTGGAAAACATTTATTCCGCCTTTTCAATTTTGTACAGATAATGCTGCTATGATAGGTATAGTTGGCTACTTAAAATACAAAGAAGAATTATTTACAACACAAGAAATTACAGCAAAAGCACGTTACGTAATTAACGAATAACAAACAGTAACCAAATTAATATATTTTATGCAATTATTTTATAACAGCACTTTAGACAATAGTATTTCTCAATTTGTTTTTCCTCCAGAAGAAAGCAAGCATATTGTAAAGGTGTTACGTAAGGTAGAAGGAGATGAATTATACATAACCAATGGTAATGGATATTTATTTACGGCTAAAATTATGGTTGCTGATGTAAAAAAATGTAAAGCTCAAATTACATCTAAAGAAAAAAAACACAGACCTATGCATTGGTTGCACATAGCTGTTGCACCAACAAAAATGAACGATAGGTTTGAGTGGTTTTTAGAAAAAGCTACAGAAATTGGTGTAGACGAAATTACACCTATAATTTGCGACCACTCTGAACGTAAAGTACTAAAACTAGAGCGTATGGAAAAAGTATTGCAATCTGCTATGAAACAGTCTTTACAAACATACTTACCTAAATTAAACGCTCCAATACCTTACGCTGAGTTTGTACAAAAAGAGCATAAAGATTTATTATTTATTGCTCACTGCGAAGAAGAAGAAAAAGTAGAGCTTAAAAGAAGAGTTGCTGCAGACAAAGATGTTACTATTTTAATTGGTCCTGAAGGCGATTTTTCTTCCGCAGAAATTAAACAAGCTTATGTAAATGGTTTTATTCCTGTATCTTTAGGAAAAAACAGGTTACGTACAGAAACAGCTGCTATAGTAGCCTGTGCTACAGTTGCTATGATTAATAACGGATAGTATTTTAAACATTTTTAAATCTCCATTTACTTGTATGAAAAAAATTGCGATTTTTTGTTTGTTAGTCTCATTTACTATTACAGCTAATTTACAAGCTCAAGAAATAGCAATTTTAAAATATAATGGTGGCGGAGATTGGTATGCAAACCCAACTGCGTTACCTAACTTAATACAGTTTTGCAATAAGGAAATAGACACAAAAATAAAACCAAAACCAGCAACTGTAGAAGTTAGCAACATAGGTATTTTTCAGTATCCTTTTTTACATATGACAGGACACGGAAACGTTGTTTTTTCTAATGAAGAAGCAGAAAACTTAAAAACCTACTTACTATCTGGTGGTTTTTTACATATTGATGATAATTACGGTATGGAACCGTATATTAGAAAAGAAATAGCTAAATTATTTCCTAATAAAAAACTAGAAGAGTTAGGTGCTAACCACCCTATTTTTAATCAGAAGTTTAAATTTAAAGACGGTTTACCTAAAATACACGAGCACAACGGAAAAAGACCACAAGCCTTTGGAATTACTCACAATAATAGACTTATATTGCTATTTACTTTAGAGAGCGATTTAGGAGATGGCTGGGAAGATCAAGAAGTACATAATGATGATGCAGATGTAAGGTTAAAAGCTTTGCAAATGGGCGCAAATATTATAAAATACGTTTTTAACAACTAAGTAATAAATGAAAGCAAAAACAATAGCAGATGGCATTTTACGTGCACTTGGCATTATAGTAGGCATTGTACTATTGTGCTTTTTTTTATACAAAATTAGTTCTGTTTTAGTATATATTTCTATTGCAGCTGTTGCCTCATTAATTGGTAGGCCTATTGTTTTATTTCTACGCGATAAATTAAAATTTAATAACACTTTAGCCGTTATTATTACTATGTTTTTTTTAATAGGCATTGTAGGCGGTATAATTGCGCTTTTTATTCCGCTTATTATACAACAAGGGCATAATTTAGCTCTGTTAGATATTAATCAGTTACAAGGTAATATAGAAAACTTATACACAGAAGTTATTAATTACTTTGGCGTAAGCACTACAGAATTAGAGGAGAATGTAAAATCATCAAACTTTTTAACTAATGTAGATTTTGCCTTTATACCTAACTTTTTAAATTCTCTTGTAGGTGTACTTGGCAGTTTAAGTATTGGGCTGTTTTCAGTATTATTTATTACTTTTTTCTTTTTAAAAGATCGCAAACTATTTAGTGACGGACTTTTAATGCTAACACCACAAAACAAAGAAGGACGATTTAAAAAATCTATGGACACTATTAGCAGTCTACTATCTAGATATTTTGTTGGACTTGTTTTTCAGATACTAATATTATTTGTTATTTACACCATTGTTTTACTAGTTGTAGGCATAGAAAACGCCATTGTAATTGCATTTTTGTGTGCTTTATTAAACTTAATACCGTATGTAGGTCCTATAATTGGTGGTGCTTTAATGGTAACATTAACAATGTCTAGCAATTTAGGTGAAAGTTTTAGTGAGGTTATTTTACCAAAAACAGGCTATGTAATGATTGGTTTTATTATTGGTCAATTGGTAGATAATTTCTTTTCACAACCGTTTATATTTTCAAATAGTGTAAAATCTCATCCTTTAGAAATTTTTCTTGTTATAATTATTGGCGGACTTCTTTTTGGTATTACAGGGATGATAATAGCTGTACCTGGTTACACTGCAATTAAAGTTATTTTAAAAGAATTTTTTGCAGACAATAAAATTGTAAAATCTATGACTAAAAATTTATAATTTTAAGGTTGAACACTGCTATTTTACATACCCAAGCTCAGGATTTTATTGCCCATAATTTAGACACAGATATTATATCTGTTTTACTAAAAAAAAGCACTATTGCTAATGTTACTAATAAAGAATTAGCAGCACAAATTGAAGCTAAAAAAAAGTGTAAAGATAAATTACCTACCTGGTTTAACACCCCAAATATTTATTACCCTAACAAGTTAAATATAGAGCAAACCTCATCAGAAAAAACAGCAAATTACAAGGCAAGTTTAGTTAGCGGTAATACTTTAATAGACCTTACCGGAGGACTAGGTGTAGACTGTTTCTTTTTTGCTAAAAAAATTACAAGAGTTTACCACTGTGAAATTTCTGAAAACGTATCTAAAATAGCTACACACAACTTTAATACATTAGGCGCTAATAACATAAAAACTTATGCCGTAAACGGACTAGATTACTTAAAAAAATCAACCTTATTTTTTGATTGGATTTACATAGATCCATCTAGAAGAAATGATGCCAAAGGAAAAGTGTTTTTTTTAGAAGATTGCTTACCAAATGTACCAGAACATTTAGATTTAATTTTTAGCAAAGCTGATAATATACTTATAAAAACATCTCCGCTGTTAGATTTTTCAGTTGGAATAAAATCATTACAAAATGTAAAAGAAATACACGTTGTAGCACTTAACAATGACGTAAAAGAATTATTATGGGTTTTAAAAAAAGAATATATTGGAGACATTACCATAAAAACCATTAACCTAACTAAAACTGAAGATGCTCTTTTTTCTTTTAACTATACAGATGAAAAAGAAGTTGCATTAACCTATAGTGAACCTCAACAGTACATTTACGAGCCTAATTCGGCTATTTTAAAAGCAGGAGCTTTTAAATCTGTTGCTGCACATTACAAACTACATAAATTGCATGAACATACACATTTATACACTTCTAACACCTTACTAAATTTTGCAGGCAGATGTTTTAAAGTTGAAAAAAAAATAGCTTTTAACAAAAAAGAAATTCAGCGTTTAAAACTAATAAAAGCTAATATTACAACACGTAATTTTCCTGAAAGTGTAGCTAATATTCGTAAAAAGTTTAAAATTAAAGATGGTGGTAGCACCTACCTATTTTTTACAACAGACTGCAATAACACTAAAATTGTATTGCTCTGCAGTAAAATACAATAATATTACTCACCACAGTCCCACTTAAAATTAGCAACTTTTGCATTAGACATTGCAGACAAATTGTAATGCCACCACTCTGTACGTATAGACCAAAAGCCATATTTTTCCATTGTTTCTTTTAGCAACTTTCTGTTTGCTAAAATTTCTTTAGGTAAATTGGTATTGTCATGGTAAGCTCTTTTTCCAAAAAAATCAAAATCTGTTCCCATATCTACTTCCTCGCCATCTAGAGTTTCTAAAGTTATATCTACAGCACCACCTTTGTTGTGTATAGATCCCTTTTTAGGATTTGCCACATATTGCGGATTAGGAACTATTTTCCACATTTTATACTGTACAGAGTTTGGTCTGTAACAATCAAAAAATTTAATTCGGTATCCAAGTTTTACAAATTCTTTATTTGCCTTTAAAAGAGCCTTAGCAGTTTTAACGCGAGTATAACACTCTGGACAATCATACACCTTAGCTTTTAAAAAGTTATTTGTTGTTGCGTAACGTAAATCATAAGCAAAATCGCCACTATAATCTGCCAAACGCACAAAAGTGGTATCTGCCAAACCAGATAAAGATTTATATTTAATCTCTTGCTTAACTGGTGGTAGCAGAACAGTATCTTTTTTAACTACTGTAGTGTCTTTAGTTACTATATTAATTGCTGCCGTTGTTTTATTGTTTTTACAAGCAATAGTAATACAAATTAGTAATAATAGTAATAAGTGTTTTGGTTTCATTTTTATAAGAATTCAATAATACATCTTCTAAAAACAAAAATTGCCTTTAGATTATAACTCTAAAGGCAATTTAACATTCTTAATTTAAAACCAAATGATTTATGTAATTAAATTCATATCATCATCCCATTCTGCCATAATATTACGTTTGCTTTGGTCTACAAACTTAGGCATCCATTCTTTTGGGTAAGATTTTCCGTGCTTATCTAACACGTCTTGTGGTACACCATCCCATACATTTGGCGTATTACCCTTGTAACCAAGATCTTCTATTCCTTCTTTAGATGTATAATAACCTGTAACAGTTAAATTACGCATTAAAGAAAAGAAGTTTTGCTCATAAGTTGGCTCTTCTTTATCTGGATAAGCAATAGCATCTAAAATAACTTTTTGCTGCTCTGGTGTAGCTTTTTTAAACTCTACTCCATAATCTTTATTACTTGTATGGTCTAACCACATTAAACCTCCCTTAAGCTGTGTTTGGTATGCAGGTATATCTTTAGCCATAAACTCTATAAAATCTGGAACACCAACATCTGTAGCACTACCATATTTTTCATTTGCTGGTAAAATTAAAGCACATAAAACACCTAGGGTTTCCATTTGGTGTTCATTAAAAAATTGTTCTGCATTTAATTTTGCTATTTGCTCTTTTTCTTCTGGTGTACGTCCAAAATACTTTTCATCTACAACTGCTTCTTCTGTACTAGTTGTATCACTATCTACACCTGGTTTACAACCGTTTAAAGCTAAACCACCGGCTACACCGCCAAGAATAATAGATTTTATACTTTTTCTTCTATCCATAACTTAGATATTTTGCTGTTTAAACTGTTCTACAATATAATCTGATGTTCTCCAAGCCAATGCTAAAATTGTCCAGGTTGGATTTTTATCTGCCTGAGAAACAAACGGACCAGCATCTACAATAAAAACGTTGTCTACATCATGCATTTGCTCATATTGGTTAACTACAGAAGTTTTTGGGTTATCTCCCATACGTGTAGTACCAACCTCATGTATAATTTCTCCTGGTTTATTAAGTCCATAATCTTGTTCTGCAGTAGGTGTATCTCCTAACACTTTACCACCCATATTATGAATTATTTCTTCAAACGTTTCTTGCATATGCTTTGCTTGTTTACGCTCATAATCTGTCCACTGGTAATT
Organism: Cellulophaga sp. RHA_52; assembly: GCF_007827205.1. Taxonomy (NCBI): domain Bacteria; kingdom Pseudomonadati; phylum Bacteroidota; class Flavobacteriia; order Flavobacteriales; family Flavobacteriaceae; genus Cellulophaga; species Cellulophaga sp. RHA_52. Next base: position 3,158,062 of record NZ_VIRZ01000001.1, read on the forward strand.
AAAACGTAATACAGGAATACCAAATTCATCTACTGTGTTTGGGTCTATTTCGCAATAATTAGTTTCTTGCGCTATAGATTCTCCTCTTCCACCAAAGCCTAATGTAGCTCCGTAATATTTTTTAACATCAGAACGCAAACTATTACCATAGCCACCTACTTTTTCTCCAAAATACTCATTAAAGCTATTTGGGTTAAAACCAAAACCGTAGTTTGGCATTCCCATTCCGCCCCATACTTCTATATGATAACCTCTAGGGAAATCTAATTTTTTATTATCTAGCCACCAAGGCGAATATACGTGCATACCACCTACCCCGTCTTCGTTATACATTTTTCGGTCCATCATAGCAGGTATAAATCCACCTCTACTTGCTCCGGTAGAATCATGTAAATACTTACCAATTAAACCACTACTATTACCCAAACCTGCTGGATGTTGCTTGCTTTTAGAGTTTAATAGTATACGTGCAGAACTACAAGCAGATGCTGCCATAACAACCACCTTACCCTTTAGTCTGTACTCTTTACGGTCTTCCTTATTAATGTATAATACACCAGTTGCTTTACCCTCATCATTGGTAGTAACCTCCCTAACCATAGAGTTTACAAACAAATCTATTTGGCCTCCATTATTTTGTGCCGGAAAAATTAAACAACTACCAGATGAGAAATCTGCATAATATTGACAAGATCTGCCGCACTGCCCACAATAGACACATACTCCACGGTCTTTATTTACTTTTTTTGTAACCATAGACATACGAGCAGGTATAACAGGAACACCAGATTTTTTAGCTCCGTCCATATAGTACAACTCGTGCAATCTTGGTTTTGGTGCTGGCAAGAAAAATCCGTCTGGCTCATTAACCAAACCTTCTTTAGAACCAAAAACACCAATTAGTTTATCTACTTTATCGTAATACGGTTTAACATCATCATAACCAATAGGCCAGTTTTCTCCTAAACCATCTACATCTTTATGCTTAAAATCTCTTTCGCTAAAACGTAAAGATATACGCCCCCAGTGGTTGGTTCTTCCTCCAAGCATTCTAGATCTAAACCACGCAAATTTAGATCCGTTTTTTTGCGTGTATGGTTCTCCTTCTATATTCCATCCTCCAAGAGCCATATCAAACTCTCCAAAATCTCTTACGGTATTAGCTCCTCTTCGTGGAGACTCATAAGGCCATTTAAATTGGGTTTGTTGTTTGGGATCTTTAGGATCAAAAAAAGGACCTGCTTCTACTACAGCAACTTTAAGTCCGGCTTCAGACAAAACTTTGGTTGCCATACCTCCACCAGCACCAGAACCAACTATGATAACGTCATACATAGTTGAAGATTCTATTATCTGCATATTATTTTTGTTTGAGTTAATTTGGTTAATTACAATGATTAGAGCTTCTTTTTTGTGCCCTTGCTTTGTTTTTTGTTTGGTAATTACTAAAAAACAGAAGTCACTAATTTAGAATTTTTAATCAAAATACAATTTAAAAATATGTTAATACAACTAATTTATAATGTATTTATAGACGGATAACAAATTATCTTCGACTAGCGTAAAAAAATAAAAAGCAATAGCAACTTACAATTTCTGTAGCGTAAACTTAAGGTTATAGTTGCAAAAAGCACTTGCTAATACAATATAACTTTTTAAAAAGAGTAAAGTAATTTGTAACAAATTACAAACAGACAGACTTACATTTTACCATTTATTTAACAGTATTACAATAAGGGTTGCCCTTTTTATACACGTCTATTATTATAAACTCACAAAAAACTAACAAATTTTTAAAAATGAAGAAAATTACAACGCTACTTTGTTTATTTCTATGCTTAGGCCTTTCTGCCCAAGGGTTAGATTTAAACCAACCATTGCCAGTAAACACCAAATATAAAAAAGGTGTTTTACCTAATGGAATGACTTATTACATTTACAACACAGACGTTACCAAAGGCGTTGCCAGTTACTACATTATACAAAATGTGGGCTCTATACTAGAAAACGATAACCAACAAGGTTTAGCTCACTTTTTAGAACATATGGCCTTTAACGGTACAAAAAACTTTGAAGGAAAAGGTATTTTAAACACATTACAAAAACACGGAGCTGTTTTTGGCAGAGATATTAATGCATACACAAGCTTTGATGAAACTGTATACAATATGGACAATATACCTACTAAAGATGGCTTAATTGATACGTGTTTATTGGTATTACATGATTGGTCTAACTACCTATTACTTACAGACGAGGAGATTGATGCAGAACGTGGTGTTATTAAAGAAGAATGGAGAACACGCCAAAATGGTAGAATGAGGATTTTACAACAATCTTTACCCATTATGTTTAACAACTCTAAATACAGCAAAAGGTTACCTATTGGCTTAATGAATATTGTAGAGAATTTTGAGTACAAAGCCTTAAGAGATTTTTACCATGATTGGTACCGTACAGATTTACAAGCTATTGCTATTGTTGGTGATATTAACGTAGATGAAATTGAACAAAAATTAAAAGATAAATTTTCTAAAATACCAGCTGTTAAAAACCCTAAAGAACGTTTTTATGTAGAAATACCTGGAAATAAAGAAATGCTTTATAATATTGCTATGGATGAAGAAGTATCTACAGCAAATATTAGTTTTAGCATTAATCATCCTAAAAAAATTAAAGAGCAAACTATTGGCGACCTTAAAACATCTCTTTTAAGAAATATAGCAACATCTATGGTATCTACTAGACTTGGTGAGATACAACAACAACCAGATGCTCCTTTTTTAGCCGCAAGAGTTAGGTTTGCAGAAAAAGCAAAACTTAATAATGATTTATCTATTGATATTACCCCAAAACCAGGTAAACAACAAGAAGCTTTTAAAACAGTAATGAATGAGGTTAACAGAGCTTTAAAATTTGGATTTACAGATGGTGAAATAGATCGTATAAAAAAACAATACGCAAACTATTATGAAAATGCAATTAGTAAGGTTGATGATACACCTCACGGACAATTAATAAATGCTATAAAGGCAGATTACTTATCTAAACAAACTATTACTCCTATTGCAGAAGAATATAAAATTGTACAAGCAATATTTTCATCTGTCACTAAAGAAGATTTTAATAATACCCTTAAAGCTCTTTACTCTAAAGAAAACAGAACATTAAGTGTTACTGGTGTTAAAGGAAAAAACAACCTTACAAAAGAAGAAGGACTTGTTATTATCAATGCATCAGAAAATAACAGTGAGTTAACTGCTTATACAGATAAATTTAGTGGCAAAACATTAATATCTGATGTAAATATTACAGTAGGCAGTGTTGTATCTGAAGAAGAAAACAAAGAAACAGGAGCTACAATTTTTACACTAAGTAATGGTGTTAAAGTGTATTACAAATTTGCAGACAAAAATAAAAACGATGTTAAACTAGTAGCTACAAGCTATGGTGGTACTTCTTTATTAGCTACAGAAGATTTACCTTCTGCTAATATTATGGGTAACATAGTACAAATGTCTGGCTTGGGAGATTTTTCTGCTACAGAGTTACCAAAAGTATTGGCTGGTAAAACTGCAAACACAAGTATTAACTTATCAGATTTAACAGAAAGTATTAGTGGCTCATCTACAACTAAAGATGTAGAAACTATGTTACAAATGGTTTATTTACGTTTTGAAAAACCAAGGTTTGATGAAGATGCTTATAAGGTATTACAAGGTAACATTACCAACTATTTGGCTCGTAAAAGCAAAGACATAAATTCTAAAATGCAAGACAGTGTTACTGTTACGTTGTACGGTAACAACAATCCTAAAGTTCGTCTTATGGATAAAGCATATATGGAAGATGTTACTTTTAATAAAATGAAAGCTGTTTACCTAGACAGGTTTAAGAATGCTGCTGATTTTACATTTTTTGTTGTTGGTGATGTTAAAAAAGATGCATTAAAACCATTGCTAGCAAAATATATTGCAAGTATTTCTGCCAATACTACTAAAGAAAATTACAAAGTAGACCCTAAAGTTTGGACAAGCAATGCTATAGACAAAGATATCTTCTTAAAAATGGAAGATGAAAAAGGATCTGTTAGAGTTGGCTACAAAAACGAGATGAAATACAGCTTAAAGAATGCTATTTTAGCAAGTGCTTTAGGAGATATTTTACAATTAAGGGTTACAGAAACTGTTAGAGAAGCAGAAGGTGGCGCTTACTCTCCAAGAGCTGGTGCAAGCTTTTCTAAAAGACCAATATCTGAAGGAAGTATTTCTGTTGGTTTTGATTGTAACCCAGATAAAGTAGACGATTTATTAAAAATTGTTCACGTAGAAATTAAAAAAATAGCTAACGGAGAAATAAATCAGACAGATTTAGACAAAACTTTAACCAACTTTATTAAAGAACGTAAAGAGTCTAAAGACTACAATAGTTATGATATGAGTTTGCTTCAAAATTATGTTTTAGAAGGATATAATATGAACAATCCTAAGAATTTTGAAAACATTATAAGCGCTATTACTACTAAAGACATTCAAAAATTTACAAAAACATTATTAAAAGGCGCAAAAACTTACGAAATTGCGTTCAAACCTAAACAACAATAACTTATGAAAAAATCAATTTATGCGCTTGGTTTAGCTGTAATTAGCTTAGCCTCTTGTAAAACAGAATCTACTCCTGTAGACTATGCTGTAGTTACAGGAAAAATTAAAAATGCAAGCAGTACAGAGCTAATTATTGCTAGTTTTAGCAATAGAAAAGCTATAGATACAGTTACTATTGCTGCAGATGGTACTTTTACAGATACTATTGCAAATCCAAAAGGGCATTATGCAGTTATTAATGATAAAAACAGAACCGATATTTACTTAGAGGAAGGTTTTAATATTGCACTTAATGCAGATGCTACAGATTTTAACAAAAGTATTGTTATAACTGGCAATGGTTCTACAGAAAACAGCTTTTTTAAGGCAAAAAAAGAAAAAGAAGCTACTTTTAAAAGTGACACCAATCCATATACTTTAGATGAGGCAGCTTTTAAGGAAGAAATGACTTCTCAAAAAAAGGCATTAAACTCTTTAGTAGATAATACAGAAGGTTTAACAGAAGCATTTAAAACAACTCAAAAGAACGATAATAATTACAGTTACCTAGTAAATTTATCTAACTATGAAAGATACCACCAACACTATGCTAAAAAACCAGAGTTTAAAGTTTCTGACAACTTTTTAGCAGAGCTAGACGCTATAGACATTACTAATGACAAAGATTTTAGCAACTCTAGTGCTTATAAATCTTTGGTAACTGCCCACTACAGTAAAATTGCAACTAAAAAGGCAGAAAAAGACAGTATTTCTTTTGACTTAGCTATGCTTAAAACTGTTGCTCCAATAGAATCTGATGCTATTAGAAATGGCTTATTAAAAGATGCTATTTTTGGTATTACTATTACAGATAAGTTAGACGAGTACTATAACACCTTTATCTCTGCATCTACAGATGAAGAGATAAACAAGACAGTTAAAGATTATTATACTAAATTAAAAGCAGTAGAAAAAGGCAATCCTTCTCCTAAGTTTGTTGGTTATGAAAATCACGCTGGTGGTAAAACTTCTTTAGAAGATTTAAAAGGTAAATATGTGTATATAGATGTTTGGGCCACTTGGTGCGGACCTTGTTTGGCAGAAATACCTGCTTTAAAAGAAACAGAAGAAGCATATCATAACAAAAACATAGAGTTTGTTAGTATCTCTGTAGATAGACCAGATGCCTATAATAAATGGAAACAAATGGTTATTGATAAAGAATTAGGCGGCATACAATTAATTGCTGATAATAATTTTGAATCTGATTTTATACAAGACTATGTTATACAAGGTATTCCTAAATTTATATTATTAGATACAGAAGGTAATATTGTAAATGCAAATGCTCCTAGACCATCTGACCCTAAGTTAAAAGAAGTTTTAAATAGCCTGCTGTAATACAGCAAACTATACACTTTAAAATATAAAAATCATCTTGGTAGTTTATCAAGATGATTTTTTTTGTAAACACCTCTACATTATAAGAAAAAACTTATTAACTTGTAATCCTCTTATTTAAAATAATTTCTATGAAAAAAAAGATTATTACTCTCGGACTCCTTATTTTAAGTATAGTAGCCTGTAAAGAAAAAGAAGTACATACATTAGATTATGCAATTTTAAAAGGAAATATTACAAACACTAAGGGTAAGAAAATAACACTTATTAAAAAGAATAGTACGTATGCTGACACTATAAGTATTACTGCAAATGGTTTGTTTTTAGATACCATTAAAGCTCCTGAAGGCGAATATTCTTTTATGGTTGACAACAATAAAATTAATCTATACATAGAAAAAGAATTTAATCTTAAAATTAATGCTGATGCAAAAGATTTTGATAATACAATCTCAATCGTTGGCAAAGGTGAACTAGAGAATAATTATTTAAAGTTTAAAAAAGAACAAAATTCTAGTTTTAAAGTTGATGCTGATTTGTTAAAATTAGAAGAGAAATCTTTTAAAGAAAAAATCAATAATCACAAAACAACTTTAAATAATAAATTAGATAAAACTGAAGGACTTTCTAATAAATTTATAGCATTTCATAAAAAAGACAATAACTATAATTACCTTTTAGCTTTATCAAACTATAAAAATTGGCATACGCGCTATGTAAAAAATAAGGACTTTAAAATGTCTAAAGAGTCTTTACAAGAACTTGACCAGGTTAACTATTATAACGATGAAGATTATAAAAATCATAACGGATATAAATCGTTGGCCAGACAAAAATTACAAAATGAAATAGCAAAAGAGACTAAAAATAGTAAGTACCCTGTTTTAGCTGTTGCAGCCAAGTCAAAATCAGAGTTCATTAAAAACGAATTGTTATCAGATGTAGAATATGTAATTACACATAAAATGGATATGCATCAAAACTCTAATCCTAAATTTAATATGGATGAGTATTATGCTAAATTTAAGTCAATTGCTACAGATAAAGAGTTAATAGCTAAAATAGAAAAGCAATATAAAAATTTAAAATTATTAGATAAAGGTAACCCTTCTCCTAAGTTTGTTGGTTATGAAAATCACGCTGGTGGTAAAACTTCTTTAGAAGATTTAAAAGGTAAATATGTGTATATAGACGTTTGGGCTACTTGGTGCGGACCTTGTTTGGCAGAAATACCTGCTTTAAAAGAAACAGAAGAAGCATATCATAACAAAAACATAGAGTTTGTTAGTATCTCTTTAGATAGACCAGATGCCTATAATAAATGGAAACAAATGGTTGTTGATAAAGAATTAGGCGGCATACAGTTAATTGCTGATAATAATTTTGAATCTGATTTTATACAAGACTATGTTATAAAAGGTATTCCGCATTTTATTTTAATAAATCCCGACGGTAATATTGTAAATGCAAAGGCTCCTAAACCATCTGACCCTAAGTTAAAAGAGGTTTTAAATAGCCTGTTGTAATACAGAAAACTATACACTTTAAAGAATAAAAATCATCTTGGTAATTTATCAAGATGATTTTTTTTACTCAATATTTTTATTTTTTTGTCACCCAAACCACTTATAATCTACTCATATATTAAGAAAGCGTAAACTTAACTTTAAAATATTAACCAATTTTAACAACATTAAAGTAAGGGTTCTTTGTTATTTTTACGTCTTATATTATATATCCATAAATATTATATTTTGAATAAACGTACTTTTTATTTCCTACTAGTTATTTTTACTACTGCTTTTAGCAGTACAGTAAAAGCACAGATCTTAGACCCAGTAAGTTGGTCTACATCTGTAGAAAAAATTTCTGATACAGAATACGATTTAGTCATGAAAGCAACTATAGATGCTTCATGGCATTTATATTCTCAGCATTTAGAAGAAGGCGGACCAGTTGCTACTGAATTTACTTTTGTTGAAAGTGAGGACTATACATTAGTAGACTCACCATCTGAAGAAGAAGGACATTCTGCTCCAGAACCTGCTTTTGATAATATGATAGTTAAATATTTTGAAAACTCTGCTACATTTAAACAACGTATAAAACTTGTAAACAAAGAGTTATCTGTAGTTAAAGGAGAAGTAAACTATATGGTTTGTAATGACTCGCAATGCTTACCTCCTACTTACAAAGACATCGTATTTAATATAAAAGCAGAAAAAGCCCCTGCAACAACAGAAGCTAAAAAAGACGAAGCTAATACTAGCAAAGAATCTAAAGAAAAAGAAGGTTCTGAAAAAGGGTTATTCTCTATCTTCTTTATTGCATTTTTATCTGGTTTTGCTGCCTTACTAACGCCTTGTGTGTTTCCTATGATACCTATGACGGTTAGTTTCTTTACAAAACAAAGTAAAACCAAAGCTAAAGGTATACGTAATTCCATTATATACGGTATTTCTATTATTGTAATATACCTATTATTAGGTATTATAGTTAGTGCTGTTTTTGGTGCCGATGCATTAAATGCACTATCTACAAATGTATGGTTTAACATTATTTTCTTTGTACTACTATTAGTATTTGCCGCGTCGTTTCTTGGAGCTTTTGAAATTATGCTACCAAATTCTTGGGCTAATAAAGTAGACAAACAAGCAGACCGTGGAGGTTTAGTGGGTATATTCTTTATGGCACTAGCATTAGCTATAGTATCTTTCTCTTGTACAGGCCCAATTGTTGGCACCTTATTAGTGCAAGCAGCTTCTGGCGGTAGTCAAATAGGACCAATTGTAGGTATGTTTGGTTTCTCTTTAGCAATTGCATTGCCATTTGCTTTGTTTGCCGCTTTCCCTGGTTGGTTAAACTCTTTACCAAAATCTGGCGGATGGTTAAACTCTGTAAAAGTTGTTTTAGGATTCTTAGAACTTGCTTTAGCATTTAAATTTTTATCTAACGCAGATATGGTTTTACAAATGCACTTACTAGAACGCGAAGTATTTATAGCAATATGGATAGCAGTTTTTGGAGCCTTAACACTATACTTATTTGGTAAATTACAACTACCACATGATTCTCCGTTAAAACATATTTCTGTAGGTAGGTTAAGTTTAGGTTTGGTAACATTAGCATTTACAATATATATGATTCCTGGTTTATGGGGAGCACCATTAAACTTAATTAGTGCTTTTCCTCCGCCACAACATTACAGTGAATCTCCTTATGGTGTTGGTAATATGCAAACTGGTGGTGGTACAGCTACACATACTCAAGAAGTACCAGAAGGTGCACATTTAATGGCACCACATAACATACTTGCTTTTAATGATTATGAAAAAGGGTTAGCTTATGCCAAAAAAGTTAATAAACCTGTAATGATAGATTTTACAGGTCATGCTTGTGTTAACTGTAGAAAAATGGAACAAAACGTTTGGGTAAAGGAAAACGTACTAAACGTATTAAAAAACGATGTTGTTTTAATTTCTTTATATGTTGATGAAAAAATTAAGTTTGAAGGAGAAGCTCCAGATTCTAAACTAAGACCGGGCAAAAAATTACGTTATACTGGGCAACAATGGAGTGAGTTACAACAAATACGTTATGGCACTAATGCACAGCCATACTATGTGCTTATGGGCCATGATGAAGAAAGCTTAAACGAACCCGTTGCTTACACACCAGATGTAACCGAGTATCACAACTGGTTAAAAGAAGGTGTATCTAACTTTAAAAATAAATAATATGGTATGCAATTTGCATACTAACTAACAACTTAAAAAATTTACAATGAAAAAATATTTTTTAGCAATTGTTGTATTAGCAATAAGTATTAGCTCATACGGACAAATATTAGAACCAGTTACTTGGAAAACATCAGTGAAAAAAATATCTGCCACAGAGTATGATTTAGTTGCTACAGCTACTATAGATGATGGTTGGCACCTATACTCACAAGTAGTACCAGAAGGCGGACCAATAGCTACGGCTTTCATTTTTGAAACAGGAGATAACTATACAATAGCTGGCAAAACTAAAGAAGGTAAAGGACATACTGTAGATGACCCAGTTTTTAATATGAAAATTACCTATTTTGAAAAAAAAGCTAGTTTTACACAACGTATTAAATTAACTAAACCAGGTAAAACTACTGTTGTAGCTGAAGTAGAATTTATGGTTTGTGACGACTCTAGATGCTTGCCTCCTACTTACGTAGATTTGGATTTTAAAATAGAATAAGAATACCGCATTATTAAAAAAAGAGAGTTACCTAAAAGTAACTCTCTTTTTTTTTTACTAAAACTAAAATAGTTAGCTAAAACACTAACCATCATTTGCTACGGTCTTAATTTTTATTAAATTTGCCTTTATACTAATTTTTATAGCATTTTAATTTATGGGAAGAGCGTTTGAGTTTAGAAAGGCACGTAAAATGAAGCGTTGGTCTGCAATGTCTAAAGCATTTACTCGTATAGGTAAAGACATAGTAATGGCTGTTAAAGAAGGCGGACCAGATCCTGACTCTAATGCACGTTTAAGAGCTGTTATTCAGAACGCAAAGTCTGTAAATATGCCTAAAGATAATGTAGAACGTGCAATTAAAAGAGCGTCAGACAAAAGTTTAGGCGACTTTAAAGAAGTTCTTTTTGAAGGGTATGCTCCACACGGTATTGCAATTTTAGTAGAAACTGCTACAGATAACAATACAAGAACAGTAGCCAATGTACGTAGTTATTTTAACAAATGTAACGGTAGCTTAGGAACTTCTGGTTCTGTAGAATTTATGTTTGACCATACTTGCAATTTTAGAATTCCAGCAGAGGGTATAGACCCAGAAGAGCTAGAATTAGAATTGATAGACTTTGGAGCCGAAGAAGTATTTGTAGATGATGATGGTATTTTAATTTATGCTCCTTTTGAAAGCTTTGGTGCTTTACAAAAAGAATTAGAATCTAGAGGTATTGAAATATTATCATCTGGTTTTGAACGTATACCACAGGTTACTAAAGAACTAGAAAATGAAGAACACGTTGCCGAAGTAGAAAAATTATTAGAAAAATTAGAAGAGGATGATGACGTGCAAAACGTTTACCACTCTATGAAGGAATAATTTTTTACATAAAAATAGAAACAAACAAAGCCCTTAAATTTTCTTTAAGGGCTTTGTTATTTATACTTCTATATAATTACATATTTCTTTTAACTCTTCCTTCAACTCCTTTAAAAAAAGCTTCGTAAGTTTTAAAGTCTAATTCTGTATTACTGGTAGTACTCAAAGCTTCAGAAATTTTTACTTCTTTTTTACCATAATCAAAAGCCACCATAACCACGGGTACATGTGCTTGTTTTGCAATGTAATAAAAACCAGTTTTCCATTTAGATACTTTACTACGTGTACCTTCTGGAGCTAGCGTTAAATGTATTTTAGTAGTATTTTTTATTAAATCTGTACAAGCATCTACAAAGTTATTGCTTTTTGTACGATCTATTGGCATACCACCTTGCCACCTAAAATACCAGCCAAAAGGCCACTTAAATAAGCTTTTTTTACCAACAAAATTAAACTCTTCATTAAGAACTCTTCTAATGAGTAAGCCTAGAAAAAAATCTAAGTTACTTGTGTGCGGTACAACTATTACAACACATTTATCTATCTTAGGAAAGGCCCCATTTAAAGTCCATCCCATTATTTTAAAATATATAAATTTAGCTATCGCATGCATCATCTCTCTATTTCATTAAAAATTTATAACTTTTGTACAGCAAAAATACGTTACTCGTTATCTAATCTGTAAACAAAATGCATTTTTTTATCAATTAAAGATTTAGGAAGGTTTTTAAATACCATATTCCTAATTTTAGAACCAAAACCTAAATGTGCAACTTTACCCGTAATCCAAGACTGGTTTACAATAGAGTTTACTTTTTTATACCTTACCTTCTGAAATTCTTTAAAAGGACTATCTGTAGTATTTGTTGCAATAATTTTAGATAAAAAATAAGCATCTTCTATAGCTTGGGCTCCTCCTTGTCCCATATTTGGTGTTGTAGCATGGCCTGCATCACCCAACAAACAAACTCTATTTGTATGCCATTTTTTTATTGGTTTAAGGTCTATAATATCATTTCTAAGTATAGCATCTATATTGGTATTTGCAATTAAATCTGTAACCACATTTGCATATTTTTTATACTCATTAAGCAAGTCTTCCTTTAAAGTTTCTTTATTATCTGTTAAAAAAGGTTTGCTCTTAGCTACTGCAAACCATGATGTTTTATCCGCAGATAGTTTAGATATTCCAAATCTGGTTTGCTTACCCCACATTTCTATACCACGATGATTATAATCTTCTGGCAATTTAAAATTTGTTACTCCACGCCAACACGTTTGTCCGCTATACCTAATTTTACTTTTAGGAAAAAGTTGTTTACGTACTACAGAGTTTATACCATCTGCACCAATTAGGTAATTTGCAATAGTTGTTGTGGCATCTAAAAACTGAAGTTCTACACCTTCTTTAGTTTCTGTGTAACTCTTTAAACCTTTTCCCCAGCTAATATTAGAACTAGCTACATTGTTAGCCAATACTTTTTGCAATTCTGCCCTATGTATGGCAACGGTAGAATACCCGTACTCTTCCTTTGCTTCATCTTGTTTACTATCTGTAAGTGTTTGTAAATCTGCCGTTGCAATTGTTATACGGTCTATAGAATTACCTGCGTTTTTTACCTGGTCTAAGATACCCAACCACTCATACACTTTTAACGCGTTTGGAGCCAACCATATTCCTGCTCCAATAGCATTAATATCTTCAGCTTTTTCATACAAATGATATGGTATATTTAACTTTTCAAAAGCCAAAGCCGTTGTTAAACCTCCTATACCAGCACCTATTATAGCGTACATTTTATTTTATTTATAGTTATTTATAAAATTACTACAAAAAAAGCCGAAAGCGTATGTACACTTTCGGCTTTTTTAAAATTATATAAAGTCTATTATATTTTTGCGTAGATAGATCTTAATTTTTCTGGAGTTGCAGTTTTTTTCCAATCTTTACCTAATGCATTTTCCCAAAGTGGTTCTAAGCTTAAAGCAACATTTATCATTGTTGTAAACTCTTCTTCAGTTAAATCTTTACAAATACCTGTAGGCAAAGTAATATTGTGTTTATCCATCATTTTATAAAACAATTTTACACCTTCTGGGTAAAACTCTTCTAAATGGTTAAACACTAAACAGTTTCCTATACCGTGTTTTACGCCCAATAAATAAGATAAACCATAACTTAATGCATGCGCAACACCTACTTGTGAGTAAGCAATACTCATACCTCCGTGCCAAGATGCCATCATTAATTTATCTCTAGACTCGTCTTCTGGAATATCTTTTAAATACACATCATTACAAAGTTCCATAGCTTTTTCGCCATAACTTTGACTAAATGCATTTAAAAAAGTACCTTCTAAAGACTCTACACAGTGTATGTAACAATCCATACCTGTATAAAACCACTGATCTTTTGGTACACCCTGTGTTAAATCTGGGTCTAAAACTACCTGATCAAAAGGAGTATAATCTGAGTTTATACCTAATTTACGTTCTGGACCTAATAACACTGTAGTTCTAGACACTTCTGCACCTGTACCACTAATTGTAGGTACACCTACGTGATAAATTGCTGGATTTTTAACCAAATCCCAGCCTTGGTATTCTGCAGAACTACCTGGGTTAGTTAACATTATTGCTACAGCTTTAGCCATATCTAATAATGTACCACCACCAATACCAATAATACCAGAAGGCAACTCATTATACTCTGCCTTAATTTGTTCTACTAAAGCATCTACTTGGTATGTTTTTGGTTCAAATTCTGATGAAACAAATATAGTTTTATCATTCTCTACCAAAGGTATTCTGGTAGCTAATTCTTTTCCTTTAAAAACATCATCAATTAAAAAAATAAAAGGTGCATTTGCACTTTTACGTTTTAACTTTAAAATGTCTCCTATTTGGCTAAAACTACCGTTCCCAAAAATTACTCTAGGTACCATTGGGAAGTTTCTATATGTTGTCATAGTATTATATCTGTTATGTATGATAGGGCAAATTTAAGCAAACCTATCTTGTTTTATGAATTTCTTTTTCTAAAATAATGTTATTTTAAGTACTCTAAAATATCTTCAATTTTATTTAAGGTTAAAAACGAATTAGATTCCTCTTCTTCTTTAGATACGGTTTCATGCACCCAAGTTGTATGAAAAGGAATATGTACAGCCTGTGCACCCAGCTTTACAATTGGTAATACATCAGATTTTAATGAGTTGCCTAGCATTACAAACTCTGATGTTTTAATTTGAAGATGATCTAACAGGTTTTTGTAATTTTCTTCCTTTTTATCACTTAAAACTTCTACGTGATGAAAGTATTTTTTTAATCCAGATTTTTCTAGTTTTTGTTCTTGATCTAGTAAATCTCCTTTAGTTAAAACTATTAATCTGTACTTAGACTGAAGCTTTTGTAAAACAGACTCTACACCTGGTAATAACTCAACAGGTTGGTCTATCATTTGTTTGCCAATGTTTAAAATTTTAGCAATAACTGTATTGCTTACTTTGTTGTTAGATAGTTCTAAGGCCGACTCTACCATAGATAATACAAATGCTTTAATACCGTACCCGTAACGGCCTAAATTTTGCATTTCCATTTTAAATAATTCCTGGTCAATTTTATTTTTTGTCTCGTACCCTTCTAACAATTTAGCAAAGGTTTCTTCTGCTTCTCTAAAATAGGTTTCATTAACCCAAAGTGTATCGTCTGCATCAAAACCAATAACTTTTATATTTTTAAAATCTACTTCCATTCTGCCTGTGCTCTTTCTAAATCTTCTGGTGTATCTATCTCTATACCAGATGTATTATCTACAATCATTTTAATTTTTTTGCCGTACTCCAAATAGCGAATACACTCTATTTTTTCTGATGCCTCTAAAGGTAACATTGGCAGATTGTAAAAATCCATAAGAGCATCTTTTCTAAAGGCATAAACACCTTTATGCTCGTAATATTTTAGTCCAACATTTTTTTCTCTAGGGTAAGGAATTGGCGAACGAGAAAAGTACAATGCAAAATTTCTGTTATCTACTATAACTTTTACATAATTAGGATCTTTAATTTCATTTTCATCTGTCATTTCAGACATAATTGTAGCAAGATCTATTTCTTTTTTATCATCGTTTTTAAATACAGATAATAATTCCTCTAACCCTTCTTTAGGTGTAAAAGGCTCATCACCCTGAATATTAAAAACTATATCTACGTCCATATTTTCTACAGCCTCTGCTATACGGTCACTACCACACTCGTGTTCTTTAATACTCATTATAGCCTTACCACCAGCCTCTGTTATTGTCTTGTAAATAGTGTCACTATCTGTAACCACAAAAACATCATCAAATAAATTTGTTTTTACAGCGGTTTCATATGTTCTAACAATTACGGGCTTACCTGCTAAATTTTGCATTAGTTTACCAGGAAATCTAGATGCTGCATAACGTGCAGGAATCATTGCAATAATCTTCATGTATCTCTTTTTCTATTTTTTTCGTTTAGGCATTAATTTTTTGTACATCCTAAAAATTAATGTTAATATTATAACCACCAAAACAGCACCAATTACAGGGGCTATTATGGTTGCTGTAGACACTACTACAGCAGTACCAGTTTCTACGGTTGCAACAACAGGATTTGCCAAACCACCAGTTGTAGCGGTAGAGGTTAACCTAGTTGCTGCAGAAGTACCTTTTATGGCGCTGGCTGTACCACCACCAGCAATAATTGCTAAAGACCAGGTAATTACCGGATCTAAATTAGCTACTGTAGATACCATAACTGCGGTACCTGCAATTGCAGCCAAGGGTATGGCTGCAGAATCTAGTAAATTATCTACCCAAGGGATAAAATAAGCAAAAATTTCTACCAATGTTGCTACTCCTAAAACTATTAGTGCTGGTAAACTACCTATCCAGACCCAACTTTCATTTAACTCCCAAGCGCCAAAATATGATGCTAAACTTAATGCAAATAAAGGCAAAAAGACTCTAAAGCCAACAGATGTTGCTAAGCCTATACCTAATAAAATACTAATAATGGTTTCTGTTGTCATTTGTAATGGTTTTATGTGTTTAAATTACTTTAATAAAGTAACTATTTGGTTAGTTATACACATATATTGTACCAAAAATAGACTATTCCCAATCAAGAAAAAAATCGTTCTTAAATCCTATTAAATACAGTTGTTTTTTAGCTCTTGTAACTGCAGTGTACAACCAACGTAGGTAATCTTTATCTATACCATTAGGCAAATAGGGTTGCTCTACAAAAACGGTATCCCATTGTCCACCCTGACTTTTATGGCACGTTATAGCATAAGAAAACTTTACTTGTAATGCGTTAAAGTATTTGTTGTTTTTAACCTTTAAAAACTTTTTGTATTTAGAAGTTTCATCTGCATAATCTAACATTACCTCTTGGTACAACCTGTTACTTTCCTCATAAGGTAAAGACGGCGTTTCTGCATCTATAGTATCTAAAAGTAAAACAGTTTCAAAAGCAGGCATATTTGGATAATCTACCATTTTAACGTTTACTTCTGCAAACTTAAAACCGTATAATTCTTTAATAGCAAAAATTTCTAAAATCTCTAAAATGTCACCGTTTGCTATAAAACCCGCCTCTGTAGTTGGCTTAATCCAAAAATAATTATTTTTTACCACCATCATATAATCTCCTGTAGAAATTACATTTTCTAAATACAAAATACGATTTCTAATATTGGCATTATACAAATTGGCACGTTTGTTAGAGCGTACAATAAAAGCTGTTTCTTCTTTTCCGTTTTGTGCATAAGAATCTTCAATAGCTTCTAAAATATCATTACCTTCTATTAAACGCACAATGTCTTTGTACGGATTAACATCAAACTTAAAATCTTCAAAAAAACTACCGTGCAACTGCTCTCTTAAATTAGTTGCATTCATTAAAATACCCGAGTCTTCTGCCTGTCTCATTACTTCATCCAACTCTACCTTAGTAACATCTTTATTATAATTTAAGGATAGTCTGTCTTCATCTAAAGCCGGGCTAATATCTAGTTTAACCGGTGGTAACTGAGCTGTATCTCCAATTAAAACCAGTTTGCAATTTTTACCAGAATATACATAAGACATTAAATCATCTAGTAAAGACCCATTTTCAAACAGCTTAGAATCAGATGGTGCATCTGGTATCATAGAAGCCTCATCTACCACAAAAACAGTATTTGTATGTTTATTAGGTGCCAAGGTAAATTGTATACCTCCACCGCTTTGTTTTTTAGGAAAATATATTTTTTTATGAATAGTTAATGCCTTTGTATTTGAGTAGTTAGACATAACCTTTGCGGCTCTACCAGTAGGAGCCAAAAGCACAGCTTTCATTTTAATATTCCACAAATTTGTAACTATAGTTCCAATAATTGTTGTTTTTCCTGTACCGGCATAACCTTTTAAAAGAAAAAGATCATCTTTATTTTTAGACACTAAAAACTGAGAAAGCTTCTCTAAAGTAATGAGTTGCTTTAAAGTAGGCTCAAAAGGAAATTTCTCTTTTAATATTTTAAAGAATGATGTAGAGGTAGGTAGATTCATAAGTCTTCAAAGATAATGATGAAATTTAAGCTGAAATACTTTTGTGATTAAAAAAAAATTGTAGATTTGTGTCAAACCACTAAATAAAAACAACAGTATACTAATGAAAACCGTAATTAAAATTGTTCTTTGGTTAGCAGCTATCTTTTTTGGATACATGATATACCAATCTGTAAATGGTCCTATAGAATTTAAAAAAGTAAAACAAGAGCGCTTCCAAGCTGTAATTAACTCTTTAAAAGATATTAGAGACATACAAGAAGCTCATAAATCTGCCACTGGTAAATTTGCTCCTAACTTTAATGCTTTAGTGAAGTTTGTAGAAAACGGAAATTACTACATTATACAACAAAGAGACTCTTCTTATATGGAGTATGACAAAGACTTTGGTATTGATTTACAAAGAGACGTAAAAATTGTAGATACTTTAAATATTATACCTGTTAAGGATTCTTTATTTAAGAATGATGACAGATACAAAACATTAAAATATGTGCCTTTTTCTAAAGATGGTAAAGCAGAATTTGATATGAAAACTGCTACTATTGAAAAAGGAGGTAAAAAAGTTTCTGTATTTAAAGCTTCTGTAAAAAAAGATGTTGTTTTATATGATCAACCTAAAGATTTAAGAGACAGAGAAAATGCTTTAAATAGTGTTGAAGAAATAAATTATGATGAAATTATAGTTGGTGACTTAAATGATGTAAGTACTAGCGGTAACTGGCCTCCAATTTATGACAGAAAAACAAAAAAATAATACTTTAGATACTACATCTAATTATAAAAAATTGTCCATTCAAATTAGTTTGAATGGACTTTCTTTTTGTGTTGTTGATACTCTAGACAATACAGTGTTACTATCTAAAAGAAAAGTTTTTGATACAGAACTAGATCCTTTAGAGCTTGAGAAAGAACTTGTTGGTATGTTTAAAGAACATAACATTACAAGTGAATCTTATACAGAAGTGATTGCTACGCACAGAAATACTTTGTTTTGTTTTGTGCCTAAACCTTTGTTTGTAGAAGAAGAAGCACACAATTATTTAAAATACAATACCAAAGTTTTAGCAACAGATTTAATTGCTAATGATGAAATAACAAACTTTGATATTGTAAATGTTTTTGTTCCCCTAGTTAACATTAACAATTACATTTATGACCTGTTTGGAGACTTTACATACAAACACAGTTCTTCTATAATAACATCATCATTACTTAATGCAAATACCAATAACGAAATTACTTGTTATGTATATGCATCAGAAAAACAAATGGATATTGTTATAATAGACAAGAAAAAATTACTCCTTTTTAATAGTTTTGAATACCTAACAACAGAAGACTTTTTATATTATTTACTTTTTACTTGCGAACAATTAAAGTTAAATAATGAAACTGTTTTAATTAGACTATTTGGAGACATAGAAGAAGATGGTACTATTTACAAAAACTGCTATAATCATTTTAAAAATATTTGTGTGTATGCACCAGATAATAGCACTTTTCAACTAGGAGATTACACAAAAAAAAATATAGACTTTACCGTTCTAAACGCCCTATAATGCGCATAATATCAGGAAAATTTAAAAGTAAAAGACTAACAGCACCTAAAAAATTACCTGTTAGACCCACTACAGATATGGCTAAAGAAGCCTTATTTAATATTTTAAATAACCATTATTATTTTGAGGATATAAGCGTTTTAGATCTTTTTGCTGGAACAGGTAATATTAGTTATGAATTTGCTTCACGCGGAACCGAGAATATTATTTGTGTTGATGCAGATTATGGTTGCGTAAAATTCATAAATCAAACCGCTAAAGATTTAGAGGTAAACATATCTACAATTAAAAGTGATGTTTTTAAGTATTTAGAGCGTACAGCTATAAAATCTACAATTGTTTTTGCAGACCCTCCTTATGATTTTTCTACAGAAGATTTTGCAAAAATACCAGAGTTAGTTTTCAAAAACGACTTGCTTACTGATAATGGCTTGTTAATTGTAGAACATTCTAAACACACTAAATTAGATGATTTACCTAACTTTTCTTACCAAAAAAGGTACGGAGGAAGTGTTTTTAGCTTTTTTGAAAAAGAAATCAAAGAAGAATAAAAAAGAGCAGGTCATAAGCCGGATTCTGTAAAGCTAACAAGTAGCTCCTCTATCATTTATCTAGGCTTTTAGTTACCTAAAAGCTCAAACCGCCTACCCTTTAGCTTGGGCGTGTACCCTTATAACGCTAATTTACATGACGTTGCACCGCATAGAGTTTACCTGGTTTCACTACAGCATTACCTGTACATACTTTCTGCTGCACTTGTCCTCGTTTTACAACGGACGGGAATTACCCGCTATGCTACACTATGGTGTCCGGACTTTCCTCTTTACAAAACAAGTTTGCAAAGCGATAGAGTAACCTGCTCGCGGCAAAGGTAATTTAATTGTTGATAAGTAAGTACTATATCTTTGCAAAAAATAAGGTAAAATGAACCCGTATTTTTATATTTGTAATATAACTTTAGTTCACTAAAAAAAGCATAGTAATTGGAACCATTTGTAGTATCAGCTAGAAAATACAGACCACAAACATTTAAAGATGTTGTAGGGCAACAAGCTATTACAAATACTCTTTTAAACGCCATACAAAACAACCATTTAGCACAAGCTTTGTTGTTTACTGGCCCTAGAGGTGTTGGTAAAACTACTTGTGCACGTATTTTAGCAAAAATGATAAATTCTGACGGAGAAGAAAACCCTGAAGAAGATTTTGCTTTTAATATTTTTGAACTAGATGCTGCCTCTAATAACTCTGTAGATGGTATTAGAAGTTTAATAGATCAAGTACGTATACCACCACAAGTAGGTAAATACAAGGTTTATATTATAGATGAGGTACATATGTTATCTCAGGCTGCCTTTAATGCATTTTTAAAAACATTAGAAGAGCCGCCAAAACACGCTATTTTTATTTTAGCTACTACAGAAAAGCACAAAATTATACCTACTATTTTGTCTCGTTGCCAGATATTTGATTTTAAACGAATTACGGTAAAAGACGCTGCAGAATATTTAAAATACATAGCAGAAAACCAAGGCATAGAGGCAGATGATGATGCATTGCATATTATTGCCCAAAAGGCAGATGGCGCAATGAGAGACGCCTTGTCTATTTTTGATAGAGTTGTTAGTTTTTCTGGAAAACAATTAACCAGAAAAGCCGTAACAGAAAACTTAAATGTATTAGATTACGATACTTATTTTGAAGCAACAGACCATATTTTACAAAATGACATACCGTCTTTACTAATACTATTTAACACAACACTTAGTAAAGGTTTTGATGGCCACCATTTTATAATTGGTCTAGCGTCTCATTTTAGAGATTTAATGGTATGCAAACATCCAAACACCGTAAATTTATTAGAGGTTGGTGATGAAGCAAAAAAACGCTATCAAGAACAAGCACAACAAACAAATAATGCTTTTTTACTTAAAGCCATAGATATTGCCAATACCGCAGATTTAAACTACAAAACAAGTAAAAATCAGCGCTTGTTAATAGAACTTGCCTTAATGAAATTAGCCTCTATCACTTATGATGGAGAAAAAAAAAATCCTGAATCTCTAGCATTAAGTAACCAAATAATTACACTAGTACCTGCATCTCATTTTAGAGAAAGCAAACCTAAAACTAGTAATACTGCTGCAAACACCAAACCCAGCGCTAGTAAAACTAATAACGAAGAAGCAAAAGAAACTGTTCCTGTCTACACAGACAACTCTACTATTGCAACCCCTACTAAACCTATAGTTGCTGCAAAAACAGTTACTAAAGAAGTAACTGCTACACCTGCTATAAAAAAGTTAAACATTAATACTCCTAAAAGAGTTTCTGGTTTATCATTATCTAGCTTAAAAGCAAAAGAACAACATAAATTAAACAAAGTAGATGTAGTTGTAGACGAAAGTACATTACCTAATGATGATTTTGAAGTTGAAAGGCTACAGGAATTATGGAACAAATTTGTTGATAAAATAGAAGCTCAAGGTCAGCGTATTTTAGCGTCTAACTTAAATAGTGACACACCTGTTTTAAAAGACAGAACTACAATTAGCATACAATTAGCTAATGACACTATGAAAAAAGAGGTTGAACGTGAAAAGTACGACCTTATGGAATACTTAAAAAAAGAGCTTAACAACTACTTTATAACGCTAGAAATTACAGTTAATGAAGAAGCTGTAAAAAAGTTTGCATTTACACCTGAAGAAAAATACCAAAAACTAAGAGAAAAAAATCCTGTCATAGACTTACTAAGACAAGAATTTGATTTAAGTATTTAATAGTAATTGACTTATTTTTGCTATGAAACGATTATTATAATCAAACTAGGGACAACGCAATAACTCCTCTAAAACAAACAGTTACACTTAATAATTAATAGTTTTTTACTTACAAAATACATCTAATAAACTAATAGAAACAAATTGCTATTAGTACTGTTTTTAATTTGCGAAAAATTAAAAATACACAAATGAAGAAAAACAATTTTAAGTCAATTATTTTTATATTATTAGCAATTAATATAATAACATCATGCTCTAATAAGGATGATGACACCAATGAAAAAGAAGACCCAATATCAAATAACGATCCTCTTGTTTACGTAGGTCAAACTACAAATGATAGATTAACAGATAACGAAGAACGTTTTTATATAGATAAAATTGCAAATAAAGAACTTGTAGCAACCTTAAATGGTAATTGCAATCCATTAGATAGTGGTATATTAAATAATGAAATAGAATCATTATCTAATGATGGTGGCGGCGTTATTAGAATTCCAAAAGGGAATTACTGCTTAAGAGATATTATACTTAGATCTAATATACACTTAAAAATAGATCCTGAAGCTATAATAGAGCCCGATTTAAGAGGAAACATTAAAAACAAAAACATAACCATTTTTGTTGTTGGTGAAGACTTCTATTTAGAAAATGTTTCAATTACAAACTTAGACGAAGATAACACTGACAGAAGCACCTGGTTTCAGTCTAATATTCCTAATGGAGAATATGGTGGTGTTAAATTAGTGGAATTTGGTAATGTGAAAAATTTCAAATTATCTGGCATAACGCTAACAGACAGCTTATCTAAGTTTTCAAATATTGTTTTAAACCTACCTGCTAGTTCAAAAACAAATGAAGTATCTACAAAAGGTGTTATAAAAAATGTTTTTATGACTAATATGCATGTTGGTTATGGAGTTATACAAATGCAAACCGGCAGAAGTATTTTATGTAAAAATATAAGTGGTGAAGGCGGTATTACAATGAGAGTAGAAACTGGTGCTGCAAAAACAAATATGTTTAACGAAAAAACTGTAGACGATATTGTTGTTAGAGATATTACTGTAAAAAATGGCGATGCCGCTATGAACTTTTCTCCACATAGAGTAGATCAAGGACGAGTAGATGTAGAAAGAGTTATTGCTACAAACTCTACGCATGCAGTACAAATAGCTGCTGGCTTTTTAGATAACAATACTAATGGTGTAAATAATTTAGGTACGTTTGACAGTAAATCTTATATTGGAGACGTAACAGTTACTGGTGGCTACGGAGCACAAGTTAAAGGTAAAGATTATAAATATTTTAGCTGTGATAAACGAAAAGAACTAATAGAAAAATGCTATAATCCAGATGATGAAAGTGTTACAGGTACATCTATAAGTGCTGTTAGAAATAATGCTAGCTCTAATGCTGATTGCGCTAATGGTAGTGATGGAGGTTGCTATGAAATAATTATAGGAAGAATTACTAAAACCAATGAAGATTTTGAGCTAAATGACTTTTTTACTTATCCAAGTAGTGAAATAAAAAGCTGTCCTAAAGTTAAAAAACCTGAAGAAGGTAATTGCAACTAAAAAAGTTTAAAAAAAAAGAAGCGTCTAGTTAACAAACTAGACGCTTTTACAATTAAATATTCTACTTACTCCTCTCCCATTGCATATTTTAGACCACCATATAAATGTTCTAAAAAAACAGGATTTTTAAATGTTACGTTAGTATGTCCTAGTCCTGTATAAAAAGCTCTACCACCATCATAATCATGATACCAAGCCATAGGATGGTAATCTCCATTTCTACCTCCGTTATAACTCTTTTCATCTAAGTTTAATAACACATTTACATCTCTATTTAAATCTTTGTAATTGTACCATTCATCAACTTTTTCCCAAGTACCTTTTAGCATTTTAGTAGCCAAATGTGTACTATCTATAACTTGTAGTGTAGCTTTCTGCACCTTAGGGTGCCCATTAAAATAACCTCCAACTAGTTTGTTATACCACGGCCAATTATACTCTGCGTCTGCAGCTGCATGTATACCCACGTAACCACCTCCAGATTTAATATATTTTTCAAAGGCTTTTTGCTCTTCATCATTTAAAATATCACCTGTAGTATTTAAAAACACAACTGCCTTGTATTGTTTTAAATTAGCCTCTGTAAACATTGCAGAATTTGCTGTAGTATCTATTAAAAAATGCTTTTCCTTAGCCATTTTTTCCAAAGCCATAACGCCACTTTCTATAGAACCATGCCTAAAACCAGCGGTCTTTGTAAAAACAAGAACTTTAGGGCTTTGTAAACCACAAGAAAAAAAAGAAATACTTAAAAATAAGAATATAAAAGCTTTAAAAAATATAGATTTCATAAAATAGTTAGTTATAAATTGGTTACTATTAATTTACCGTAAGTTAGTAAATTTATGAAAAGGGAAGTATGTTATTTTTAATCTGTTACCTCACAAGCTAATTACTACAAGTATATAAACAAAAATAAAACACACTTAAATACCTAAAAACAAGAGTTTTAACTAAAAAAAAAGCACGTTAAGCGATTTAACAAATAGTACAAATATGTTACTTTTTTCTATATTTTATTTCATTATTGAATGATTTATGTTACATTTAAGCTTTAGTATAATTTTAACAAATACACCAACTCTTGTAACCTGTTACAATAACAAGTGTTTTTTAAAGTAAATATTATATTTAAAATAACTAATCAACCAAAACCTTTAAAAGGCATATTTTCTACCTTAGAAAATATGTCTTTTTTATTTACATACAAATCAATATTATTATTTTTGCAAACTAAACAAATGCTATGCTAGGCTTAAAACTTCCTACAGACCCAAGATGGGTGAATATTGTAGAAAAAAACATTGATGACATTTTAACGGACCATGCTTTTTGCGAACAAAAAGCTGCTGCAACAGCAATTTCATTAATTGTTAGTTTTCCAGAGTACACAGAGTTGGTACAAGAGATGGTTGCTTTAACTAGAGAAGAAATGGGGCATTTTAAAATGGTTCATGATAGAATTATTGCTCGTGGTAAAACATTAGGCAGAGACCGTAAAGACAAATATGTAGTAGATTTATTAAAGTTTTTTCCTAAAGGAGGTAGTAGAACCACACAATTAGTACACAGACTTTTATATGCTGCATTAATTGAAGCTCGTAGCTGTGAGCGTTTTAGGCTACTCTCTGAAGAATTAGCAGATAAAGAGCTTGCTGAGTTTTACCGAAAATTAATGGTAAGCGAAGCCGGACATTACACTATGTTTTTAAATTTTGCTAGACAATATGGAGACCGTGATGAAGTAGACCAAAAATGGCAAGATTTGCTTGAGTATGAAGCTACCCTAATGAAAAACTTAGGAGCAACTGGTAACGTACACGGATAAACATTAGATAGAGTCTTTGTTTTTCTGATACAAAGTTTTAATCATACCATCTGAAAGGCCTATTTTAGGCACATGTATTTTTTTAGCTCCAGACCACTTTGCTGATGATAAAAATACACGTGTGGCTGGTATAATTACATCTGCCCTATCTTGATTTAAACCCAATTCAGAAACCCTATCTTCATAAGACATACTCTCTAAAAAATGATACTGAGCATTAAGCCAAATATAAGATAAAGGTTCTCCTATTTTTCGGCCAGACATTTTATGTAGCTTATTTATATTACCACCAGAACCTATTATAGACACCTTAGACAAATCCTTAGTATACAATTTTATCCATTCTTCAAGTTGGCTCCATACTTTTGCTCCAACCATATCATTAAGTAACCTAACAGTACCTATTTTAAAAGATTTTGATGCTATTAATTTTCCTTCAGAAAAAACAGTAAACTCCGTACTACCACCACCAACATCTATATATAAATATGCTTGGTCATTATTAATAAGTTCTTTTAAATCTGTAGAAGCTATAATAGCAGCTTCTTTTTTGCCATCTATAACCTCTATATTAACACCAGCTTCTTCTCGTATTTTTTCAATAACCTCATACCCATTATTAGCTTCTCTAATTGCAGAAGTTGCACAAGCCATATAACTTTCTACTCCATTAACATTCATTAATAATTTAAAAGCCTTCATAGCATCTATCATACGCTCAACATTACGGTCAGATATTTCACCAACAGTAAATGAATCTTCACCTAAACGTATAGGAACCCTAACCAAAGAACTTTTCCTAAATTCGGTTTTCTTGTCTTTAGCTTCTATAATATTATGTATAAGCAGCCTTATGGCATTAGAGCCAATATCTATTGCTGCAAGCTTAAAAATCTTCAAAATAAAAAATCTATTTACTTAATTTATTCTTGTAATAATTATATAATTCAAACTGAGATCGTAACTCAGGCGCATCATTTTTACGGTATGCATTATCTTGCTTTTCTGAAAAAATACGAGCTTTTAAATTATCATTCCAAGAAATATCAAACGTATCTAGTAATTCTTTTTTTATGTCTTCATCATAAATAGGGCAACCAACCTCTACTCTAAAGTCAAGGTTACGTGTCATCCAATCTGCAGACGAAATATAAACTTTAGGATTACCATTATTACCAAATACAAATAACCTAGTATGCTCTAAAAACTTATCTACAACACTTATGGCTTCAATATTCTCACTCATTCCTTTTACTCCTGGAATTAAACAACAAACACCTCTAATAATTAGCTGTATTTTTACACCTGCATTACTAGCCTCATACAATTTGTCTACCATTTTATAAGACGTTAGGCTGTTCATCTTAAGTTTTATGTAGGCTTCTTTACCTGCTTTAGCGTTTTCAATCTCTTGATCTATTAACGCTTTAAAAGCATTTTTTGTATAATGAGGAGAAACTATTAAGTGTTTGTACTTATTAATTTTATAGGTAGTTTCAAAAAAATCAAAAACCTTGTTTAATTCTTTTAATATTGATGAATGCGCCGTAAAAAGTGTATAATCTGTATAAATTTTAGCCGTAGACTCATTAAAATTGCCGGTACTTATAAAGCCATAGCGTTTTAACTTTTCATTCTCTTCTCTTTCTATTAAACATATTTTACTGTGTACTTTTAAGCCCGGTACACCAAAAATAAGTTTAACTCCTTCTGCCTGTAAAAGTTCTGCATATTGTATGTTTGCTTGCTCATCAAACCTGGCTTGCAACTCTATCTGGACCGTTACCTGCTTACCATTTTTAACAGCGTTAATTAATGAAGATACTACCTGAGAGTTACTAGCAAGCCTATAAACTGTTAATTTTATAGTTCTTACTTGCGGATCTAAAGCTGCTTCTCTTAAAAATTTAGTAATGTAAGAGAAAGTATGATAAGGAGTATACTGCAAATGATCTTTCTCTGCAATTTGCTCTAATATGCTGCCTTCAAAATTAAAATCCTTAACTAATAAAGGTGTTATTTTATCATACATAAGATCTTTACGTCCTAAACTAGGAAACTTCATATAATCCCTACGATTATGGTAAATACCACCAGGAATAATACTATCAGTTTCTTCAATCCCCATTTTCTCCATCAAAAAAGACAACGTATCTTTTGCTATCCTTTTATCGTAAACAAAACGCACAGGATCACTAATTTTACGATGCTCTACACTTGAAGATATTTTTTCAATAAAACTTTTACTTAAATCGTTATCTATATCTAGCTCTGCATCTCTAGTTATTTTAATCATATGTGCAGATATAGACTCATAAGTAAACATATTAAAAATATGACGTAAAGAATATCTAATTAAATCATCTAAAATAATGATGTAGTTTTTATCACCTTCTTTAGGTAGCACCACAAAGCGGTCTATATCTTTTGGTATTTCTATTAAAGCGTATTTATTTTCTGGCACCTCTTCTGCACCATCCAAACTGGTTAATACCATTTTAACGGCCAAATAAGCCGCAGTATCTTTTAATAAAGGAAATTCTCTTAAATCATTTAAAACAATAGTCATTAAACGCGGACTAACTTTTTCCATAAAGTAAGTCTTAATAAAAGCGGCCTGACTTTTACTAACTTCTTTTTCGTTAATGATAAATATGTTTTCTGATTCTAATTCTTTTTCAATATCACCAAGAATTTTTAAACTTTTAGTTTGCTGCTTAATTACAATTTTGGTAATTTCTTCTAATAAATCTTTTGCTTTTTCTCCTCCCAAAACACTTTTACCTGTTTTACCAGCATCTACAATACGCTTTACAGTTGCATAACGTACTTTAAAAAATTCATCTAAATTATTAGAGAATATACCTAAAAAACGTAATCTTTCTATTAAAGGCACTTTAGTATCTGCGCTTTCTTGCAGTACACGTGCATTAAAGCTTAACCAACTAATTTCTCTATTTATGTATTGATTTTTTGACTTAATCATTCTTTAACTGTTTAGGAAATATTACATTCTGCGTACTACCTTTGGCAATAGCATTCCAATCTAAAATATTAAAACTTAACTCTACCAATCCAGACGTAGGCACATTATCTATTACTTTATCACCATACATATTTACAATGTGTGTTAAAGCGTGGTTGTGACCAAAAATTACAACGTTTTGCAATTTATTATCTAATGATTTTATAAACTTGATAACGTGCTCTCCAGAAAAATCATAAAGCTCGTCATAAATGCGTAGCTCGTTAGAAGGTATATTTAAAACTCTTAAAAAGATATTACATGTATGCAAAGCTCTATTAGCCGGACTAGAAAAGACAGCATCTATAACCGGCTCTTTTAGTGCGCTAGCAACCAAATAAGCATCATTAATACCACGTTCTAACAGAGGCCTATCTCTGTCCGAAACATCGTAATTCCAAGAGGATTTTCCGTGACGAATTAGGGTAAGTTTTTTCATTTAATTTTAATGCTACTATAGATTAAAAAATTAAATGGAAAAATACAAAAACTTATTAGATTTAACTTAAAGTATTAATGGTTCTTAATTATTTTTTAATCTTTTCTCCATTTTTTTGTTTCTTCAAAAACGTGAGTCAAGATAGCTTCATCTTCTGCAGTAAACTCAACATTACGCCTTGCCATCATAATTTTAGCAGTTTCAAAAGCTTTTTTAGTACCGTATGTTGTAAAACCAGATGCACCACCCCAACTAAAACTAGGAACAAAATTTCTAGGGAAACCAGGCACATAAATATTTACATTTACACCAACTACTGTACCTGTATTAAACATTGTATTTATAGCACTTTTACTGTGGTCACCCATCATTAAACCACAAAACTGCAAGCCAGTTTGCTCAAAGCTTTCGCTATCATAATTCCAAAGTCTAACCTTAGCATAATTATTTTTTAAGTTAGAGTTGTTAGAATCTGCACCAATATTACACCATTCTCCCAAAACAGAGTTTCCTAAATACCCCTCATGACCTTTACTAGAGTAGCCAAAAATAACAGAGTTACTAACCTCACCACAAACTTTACCGTAAGGCCCAATAGTTGTTGCTCCGTATATTTTAGCACCCATTTTTATTACAGCATTGTTGCACAATGCCAACGGACCACGTACCATAGCGCCTTCCCAAATTTCAGCATCTTTACCTACATAAATAGGTCCTTTTGTTGCATTTAACATACAATACTCCACTTTTGCACCTTCTTCAATAAAAATATTATCGGGGTTTATAAGTGTATTAGTTTTAGATATTGCAGCACTTTTTCTGCCAGCAGTTACCAAATCAAAATCTGCTTGTAAAGCAGCTTCATTTTTAGAAAAGATATCCCAAGTTTTTTCAACAGTTAGTACGTCTTCTTCAAAAAAGATTTCTTCATAAGAATTAAAATCTACTTCTTCCTGCGCTTCTTTTGCAAAAAAAGCAACAATATTATCTTTATGATATATGACTTGGTTTTCTTTTAAGTTTTCTATTAAAGCAACCAAATTAGGGTTAGGCAAGTATGAAGAATTAATCATTACATTTTCCTCTAACTCTACCATTGGAAACTTATCACTTAAATAGTCTTCTGTTATTGTACTTGTAGTGCTCCCTAAAAACTTTTCCCATTTTTCTCTAATAGTAAGTATTCCTATTCTA
This sequence comes from Cellulophaga sp. RHA_52, assembly GCF_007827205.1. Lineage (NCBI taxonomy): Bacteria > Pseudomonadati > Bacteroidota > Flavobacteriia > Flavobacteriales > Flavobacteriaceae > Cellulophaga > Cellulophaga sp. RHA_52. The sequence goes on from NZ_VIRZ01000001.1 coordinate 3,188,141, forward strand.
ATTTCTGCAACAGGTCTAGTATAAGTAAAAGGCAACAAAGCTGTTCTTGCAGCACCATCAAATAAAATATAATTCATAAGACTAAAGTATTTTGTATTAAACTAAAAAAGTCACGTTTCAAAACTAATTGAAAAGTGACTTTTAAATATTATTGTAAAGAAATTATTACTTTGAAAATTTCTTGTATTTGTTCTTAAATTTATCAATACGCCCTGCAGTATCCACTAACTTAGCTTTACCTGTGTAAAATGGGTGTGATGTTCTAGAGATTTCTAATTTTACTAATGGGTATTCAACACCATCAACCTCTAATGTTTCTTTTGTATTTGCTGTAGATTTAGTTAAAAATACTTCATCGTTAGACATATCTTTAAACGCTACTAATCTATAATTCTCTGGGTGTATACCTTTTCTCATTTTTTAAAACTTTAATTCTTCTAAATAAATTTAGCGGTGCAAAAATACGCTTTTTTATGAAAACCACAATATTAAAGTAAAAAAAATAATAAAAAAATAACTCGTTATTTTCTGTAACAAAATTAATAAAATGAATACTTATAATATAACAACCAAAAAACAAAAATTAAAATGGAAGAGAATACACCAAAAACAGGGAAATATGCTTTAAAATATGGTTTAATGCTAGGCGGTATTAGTATTGCCTTTGTACTAATGTTATTTTCACTAGATATGCATTACCAAGGAGGCGCAATGGTATTTTTAATTAGTGTTCTATTGTCTTTAGCTTTTATCATAATAGGTATGGTACAATTTAAAAAAGATAACGGAGGATTCATATCTGTAGGTCAAGCTTTAAAAGTAGGTGTAGGTATTAGCTTAATAGGTGGCATAATAGGCGTAATATTTAACCAAATACTTGCAGGTGTAATAGACCCTGATTTTATGGCTAAAGCAACTGAATATCAAAAAGGAATGCTTTTAGAATCTGGTTTATCTATGGAACAAATAGAAGCTAATATAGAAATGTCTAAACCTTTTCAAACCCCTGTAATGCAGATCTTATTTGGTCTTCTTTATAGTATAGTTGCAGGGTTTCTACTTTCATTAATTCCTGCATTCTTAATAAAAAAGCAAGAAACAATTTAGGAATTTGTACTTTTGAATATATTTTCAAGAGTACCTTATGAATTTATCTATTGTTATTCCTCTTTTAAACGAGGAAGAATCTTTAAAAGAACTACATGATTGGATTGTATCCGTAATGCAATCCAATCATTTTTTATATGAAATACTTTTTATAGACGATGGAAGTACAGACAATTCTTGGAAGATTATTTCAGAACTTTCTGCTGCAAATACTAATGTAAAAGGCATACGTTTTTTAAAAAACTTTGGTAAATCACAAGCATTACATGCAGGTTTTAAAGCTGTAAAAGGTGATGTTATAATTACTATGGATGCTGATTTACAAGACAATCCAGAAGAAATTCCTGAACTTTACAACCTTATTGTTAAAGATGGTTTTGATCTTATCTCTGGTTGGAAAAAAAAGCGTTACGACTCTGTAATTGCTAAAAACTTACCCTCTAAATTATTTAACTGGGCAGCACAAAAAACATCTGGTGTTAAACTGCACGATTTTAATTGTGGATTAAAAGCCTATAAAAAAGAGGTAGTTAAAAACATAGAAGTTTCTGGAGAAATGCATCGTTATATTCCTGTACTTGCTAAAAATGCAGGTTTTACTAAAATTGATGAAAAAGTTGTGCAACACCAAGCACGTAAATACGGAAGTACTAAATTTGGTATGGAACGTTTTATAAATGGTTTTTTAGATTTAATTACTATTTGGTTTTTATCTAAATTTGGAAAAAGACCAATGCACTTGTTTGGTGCTTTAGGCGCTCTAATGTTTATTATTGGGTTTGGATTTGCGCTTTATTTAGGTATAGATAAACTTTTTCTTAATAGATTTGGCAGATTAATTACAGAACGACCACAATTTTACATTGCCTTAACCGCTATGGTTATGGGTAGTCAGTTATTTTTAGCCGGCTTTATAGGAGAAATAATTGTACGATCTAAAAAAAATGAAACAAGATATTCTATTTCTGAAAAATTAAATATCAACTAAAATATATTTTACCACTTAAAACCATTAAAAATGAGTTCTATTTTAGACACAGCAAAAACTTGGCTAACGGCTACTTTTGATTCAGATACTAAAACAAAAGTAGAGCATTTAATAAATAACAACACAGAAGAATTAAACGATAGTTTTTATAAAAACCTAGAGTTTGGTACTGGCGGTATGCGAGGCGTAATGGGAGTTGGTACTAACCGTATTAACAAATACACATTAGGGAAAAACACACAAGGTATAAGCAACTATTTAAAAAAAGTATACCCTAATGAAGATTTAAAAGTTGTTATAGCTTACGATTGTAGACACAATAGTGATACACTTGCCAAAACCGTTGCAGAGGTATTTTCTGCAAATGATATAAAAGTCTATTTATTTTCTGAATTAAGAACCACTCCTGCTTTATCTTTTGCTGTTAAGCATTTAAACTGCCACGTTGGTATTGTGCTAACAGCTTCTCATAATCCGCCAGAATATAACGGTTACAAAGTATACTGGACAGATGGCGGACAAATTGTACCTCCACAAGATAAAGAAATTATTGCAGAAATAAATAAGTTAGATTTTAGTGAAATTAACTTTAATGCTAATGAAACTAAAATTGAGTTAATTGACACAGAAGTAGATGAAGCTTTTTTAAGTGCATCTGTAAAAAATGGTAGTTTTAATGCAAAAGATAAGGACAACTTTAAAATTGTTTTCACTTCTTTACACGGTACGTCTATAACTGCTGTGCCAGAAGTTTTAAAGCGTGCTGGTTATACTAATGTTACAGTTATTGAAGAGCAAGCTAAACCAGATGGTGATTTTCCTACGGTTGTTTCTCCTAACCCAGAAGAACCAGAAGCATTGTCTATGGCCATAAAAAAAGCTGAGGAAATTGGTGCTGATATGGTTATTGGTACAGATCCAGATTGTGACAGACTAGGTATTGCTGTTCGTAATTTAGAAGGCAAACTAGAACTGCTAAACGGAAACCAAACTATGGTTTTAATGACTAAATTTCTTTTAGAACAACGCAAACAAAAAGGGTTTACTGGAGATGAGTTTATTGGTTCTACTATTGTTTCTACACCAATGATGAACAAGTTGGCAGGTTTATATAAAGTAGAATGCAAAACTGCTTTAACAGGCTTTAAATGGATAGCTAAAATGATAAAAGACGCACCAAACCAATATTTTGTTGGTGGTGGCGAAGAAAGTTTTGGTTTTATGGTTGGTGACTTTGTTAGAGATAAAGATGCGGTTACCTCTACCCTATTGGCTTGTGAAATTGGTGCAAACGCAAAAGCAAACGGTAGCTCTTTTTATCAAGATTTAATAGCTACTTATGTTGACTGTGGTTTCTACAAAGAAAAGTTAGTCTCTTTAACCAAAAAAGGCGCTTCTGGTGCTGAAGAGATTAAACAAATGATGGTAGATTTTAAAGACAATCCTGTTACTACTATAGATGGTTCTAAAGTAGAATGGATAGAAGACTACAACACATCTACAGCAAAAAATATAATTACAGGAGAAGAAAAAGAAATTAACATTCCTAAATCTAATGTACTAATATACATTGCAGAAGATGGAACAAAAATGGCTGCAAGACCAAGTGGTACAGAGCCTAAAATAAAATTCTATTTTAGTGTAAATACCAATTTAGAAAAAGCGGAAGACTTTTCTGTTGCAAACAAACAGTTAGAAGAAAAAATAAACAGAATTCTAAAAGAACTGAATTTAAATTAATGAAATATTTTCAAAAAATACTAGTATATGCAAAGCCTTATAAAACGTACGCAATACTAAACATAATTTCTAATATCTTTTACGCTTTATTTAGCACGCTAGCAATGGTATCTTTATTTCCTATGCTATCTGTATTATTTGGGCAAACAGAATCTATTACTGTTGCTCCAGAGTGGACAAGTATCACAGAAATTAAAGATTACACAATAAATTATTTAAACTATTACATTACGCAAAATGTTGGCAGCGGTAACCAAGGAGACGCTTTAATGTTAATGGTTGGTTTGGTTATAGGTATGTTTTTCTTAAAAAACTTATTTGGCTATTTAGCTATGTATTTTATCGCTTTTTTAAGAAACGGTGTTTTAAAAGATTTAAGAAATGCTTTATATAACAAAACTGTAGAACTACCAATATCTTATTATTCTGAAAAAAGAAAAGGAGATACTATTGCACGTATAACTTCTGATGTTTTAGAAATTCAACACTCTTTTTTATCTGTTTTAGAATTAGCAGTTAGAGAGCCACTTACCATTATTTTTACCATTGCAATGATGGTTGCTTTTAGTGCTCAACTAACAATTTTTGTATTTATTTTTCTTCCTATTTCTGGTTTTATTATTTCATTAATTGGTAAATCGTTAAAAAAGAAATCTGATAAAGTACAGAAAGAACAAGGTACATTTTTATCAATTTTAGAAGAAACCTTAGGGGGCTTACGCGTAATAAAAGCATTTAATGCAGAACAAACTTTTGCAGGTACGTTTCAAAAATCAACCAACAGATTTTTTAAATTCTCTAATAGCCTATTAAACAGACAAAACTTAGCTTCACCCGCTAGTGAGTTTTTAGGCATTGGTGTAATTGGCATTTTACTTTGGTATGGCGGACAAATGGTTTTGGTTGAAAAAAGTATAGAACCAGAACTTTTTATTACCTATATGGGACTTGCGTACCAAATACTTACTCCTGCAAAAGCTATAAGTAAAGCATCATACGGTGTTAAAAAAGGTAATGCTGCGGCAGAGCGTGTATTAGAGATTTTAGAGACTAAAAATCCTATTGCTGAAAAAGAAAACGCAATTGCTAAGGAAGCGTTTAATAAAAACATAACCCTAAAAAATATATCTTTTAAGTACGAGGATGATTACGTGCTTAAAAACTTTAACTTAACAGTTAACAAAGGAAAAACCATAGCACTTGTTGGTCAGTCTGGTAGTGGTAAAAGTACCATTGCAAACCTAGTTACACGTTTTTATGATGTTAACGAAGGCGAAATTGCTATAGATGATGACAACATAAAAGACCTTACTAAAAAGTCACTTAGAGATTTAATGGGCTTAGTTACACAAGATTCTATTTTGTTTAATGACACCATTAAAAATAATATTGCATTAGGTAAAACAAATGCAACTGAAGAAGAAATTATTGAAGCTGCAAAAATTGCAAACGCACACGACTTTATAATGGAACAGCCAAATGGTTATGACACTAACATTGGTGATAGCGGAAATAAACTAAGTGGCGGACAAAAACAACGTTTATCTATTGCACGTGCAGTACTTAAAAACCCTCCAATAATGATTTTAGATGAGGCTACCTCTGCTTTAGACACAGAGAGCGAGCGTTTGGTACAAGACGCATTAGAAAAAATGATGCAAAACAGAACCTCTATTGTAATTGCTCACAGGTTGTCTACCATACAAAGTGCAGACACAATTGTAGTGTTACAAAAAGGAGAAATTGTAGAGCAAGGCACACATACACAGCTAATAAACAACAACAACGTCTATAAAAAATTAGTAGATATGCAATCATTTGACGTTTAGTATTAAACCTTATTGTATAAATTAAGTCAAATACACAAATAGTACACTATTGATGACCGAAGAAACTTTAGTACATCAACTAAAAGAAAAAAACTCTCAAGCAAAAGCTTTTGAGGTTCTTGTTGATACCTATAAAGAAAGGTTATATTGGCACATACGTAAAATTGTACTTAACCATGATGATGCAGATGATGTGCTACAAAATACATTTATAAAAGTGTATAGAAATATTGATAAGTTCAAAGGCGAAAGCAAACTGTTTTCTTGGATATACCGTATTGCTACTAATGAATCCTTATCTTTTTTAAAAACAAAATCTAAAATGCTTGGTGTTACAAGCCACGAATTACAAGATTTACTATTAGAGAACTTGCAATCTGATATTTATTTTGAAGGTGACGAAATACAATTAAAACTACAAAAAGCAATTAGCACATTACCAGAAAAGCAAAAATTAGTATTTAATATGAAATATTTTGACGAATTAAAATACGAAGAAATATCAGAGATACTAGGTACTTCTGTTGGTGGTTTAAAGGCATCTTACCATCAAGCAGCAAAAAAAATTGAAAATTATTTAAAAAGTAATTAAACCATTTAGAATATTGACAGTCAAAGAATAAGTATGAAAAGCCTACCAAAAAATAGCGGATTTAAAATGCCAGAGTCTTATTTAGATAATTTCTCTGAAAAACTGAACAATACTATTGCTCAGGAACAAATCGCTATTCCTAAAAAAGAAGGCTTTACAGTACCAGATAATTATTTTGACAGTATACACCAAAATATACAAACCAAACTAAACCAAAAAACAGAACCTAAGGTTATAAAACTAAGTTCTTTTAAAAAGAGATTATACGCAACATCTAGCATTGCTGCGGTAGTAGCTATTTTAATTGCTGCAGTAGTTTTTAACAACAGTTCTACCCCTATATCTTTTCAAGACATAGCTGCCTCAGATATTGAAAGCTATTTTGATGAAAATGATATTGATTTCCCTACGTACGACCTAGCACAAATAATATCAATAGATGATATTAATGTGTCTGACGTTACAGAAAGTGAAATTAACGAAGATGAAATTATGAACTATTTAGAGTCTAACAATGGTATAGACATACAAGGTATTTATTTAGATGAAGATGAAAAATAAAATCCAAACATTAATAACTATTCTAGTTTTCTTTATAGGAACTACGTTTTTCTATGGACAAAGAAACGACTGGGAAAAAATTAAATCTTTAAAGGTTGCTTTTTTTACAGAGCAATTAGAACTATCTAGCAATGAAGCTAAAAGTTTTTGGCCTATTTATGATGAGTTTGAAAAAGAACTTCATAAACTATATGATGACAGGCGAGACTTAAAAAGAAAATATGACTACAACAATTTATCTGAAGAAGACTCTAAACATTTACTAGAAACTTACATAGAGTTTGAAAAAGAAAAAGTAGACATTACCAAAACATATTATGCTAAAATAAGCAAAGTATTAAACTACAGAAAAACATACAAACTTGCTCGTTTAGAAGAAGACTTTAAACGCAGACTAATACGTGAATACAGGGACAAACATAAAAAAGGAAAGCAATAAGCTTTCCTTTTTTTTATTTAAAAATTAATTTAGATATGCGGTCTTTACCTGCTGCATAAGCAAGGGTATCATTTACAAACCTAATGGTGTAAAAACCTTCTTTAGACAACTCTTTCCACGTCTGTCCTTTATCACTAGAATATGCAATACCTGTAAAACCTACAGCTACTAGTTCATTACCATTGCGCTCTGGTACAAATTGCACACAACTTTTATAATCTGGTTCTTTGCCATCTGCAACTAAACTCCAGGTTACACCACCATCTGTGGTTACTGCTTTATTTTTAATGTTTTGTTCTGGCTTTGTAAAATCTCCTCCAATAGCAAAACCTAAATTTTCGTTATAAAAATCTAAAGAAAAAATTCCGTGTGTTTCTCCCAAACCTGTCATTGGTACACTAAATACATCCCAAGTAGTTCCTTTATCTGCAGAGTAAAAAACACGACCTTTAGTGGTAGCTATCCAAGTTTTATCTCCTACAATTTTAATGTTGGTATTACTTGCTGCAAAAGCACCTTCACCAGCAATACCTTCAGGTAAATTATTACACGCAATCTTATTCCAACTATTACCACCATCTCTAGTAACAATAACAGATAAGCAACCATCTACACTATCGCCAACCGCAATACCTTCTTTAGAGTTCCAAAAGTTAATTGCATCATAAAAAACGCCATCACCTTTTTCGGTATAAACCAATTCCATTTTTCCGTTTTCACCTGTTTTATATAATAAAGCTGGGTTAGTTACTGATAACATAAAAAAATCTGCTCCAGTTGTACCAACAGCTCTAAACTCAGGTAAAATAGTATCGTATTTTTGCACATTGGTTATTACCTTATTTGTTTTTAAATCTACAGAGCCAAAAACACCATTGTTACCCGCAAAACCTACACTACCATCTAAAACCTCAATAGCTCTAATACTTACATTTTTAGTATAAACGTCTTTTACTACAACAGAGGTAAAAGGTTTAACCTCATTTTTTTGTTCACAAGCAAAAAGGGCTAAAGCACAAATTGCTACTACTAATTTCTTCATTTTCTTCTAATTTTGTGTATTCTACAAATACTTTACATTATAAGTATTTACTATTTAAATACGTAGATACAGCCTAAAATAGCTATTTACACATATATATTTCATCAAAAATAAGTGTATTCCTTTCTAAAACAATACCTTTGCAGCCATATTTTTTTTAAACTAATTGTTAGTGTTTTATCTTTTTAAAAATTACACAACATAAATTTAAAACTTATATAAATTCTAGTTTAAAGTTTTACATAAAAACTCCTAGAAAATAAAAACAATAAAAAGTAAAAATGAAGTTACACAGAAACTTAGTATTTGCGGTAATAGACGCACTTAACCTTATTTTTAATGAAGATGAATATGCAGATAAGGTTGTAGAAAAAGTTTTAAAATTTGATAAACGTTGGGGATCTAGAGATCGTGGTTTTATTGCAGAAACTACGTATGAAATTGTACGCTGGAAAAGATTATATACAGAAATTGCCGAAGTAAAAGCTCCATATAGCAGACCTAACCTGTTTAGAATTTGGGCTGTTTGGGCTGTTTTAAAAGGCATAGAATTGCCAGACTGGAAACAAATTGAACCAACACCTACAAGAAGAATTAAAGGAAGATTTGATGAATTGTCTAAAATTAGAAAATTTAAAGAATCTATACCAGATTGGATTGATGAAGTTGGAGAAAAAGCTCTAGGTGATAAAAAATGGACAAAAGAAATTAACGCTTTAAATAAACAAGCCGAAGTAGTTTTAAGAGTAAATACTTTAAAAACAACAAAGGCCAACTTACAAAAAGCTTTATTAGAAGAAAATATAGTTGCCAATCCTATAAAAGGATATCCAGATGCTTTAACACTTACAGAAAGAGCTAATGTTTTTAGAACAGAAGCGTTTAAAAAAGGAATGTTTGAGATGCAAGATGCGTCTTCACAATTAGTTGGTCACTTTTTAGATGTTAAACCTGGGCAGCGTGTAGTAGATACTTGTGCTGGTGCAGGAGGAAAAGCATTGCACATTGCTGCTTTAATGGAAAACAAAGGGCAATTAATTGCTTTAGATATTTATGGCAATAAATTAAAAGAATTAAAAAGACGTGCAAAAAGAGATGGTGCACACAATATTGAAACTAGAGAAATAGACTCTACCAAAGTAATAAAAAAACTGTACAACAGTGCAGACCGAGTTTTAATTGATGCTCCTTGTACTGGTCTTGGTGTACTAAAACGTAATCCGGATGCTAAATGGAAATTACAACCAGAGTTTTTAGATAAGATTACAAAAACACAACAAGAAATTTTACAAAGCTATAGTAGAATAGTAAAATCTGGAGGAAAACTGGTATATGCCACTTGTTCTATTTTACCACAAGAAAACAACGACCAAGTTATAGCATTTTTAGCCTCAGAAGCTGGTAAAGATTTTACCCTTGTTAAAGAAAACAAAGTTTATGCATCTGACTCTGGTTATGATGGTTTTTATATGGCTTTATTAGAAAAAAAATAATACGCCTAACAATACAACATAAAAAAAGTCGGCTCTAACCAGCCGACTTTTTCGTTCCCAAATACAAATTATCAATTATAATCCAATCCTAACGCTAGGTACTCTAACGCCAACATTAGTCCTTACTACAGTTGAGCGTCTTGGAGCTCTTCTGTAATTATTATAGCTATAGTAAAACGTAGCATGACTGTGGTAATGGTCACTATGATGACAGTGAGAATCACAATGTGCAGCGTGTTCTGCATACGCATCTCTCTTACCCTTCATATACGCTCTATAAGCCTTTCTATCTCTTTTCTTTAAGTTTTTCTCATATGCCTTTTGGTCTTCCCAAAATTCTTCCTCATCTTCTACAGCTATTTCTGTAGACTGTTCATAAGCGGCATCTTCTTTAGCTCTTTGTTCATAGTAAGATAGTTTTTCTTTTTCTGTAACTTCTTTCTCTTGCCCTACCACAGTAAATGTTACTGTCATTAAAATTGCTGTAAATAAAAAATGTACTTTTTTCATAAAATTTGGTTTTTAAAATGTTATTACAACCATTAATAATGCTGCAATACACTCTTAAAACAATCAACACTAAAAAAACCCTACTTTATTTTTCAAAAAAATTATCTACCACATAAGTTGCTTAACAAACAACAACTATACAATGGTTTACAACATATAATTTATAAAACTAGATATTGGTAATACATTAGCAGTATAATTAGTCAGAATAAATTTTTCATTTTCATATAGTGTTCTCGTAAAAAGAGTCTTGTTTTTGCCAACAAGACTCTTTTTTACTTATAAACAATTAAAAAACAGCGTTTTACCAAGATCCAAATACCAATAAAAAAACATCACAACATAAATTGCTTAACAAACAACAACTATACAATAGTTTACAACATATAATTTATAAAACTAGATTTTGGTAATACATTAGCAGTATAATTAGTCAGAATAAATTTTTCATTTTCATATAGTGTTCTCGTAAAAGGAGTCTTGTTTTTGCCGACAAGACTCTTTTTCATTTTAGATTCTTTTAAACACAAACTAGTCATTTCTTTATTAAAGAATAAAACGTAAACTAGAGATAGAAGAAATTAACAATCACCACTAAAAACTGTTAACTATTCTTGTGAAAATTTACACTTAAAAAGTGTAAATTTGTGGCTTGTTAAACAAAACAACACAAGAGCTACAATGATTCACTTTTTCGGAGACCAAACCAGCAAAGTTTTTGCTGTAGAAACCAAAAATAATCTTACACAAGAAGATATTTCTAAATTAATATGGCTTTTTGGCAACAATCCTAAAATAAATGCGGCGTCTCTTGACGCCTTTTTTGTTGGCCCAAGAGCAGCAATGATTACTCCTTGGAGTACCAACGCTACTGAAATTACCCAGAATATGGGTATAAAGGGCATTATAAGAATTGAAGAATTTTTTGCTTCTACAGCAGAGGCAAAAGATTTTGATCCAATGATATCTCAAAAATATACTGCTTTAACTCAAGATATTTTTACAATAGCTATTACCCCAGAAGAAGTTTTACCTATTGATGATATTGCAGCTTATAACCAACAAGAAGGCTTAGCATTAAGCAACGAAGAAATTGAATATTTAGAAAGCGTAGCTACTAAAATTGGAAGAAAATTAACAGATTCTGAAGTTTTTGGTTTTAGTCAAGTAAACTCTGAACACTGTAGACATAAAATTTTTAACGGCACATTTGTAATAGACGGACAAGAAAAACCTTCTTCTCTATTTAAGTTAATAAAGAAAACATCTCAAGAAAACCCAGGTACAATTGTATCTGCTTATAAAGATAATGTTGCTTTTATTAAAGGCCCAACGGTAACACAATTTGCTCCTAAAACAGCAGATAAACCAGATTTTTATACTGAAGAAGAATTTAATTCTGTTATATCATTAAAAGCAGAAACTCACAATTTCCCTACTACCGTAGAGCCTTTTAATGGTGCTGCTACTGGTTCTGGAGGTGAAATTAGAGACAGGTTAGCTGGCGGAAAAGGTTCTTTACCTTTAGCTGGGACTGCGGTTTATATGACATCTTACTCTAGGCTAGAAGAAAACAGGCCTTGGGAAAAAGCAATGGAAGAACGTCCTTGGTTGTACCAAACACCAATGGATATTTTAATAAAAGCATCTAACGGAGCATCAGATTTTGGAAACAAATTTGGGCAACCATTAATTACTGGTTCTGTTTTAACTTTTGAGCATCAAGAAGATGCTCGTAAACTTGGGTTTGATAAAGTTATTATGCAAGCTGGTGGTATTGGTTATGGTAAACATACCCAAGCTTTAAAAGATGAACCTAAAGATGGCAACAAAATAGTAATTCTTGGTGGAGACAATTACCGTATTGGTATGGGTGGCGCTGCTGTATCTAGTGCAGACACAGGAGAATTTGCTTCTGGCATTGAACTAAATGCAGTGCAACGTTCTAACCCAGAAATGCAAAAAAGAGCAGCAAATGCCATACGTGGTTTGGTAGAAAGTAATGAAAACCCAATAGTTTCTATACATGACCATGGTGCAGGCGGACACTTAAACTGCTTGTCTGAACTTGTTGAAGATACAGGCGGACATATAGATTTAGATAAATTACCTGTTGGCGATCCAACACTTTCTGCTAAAGAAATTATAGGTAATGAGTCACAAGAACGTATGGGACTTGTTATTGGTAAAGATGATATGGGTTTGCTAGAACGTATTGCAGAACGTGAACGTTCTCCTATGTACGAGGTTGGTGAGGTTACAAACAACCATAGATTTACTTTTGAGTCTAAAACCACAGGAGAAAAACCTATGGACTTGGCTTTGGAAGATATGTTTGGTAGTTCTCCTAAAACTATAATGACAGATACCACTGTAACTCGCAACTACCAAGATCCTAATTACTCATTAGAGTTTTTTCATGATTATTTAGAACAAGTTTTACAGTTAGAGGCTGTTGGTTCTAAAGATTGGTTAACAAATAAAGTAGACCGTTGTGTTGGTGGCCGTGTTGCTAAACAACAATGTGCAGGCCCACTACAATTGCCACTAAACAACTGTGGTGTAATGGCATTAGATTTTAAAGGTAAAGAAGGTATAGCAACCTCTATAGGGCACTCTCCTATTTCTGGTTTAATAAACCCTGCTGCAGGTAGTAAAAATAGTATTACAGAAGCATTAACTAATATTGTTTGGGCTCCTTTAAAAGATGGTTTAAAATCCGTTTCTTTATCTGCCAACTGGATGTGGCCTTGTAAAAACGAAGGTGAAGATGCCCGTTTGTATGAAGCTGTAGAAGCTGTATCTAATTTTAGTATTGCCCTAGGTATTAACGTACCAACAGGTAAAGATTCACTTTCTATGAAACAAAAATATAAAGATGAAGAAGTTATATCTCCTGGTACAGTAATTATTTCTGCTGCTGCAAATTGTAATAATATAAACCAAGTAGTAGAACCTGTTTTACAGAAAAATAGTAATGCTATTTACTATATAAATTTATCTAAAGACAGCTTTAAATTAGGTGGTTCTTCTTTTGCGCAAACACAAAATAAAATAGGAAATAGCACTCCAAATATTACCGATGCTGCTTATGTAAAAACAGTATTTAACACACTACAAGACGCTATTAAAGCTGATAAAATTAACGCAGGACATGATGTTGCCTCTGGCGGTTTAATTACAACTCTACTAGAAATGTGTTTTGCTGATGTTAATTTGGGTGCCAATTTAGACTTATCTGCTTTAGGTGAACAAGACACTATTAAATTATTATTTGCTGAAAATGCTGGTGTTGTTTTTCAGGCAGATGCAAGTGTAGAAACGTTATTTGCTAATGCTGGTGTAACTGCTATTAAAATTGGTACTGTGGTTGAAGAAGCTACGTTAACCATAAAAAATAATGGTATGGAAATGGGCTTAAACGTAACATCGTTAAGAGATACGTGGAGCAAAACGTCATACTTATTAGACAATAAACAAACGGCTAATAATTTAGCAAAAGACAGGTTTGATAATTATAAAAACCAGCCTTTACAATATACTTTCCCTGCTAATTTTACAGGTAAATTACCTGTAATAAACGGAGAAAGACCAAAAGCAGCTATTTTACGCGAAAAAGGAAGCAACTCTGAGCGTGAAATGGCAAATGCAATGTATTTAGCCGGTTTTGATGTAAAAGATGTGCATATGACCGATTTAATATCGGGACGTGAAACCTTAGAAGATATTCAGTTTTTAGGAGCCGTTGGTGGTTTCTCTAACTCAGATGTACTTGGTAGTGCAAAAGGTTGGGCTGGCGCAATCAAATACAATGAAAAAGCCAATAAAGTAATAAACGACTTCTTTAAAAGAGAAGACACTTTATCTGTTGGTATTTGTAACGGTTGCCAGTTATTTATGGAGTTAGAACTTATTAACCCTGAGCACGAGCAACACGGAAAAATGACATATAACGATTCTCATAAACACGAGAGCAACTTTACCTCTGTTAAAATTGAAGAAAACAATTCTGTAATGCTTTCTACTTTAGCGGGTACTACATTGGGCGTTTGGATTAGTCATGGCGAAGGTAAATTTAGCTTACCACAAAATAAAGAAGACTACAATATTGTTTCTACCTATGGTTATGAAGGTTACCCTGCAAATCCAAACGGTAGTGATTTTAATACTGCTATGTTGTGTGACAAAACAGGAAGACACCTAGTAACAATGCCACACATAGAGCGTTCTACGTTCCAATGGAACTGGGCAAATTACCCAACAGACCGTAAGGATGATGTTACGCCCTGGTTAGAAGCATTTACAAATGCCAGAGAGTGGATCTTAAAACAAAAAGGATAATATTTCTTTTTAAATCATAAAGTAAAATCCCGTTTCTTAGTTGAAACGGGATTTTTTATGCTAGATAAAACAACTTATCTTCACACTGCAAAACTCATTAATCCATATGAAAACTATTACCGACTTCACTTCTTCAACAGACTCAAAGGAATGGCATACCATTACAGATGCTGTCATGGGTGGTGTATCTAAAAGTAATTTTGAAATTACAACAGATAACATCGGTCTTTTTAGTGGTTACGTATCGCTAAAAAATAATGGTGGTTTTGCAATGGTTAAACATCACACTACTGCATATTGTAAAGATTTTACTACTATTTGTATTACACTAAAGGGTGATTGTAAAGCATATCAAATTAGGATAAAAGAAAACACAGCAACTAAACATTGGTTTATTGCTCCTTTTACAACAAATGGAGATTGGCAAACCATAGAAATTAAACTAAGTAATATGTATGCAATGTTTAGAGGAAATAAGATTGATATTCCTAATTTTAATGGTGATAACATTAATGAGATTGCCTTTTTAATTGGCAATAATACAGCAGAAGATTTTAAATTAGAACTCAAAAGCATTACGCTAAAATAAGTACCTTACTTTTTAATTTTTTGTTTATTTATAAGCCTTTTCAATTGTAAAAAACCATTGGTAATATTCCCTTTATTTACTACAATTGGTATTGCCAAAGTAACTAAAAGAGCAATACAGGCAGCAGAGCCTAAACCACCTCCAAAACCTGCAAAAAAACTACTCGTATTTAAATAAAGTATTGTAAATATTGCTCCAGATACACCTATTATCCAATAGCTTTTTACAAGCTTAGAGGATACCATACCTATAAAAGAAGCTCCAAAACATACCAGTGGGATATTCTGTGATAAATAACTTGTTAATACATTTGGAAACAACAAAACAAATAAAGCAGAAAAAACACCTACCAATGCAGATGCTCTAACAGCACTTTGCTTGTATTTAAATTGAAGTAAATAAGTTAGTATAGCAGATAAACTACCTACAAATATTAGTATAAAGTGTGCTATTTTCATTTTGACAATAAAAAAGTTATAAAAAAAGCCAATACTACACCACCAAAAGCCAATGTACCAAGCTTACCTCCTACTCCGTGAAAACTATCTTTAGAGCCTACTAAAAGCAAACCTGTAAATACACTTGCTAATGCTATAAAAACATAATCTGGCGCTACACTAACATTTGTCATACCCACAAACGCTCCGCAATAAACAGCGGTTGGTATGGTATTTACTACCGTATTATTTTTAATTAAATTAGGAACAAAACTAACAAGCAAACCTACTGTTGAAGCTGCCAAAACGGTAGAGAAATTAAAGGTTGTGTGCAATACATAAGTTATTATTGCTCCAAAAAAAACAAAGGCAACAGTTAAAAAATGCTCAAAAGTGTGACTTTTTGCACTTACTGGTGTCTTTTTATAAGTTACTAGCAACAAAACCAATGCTAAAATTAAAAAGCCAAAAACTAAATAATTGTTTTGCTTTTCAAAAAGAATTGCAGCCAAGAAACCTAAATGACAAAGGATAATTAAACTAAAAGTAAGCTGTTTTACACGCTTCTTAATCATACTATTAATTTTCAAGTTGCAAAAATAAATAATATAACAAGTATATAACCATTTAATACGGATAAAGAAGGATGATATTTATGTTGAAATGAATTTTGTAACTTACCTAAATAATCATCAATCTATAAATATGAAAAACGAAGAGCAAAACAGTAGCAGAAGAGCTTTTATTAAAAATGCTTCTTTATTAACAATGGGCACAAGTAGTTTATTAGCATTTCCTTTGGGTAAACCAACAACTATGGTAACGCAAGAGTCAGATATTAATATAATTGGTCCTAAAGAAGGATATAGTCCACAAATTGGGACTTTAGTTTCTATGATGACTTGGATGCGTATGGTAATATTAGCACCTGTACGCAATATGAGTGTTTCAGATTTAGACTACTTAGTAGATGAAAATGCAAATTCTATTGGCGCAATGCTTATGCACTTAGCAGCAACAGAACGTTTTTATCAAATACATACCTTTAATGATAAAACCTGGGGAGACTGGCCTAAAGAAGATAAAAAAAGATGGAGTATTGCTTCTGGTTTAGGAGATAATGCACGAAAAAAAATTAAAGGAAACGAGCTGAGTTATTATTTAGACGCATTAGATGAAGTAAGACAAAATACATTAAAAGAGTTTGCTAACAGAGATGATAAGTGGTTGTTAAAAGTTGATGAAAATTTTCCTTGGGGCCCAACAAACAACTACTGCAAATGGTTTCACGTTTGTGAACACGAGTCTAACCATAACGGACAGTTTAAGTTTATAAAAAGCAGAATACAAGCCTAAAAAACAAAAAAGCAGGATTGTAAAAATCCTGCTTTTTTTTTGCAATGGTTTGTGTAAATGGTAGTGTTATTTTTTTATCAATTTTCCGCTCCAAATAGCATTATTAGAACTAATTAACTTATATAAGTATACACCAGATGCCAAACTTGACACATTAACATCTATACTATTTTGTCCTTGTTTTGCATCACCTACAATAGTATAAGCAGGCATTAAAGTTCCGGTAATAGTATAAAATTCTAATGTATAAGTGCTTGCCATTTCTTCATAAAAATATAAAGTAGTAGCTTCCTCTACAGGGTTAGGCAGTAAAATAGATTTAGTTCTGTTTTTTTCTAAGTAAGCGTTTCTTTCTTCTGTATTGTTAAAGTCAATATCAGACAATTGCAATTCTTTTTCTTGCAAGCTACCGTCAGCAGACTTTAAGTTAAACAACAGCACTTTAAGTGAATTAAAATCTGTATTGCCTCCAAATTCATTTTTAAAATCGGCATCTTCTAACACATAGCGCTGAGCTTCACTTGTTAACTCTACTGTTGTTATATATGGCTCTCCAGAACCTTTTAATAGTTTTACCTCTAATGTTCCTGTACCAGAAGCTGTAAACGATAGCTGTTTATATTCTGACAAGTCTACGGCCAAAAACCTAGGATTAAATGCTCTGTATGTACCTATATATTCTTGTGTTGTTCCTTTTAAATGCACATTACGCTCTATTCTAAATCCGTCTCCTAAATAAGGTGCGCTATTCTGTGCTATTTCATATTTTGTAACCTCTGTAGAAGCAGTAGAACTATCTACACCCCAAGGAGCATCTGCTACAAATAAATCATCTGGTGTATCTCCTTTTTCATTTTTTAATCTAAAACCTAAATCAAATAAAGAACCAGTTTCTACAGTAACAGTATCTATATACCTATCTAATGAAGCTTGTAGTGTTACAAAGTCTGTTTCACTAGTTTCTGTACGTTTTAAACCACCTTCTAAAGTCATTTGTTTAGATACGTTTGTGTTTACAACCGTCATCTCTACAGTACCTTTGGTATATTTTGCAGATCTAACAAAAACTGGTGGTGGCGCAGATCCTTTATACCCTTCTATTGCGGCATTAGCTTCTAATAAAGATAAAATTTCTTCTGCCATAACAACCAAATCATCTACAGAATTAGACCATATTTGAAAATTGTAAAACATACTTTCTTTTTCATAGGCATCAATATTCCAATGAGACTCTATTGTAAAACTATTATTTAAGTTAACTTTTGCAGAGAAAGACAAAGCAAATTCCTTGCTGCCATCTGCCTGCTTAATTATAGATTTTATAAAGTTATTATCTCTAATATTTAAGTTTGATACAGAAAGTAACTCTGCTCCTAAAAAACGATCACAAATAAACTTACTATGCTCATAAACAGTATTGTCTGTTTTAATAACCATTAAAGCTCCAATAGTTTGGTCTCCTTTTAAATAATCTACAGAAAAAATATCACTAGCATTAGTTAGCTCTAATAAATCTGCCGGAGAAGATTCTATTGTACTAGTTTCTCCTAAAACATTTAATGGTACAAGAGCAGACAATGGTATATTATCACTAGTATATTTTCCGCTTAATTTATAACCTTTGTCTTTGGTAATTTGTTTTGCTATTGTTTTATCAAAAATATAATTGTTTTTAGCTCTATTGTAATTTCTGTTGGTAATAAGGTTTGCTAGTCTATCATTACTCTCTAAACCTCCATCATTACCACCAGATGTAGTTGTAATTACCGGACATAAGCTAATACCAGAACAAGAAGGGTCATCACAATCTACAAGTCCGTCTCCATCATCATCAATTCCATTAATACAATCTTCTTGTGGCACAGGAGCTGTAGGGCAACGCGCCCCATCATTAGAAGAACTTGCTGGACCAAAAGCAAAAATATTAGACACCATTACATTGGCTACAATTGTATGAACTGCGTTAATTTTATAAACAGAACCTGTTTGGTTTGCAGAAATATATAGGTTACCATCTACATCAAAATAAACAGCACCATATGTATAATTAAAACCTGCTAATACAGGCACTTCACCTAAATCTTCTACAACACCTGTTTCTGCTGTAATTCTATACAATCTATTTGTACCTTTACTAACTGCATATAATTTACCATCTACAGCATTAAAAGCCCAATCATGAATACTAATGCTTTTATCTAATGTATAAGACCCTATGTACTCTAAATAATTGTTAGATTCAGGATTTAAGTCTATTGCATAATAAGTAGAAGAGCCGGCTCTTAAGTAATAAATACCATCTAAATTAATATCTCCTACATACTTATTACCATTATTTGGTAATTCTGCAATGGTATGTACTGTAGGCGTAAAATCTTTACCTATTTGTACTATAGATATTTGCGGTGTAGACAAATATCCCCAAATATAACCATCTGCAGAGTTGTATGCTGCTGCATTTATATTTCCTGGCACAACATCTGCCGCTACTAAATAAGAGCTTCCTGATGCTAAATCTAGCGCATAAATATCATTTGTTTGAAATAAGTATGCATTATAATCGCACTCAAAAGGTTCAGACTGTGCAGTTGTATTTAAAGCACAACAAACAACTATAAGTAGTAAAAAGTAGGTTCTTAATGGTAAAAATTTAGTCATAATTAATGATTTGGGGCGTTAATTAATTACAACAAAAATGCTGCTTTGGTTCTTATTTTATTAGTAAGATAAGATTAAAGGCTTTTATAGTGCGATAAAATGCAGTTAACTGTAGACAAACGGTAATCTGCATTAAAAACCTTAAAAAATAGGCACTTAACTAAAAATTATAACATTTAATTAAAGATTTTAGATAAATGATTTTTGTATTTTAGATAAATGATTTGGCAAAATTTGTTGTAAAGTGGCTGTTAAAGAAAACAATTGTTCATTTAATTGCAATTTTAACAAAATGTTAACTTGTTATATTTTAGCATTTTACTAATTCAGACTAAGAAAATAATAGAATTTATAGTGTTTTTTTACGAATCTAATTTTAAAATAAGCATTCCTTTTCTTAATTTGCAACTCTGATACAATCAATTCTTATGCAAGAAGTAACTAGATTATTTGATTTTCCTTACTATCAATTAAAAAAATACAACCTACAACAATCATTAGCTACAAAATATGATGACAAGTGGGAATATATGTCTACCCAAGAGTATGTAGACAAAGCAAATACAATGAGTAGAGCACTGTTAAGGTTAGGTGTTTCTAAAAATGATAAAATTGCTGTAATATCCTCTACCAACAGAATGGAATGGAATGTTATGGACATTGGAATTCTTCAACTTGGTGCACAAAACGTACCTGTTTACCCAACAATTTCTGAAGAAGATTATGCATATGTACTGAATCATTCTGAAGCTAAATATTGCTTTATTTCATGTACAGATGTTTTTGAGAAAATAAAAAAAATAAAAGATCAAGTACCTTCACTTATAGAAATTTATTCTTTTGACAGTTTAGAAGGATGTAAAAATTGGTCTGAAGTATTAGATCTTGGTATAGACGAGTCTAACCAAGCAGAAGTAGAAAAATTAAAAGATGACGTTAAGCCAACAGACTTAGCTACATTGATATATACTTCTGGTACAACAGGAAGACCAAAAGGTGTTATGCTATCGCACAACAACCTTGTTAGTAATGCTCTAGAAAGCTTTAAGAGAATACCTATAGAACTGGGTAAATCTAGAGCTCTTAGTTTTTTACCATTATGCCACGTATATGAGCGTATGTTAATTTACCTATACCAATATTGTGGTGCAGCCATACATTATGCTCCTATAGATCAAATTAGTGAGTATGCACAAGAAGTACAACCACAAGTAATGACGGCTGTACCCAGATTATTAGAAAAAGTATACGATAAAATTATTGCCAAAGGAACAGCTTTAACTGGCATAAAAAAGAAACTATTCTTTTGGGCTGTAGAGGTAGGTTTAGAGTATAAACCTTACCAACAAAATGGCTGGTGGTATGAGAAAAAATTAGGTTTAGCACGTAAATTAATTTTTAGCAAATGGAAAGCTGCCTTAGGTGGCCAAGTTGCTGTTATGGCTTCTGGTAGTGCTGCACTACAACCAAGACTTGCACGTGTATTTAACGCAGCTGGGTTTGGCGTTATGGAAGGTTATGGACTAACAGAAACATCTCCTGTAATATCTGTAAACGATATGCGTAATGGCGGATTTAGAATTGGTACCGTAGGTAAGCCATTAGAACGTACAGAAGTTAAAATAGCAGAAGACGGAGAAATTTGTATTAAAGGCCCACAAGTTATGATGGGGTATTACAAAGATGAAGCTAAAACTTCTGAAGTACTTATAGACGGCTATTTTCATACTGGCGATATAGGAGAAATAGATGCAGATGGATTCTTAAAAATTACAGATCGTAAAAAAGAAATGTTTAAAACATCTGGTGGTAAATATGTAGCCCCACAATTATTAGAAAACAGATGTAAACAATCAAGATTTATAGATCAAGTAATGGTAATTGGCGAAGGTGAAAAAATGCCTGCTGCTTTTATTCAGCCAGATTTTGATTTTGTAAAAGAATGGGCTAAACGTTACAACATTACAATAACTAGTAATGAAGACTTGGTTACAAATGAAAAAGTAATAGCACGTTTTCAAGAAGAAGTTGATGCTGCCAACGAAAACTTTGCCAAATGGGAAAAAATTAAACAATTTAGACTTACTCCAGATATTTGGAGTATTGAAGGCGGCCACGTTACTCCTACCCTAAAATTGCGTAGAAAAATAATTAAAGAGAAATACAAAGCTCTTTACAACGATATTTACGGATACTAACTTTTATTTAGCTGCTAAGCCATAAAACCTTAGCAGCTAAACATCTACAAAACACATTACCATACATATACTTAATGTTAAGTATATATTAAGCTCGTATTTTTTTATAAATTTATTATGCATGCATAATAAATTTTACTATATTTGGTAACCTATTCAAATTACAAATGAAAGAGATTACCATAGATTATGCTTTAAGAGAAACTTGGCTATCAGTAGCTAAGATGTATAATGAAGAAGCTAAAAACCATAATAATACAATGGCTATGGCTTTTACACTATTAAGCATAGACCCAAAAACAGGTACCGCATCTACTGCACTTGGTCCTAAAATGGGTATGGAAGCCACTAGTTTGTCTAGAATACTAAAAAGCTTAGAAGCAAAAGAATTTATAGTACGTAAGCCTAACCCTAATGATGGTAGAGGTGTTATTATACATTTAACAGAACTTGGTTTAGAAAAAAGAACTTTATCTAAAGAAACCGTTTTTCAATTTAACAGCGCAGTTAAAGCTAATATACCTGAAGAAAAATTAAAACATTTTTTTGAGGTAACAGAAACAATTAATTCGCTTATAGCTAAAAAAGAAATTTTTAAATAATATAACTAATTAATAGGTCTAAATAAAAATGAACAAACACATTAAAAAAATAGCCATTATTGGCTCTGGTATTATGGGTAGTGGCATTGCCTGTCACTTTGCAAATATTGGTGTAGAAGTGCTATTGTTAGACATTGTTCCTAGAGAACTAAACGACAAAGAAAAAGCAAAAGGCTTAACACTAGAAGATAAAGTGGTAAGGAACAGATTGGTAAACGATGCTTTAACTGCATCTTTAAAATCTAAACCTTCTCCTATCTACAGTCAAAAATTTGCAAGCAGAATAACAACTGGTAATTTAGAAGATGATATTGCCAAGGTTGCAGACGTAGACTGGATTATGGAAGTTGTTGTTGAAAGATTAGACATTAAACAACAAGTTTTTGAAAAACTTGAAAAATACAGAACACCAGGAACGCTAATTACATCTAACACATCTGGTATTCCTATTAAATTTATGAGTGAAGGACGCTCTGAAGATTTTCAGAAAAACTTCTGCGGTACTCACTTTTTTAACCCTGCACGTTACTTAAACTTATTTGAAATTATTCCTGGACCAAAAACTGATGCTGCGGTATTAGAATTTTTAAATGGTTATGGAGAAAAGTTTTTAGGTAAAACATCTGTAGTTGCTAAAGACACACCTGCTTTTATTGGTAACCGTATTGGAATTTTTAGCATACAAAGTTTATTTCATGCAGTTAAAGATTTAGATTTAACTATTGAAGAAGTAGATAAATTATCTGGACCAGTTATTGGTCGTCCTAAATCTGCAACTTTTAGGACCGTAGATGTTGTTGGGTTAGATACCTTAGTACACGTTGCAAATGGTATTAGAGAAAATTGTCCTAATGATGAGCGTTTAGAGCTTTTTAAATTGCCAGACTTCATTAATACAATGATGGAGAATAAATGGTTAGGAAGTAAAACCGGACAAGGATTTTATAAAAAAACTGTTTCTGCAGAGGGTAAAAAAGAAATTTTATCTCTGGATTTAAATACATTAGAATACAGATCTGCTAAAAAAGCAAAATTTGCAACTTTAGAACTTACTAAAACAGTAGATAAAGTTGTAGACAGATTTAAAATACTAGTAAAAGGAAAAGATAAAGCTGGTGAATTTTACAGAAAAAGCTTCACTGCTTTATTTGCATATGTATCTAACCGTATTCCAGAAATTACAGATGAATTGTATAAGATTGATGATGCAATGAAAGCTGGTTTTGGATGGGAACATGGTCCTTTTCAAATTTGGGATGCAATTGGTGTAGAAAAAGGAATTGAATTAATGAAAGCAGAAGGTTTAGAGCCAGCTGCTTGGGTTAATGAAATGATTACTTCTGGTAGCACATCATTCTACTCTGTAAAAGATGGTGCTTCATATTTTTATGACATTCCATCTAAAACACAAACTAAAATTCCTGGTCAGGATGCGTTTATCATTCTAGACAACATCAGAAAAACATCTGAAGTATTTAAAAACTCTGGTGTAGTTGTTGAAGATTTAGGAGACGGTATACTTAATGTTGAGTTCCAATCTAAAATGAACACTATTGGTGGTGATGTTTTAGCAGGTTTAAATAAAGCTATTGATTTAGCCGAAAAAGATTTTGCTGGATTAGTAGTAGGTAACCAAGCTGCAAACTTCTCTGTAGGTGCTAACATAGGTATGATATTTATGATGGCTGCAGAACAGGAGTATGATGAGCTTAATATGGCTATTAAATATTTCCAAGATACTATGATGCGTATGCGCTATTCTGCAATACCAACTATTTCTGCTCCTCACGGTATGGCTTTAGGTGGTGGTTGTGAGTTATCATTACACGCAGATAAAGTAGTTGCTGCTGCAGAAACTTACATGGGACTTGTAGAGTTTGGTGTTGGTGTTATACCTGGTGGTGGTGGCTCTAAAGAAATGGCTTTAAGGGCATCTGACCTTTTTAGTAAAGGAGATGTACAGTTAAATGTATTGCAAGAGCATTTCTTAACTATTGGTATGGCAAAAGTATCTACTTCTGCTTATGAAGCTTTTGATACTAACCTATTGCAAAAAGGAAAAGATATAGTTGTAGTAAACAAAGCACGCCAAATAGCAGTTGCTAAACAACACGCTAAACTAATGGCAGATATGGGTTACACACAACCTGTAAAACGTAAAGATGTAAAAGTACTTGGTAAACAAGCATTAGGTATGTTCCTTGTTGGTACAGATTCTATGGAAGATAGTAATTACATTAGTGAACATGACCATAAAATTGCAAATAAACTAGCTTATGTAATGGCCGGTGGAGATTTATCTGAGCCTACCTTAGTAAGTGAGCAGTATTTATTGGATTTAGAACGTGAAGCATTCTTAAGTTTATGTACAGAACGTAAAACGTTAGAAAGAATTCAGCATATGTTAACTAAAGGTAAACCACTTAGAAATTAGAACCAAGAACGTAGATGCAAATTTTCAGGTAAATTAACCTAATTTTTGACTCTTATTTCTATTAATTTTAAAGAAAAAAATGAAAACAGCATATATAGTAAAAGCATACAGAACCGCAGTTGGTAAAGCTCCAAAAGGCGTGTTCCGTTTTAAAAGAACAGATGAATTAGCTGCAGAAACCATTAAACATATGATGAGTGAACTGCCTAGTTTAGATCCAAAGCGTATTGATGATGTAATTGTTGGTAACGCAATGCCAGAAGGTTCTCAAGGATTAAATATGGCACGTTTAATCTCTTTAATGGGGTTAGATATTGTAGATGTTCCTGGAGTTACAGTAAACCGTTTTTGCTCTTCTGGTATAGAAACAATTGGTATGGCTACTGCAAAAATACAAGCCGGTATGGCAGATTGTATTATTGCGGGTGGTGCAGAAAGTATGAGTAGTGTTCCAATGACAGGTTTTAAACCAGAATTAAATTATGACATAGTTAAGGCTGGCCATGAAGATTATTACTGGGGAATGGGAAATACTGCAGAGGCTGTTGCAAAGCAGTTTAAAGTTTCTCGTGAAGACCAAGATGAATTTGCTTACAACTCTCATATGAAAGCGTTAAAAGCACAAGCAGAAGATCGTTTTCAAGACCAAATAGTGCCAATAGACGTAGAACAAACTTATGTTGATGCTAATGGTAAAAAAGCAACAAAAAAGTATACCGTAACTAAAGATGAAGGTCCACGTAAAGGAACCAGTAAAGAGGCCCTAGCTAAATTACGTGCAGTATTTGCTGCTGGTGGTAGCGTTACTGCGGGTAACTCGTCTCAAATGAGTGATGGTGCTGCTTTTGTAATGGTAATGAGTGAGGATATGGTTAAGGAATTAAACTTAGAGCCAATTGCTCGTTTAGTAAACTATGCAGCTGCAGGTGTAGAGCCTCGTATTATGGGTATTGGTCCAGTTAAAGCCATTCCAAAAGCGTTAAAGCAAGCTGGTTTAAAACAAGAAGATTTAGGTTTAATAGAGTTAAATGAGGCTTTTGCTTCTCAATCATTAGCTGTAATTAGAGAATTAGATCTTAATCCTGATATTATAAACGTAAATGGTGGAGCAATTGCATTGGGTCACCCATTAGGTTGTACAGGAGCAAAACTTTCTGTTCAACTTTTTGATGAAATGCGTAAACGTGATATGAAAGGTAAATATGGAGCTGTTACAATGTGCGTAGGTACAGGACAAGGAGCTTGCGGAATATTTGAGTTTCTTAATTAAGAAATTCAAATAAATTAAATATCAGAAGAAAATAAACAAATACAAAAATGATTTCAAGTTTCAAATCCAGACTTAAGCTGTCTTGATTCTTGGTTCTAGAAATCTTAAAATCTAATAAAAAACAAATGGCAGATACAGAAAAAGATATCCTACGTGGAGGTCAATTCTTAGTAAAAGAAACAAATTGCGAAGACGTTTTTACTCCTGAAGATTTTTCAGAAGAACAAACAATGATGAAAGAAGCGGTAGCTGAATTCAACGAACGTGAAATTATAGCACACAAAGCTAGATTTGAAGCTAAAGATTATGCATTAACAGAAGAAGTTATGCGTAAAGCTGGTGAATTAGGATTTTTAGGTGTTGCTGTACCAGAAGCTTATAATGGATTAGGAATGGGCTTTGTTTCTACAGTATTAACGTGTGATTATATCTCTAGTGGTACAGGGTCTTTTAGTACTGCTTTTGGTGCACATACTGGTATTGGTACAATGCCAATTACTTTATATGGTACCGAAGAACAAAAACAAAAATACGTTCCTAAATTAGCTACTGGTGAGTGGTTTGGTGCTTATTGTTTAACAGAGCCAGGTGCTGGTTCTGATGCTAATTCTGGTAAAACAACTGCTGTTTTATCTGAAGACGGAAAATCATACAAAATTAACGGTCAAAAAATGTGGATTTCAAATGCAGGTTTCTGTAGTTTGATGATTGTTTTTGCACGTATAGAAGATGATAAAAATATTACTGGTTTTATTGTTGAATATGATCCAGAAAACGCTAACGGTATTACATTAGGTGAAGAAGAACACAAACTAGGTATTAGAGCTTCTTCTACAAGACAAGTTTTCTTTAATGATACTGTTGTTCCTGCAGAAAATATGCTTGCAGGACGTGGCGAAGGTTTTAAAATTGCTATGAATGCATTAAACGTTGGACGTATTAAATTAGCTGCTGCTTGTTTAGATTCTCAACGTAGAATTGTAACAACTGGCGTACAATATGCTAACGAGCGTAAACAATTTAAAACTCCTATTTCAGATTTTGGGGCTATTAAGGTTAAAATTGCTGAGATGGCTACAAATGCATATGCTGGTGAGTCTGCAACATACAGAGCTTCTAAAAACATAGAAGACCGTATTGCAATGCGTGAAGCTGCCGGTAACACACACCAAGAAGCAGAACTTAAAGGTGTAGAAGAATACGCTATAGAATGCTCTATCTTAAAAGTAGCAGTATCTGAAGACGTACAAAATTGTGCAGATGAAGGTATTCAAATATTTGGTGGTATGGGATTCTCTGAAGAAACACCTATGGAAGCTGCCTGGAGAGATGCACGTATAGCACGTATTTACGAAGGTACTAACGAAATTAACCGTATGCTTTCTGTAGGTATGTTGGTTAAAAAAGCTATGAAAGGTCATGTAGATTTATTAGGACCTGCTAGTGAAGTTCAAAAAGAACTAATGGGTATTCCTTCTTTTGAAACTCCAGATTACTCTGAGTTGTTCTCAGAAGAAAAGGAAATGATTAAGAAATTAAAGAAAACGTTCTTGATGGTTGCTGGTGGTGCAGTACAAAAATACGGGCCACAATTAGAAGATCACCAACAGTTGTTAATTGCAGCTGCAGATATTTTAATTGAAATTTATATGGCAGAATCTACTATTTTAAGAACTGAGAAAAATGCTAAACGTTTTGGAGAAGAATCTCAGAAAACACAAATAGCAATGTCTAAGTTATACTTATACAATGCTGTAGATATTATAGAGAAAAAGGGTAAAGAAAGTATTATTTCTTTTGCTGAAGGTGATGAACAACGTATGATGTTAATGGGACTTAAACGTTTTACGAAATATCAAAACTACCCAGACATAGTTGATTTACGTAATGAAATTGCTGAAAAAGTAAAGGCAGAAAACAAATATTGTTTTTAACATATAAAAACGTATATTTACAATAGTTATAACCTACAAAAATGGAAGTTATAACAAAAGATTGACTAATTCAAATTGAAGCTTACAAGGCAGAGATTTAACAAAACCATCAGTTTTACTGATGGTTTTTTATTTTTAAAAGAACTAATTTTACATCACATATTTTAACTGCAGAATATTGAAAAAATTAGTTGAAGCATATAGTCCAGAAGACTTTAGAAAAAGAGGTCATGATCTAATTAATGAATTAGCAGACCATTTTGAAAACACCCTACAAAATAAGAACAACAAAACCATACATTGGAACCAGCCAAAGGATGAACACCTTTTCTGGAAAGACTATTTAGAAAACGGTAATGAGGAAAACTTATTTAGCACCATTATTAGTCACTCTATACATGTACATAACCCTAAATATATTGGGCATCAAGTAACACCAACTTTACCAATTACGGCTTTAAGTGCCTTAGTAAGTGCCTCATTAAACAACGGTATGGCTGTTTATGAAATGGGTGTTGCTGCTTCTGCTATAGAACGTATAGTAACAGATTATATTTGCAAGAAAGCAGGTTATACACAAGCCGCAAATGGCATATTAACTTCTGGTGGTACGTTAGCTAATTTAACTGCACTCCTTACAGCACGCAAAGCAAAAGCAACAACAAATATTTGGGCAGATGGCAGTACAAACTCACTTGGTATAATGGTGAGTGAAGAAGCCCATTATTGCGTAGACAGAGCCGCTAGAATAATGGGATTAGGTGATGCAGGAATTATAAAAATACCTTCTACCAAAAATTTTAATATGAATATTACTTTGCTTGAAGAATATTATCAAAAAGCAAAAGACAAAGGCATAGAAGTTTTTGCTATTATAGGTAGTGCGCCATCTACATCTACAGGAATTTATGATGATTTAGAGGCTATTGCAACATTTAGCAAACAAAAAAATATATGGTTTCATGTTGATGGTGCACACGGTGGTGCTGCAATATTTTCTAAAACCCACAAACATACTGTAAAAGGCATAGAAAAAGCAGATTCTATTGTTATAGATGGACACAAAATGATGATGATGCCAGCTTTAACTACTGCCCTACTCTTTAAAGATGGCAACACATCACACGCTACTTTTAGTCAAAAAGCAGATTATTTATTAGAAGAATCTAAAGAAGAAGATTGGTACAATATTGCCAAACGCACGTTTGAGTGTACCAAAACAATGGCTAGCATACATTGGTATACTATTTTAAAAACTTATGGAGAAGAAATTTTTGATGAATATGTAACTACGCTTTACAACTTAGGGCTTCAATTTGCAGAAATGGTTATTGCTAATCCAAATTTTGAAATTGCAGTGCAACCAGCATCAAACATTGTTTGTTTTAGGTATGTTAACTCTAATTTATCAGAAAAAGAAACAAACTCTTTAAATGAAAAAATTCGTCAATCTATATTAGAAAAAGGAGAATTTTATATTGTACAAACAAAACTAAGAGGCATACACTACTTACGTGTTACTATTATGAATCCTTTTACAACAAAAACGCATTTGCAACAATTACTAGAACGTGTATTAGAAGAAATTAACTAAAACAAAACCCTTATCTTTTTTGTAGATAAGGGTTTTGTTTTTAATGTAAATATAAGAGTTATTCTCGCATAGATTCCAGCACTTTTTCATCGCTCTCTTTAGCAGAAAAATTAAGTGCACATTCTATTAATGCTAAATGAGAATATGCCTGAGGGAAATTACCTAATAGTCGTTTTGTTTTAAAATCTACATCTTCACTAAACAACCCTAAATGATTGCTATAGCCTAGCAACCTATCAAAATACATACGTGCTTTTTCTTCTTCACCTATTTTAAATAAACTATTAATAAACCAAAAAGTACAAATAGTAAATGATGATGATGGCAACCCAAAATCATCTTCATTTTTATACCTATACAACAAGCCATCATTACATAAGTTGTTTTCTATAGCTTTAACCGTTGCAACAAACTTAGGATGCTTGGCGTGTATAAAACCGTAAGATTCCATTAATAAAACAGATGCATCTAAATACGTAGACCCATAAGATTGTGTAAAGGCATTAACTTCATCATTCCAAGCGTTTTCTAAAATATCTTTTTTAATTGCTTGCTCTAACCTTGTCCATTTTTCAATCTTGTGAGATTTGTTAAAAATACGAGCTACTTTAATGGCTCTATCAATTGCAACCCAACATAAAACTTTTGAAAAAGTAAAATGACGATCTTCTGCTCTAAACTCCCAAATACCCTTATCTGCCTCTTTCCAGTGTTTATCTACTATCCAAACAATACCCTTTGTTATTCCCCACAAATCTTCTCCGTTTTCCAAATCGGTAGAAAATTTTACAAGCTGCTCATAAATAACATCCATAAGAATGCCATAAATATCATTCTGCTTTTGCTTATATGCAGCATTACCAACACGTACTGGTTTAGATCCTTTATAACCATCTAGGTGCTCTAATGTTTCTTCAGTAAGTTCTTTTTCGCCATTAATACCATACATAATTTGCAATTTTTCATCCTTATCTGGTATAAGGTTTATTATAAATTGCAAGTACCTTTTGGCTACGTTTTTATGTCCTAGTTCAGACATTACTTTTATAACCATAGAAGCATCTCTAATCCAACAAAAACGATAATCCCAATTTCTTACCTCGCCAATAGTTTCTGGTAAAGAGGTAGTTGCTGCTGCTAAAACAGCTCCAGTTTTATCGTAAGTTAATAGTTTTAAAGTAATTGAACTTCTATTTATTTCTGTATTATACAAATGATACTTTGGTATTTTTCCGCTCCAATTTAACCAGTATACTTTAGTACGCTGTTGTTCTAAATATACTTTTTTAACACTTGGTGAAAATATTTTTTCGTTGTAGCCAAATAAAAAATAACCGTCTTCTGTAAGTTCAATTTCATTACCACTTACTACACGTTCTTTATTAAAAGATGTATATAAAAACACAGTATCAAATTTTTCTCCGTGTGTTAAACTGGTAATAAAATCTTTTTTTATGTATGTTTTTGTATCACTAGATGCATACTCTAACTTTGGGTTATACAACACTTTAAAAGTTGGCTTACCAGACACATACCTTAGGTAACGTATAATTTCTGGCGGAGAGTAATATGAGCTATCTTCTAGCTTATACCTTGGCATAAAATCTCTTACTTCAAAAATATCATTTCCGTTAGTATATGTAGTAACTAATATTGCTGTTTGTGATATATAATTTTGCGTAATTTTATAGTCGCTATTCGTTAGGATTTCAAAACTACCGCCTTTATTTTCATCTAAAATTTTAGCAAAAACTGAAGAAGAATCAAACGCAGGCAAACAGCTCCACTCTATTGCACCATTCTTAGATATTAAGGCTGCACTTCTACAATTTCCTATAATTCCGTAGTCTAAATTATCCATATAATAAATTAGGGTTAAACATTTCTAATTAGTAGGTTTTATTACCAATTTTATCGAAATTTATACAAAAAACAATTAAATTCTACCAAAAAAGAGCGATTTATGAGTAAAACTATCATTATCTCAAATAGACTACCAGTACAATTAGAAATTCATAATAATGAAATAAAAACAACACCTAGTGTTGGCGGATTGGCAACAGGTATGAAATCTGTACACTCTGGAAGCAATGATTTATGGATAGGATGGAGCGGTTTAACTGATGAAAACATACCTAAAAACTTAGAAGAAAAAATTGATACAACTTTAAAAGATCATGGCTGTGCTAAAGTAAAACTAAACGCTGAAGAAGTAGACGGCTTTTATTTTGGATTTAGTAACAGAACCATTTGGCCTTTATTTCATTATTTTTTAGAGTACTCTGAGTTTGAGCTTAACAATTGGGAAATATACAAAGCAGTAAACCAAAAGTTTGCTGACGCAATTATAGCTAAAGCTGATGACGATGATATTATTTGGGTACATGATTACCAATTAATGCTTGTACCACAAATGGTTAAGGATAAAAAGCCAGACATATCTATTGGTTTCTTTTTACACATTCCTTTTCCGTCTTATGAAATTTTTAGAACACTACCTTGGCGTGAAGAAATTTTACGCGGATTAATGGGATCAGATCTAATTGGTTTTCATACGTATGACTATGAGAGACATTTTTTAAGTTCTGTTAGACGTTTGCTTGGCTTAGACGTAAGTTTTAATGAAGTACATATAGAAAACCGTATTGTTAAGGTAGATTCTTTTCCTATGGGAATAGACTATAAAAAGTTTAGTGAAGCTGGTAAAGCAAACTCACTAAACATTACTGAAAATCAGTCCGATTTTCAACAACGATTAAACGCCCACAAAGAATCTACTAAAGATGCCAAGCTAATATTATCTATAGATAGGTTAGATTATACCAAAGGTATTGCAAAAAGACTAAACGCTTTTGAGTATTTTTTAAACAAACATCCTGAGTATAAAGAAAAGGTAAGACTTATAATTTTAGCTGTTCCATCTAGATCTAACGTACCACAATACCAACTTTTAAAAAAGGAGGTTGATGAATTGGTTGGTAGAATTAATGGAGAATTTTCTACAGTAAACTGGACACCAATTTGGTATTTCTACAGGTCTATGCCTTTTGAAAACTTAATAGACTTATATACTTCATGTGATATTGCTTGGTTAACTCCAATACGTGATGGAATGAACCTTGTTGCTAAAGAATATATTGCCACTAGAACAGATAAAACAGGAGTGCTAATTTTAAGCGAAATGGCTGGTTCTGCTAATGAAATGAATGAATCTTTACTAATTAACCCTAATAATTTTGAACAAACAGTTGCTGCATTACAACAAGCAATTAATATGCCTGTAGAAGAACAGCAAGAGCGTAATGATATTTTACAAAAAAGATTAGAACGTTATAATGTTGAAAAATGGGCAAATGATTTTATAAATTCATTAAAGGAACAAAAGGAAAATAGCATCTCATACGTGTCTAAAAAATTAGGCACGGAACTTTCTGTAGTTGTTGAAGAAAAATATAAAAAAGCGCAAAAAAGACTTCTTTTTATAGATTATGATGGCACCTTGGCCGCTTTTAAAAACGACCCCCAAAAGGCTAGTCCGGATGAAGAGTTATATACATTATTAGACAATATAGCATCACAACCAAATACAGATATGTATTTAATTAGTGGTAGAGACAAAGAAACTTTTACCAAATGGTTTTTACATAAAAAATATAATATGATTGTAGAGCATGGTGTTTGGATTTCTCAAGAAGGAGAAGAATTTAGGATGCTAGAGAATGTAAAAAAAGAATGGATGCAGAAAATTCATCCTGTTTTAGAATCTTTTGTAGACCGTACACCTGGTAGTTTTATTGAAGAAAAAAACTATTCTTTAGCTTGGCACTACAGAAAAACAGATCCAGACTTTGGAAACAAAAGAGCAACAGAATTAAATACAGTGCTAACCAGTTTAATTGCAAATGATGATTTAAGTGTTTTAAACGGTAATAAAGTAATGGAAATTAAAAGTAGTAACGTAAACAAAGGTCGTGCTGCGATGCGTGTGTATAATGATGATACTTACGACTTTGTTTTTGCTATTGGTGATGATTGGACAGATGAGTTTATGTTTCAAGAACTACCAGAAAGTGCCATTACTATAAAAGTAGGACACCAAAAAACACAAGCAAAATACTATTTAGATGGTACTACAGATGTACGCAAACTATTAAAACGTTTTATAGATTAATATTTAGGGTTTAGGTTTAGTATTTTTGTACGACCAACCTAAAACTTAAAATTAATAGCTTGACAAGGAAAAAATTAATCCTGCCTTTACTAATAGCATCTCAATTTGCCTGTACATCATTATGGTTTGCTGGTAATGCTATTGTAGATGATTTAGCTTTAAAAACTGGTTTAGGAGCTAGTATAATTGGTTATGTACTGTCTTCTGTACAACTAGGGTTTATTTTAGGCACTTTAGTTTTTGCCTTGTTAATGATTGCAGACCGGTTTTCACCATCAAAAGTCTTTGCTATATGTGCACTTTTTGCTGCCCTTTGTAACTTTAGCTTGTTAGCAGAGGTTATAACAAAGTGGCATATATTAGCTGCACGTTTTGGTACTGGCTTTTTTTTAGCTGGCATTTACCCTGTTGGTATGAAAATAGCTGCAGACTATTATAAAAACGGACTAGGTAAAGCTTTAGGCTTCTTAGTTGGTGCCTTAGTACTTGGTACTGCTTTTCCTTTTTTAATTAGCGGATTAAATTGGGGAGGCAATTACCAAACCATACTTACAGCAACATCTATTTTAGCGCTATTAGGAGGGACAATAGTTGTTTTGTTGGTACCTAATGGCCCTTATAGAAAACGTAGTGCCAAACTACAAATTAAAGCAGGCTTAGGTTTATTTAAAAACACTGCTTTTTATAAATCTGCAGCTGGCTACTTTGGTCATATGTGGGAATTGTATGCCTTTTGGGCTTTTACGCCTTTAGCATTAAAAACAATTAATAATATACAAAACACCACCTATTCCGTTCCTATATTTACTTTTGTGGTTATAGCTTTAGGAGCTGTATCCTGTGCTATTGGCGGTACATTATCTAAAAAATATGGCAGTTCTAAAATTGCAATTACAGCATTATTAATCTCTGGTTTGTTTTGCTTTTTATCCCCTTTGTTATTCAACCTACCTATACTATTCTTTTTTGTTGGTTGGTGTGTTTGGGGAATGGCAGTTACAGCAGATTCTCCTCAGTTTTCTAGCCTGGTAGCACAATCTGCGCCAGCAGAACTAAAAGGTACAGCATTAACAGTTGTAAACTCTATAGGTTTTGCAATTAGTATTTTAAGTATTCAGCTTTTATCATACCTAAGCACTAAAATTAATGTATCACTAATTTTCTTATTTTTAGGAATTGGACCTGCAATTGGTTTGTATACTCTTTTATCAAAAAAAATAAAAACTAACACTCATAATAACTAACTAAAATGGCTTTAAAAAAATTACTACTACTCCTTTGTATATTTAGCGCAATGGCAATTAGCGCACAAACAAATTCTAAAATTTATGATATTATTAATGCAGTATCTAAAGAACGCATTAAAAATGATATTACTACACTAGCAAACTTTGGCACACGTAACACCTTTAGTGATACGGTTTCTAACACCAGAGGTATTGGAGCAGCAAGAAGGTGGATAAAATCTGAATTTGACAAAATGTCTACCGAATGCAACAATTGTTTAAATGTATTTTATCAGAAAGATTTTGTGACAAAAAAAGGAAACAGTAGAGTACCACATGATGCGTGGGTTGTTAATGTTGTTGCCATACAAAAAGGCACAAAATACCCCAACAGGTATATAATTATGAGTGGTGATATAGACTCACGTGCTAGTGATACTATGGATTTTACTACAGATGCTCCCGGTGCAAATGACAATGCTAGCGGTATGGCTGGCACAATGGAAGCTGCACGTGTTTTATCAAAATATAAATTTGAAAACAGTATTATTTACGTAGGTCTTTCCGGTGAAGAACAAGGCTTGTTTGGTGGTGCAGGATTAGCTAAATATGCTAAAGATAAAAATTGGGAAATTATTGGTATTCTTAACAATGATATGATTGGGAATATTAAAGGTGTAGACGGTGTAATTAGTAATAGAGATTTTAGAATTTTTTCTGAACCAGTACCTGCTAACGAAACAGAAAGACAACGCAAGGCAAGACGTTTTTATGGTGGTGAAGTAGATGGTATATCACGTCAATTGGCACGTTACATTCATAAAAATGTAAAAACATATATGCCAGAAATGAACCCAATGATGATTTACAGGTTAGATAGGTTTGGTAGAGGTGGTCATCACAGGCCTTTTAACGACCTTGGTTTTCCTGGTATACGTATAATGGAAGCTCATGAAAACTATACGCAACAACACCAAGACATTAGAACAGAAAATGGTATTGCTTATGGTGATGTTGTAGAACACGTTAACTTTGGTTACGCTAAAAAACTAACAGCTGTAAATGCCATAACTATGGCAAATTTAGCATGGGCGCCACCTTCTCCAAAAACAGTTAAAATTGGTGGTATTGTAGAGGCTTCTGCTAAATTAAAATGGTCTCCTGTAGACGGTGCTGTTGGGTATAAAATATATTGGAGAGACACCACCTCTCCTACTTGGGATAATAGCAAATATGTTGGTAATGTTACAGAGCAAACTTTAGACGGTATTGTAATAGACAATTCATTTTTTGGCGTTGCAGCTGTTGGTAAAGATGGCTTTGAGAGTGTTGTTGTTTTTCCTAATGAAATAATGAGATAACATTAACTTATTTTTAAAATTATAGGTAAAGTTAAACCCCTATATTTGCTCAGCTTAAAAAAAATTATAAATGAAATACGGAATTCTAATAGTTGTTTTTACCTTATTTATTTCTTGTAAAAACGATGACACCACTTTTAAAGAGCCTGTAGATTATACAGCTCAAAATGAAGAAGAGATTAAAGACTACATAGAAAAAAATAACCTAACAGCCTTAAAAAGTGAAAGTGGTTTGTATTACGTAATTAATGATGAAGGTAATGGTATTAGACCAACCGCAACATCTGATGTTACTGTAGCTTATAAAGGATATTTTACAGACGGAAGTACTTTTGATGAGAGTGATGCTAACGGAATTTCTTTTAACCTACAGCAAGTAATTGCTGGTTGGACAGAAGGTATTACCTATTTTAAAGAAGGTGGTAGTGGTATTTTATTAGTACCTTCTAGATTGGGGTACGGCAGTAATGATTATGGTCCTATACCAGGAGGTTCGGTTTTAATTTTTGATATTAATCTTTTAAGTGTAAACTAAACTTATAATAATAGCACAGAAGCCATTAATTAGGAAACTATTTAATGGCTTTTTCTTTTTTATTACATTTATAGATAAATATATATTTGTACTACTAACAAACTACTTTTATGAAAAAAGCTTTATTAATTTGTGTTATTCTACTCCTATCTAATGGTGTGTATGCTCAAAAAACATTTACAAAAACTGATACTTTACGTGGTAGTATAACTCCAGAACGTGCTTGGTGGGATTTAAATTACTACCATTTAGATGTAACAGTAGACCCTGCTAAAAAATACATTTCTGGTAAAAACACCATTAAATATACTGTTTTAGATAAAAACCAAGTACTGCAGGTAGACTTACAACCTCCGTTAAAAATTACCAAAGTGACACAAAAAGGTAAAAAGTTAAAATTTACCTCAGCAACTAATGCGCATTTTATAAAATTAAAGCAAAAACAAGAAATTGGTGCTGTTAACCAAATTGTGGTGTATTATGAGGGTAACCCTAAAGAAGCTGTAAATGCTCCTTGGGATGGTGGTTTTTCTTGGTCAAAAGATAAAAACGGCAAGCCATTTGTAGCTACATCTTGCCAAGGTTTAGGTGCCAGTGTTTGGTGGCCAAACAAAGATCATATGTATGACGAGGTAGACAGTATGCGCATTAGTGTTACTAACCCAAAAGGACTATCTAACATATCTAACGGAAGGCTAGAGAAAATTGAAGAAAACTCTAATACTGTAACATCTCATTGGGTAGTAAAAAACCCTATTAACAATTATGGTGTAAATGTAAACATAGGAGATTATGTACATTTTTCTGAAGTTTACAATGGTGAAAAAGGTCCGTTAACAATGGATTATTATGTTTTACGTGATAACTTAGAAAAAGCTAAAGTACATTTTAAAGATGCTCCTAAAATGATGAAAGCTTTTGAGCATTGGTTTGGTCCATATCCATTTTATGAAGATGGCTATAAATTGGTTGAAGCTCCTTATTTAGGAATGGAACACCAAAGTTCTGTTACCTATGGTAATAATTATATGAAAGGATATAAAGGAAACGACTTTTCTGGTTCTGGTTGGGGAATAAAGTTTGATTATTTAATTATTCACGAATCTGGTCACGAGTGGTTTGCTAATAACATTACCAATAAAGATATAGCAGATATGTGGATACACGAGAGTTTCACTACCTATTCTGAAAGCATCTTTTTAGACTATTATTATGGTACCCAAGCAGCTAATGAATACATTATTGGTTTACGAAGAAATATTGCTAATGATTCTCCTATTATTGGTAATTATGATGTAAACGATGAAGGATCTGGCGATATGTATTTTAAAGGTGCTAATATGATACACACACTAAGACAATTGGTAGATAATGATGAAAAATGGAGACGTATTTTAAGAGGATTAAATAAAGATTTTTACCATTCTGTTGTAACTACAGAACAAATTGAAGATTACTTAAGTCACCAATCCGGTAAAGATTTATCAACTTTTTTTAATCAGTATTTAAGAGATGTACGCATACCAACTTTAGAATATAAAATTAAAGGTAATAGCTTACAGTATAGATATACAAATATTGTAGCTGATTTTGATATGCCTTTAAAAGTAAAAATAGATGATAAAGAGCAATGGGTTTTTCCTTCTGCAGACTGGAAAACAACTAAAGTTTCTTCTATAAATGCTAGTGTTATTTTTGATCCTAATTTTTACATCAATCTAAAAAAAATATAAACATATAACTCTTGAAAATTGAGTATAAAAAAATCCGCTTTACAATGTGTAAAGCGGATTTTTTTTTAAATAGTATATAAACCAATAGTTAGTCTTTTAAAACCTCATCAGGATTTAGCAATTCTGGTTCTCCATATCCTAATTTATTAAGTTTATTAAGCTGTGTTTTAGCATCACCTACAATTAAGTAAATCATTTTATCTGGGTTAACATATTTGTCTGCCAATTTTTTTACATCTTCTACAGACATATTTTTTACACTATTTTCTCTTTGCTTAGCATAGTCTACTGGGTAGTTATACATACTAATGTTTTCTAACATATTTAATTTAGACCCCATAGTTTCAAAAGCTCTTGCATTACTTTTTACCATATAGCCTTTAGACACCTCCAAGTCATTTTGGTTGTACCCCTCACTATAATTACTCATAATATCTTTAACTAGCTGAGAAGCCTCATAAGTTACGTTAGTACGCACACCACTAGAAACAGTAAATAAACCAGATGTTTTACCACCACTAAAGCTAGATCGTACTCCGTATGTATACCCTTTACCTTCTCTAAGCTCCTGTGTTAATTGAGATGCAAAACTACCGCCTCCAAGTCTATAATTCATTACCTGTGCCGAATAAAAGTCTTTATCTGTTGCTGCAATTGCAGGTGCTCCAAATAAAAGAACAGATTGTTTAGCGTTTGGCACATTGTAAAAATATACTTTAGCATTTTCTGGTGTTTTAGCAGCAATTACCGTTGGTACATTTACATCTTTTTGTTCCCATTTTGTATTTAAGGTTTTTAAAGACGCTATTGCATTTGGTGTTGTAATATCTCCTACAATATGAAAACTAGTAACTTTAGGGGAAATATTTGCACTGTAATACTCTTTTAAGTCTTGCAACGTAATTGCTTTTACAGTTGTTGTTGTACCTGCATTGTTATTAGATAAAATATTATTATTACCATACAATACTTTGTAAAACTGATCTCTAGCTATACTATTAGGGTTAGCTTGTGCTCTTTGCAGTTGACTAATAGTACTCTGTTTAAGCAAATCAAACTCTTTAGAGTCCCAACGTGGTTCTAAAATAATTTCATTTACCAGCTCTATTACTTTTGTGTAGTTTTTAGCCAAACAATTACCAGAAATAGTAATATACTGGTCGCTAGCAGATGCGCTAATACTTGCTCCTAATGTTTGTATAGCATTTTCTAACTCTTCAGGAGTTTTGTTTTTTGTTCCTTTGGTTAACATAGATGCTAATAAATTAGAAACACCTATTTTATTTTTGTCTTCTAACAGCATACCACCGTTAATTCTAAAATTAAACGTTACCAGTGGCACTTCATTATTTTCTATTCCAAATATTTTAATACCAGATGAAAGCTCCTTTTTATATACTTCTGGTACAATTACATCTGGACTCTCACCATAAGGAGGTTCCACACTACGGTCAAAGCTAGAAGGTGTTTTCTCGTAAGTAGCAACAATACTGGGGTCAAAAGTACTTTCTTTACCTTCAACAATTTTTTCTTCTACAACCTCTGCTTTAGTAGAACCATCTAAAACTAAAGAAGCTTGCCCTTTAGGTATAGCACTAACTGCCACCAAATTTTTATTTTTAATATACTTATTATACACACGCATAACATCTTCTTTAGTTACAGCCAAAATATTTTTTACATCTTCAGTAACATAGCCAGGGTCTCCAGCAAAAATCTCATATTGAGCCAATTGAAAACCTTTACCTAAAACACTAGAAAGCGAATTGTAAAAACTTGTTTCTTGTTTTGCTTTTATTCTACTAATATCTGCATCAGAAATTCCTTCTTTTTCAAATAAAGCAAAAGCATCTTGTATAGCACTATTTACACTTGTAAGCTCTGTAGTATCAAAAGCAGTAACAGATAATGTTAACTCTCCTGCAAGTTCAGATGAGTAATTGTACATACGTACACCGTCTGTTAACTTTTTATCTTCTACTAAAATCTTATACAAAGGTGCTTTTTTGCCATATGCTAAATAAGATGATAGCACGTCTAAAGCATACGCATCTTTATGAAACTCTGGTACAGAAGGCCACGTTAAAGACAATTGTGGTAAGCGCGCAAAGTTATCTTCATAATACAACTTTTTAGTTTCTGCCAAAGTAACAGGCTGTTTTTCTAAAGCTGGTATATCATCCCCTTTTTTAATTTCATCAAAATACTTTTTAACCCATTCTTTTGCTTGGCTCTTATCAAAATCACCAGCAATAGTTAATGTAACATTGTTAGGAACATACCATTTGTTGTAAAAATCTTTTACATCTTGCAAAGTAGCATTTTGTAAGTCTTCTAAAGATCCAATAACCGTCCAACTATACGGGTGACCTTCTGGGTACAATGCTTTTGTTTGCACATAATTAACGTGCCCATAAGGATTGTTATCTACACGTTGTCTTTTTTCATTTTTTACAACCTCTTTCTCTTTAGCCAAAACAGGCTCAGTAACAGTATTTATAAAAAATCCTAGCTTATCTGCTTCTGCCCAAATCATTTTTTCTAAAGCATCTTTAGGAACCGTTTGGTAATAATTGGTGCGGTCTCTACTTGTAGATCCATTTGCTCCAGAGCCACCAATACGTGCACTCATTTTATCTAAACCGCCTTTTCCAAGGTTTTCTGACTCTAAAAAAAGTAAATGTTCAAATAAATGTGCAAATCCTGTTCTACCAACTTTTTCACGTGCAGAACCTACGTGGCTAGTTAATGCTACTGCAACTACAGGGTCAGATCTATCAATATGAAAAATAACTTGTAAACCATTATCCAGTGTAAACTTTTCAAAATCTACCTTAAATTCTGTTTTTGCTATTTCTTCTGATGTTTTTTCTGTTTTCTCCTTGCAAGAGAATACAAGCAACACGGTTACTGCTGCCAAAAAAGATTGTAATTTTCTCATTTTTTATTGATGAATTAGTTTTAAGTTATGTAATTATTTTTTTGTTCCCAGTAATACATTTACGCCTTTTGGCATTGGGTTTCCAGATGATCTTCTCATAACAACTATTTGTCCGCTATGCCATATTGCATCTGTTATAGGCCCATTAATAGCATTCCAAAACGGAAGCTTAAAATTTTTATTAAACACCAACTCATGTTCTTCTAAGTTGGTTGCATTTTTTAATATGTCACTAACTTTTTTAAAGTTCTCTAGAGTACGTTTTCTTTTTTCTTTAAAAGTTAGTTCTTGGTTTTTATCTTCATTAACCTTTAAACTAGTTGTTTTTAAAATCATTTTAGATAAACCATAAATATGATCTACAGTTTCACCAGTACTTCTCCCCTCTTTATTGGGTTTGTAAGCTAAATCTTGAGAACGTAACCCTTCTGTTGCCCAATAATATCTAAAACCCAAAGCATCTATAGTCCTTGCTGCTACTGTGCCTGCTGTAAACTCTTTAGGTGACTCTGGTATTTGGTAATAGGGTAAGTCCTTTTTAGACTGCTCCTGTGCATTCATAAAGGTTATAAATACAAAGGTTAAAATAATAGAGATGTAATTACGTTGCATATTTTTTGGCTATTTTTGGATATAAATATACATCAATCTTTATACTAAAGTATCACCAAACTAAAAATGGCTAATACAGAGGAGTTCTATTTTAAAACTACAACCGAATGGAGAGCTTGGCTACTAGAAAACCACAATACAAATACTGGTATACATTTAATACTTTATAAAGTAGGTCATAAAAAGCAAAGTATGCGTTGGGAAGATGCTGTAAAAGTTGCACTTTGTTTTGGCTGGATAGACAGTACTGTTAAAAGCTTAGGTGAGGGTAAAAGAAGACAATATTTTTGTCCTAGAAAACCTAAAAGCGTGTGGAGTAAGGTTAATAAAACACATATAAACACACTAATTGCAAGTAATTTAATGCATAAAAGTGGTTTAGAAAGTATAGAAATAGCTAAAGAAAATGGTTCATGGAATAGTTTAGACGATGTAGAAAACGGAGTTATACCTACTAATTTACAAGAAGCTTTTAATAAAAACCCTAATGCTTTTAATAATTACAATAGTTTTGCACCATCATACAAAAAAGGCTACTTGTATTATTTAAACCAAGCAAAAAGAGAAGAAACAAAGCAAAAAAGAATCGCAGAGATAATTAAACTCTGCGATGCTAATATAAAATCTAGAAATACATGGTAAATTACAAACCGCTTATATAACTACTATAAGGATCTTTAAACTGTATACCTTCTGTAAATCTGTATTTGCTTAATTGCTTAAACTGTACCAAGCCCCAAAGTATAAACTCTTTTACAAAATAACTTTCTTCTTTTTTTAACTTAGGCTGGTGCTCCCCTAACAAATCATCTAAAGGAGAAACGGCATCTAACATATTTTTATACTCTTTATCTCTTAAATCATCTAAAAGCTCAAAACCAGCTTCGTTATTAAAAAACCAAGACACTACACTGTCATACGGACTAACATCTTCTTGTTTTTTAAGTTTTTCAATTTTAGGAAAATACTCTGGAAACAATGTTTGTACCGCATCACCAATTAGGTTATAAGCCACACTTGCTGCACCTTCTTGCTCACCTTCATAAACCAACTCTACCTTACCAGTTATTGCTGGTATAATGCCTATAAAATCACTAAGTCTAACTGTTGTTTTATCATCACCAGTTTTTAAAGCTCTAAGCTCTGCTGTACTTAATAAGTTTTCAAAAGCAGTAATGCTTAACCTTGCACTTACACCACTTTTAGCATCTATATATTCGCTTTTACGAGCTTCAAAAACAATTTGTTCTAACAGTTCTTTTGCTAGTTCTGGAACCATAACAGCCTCAGACTGTCTACTATCTAACTTAGCTTCTTGTGCTGTAATAATTTTAGCAGTTTCTATGTCTTCTGGGTAATGAGTTAAAATCTGTGAGCCTATTCTGTCTTTTAACGGCGTAACAATACTACCACGATTTGTATAATCTTCTGGATTTGCTGTAAAAACAAATTGCATATCTAAAGGCAAACGTAATTTAAAACCTCTAATTTGTATATCTCCTTCTTGTAAAATATTAAATAGTGCAACTTGTATTCTTGCTTGTAAGTCCGGTAGTTCATTAATAACAAAAATACAACGGTTAGCACGTGGTATCATTCCGTAATGTATTACTCTATCATCTGCATAACTAAGTTTTAAATTGGCTGCTTTTATAGGGTCTACATCTCCAATAATATCTGC
Organism: Cellulophaga sp. RHA_52; assembly: GCF_007827205.1. Classification (NCBI taxonomy): domain Bacteria; kingdom Pseudomonadati; phylum Bacteroidota; class Flavobacteriia; order Flavobacteriales; family Flavobacteriaceae; genus Cellulophaga; species Cellulophaga sp. RHA_52. The sequence continues at coordinate 3,232,115 of NZ_VIRZ01000001.1, forward strand.
AACAGTAACATCTGGTGTTGCTAATTTTTCTGCAAAACGTTCACTTCTGTGTAGCCAAGTAATGGGTGTATTGTCTCCTTCTTCTTTAATAAGTTCTACAGCATATCTAGAAATTGGTTGTAAGGGATCGTCATTAATTTCAGATCCTTTTACCACTGGTATATATTCATCTAGTAAATTAAGCATTAACCTAGCCAAACGAGTTTTTGCTTGCCCACGTAAACCCAATAAGTTTATGTTATGCCTAGAAAGTATAGCACGCTCTAATTCTGGTATAACAGTATTTTGGTACCCATGAATACCTGTAAATGTTGCTTCTTTATTTTTAACTTTTTCTATTAAGTTATCTCGTAACTCATCTTTTATAGATTTACTTTGGTATCCAGCTTTTTTTAAATCGCCTAGTGTTTTAATTGTATCTATTTTCATATTCTATTTTTAGAAAAGAGATTATAGAAATTTGACTTAATTGTAATTATCTTATTTCTATTCTCTTTATTCTTTTTATCCTTTAATTCGTTTTTTTCTATTGGTTTCGTAATCTTCAAAAATCATTTCTCCAAGTCCTTTTAAACCTGTATAAAATGCTTTTCCTTGGTTTGCTTGTGTAAACTCCCTTACAAATTGCATTAAATAAGGATCTTGGGCTATCATAAACGTTGTTATAGGTATATGTAACTTTCTTGCTTGTTGCGCCATACCGTAGCATTTATTTATAATGTTCTCATCTAAACCAACACTATTTTTATAATATGTACCATCTGGCATTTGCAAACAACTAGGCTTACCATCTGTTATCATAAAAATTTGTTTGTTGGTGTTACGTTTTCTTCGGAGTAAATCCATTGCCAATTGCAAACCAGCAACAGTATTTGTATGGTAAGGACCAACTTGTAAATATGGTAAATCTGCAATTTTTATAGGCCAAGCATCATTACCAAAAACAAGAATATCTAATGTATCTTTTGGGTAACGCGTGGTAATTAATTCTGCCAAGGCCATTGCAACTTTTTTAGCAGGGGTAATACGGTCTTCGCCATAGAGAATCATACTATGGCTAATATCTATCATAAGTACAGTACTCATTTGCGATTTATGCATAGTTTCTTCAACCACTAAATCATCTTCCGTTAACCTAAAGTCACCAATACCGTTATTTACTTGTGCGTTACGTAGACTTTCTGTCATAGACACTTTATCTAAGGCATCTCCAAATTGGTAATTTCTAAAGTCTCCAGTATGCTCATCACCAGCTCCAACACCTTTGCTTTTATGGTTACCAGAACCGCTACGTTTTATTTTTCCAAAGATTTGATCTAATGCATCCTGCCTTATTGCTCTTTCAGTTTTAGCTGTAATTGCTGTACCATTACTACCATCTGGCTTTATTTCTTCTCTAATGTAGCCTTTAGCTTTTAGATCTTCTATAAAATCATCAATAGTATAATCTTCTGTGGTAAGCTTATATTCTTTATCTAACTCCCGCAACCAATCTATAGCTTCATCAAAATCTCCAGATGTATGTGTAATTAGCTCTTTAAAAATCTCAAAAAGCTTTTCAAACGGAGTTTGTGAAGGGGCTTTGTATTGCTTAAATACAAAACCTTTTCTGTTTATTTTATCATTCTTCATACAAGTATAAAAATACGGCTTTTTCAATAAACTTCTGTTTTCAAAAAACCTATTTGTATTAAATGTTTGCTAAATGTAAGCTTGCTTTGTTAACATATTATTATGAAATTTTAGTGCGGTTTTCGTTATTTTCGGAAACTTTAAATAAGTTCCTATTGAAAATTAAGATTAACAAACTCGCAAAAAGCACTCGTTTATACAGAAATCTACATAAAACTGTAGCTATAATTTTGGTTGCTTTTATATTAATTATAAGTGCTACAGGAGCTTTGCTTGCCTGGAAAAGCGAACTTTACTTAAAACCTGCTACCCATAAAATAACTACAAAAAACCATACCCTTGTTTCTTTAGAAACCATTGAAAAAAATGCCATAGCGTATGTAGATTCTTTACAATTATCTACACTAATAGACCGTATAGATTACAGACCAAAAAAAGGTATAGCTAAAATTAGGTTTGATGAGCATTTTACAGAGTTACAAATTAACTGCTATACAGGCAAAGTTGTATCTGTAAAGCAACGTACAGATACCATTATTGAAAAAATACATGATGGATCTATTGTAGATTATTTTATAAAAAATGATGCATCAATATTTAAGCTTTTATATTCTACCATACTTGCTTTAGGGCTCATATTTATTAGTATAAGTGGCATTATATTATGGATAAACCCTAAGAAGATAAAAAAAATAAAGACCACTAATAATCAATAACTTAAATCAATATTACTTATTTTTAAAATCAACTAACAACTCTAAAAAATGAAAAAACTACACTCACTTTTATTCTTTTTTGCTGTTTTGTGCTTGCCTGCACAAGACTTTAAAATGGACTATGTACAGGATTTAAAACCACGAAACATTGGCCCTGGAGGTATGAGCGGCCGTGTAACTGCTATAGATGCTGTGCACAGTAATCCTGATATTATTTATGCAGGTACAGCCTCTGGTGGATTATGGAAATCTACCTCTGGAGGTATAAAATGGGATCCTATTTTTGACAAAGAAGTTACCGCTTCTGTTGGTGCTGTTGCCATACAACAAAGCAACCCATCTGTAATTTGGGTAGGTACAGGAGAGGGTAACCCTAGAAACAGTTTAAATGGTGGTTATGGCATTTACAAGTCTTTAGATGGCGGTAAAAGCTGGTTGCCAATGGGCTTAGAAAAAACCAGACATATACATAGAATTGTAATAGACCCAACAAACCCAAACATTGTTTACGCTGGTGCAATTGGTTCTCCTTGGGGAGAGCACCCAGAACGTGGTGTTTTTAAAACAACAGATGGTGGTATTACTTGGAAAAAAATACTATTTACCAATAACAAATCTGGTGTGGCAGATTTGGTTATGGATCCTACAAACCCAAACAAGCTTATTGCTGCAATGTGGGAACACAAAAGAGATCCTTGGTTTTTTAAATCTGGTGGTGTTGGTAGTGGTTTATATATGACACATGATGGTGGTAAAAATTGGAAAAAAATTACTGAAGAAGACGGACTACCAAAAGATGAACTTGGTCGAATAGGTATTGCTATTGCACGCAACAAACCTAATGTAGTTTATGCATTGGTAGAAGCTAAAAAAAATGCATTATACAAATCTACTGACGGTGGTTTTAAATGGAAAAAAATTAATGATAAGTCTGATATAGGAAATAGACCTTTTTATTACTCAGAAATTTATGTAGATCCACAGAATGAAAACAGAGTATATTCTGTTTTTACTTATATAAATGTATCTGAAGATGGCGGAAAAAACTTTAGCCAATTAATGCCAGCTTATGGTGCAGATAATGGCGTACATCCAGATCATCACGCGTGGTGGATACACCCAGAAAACGGACAGTTTATGATGGATGGTAATGATGGCGGACTAAATATTACCAAAGACGGCGGTAAATCTTGGCGATTTATTGGTAATTTACCTGTTGCACAGTTTTACCATATTAATGTAGATAATGAGTTCCCATATAATGTTTATGGTGGTATGCAAGATAACGGTTCTTGGCGCGGACCTGCTTTTGTATGGAAAGCACAAGGTATACGTAACAGCTACTGGCAAGAAATTTCTTTTGGTGATGGTTTTGATGTTGTTCCAGACTTAGATGATTCTCAATTTGGCTATACAATGAGTCAGCAAGGAAGTGTATCTAGATATGATTGGAAAACAGGGAACAATTACTCTGTAAAGCCTACTCCACCAGATGCTGAAACTAAATTAAGGTTTAACTGGAATTCTGCAATTGGGCAAGATCCTTTTAATAATTCTACTGCATACTTTGGCAGCCAATTTGTACATAAAACAACAGACAAAGGCTTAACATGGACGGTTATTTCTCCGGATTTAACCACTAATGATCCAGAAAAACAAAAACAAAGCGAAAGTGGAGGTTTAACTATGGATGCTACCGGTGCAGAAAACCACTGTACTATTTTAGTAATAGAACCTTCTTCTGTAGAAAAAGATATGTTATGGGTTGGTACAGATGATGGCCGCGTACATGTAACACAGAATGGCGGTGCCAACTGGACAGATGTAACCAAAAACATAAAAGGATTACCAGAAGGTAGTTGGATACCACAAATTAAAGCATCAAACAAAAATAAAGGAGAAGCTTTATTGGTTGCTAATGATTACCGTAGGTTTAACTACACACCTTACGTATACAAAACCGTTAATTATGGTAAAACTTGGACAAGAATTGTAGATGAAAATGATGTAAAAAGTTATGCGTTATCTATTATTGAAGATCCAGAAACACCAAACCTATTATTCTTAGGTACAGATGATGGTTTGTACATTTCTTTTGATGCTGGTAACAAATGGCAAAAATGGACAGAAGGTTACCCAACCGTATCTACCAAAGATTTAGTAATACATCCAAGAGAGCATGACCTTGTTATTGGTACTTTTGGTAGAGCCGCGTGGGTTTTAGATGACATTAGACCTCTAAGAGCTATTGCTAAAAACAAAACTGTACTTACTAAAGATGTAGCTTTATTTACTCCTCCTGTTGCCTACCAAGCAGCTTACCAACAACCTACAGGTAGCAGATTTGGTGCAGACGCGTTATTTAACGGAGAAAATAAAAAAGGTGGTGCAATGCTAACCTATTTTTATAAGAAAAAAGAAAAAGCAGAAAAACCAGAGACTGATGACAAAAAGGAAGAAAAAGAAAATACTCCTGCTAAAAAAGATGGTGTAGTTTCTAAAGATTCATTACAGTTTCAATTTTTTAATGGTAATGAGTTAATACGTACTATAAAAGTAAAAGCTCCTAAAAAAACAGGTTTACATCGTTTTTATTGGAATATGTCTGAAAAAGGGCCAGAAAGACCATCGCGTAGCATACGCAAATCTAAAAGAGAACCAAGCGGGCAACGTGTATTGCCTGGCACATACAAAGTACAATTAACTTACGGAACTACTACAGAGGAAACAATGCTAACTGTAAAGTCAGATCCAAGGTTAAACGTTTCTAATACAGCAATTAAAGAAGTGTACGCTGCCAATAAAATACTTGCAAAATATACCCAAACTGCAGCAGATGCAGTAAAACAATTGGTAGAAAGTAAAAATACGGCCAATAAATATAAAGCAGACCTAAGTACTTTAAACAAAGAAAAATATAAAGAAGAAATAAAAGCTTCTAAGACTATAGTTAAAGAAATTGATGCTGTTATAGCTCTTTATATTGGTAAAGTAGACAAAAGACAAGGTATAACCAGAAATCCAGAAATTACAGTTATGCAAAGAATTGGGAGTGCTGGTGGTTATGTACGTAGTAGAAAAACCGGAATTACAGTTACAGAAAAAAACCTAATGCAATTTGCACAAAAAGAGTTAGAAACTGCTTTAGAAAAAACAAATACATTTTTTACAGAAAAATGGAATCCTTATAAAGCAAAAATTAGCAATTTAGAAACCAATTCTTTTAAAGAAATTAAAACCTTTACAATTAATTAAAAGGATAAGAGTAATAGATTTTTTACCTTTATACTTTATTAAATTATAGTATTATGAAAAAGATAAAATTAATATGTTTAGGCTTAATAGCTGTTACCACTTTTAGCTGTAAAGATGCTAAAAAAGACCATTCTCATGAGGGTGAAAATGCAGATCATTCTCACGCAGAAACTGAGTCTCAATACTCATTAATTGCAGACTCTACAAAGGCAAGTTTTACGGCATATAAAACTACAGATAAAATTGGTGTAGGTGGTACATTTAAAACTGTTAACATTACTAAATCTAATACTGGCGCTACTGCTTTAGAAGCATTAAACGGTACAGAATTTAGTATACCTGTGAGCAGTTTATTTACCAATGATGGTACAGGAACAAGAGATCCAAAAATTTTAGAATTCTTTTTTGGAGTAATGAAAAACACCGAGTTAATTTCTGGAACTTTAAAAACAGATGGTGATAAAAGTAGTTTAGAAGTTACCTTAAACGGAGAAACTGCCACTGTACCATTAACAACAGAAAAATTAGCAGATAATAAATATACTTTTACTGGTATAATGAACTTAGAAGATTGGAATGCTTTAGACGCAGTTGCATCTATAAACAAAGCTTGTGAAGCTTTACATACTGGTGCAGATGGTGTAAGCAAAACTTGGAGCGAGGTTGAAATTAAAGGTCAAGTATTTTTAGCTAAAAAGTAATTTTTTTATTGATAGCGTTACCATTTACTTTTTATGAGTTAACGGTTTAAGGGTATTACTCTTAGTTTAGTGCAAAAATTTTGTATTAATTGAAAACCATAACAAGATGAAAAAAATAATAGTAACGCTATCAATTCTTTTTATAAGTTTTACATACAGTTGTAAAAATCAAAATAAAAAAGCAGAGGAAACTTCTACAACAAAAGCCACTGTAATTCCTGATAATGAGGAATCAAAAACACTAACAATTACATTGGAGCCTAAAAGTAACAGTAATGTTACTGGTAAAATTACCTTTACCCAAAATAACAACAAAGTGGCAATGGTTGCCAACCTTACTGGTTTAAAAGAAGGTGAACACGCCATACATATTCACGAAAAAGCAGATTGCTCTTCTGATGATGGTAAATCTGCAGGCGGACACTGGAACCCAACTTTTGAAAAACACGGAAAATGGGGAGATAAAGACGGATACCATAAAGGAGATATTGGTAATTTTATTGCTGACAATAACGGTAATTCTGAAATTAAATTTAGCACCAATGAATGGTGTTTAGGTTGTGAAGATCCTAAAAAAAATATTCTAGGAAAAGGAATAATAGTTCATGAAGGTGTAGACGATTTTACATCTCAACCTAGTGGTAATGCTGGTGCAAGAGTAAGTTGCGCAGGAATTATTGAATAAATAAAACAAACATATTACTTTATAAAAAAGCTACTAAAATGTAGCTTTTTTATATTATCTTACAACTGTAAATACAATATATGCAATTAGAGACCCTAGTTATACAATTTCAGAATAAAGACCAAAAAGCTTTTGAAAAATTATATGATATGTATTCTGAAAACATCTGTGGTGTAATAAATACAATTGTAAAAAACTCAGATATATCTCAAGAAATATGTCAGGATGTTTTTGTAAAAATCTGGAATAATGCAGACAAATACAATGCATCTAAAGGAAGGTTTTTTACTTGGATTTTAAACATTGCTCGCAATGCTGCTATAGATGAAGTGCGTTCTAAATCCCACAAAAACAGCAAACAAAACCTATCTGCAGATTACTTCGTAAGTATCTTAGAAGATAAAAATAACCTAGATGATAAAATGGATGCCATTGGAGTTAAAAAGTTTTTAGTTAACTTAAAAGACAAGTGTGTACAAATAATAGAAATGTTATACTTTAAAGGCTATACCCAAAAAGAAGCATCAGAGGAGTTAAATATTCCTTTAGGTACTATTAAAACAAGAAACAGAAGTTGCATATCGCAATTAAGAAAAAATGTATTAGGATAGGGATATGAACATTGAAGAATACATAGCGTCCGGAAAACTAGAACTTTATGTTGCAGGTGTGCTTTCTAAAGAAGAAAACTTGCAAATACATAATGATGCTGAACAGCATCCGGAACTTAAAAAAGAAATAGAAGCCATAGAAGCCTCTATATTAGCACTTAGCAAATCTGCTTCTCCTAAATTAGATAGTAATATGTTTACTGCTATTAAACGTAGGCTAAATTTGGAAGATAATACTAAAGTTGTACAGTTACCAAAACAAAAATCTGGTTGGACCACGTATACAGGCTGGGCTGCTGCAGTGGTTTTATCTGCCGGTATGCTTTGGATGTACAACCAAAATAAAGATTTGGAATCTAAAATAGAAGTAGTTTCACAAGAAAAAATTGACTTAGAATCTAAAATAGATAATGCAAATAATTCTTTAATTGAAACACAAGATTTACTAAATACAATTAGAGACAAAAATATAGATGTTGTTGCTTTAGGCGGACAAGCAGTTTCGCCAGAGTCTTATGCAAAAGCATACTGGAACAAAAAAGAACAAAAAGTATTTATAGATGCCAAAGGATTACCAGAGCCACCAGATGGTTTTGTGTATCAAGTATGGTCTTTAAAACTTAATCCTTTAACTCCAACTAGCTTAGGACTACTTAAAGACTTTAAAGGAGATGAAAATAAAATATTTGCTTTAGCAAATGCTAACAACTCAGAAGCCTTTGGTATTACCTTAGAGCCTGCAGGTGGTAGCGATTCTCCTACTCTAGAGCAATTATACACATTGGGTGTAGCCGCTAGCTCATAAAAATTATTTATCATACATTAAAAAATCCTCTATTTCTAGAGGATTTTTTAATTACATAATATTGGGTACAAAAAAAGCTCTGTAAACACAGAGCTTTAATATTTAACAAAACCAATAAATGTTAAACAAACATATTTTAATCAGTTTAAAGAATACACTATTTATGTATTTTAATCTGTTTTTCTTTTAATTTATGAGCATTATTATACTCTACTTTTTTTAAAGATTTGTGTGCTGCAAACAACTTGTAGCAATAAAACGCCATTACGGCAATCCAAAGTGTAAAAAAATAATATTCCATAACAAATATGTTATTAATAGTTGTTGCATTTATAATGCTGCACCTATTTTCACTACATACGGAGTTTTAGGTTAAGTGGTTTTATTAAAACTGTAATTTTGTTGTTTTAGTATATTAACATAAAAAAATCTTAAAATTTTATAAATAAAAAAGCACCAAAACACAAGTGCTTTGGTACTCTTTAGCAACAACCTACAACTAAACTCTACAAAAGTTGTACTTGTAATAAATTATAATTGAGCAATTTTTTTCTCCATATTAGGACCTAATTCATAAATTGCATCTATTAATTCTTCTTTTAATTCTTTTACTTTTTTTGTTTTTCCTGCTGCCTTATAAATTTCTGCAGAACTGTATAAAATATGAGGCTCAAAAGTTTTGCCTTCTATATGCTTTTCTATAATAACAACAGCATTAGCTACATCTCCTTTTTTATATAAGCTATGAGCTAGCAACATATAAGACTCTGGAGTTTTTCTACTATTCACTTCTTTTTTAGCGATATCTAAAGCTTTACTATACAAATCTGTATAATCTAAATAAAAGTTAACATTGTACGCATTGTACATAGCACCATATGAAGGGTTAGCCACAGCCTTTACATACCTATCCATATTTTTAAGTTTCTCTACTTTATTTTCTTGAAATTCTGCAATTTCTGCCTTTAGTAAATAATAATCTGGAGCATTATAACTTTTTGTAATTGCGTTTAAAATGCGTAGTGCTTCTGTTGGGTTTCGTTCGTATGAAAAAACAATCCATGCAATTCCCTTTTTAGCATATGCATTATGAGGTTCTAATTCTAAAGATTTTAAATAGTAATTGTAAGAGTCTTTAATTCTTCCGGCGTGACCGTAATAATCTGCAATATTAGTATAAGACCATATTTTTAAATTGGTATTGTTAGACATTTCTGCTAGCTGTTTAGCTTTTTCCATATAAGCTATAGTAGCATCTAAATCTCCTTTATAGTCTTTCCATTTTGCTATTCTAATTAAATAACCAAAGCTATTTTTATCTTTTAAGAGAGATAAAGTTTCCTCTGCTTTATCATAATCGCCTAACTCCATATATACATCAAACAAAAGACTTTGCGTTTGCGTTACTCCACTGCCCATTTTTTGGGCTTCCAGTGCCATTTGCAATGCTTCTTTAAACCTATGCTGAGAAATATAATTACGCCCTAATGATCTATAAAAATCTGCTTTATTAACTGCTGCAACATCTACAGCTCTTGATAAACATTGTTCTGCCTTTTTAAGATATTCTATTTTACCAGTGTTTTTAAAATACCTATTATATTCTTGTGCAACCATACCAAAACTGGCAATTTGCATACTATCTGGTTTTATTTTTGAGTTCCACAACTCATATTGTCTTGATGTTGTTTTTTCTGCATCAACCTTTAAAAATGCATTATAATCTTCTGCGTTTGTAACTGTTGTATTACCATCTAAATTACAAGAAGCAAAAGTAATTAAGAGTATAAATAAGGCTAAATTTTTCATTTTTTAAAATTTTGTAGAGTTAAAAATAAGTTGAGTAAAAGGGAGGTTAAACCTCCCTTGCAATTAGTACGTGTTTAGTTTTCTGGAGTTCCTAAAAAAGGAAAATCAGTAGAAACTGTTGCTGTTAAGCTAACACCATCTGATGTTAAACGAGGTAAATCTGCTGTACCATCACCATCTGTGTCTTGACCACTAAAACGGTCTCCTTCTTCTCCTCCAAAAAGTAGTATTAAAGAAACATCAATAACGTCATCTGTTATTAATCTTCCGGTTAAAGCAACTTCATCCCCATCTGGCACAAGAACTCTACCATCACCATCATTATCTGTACCTGGATTAAAATATGTAGTTGGTAAATTAGGAGCAACTTCTAATACATCTGCTGCTAAATAACCCGTTAATGTTGCAGCGTCTAAACCTAAAATATTGTTCTCGTAGTTTACATCTGCAGGATCTGCTCCTAATAAATTTGCATAAACATCATGGTATTGCTCTAGCCTAGCTTCAAAACCAGCCTGAAACATTGCACCCATTTCTGAAGGTACTGTAACATTTTGAGCATCTTTAACACTTGCTTGCCCTTCTACATCATAAGACAAAACTGTATTAATACCAGGTCTACCCATATGGTCTACCTGTGTGTATGTTCCAGAAAAATCGTTCATTTCTGGTTCCATTTGCATATCTCCATTATCATCATCAGAACAAGATGCTATAGTTAATGCAGCTCCAAAGGCTAAGGCCAGGTGTTTTATATTATATAATTTCATAATTGTAAGTTTTTAGTATTATTATTTTTTGTTTGTAGTTACCCAAGTTTTGTACACTTCTAAACCTAAAGCATTAGTAGCTGTGGTTGTACCCAACATAGTGTTAGGAATTTCTATTGCAATAGACATTGTATTTGCACCATTAAAAGTATCTGTAGCTTCACCTGCAGCCTTAAAACCTTCTGGAGCCATACCGCCTATAACTGCATTAAATTGTGTAAAGTCAAAAAAGAAAGCATCTTGCCTTGGGCCTGCAAATAGTTTTACACCATTAGATAGTTCTTCTACCGTAGCAGTAGCACCAGATATAGCAACTGAACCTAATGGAGCGTCTACCATAACCTCACCACTTAAACCAGTAGCAGATGGTGCTATAGGTCCAAAAAAGTACATAACACCGTCTCTTGGTATAGCTTGTATTACTAAATCTTCAACTAAATCACCATCTTTATCTATATTAATTTCTGTTAGTACGCCTTCATCAAAAGTACCGTAAGCTAAATCTGGTAAAACATTGGTTTGTAAGTCTACTACAAATACGGTATTGTCAGATCCCTCTGTAGGCTCAAAAGCATAAAAATCTGCAATATCTGCAGTTTGTCCTGTAGTAGACGGTGCATCTATATGATCTGCCGCTACCAATACTACACCTACTATTGCTAGTAAGCATATAACTAATAAATTTCTGTTTTTTCTCATTGTAGTATGTTTTAATTATAATTCACCCCTACTTACGGAGCTTTAAAAAGTAGGGTTTGGTTTTTAATTGTTAAAATTTTGTTAAACAGAAATAAACCCTAAATTGCAACTAAACAATATATAGTTTAGCAAAAAAATAAGTTATGAACCCGTCTGCTTCTGGTTGGATAGATAAGTTTGGACAAATAGTAACCAATAGTACTGTTGTCTACTCTAATTACAATGACTTATACCGTAGTCTTTGTACTACAGGTTTTATATACGGAATTCACGTAAAATGGCTACATTTTATACCAATTACCCATACACCAACAGAAGATGAAAATGCAAAAGCCAACCTAATTTCCGCATTATATTTCACATATTTATTAGAAAAAAAGGATTATAATTATGCCAATTTTATAGATTTAACTATTCGTTTTTATGAAGCTTTAGACATAAATTCTAGCTTTTTTGATAAAGTTTTTACAGGTTCAAAAGCAAGTAATAAATTAGAGGCTATACTAAAATCTAGAGTTTTTTTAGAGGATAATTTAATAAACAAAACCTTTGGAAGTTCTGTTACAAACACCTTGCTTTTTGTTGATGTATTACTTTTTAAACGTTTTTTAAAAGAAGAAAAGGATCTAAAAAAGTATGCAGAAGAGCTAGAGTATATTCTAATAAATTTAGTTCACCACACTTTAAACTCTAAGCAACAGCAAAAATATGATGAGCGTTTAAGCTATTTATTTATTGCTTCATTATCATTTTTACCAGACGATTATCATCATTTTGATGCGCATTACAGAGAACGTTTGGTTAATAAATTTTCGCCTGAAGTATACCAATATTTGATGGATATAATTTGCGTGACAGCTTGGGAAGATTTAACATTAGACTACAAAGAATCTGAGTTTGTTTTTGGTATTGCAAAAGATCTAAATTTAGAAGAAAATAAGGTTAAAAAATCTATTGAAAAAGTTGCTGTTTTTTTTAAGGAAAATGCAAAGAAAATTCCGCATTTAAAAGACCATAATTTAGCTGAAAAATTTTATGAAAACACATCAAAATTTGCTAACAAATTAATATTAAGAAACAGCAAAAGGTTACAAAAAGAATTAGCAGAAAGTAAAGAGTTGGTTGCATTAATATCTAAATCTACTACTACAAATTTAAGTGTAGAAGAAAAGAGAAAAGTACAAAACCAACTATTAGATATTTTTAAAAGTATACCTTCTTTAGCAATATTTATGTTACCAGGAGGTGCTATATTACTACCTATTTTTATTAAATTAATTCCTAAATTGCTACCTTCTTCTTTTGATGAAAACCGAATTGAAGAATAAGCTATAATTATACAAAAAGGCTAATATAGATAAAACTTATACTTAATTATTTAAATACAACAAGTAATTTAACTCCAGTATTTTATACCACCTTATTCTAACCACAACTTAAAGTCCTTTACCTTTTCTCTACTTACTATAATTTCTGAGTCGTTATACTTATTTAATACAATTTTTAGCCTAGAATTTGTGTAAGATACAATATCTTTTATATAGTTTACATTAACGTAAAATTTACGACTTACTCTAAAGAAATTTTTAGGTTCTAGCTCAGACTCTAAATTTTCTAAGGTAACATCTAACAAGTAATTTCTACCGTCTGCTGTAGCAGCATAGGTTCCTTTGTTTTCACTAAAAAAACATTCTATTTCGTCTGCATTAATAATTTTTATGTGCTGCCCAACTTTAACTGTAAATCGTTTTTTATACTCACGTTCAATTGGGTTTACAAGTAGCTTTTTTATGTCTTCAAAATCTACAGCTATTTTAGTTTTAGAAGCAGTCATATTTTTATACTTATTTACGGCAACTTCTAGCTCTTCATCATCTATAGGTTTTAGTAAATAATCTACACTATTTAACTTAAAAGCTTGTAGTGCATATTCATCATAAGCAGTAGTAAAAATGATAGCACTTTTTACATTTACCTGATCAAAAATTTCAAAAGACAAACCATCAGATAATTGTATGTCTAAAAAAATTAAATCTGGATGATCATTCTCATTAAACCAAATTATAGATTCTTCAACCGAGTGTAACATTGTAGAGACTGTTACATTTAATTCTGCAAGCAACCTACTTAGTCTTCTTGCTGCTGGTTTTTCATCTTCAATAATTATTACGTTCATTGGTTTGGTTATTTTATGGTGATGGCAAAATAGAAAAAAATTATATTAATGATGCCAATTCTACTTTTTAAAAATTAATTTTATTTACTTACTACAAGTATTTTGTTTGCTCATCTTCTTCCATATACTTTTCAATTTGTCGTTGTTCCCAATTTTTAAAAAAACGGAACTTATCTTTAAAAACATATAGTCCGTGGCAGATTAATCCAAATAACCAAAGTAATGGCATTACCGTCATATTAACATCTATCCAAGTAGAGATGTTTTTTCCTATAGAAATAGATTCAATTGGAAAAATATCAAACAGTCTAAACCTAACAATTAGCACAACAATATTTACTACTAAAAACCATCCCAAATGGTTGTAAAAATCTTTAATTTCTTTTACTTTTTTCTCTGCTCTTTCTAACTTACTTAATGGTGCTTTTTTCATCTTATTTCTTTTTTAAAAAGTCTTCTGACTCTCTTTTTTCTTTTTCCATATACTTTTCAATCTGACGGTTTTCCCAATCTTTACTAAAAAATGGTAATGAGCCGCTTACTTTAGAATAGTGTCCTACTATACCTAATCCCCAAAAGAACGGAGTAAAATATGTTCCTATATTAAAAAAGGCATCCCATCCAGAGTTAACAACAATAGATCCTAAAATAAATAGGTTTACAATAACATAAACCGTAAAATGTATGTAAAAGCCTTTTAATTCTTTTATTTTTTCTTTAGCCCTCTCTAGCTTTTCGTTTCTGTATTGCTCATTATAGTTTTCCATTACCTCCATTTTTTACTTGTTTCTTCTTCCTCTTTCATTAACTGGTTAATTTTCTTTTGTTCCCAGTCTCTACCCATAAACGGAAAAAAGCTAAATACTTTTATTGCTTTAAAAATAAGACTAATGCTTAAGCCTAATACTACCCACAAAAACCAAGGGTTGCTAAACTCGTTTAGGTAATAATTAATTGATGCTACTATAGCTATTGTAAATACAGACGAAATTACTTTGTTATAAAACTCTTTTTCATCTTTTACACGCTCTTTAGCTCTTGTGTACTTATCTTGGTTAGTATTAATCTCCATAGTTGTATTTTTAGTTGGTTAATTATTTCTTTTTTAAAATTTATCGTCCTCCATATATTCTTTAATCTTACGGTTTTCCCAATTTTTACCAAATAATGGGTTGTAGCCAAAGGCTTCCATACCGTGTGCTGTAAGCCCTAATCCCCAGCCAAAGGCAGGAAAAACCGACCAAGGAAAATCTGTTGTTTGGTAGTTTAACCATATTAAAAAAGGGATAACAAAACAATATGCTACTAGGTTATATGTAAATCCTTTAATTTTTTCTACTCTTTCTTTTGCTCTTTGATAGCGTTTTTCGTCTAAATGTACTTTTTGCGTTTCCATAGTTGATACTTGTTTGGTTAAAATTGGCAAATGAACACTAAATTCTGTTTCGCCTTTATTAATAATTACTGTTCTGTCTGTTAACATTTGGTAGCGTTGGTGTATGTTTTTAAGCCCTACTCCACTACTTTTTTTAACTACTTTTTTCTCTTGTAAATTGTTACTTACAATTAGCATATTGTCTATCTCTTCTACCTTTAAATGTAAAGGCTTGTTAGATGATACTATATTGTGTTTTACTGCATTTTCTAACAATAATTGCAGTGATAGCGGTATTATTTTGGCATCTGGATTGCTACTTTTTTCAGGTACTTCAAAAACAATACTATCTTCAAATCTCATTTTTAATAAGCGTATGTACGTTTTAGCAAATTGCAACTCTTCATCTACAGTTACCAAATCTTTATTTTTTTGTTCTAATACATACCTGTATACTTTAGATAATGATGTGGTAAACTTTTGAGCCTGAAAAGGATCTTCCTCTATTAAACTAGTTAACACATTTAAACTATTAAATAAAAAATGTGGATCTAACTGATTTTTTAAAGCATCAAACTTTGCAGATGCTGTACCTGCTATTATTTTTTGTTCTTTTATTTTAGAGTCTTGTATGTACTTGTAAAAGTAATAAGCATGCAATGCTAATGAAACCACTATAGATATTAGTATAGCTATCATATAAGGAGACAACGTTTGGTTGTTTACATAGTACTCTACGCTAGTACCAAAAAGCACAATAGCAATTATAAATTTTACAATTGCAAAAGCAATAACTGTTAGTACTACAGACCCTAATGCACCAAGCCACAATCTCTTTTTAGGTTGCTCTTCCCAGCTATAAATGTTAGATATATATTGAAAGTAGTATGAATTTACCACGCTTAAAACAAAAGAATAAAGAAAGGTAATTGCTATACCACGCAATGTTTTTATTAATGAAAAGCCATCACCTATACTACCAAGTACATTTATAACAGATATTACAACTGTTATGTAAATACTTATTTTTAATATCTTTTTTATATTGAACATTTTAAAATCTGATTTGGCTCTAATTTAGTAAATATTTACTGTTCTTATCTGCTACAAAGTTGGGGTATTAGTTCCTTAACACAAATAATTTAAAACCCAATTGTAAATATTTGCAGATGAGTTGTAAAAAACTAACGCAGTACCCCTTTATAAGCAACAAAACCCATAACTTTTAGAGGTAATAAGTAAAACAATCTACTATCTTTGCTACCATAGAAGTTATTATAATGAAAGAAATACAGGCTACCAGAATTAACAAATACCTAAGTGAAGTTGGTTATTGCTCTCGCCGGGCGGCAGACAAGCTTATAGACCAAGGGCGTGTAACCATTAACGGAAAAATACCAGAAATGGGCACCAAAATTGTTCCTACAGATGAAGTACGTGTAGATGGAGAGCTAATATCTGAGTCTAAAGAAGATTTTGTGTACCTAGCATTTAACAAACCCGTTGGCATTGTTTGTACTACAGATACACGTGTAGAAAAAGATAATATTATAGACTATATAAATTACCCTAAGCGTATTTTTCCTATTGGTAGATTAGATAAACCTAGTGAAGGTTTAATTTTTTTAACTAATGATGGTGACATAGTAAACAAAATTCTACGCGCTAGAAATCATCACGAGAAAGAATACATTGTTAAGGTAGACAATATTATTACAGATGATTTTGTACACCAAATGAGTAACGGTATTCCTATTTTAGATACTATTACCAGAAAATGTAAAGTAGAAAAATTAAGTAAATACGAGTTTAGAATTATACTTACTCAAGGTTTAAACAGACAAATTAGGAGAATGACAGAGTATTTAGGATACAATGTTGTAAAACTAAAACGTGTGCGTATAATGAACATTTCTTTAGATATGCCTGTTGGCACATACCGTGAGTTTACTAAAGAAGAATTAAAAGAAATTAATAGATTAGTATCAACTTCTGCTAAAACCTACAAAGATGAATAAAAGAATTATTATTGTACTAGTACTTATATTTTCTTTTACTACTACAAAAGCTCTGTGCCAGTCTGTAAAAGCAATGACATACAATATTAAGTATGACAATACTAGTGATACCATAAACAACTGGAATTTTCGTAAAGCTAAAATGGCAGCTCTAATACAACATTATAGTCCGTCTTTTTTAGGCATACAAGAAGGTTTACATAACCAGGTTAGTTATTTAGACTCTAATTTACCTAACTATAATTACATAGGCGTTGGTAGAGATGACGGTAAACAAAAAGGAGAATACAGTGCCATTTACTACAATAAAAATAATTTTAAGGTTATAAAATCTAATACATTTTGGCTATCTACAACACCTAACAAAATTTCTGTTGGTTGGGATGCTGCAATGGAACGTATTTGTACTTACGGGCTATTTCAACATAAAAAAACAAAACAGTATTACTGGGTTTTTAATGCTCACTTTGACCATATTGGTGTAGAAGCTCGTAAAAATTCTGCCAAATTAATTGTAGAAAAAATAAAGAACCTAAACACCAAAAACTACCCAGTTATTTTAATGGGCGATTTTAATGTAACACCTACCACAGAGGCTATTACTACAATTACAAACTACATACCAGACAGTTATACAAATAGCTTAACTACTCCTTACGGACCAAAAGGTACTTTTAATGGGTTTACAAACCGTATTTTAGACCGCAGAATAGACTATGTTTTTGCTAAAAACCTAAATGTTTTATCTGTAAAAGTTATAGATGACAGGCTAGATAACAACAAACACATATCAGACCATTTACCCGTATTAGCAACAGTAATAAAAGAATAAATGTACATACCACCAAGCTACCAAAACAATAATACAGAAGAAGTAAAAAACTTTATTAAAAATAATAGTTTTGGCATTTTAGTAAACCAAACTAATGGTAAGCCTTGGGCTACACATATACCTTTAGAGTTACATACAAAAAACGGTAAGGATATACTTGTAGGGCATATTGCTAAAGCTAATCCGCAATGGCATAATTTTAAAGAAACACCAGAAGTACTATGTATTTTTAATGGACCACATAGTTATGTATCATCATCATGGTACAAAGACGAGGAAGTACCTACCTGGAACTACATTGCTGTACACATTTATGGCAAAATTACCATTGTAGACAAAGATACAGCTATGGAAGGATTGCATAATTTGGTTGATAAGTACGAGCAAGCATCAGAATGCCCGTTACATTTAAACAACCTATCTAAAGGTACATTAGCACAAGTAAATGGTATTGTTGCTTTTGAGATTGAAATTACAGACATACAAGCAACGTACAAACTATCACAAACACGAGAAGAAGACAAACCAAAAATAATTGAAGAGTTAGAAAAAAGAGATCCAAGTGCCAAGGAAATTGCTAAACATATGAAAAAATAATACGGGTTCTTACTGTAAGTCAAGCAACTACCATTTTATTTTGTATTTTTAAGTATGATAATCATTAACCGCCAACCTTTATTATTTAAACTCGTAGTATTTGTATTTTTAGCAACACAAACTATGTCTTGCGCTAGTGACTCTAACAATGATAGTAGTGAACCAAATGAAGACCCAAAAACTATAGAACCAGTTATTTTTACTGCTATTGGTGATGTACCTTATAATGATTTTCAAAGAGATTCTTTACCCAAAGTAATTGCAGCACATAATGCAAAAGCTAAATCTAGTTTTGTAATTCACGTTGGAGATATAAAGCCAGGCGCAGAGGCTTGTACAGAAGATGTGTATGTAGATGTAAGCAACCTTTTAAAGCAATTTACTGCCCCTACTTTTATTGTTTTAGGTGATAATGAATATAACGACTGTACAAACCCAGAACAAGGTTTAGCCTATTGGAACAAACACTTTTTAAAATTTAATACAAACTGGAGCTTTAGCCCTACTATTACCTACCAACAAAAACGCCCAGAAAATTTTAGTTGGATACAGAATAAAGTTCTTTTTTTAGGTATTAATATAGTAGGTAGTAATGTGCACAACCAAACCGAATGGGAAACAAGGTTAACAGATGATGCAAATTGGGTGCAACAACACCTGCAAGCAGAAAAAGACAATGTAAATGCTGTTGTTGTTTTTGGACACGCAAATATTACTGAAGGAGACGCAACAAAGTTTAATACTTTTACTAATGTATTTAGAAGCAGTGCAGCTGAGTTTAACAAACCTATACTTTATTTGCAAGGAGACGGACACGTTTGGTTTACCAACAAACCTTGGCCAGAAAAAAATATTACACGCGTACAAATAGATGGCGGACACAGAGCTGTAGAAGTAACCGTAGATCCAAACAAAAGCAATCCGTTTAGCTACAACCGTTCTTTTTTAGATTAAAAATAGGTTTTCATTTTCCTCCCCACAACACCTGTTTTTTTTATTTCATAGCATTACACAAAACTTTTTAGACTTTCTACTTTTAAGTTATTCTCTATATTCTATCCTCTAAATTCTATTCTCTATATTCTATTCTCTATATTCTACATTCTATTCTTCATATTTGGTCAATTAAAACAAACAATCTACAATTCAGTATAAAAAAATTACAATTGGGTTTATTACATTTTAAAAAACTGAAGTAGTGCTTCATCTTTGTATCATAATCAACAATAAAAACACAAACATTATGAGAACTTTAGGATTAGTTTTAGCATTATTTTTTACAAGCATTATAGCAACAGCTCAAGCCAAAACAGAAACATTTACAATTACCGTTACAATAGACAACGTTTTAAATGATGACGGCACAGTTATGGCTGGCTTACACTCTTCAGAAACTTTTATGAGAGGACGAGGACTGCAAGACAAAATTACCACTATAAAAGATGGCAAGGTAACAATAGTTTTTAAAGATGTTAAACCTGGTGAGTATGCTATTTTAGCAATGCATGATGAAAACAATAACAAAAAAATGGACAGAGAGGCCAATGGTATGCCTAAAGAAAGCTATTGCATTTCTGGATCACCAACTCCATACGGTCCACCAACATTTTCTGAAGCCAAATTTAATGTAGTAGATACAGATTTAGAGTTTGCACTTAGGTTTTAGTATTTATAAAAAAAGAATAAAAAAAAGGAGATAAAATTATTTATCTCCTTTTTTACGTACAATTTGGTTACAACCATCTATTCTTCTAACCAAGCATTCATCATCCAAATTGTTTTTTCTTGTTCAGCAATAAAATCGCTCATTAAAGAGTTTGTTCCTTCATCATTAGCATCATCAGAAAGCTCTAATAAATCGCGCTCAATAACTAATAACTCTTTCAAAGAGTTTACAATTAATTTTATAGCTTCTACATCTACAGATATATTTTTACCAACAGGCAATTTAGATATAGACATATAATCTTCAAATGTATGCAAGGGCTTACCTCCTAGGGTTAAAATACGCTCTGCAATCATATCTACTTTTTCATTTGCATCTGTATATAACTCCTCAAATTTCATATGTAAATCAAAAAAACGTCTACCTCTAATATTCCAGTGAACACCTCTTAAATTTTGGTAATAAACCTGAAAACTAGATAATAAAACATTTAATTTACTGTTTAGCTCTTTAGCTTTTTCTACTTCTAATCCTATACTGTTTAATTCCATAATATTTATCCTTTTTGTGATACAACAAAGTTAGTAAGTATTTAGTATTTTTGGTGATGATTAAAATCATTTGTTTTTATAATTTTATAGCTTTAACCTATTAAGAATGACAATAACTCAACTACAGTATGTATTGGCAGTTGCCAAATACCAAAACTTTACGCTTGCCGCAGAAAAAAGCTTTGTTACACAACCTACTTTAAGTATGCAGGTACAAAAGTTAGAAGATGAGCTAGACATTCAGATTTTTGACAGAAGTAAAAAACCAATTTCTATAACAGAAGTTGGAAAAAAAATAGTAGAACAAGCAAAAAATATTGTAAACGAAGCAGACCGTATTAAAGATATTGTAGACCAAGAAAAAGGATTTATAGGTGGTGAATATGTTTTAGGTATTATACCTACCATTATGCCTACACTACTACCAATGTTTTTAAAGGCATTTATTTCTAAGTTTCCTAAGGTAAACTTAGTAATTAAAGAACAAAATACAGACACTCTTATTAGAAATTTACAAGACGGGCAAATAGATGCTGCAATAGCTGCTACTCCTTTAGAAATAGAGTTTATAAAAGAAAAGCCGCTGTACTATGAGCCATTTGTTGGGTACATACCTAAACAACACAGGCTAGCTAATATAGAAAAGCTAACACCACAAGATTTAGATATTGATGATGTTTTATTATTGCAAGATGGGCATTGCTTTAGAGACGGTGTTATAAACCTTTGTAAGTCGCCTAAAAATAATGTTGTAGATCATTTTAGACTACAAAGTGGAAGTTTTGAAACCTTAATAAACTTATCTAATGAAGGTTTAGGAATGACTTTATTACCTTTTTTAAACACTCTTGAATTAGATAG
Source organism: Cellulophaga sp. RHA_52 (assembly GCF_007827205.1). Classification (NCBI taxonomy): domain Bacteria; kingdom Pseudomonadati; phylum Bacteroidota; class Flavobacteriia; order Flavobacteriales; family Flavobacteriaceae; genus Cellulophaga; species Cellulophaga sp. RHA_52. The sequence continues at coordinate 3,253,874 of NZ_VIRZ01000001.1, forward strand.
CAAAAAGAAAGAAAATTTAAAGCATTTTGAAGCTCCGTCTCCTGCAAGAGAAGTAAGTTTAATTTACCATAAAAAAGAACTTAAAATACAAATTACCAATGCACTTCATGATGTTATTACAAGTGTGGTACGTGGTGCAATTGCTTTTCAGGATGTAAAAATTATTAGTCCAGTTAATAACAAATAAAACCATAGGTTAACAAATAAAAAAAGCCACCTTAATGGTGGCTTTTTAAGTATTTACTATTTTTTGATGTAAATCATACACTGCCTTAGTTCTGGTTTATCAGTAGTAAAAGAATTTAACCAGACTTTAAGCTCATCTACCTCATAAGGCAGTAATCTTGAAATTGCTTTTTCTAGCTCTTTGCAAAACAACTTAGAATCAAAACTTACTTTTTGCAAAACAGTTTTAGTGTAATCAAACATTGCTCTTGCCATATTTATAATTATTAAATTATTATTCCATAAATTTAACGATAAAACTTGAAAAAAGTATCCAAATAAAGTGTTAAATATCATAGTTATCCAAAAAAATAATACGTAATGACCTACAATACCATATTTTACAAGAACTACAGAAGTTTTCTTTATTGTATAATTTTGATGTTTTTGGTTGGTTGTGCTAGTAGTAAACAAAAAATTTCAAAAAACACTAATACTATAATTAGTAACAGTCTTTTAAAAAATCACTTTATAGGTATAAAAGTTTATGACCCGGTGAGCAACAAAACTATTTTTGAAAAAAATAGCACCAAATATTTTACACCTGCCAGTAATACAAAAATATTTACGCTTTATACTGCCTTAAAATTACTGCCAGAGTATAGCCCTTTATTAAAATATAGTATAAAAGACAATATCACATACATACAAGGTACCGGAAACCCTATAACATTACATCCTTATTTTAAGGATAGCACAGCTATACGTTTTTTAAAAAAACAGAAAAACATTGCTTTACACCTAAACAATTTTACATCAGACAAGTTTGGTGGCGGATGGGCTTGGGAAGATTTTGATACCTATTTTTCTCCAGAACGTAGTGCTTTTCCTTTATACGGTAATGTACTAAGTATATATAAAAAAGGATATTTAACTACATACCCTAAGTATTTTAATGATAGTATACAGCTTACACCTTTTAATTTTAAAAGAGATTTAGTAAAAAATACATTTTATGTAAACCCCAATTTAAATGATACTTTAGAAATTCCGTTTAAAACTGGTAATACACTTACAAAAGCGTTATTAGAAAAAGTAACTACTAAAAAAATAAACATTAGCAATATCCCAATAACTGCAGATAAAACTACACTTTACGGTATAGCTACAGATAGTATTGCACAGCGTATGATGTATGTAAGCGATAATTTTTTAGCTGAACAATTATTAGTTATGGCATCTAGTACTTTGTCTGACACCTTAAATGTAAACAAGGCAATAAAACATATTTTAATAACAGATTTAGCAGATTTGCAACAGCAACCACGTTGGGTAGATGGCTCTGGACTCTCTAGATACAATTTATTTACACCAACATCTTTTGTGCACGTATTAAATAAAATGTATCATGAGGTTCCTAGAAATAGATTGTTATCTTTATTTCCTGTTGGTGGCGAATCTGGAACCCTAAAAAACTGGTATAAAGGCAACCCAACACCATACATTTATGCAAAATCTGGTAGTTTAGGTAACAACTATAGTTTAAGTGGCTACCTAATTACCAAATCTGGTAAAACATTAATTTTTAGCTTTATGAACAACCATTTTAAGACAAAAACTTCTGATGTAAAAAAAGAAATGCAAACTGTTTTAGAATTAATAAGAGATACGTATTAATTACGTATTCACAAGCAAAAAACTAAATAAATGATTATTATAGTAACAATAAGTATTGCCTACCTACTTACAATATTTTACTTGATAAAAACAAACAACACAAGCAAACTAAAAGCAGACAACAGTATTTTTTTATTTATCTGTAAATCTACACTTAAAGGGTTTATCCTTTATACTATTGCAGGTTGCTTATTAGCTTCTGTGATACTGTTTTTTAAATTTATAAAAACGGACCATCTCACCCTCATAGTATGCCCGAGCTATTATACATATGGCTAGGTGCAGCAGGTGTTATTACGGGTTGTATTTTAGGTTTCTTTTTATCTCCAATTAACACACCTAGCGTAAACAAAAAACTAATAATTGGTTCTTTTCTTTTTACAATTGTGTCCGTTATTTGGTTAGAACTCTTATAATTTATAAATCCGTAATTATTTTAGATTATTACCAGTTCTAAAACCTATTATCACCATCTAAAAGATCTCCTAAACCTCCTAACAAACTACCTTCTCCCCTGTCTTTTCCTCCTTTAGGAACCGAAGCTAATACACGGCCAGCTAGTCTGCTAAATGGTAAAGATTGTATATAAACAGTACCTGGTCCACGTAGTGTTGCAAAAAATAACCCTTCGCCGCCAAAAACAGTATTCTTAATTCCGCCTACAAACTCAACATCATAATTAATGGTTTGTGAAAAGCCTACAATACAACCTGTATCTACCTTTAAAACTTCACCTGCAGCCAATACTTTTTTAGCCATAGTGCCGCCTGCGTGTACAAATGCCATTCCGTCTCCTTCTAACTTTTGCATTATAAAACCTTCGCCGCCAAAAAGACCACGACCAAGTTTTCTAGAAAATTCTATACCAACAGACACTCCCTTAGCTGCGCACAAGAAAGCATCTTTTTGACAAATAAATTTTCCATTTTTTTCAGATAAATCTATTGGTAATATTTTTCCGGGATAAGGAGAAGCAAAACTTACTTTTCTTTTATTTGCTCCAATATTTAAAAAGGCTGTCATAAATAAACTTTCACCAGTTAACATTCGCTTTCCTGCTGAAAAAATTTTACCCAAAACACTAGTATCTTGGTTAGAGCCATCTCCAAAAATGGTATCCATTTTTATATCAGTATCCATCATCATAAAACTACCAGCTTCTGCTACAACAGCTTCTTGCGGGTCTAATTCTATTTCTACATACTGCATTTCTTCTCCATAAATATGGTAATCTATTTCGTGTGCATTCATTTTTATATTTTGATTTTGATTGACACTAATAGGTAGCAACAAAAAAGAGAATGTTACATATTTTAAAAAAAATTATTTCTTTAAACGCACTGTCCAGTCAAAATTAAAAGTAGAAACCACCACTCCATCTGTATTAACACCAACAGATTTCATTGTAAATATTTGCCCTTCTCCTGTTGCAATAGTTTTTTTAATTGCATCTTCAATTAAGTGGCCATCTTTACAAGTAAAAGTAATTCTACCTGTAGCTTTTTTTGTAAAAGTTGCATTATTGCTTGCTACAAGCATAGATATTTTTCTACCACTTTTTTCAATTTGGTCTATAACCATTATTCCTGTTGCATACTCTGCCGCCATACCTTGTACTGCCCAAAACATAGAGTTAAATGGGTTTTGGTTAAACCATCTATGCTTTACAGTAACTACTGCTTTTTTTTCATCAATATGCTTTAAACGTACTCCGCACCACCAAGCAGATGGTAACTTAAAAAAATTAAATACGTTGTATTTTAATGTGCTTTTTGCCATTCTATTTTTATAATTTTTATAAAAGTATTGAAAATAGTTGAATTTGTAAATGTTAAATTAAAGTTAATTTTTAGTACTATGTTTTGCATAATACCTTTTTAAAGATATATATTTGCATAAGAAACTAACAAGTTAGAGTTATAGAATCTAATCAATTCTGTAAAAAATAATTCAACGGAGTTTGTTCATCAAATCAAAAACAACCCGCTTCTTATACGGGTTTTAAAAGAATATCTAAACTATGAAGATAGAAAACACAAAGGCACAAATGCGCAAAGGTGTTTTAGAGTATTGCATTCTTTCTATATTAAAGGGAGAAGACAAATATACCTCTGAAATTCTTTCTACGTTAAAAGATGCCAAAATGCTAGTTGTAGAAGGCACTATTTACCCATTATTAACAAGACTAAAAAACGCTGGTTTACTTACGTATCGTTGGGAAGAGTCTACCTCTGGACCTCCAAGAAAATACTACGCCCTTACAAAAACAGGAGAAGAATTTTTAACCGAATTAAACACCACCTGGGACGAGCTCAGAAATGCCGTAAACCTAGTTACCAACTCAAAAAAAACGAACAATGAATAAGACTATAAATATAAACTTGGCTAACTTATTCTTTCATATAGACGAAGATGCTTATCGTAAACTAGACACCTATTTAAAAGCTATAAAACAATCTTTAAACAATGGCCCAGGTAGTGATGAAATTATTTCTGACATAGAAGCAAGAATAGCAGAACTTTTTCAGGAAAAAATTAAAAACGAACAGCAAGTAATTACTAAAACAGATGTAGAAGATGTTATTGCTGTTATGGGGCAACCTGAAGATTACCGTGTAGATGAAGAAATTTTTGAAGACGAAGAGCCTACATCAAAATCTAGAACCAAAAAGCTTTACAGAGATACAGACAATAAGTATATTGGTGGTATATCTGCTGGTATGGCACATTATTTAGGTATTAACCCTTGGTGGGTTCGTCTACTTTGGGTAGTGCTTACTTTAGCTACTTTTAGTGGTTTTATTGTAATATATATATTACTATTATTTTTAATTCCAGAAGCTAAAACAACCTCGCAAAAATTAGATATGCGTGGCGAGTCTATAAATATTAGTAATATAGAACGTACCGTTAAAGAAAGTTTTGATACCGTAACTAATAAAGTAAAAAATGCAGATTACAACAAGGCCAATCACAAAATTAAGTCTGGCATACAAACTTTTTTTGATGCCATTGGCACGTTTTTTAGCTTTATTTTTAAAAGCATAGGTAAAGTCATAGGGTTGTTTTTAATTTTAGTTGGCGGATCTGTAGTTATAGGTACATTTATTGGGCTTTTTATAGCAGGTTTTTCAGATGCTTTTGTAGTTAACAACACACCTCTTTATAACCTAATAAACACCTCTAATTCGCCAATTTGGTTAATTTCTATGCTTGTATTTTTTGCTATAGCAATTCCATTTTTCTTTTTACTTTATTTAGGATTAAAAATTGTAGTATCTAACCTTAAATCTATTGGTACAATTGCCAAATTAACGTTACTTGGTGTTTGGCTTGCCGTTATTATTGGCTTAACAATTATTACCATAAAACAAGCTACCGCAAATATGTATAAAGGTAGTATTAATAAAACAGAGCAATTAAATTTTACAAAGCCTCTAGACACTATTTACATTGGCACCAGAAGTAGTAAAAATTATGACAGACCAGAGAATTTTAGAATTAACGGAATGACATTTACTACAGATGAAAATGGTAAAAAGCTTTTATTAGATAATGATTTTAGGTTTGACATTGTAAGGTCTGATACTGACATTGCAAAAATTAAAATACAAAAAGTATCTCAGGGTAGTTCTTTTGATGAAGCAAGAGAAAGAGCAAAAACTATAGAGTATAATTATCAAGTTTTAGAAAATAGAGTAATTCTAGATAACTTTTTATCACTAGATCCTAATGGTAAATTTAGAGATCAGGAGGTAAACATTACCCTTTACATTCCTAAAAATGTTATTGTTAAGTTTGATTTTAATACAGATACAAACAGAATAGGATGGCATACATCATACAAAGAAGAAATATACAGGTCTGATGTTAAAAATTATACTTGGCGTATGAACAAGCAAGGTGTTTTAGAGTGCCTAGACTGTATTAATGACGAAATTGATGAAGATAATAATGAAGATGATGATGACGAAAACAGCAATAAAAATTCAGAGTTAATATTAGATGAAGAAGGTGTAAACATTAAAATTAATGCAAACGAAAACTCTTTAAATATTAAAATAGATGAAAACGGTGCACGTATAGAATCTTCAAACAATTAAAACTTACAATTCAGTTCTAAAAAACAACAATTCAGTCTTTAAATTTAGTTTCACCACAAACATTTATAGACTTTTACATCACAATTAACAAAAAACAACAATTATGGCAACACTATCTAAAATTACAATTGCAGTAGTATTAAGTTTACTATTTACTTCTTGTTCGTTTAACATAGGAAGCGGCAAAAAAGGAAACGGAGTATTAACAGAGCAAAGCAGAGATGTAGCAACAAGTTTTGAGCGTATTTCTGCATCAGAAGGTATTAATGTATATGTTACACAAGCTAAAGAATTTAGTATACGTGTAGAGGCAGATGAAAATGTTATAGACCTTATTGGTACAGATATTAAAGACGGTAAACTTAAAATACACGCTATAGAAAATATTGGCAGAGCTACAAAAAACGTACACGTTACATTACCTGTAGTTACTGCACTATACAGCTCTAGTGGAGCAGAATTAATTTCAGAATCTCAGATAGAGACTAATGAAATAGATTTAAATGCCAGTAGCGGTGCAGATATACAAATTGCTTTAGTTGCTAACTCTGTAAATGCTGATTGTAGCAGTGGAGCAGATATTAAGTTAAGTGGTAAAACAAACAACCTAACTGTAAATGCTAGTAGCGGGTCTGATATTGATGCTTATGAACTAAAAACAAAAACCTGTGATGCGGATGCTAGTAGCGGCGCAGATATTAGTGTAGATGTGTCTGACTCTTTAATAGCAGATGCAAGTAGTGGTGCAGATATTAAGTACAGTGGTACTGCTACAGTTAAAAAGAATAAATCTTCATCTGGCAGCGTAAAAAAGAGATAAAAAAATTAAATGTTAAAAGCGTTTTATTAAGGTCAATCTTGTTTTGTTTACAAGGTTGACCTTGTTATATTAGTATAAATTTAAATATTGATATGAATTTAACCTTAACAAAGTATGTTCTTCCCCTAAAGCATACATTTAGTATTTCTAGAGAGTCTCATAATTTTCAAGACAGTATGGTGGTAAGTCTTGGTTTAAATGATAAAGTTGGTTATGGTGAAGCTACAGCAAACCCGTACTACAAAATTACTTTTGAGAGTATGCAACAAGAAATTGAAAGCATACGAACAGAAATAGAGAACTATACTTTTACCACGCCTGAAGATTTTAATCAATTTTTAAATAAAAAACACTTAAGCAACTTTGCTATTTGTGCACTAGATTTAGCTGCACACGATTTGTATGGTAAAATTTTAAACAAGCCTTTGTATAAAATATGGAATACAGATAATAGCTCCTACCCTATTACAAATTTTACTATTGGTATAGATAGTATAGATAATATGGTTGTAAAAATGAAAGAACAGCCTTGGCCTATTTACAAAATAAAACTAGGCACAGACCAAGATGTTGCCATTGTAAAAGAGCTAAGAAAATACTCTGATGCCATTTTTAGGATAGATGCTAATTGCGCATGGACTGCAGAAGAAACCATAAGTTACGCACCAGAACTTAAAAAATTAGGTGTAGAGTTTTTGGAGCAACCCTTAAAAGCTGATGATTGGACGGGTATGGAACAAGTAATGCACGCTAGTGTATTGCCCGTTATTGCTGATGAAAGCTGTATTGTAGAATCTGACGTAGAGCAATGTGGTTACCATTTTAATGGTATAAACATAAAACTAACCAAATGTGGCGGATTAACCCCTGCACTTAGAATGATAAAAAAAGGAAAAGAACTTGGGTTAAAAGTTATGGTTGGTTGTATGACAGAGTCATCTGTTGGTATTTCTGCAATAGCACAACTAACACCACAATTAGATTATGTAGATATGGATGGTGCTATGCTTTTGAGTAAAGACATTGCAAAAGGGATAAAAATAGAACCAAACGGAAACTTAATTTTTCCTAATACAGGAGGTTCTGGTATTACATTATTATAATGACATACGTTACTACATTTCCTGGTAGAAAAATTAATGTAGATGGTTCTAAAAAATTATATTTTGGCGGAACTGCTTATTTAGGGCTTCAAAAGCATAAAAAATTTTTAAAAACATACTTAAAAAACATTAAAAAGTATGGTACCAATTATGGAGCGTCTAGAAAATCTAATATTAAAATTGATATCTATAAAAAAACAGAAAATTACCTTGCTAAACTTGTACAAAGTGAAGCTTGTGTAACTGTTTCTTCTGGCTATTTAGCAGGGCAGTTAGTTTGCAATTACTTTAAAGCAAAAGGACATAGTTTATTTTATGCACCAAATTCTCACACCGCCCTACATCAAAACAACTCTAGCAATTATGCAAGTTATAGTGATTTAGTTACTGCAGTAGAAAATCATATTAAAAAATCTAATACTACTCCCGTAGTTTTTTTAGATAGTTTGGATTTTTATGGCTTAAACTACCCATATTTTAAAGGGTTGCAGCAATTACCATTGCAAAATATAATTGTTGTTGCAGATGACTCACACACACTTGGTCTACCTTTAAATAATGGCAAAGGTTGTTATGCACAACTAAATAATTTAGGTGTAAAAGAACTTATAGTATGTAGTTCACTTGGTAAAGGTTTTGCTGTGCAAGCAGGAGCTATTTTTAGCACAGCAAAAAGAATAAAAGAACTAAAAACCACTGCTTTTTTTGGAGGTGCTAGTCCTGCTACACCTGCAAATATTGCCACGCTATTATCCGCACAAACTATTTATAAAAAAAGACAACAAAAATTACAGAATAATATACAGCTTTTTTTAAACGGTTTAAATAACAAAAACTTGTTTAGTTATATGCCAAACCATGCAGCTTTTACGTATACTGATCAAAAAATAACAGCCTATTTAAAAAAACATAATATTATAGTTACAAGCTTTAATTACCCAGAAAAAGACTCGCCAACAATGAGCCGAATTGTACTAAGTGCACATCATAAAAAAAAGGATATTAATAAGATTGTTACACTTATTAATACCCTTTTTAATAATTAAGTTTAGTTATTTAGTTATCCCACCAAACAGGAGTAACCGGTGTTTGTTGGTTTAACAATACGTTTTCTTCATTTCTATTAACTTCAGAAGATGGGTATTCTGCCCTTCTAAACCATTGGCCAAAATATTCGTTATCATCACTAGCTTCTTCTTCTCTAATAGTTAACCCTTTAAAAACCTCATCAGAAAAATTATAGCGTCTAAAATCTACAAAAGTTTCTGGGTTTAAAAAATTATGTATATACTTCTCTTTCATTATATGTTGTAACATTAAATTGCTTTCGCCAACATTAATAGCCGTATCTGCCAAATAATCTGTACCATCTACACCATACATTTGCATACTAGCAGTTATACCATCTAAATATGCGTTATAGGCATCTGTTGTTGTACCAATACTTGTAGCATTACCTCCATTAGCTAAAAAAGCAGCTTCAGCTTTTATAAACATAGCCTCTGCGTAGCTTATAAGCATTAAAGGAGCATCTATACTAGTGTAAAAGCCATCTACAGCAAAACCTGTATTTGCATCTGTACCATCTGGAGCTAAGCCAACACTACCACTAACATAACCTTTCCATTCTGCTTCTCCTCCATTATCTGCAAAAATTGGCAATCTTGGGTCAATACTAACTGTACCACTCTCAAAAGGAAAGTAATCTCCATTCATAGAACTAACCAACTGACTGGCAATATCATTATGAGCATTTCCTGTATTTTTAGCTAAAACCTCTGCAGAATACCATGGGTTTATATTTTTATCATCATAATACATTAAAAAATCATCTTCTGAAGAAGTAAAGCCATTAGCAATGGTTGTTAAAACATCTGCAGCTGTTGTTTCTCCTTTTTGTACCAAATGTAATTGATAACGAGCCTTAATTGTATATGCCGCTCTTAACCACTTATCGGTATCACCTCCATATATTAAATCTTCACTACCTAATGTAAAACCAGAATCATCTGGACCTTCTAAAGCATTAATTGCGTTATCTAATAATGAAAATATACTTGCATAAATTTGCTCTTGTGTATCAAAAGCAGGAAAATTATTATCAGGACCATCTGTAGCATCAGAATACGGAATATTATCCCAAGTATCTGTAGCAATACCTAAATTTATAGCAGTTAATATATCTGCAACAGCTTTATAATGTACTGCACCATTTTCTACTGCTTTTTCATTAATAGCGTCTATGTTTGGCAAAATATACAAGTATACTTGTGTCCATAAACCACTAGCTGTTGTTTGTCCTGCTGCACCTCCACCCTGAAAAACAAAGTTTTGCACATAATTTCCAAAAGATAATTCGGCAGAGCGTTGCCCTTCCATTGTACTATGTATAACTGGAGCTAACAAGTCTTGCATACGCAACTGATCTAATTTAGCTGTATTAGAAGGCGTATTCACATCAAAATAATCATCACTACAAGCTGTAAATACAGTTATAAATAGCGATAATATTATTATTTTATATATATATTTTCTCATCATATCTATTTTTAAAATCCTACATTAATACCAAAACTATAACTTTGAGACAAAGGAATATTTAGACCTGTGAAACCATATACATTACTACCTGCACTGTATTGGTTTCCTTCTGGGTCATACCCATCATAAGGTGTCCATACTAAAATATTTTGGGCACTAGCAGTCACAGAAAATCTATCTAAATGTATTTTTTCTATAAATTTTAATGGCAAATCATATGTTACCCCAATATTTCTGAACTTTACCCAAGATGCATCTTGTACTAAAATTTCTGAAGCTCTGTTGTAATCTGTAGAACTACGATAGTAGTTTTGATCTATTAAAACCTCTGTTGTGTTTGGTATAAAGCCACCATTTCCATCATCCATAACTCCACTTAGAACAGTGGTTTCGTCTCTAAATTCTGTAACTTCAAGTATACCATTTCTAATAGAGTTTCTTCTTCCTGCGTCATAAATATCTCCTCCTTTTTTATATTCTAACAAAAAGTTAAACCCTAAATTTTTCCATTTAAAACTATTAGCTAAAGATGTAATATAGTCTGGAAAAGCATTACCTACTTTTTGGCGTTCTGTGAAGTCTATTTCTGGTTTACCATTAGCATCAATATAACGCTCACCGTTTTCATAACGCCATTTCCATCCGTATAAAGAACCCATTTTATCACCTTCTCTAATTTCTGATGTTACACCTGCAAAACCAGAATCTGCAAAAATTATGCTTTCTATATCATCTGGTATATCTAATACTTTTCCTTCACTAGTAGACCAATTTAAAACTACTTCCCAGTTAAAATCTTTAGATTTTATAATATCTGCACTTAATAAAAATTCGTGTCCAAACACTTCAAAATCACCTGCGTTTCTAACAATTCTAGATATACCTGAAGAATACGCTGTTCCTACGCCAAAAATTTGATCCTTAACTCTGGTTTTATAATATGCATAGTCTAAGCGTATACGGTTTTTCAAAAACCTTAAATCTGCTCCTATTTCTGTAGATTGATTTCTTTCTGGGACAATATCTAAATCTCCTAAAGCTGTACTAGATCTGTAACCACCCGCTCCTCCAAAAGGGAAGTCTCCGTCTACCACAAAATAATGACCCACTTGACCAAATAATGGCCCTTTACCTACTTCAGCCCATGATGCTCTAAGTTTACCAAAAGTAAACACATCATTATCTCCAAAAACATCAGAAATATCATAAGCTAAACTTACTGAAGGATAAAAGAAAGATCTATTATCTTTTGGCAAGGTAGAAACCCAATCATTACGACCTGTAACTGTTAAAAATAACTTATCTAAATAACTCAGTTTAAGTTCTCCAAATACACCAACATTACGTAACTGAGTAACACTCTCATTAGCAAAAGTATTTATAGTATTACCAAGTTCATTTATGCCTGGTACATTTAATGTTTCTCCTCTTACATCTGCATAATCTCTTTTAGTATCTGATACTTGATGACCTAAAGTAAGATCTGTTCTAAAATCATCAGACCAATCTTTGTTCATTGCAACTAAAAAGTTAGATTCTAGTGCTGTAAAATTTATATTCTGATTTACAATAAAACCACCTACTTGTGTACCAACATCTAAATCTGCTGGAACAAAACGGTTTCTCTGATCTGAATAATTATCTACCTGCGCAGAATACGTAATATTTAACCAATCTTTAGGTGAATACTTAAATATTGCATTACCAACCCAACGATTTACATCATCATATAAGCTACTTTTTTCTATAAAATACCTTGGATTATCTATGATTCCAAATGTATAGTTACGTTGCGTACCATCTGGATTTTGGTAATCATTTATAGGAAATGTACCAGAGTAATAGGATAAAGAACTCATAACAGACTTATCTCCTGAGTTTCCTCTGTTACCGCCAGATTTAGAGTAAGATATAGATGTATTTATACTAAAATTGTCTGTAACTTGATACCCACTTTTAAGTCTAAAATTTGTTTTATCATAATAGGTTCCTGGTAATATACCTTCTTCACTGTTGTTACCTACAGAAAAGAAATAATCCATTTTATCTGTTGCTCCACTAATGTTTAAATTAACCTGAGTATTTACCCCTGTTTTAAATAAATCATACGGACTGTAAAACTGATCGTTAGATAAATCTACTATTTCACCTGACTCTAGTGTATATGAGTCTTCCGTATACTTAGGTCCCCAAGAATAAAACGAAGTTGCGTTTTGAACTCTATTAAAACCAGTATCTGAATCTGGATCATATAAAGTTCTAGGCGCTCCGCTAAATCCTTCTCTATAGGTTTCTTGCAAATTTGGAGTTTTTTCTAAATTTCTAAAGGTTGTAGAAGCTGTAAAGTTAATTTTTGCTTTTCCTTTTTTTCCTTTTTTTGTAGTAATTACAATTGCTCCGTTTGCAGCCCTTACACCATAAAGTGCTGTTGCGGCAGCTCCTTTTAATACATTGTAACTTTCTATATCTTCTGGGTTAATATCCCCTGCTCTATTAGAAAAACTAAATTGCTCTGAGCTGCTAGGTGAATTAGACCCTGCACTAGGTGACACGTTTCCAGAGAAAGTATCATTATTTAACGCGATACCATCTACAATAATTAAAGGCTGGTTACTACGATCTGGATTTACAGATGTAACCCCTCTAATAAGGATATCTACACCACCACCAGATGAACCAGATGTTCTATTAATTTGTACACCTGCCACCCTACCTTGCAGTGCTTCTAAGGCATTTGCTTGTCCGGATAAGTTTAAATCTTCAGATTTAACTTGCGTTACAGAGTATCCTAAAGATTTTTCTTTTTTCTCTACACCAAAAGCTGTTACAACAACTTCATCTAGTAGACTTGCATCTTCTTCTAAAGTAACATTAATTACAGATGTTGCCCCTACCGTTATTTCTTTCGGTAACATTCCTATATAGGAAAACTTCAATACATCTGACTGTTTGGCATCAATTATATATTTGCCATCAAAATCTGTTGTGGTTCCATTTTGTGTACCTTTTACAACTATTGTAACCCCTAATAACGGAATTCCCTCACTGTCTGTAACAGTACCTGAAATTTGTTGAGAATAAGCAATGGTTGTAAAAAGCACACTAAAGAGTAATACTAATGTGTTTTTCATAAAAATTGAGTTTTTGATTAATAAATTAGTTAGGATAAACTAAAGTCAATAAAAAAATCAATAAATCAAATTAATAAACTCCTTAATATTAAACAATTCTTAATTAAACAGGTTTTTTCGTACAAAAACACTATAAAAAAACCCAATAATCAAAATAATTATCATAAAATATGCTAAATTATTGTGTTTATGACAATATAAACATTTAGCAATACAGGTGTAAACATGTGTTAATTTTACAAAAAAAAAGAGCTGCATTACTGCAGCTCTTTTTTTTTGTAAAATTATGACTATTGGGCTATCTCCTCTAAGCTAGCTAAATAGCGTTCTGCATCTAATGCCGCCATACAACCTGTACCCGCAGCAGTAACCGCTTGTCTATATTCTTTATCTTGTACATCTCCACTTGCAAATACACCGGGTATATTTGTTTTTGTAGACTTACCTTCTGTAATTAAATAGCCTGTTTCATCCATATCTAATTGTCCTTTAAATATGTCTGTATTTGGTTTGTGACCAATGGCAATAAAAAGACCTGTAATAGCTATATCTTCTTTTTCTTGAGTTTGGTTATTTACCATACGTAAACCTTCTACCACTTGTTCTCCCAATACTTCATCTACCTCTGTGTTATATTTTACAGTAATATTAGAAATACTATTAACTCTATGTTGCATAGCTTTAGAAGCACGCATCTCATCTCTACGAACAAGCATAGTAACATTGTTACAAATGTTAGCTAAGTATGATGCCTCCTCTGCAGCCGTATCTCCTGCCCCAACAATAGCTACATCTTGCCCTTTGTAAAAGAAGCCATCACAAACAGCACATGCAGATACACCACCTCCACGTAAACGTTTCTCACTCTCTAATCCTAAATATTTTGCTGTTGCACCTGTAGAAATAATAACTGTTTCTGCCTCTATAGTTTTAGAGTTATCTACAGTTACTTTATGTATACCACCAACAGTTTCATTAAACTCTACCGCTGTAACCATACCTATTCTTACTTCTGTACCAAAACGTTCTGCTTGCGCTTGCAATTGCGTCATCATTGTTGGCCCATCTATACCTTCTGGATACCCTGGAAAATTATCTACTTCTGTAGTAGTTGTTAATTGTCCGCCCGGCTCCATACCTGTGTACATTACTGGCTTTAGATCTGCTCTAGAAGCATAAATTGCTGCTGTATATCCTGCTGGTCCAGAGCCTATAATAAGACATTTAATTCTTTCTATTGTATCTGACATAATATTAGTTCAAAGTTTAGTTTAGAACACAAATGTAATTTTTTTATACAAACTGAAAAGCTTATTATCATAAATTGTTACAATAGAGTCATAGTCATATATAATTTGACTTTATTTTAACATTTTTACCGTAGCAACTGTTCTAAAACCAGTGTGTTCTGCAGAAGAGTCTACGCTAGATCCCATACGAGCTGAAATTCTATAACTAGCACAATAACTATCACTACACAAAAATGAACCTCCTTTTATAACTTTTTCTTTAATATAAAGGTTTTGAGGATTGTATGCATCAGTTGCACCAAGCGGATTTTTTTTGGTAGTAGTTGCAGCTAACTCTTTATAGTAATTAACATTGTACCAATCACTGGTCCACTCCCAAACATTACCTGCCATATCATACAATCCATATCCGTTAGGTTGGTAACTTTTAACCGGAGCCCTTTTTTCAAACCCATCTTTTTTGCTATTTTCTACAGGAAACTCACCCTCCCAGCTATTTGCATTTTTAGACAAAACAGATCTATCATCTCCCCAAAAAAATATAGTGCCAGATTTGCCTCCATTAGCGGCATACTCCCATTCTGCTTCTGTTGGCAACCTTCTGTTAGCCCAATTACAGTAGGCCATTGCATCTTCATAACAAATTTGTACTACAGGGTGGTTATCTAATCCTTTTATAGAACTACCAGGCCCATTTGGATGTTTCCAGTTTGCCCCTATTGTCCAATGCCACCATTGAGAAAAATCAAATAAATTAGGTACAGATGTTTTTGTTTTTTTAAATGTTAAAGAACCTGGCTGTAATATAGAGTCGTGCGGTTTTGGAGTACCTTCAGGAACTTGCTTTTTCATCTCTTCCCAGTCTATTGCTCTTTCTGCTACAGTAGTGTAACCCGTTTGGTTAACAAATTTAGCAAATTGAGCATTTGTAACTTCTGTGATATCCATAAAAAAACCATCTACAGCAACCTTGTGTGCAGGTTTCTCATGTTGCATAGCCATTTTATCTTGTGGCACTGCACCCTGTATAAACTCTCCTCCAGGAATCCACACCATACCATCAGGTACTTTTACATCTTTAGGTTTTTTAACTAACAAGGTATATGTTGTATCTTTTTTAGTCTTGGTATCTACAGTAACTTTTGGGCTTTCTTGTGTAGTTTTATTTTCCTTTGCCGCATCTTTACACTGTATACACAGTAGTACTATTACGCACAAAATAAGGTAATTTGGAATTCGTTTTTTGAGTTTCATAATTTAATTTGATAAGCAGTAAATATGCTAACAAATATATAGATCTTAAAAAAATTGCGTGTACTTCTGCGTAATATTAACGTCTTTGTTTGCTAAAAAAAATTAATACCCCTTAAATACTTAGATAAAGCAGGAGTTAAAAATGATTGAAAAATTATCAAATTAATAAAAAACACCCCGTTAAAAAACATATAACAAAAATTTAGCCCATACATTACTGATAAATTTGTATTTGGTGGTAAAACTTTATTACATTTAAAGTTAACTTTAGCACTAATAATAAAGTGTATTTTAAAGTATACGTACAACAAATTAACTAGAACTCAATTTTACCAAACAAAACAAACTAACTTATGGAAAACACAAATTCGGGAACAGGAACTAATGCTAAAAGACTATTTTACGGTAGCTGCTTTGCTTTAATTACAACGGCATTCTCGTTTGCTATAGCGGCAGGTATTTTAGATCAACTAAAAACAGAGCTAGCATTAAGTGCAAGTCAAGCTGGCTTAATTACCTCTATGTGGTTTTTAGGTTTCCCTATTTCTATGGTTATTGGTGGTTTAATTTACCACAAAATAGGCGGAAAAATTATAATGCAATTTGCTTTTTTTGCCCATGCAATTGGTATTTTGCTTTTAATATTTTCTGGCAATTACATAGGTCTTTTAATAGCCAACTTGCTTATAGGCCTTGGTAATGGTTGTACCGAAGCAGCTTGCAACCCTATGATTGCAGATGCATACAAAGGAAATAGAATGAGCACAATGCTTAACCGCTTTCATATGTGGTTCCCTGGAGGTATAGCTATTGGTAGTTTGCTTTCTGGTTTTATGACAGATTTTGATATTACAGGACAAAGCCAAGTATGGTTATTATTAATACCGGCTATAATTTATGCCTATTTATTTTATGGTCAAACTTGGCCAAAAGCTAAAATTGAAGAAGCGGCAACTATTAGCGGCAACTTAAAAGGTATGTTTACTCCCTTATTTTTATTTATAGGGATATGTATGGCATTGACCGCCATATCTGAATTTGGTCCAAACCAGTGGGTTGGTTTAATACTTTCTAAAAGTGGTGCAGAGCCAACACTTATTTTAGCATTGACTGCCGGTTTGATGGCAGTTGCAAGATACTTTGGAGGTAGTATGGTAGCCAAGTTTAACCAAACAGGTGTGCTTTTAGGTTCTGCTGTACTTGCAACTTTAGGTATTTATTTATTTAGCACACAAACAGGAACAATGGCTTACGTAGCCGCTATATTCTTTGCTCTTGGTGTTGCTTATTTTTGGCCTAATATGATTGGATTAACCGCTACCAAAACCCCAAAAACCGGTGCTTTAGGAATGTCTATTATTGGAGCAATAGGTATGTTTTCATCTTCTATTTTTCAACCAATTATTGGTGGTTGGATTGATTCTGATGTTGATAAAATAGCCAATTCTTCACTTAATGTATCTGGAAAAACATTTAGTGAGGCTAAAAATATTTTTGAAAGTAAAGAAAACCTAAGTGAAGCAGCTTCATTAATTAATGTTAGCGAAAGCAATTTAGAATCATCAATAAACAACGTAATTTTAGAGTCTGGGCAAGAAACTTTAGGTACTATGGTACTTTTTCCTGCCATATTAATTGTATTATTCACCATATTATATTTTTGGATGAAAAGCACAAAAGATTCTAACAAAGAAATAACTAATGCATAATGTTGCTTTAGCTTAAAAGATAAAAAAAAGCTTCTCTTTTCAGAGAAGCTTTTTTTTATGCTTAAATATTAATCTTTAATTTTCATTGTAAAATTAATTAGCCCACCATCTATACTAGCCTCATATAAAACACCATTTTTATAGGTATAAATATTCTCATTGTCTTTGGCGTTTACTTTTTTGTATTTATGATTTCCTAAATAAATTAAAGTATTCATAGCTGCATCTTGCTCAGAGTAACACGTTGTTATATGCAAAGGTTCTGTAAAATATAATTGCACAGTAGTAAATGTTATAGGCTCCTTAAATGTACTAACCTTTTTGTTTTTGGTTATTTTATACTCTTTATTACTTCGTTCTGTACTGGTTTCTGCATAAACTTTATTGTTTAGCATAATACTTACATCTGCTTTGTTAAGTTCCTTATTGTTAAAAACCACATTATAGGTATATTTTACATTTATTGTGGTTAAAATTTTAGCTTGTATATGGGTAAAACTATGGTATGTGGTTAAACCATCTTCAATAGTTTTTGTTGCCTGTAAATTACCTACCACTTTATTTTTATGAAGTATATCAAAATGTAAAACCGTATTTACAGTATTATTTTTTGCAATTAATCCTCCTAAAAACACTAATAGTAATATGTTTTTAATCATACAATTTAAATTTATACTTACCAATATAAACATATTAAATTAAAAGCTAATAAATGATTTGTAGTACTTAATTTTTATTAAAGTAAGTTAAGTACAAAATAACTAATCTGTTTATTAGTGTATTTTTTATAGAATTACTAAACTCAAAAAATACAAACCTAAAAAAACATTGTTTTAAACTAGACAAAAACTAGACAAATACAGTTTACAGCCTAAATGCAACTAGACTTAGTGTTTTTTTTAACTACATTTATTTGCTGTTATGTTTAAAACATAACCAAACCAACCAGACTTTTATTAGCAAACTAAAACTAAAAAAATACGCTATACGCTTTTATAATTATACATTTTATTACACCAATAAATAGTAAAAATTTAAAATTAGCTGCATAAAATAGCAAATTCATATTTTACAATGTTTACCATACTTAAATTAAAAACCGGGATTAAACTAGCAATTACAGTGTTAATTGCACTAAACACCATAACTGCTTTTTGCCAAGACAATAGACAAAATAAAGATTTTTTAAAATTAGCAAGAGAACTAGCTCATAAAAAACCTGACAGTTCTGCTTATTATTTTAATCAAGAAATAGAGTTAGATCTAAAAAATAAAGACACTGTTTCTGCCATAAAAACGTTAAAAGAATTATCTATATTATATTCTCATAATTTAAATTATAGTAAATCTTATGATGGTTACTGGAAAGCACTTTTACTTGCTGATAAAATTAAACACAATGAACTAACTGCAGATATCTACCAAGAAATAGGTTGGTTATATAGTTTTTATAAGCGTGATGAGAAAGCTTTAGAATATTTTAATAAAAGTATTAAACTCAGAAAAAAACAATTTGCAAAAAATGAATCTAATGCACATTTTATTGCCAGTGACTATTTTTCTATTGTAAACCTATACAGAGGAAATAAAAACTATAAAAAAGCTGCACAATACTTAGACTCCTGTGTTTATTACCAAGCAAAACTAAGTCCAAAAATAACTAGCTACTATATTATTGCAGAACAAGCCTACTTAGATGCTGTTAATGGCAATTATAACCTTGCCATTAATAAGTTAAACAAATGTAAAGAGCATTTTAAACATACAGATAAAACATACTTAAGCGTTATACACAGCCTAACTGCAGATGTTTATAAAATGATGAAAGAGTATGACAAAAGTATATTAAACTACAAAGCCTCTATAAATCTTTCCGAAAACAATAAAAGTCATTTAAACTATAAAATAAAAGATTACGAAGGGCTTAAAGATATTTATGTTGATTTAAAAAATTACAAAGAAGCTTACTACTATCTAGATAAAGAAACTGCTTTAAATAATAAAATATTTGGCACAACTAGTGAAAATAGCAAGCATCTTTTAGAAATTAAAGATAATTACAGGTTAGAAAAAGAAAAACAAAAAGATGCAATGCAAAAGCAGTTAATCGCTAATTATGAGCAAGAAGACAAAATTTGGCTTTTAAAATCTATCATCTTAATAATACTTATAATATCATTAATTTTTTACGGTATAGTCTTAGTAAAACAAATAAAAAACAAGCATAAAAACGAAAAACAAATTATTGCTGAAAAACAAAAGTTAAAAACCCAAAAGACCAATGAGGTTTTAGAGCTAAAAAACAAAGAGCTTACACAAGCTGCCTTACGTTTAATTGAAAAAGATGAATTTATTGCCGGACTACAAAAGAAAATAGAAACTGCCGGAGAAAATGTAAACAAAAAAGTTGTGCTAAGAGCACTAAAAACTTTTCAGGGTACACCCAGTAAAAACTGGACAGAGTTTGAAGCACGATTTACAACTATAAATCAGAGTTTTTACGAAAATCTCAGAATTAAATACCCTAAACTAAGCCAAACAGATCAGAAAATATGCGCTTTAGTTAAGCTAAATTTCCCTAGTAAAGATATGTCTAAACTATTAGGCATTTCTGTAGAAAGTGTACACACATCTAGGTACAGACTACGCAAAAAACTAGGTTTAAAAAGAGAAGACAATCTAGAAGATTTTATAAGCAGGTTTTAAAAACAGCACCCATATTAACGCTTAGCGTAAGTTCAGAAAATTAGGGAATACACAACAAACTAATAAAACTTAAATCACTGATGTTAAGCACTTAATAATTACAAATAAAAATAAATTGTTCATAAGAAGTCTAGTTAAAACTGCTTATTAACACCTTTTGTTTAGTTCTAGTCTAGTTAAAATACTACATACATAGGTTAATATAAACAACATTTGTAATTAATTAACTTAAACAAACTATTTATGAAAATTAAACTTAATTTAACAAGAAGGCAAAAACCCAAGTTACTCGTTTGGGCATTGTTCTTCAGTTTTACCTTTGGGTATGCACAAACTACTGAAATAAAAGGTACCGTTATTGCAGAAGGTTTCCCTATTGGAGGCGTAAATGTAATAATTAAAGGCACAATTAATGGTACTTATACAGATTTTGATGGTAATTATACAATTAAAGTAGAAAAAGGAAATACACTGGTTTACAGCTATGTTGGTTACAAAACCAAAGAAATTTTAATAGCAGACCAAAATAACATTAATGTAACTTTAGAGCCAGATGCTGCTGCTTTACAAGAAGTTATAGTTATTGGTTACGGTACTCAAAAGAAAAAAGAAGTTACTGGTGCTGTAGTAAATATTAGTAATGATGTAATAGATAAAACAGCAACATCTGATCTTGGTACTGCTTTGCAAGGGCAAGTAGCAGGTGTTAATATACAAGCCAGCAGCGGTAGACCTGGTGAGGCAGCAAACGTACAAATTAGGGGTTTAGGCTCTGTAAGCCCAAATGCACTAGGTCCTTTATATGTTGTAGATGGTATTCCTTATGAAGATAACCCAAATATATCTCCAGAACTTATTTCCTCTGTAGATATTTTAAAAGATGGTGCAGCAGCATCAATATATGGTACTAGAGCATCTAATGGGGTTATTTTAATTACTACAAAAAAAGGAAAATCTGGCAGTATAAAAGTAGATTTTAATACCTATACAAGTATACAAGATATTACATCTGGTACACCTTTAATGAATACCCAACAACAAATTTATGCAGAAAATGTTATGCTAAAAGCATTGGGTCGTGATCCGTTAATATTCTTTTTTAATCCAGATGCTTTAGATTATGACTCAGACTTTGTTGGTGATGTTCAAAATGATGGTGCACCAATAAGAAACTACAGCTTAGGTGTTTCTGGTGGTAGTGAAAATTTAACGTTAAGTTTTAACACAAATTACTTTAACCAAGAAGGTATTTTAGTTAATTCTGGTTTTGATAGATTAACAACTCGTTTTACCGGAGAATTTAGAAAAAATAAATTTAAAGCATTTGCTACCATTGGTTACACTAATGAAAACAGAGAACAAGAGCCTTGGGGATTATATGAATATTCTATTGCTCAAAAACCCTGGCAACCGCCTTTAACTGGTTTAAACAGCGTTGGCGGTAATGGTGTAGAAATACCTGTGCGTAACGCCATATTATACAGTTACTTGTCTCAGCAACTTAATAATGAAGACGACCGTAAAACTACAAGTGTAAATATTGCTACCAATTTACAGTATGAGTTTTTTGATGGGTTTACCTATAAAATAAACCTAGGTAGAAATACGTATGATTATAGTCGATCTTTTTTTCAACCACAATATTTAGTGTATGATAAAGATGGTTTAAACCCTACCGCATCTAGAGAAAATGCAAAATTAGAAGAAAACTATATTTCTAGAGAAAGAAACGTTATTGAAAATATGTTTACCTATAAAAAATCTTTTGGAAAACATAACTTAAACTTTTTAGCAGTTTTGTCTTATGAAGATTTTAAATCTAAAACATTAGGTTTAGGTGTTAACTTTAGTGAGGAATCTGGTAATAGCTCTAAAACTTTAGGTGCTGGTAGTGATCCAATTGCTCCTACATCATACATAGACGAAAGAAAATTAGCTGGTAAATTAGGAAGAGTACAATATAATTTTGATGAAAAATACTTGTTTTCTGCTAGTTACAGAAGAGATGGGTCTTCTCGTTTTTCTGAAAAAAATAGGTATGGAGACTTTTTTGGTTTTTCTACCGGCTGGAACATTCATGAAGAAAACTTTTTTCAAAATGTATCTTTTGTAAACCAGTTTAAACTTAGGCTTAGTTATGCTGAGTTAGGAAATCAAAACATACCTTCATACTCATACATACCATCTATAGAAAGCGGTGTTAATTACCCTTTTGGTAGTAATGAGTCTTTAAGTTTTGGACTAACACAAAGAAGGTTTGTAGATCCTAATATTAAATGGGAAACTACTATATCTAAAAACATTGGTGTAGACCTTACTTTATTAGATAATAAGCTTAATATTACTGCAGACGTCTATCAAAACGACAAAAAGGATATGCTTTTAGAAGAGCGTTTACCAGCATCTGCAGGTACTTACCATCCTAACACTAATTTGTACGATACTAAAGTTATAAATGCTGGTAATATGGTTAATAAAGGTATAGAGTTAGCTGCTAGTTTTAAAAACAGATCTAAAAAAGGAGATTTTGGCTATACTATTAGTGCTACGTTTACTAAAAACGATAATGAGGTAACTAGCCTTAATGGCACAACAAGAGGCTATGGTAACGGAGCTCCTTCTACTGTTTTAGCTAATGATATAGATTATACTACTTTTTTAGCAGAAGGTTATGAGGCCGGTGCCTTTTTCTTAGTACAACATGATGGTGTTATTAAAACACAAGAGCAGTTAGATGCTTACAAAGTAATTGATAAAAGTGCACAGTTAGGAGATATGATGTACAAAGATATAGATGGCAATAATGTTATAGATGACAATGACCGTGTGTATTCTGGATCTGGACAAGCAGATTTTGAAGCTGGTTTAAGCTTAAATTTAGATTATAAAAACTTTGACTTCTATATTCAATCTTATTTCTCTAAAGGAGCAGAAATTTATAACGGAGCTAAATACTACGCGTATACTCAGGGCAGACATTTAGAGCAATTTTATATGTGGAGTCCGCAAAACCCAGATTCTGATATTCCAACAGACAGGCAAAACGCTATACACAACAATGTTAGATCTAGGTCTGACTATTTTTTAGAAGATGGTACTTATTTTAGAATTAGAAACATTAGCCTTGGCTACACACTTAAAGACCTACCTGCATTTGGCCTAAATTCTGCAAGAATTTACGTTTCTGCAACTAACCCATTTACGTTTACAGAGTACACAGGATATGATCCTGAGGTTGGTGGTGATGGTATATTTACTAGAGGAATTGATAAAGGTAACTACCCAGTTGCAAGACAATTTTTACTTGGGGTGCAATTGCACTTTTAATAACTGATTAATTTACAATTATGAAAATATCAAAAATACATTTAACTATAGCAACACTAGTTTCTATATTTATATTTACAAGCTGTAATGAAGACAGGTTTTTTGATCAAGAAAACCCAAACGCTATTACATCAGAAACTTTTTGGGAAACACAACAGCAATTTAATAGTGGTTTAACTGCTGCTTACGGTACGCTTCAGTTTCAGAGTATTAGTGGCGGAGAATTACAATATGAAATGGCATTGGGAGACATTGCGGGTTCAGAATCTTGGTACAGACCAACTGCGTTTAGAAATTTAACGTATACAGACGCTACATACTACGTAACAGATAAGTGGAACGAACTTTACATTGGTATATTTAGAACCAACCAAATAATAGAATTTTTAGCACAAGCTGATGATGCAAACTTTATAGGAAACGGCAAAGCAGAAATTGAAGCACAAGCACGATTTTTAAGAGCATTTTTCTATTTTCAGGTTGCTAATACATATGGTGGTGCAATTTTACATACTGGTATTCCTAAAACAGATGAAGAATTAAACAAACCTTTATCTTCTATTACTGACGTAAACACTACAGTAATAATTCCAGATTTAATATACGCACAAAATAATTTACCTACCACTTGGGGTCCAGATGATACAGGTAGAGCAACTTGGGGCGCAGCAACAGCATTACTAGGTAAAGTTTATTTATTTGCAGAAGATTGGCCAAATGCAGTTACACAATTTAAAAACGTAATTGATTCTGATTTGTACCAATTAACTCCTAACATAATGGATAATTATACAGATGAAAATGAATTTAATAGTGAATCTATTTTTGAAGTTGCTTACTCTGCCGATCTTAACCCAGGTGTTCCAGGAGGTAATGTAGATGATACACCGGCAACTACAGGTGCAGAAGCATCTACAATGGCTACAGCATTAGGGCAATTAAGCTTTGGAGCATACAATACTTTATTACCTACTTATTATTTGCATGAACTTTTTACAAATGATGAAGTAGACCCTACAAACCCTATAAATGATGGTAATACTTGGTCTAAAAGAATGAATTCTAGCATTGTTCCTATTAATGGAGAAGGCTTGTATTACGGATTAGAAATAGGAGAAAAAGGTGGTTGGGCCTTTGGCCAAAGTGCATACATAAAAAAGTTTACCAATTGGTATAGTCTAAAAGCTGAAGATAGCAGAAGTAGATCTGGTATTAACTTTAGACACATTAGACTTGCAGATGTATATTTAATGTATGCAGAGGCTGTAATTAACAATAGTAACGATTTTAGCACTGCTATTACCTACATAGACCTTGTTAGAAGTAGAGCTGGTGTAAAAACACTACAACAATATATGGATGAAAACGGAGGTATGTTTCCGCAATTACACATTAGCAAACAAGTACATGGCTCACAGCCAATGGTTGCCGCCTCTGCTAACACAGTAATGACACACATACAAAGAGTAGAAAGACCATTGGAGCTGTGTTATGAAGGTCACCGTTGGAAAGATTTAGTTAGGTGGGGTATTGTTAAAGAAGTATTTACTGAGCTTAGAGCAGATGAAATATGGAGAACAGAGCACTTAGCAGAATTAGAAATAGAAGATGACGGTATTGCTCCTTTATTTATAAAAGAACGTATAAGACCAGATTTCTTTTTAGCAACAGATAACTATGATTCTGCTACACATGATTACTTGCCTATTCCTGCGCAAGAATTACAAACTAACGATAATTTTAACGACTAAATAACACAACATGAAACATATATTAAGACCTAAATTAATAGGGTTGGCTTTTATGTCTTTTATCTTTATTGCTTCTTGTAGTGAAGACGATACTGAAAACTTAACAGAGCCAAATCATAGGATAGTATTAACTTCCGAAATGGACTTTGAAAATAAAGTAGAAATTAATGGCAGTATTACATTTGGTGATGCATCACCAGGAGTAGTATCTAGAGAATGGAATTTTCCTGAAGGCGTTGCTAATGTTTCTACATCTAAAGATCAAAACGTAAAAGCTATTTTTAAAAAAGCAGGTATACACAACGTTACCCTTAATCAAATATTTAAAGATAATGCTTACGTTGGTACAACATTAAAAGGTAAAGAATTAGATACTACTATTGTTGTAACTGTTTTAAACCCCGTAAAGGCCTCTATAAAAGCAAATCATATAAACCCTGATGGTACTTTAGGTGCAGCATTAGACATTAGTGAAAACGCAGAAAATGAGGTTATTGCTAGTAGATCTGTGCAATTTTCTTATGTAGTAGATGGTGAACCAGAAAACTTTATGTGGAATATAGATGGTGGTGACCCAGAAACTTTTGATGGTACAGATGCAGAAGTCAATGTTAAATATAAAAGACAAGGTATATACAATTTAAGCTTTGCTGCTACAAGACAAAGACCTTTTGGTGGTGATACAATTTCTTTTAAAAACTTAATAAAAGTAATACCTTCTACAGACCCTGTAGACTTAGAAAAAGTTGCAGATAAAAATGGTGCTATTGCTCTTGAATTTAGCAGAGAAATGGATGCACCATCTATAAATGCTACAGATTTTAGCGTAACAATAACTAACAATGAAGTAGCTATACCAACTACTATTGGCTCTGTTTCTATAGATAGTGATGAAGGTAATATTTTACTAATTTCATTAGAGGGCACTACTATTTATAATGATGATATTGTTACTGTTAGTTATACCAAAGGAAGTTTAAAAACATTAGATGGTGTAGAGGCTGAAAGCTTTGCAGATAGTCAGCTTATTTTTAACAAGGTAAATATTTTAAAAGAAGCATCAGATTATGATTATAGTTTTGAAAACTCTACCGCATCTAACTGGCCATATATGAATTGGGGTGCCCCTTGGGATGCTTACAACTTAGAAATTTCTAGTGACCAAGCACAAGACGGTACTAAAAGTGCTTACATAGAAATGGATGCTGCTGGCGGAATGATTATTGGTCATAAAACAACTTCTGGAGACGAAATAACTTTTCCTGTAGAAGCTGGTAAAACATATGAAATTGGTGTTTGGGTATACGTAACTAGTTTAGGTAATAATAATGCTGCTGGTTTTGATCCAGATTTACGTTTCTTTTGGTTTCCTGATACTGATTGGGCTGTTGCTGGTAACCCAACCTTTGGTAGCGACTTTTCTGTTGGTAAATGGGTCTATAGTTCTACTTTTGTTGAGTTTAGTACTACAGGAGACAAAACTTTTCAAATAAGAGGTTATAACCAAGACAATGCAGAAATTATAAGTTTTTATATGGATAATTTAAGCGTTTCTGAAGCTTCTCTTAGACCATAAAAAATACTGTCAGTTTTTTTAAAAACTTGCTCTTGTTTATTACGTTAAACAAGAGCAAGTTTTGTATTTTTATAACTCATACTTTTTTAAAATGAAACTAAAATATGTGTGCCCATTTTGGGGCCAAGAGGGTATAACAGCTAAGGATTTTATACATAAAGTTACAAACGCTGGTTACAATGCTGTAGAAGTTAATATTCCTGTAGAAAATAATTTTGAAACCGAATTAAAATCTGTTTTAAACAACTCTAAACTAGACCTTATTGGTCAGCAATGGTTACAACCTTTAAAAGAATCTGTAACTGAATACAGTAAACGATTGGAAGAGCGTTTGTATAAGTTAGCAGAGTTTAACCCAATTTTTATTAACTCGCATACAGGTAGGGATTTTTTTAAGTTTGAAGAAAATTGTCGTGTATTAGAAACTGTTTTTAAGTTTGAAGAAAAAACAGGTATTAATGTTTACCATGAAACACACAGAGGTAGGTTTAATTACAGTGCACAAACAACTGAAAATTTTATAGATAAGTTTCCTAATTTAAAGCTTACTGCAGATTTTTCTCATTGGACTGTAGTATCTGAAAGCTTGCTAGAAGACCAAATGCAATCTTTAAAAAAAGCAATAAATAACACCCAGTATTTGCACGCTAGAGTTGCTGATACACAAAGGTCTCAAGTAAATTATCCGTTTTCTAAAGAAAATCATATATTTTTAAAAACCTTTACCAACTGGTGGCAACAAGTTATTACCAATGCACAAACGCTTGGCAAAGATACTTTTTACATTTGTCCAGAGTTTGGCCCTTATCCATATATGCCTTATCAGCCTAACACTACAAAACATTTGGTAAATCAGTGGGATTTAAATGTAAAAATGATGCAATACTTAAAACAGCAAAACCTTGTGGTTAAATAACCTTTTTAACTTAGTTAACTACAGCAATATCTTTTGATAAAGGAATACTAGTATCTGCTAATTTTTCTTTGGCTATTTTTTTGCTTTCTTTTATAAATTTTGTTCCAAAAACATATGCCTTTGTATGGTTTATAGCATTTACAGCTAGCAACTCATCATTATTAAAATACCATACAGAAATTACATTTTCTTTATCTTGCTCTTCTCTAACAATATAATCTGTGTAGTTTTCTGCTAAGCCAACTATTTGGAGTTTTACATTGTATTGGTCAGACCAAAACCAAGGAATAGTATTGTATATTAAAGGATTACCACAAATATTAGCTGCTATAATTTTAGACTGGTCTACAGCATTTTGTACAGACTCTAATCTTACATATGTTTTATAATGCAAATTATAATGATAAGCACAATCGCCAACAGCATATATATTTAGATTGCTAGTTTCTCCTGTATTGGCTACAGATATACCATTTTTTAATTTTAAACCAGCTTGCTTGGCAAGTTCTGTATTTGGTACTACACCTACTCCTAAAATAAGAACTTCTGCTGTAAAGCATGATGCATCTGTACAGTGAACTTTAGTTACCTTAACACCATTTTCTAGAGTATTTTCAACTTTACTTACCTCTTTATTTTCTAATATCTGAACTCCATTTTGAGTGTGTAAATCTCTAAAAAAATCTGATATTACTGCTGTAGCTACACGCTTTAAAATTCTAGACTCAAGTTCTAAAACCACTACCTCTGCTCCTATCTTTTTTAAAGATGCAGCAGTTTCTAACCCAATATAACCGCCACCAATAATTACTACTTTTTTTGTCTTGCTTGCGTTGTAGCTCTCTTTTATAGCAACAATATCTGCTGCTGTTCGCAAGCAAAAATAAGAGGCAGTTTCTTTTAAGCCCTCAATAGTAGGTATAATAGGTTTTGCTCCTGTAGCAAGTACTAATTTTGTATAATATATTTTGGTTTCATTATCTAAAAACAAGCATCTGTTTACAGCATCTAAACGGGTAACTTTTTTACCCAACAACAAGGTTATATTATCTTTTTTATAACTTTCTATAGGTTTTAATAAGTTTGTGGTAGACGTGTTTGCTGTTAAGTATGTTTTAGACAAAGGTGGCCTGTGATATGGCAATTCTGGGTCTGCATCAATTAAAATAATTTTTCCTAACCATTTTTCTTTTCGCAAATTAAATGCTGTGTTTACCCCAGCGTGACTTGCACCTATAATTACACAAATATCTTTAGAAGTACACATCCTATTTATTTAGCTACAGTAAAAACAACATTATCTATAGCATCTGTTACAGGAATTTGACAACAAAGTCTACTGTATTCATTTGCATCATCTGCTAACTCTAACATATCTGTTTCAATTTCACTAGCTACACCCACCTTATCTACATCTTCTGGTGCAACAAATACGTGACATGTAGCACAAGAACAAACACCACCACAATCGCCATCTATACCTTGTACATTGTTATTTACAGCTAACTCCATTACAGAGCCCTCTGTTGCCGCTACAGTTATTTTTTCATTACTACTTGTTATAAATGTAATTTTTGCCATCTTATCTTTTCTTAAATGTTGCTTTTAAAGAGTTGTAACCAACTTTACGGGTAAACTCTCCTAAATTTTCTATATTTTCTTCTGCTTCTAAAACAGTAATATCACTTACTTTTTCTGCTAGTAATTTTAATGTAATTCTCATAATTTGTCTGGCATGCGTTGCTCCTAAACAATTGTGATGACTAAAACCAAAGCCCACATGCGGATTTACTTTACGCTCCAAAATAACCTCATCTGGATTTTCAAAAACCTTTTCATCTCTATTGGCAGATGCCCAACATAAAGATATTCTACTATCTGCTTTAACAGCATGTTCACAAACAGTAGTGTCTTCTGTTACTACACGACCCATATGTGTTAGTGGAGAAAAATATCTTATAAACTCCTCTACAGCAGTTTTAATAATCTCTGGCTTAGAACGTATGTAATCTAAAGCCTTTTTATTTGCAGAAAAGTAGCTCATCATATTAGTTAAAGCGTTAATTACAGTATCTCTACCGCCTGCAAAAGTTAATATTAGTACTCCTTTAACTTCCTCTTTTGTTAGCTTTTTACCATTAACTTCAGCAGCTAGCAATGTACTGTACAAATTGTCTGTTGGGTTAGCAATGGCATTATCTATTTCTTCATCTATATAATTGTAAAGAATAGCTGCTTTATCACCGTCTAAGGCTTCACCTTCACTCCTAAATACGTGAGTTCCCCATGAAATCCATTTTACAGATTTATCAAACGGAACATTTAATAAAAGAGTTAACGCTCTAGACTGTATTACTAGTGCTAAATCTGACACCACATCTACTTTATCTTTAGACAAAACATCATCTAAAACAGTACCAATTATAGTAGTTAATTTCTCTTTATAAGTATTTTGCAAAGGCCTTTTAAACCAAGCTTCTAATAAAGATCTGTATTCTTTATGCATTGGCGGGTCTACCTCAAAAGGTATTTGGCGCGTGGTACGTATATTTACCTCAGACGGCACAACAATACGCCCAGGAACTGCTTCAGATGAAAATACTTTGTAATTATGAGCAGCCTTACGTACATCTTTATGATTTAATAACATTACTACCGGATCTCCTTGGTCATCCATTTTACCAATTCCAGACTTTTCTCTTTCTTCTTTAAAAGCATCTGCAAATTTACATTTAGCCATACGTAATGTTTTAGTTATTAAGCTAAACAAATATCTGTTTTTAGTTAGATGAATTTATTCTCTATTTCATCAAAAAAATAAACTATTTTATCATTATAAATTTTAAATAAATAAAAAATCAATTAAATAAGCTATATTTATATATGTATTGATATGTATTCTATAACCAACATTTAGCCTAAAATGAAGCCTATTTTAGAAACAATTCCGTTAGGAATAGAAAAAAGCATAGTAGCTTTTAATTATGTTAGCAGAGATTTTGAAACTCCGTGGCATTTTCATCCACAACTAGAGCTTACGTATATTAAAGAAAGTTACGGCACCAAATTTATTGGCGACTATGTTGGTGCTTATGAGCCCGGAGAGCTAGTTTTAATACAGTCTAATGTACCACATTGCTGGACAAATAATAAGAATGACACGGTAAAATCTAACTCATTTGTAGTGCAATGGAACAAAGGTATTTATACTAACATACCTGAGTTAAAATCATTACACAATTTATTTATAGCTGCTTCTAAAGGAATAATTTTTAATAAAGAACAAAGTAAAATCCTTATTCCTGAACTTAAAAAAATGACGCATAAAGAGGGCAGCAAGCTATACATAAGTCTACTAAGTTTGTTACTAAAACTTACTAAAACAGATTACAAAACACTATCTAACAGTAGTTTTACAAAAAATATATCTGATGATTATACAAGTAAAATATCTAAAATACACTTGTATATAGCCAAAAATTACAATCGTAAAATTTACTTAAAAGAAGTAAGCAAAGAGGTTAATATGTCAGAACAATCATTTTCCAGATTTTTTTTAAAAATTATGGGAAGAACATTTTTTGTTTTTTTAAATGAATATCGTGTTAATATAGCTATTAGAATGTTACTACACACCAACAAATCTGTATCAGAAATTGGTTATGCCTGTGGTTATGAGTCGCTCCCTTTCTTCTTTAAAAAGTTTAAAGAATTTCACCACTCCTCTCCTGCTCAATACAGAAAAAATTACAGTAAATAGTAAAGCCAAACGGAATTGCATTAACAATAAATGCATTTGGATTAATTGCTTTAATAAAATAAAACCAATTTTGAGTACAAAAGTGGTTTTATAGCAAGCCAAGCTATATATGCTTGACTTTTAAAGCAAATTACCAATGAAACAGAATAAAAACTCAGATACATTTACAAGCAAAGACTTACCGTCTTTATTAAAAGAAACGTACACCTCTTGGATGGCAGACGATCCCTTTAGGTTAAGTGCTATTGTAGCATATTACACCGTTTTAGCCTTACCAGCCTTGTTAGTCATAATTATTAACGTTGTAGGCTCTATTTGGGGAATAGACATTGTACAAGGAAATTTAACAAACGAAATTTCATCTGCCTTGGGTAGTGATGCAGCCAAAGCTATTGAAAATATTATTGGAGAAACACAAAACTCTAATAAAAACCTAACCTCTACAATTATTGGTATTGGCACATTACTTTTTGGTGCTACAGGTGTGTTTTACCAGTTAAAAATATCTTTAAATGAAATTTGGAAAATTAAACCTAATCCTAAAGCTAAAATTTGGAAAATAGTTACAGACCGTGCCATAAGCTTTGCTTTTATTTTGGTTATAGGCTTTTTATTGTTGGTTAGTTTTATTGTTACTACCGCTATTAGTGCTCTAAATAATTACATCCGTGAGGTGCTACCAGAAGTTTTACTATATCTAGCTTATATTTTAGACTTTTCATTATCTGTTGGTATTATTTCTATACTTTTTGCTTTAATGTTTAAGTACTTACCAGATGCTAAAATTAAGTGGAAAACAGTATGGATTGGTGCAATTTTAACAGCGTTACTTTTTGTTATAGGTAAACTTTTATTAGGCATTTATTTTGGTCAGGCAGATCCTGGCTCTACCTATGGCGCTGCTGGCAGCATTGTTCTAATTCTTCTTTGGGTTAGTTACTCATCTCTAATTTTATTTTTTGGAGCAGAGTTTACATATGTTTACGCAAAAAGATACGGTAAAGGCATAGAGCCAACATCAATAAGTATAAAAAAGGAATAAACCACACCAATTATAAGAGTTAATTATTTATCTAATATCATTAATACAACAAAGCGTAATTGTGCAATTTTGACATACAAATTACGTACTTAACTTAACACATTATATTATGAAATATATTAGTCCGCATATTATAAGGCAAATTTTTGTTTTACTACTAATAGTGCTAATGGGCGGGCTTATTTTTAAAGAAATATTACCTTATTTAAGTGGTGTTTTAGGTGCAATAACTATGTATGTAATCTTAAAAAAGCCAATGCAAAAGCTGGCAAATAAAGGTTGGTATGCTAATATTGCTGCTATTTTTTTAATGATACTTTCTTTTTTATGCATTATGATACCTTTAACTGGCTTAGGTTTTATGATGGGATCAAAAATTAAATATGCTGTAGATAACTCCCAAAAAGTAATTAATGCAGGTAAAAACCAACTGCAAAAAGTAGAATCTTTTTTACATATAGACCTTGGTACAGAAATAGACACTAGTTCTATAACAAATTGG
The DNA here is from genome assembly GCF_007827205.1 of Cellulophaga sp. RHA_52. Classification (NCBI taxonomy): domain Bacteria; kingdom Pseudomonadati; phylum Bacteroidota; class Flavobacteriia; order Flavobacteriales; family Flavobacteriaceae; genus Cellulophaga; species Cellulophaga sp. RHA_52. The sequence continues at coordinate 3,287,207 of NZ_VIRZ01000001.1, forward strand.
TTGTCTGATAAGTTACAAAATTTTGCAGGTGGCACTTTTAATATGGTAATATCTATAACCATAATGTACTTTATGCTGTACTTTATGCTTACAAACAGAAAAAAACTAAGAGAGTCTTTATTTGAGTACATACCTATAAAAGACACTAATTTAAAAACCATTGGTAAAGAAATAACAGCTAACGTAAAGGCCAATGCTTTAGGTATACCATTGGTAGCTTTAGGTCAAGGTTTAGTAGCGTTATTAGGATTTTATATTTTTGGTATAGAAGACCCTTTTTTTTGGGCTGCAGTAGTAACTATAGGTTCTATGATACCATTTGTAGGTAGCGCATTAGGTACAGTTCCTGTATTTATATTGGCATTATCTAACGGAAACACTTTTCAGGCTTGGGGAATACTAATTTACGGTTTAGTTGCCATAGGTGCTACAGATAATATATTTAGATTATACATTTTAAAACGTTTAGATGATGTACACCCATTAATTACACTTGTTGGTGTTTTAGTTGGTGTGCCTTTATTTGGTTTTATAGGCCTAATTTTTGGTCCTTTATTAGTGAGTCTTTTTCTTGTTGTTGTTCGCATTTATAAAAATCAATATGGAGAATCTGGCAACAGTATTTAATTAAAAAAGCACTTAACACTACACTCTTTATTTTTACTGATTTTTGCAATTTTCAAGCAAAAACACGTAAAAAACAATCCTTTTTAAACAAAAAACACTCAAAATCGCTTCATTTTATTGATAGCATCAAAAAAGAACGGATACCAGTTAACCCAGGCTTTAAATGGGTTGTAATTTTGATGTAGAAATTAAAGTATAACATTCTGATGCGTCAGAACATAAATCAATATAAAATGAAAATAGGAATTATAGGAAGCGGAAATATTGGAGGAAATTTAGGAAAACATTGGGCAAATGCAGGGCATAATGTGCTTTTTAGCTCTAGACACCCAGAGGAATTAGGCAGCCTAGTTAAAGAGGCTGGACCTAATGCAAAAGCAATGAGTGTTACAGATACTTTTGAAGAAAATGCAGATGTATATGTGTTGGCTATGCCTTTTAAAGCTGTAGATAAAATATCTGAGTTATATGCTGGTGAATATGCCAACAGCGTTATACTAGATGCTACAAACCCATATCCAGAAAGAGATGGTGAAATGGCTAAAAATGTTAGAGATGCAAATTACAACGCGTCTGAGTATACTGCAATGAAATTTAGCTCTGCAAAAACCGCTAAAGCTTTTAATACCATTAAGGCTCAAGATTTAAAAAATGAAGCTTTTAAAGACACAAACAAGCTGTCAGTCCCTTATGCCGCACAAGACCAAGAAAGCAAAGCTGTAGTAAAACAGTTAATTGAAGATATTGGGTTTGATGCTGTGTATGTTGGTAATTTAAGTGATACCAAAATTATGGATCCAGATCAAAAAATTTATGGTTTAAGCACCTCTAAATCAGATTTACTAGAAACTATAAATTCACAAAAATCATTTTAAGTAATAACTAGTACTACTTAAAATAATTTACAAATTTAAAACACTTTATATGCAAATTATATTTGAATACCATGACGTTACAGCAAGTGACAGATTAGAAAACATAGCAAAAGAAAAATTAGACCATTTACATAAAAAGTTCAACTTTATACATAGAGCAGATGTGTTCTTTAAAGTACAAAATAGATCTGATGATATGGAGCAAATTTGTGATATACGTATAAGTATGCCAGGACCTAGATTATTTGCTTCTACACATGCCGAAAATTTTGAGTCTGCCATAGCAGAAACAGTAAGAGATTTAGACAATCAATTGCAAAAAACCAAAGAAAAAATGAGTGTTAGGTAACTATGCTTATTTACAAGCATTTATGGTTACATAAATTATACACATCACTTAAAAAAAATACAATGAGCACAGATAAAAAAAAGATACAAAAAAACGATACCAAAACAACTTACAACCCTAATATTACAGATGAAGACCTGCAGGCCATAGGTAAAAAAGGACTAAGCGTAGACACTGGTGATGATGAGTTGTTACAAAACAGAAAAGAGCGTATAGATTTTCAGGGTAAAGATTTAGATATTCCGGGCAGAAATGAAACTAAAAAAAGCACTAATAATAGTTTAACAGATGAAGAAAATAGTTTATACGGCCAAGGCGGTGAACTAAAAGAAAATTTAGAAGCTCCAGAAAGGGCTAACACCAATAAAGATAATTTATAAGCCTAAGTGTAAACTAAAAAAACTAAAGATGAGTACAGACAAAAATACTTTTAAAACTATAAATCCTGCTACAGAAGAAACTATAGCAACATACAATTATGCAAGCAGTGATGATGCCAAAAAAAAGGTTGAGGATTGCCACAATGCTTTTTTAGATTGGAAATTAAAACCTTTAGAAGAACGTGCAGAACTATTAAAATCTATTGGAAAAACGCTAGAGAAACATAAAGAAAGTTATGCCCAGTTAATGACACAAGAAATGGGTAAACTACTTAGTCATAGTTACCAAGAAATAGACCTTTGCATAAGTATATGTGAATACACAGCTACAGAGGGTTTAAAACAGTTACAAGACCAAGAACGTTCTCTTTTTGATGGTGGCAAAGGTACAATTCATTACTCACCAATTGGTGTAGTATACGGTATACAACCGTGGAATTTTCCGTTATACCAACCTATACGTTATTCTATTGCTAGCTTAATGGCTGGTAATGGTGTATTATTAAAACACGCAAAAAATGTAACTGGTTGTGCCTTAAAATTAAAAGAAATTTATGAAGAGGCAGGTTTACCAAAAAATCTTTTTCAAGTATTGGTTATAAACCATAGCGTGTCTGATGATATAATTGAAAACCAATATGTAAAAGGCGTTACACTTACAGGTAGTACACCTGCTGGTAAGCACGTTGCTGTTAAAGCTGCAGAAGTAATAAAAAAAACAGTTTTAGAACTTGGTAGTAATGATGCGTATATTGTTTTAGATGATGCAGATATTAGTAAAGCGGCAAAAATTTGTGCTAATGCTAGAATTTATAATAACGGACAAACTTGTATTGCTGCAAAACGTTTTATAGTTGTAGATAGTGTTTATGATGAGTTTAAAAAAGAGTTTGTAAACATTATGCAAAATATGAGCTACGGAGACCCAACCAATAATGATAACGATTTGGGACCTATTGCCAGAAAAGACTTAAGAGAGCAATTGCACAACAAAGTTGAAGAAAGTGTAGAAAATGGAGCCGAGATTTTATGTGGAGGAAAAATTCCAGATACAAACGGCTACTACTACCCATCTACTGTATTGGGTAATGTTACACCTGGGCAACCTGCTTATAGCCAAGAATTGTTTGGGCCAGTTGCATCTTTAATAAAAGCTAAAGACAATACAGACGCTATGCGTATTGCAAACGATAGTAAGTTTGGTTTAGGTGGAGGTATTTTTAGTGAAAATGAAGATAAAGCTATGGACTTAGCTAAAAATTATTTTGACACAGGTATGATACATATAAACTCTTACGGTTTAGCATACCCAAATATGCCTTTTGGCGGTGTTAAAAACTCTGGTTACGGAAGAGAACACGGTGGTTTTGGTATAAAAGAATTTGTAAATGCTAAAGCAATTACACAAGCATAACCCCAATAAACAATAAATAAAATAAACGCTAAGACTTGTAAAAGACTTAGCGTTTTATTTTTACAACACTTATGCTAAAACAACACTTTATTAATTGAGCAAAAAAGTTAATTAATAACGTTAAACTTAGCTATACTTTACTTGTAAATTTGAGTATGATAATAAAAGGACTATATCATTAAAAATAAGTCCTGTAACATAAATTACATAAATATGACAACATACACTGAACAAGTAGGAACAAAACTAAACAATTTACTAGAAAAAACATACGATGCTGAAAAAGGATATAAAAAAGCAGCAGAAAACACAGATCATAATGCACTAAAAACATACTTTAACAAACGTAGTAAAGAGCGTTATGACTTTGGCCATGAATTAAAAACAGAGATTGCCAAATTTGGAGAAGAGCCAGAAAAAGGCGGTAGTTTAACTGGTAGTATGCACAGAGCTTGGATGGATACTAAAGCTTTTTTCTCTGCAGATGATGCAGAATCTATGTTAGAAGAATCTATTAGAGGTGAAAAGGCTGCTGTAGAAGAGTATGAAAATGTTTTACAAGACACTACCCTACCATCTAGCACAGCTACAGTTTTATTAAAGCAAATGAACAATATTAAGTCTGACTTAAATACTATTAAGTTTTTAGAAGACATTAGTTAATATATGCACTAACCACATAAAAAAGGATGCTTTTAGCATCCTTTTTTGCGTTTAAACGCAAACAAAAATTACATAAAATTAATAAACTAACTTATTAATACTTAACAGGCTAACTAACATTGCTCTAATAAAAAGTGAGGTGCACTAAAAAAAAACCTCCATATTGATAAAAAGCCTATATTTAACAAATTAATAAATGACGTAATAACGCGCTCATTTCTCTATATAAACGGAGCATCATAATTGTATCATTTTATGAAAATGAACCTTAAATTTGATTATAACTTTATTTGTAAAACCATTTTACAAGAACAGTTAGGCGCGCTAAATTTAGAGTACAAAATACATAGTTTAAGTGAGGTTGAGTTTAAAAAAAAACCTACAGAAACAGAGTTGCAATATGTAACACAAGCCTTAGAAAAATATGGCATAACAATTATTGTAGACCAGCAAAGTGCTTTAGTACAACGCATTAAAGAATTAATAACAGAGCTTATTAACGATACAGAAAAGTCTAGAAAATACAATGCATCAGACTATTTATCAGAAAAGCTAAATTACTCTTATGCGCACTTGTCTTCTGTGTTTTCAGAAACCACCTACTCATCTATTGAAAATTTTATAATTCTTAAGAAAATAGACTTAGCTAAAGAACTTATTATTCATAAAAATTATACGCTTACAGAAATTGCTCACGAACTTAATTATAGTAGTGTAGCACATTTGTCTGCCCAGTTTAAAAAAACTACGGGCTTAACTCCATCTGCTTTTCAGAGGATTATTAATAAAAGAAAGAAAAATGAATAGTAAAACCTTAAACTAATGGCGGTAGATATTATGAATATAGTTTTAGCCGATGATGACTCTGACGATCGCTTATTGTTTGAGGAGGCTATTGAAGAAATTGATGTAAAAACAAACCTATCTTTATTTAAAGACGGTAAGGAACTTATAGATTATTTAGTGCTACCTGAGGCTGTTTTGCCCGAAATTGTTTTTTTAGATTTAAATATGCCCGTTAAAAACGGAATGCAATGTTTAAAAGAAATACGTAACAATGACACGCTTAAAGATTTGTGCGTTGCTATTTACTCTACATCATCATCAGAACAAGATATTGAAGAAACTTTTGTAAATGGAGCAAACATTTACATTAATAAACCTAACAGTTTTTCTGCCTTAAAAAAGGTTATAGAAAAAATAGTGAAAATAAATTGGCAATATCATACCTCTGCCCTTAACAGAGATAACTTTTTATTGCGTTTATAACTGTTTAAAATAGAGCACAAAATTTTTTACTCTTTTTTGTGCTCTATCCATTTTATTTTTAACTCAATACGTTTACCAACTCCAAGAACTGGTATTATAAAAAATTGTTTTATTACTTTAGCTTGTCTATTAAACCAAACAAAAAAACAAAATAGCAAGTGGTTAAATCTTCTAAAATATTTATTGTATTACTAATTTTATCTATTGCCTTATTAACCTTTTTAGGAAGCAATAGTTACAAACAAATTAGAGAACAAGAAAAAACCGCAGAGTTAGTTGTTTTTACGCTACGGGTAGAGACAGAGATAAATACTCTTTTTTCTAGATATGCTATGATGCAGTCTCAGGTTTTAAAAAATAAACTGCAAGACAAGGTTAACCACACTATTATTTTAAACAGGCAAAAAGACAGTGCTTTAACCACTTTTAATAACCTTAAGTTTTTAACACAAGACAAGCCTAACCAACAAAAAAAACTACAAGAATTACGTACCATACAAGAATCTTTTTATGCGGCATTAGATGAACTTAACGCTTACAAAACTGATACTACTTTAGAAGAGCAGAATGACGCTGCCTTGCTGCACAATGTTTCTGTTTTAATGGATGAAATTGAAGCTATTAAAACTACTATGCTCGGTAATGCAGAAGATTATTTAGCAGAGCAACAAAAACAGTTTTCTACCTCTAGACTTATAAACCCAATTACCACGTTATTTTTAGGTATGACTGCTTTGGTTATTTTTCTAGTCTCGTTTTGGCAAATAAACAAACAACGTAAAAAAAATAACCGCACCACTGCTTTTTTAGAAAGCGTTTTAAAAAATACTGAAAACATTGTTAGTTATTACACTCCTGTAACCAATGACAATAACAAAATAATAGATTTTAAAATTGATTTTATAAACCATAATATAGAAAATGTTTTAGGTACTAAGGTTAAAGAAATGAAAGGTAAATTACTATCTACCATACTACCAATACAATTTAAAAATGGTGTTTTTGAGCATTTAGTAGATTGCTATGAAACCGGCAAAACTCAAAAATTTAAAAGAAACCATACTTTTAACGGTACAGATTACAGATTTAAAACTAGTGTTGTTAAACTAAATAATGGTGTTTTGGCTACTGCTAGTGATATTACAGAAGAGCATATTATAAAGAAAAATTTAACAGCAACTAAAGACCAATTAGAGGCACAAAATTTATTACTGTTAGACAATAGAGCTTTTTTAAGCAATGTTTTTAAAAGCACATCTAACATAGTAACACACTTTAAGTCTATTAGAGATGCATCAGAAAAAATAACAGATTTTGAAATTTTGTTTATAAATGATGCCTTAAATGAAGGTATTAAAAACAATATTCCATCTGAATTAAAATACAAAAGAGCTTCAGAAATTTATCCTAATATTTTTAAAAATGGTGTTTTTGAAAAAATGGTAAGTTGTATTGAAGAGTCTCGGCAAATAGAGTATGAAACACAAATTAATAAAAACGGAAAAACAATTTGGCTGCATGATACCGCTATAAAACTAAACGACGGTGTAACGGTTACTTCTAGAGACATAACCTTAGAAAAAACAAGAGCCGAAAAACTAAATGCATTATATGCAGAGATTGAAATACAAAACTCTATTTTTAAAGACGCAGAAGAAGTTGCAGATATTGGTAGTTATGTTTGGTACTTAGATACAGGAGCCGCGGTAATATCTGATAACTTTTACCGTATTTTAGGATATGAGCCAAATGCTTTTGAAGTTACTTTTGATAATTACCGTAGGTTTGTTCACCCAGATGATTTAAAAAGGTATGACAAGTTTGGCAAAGAGATGGTAGAAAAAGGAAGCTCTAACATACACACATACCGTATAATTACCAAATCTGGTACAATTAAACATATTTACGTAAACGGCCAAAACATTATTAAAGATGGCAGAAACACTTCTGTAGGTGTTGTACAAGATATTACAGATAGCGTAAAAACCGAAGAAAAACTTAAAGCAAAAAATCAAGAACTAAAACGCTCTAATGCAGAGTTAGAATCTTTTAACCGCGTAGCTAGCCATGACTTGCAAGAACCTATGCGTAAAATACAAATGTTTATCTCTAGGTTGTCTGAGGGAGAATTAGAAAAACTATCTGACAGAGGAAAAATGTATTTTAATAAAATTGATAGTTCTGCCAATAGAATGCAGACATTAATTAAATATCTATTAGCTTACTCTAGAATTAATAGAACTAAAAAAGATTTTGTAAAAATTGAATTAGACACTACGCTACATAAAGTTTTAGACGATTTAGAAGAACTGATTGCAGAAACTGGTATTGCCATTACTGTAAATAATTTACCTACAATTAAAGCTATTCCTTTTCAAATGGAACAGCTGTTTAACAACTTAGTAAATAATGCTATAAAATACAGGTCTACCACGCATAGCCCAGCAATTACAATTGATTGCGAAAAGCTACCACGCACAAAAATTAAAGAAGTCTTTGATAAAAAAAGAAAAAACTATTACCGCATAACTATAAAAGACAACGGTATTGGTTTTGAGCAAGAAAATGCTAAAAAAATATTTGGTCTTTTTGAACGTCTACATCAAAAAGAACAATATTCTGGTACAGGAATAGGCCTAGCTATATGTAAAAAAATAGTAGTAAACCACAGAGGTCATATTACAGCTACAAGTAAACTTGGTATTGGGTCTACATTTAGTATTTACTTACCTGCTTAATACTACTTATTTTTAGTAGAGTTTTTCTTTAACTTCATATTTAAAAACTCTACTAGTAATGAAAAAGCAATAGCAAAATACAAATACCCTTTTGGTATAGCTCCAATACTTTTGCCAAACAATATGGTACCAGATAAATGTGCAGCTTCGGTTATTAGCATAAAACCTATTAATATTAAAAAGGACAGTGCCAACAATTGCATAGATGGGTGTTTGCTAATAAACTCTCTTATGCTATTGGCAAACAGCATCATTACACATATAGATATTACAACAGCTATTATCATTAATATTAAAGAGTGGTTTTCATGAGTACCAATACCATTAGTCATACCTACAGCAGTTAATATAGAATCTATAGAAAAAATAAAGTCTATAAGTACTATTTGCATTATAGCTTTTGGTAGAGATGTAATTTTTTTAGCTTTTAACTCTTCTTCCTCTTCCCCTGGTTCATCTATTTTTTCGTGTATTTCTGAGGTACTTTTATACAATAAAAAAAGTCCTCCAAAAAACAATATTATTCCTTGCCAGCTAATACCAACTTCTAACCATGATGTATTAATGGTATAAAAAGGTTCTTTTAATCCTACTAAAAAGGAAACACCTAATAGTAAAATAATACGTTGTACCATTGCCATTAACAAACCTAAATTGGTTGCTTTTTTTTGTTGGTCTTTAGGTAATTTACCTGCTGCAATAGATATAAATACAATATTATCTATACCTAATATAATTTCTAAAAAAGTTAAAGTTAATAATGCTATCCAAGCATCTGCACTAGAAAAAATCTCTAACATAGGTAATGGTTTTGTAGTGTAAAGTTACGGTTTTGGATTCTACAATAAAATTATAAAAAATACCATCAAAAAGCATAAATGTTATTCAAAAGCATCAAAAAATAATGGTTTAACGTCCAAAAACAGGGCTTTTCTAATAATTATATAACATAAAGCAAAAATTATATAACAAAAAAAGACGCAATCTTCATCAACTTTGTATCAAACAAAAAACAACAACAATATGATACATATAAAACAAGCTTGCATTACAAACTCTAGAGTTGGTCGCAGTTGGGTTAAAGAATCATTGCGTCCAAAGAACGACAAACAGAACGCTACAAACAAAAATGGCAATACAGATAGTTTTAAAAATTTAAATAAAGAATAGGGTTCTGTCCTTATATCAATTTAAAAACACAAACAATCACAAAAAATAATATGAAAAAGCTATTACTACCACTAGCAATAATTTTAATACTAATTTGGGCATTAGCCTTCTTTATTTATGCATTAGGTTATATAGCACATATTTTTTTAGTAGCAGCAACTATACTTTTTATTTTAAAAGTATTGCAAGAAAAATAAATAAGAATCTCCTAAACAAAGAAACGTTATGAAAGTTATAAATCTTAAGACAAACAATATAGAACAAGACTTTAATCAATTTAAAGAAGATCTAGGCGGAAGTTTAGAGTACACGCACAAAGAGTACTCTTTAGAATTAGATAATAATTTTGCAACGGGAGATATTAAAGGAGTATCTGTAAACAAAAATATATCTTTTATAGAGTATAATTTAAAATTTGCACAAGACACAATTATAGTAAGAAACACGCCAGTTACAAACCCTATTTATTTTTTATACTGTGCAGAAGGGCAAATGAGTCATAGTTTTGGTTTAAACGGTAAGCAAAGGTCTTTAAATCAATTTCAGACAGGTATATTTGCCAGTGACCCAAGCAAAGACGCTTGTTTTTACTTTAGAAAAGGACAATCTGTAACTTTTTCTAACATTAGTATTAATACCTACACAGAAAAAAATGATGACCAAGCTGATGATTTGCTACAAACTCAGCTTTTAAAAACATTTATGCCTTCTAAGGAAAAAGAAATATTTGCATACGTAGGCTCATACAACCTAAAAATTGCAGAAAAAATGCAACAATTAGAAGCTATTAAGCAAAAAGGCATTGTTAGACAATTATTAATAAAAGGAATTGTACATACCGTTTTAGCCTTAGAAATAGAACAACACAACCAAGACAAAAAACACGGTTCTACTAATTTTGGTTCTTTAACAAGAAGTGAAATGGACACTGTTAAAGAATTGTCTAACTTTATTAAAAATTATCCAGAAATTAAATATACATTAGTTTATTTAAGTAAAAAAGCGGGTATGTCTCCTGCAAAATTACAAGAAGGGTTTAAGTTATTACATAACCGTACAGTGTCTGACTTTATTAGAAACACAAGAGTAGAAAAAGCAGAGAATTTATTAAAAACTACAGATCTTAATATTTCAGAAATTGTGTATACTGTTGGTTTAACTAGTAGAAGTTATTTTTCTAAAATATTTAAAGAAAAATATAACTGTAGTCCAAAATATTATCAAGAAAATCAATTTTCGACTCCGCTTACTGCTTAATAATATAAAATATAACACTATAAAAAAATTCGCTTTACTAGCGAATTTTTTTTGTTTATAAACACCTACAAACATTAAAAAGTATCTCTATTGTATCTATAAAACTGGTTCATATATACCAGCTACTAATTAATAATTAACAAACAACAACGCATAAAAAAAGGCGGTAAGATTAAAACCTTACCGCCTTTTTATTTAAATAATTATTTTATTTAAATGTTTTTAAAGATGAACGTAACATCCAAGCCATTTGCTCATGCATTTGCAATATTGCCGTAATAAAATCTGCTGTACCCTCATCATTATGTGCCTCAGCATTTTCTCCAATGCTCTCTCTAATAAATTTAATTATTGTTTGGTGATCTTCTAATAAAACCTCCATAAAACTAGCACTATCATTTTGGTCTGGTCCGTTTTCTTTTAACCCAGACAACTCTATAAATTGTTGCATACTTCCTGGTGAGTAAAAACCTAACATACGTATACGTTCTGCTACTTCATCAATAGTATTTTCTAACTTACCGTACTCTTCTTCAAAAAATACGTGTTTGCTATGAAAATCTAAACCCTCTACATTCCAGTGAGCATTTCTGTATTTGGTGTACATTACATACTCATCTGCAAGTAATTGCTTTAACATTTTTACTACAGCTTTCCTATTATCTTTTTTTATTCCAATAGCTGTCTCTGTTGCTTCCATTTTTATATTTTTTTATGATTATAGTATAAATATACAAGCAAAGTTTTGCTACTATTAACCCTATTAATTTTTTAATTACCTCTAAAAAAACGACATCACAAAAACACCTTAAACAACTTAAAACCAACCATTTTAAAGCGTAAAAACATAATAATTAACGTTATTAAACTCTTTTGTAGCTCTAAACAAAAAACTTAACAGTAAACAAAAAAGTGTTAGCTATATTGTAAATAAAAAAATAACTATGAATACTTTTTTATGGATTTTGTACGCATTAGTAACACTAAGGAGTATTAGTAGTATTATTTTTCATGGCAGCAGACCTACAAAATCACTCAGTTGGTTTTTAGCAGTAATTTTACTACCGTTTGCAGGTGCCTTACTTTATTATATGTTTGGTGTAAACCGAAGAAAATTTAATTTTTTTAGAGACAAACAAGAAGAAAAAAAGAAACAATTTGATAAAAAATATAAACAACTACATAAGTTAGATAATACAGTTACTTTTAACACACCTAAGCAGCAAAAACTATCTAAACTTATAGAAAGTAGTACTCTTTTAAAAGCGTATAACAACAATAATATAACTGTACTTAATAACGGTAAACAAACTTTTGATAGCATTTTTGATGCATTACAAAAAGCAGAAAAATATATTCATTTACAATACTATATTTTTTCTAAAGGAGAATTAACAGAACGTTTTTACACTATTTTAAAAGATAAAATAAACTCTGGTGTAGAAGTACGTTTAATTTATGATGCCTTTGGAAGTTATTCATTTAACAACAAAACAATTAAACGATTTAAACATATTGGAGTTAAAGCTTACCCAATGATGCCTATTAAATTTGGCAACCTACTGTATACATTAAATTATAGAAACCATAGAAAAATAATTGTGATTGATGGTACAGTTGGTTTTACAGGAGGTGTTAATGTAACAGATAAATACATAAAACCAATTTCTAATGTTGGTGTTTGGAAAGATATACACTTAAAACTAGAAGGGCCAATTGTAAATAGCTTACACAGAGTATTTATTAAAGACTTTTATTTTGCTAGTAATGATGAAGTTTTACTGCATAAAAACTACACATCTAATACACATAGCAAGGGTAAACATACTGCACAAATTGTTGCTGCCGGACCAGACTCTAAGCAGCCAGCTATAATGCAGCAATACATACAAATGATAAATATTGCAGAAAAAAACATTTGTATAGCCAACCCCTATTTTATACCAAGCACATCTGTATTACAAGCTTTAAAAATTGCTGCACTTAGCGGTGTTGCAATTACCATTTTAATTCCTAAAGTGTCCGATTCTTTAATGGCCAAATACAGTATGTTCTCTAGACTAGAAGAGCTATTAGAAGTTGGAATTAAGATTTACCTACGTCCAGATTTTTCGCATAGTAAAATGATATTAATTGATGGTGAAATATTATCTGTAGGTTCTGGCAATTTTGATTACAGAAGTTTTGAGCACAATTTTGAAACCAATGCGGTAATTTATGATGAAGAAATAACAAAAAACATACAAGAAAAATTTAATGCCATATGCAATAAAGACACTATTTTAAAGTATGAAACCTTTAAAAACAGGCCTTTATGGAAGAAATTATTAGAAGGTATAGCCAAATTTTTTAGTCCATTACTGTAACAATACAAGCAATTTAAAACTAATGAAAAATATAATTTATATACTATTATTTATGAGTGTAAAATACTTAAATGCACAACACATTATACCTAAAATTATTGAAAAAGAAGCTTTAGTAGCCCTATCATACTATCCGCAATTAAAAAATACAGAAATTGAATTTAGATTTAAAGATAATATTAAAAAATCTACAATGCTTGCGCAGCCTGTTTTTGGAAGCCTTTTAAAATCTAAGAAAAAAAGACACTACCTTATTTTAATGAGTAAAAAATTTAAAATCTCTGGGAAAGAATTTAAAACCACAGATGTAGATAGTGATATATTAGTAGGTTGGTTAGGCCATGAACTTGGTCATATTTTAGATTACCAAAACAGAAGTAGCTTAAATTTACTTTGGTTTGGCATAAAATATTCGTTGTCTGACAATTATATAAAAGAAGCAGAACGTGCCGCAGACTCTTATGCTGTAGCATCTGGTATGGGAGACTATATTTTAAAAACCAAAAATTTTATATTAAACAACGCAGAAATAGATGCAACTTATAAAGCTAGAATTATAAAATACTACTTATCTCCTGCAGAGATTATGCTACTAGTTAAAGAGCAAGAAAAAAAGGAGCAATAATTATTGCTCCTTTTTTTCTTGCTAAGAGTTTGCTAAAACAAAATCTTCCCATTCTTTAAATCTTTCTTGTCCCATAACCCTTTCCATTTTTACCTGTCCGCCTTTCTTTTTATTGCTTCCGCTCCATTCATGAAATACAGAAGGCAAAACAGTAGAAACTTTAATACCCTCTAAAGCTTTAGATCTTGCTACTTTATAATTTTTATTTGCATTCATTAAAAAATCATCTAACTCATTGGCCAACTTTGTAGTACTAAGCTTAGCATTTGTACCTAGGTACCAGCAGTGGTAAAAATCATCATTAATACGATTTGCGCATAATGTATATTCTTGTATTTCTATATCAAAATGTTTTTCTAAATGTTGCACAGCATCATTAAGTTTATTTACAGATAATTGTGAACCTACAGTGTTTAAAAAGAATTTTGTACGGCCTGTAATTTTTATTTCTGCCCGTTCAATATCAGTAAACTCTATAGTGTCTCCAATAATATAACGCCAAGCGCCTGCTACACTACTTAATATTAAAACATAATCTTGATTTAGCTCTACTTCAGAAATTGTAAGTGCTGGCGCATTTTGTACTAGTGAACCGTCTGGCTTAATATAATCTGGACTAAATGGTACAAACTCAAAATAAATACCATTATCTGTAACCAGTTTCATAGCATCGGTTTCTGGTCTTTGCTGAAAAGCAATAAAACCTTCAGAAGCCAAATAAGTATCTATAACAGTTATAGGCTTACCTAAAAGAGCGTTAAAACTTTTTTTATACGGTCCAAAAGCTACTCCACCAGAGGTATAAACTTGTAAATTGGGCCATATTTCATGTATGTTATTTAAGTTATTGTATTCAATCACTTTTTGTAACATAAGCTCCATCCATGAAGGTATGCCACTTAAGGCTCCTATATCCCATTCTGATGCTTTTTCTGCTATACGCTGTACACGTTTATCCCAATCTGCAATTTGTGCAATTTCTTTACCTGGTTTGTAATAATTTTGAAACCAAAACGGAATATTACTAGCACTTATTCCACTAATTTCACCTTCTAATGCGTTGTTATGTTCCTCTAAATCTGTAGAACTACCTAACATCATTATTTCTTTTTCAAAAAAGTCTGCAGGCAAATCAAAATTCTTAAGTGCCAAAACTTGTTGTATACCAGCGTTACGTATAGCTTTAACCATGTCATCTGTAACAGGTATGCGTTTACTTGTTTTACCCGTAGTACCAGAACTAAGTGCAAAATAATCTGGACTATTTGGCCAAGTTATATTTTCTTCTCCTTTTTGCACATATTGCCACCAATTACTGGTTATTTGGTTGTAATCTGAAAAAGGAACTTTAGCACTAAAAGTTTTTTCTGGGTTATTAGAATTTAATATTTCTGTAAAACCATAATGTTTACCAAACTTGGTATGTTCTGCGGTACGTAATAAATTGTTAAGCACTGCACGTTGTTCTGCAGCTGCATTATACTCTACAGAAATAATATCAGATGCATGTATTATTCCTTTTATGATGTTTCCTATTATAGCCATATGTTAGTGTTTTAGGTTGTTATATGCTTTTGCTTAGAAATTAAATTCTATAAACAACAACCCAAAAGTCTATTAATTTTACAAAAGAGTTTAGCCCTTTTAAAATTATTATTAACACTATAAAAGTATGTGCCCACTAAAAATTAGGCATAAAAAAAACCAGTAATAAAAATTACTGGTTTTAATTGTTTTGAGTCTTTCTACTCAATTGTCGGGGTGGCAGGATTCGAACCTGCGACCTCCGCGTCCCAAACGCGGCGCGATAACCGGGCTACGCTACACCCCGATAGGTTATCTAATACTTTCAGTACTTAGAGAAATTTTTCTGCCCTCGCAATGTGCTTTGGCAGCTATTGCGGAGAGACAGGGATTCGAACCCTGGGTAAATGTTTCCACCTACGACGATTTAGCAAACCGCTCCTTTCGGCCACTCAGGCACCTCTCCAAAATCTTTAATGAACTTGCGCAGTTTTCAATTGCGAGTGCAAATATATAACGATTAAGGGTAGCTACCAAGCTATTTTAAACTTTTTTTACGTTTTTTTTTAATCTTTTTTGTAACCTATTCATTTTAAGAACCTTTGCTTAAAACTTTTTTTTAACCTAAATACTTTATTGTATTAATTACTAAATATTAATACTAATTATGAGTCATAATAGGGTTACTAAATTATAAAACACCTCTCCTATTTTCATTATTTAGAATTCAACTTTTCTCCATTTTATTAAAAATAAAAAAAGTAAAAAATAAATCTAAAATTAACTTGCATATTAAAAATAGATTATTGTATATTTGCAGCCCGAAAGACAAAAACATTTGTCATTTCAATGGTCGCGTAGCTCAGCTGGATAGAGCATCTGCCTTCTAAGCAGACGGTCAAAGGTTCGAATCCTTTCGCGATCACAAAAAGCCTTCAGTTTTTACTGAAGGCTTTTTTGTTTTATACCACTTACAACAGCACTCTCATAAATACACTTCACTTACCAAAAAAACATAATAGCTTAATTATTATGTTTTTAGCAATAATTATTTATTAATTGTTTAACTTTAAGACGAAAAATTTTTAATGCATAAACACATAAAGATTTAATTGTACTCTTAATTTTCTTACTTAATAATACTACCAATAGTTAACCAAAGAATTTTATAGCCTTTGGGCAACTAACTAATAAAAATTACTATAATGCAGTATTTTAAATTAACTAGACTACTACTTTTACTTTCTATTTTTACTTTAATTGGCCAATACAGCTGTACTTCTGCAAAAGAAAATAAAAAAGTTGTAATTGGGTTTTCTCAAACGGGCATTAATGACCAATGGAGAAAATCTATGAATAAATCTATGCAACTACAAGCTGATTTTCATCCAGAAATAGAATTAAAAATTTTAGACGGGAATGATAATGTAAAGAAGCAAATAGAAGATATAACGCAATTAATAAATGATAAAGTAGATGTATTAATTATTTCTCCAGTACAGTCTAAACCTATAACCCCTTTAGTTAACAAAGCATTACTGCAAGATATTCCTGTTTTAATTGTAGACCGTAAAATAGATGGCCAAAACTATACATCATATATTGGAGGAGATAATTATCAAGTAGGTGTAAATGCTGCAAATTACATAGCTAGTTTAAGCTCCAATGAAGATAAAAAGATACTAGAAATAAAAGGCCTACAAGGTTCATCGCCTGCTGCAGAACGCCATTTAGGGTTTATTTCTACCCTTAAAACTATACCTAATTTACAAATAACACACACTATACAAGGCAATTGGGAAGCTAACTCTATAAAAGAAACTTTAAATAACCTTTTAAATAAAAATAATAATGTTGACTATATATTTTGCCATAACGACCGTATGGCGCTTGGAGCTTGGGAGGTTTTAAAGCAACACAATCTAGAACAAAAAGTAGATATAATAGGTGTAGATGGATTGAACGGACCAAATGGAGGTATACAATACGTAAAAGATGGCATACTAAAAGCTACTGTTTATTACCCTACTGGAGGAAATGAAGCTATTACATATGCTATTGATATTATTGATGGTAAAAAAATTAATAAAAACAACATACTAGAAACTACTGTTATAGATAGCAGAAATGCTGATATAATGAAAAATCAGTTTGATAAAATAAATCAGCATCAAGAAAACCTATTAGCTCAACAAAATAAAATTAAGGAACAAGAAGAGACGTATGCCTCGCAAAGCAGTATGCTAAAAGTGCTTTTGGCTTTGTTTATATTAAGTGTTTTATTAGGTATATTTAGTATTTACTCTGGTTTTAATATTAGTAAAAAAAAGCATGCTCTAGAGCTTTATAACACCAAAATTATAAAGCAATCTTTAGAGATAAAAGAAATTGCTAAAGAAGCAGAACTAAGTAATGAGGCTAAAGCAAACTTTTTTACAGGTTTATCTCATGAATTTAAAACTCCAATTACCCTTATTTTATCTGCTATAGAATCTATCACAGAAAAAACAAATACAAATAGTAATAACTTAAAAACTGAAATTACATTAATTTCAAATAACTCTAAACGTTTATTACGTCTTATAAATCAACTTTTAGATTACAGAAAAACAGAAGAAAAAAAACTTACTTTAAAAGCTTCAAAAACCAATATTTTTCAGTTTTCTACTAAAATATTTAATGATTTTAAAATTGAAGCAAAAAAAAGAGGTATTGCTTTTGACCTTAAAACAAATAATACAGATTTAGACTTATATATAGATAGAAATTTAATGGATAAAGTATACTTTAACCTACTATCTAATGCTCTTAAATTTACGCCAGATAACGGGGAAATTATAGTTTCTATTGAAGATTATAAAAATAAAAATTTTGTTACCGTATCTTTTAAAGATAGTGGAATTGGTATTCCTAGTGATGATATAGAAAATATTTTTAAGCCTTTTGAAATTGGCAGTAACAACACCAAAGCTAGCTCTGGAATAGGCTTGCACTTAACCAAGCAATTTATAGAACTACACAAAGGAGAAATAAGTGTAAGGAGTGACCAAAGTACTATTTTTACAATTAAACTCTACAAAAACAATAAGCATTTATTGCCTAATGAAATAATAAACGAACCAGACATATATATTGATGAGAAACTTACGCTAACTGATGAAATTGAAGAAAATATATACCAAGTAACAAACGTAAATAATAATGATAATAAGTATGATATATTAATTATTGAAGATAATGATGAACTTATAAAACTACTTAAAAACAAGCTTTTAGAGTCTTATAAAGTACATTTATCTAATGGCGTTGATGGAGTAGAAAAAGCATTAGACATAATACCAGATATCATAATTTGTGATGTAAACTTACCAGACAAAGATGGTTTTGTAATATGTGAAGTTCTAAAAAATGATTTAAGAACATCTCATATTCCAATTATAATGCTAACTGCTTTAGATAACAATGAGTCTTACATTAAAGGGTTAAAGTCTGGAGCAGACTCTTACCTTACTAAACCTTTTAGCTTTTCTGTATTATCACAATCTATAAAATCATTGCTGTACAACAGGGAAAAACTTAGGTATTACTACCTAAACAATGTACATAAGATAAATCCTCATGAAAAATTTGATGCTACAGACCAAGAATTTATTCTAAAAATAAATTCTATAATAGAGCAAAATATAGATAATTCTTCTTTTTCTGTAGAAGCTATGGCAGAAACTTTAAATATATCTAAAGTACAACTCTACAGAAAAATTAAAGCCATAATTGGAGTAAATATAAGCGACTATATACTAGATTTTAGGTTAAGTAAAGCTAAAAATCTACTTATAAATTCTCAACTCTCTGTTTCGGAAATAGCATACGCTACAGGGTTTTCGTCTCCAAATTACTTTTCTACAAACTTTAAAACTAAATTTAATATTACCCCTAAAGAATATAGAAAAGACCTAACTAACAACAACATTAACAATTAATACCAACACTATAGTTAGTGTAGTAACTGTTATTTTGTAACATTGTTTATTTAAAAATGTTGCTAAGTACTACTTAAACATCTTTCTAACCAAGTAATAATTAACACGCAATAAACTCAAAATCAAATATTTAATTGCGCAACAAGACAACGATACATTATTACACTTTAATTGTATAATTTATAAACTACATTTATAAAGCTATATTTATTTTTGCAAGCTATTAAACTTCTAAAAAAAGCTATAGCTGCATAGTTTATATGCCTTTACATAAAGGTGGTATAGTATTTGTTTAATAAAAAGATATTGATAGTGTTCTGTTCCCCAACAGATAAACCTTGTTACTTTTATAGTAGCAAGGTTTTTTTGCTCTTTTAGTATAATAATTATTTACTTAAATATTCTTTTAGTTTTATAAATGGTGCTGTTTTACGGTTTTTAAAAGCGTGGGCAAAACTACTTAATATTAAAATAGCTGCAGCAAAATAAGCAACGTAAACAAGTGTACCCTCTACTCCTTTATTAGCTATACCAATTGCTATTAAAGCCCAAGCTCCTACAAGAGAAAACTCTCGCATATTACGTGTCCAGGTTACAATTAAGTTAACTATTACCGCAATTGTTATCATTATAATAGTCCATACAAGAGGTGATATACCAAAACCATCCCAATTAATTTTCACTAAATATGCAGCTATATTTGCAATACTAGCAACGGTTACCCAACCACTGTAAATTACAAATGGCCACCATAAAAATACAATTACAGAAATTGGCGCATCCCACAGTTCCATTTTATTATTTAATATGATTTTTAAAATTGAAAAAAGTAATATAAAAATAAATACACAGGATAATGCAGTGTAACCATATATCCAACTAACAATCCAAAAACAATTGGCTAAACAAGAAATTACAAACCACCAACCTATTTTTAATATAAAGTCATTGTCCCTAACCTTTACAACTAAGCTTCTGCCTTGATAAATAACAAAACCAAATACCAAAAAATAAATTAATCCCCATATAGAAAACGCATAACCAGCAGGTGTAAATAAAGTTTTTAAACCTCCAGAAACTTCCCCTATAGTTGTACCATTCATTTTACCTGTATTAGATAAGTAGTTTATAAATACAGTTGATATAAAAGCTATTGCGTTTGTAATTTGTAATACTTTTTTCATTCTTTACTTTTTATATAATATACAAAAGAAAATTTTCTAAATATTCTTCTTAACCTTAATTTAATTTAAAAGGAATTTTAAATATGTAATCTAGCAGTAATTTTTTTAATATTGAGGAAACATATGTCATTAACCAAAATAATAATACCTTTTTTAATTGCTTTAATATGTTTTAAAATAACTGCGCAAACAAAAAAAGTAGAAATAGCTTTTTTAGCAGATATTCATTTTCAGGATTTGTATGGCTCTTTTAACGATATTAATTACAAAGGCATTAACAATCCGCATAACAATACGCATACGGTATTAAGAACAATGCAATCTCAATTAAACTCTACAAGAATATTTAACGAGAACTATTTTGCTTTTAAAACAGCTCTAGATGACATTGTTAGTAGAGGCATTACTTATGTTGCTTTACCTGGTGATTATACTGATGACGGACAACCTATACACTTAAGAGGATTGCAAAAAATACTAAACGAGTACAAAAATAAATACGGACTACAATTTTTTATAACCACTGGCAATCATGATCCTGCAGGACCATACAAACAAGAATCTGGAAAAAGTGATTTTTTAGGTGCAGAAGGTAAAAATCAACCTATATATAGTAAAAAAGGAATGTATGTATCTAAAAAAAATGAGCATCCTGTATTAATTAGTAATGATATTGCTAAAATGGGATATACAGGAGTACTTAATATTTTAGGTGAGTACGGTTTTTATGCTATGCCTAATTATAAATTTTGGACCACTCCGTTTGCTACCTATAACTACAACAATTACTCTTTTAAAAAAGCACAAATTGCATCTAACTTAAAACAAAGAACATACACTACTATAGACAGTTTACAAATGGTAGATACGAGTTATTTAGTAGAGCCTGTAGACGGTATTTGGTTGCTAGCTTTAGATGGTGATACCTTTTTACAAAAAAAGGATGGTAGCTTTTCTAGTGCTAGCGTAGGTTATAACAACACTATAATACATAAAAACTACTTAATTAAATGGGTAAAAGATATAGCTACACAAGCTAAAAAAAAGAATAAAACATTAATTGCTTTTAGTCATTTTCCTATGGTAGATTTTAATGATGATGCCACTAGCGACATTAAAAAATTAATGGGGGAAAACAAATGGCAATTAGAACGTGTACCAGCAACTAATGTTGCAGAAGCTTTTGCTAATACTGGCTTAAAGATACACGTAGCAGGACATATGCATATTAATGACACTGGAGTACACAGGTCTAAAAATGGAAACTTACTAGTAAACATACAAACACCTTCCTTAGCTGCTTACATACCAGGTTATAAAATTTTAAAAATTAATAACAGCAGTAACATAGAGGTAAAAACTGTTACTATAGCCAATACAGAAAATTTTAAATTGTTATTTGATTTGTATAAAGTAGAATACAACAAACTAAAACTAGAGCACAATAACAATGTTTGGGACAAAAAAATACTAGAGGTTAACACCTATAAAGATTTTACAGCTTGGCACTTAAAAGAACTTATACGTTTACGCTTTTTACCAAATGATTTTCCTATAGATTTAAATATATTTTTAAGTAATGTTACTGGTGAAGAGTTGCTACTACTTGCCACAAAAAATAATGAACTAGATTTTTCTAAAGCATTAAAAGAAATACGTAACAACACCAAAGCTAGAAAAAATCAATTAAAAATTATTGCCACTTCTTTAGCTAAAAACAATTTAAAAGCTAAAGATTTTAGAAAATGGAAAGGCTTAGATTTAGTTTTTGATTTTTATAGACTTAGAAATGCAGATGAATTGGCTTTAGAAGATATTACCACAGAAAAAATAAAGCAGTATCAATTTATTTACAACGCAATTACTTCACAAACCAAGTATATTAATAAAGAAGATACCACAGCCAAACAATTACTTTTATTCTTTAAAATTTTTAATTCTTTTTTAAACAGTGAACCGTCCAACCACTTTAGTATTAATTTAGAAAACAATACTATAACAGACTTAAGTAAAAACATTAATTAACCTTAAGGTTTACAGTCTGTTTTAAAAAGTTAATTTAAAGATAACGTTTGCATAATCAATTTTAAACTTTAGGGTCTTTAATTTACCATAACTAATTCCAGATTTTTTTAGTCCCTATGAAAACCTCCCAAGAATTTGAAGATATCTATTCTAAACATTGGGAAAAACTATATGCTTTTTCATTTAAAATTACAAAAGACAGCAACTTATCTAAAAACATTATACAAGACGTATTTACCAATTTATGGGAGCGTAAAAATAGCTTAAACATAAACTCTGTTGAGCATTTTTTATTTAGAGCAGTAAAAAATCAAATTTTAAAACACTACAATCAAAATAGTTTTAACACTACTTCTATAGATGATGAGTTTGATAATTTTATTATGGAATCTCCTTTTGTTTCTGAATCAGATTTATCTGAAACCGTTTTTCATATTGTAGATAAATTACCTGCTAAGAGAAAAGAAATTTTTTTAATGAACAAGCTACAAGAAATGAATGTAGAGCAAATAGCAGAAGAACTAAAACTATCAAAACAAACGGTTAAAAATCAATTATCATCTGCAATTAAACAGCTTAGACTAGAGCTTAAACAACTTAGTTGGTTACTATTTCCGTTCTTTTTTTAAAAAAACATTTCACTTAATGTTTGCTTAAACTTTTGGTAACATTTGCCAATAGTACTAATTACTTGTTTTGGGTACTTACCTATATAAAACAAGTTTATGCAACAGAAAAAAAGCACTGTATTAAAAAAGCTTATTGCAAAAAGCACCAAACAAAAAACTAGTGCTAAAGAAGAAAAGCTATTACATACATTTTTTAAAAAAATGTATAATCAGTCTGTATGGGATACAAATAAAATGGGTAATGCAACTTTTATAAAAGATGATATCCGTTCTAAAATTGTACTTAAAGAAACTAAAAGCACAAAAACTAATATATATAAATATGCTGCCATAGCAGTTACAATACTTACGCTTGGTGGCATATTATTATCTACTTACAAAACTAACCAGCCAAGTTTTGTTACGGTAAATACTGGTGCTGCAATAGATTCTGTTTTTTTAGCAGATGGTTCTACTATTTACCTAGCTCCAGGATCTAGTTTTAGTTACCCTAATACATTTACCAACACTACAAGAGAGGTTAACCTAATAAAGGGTAATGCATTTTTTAACATTGCTAAAAACCCAAACAAACCATTTATTATAAACTCTGGGGAATTGGTAACAAAGGTATTAGGTACTTCTTTTCATATAGGGTTACAAAAAAAGGAAAGCAAAGTATCTGTAGTTACTGGAAAAGTACAGGTAAATTACAAAAACAACCAACAACAATTAGTATCTGGGCAAGAAGCAGTTGCTACAAACAACTCTTTACGCAAACAAAAATCATCAGTTTTAATGACTTCTAACTGGTATACTAAAGATTTAAACTTAACAGAGGTATCATTAAAAGAAACTTTAGACTTATTAGAGATTAAATACAATGTAAAAAGCGCTATAAAAAATGAAGATGTATTGGCTCTTAAAATAACACTATTTATAAAGCAAAACGCTACACTAAATGAGATTGTTGAACAATTAAATTATATAACCAATTTAAAATTACTGTATGAGAATGAAATAATTACACTTAAAACCAATTAAAGAAAAAACCGCAGTTGCTACCAACAACTACGGCTAAATTTTCAAGTATTATTAACTAACACTTAAATTAATGTATTTTAAAAATATTCCTTTTAAATTAAAAACCATACTTTTTTTTGTATTATCTGCAATTTTTTGTCAGACAGTGCAACCTAATAATGGTGTTTACAAAAAACAAAATATAACTGTAAACTATAAAAACACAAATTTAGTAACTCTTTTAAAAGAGGTAAGTAACCAAACATCATATAACTTTAGCTATGGTGAAGATATTATAAAAGACAAAAATAAATACACAGTATCTTACCAAAACATCAGCTTAGAGTCTGCCTTAAAAGACCTAAGCAAAAAGGCAAACTTTAGTTATAAAATAACAAATAAAATTGTTTTAATTAAAAAGAAAGCTACAACTATAACTACCAGTAATGTCCAAAAAGAGATAACGGGTACTGTTGTAGATGAAAACGGAGATCCTTTACCAGGTGCTACCATTCATGAAGTAGGAACATCTAATGGTGTTACTACAAATTTTGATGGAGAATACACTATAACTGCTACAACCGGAAGCGTTTTAAAATTCTCTTATATGGGGTATAAGAGTAAAGAATTAAAAGTTACACAAAGTGTTGTAAATGTTCAGCTAGAATTAGATGCTGCTGAGTTAAATGAAGTTGTTGTTGTAGGTTACGGTAGCCAGACAAAAGCAGATGTTACTGGTGCTGTAACACAACTTAAAGAAAGTAGTTTTAGACAAGGTATTAACACATCTCCAGATGCTCTTTTACAGGGTAAAGTTGCTGGTGTTAGAGTTGTTAATGCTAGCGGAGAACCAGGTGCTGGTATTAACGTTACAATACGTGGTGTAGGTTCTATTAGAAGTGGTAGTAGTCCATTATTTGTTGTAGATGGTGTACCATTAACTAACGATAATGTTAGTCCGTCTGGTAGCAATGTAGGTTTTGGTGCTTCTAGCGCAAAAAATCCTCTAAACTTTTTAAATACTAGTGATATAGAGTCTATTAATGTACTTAAAGATGCTTCTGCTTCTGCAATATATGGTGCAAGAGGCTCTAATGGTGTTGTAATAATTACCACAAAAAAAGGTAAAGCAGGTAAAGGCTCTTTATCTTTAGACTCTTACATTGGTATATCTACGGTTGCAAACAAAATAGACTTGTTAGATGCTAATGAATACAGAAATGCACTAACAGACCCTACCTTTGACCACGGTAGCTCTACAGATTGGCAAGATGTTATTTACAGAACAGCAATTACAAAAAATAATGTATTGTCTTATTCTAAAGCATCAGAAAGTGGTAACTACTATGTTTCTTTAGGTAATATAGACCAAGAAGGTATTGTTAATAATAGTGAATTTTCTCGTACTTCTGGTAGAATAAACGTAGAGGAAAGCTTTTTAGACAACAAAAGATTAAAGCTAAAAGTGAATCTTACCGCTAGTGAAACTAAAGATAATGGTGTACCAACTAGTGATGACGGAGGCTCTAACGGACAGTTAATTATACACACGTTAATGGCAAACCCAACAAGGCCTGTTTTTGGTGAAGACGGAGCATATACTAACTTTAATATGAATGCACATTACAACCCTGCATACCTATTAAGTATTTATGAAGATGAAACAAGAACCCTTCGTGTTTTAGGTAATATAGAAGCTTCATTACGTATTTTTAATGGCTTAGAGTACAAATTAAATTATGGTGTAGATAAGTCTGTAGCAGAGCGTAACACTACAGTTTACCCTAACTTAACAGATTTAAACCCAATAGGTATGTATGTTCAAAATAACTTAGAGTCTCAGAGCTCTCTGTTAGAGCATTACTTAACATTTAATACTACAATTGCAGACAAACACAAGCTAGAAGTTTTAGGTGGTTTCTCTTATCAAAAGTTTGAACGTTCTGGTACGAGTTTTAATTATGATAATTTACCAGAAAAAGGAACTGGCGTTAAACCAGTATATAACCCAACTTCTAATAATTCACAAATAGACATTAATGGTTTTGCTCAAGAGAACGAATTACAGTCTTACTTTGGTAGATTAAACTATTCTTATGACAGTAAATACCTTTTAACGGCATCTATGCGTGCAGATGGTTCTACTCGTTTTGGTAAAAACAATAAGTACGGTTATTTCCCTTCTTTTGCATTGGGTTGGAATATCTCTAAAGAAGATTTTTTAATTAATAGCAATGTAGATAATTTAAAACTTAGAGCAAGCTGGGGACAAACAGGTAACCAAGAGGTGCAAAATAAAATAACACAGGCTAGTTACGCTATATCTGGTGCAGATGGTTATTATTTGTATGATGACCAAACGCTAACTAACGGTGTTTCTGTTTTAAGAACTCCAAATCCAGATTTAAAGTGGGAAGTAGTAACACAGTACAATATTGGTGCAGATTTTAGTTTATGGAACAGAAAGCTGTATGGTTCTTTAGATTATTTTAAAAAAACAACTACAGATGCTATTTTAAATATCCCATCACAAGTACTTAGCCCTACTAACAATATTTGGGTAAATATAGATGGTGAAATTGTTAATACCGGATTAGAGTTTATGTTAGGTTCTAACATCGTATCTACAGAAGATTTTAACTGGGATGTAGATATTAATGGTGCTACCTTAAAAAATGAAATTAAAAATTTACCTGTATCAGAAATCTTATCAGGAACCATATCTGGTCCAGGACAATCTGGTGTACTTGCCAACATATACAAAAGCGGCTATGCTGCTGGTTCTTTTTACCTGTTAGACCATATAGGTTTTAATGAAAATGGCGAAGATATTTACAGAGACGTAAATAATGATGGTAATATAACTGGTGATGATAGAATAATCATTGAAGGTGCTTTACCTAAGTTCTCTTACGGTTTTAACAGTCAAATGAACTATAAAAATTTCGATTTTTCTTTTTCAATTATTGGTCAAGCTGGTGGCTATTTAGTAAACAATACAGGTTTAAATGCTTTAAATATAAACAATTTAGCATCAGACCGTAACGTATCTAAAAAGTACTACGAGTCTGGAGCTAATCAAGAAAACTCGCCTCAATTATCAACTTTATACCTAGAAAAATCAGACTTTATAAGACTTAACACTGCACGTTTAGGATACAATTTAAAATTAAACAATGTAAGCTGGTTAAACGGTGTTAATTTTTATGTTACTGGGCAGAACCTATTAACCATTACCAACTACTCTGGTTATGATCCATTAATAAACAGTCCTAAAGCAGATGGTGGTAATCAATCATTAGGTATAGATTACTCTAGTTACCCAGGTTCTAAGACATTTATATTAGGAGCAATTTTAAAATTTTAAAATATAATAATGATGCATAAAAAAATAAAAATAGCAGGTATAGCTTTTCTATTACTAAACTTTTTAATTACAAGCTGTACAGATCTTGAAGAAGTTGTTTTAGATGAAGAATTAGGAGAAGAAGTAGCAGATCCTGAAGGTGTATTAGCAGCTGCTTATGATCGTTTAGGTGATAAAACGTTTGTAGATCATGGCGGTGTATTTGCCTTACAAGAGTACTCTACAGACATTGCAATGCTTGCAACAAGAGGTAGTGACTGGGGAGATGGTGGTAAATGGCGCTCTATGCATGAGTTTACTTGGACACCAGATAACAGCATAGTAACTGGTAACTGGAACAACTTAACAAACGGTATAACTAGAGCGTTAACAGCTGTAGAAAGTATTAACCAAGCAGAATTTAGTGATAAAGAATTGTTTTTAGCAGAAGCAAGAGGTTTGGTTGCATTTTACACTTATACAACCTTAGATTTATTTGGACAAGCACCGTACAGAGACCCTTATGGAGGAGACCAAACTATACAAATTTTAAAAGCAGAAGATGCAATAGATGACCTAATTATAGAAGTAGAAACCATACTTCCAAACTTAGCATCTATAGGAGAACAAAATACATTTAACGGAAGATTTACTAAGGAGGCTGCTTATGGCTTACTAGCTACAATGTATTTAAACAGAGCTGTTTTTAAAGATAGATACAATAGTGCATCTACATTTAATTTTACTGAAGCATCTTTAGAAGCTGGTAAAACAGATATGGACCAAGTAATAAAGTATACTTCTTTAATAATTAATTCTGGTAAGTTTAGCCTAGCCTCTAATTATTTCTCCAATTTTTCTATTAACAACAATCAAAGTTCAGAAATGATATTTGCAGTAGTACAACAAATAGAAGCCGTAAGATCTGGTGATAATGATTTTGGATATGTTTGTGTTGCTCGTAACCAAAGACCTTCTCCTGCAAACAGAGGAACTAATGCCGCTTGTACTACTCCAGAGTTTTTTGCTACATGGAACAATAACCAAGACGACCCAAGGTTTTCTAGAAAATATCAATACTCAGATGGTACTTGGTTTATGAATGATGGTTCTGATGTTAGCGTACCTGCAGAAGATATTGTACCAAATTCAGATAATTTACCTTGGTTTCATTTCAACAGTGGCTTTTTATACGGACAACAATATGGACCAATTTTAGATGGTAATGGTGGGTATATTATGACAAGTGATGGCCGTATAGAAGTATCTTCTTTAGTAATGGAAAAAAGTGCTACTACACCAATGGATTTTACTCCAGAATTAGATTTTGATAATCCTGTACAAGCAATTTTTGCTCAAGACCAAATAAACCGTGGAGTACGTATTTTTAAATTTGAATACGATCCGGAATCTGGTAACGGAAGAAGTAAAGTAGATATTCCTTTATACCGTTTAGGCGGAATTTACGCTATGAGAGCAGAAGCGTACTTTAGAAATGGGCAAACTGCATTGGCTTTAGAGGATATAAATATGTTAAGAACCAGCAGAACTAGAGAATCTTTATATGGTAATGCTCCTGGCCAAGCGCTTACTAGCTTAAATGAAGAGCAACTGTATAATGAAATTGGATTTGAGCTGTATTGGGAAATGAAAAGAAGACCACAAATGATACGTTTTGGTAAGTTTGATGAGGCTTATACTGCAAAACCACAAACAGAACCTTTTAGACGTATTTTTCCTATACCACAAGAAACTACAGACGTAACCCAAGATTTCATACAAAACACTGGTTACTAAGTAACTATAACTTGCTAATTTTAGTTTTTTAGTTTTTTCATTACCTCGTTAAGTAATTAGCAATAAAGCCAGGCAAATTTTGCCTGGCTTTTTAATATTTTTTAGCTGTATAATAAACAATTTAGCAACCTTTAAATCGTTAGCATATTAAATAAGCTTATAATGTCTTCAAAAAAAGTAACGAACAAGAAAAAACCTATATCAAAAATAATTTTTATGCTTACTTCCCTACTCTCTATTTGGGGTCCTGTATTGGTTTTTCAAAAATTATTTTTGAGTAAAATGGAGTATTACAATCCGTATAATAATGAGCTTGTATTGCCGCTTTTATTATGCATAACTTACATCTTATTATGTATGTGGCTTGTTCCTAAATTTAAAAAAGTAATTTTAAGAATTATAGTGTTTATTGCCTTACCGCTAGTATTAATTTCTTATATTTTTTTTGATATTGCCTACGCTAATAGAATAGAGTTTGGAAACTCTTGGACAAATACAGAAGTATTTTTAGAACTGGTTTGTACACAAAGCTTTTTTATACCTTTATTACTAATTGGTATGTCTTTAAACTTTATAGTAAATTTATGGTATTTTAAAAGTAGAGAAAGCATATAACAATTTAATATACTTTTACGCTACAACTACTTGCTATGACTACTCCTTACAATTTAGAACAAATTGCAACTTACAAAATTGGTAATTATAAAAGCAAACCTACAATTATATTTTTACATGATTCCTTAGGTTGTATAGAGCTTTGGAGAGATTTTCCTGATAAACTAAGTAACCTTACTAAATGCAACGCTATAGTGTATGACCGTCAAGGTTATGGTAAATCATTACCCTTTACAAAAGACCGAGATGTAAACTATTTAGAGTTAGAAGCTGATATACTTATGCAACTTATAAGCCTATGGGGTATAGAAAAACCTTTTCTTTTTGGCCATAGTGATGGTGGGTCTATTGCTTTAATAGCTGCTGCTAAATATCCCAATAAAATTAAAGCTATTATTACAGAAGGGGCTCATATTTTTGTAGAAGATATTACTTTAAACGGCATAAATAATGCTATAGAATTGTATAAAACTACCAATTTAAAGAGTAAGTTAAAAAAGTATCATGGAACCAAAACAGACACTATGTTTTGGGCCTGGGCTAAAACTTGGACTACTAAAAAATTTAAAAATTGGAATATTGAACATTTTTTACCGCATATAGAATGTAAGTCTTTAGTTATACAAGGTGAAGATGATGAATACGGCACATTAAATCAAGTTTATAATACTATAAAAGCTACAAAAACACCTGGAAAAAAATTAATACTTCCAAACATTAAACATACTCCACACAAAGAAAATCCGAACTTAATTTTAAAAGAAACTGCAGCTTTTATAGCTACAATTTAAAGCTATTATGCATATAATACTGTAAATATACCATCTAAGAGTACTATAATATCTGTTACAAGAGGCTTTCCTAGTTCTTGTTTATAATTTTTAGAAAAATAATGAGCAAGGATCTTGTAATAGCTCTACCTCATTAGAAACTGAAGAAAATTATGGTTAAGTAAACCTACTTTACTAAAAAAGCCACCATAATGGTGGCTTTTTTCTTATAAATTAGCTGTCTTTTAAAATTTCATCTAATTTTTCAAAGGCCTCTTCAGATCCTCCTATGTATTTTTCAATAATTATTCCGTTGGGGTCTATAATAAACTTTGTAGGAAATCCTGATATATTAAATTTTGAAACAAAATTATCATCGTTTACTCCTTTTTTAGATAATAACTGTACCCAATTGTAACCTTTAGGCGTAACAAAATCTATAATACGTTGTTTTGTATCCCCACTGTTTACACCAACAATTACCAAGTTATCTTTATACGTTTCGCTATATTCTTTAACTTTTGGCATTTCGGCAACACAAGGGCCACACCAAGTTCCCCAAAAATCAATTAAAACGTACTTACCTCTTAACGATTTTAAATTAAACTCTTTACCATCAAGTGTTCTATCACTTACCAACTCCGGAACCACATTTCCAGATTTTGTAGTTTCTGATCCTTTTAAACGTGTAGCCACATCTATATAAAATGGACTTGTTTTAACAGTATTATCAAAGGCATTTAATAAAGTTAAAGCATCATTATCTGGTATCTCTTTTAAAGTAACCATTTTTGATAAATAATAAGCGGCAACTTCTGACTTTGGGCGCTCTTTAACAAAATTCTTTTTTATAACTGCTATTTCTTCTCCAATTGTCTTTAAAGAGTCATACTTTACTTGTACTTTAGGGTGCATTCCTTGTGATGGATGATAAGATTCTTCTTTAATTAATTTAAGCGTTAAAGCTCTTATATTTCCCATTATTTTAGAAGCCTTTTTATTAAGCTGCTCTGTGCTCTTGTTAAAAGTATTTATATCATCACACAAACTTGTACCTGTTGGTATGGCATCAAATGTTTCTGTAACCTCTCCTTTATATTCAATAGCGTCTCCTGGCCTTACTAAAAATTCAACTTTTCCGTTTTTACCCATTCCCTCTTTACTATTTAGCATAGGCCAAATAGCAACTCTTTTGGTATTTTTTATTTTTGCATTGTATGAGAAATGTTCATTTTTCACTTTAATAGTATCCCACACTCTATCTCCAGTAACATCATGCGTGTAATCTATAAAAATATAAGGTACATCTAAACCTTTTAGAGTTCCAAATACCTTAAAAGTATCTGAAGGAATAGTTTCTTTTTTAACTGTATTATCTTTGCATGACAATACCAGTATAGTAGTTACAATAAGTAGTGTTATTTTTTTCATTTTTTCTAATTAGGTAAAACAATAAACTTATAACCATCACCTTCAGAAAAGTAAAGGCTTTTACGGTTTTTCTTAAACCATTTAATCCACTCTTTGTCTGTTTTAAAATCTTGCTTAGTGTACCTTAACAACAAACGGTAAGCCATTTCTTTTTTACTCTTATCCTTAAGCATTGTTATTGCTTTATCTAGTAATTTAATATCATTATTTGCTATACCAAGAGATTTTGCATCTTCATCTAAAATCATTTTGTACCAACCGTACTTCTCTGGATAAAAATAATCTAGGTTTTCTTTATAATAGTTTTCATAGGCCGCCCAGTCTTCTCCAAATTTATCTTTTAATTCTTGTGATTCATGGCGTATGGTCCAAGCCCTAGTTTCTTTTCTAATAGGCATTTTTAACATCATTTTTTCCATATCAGAAAGTTCTTCACCAGAATCTTTTCTCTCCTGTAACTTTAATTTATTTTCTTTTGCTTGTACAGTATCTTTATTAATGTAATGTAACCAAGCTGCAGAACCTTTGTCTGACAACGTCCATTGTTGCTCTCTTAAGTACTTTTTTAATTGCACTCCTTTAATTTTTTTAGTAAGCTGTTTTGCCCCTTTAAATGGCGCTATGTAATGTATTGCATTTATAAATGCTAGCTTAGCACTCTCTGTCATAAATTCTGGTGCAGCAGCAAATCCCCAATGAAAAAAGTTTGCATGACGACCAATAGCAGTTGCCTCTATACCTTTATCACAAGTACCACTAGAAATCCACTCAGCATCTATACCATTATCAAAATTATACCCAGTAGAAACAAGACCTACAGGAAAACCTTTACCATCTCTATACCCTTCTGTTTGCATACGTAACATTGGCATTTCATCCCCTAAATTACGTCCACCGTAACGCACTTTATAATTGCCTGTTAACGTTACATCTTCATAAGCAACATTAACCTTATTTGGCGTATTAAAAATAGGGTGATCTAATTTCATAGAATGCGCGTGTGCATCTAAACATAAACACAAATGATCTATTTTAAGTTGCCTTCCTTGACCAATAAATGCAGATGGCTCACCTATCATAATTGTTGCAGCTGAGTAAGCATTAGATAAGTAAGTAGGCTGTGTATATACTTCCTTACCGGCTTCTTCAATAAAAACCATACCGCCTTCTGTTAGTTTAGGCAAATAGGTATCAATAATAGTTACATCATAATTGCTAGACATTTCTTCTTTGTAATCTTCACCATAAACTACGGTTACAGATGTAAAGTATTGATCTAGTAAATTTTTAAAATCTGCAGTTCTTCTTTTCTGTAAACTCTCTTGTCTGTCTGGAAAAGCAGAAAATGATTTTTGCCTTTCTGACAATCCTTTTTGGGGATTATAGCCCACATATAATATTTTTAATTTAGATTTTTGGGGAACAATTGTAGTACTAAATCCAGAATTTGAAATTAATAAGAGTGCTATAATTGAAAAGTAAAATTTTATATTTTTCATAATACTACTTGTTAAGTTTTAAAACTATTTCTTTTTTTATTGGAGGTAAACATAAATTGGCATTACAACATTGGTAATACAGCCAACATGTTATTGTAGCGTTGTCTTCTATACTGTTATTTACCGCTATATTTTGTTTAAACTCTATTTCATTTTTATAAATTAATAAATTGCTTTTACCTGGATATACATTTGATATAGGCGTTTCCATATCATCTACAAGCTTTGCTCCATTGGGTACATCTATACCTACTTTAGATTTTATATAAGGATCACTAGGTGGCACATAAGCATATATATGATACCCCTCTAGAATACGAGCTTTAATTATTACTTTTTTTATATTTTTAGATGAGCTTACCAAAGCAGCACCTACAGAAACAGGATCCAACTCTGTAGGTTCTTCTAAGGGTATTACAACCTTATTTTCTTGTGCGTTTAAGTGTATGTTAATTGTAACAAAACAAATAAACACCGCTATTTTAGCTATCTTACTGTTCATGATACTAGTGCCCTAAAAGTTCTTTTAATTTACTATCTAACTCTTCCTTAGTTGGGTTTCTAAGAATAATTTTTAAGTCACTATCTAATAAATAGGTAGTTGGTAAAAAAGGAACTCCATAAGCGTTAGCTACATCTCCATTTCTTCCAACAGATTTTTCATTAACATCAAAAACATGTAACCAAGGAGTTTGGTCTTTTTGTATTGCATCTCTCCAATTTTTGTCTTTATCTCCTGTTGCTACAGCAACAACTTCAAAACCGCTATTTTTATAGGTTTTGTATACTTTTTTTAACTTAGGAAAAGAAGCTCTACATGGTATACACCAACTAGCCCAAAAATCTACAAGAATATAATTGGCTTTAACTTTAGATAAAGTTAAGTTATCTCCTGACATTGTTTTTAATGTAAAATCTGGTACTGAAGCACCTGCCACAAATTTTTCTACATAATCCTCATAACTTTTTTTTAATAACCTAAATCTACTTGCCTTTTTTGCATCACCCATAAACATATTGTATACGGTTTTCATTTCCTCTCTAGACATCACTATTTCACTAAAAGAAATTCCCATAAGACTAGGCCCTACAGGTGAACTAGGATTATTTTTTACAAAATTTACCTTAAAATTTTTAACCTCTTAACCTTGCATTTTTTCTAAAGGTTCTAAGGCAGTCATTCGTTGTTTTATCTGCTCTTGCAGAACACTATCTTTAGAACGCTTTGCTGCTATTACTTGTTCTCTATACCCTTTAAAAGCACTATATTTTTCTTGACTTTTAATACTGTCTATTTTTTGCTTTTGCAACTCATATAAATCTTGAGTTTTAGAGCCCGTAATTTTAGGGGCAATGTATCCATTACTTTCTTCTGCATTAGACGCATTTATTTCTACATTAATTTTGCTATTTTCTAGAAAAAAATAAGAATTAAATTTTGAGGATAATTTTAATAAAACCATATCTACATTATCAACCCTACCTTTAAATTTAAACTTTCCGTTTTTTATTTGAGTACTATCAATAACTACTATAGAATCTGTAAAGAAAACAGGTGCATTCATAAGTTTTACCCATCCATCATCTATACCTTTTACATTACCTGTTATTGTGTACCCATTAAATTCTTTTTGAGCTTTACAACTAATACAAAAAATACTAGTGATGAATGCTATGCTTAATATTTTAAAAAAATATTTTTTCATAATTTGGAGTTTTAAATTAATCTGCAAAAAGCTCTTTTAATTTATTATCCAATTCCTGCTTAGACGGGTTACGTAAAATTATTTTTCTGTTGCTATCTACCAATAAGGTTGTTGGTAAATGTGGTACACCGTAAGATTCTGCTACTGGGCCATAAGCGTGGTTTTCACTAGAGTCATAAACGTGGTTCCAAAGAGTATTGTCTTCTTTTATAGCCTTCTTCCACTTCTCTTTTTCATCTGCAGTACCAACACCTACTATTGTAAAACCTTTATTTTTATATTGTTTTCTTAACTCTTTTAAATGAGGAAAAGAATTTCTACATGGCACACACCAACTAGCCCAAAAGTCTACTAATATGTACTTACCCTCTACCTTAGATAAGGTTAATTCATCTCCTTGTACTGTTTGTAATGTAAAATCTGGAGCAGTATTACCAACACCTACATTCTCAAAATTATCTTTATATATTTTTGTTATGAATGTTTTAAAAAAAGTAGCCTTACGTGCATCTCCTGTAAAAAGCTCATAATATTCTTTTAATTGTTCTCTAGACATTCTACCCTCTGTGTACTGAACTCCAAGAACATAAGGAGCAACTGCAGAACTTGGATTTGCCTTTACAAAGTCAAACTTACTTTTTTTATATCTCTCATTTCTGTCTTGAGATAAGCTTTGCAAACTTTTTTGTTTTTTTAACGCCTCTTGCAGTAATTCATCACTACCCTCTTTTTTGGCTTTAGCAAACATTTGTCTAACCTCTTTAAAAACATCATATTTTTTATCATTAAAAACCTCAAGAGATTTTTTTTCTACTGCTGCGTATTGGCTATGACCTTTAGACCCTATTACCTCTGGTGTAATCTTTTCTGAGACATTTTTTACGTTAGATACATCTACACTAATTTTGATATTACTATTTTCAAGAAAAAACTGTGTTTTGTATTCTCCTAATTCTAATGTTACCATATCAGGAAAAGCTATCTCGCCAGTAAACTTAAATTTACCGTTTACAATTGGTACACTGTCTATAACATTAATCTTGTCTTTATTAAAAAGTTGATAATCTGTAATTTTAGCATAAGAATTATCTAACCCTTTTACGGTTCCTGTTACAACATAACCATCTTCTTTTGGCTGCTCTTTTTTCTTGTCTTTACAAGAATAAAAAGCAGTACTTACACATATTATTGCAACCAATATTTTTATTGCTGTTCTCATATTTTAAATTTTTATTTTAATAATTCTTCTAACATTTCAAAGGCTTCTTCTCCGCCTCCAACAAATCTTTTAACAATTTTTCCTCTTCTATCAATAATAAATTTGGTTGGAAAACCTTGTACATTAAATCTGTTTACAAAATTGTCTGGTGTATTTGCTTTATCACTTAAAAGCTGTAACCACTCATATTCGTTTTTAGCTGTAAATGCTTTAATTTTCTCTTTAGTATCTCCAGAGTTTATTCCTATTACAACCAAATTATCTTTATGTTTTTCTTGAAATTCTTTTACCTGAGGCATTTCTGCAACACAAGGCCCGCACCATATTCCCCAAAAATCTATTAGTACATACTTACCTTGTAAAGAATTTATATTAAACTCTTTACCAGATAATGTTGCTGTAGTTTTTATTGATGGTACAGGAGAACCATCTGCCGTAGCTTTAATACCTTTTATACGCTCGGCAACATTTTTATAATCTGGGTACTCTGCCAAATTTGTAGATAAAGAATTAAATAACTCCTCTGCCTCATCATTAGTAACTTGTGTACGTAAAATTAAATCGTTTAAATACCAAGCTGCGGCTACAGAATTAGGATTGCTTTTTATATGTTTTTTTAAGGCTTTTATAGATTTTTTAAAAATTGCTTCTGCCTGTTTATCGTTTGCCTTTATTTTTACAGAATCTGTCTCATACGTATTTTTTACTGCTATGTTTCCCATTTGGTTATACATTGGGTACATTAATTTATTAGCAGCTGCAAGACTATTGTTTAATTTGTCTCCGTTTGGATAGGCATTCATAAAATCTGTTGCTTCACCTGTTACAGTAACATTGGCGCCAGGAAAAGCATAAAATGTTAAGTATGCACATTTTACAGGAAACATTCCACGGCCACCTTTGGGTTTTTTAAAAAGTTTACCATCTGGACCATTAAATCCTGGATAAGCCCTAATTTGAGACAATTCTGAAATAGTGCTAGAAAAATTAAATTTACCATCTACAACTATTATTGAGTCTGGTGGTGTAGTTCTAGTATATTCTTTATCTGGATGTCTGTAGTATAAATTACCTACTAACCCTTTAATTTCTCCTTTTAAAGTAAATGTATTTTTAACGTCTTGGGCATTAATATCATTAGAAAATGATACTAATATAATAGCAAGTAAGAATGTGATATTTTTGAATAGTTTAGACATAATGTTGGTATAAAAGTGTTTTAAATGACGAAAAGTTATTGAATAAGAAGCCTAGACCTATTATGTTTTGCACATATAAGTAGCCTTTACCATTAAATAAAAGGAAGCAACCAAAAAGGCTACTCCCTTTGCTTGTTTTTAATATTGATTTTGTTTTAAAACACCGCCAGAGGCTATAATATCTGTCTCTGGAATTGGGCGAGCAAATTTTCTAGAATTTTTATCTAATGTAAAATTAATAGGTGTTTCTGATGATAAAATTGTACCACCGGTATATGGGTAAAAAGTTCTACTTAAAGTAACATCATCAGTAGCTACTTCGTTATTATTTAACCTCCTAATATCATACCACCTATGCACAAAAGGCATTTCTCTTCTACGCTCTTCTAATACTTTAGTTAAAGCATCTTCTTGTGATGTTGCAGATAAATCTCTAACATTGGCAGGCGCACTTGCATCTATTCTATATCCTCTTAAAATATTTGCAGTTTGTATACCGTCTGCCCAAGATCCTTGTCTTACTTGGCATTCTGCTTTTATTAATAACATTTCTGGTACAGATGGGCCACTTAAAATATCTGACTTAAAAAAGAAAATATAACCAGGGTAACTAAATGCAGGGTTTACTGCTCCTCTATCATACGTATAATCTTCTACAATATGATATTTGTAACGCAAGTCATAATCTTGGTCATAAATACCTAAAAGCTCTGTTGACGGGTAATAGTTCCAGGAACCATTATTTAAATATCTGTAGTAGTAAGATTCTCCCCACTCTAACTTATCTGTAGGAATAGTTTGCAAGTCATGCGTATAAGGATAATCTATATTTACCACCTCAGGATCTGGGTTAAAAATAGTTACAGGACTTGGTCTTGTAGAAAAACTCATATCTGTATTATAATCTCTTAAAAAGTTATGCAAGTCTAATGCGTCTTCTGCATAAGATTGTGCTTTAGTGTAATCATTTAATGCTAAATAATACCTAGCTGCAAAACCTAAAACGGCTACTGTACTTGCTCTCCAAGTTCTGTTTTGACCATTAATAACCTCTAAATCTTTATTTAACTCTAAAGCTATTTGTAAGTCTGTTTCTATTTGGGCATAAGTTTCTTCTAAAGTAGCCCTTTCTATATTTTCTTCAAAACTAGTTGTTTGTTTTAAAGGTAAGCCTAACTCTGCTTTATTGCCATTAGTGTATGGCAAACAGTAAATATTTGCCATTTGAAAATAACTATACGCTCTTATAAAATGAGCTTCGGCTTTTAATTGTTGTTTTTGAGTTTCAGAACCAGAAACATCTGATACATTTTGCAAAATTAAATTTGCTGTAAATATTTTTTTCCACTCTTCTGGCCAATATGGTCTAGTTGTAGTGGGTAAATATTCTGTATCCCAAGTGGCATAATGTACATTTGTTGCTGATATAGAAGCCGGTATACCATCAAACAAATCTGTGGTTAGTGCAAAATCGTCTGTTCCAAAAATTAATTCAGATGCACCTTCTGTTGCAAAAGTGTTATAGTCATTTAACAAACTCTCTAAATGGTCTATAGTTTCTGGCACTACAGATGTTGATTTTGAAGGATTTTCCTCTAAAAAATCATTACAACTAACAGAAGCACCTACTAATACAATGCCTAATATATATTTATAAATTTTCATAGTTTCCTTAATTTAAAAGTTAAAATTTAATCCAAAAGTTAATGAGCTCTGCAAGCGTAAACCTCCTTTAGGATATTCAGGATCTTCTCCAAAATCATTAAATAAAATAGTACCTACGTTGTTTGCTTGTGCATAAAAACGCATACTATTAATACCCATTTTTTGAGTAACTTTTGAAGGTAAAGAGTATGATAAACTTATTTCTTGAAATCTTATATGTGATGCATCTTCCGTTAAATAATCCATATAAGGATAATAACGATCATAAAAATAGTATCTACCTTCTTCCTCAGGAATAGGAATAATGCTGTTTGGGTCTCCATTAACAACCTCACTATATTTTTCATTTATTTGAGAATTACCTCTTATAAGACTTGGGTAATTAAAGCTTTGTCTTTTAAACACATGACCAAATTTACCTGTTACAATAAATGAAAAATCAAAATCATAAATTTTAAAAGAGTTTCTCATACCTACAGTTGTAGGAGCCACAAGTGTACCTTGTGCTTTCATAAACTCTCTAGAGTCTCCTTGAGCAAAATTAATTACTGTAACAGCTTCTCCGTTTTCTCCAATAACAGATGGTTTTAGCACTGGGTTAGCTTCTGACCCCACATTGGTTAAACCTGCGTACTGAAAAGACCATAAAGTATTTGCATCATAACCTTCTACATAAGATGTTGTAGGACCACCATATAATTCATAAGATTGGTAATTGGTTTTAAAAAAACTATTTATTTCGTTTTTATTGTGTGCAAAATTTACAGAACCAGACCAAACAATATCATTATTTTTTATTGGTAATGTTGTACCTAAAGTAACCTCTATACCCTTATTAAGCATTTCTCCATTATTAAACTTTTGGTTAGTTGTACCATTAACAGATGCTATAGATTGATCCACAATTAAATCAAAACTTTGCTTATTGTAAACATCAACAGATCCAAAAAGTTTACTTCTAAATAATGAAAAATCTACTCCAAAGTTTAATGTTTTTGTTTTTTCCCATCTAAGTGTTGGGTTTCCAAAACTAGAAATAGTTGCCGTATTTTCTTGTGTAAACACATTTAAAGATGGGTTTACATTAATTAATGGTTTAAAAGAAGTAGACCTATCTACATTACCATTAAAACCGTATGTTGCTCTAAGGTTTAACCTGTTTAACCAAGTAGCACCAGTTAAAAAGTCTTCTTTATGCGCTTTCCAACTACCACCTACAGACCAAAAAGGGTTGTACCTAAATGAAGGGTCATCTGTTATTAGGTTTGATGCATCTGTTCTGTAACTACCTGTTACAGTGTACTTGTTATTAAAAGTATACCCTAAGTTACCAAACAAAGAAAAGAACCTGTTTGTA
Organism: Cellulophaga sp. RHA_52; assembly: GCF_007827205.1. Classification (NCBI taxonomy): domain Bacteria; kingdom Pseudomonadati; phylum Bacteroidota; class Flavobacteriia; order Flavobacteriales; family Flavobacteriaceae; genus Cellulophaga; species Cellulophaga sp. RHA_52. The sequence goes on from NZ_VIRZ01000001.1 coordinate 3,327,888, forward strand.
TACTCTTGGTATGTAGTTGTTGGTGTTATATTAAACGGATAAAAGAAACTAGCATAACGTAATGGATAACCATTCCACATACTTGCAGTTTCTACAGGATTTAATAGTTCTGATGATGCTAAAGTTTCATCATTATAACCAAAAGAATCTGGGTGTATTGTACTAGTTGTTACTCTGTTAGACAGCTCTGTACCTGCTATAAAACTTATAGTATGCTTGTCTGCAAATGTTTTATTAAAGTTTAACTGATTTCTAAAGTTATATGAATTTACTGTTGTTTCAGATTTTTTTAAAACACCTCCTGTAGGCACATTCTGTGTTGGAACGGTATTATAATCGTAATTCCAACCAGATGTTTCATTTACAAACTGACGAACATCAAACGTTTTTTCATTATAGTAATTATCTACGTTAGTCTTAAAAATTTCATATTGTATTTTAGAAGATACAGAAAGGCCATCTATAATTTTAAAATTTAAACCTGCCTGTATACGTGTATTTAAACTTTTTGTAGAAAAATCTCTGTTTTCTACTTCTGTAATTGGGTTGTAAGACCAATCTGAATATGGAAAAGCTTCTGTAGGCACAAACATATCAAAATTTGGTTGGTAATATTTTAGGTATGATAAATCATTATAACCACCATCTTCATTAACCAACATATCCCAAGGAGCTAAAGATCTTATTGTACTAAGCATATCTCCTTCTCCATATATATTTTGCGTACCAGAGTTATTTCTTACATCTCTGTACTGAAACATACCCGCAAAATCAAAATCTAACCTATCATTTACTTTTATTTTACTGGTATAGTTTATAAGGTATTTATTTTGCTCATCTCCTTGAAAAAAAGTGCTGCTATCCTCAAACAATAATGACAAGTTGTTTTTCATAGTCTCACTACCTCCTGCTACACTTATGTTATACTGCTTTGTTATTGGTGCATTAAGCAAATAATTTTCTATTTGGTCTCTATTATTTAAACCAGATAAAGCAGCTAATTGAGCATCTCTTTCTTCATTAGTAATTCTCCCTAAACGAGCTTCGTTCATTGCTGTTAAAGGCAATGAATATGCCTGTAAATTAAAAACTGTTCCTCCTTGAGGTCCGCCAATAATACTACCAAAGAAATCCGAATCAAAAGAACGTTTTTCATAAGCAATAATATCACTTGCCGGAGCAGATGCAATAATATAGTCTAAGTCTAACTTGCTAGATGTTTTAATAAATGTATTAGCAGATATTGTTGTTTTACCCTGTTTCGCTTTTTTTGTTGTTACAACAATTACACCATTTGCAGATTTTGCTCCCCAAATAGATGCTGCTGCTGCATCTTTTAAAACAGTAATGCTTTCTACGTCGTTAGGGTTAATAGTTTCAAAACCATCTTCTATAGGAAAGCCATCTAAAACAATTAAAGGTTGTTGGTCTGCAAATAAACTAGACTGACCTCTTATTTGAAAATCTATACTACCATCTGAATTAATTGTACTTTGTAAACCCGCAACCATACCAACTAATCTTTCTGATATGCTAGATGCCGGCTTCTCTAATTGACTTTTTTTAATTGTCTCAAAAGCACCAGTAGATCTCTCTTCTGAGATTTGCTGATAACCTGTAGAAATTACTGTAACCTCATCTAAAACATTTACGTTTTCTTTTAAAACTACATTAATTACACTTTCATTTTCCTTAACCTTTATTTTTTGAGTAAGATAACCCACGTAAGAAAAACTTAATACATCACCTGCTTTGGCTTTAATTAAGTAATTACCATCAAAATCTGTAGTAACACCATTTGTTGTACCCTCTACTAATATTGTTACACCTAATAATGGTAACGTATTTTCATCTAACACCTTACCAGTTATTTGTAATTGCTGATTAATAGATGAATTGCCAGGTTTTTTTACTATTACAATTGTTTTGTTTGGTAAAAACTCATAAGACACATCACTATTTTCTAGTGTTTTATCTAATAATGCATTAGCCTTTATGATACCTTTATGTAGCACCACTTTTGGATAAGCATCAAAAAAACCTTCACTATAAATAAACTTATAGTCGGTTTGTTCCATTATAATATCAAAAACCATATCTACACTAACAACAGCATCTTCTTTAATACTGATTTTAGCGTTTTGTGAGAACGAATTTGTAGTGGTAAAACTAAAAATTGCGGTACACCATAAAAAGATAATAGCTTTCATAATCTTCATCATTAGTTTTCTTCTATAGCAGAAGAGAACATTCATTAATTTAATTTTCATAAATTTGAGTGTTTTTTTGGTTAGTTACTTAATTAATCGAGATTCAATACAAAATGGGGGATAAAGTGTTATTCTTTGGACGGTATAAACTTTGTTCCCTTTATTTTATGTAAATAATTCTATTTTTTATTTCATAGGCATTTATGTTACTTGTGTTTTTAATAATTTGTAAAATTGTTTCTATATCCTGTGTTTTGCCCAGTACTCCTTTAAAGTTAATATTTTCTAGGTCTTTATTTTCTATTACAAAATCTACATCATACCACCTAGACAATACCTTTGTTATTTCTATTAATGATTTATTTTTAAAGTTAAAATTACCTTTTCGCCAAGCAATTTCATTTTCTACATTAACATTGTAAACTTCTACTTTTTCAGCAATACCATTTGCTATTACTGCTTGTTGCCCTGGCTGCATATCTGCTTTATAAGATCCGTTTTCTAGCATAATTCTACCTTCTACCAAGGTAGAGTAGATAAAGTTTTCATTTTTATAAGCCTTAATATTAAACTCGGTTCCTAAAACTGCAATGTTTTGTTGGTTGGTAACAACATTAAATCCGTCTCCGTTATGGTTTTCACTAGGTGAAACATCAAAATAAGCCTCGCCATAAACCAACTCTACAGATCTAGACATTCCTTTTTTAAAATATACCGGATACTTTATTTTTGTTTCTGAATTTAACCAAACCTTGGTTCCGTCAGACAATTGCAATGCATATTCACCACCACGCGGTATAGTTAAAGAGTTGTAAATAGTTTTACCTTTTTTTCTGCCGGCTGTATATTTAAGTTCTTTTCCGTTGCTTTTTGCTTTACCAACGTTAACCTCTTTACCATTTTCTAAAACTACTAAAGAGCCATCTTCTAAAGAAAGAGTTGCTTTATTAGAACCCACTTTTATATTATGTGATACTTGTACTGGCTCTGCTCCTGTTTTATTAAATAAAGATGTTTTAAAAAATATACCAGACATTACAAGTACCGCTACAGCTGCAGCTGTGGAATATTTTATTAAAGTAAAAATTTTAGCTTGCTTTGCTTTCTTTTTATCTTCTTTAATAGTATCTAACAATTGTTGCCTTGCTTTTTCTGTATTAAACTTTTGTAATACATAATCTGATACAACATTTATTTTTATATATTCCTTTAGAAACTTTTCATTATTTAAGTCGTTATTAAGTAACTCCTCTAAACCATCGAGCTCTTTTTTAGTAGACTCTCTAGTAAGGTACTTAGCTATTAACTTATCTAATTTTGTTATTTTCTTTTTCATTATATTTTTAACATATATACTTTAATACGTATACATTTTACTTAACCCTAACATTTTATTAAAGTTTTTTATATATTGGCAACATATTTAACCAATTATTGTCTTTTTATATGAGTCCCCCATTAAATAGCGACATTAATTTTATAAATGCACTTAAGTCTGGAGATACTTCTGCATACAACAAGCTTGTTAATGATTACCACCAGAAACTTTGCGTTTATGCGCTTAACCTTACACATGACCGTAGTGAGGCAGAAGATATTGTGCAAAATGTTTTTATGAGAGTTTGGCGCAAGCGAGACAAGCTAAAGGCCAATTTTTCTATACAGAGTTTTTTGTATAAATCTGTATATAATGAGTTTATAGATCATTATAGAAAACAAAAAAATGTTTTTCCTTTAGAAAAAAAGTATTTAGATGCTTTACACCATTTGGTAGAAGAAACAGATGTTGTCTCCTTTGATAATCTTATAAAAAAGGTAAAACAAGAAATACAAAATTTACCACCTAAATGTAAAAATGTTTTTTTATTAAGCAAGCAAGAAGGGTTAACTAATATAGAAATTGCAGAGTATTTAAATATTTCTATAAAAACAGTAGAAGCCCAAATAACTAAGGCTTTTTATATTTTACGTACTAAGATTAATAAGAAAAAGGATAGTAATTTATTTTTATATTTTTCTATCTTAAAACTAAAAAGAGTACTGCTTTTTAAAAGTTAAAAGGCGCAACAAAAAACTTTTGCCACGCCTAATAAACTAAAAAACGAAATATTAAAAAACTATTTTTTTACTTCTAATGCCTCTAATATTTTATAAAACACCTCTGTGTTTTCAAAAACTCCTGTAAAATTATTTGACTTTGGTCCGTACGCAAAAACAGGAACCATTGTAGCAGTATGATCATGAGTTATAAAATTTCCTTCTACTTTTTGGTGGTTACCGTTACCACTTGCAATACCAAAACCAGATGTTTCATGATCTGCAGTTATAATTACTAAGGTTTCTTCATTACTATCTGCAAACTTTATTGCTTCTGCTATAGCCTTATCAAAATCTATAGTCTCTGTTATAATGCCTTTAGTGTTATTAAAATGCCCAAAAGAATCTATTTGTGCAGCTTCTACCATTAAAAAAAATGGGGTGCTTTTACGGTTTAAAAAAGATAATGCTTCTTTAGTTGTTTGCGCTAATAAGTTACCTCTACCATCCATAACCGATGGCACTCCTTTGTCTGCTAAAAAAACTCCTAATTTTTTTGACGTGTTCTCCCCTACTTTTAAAACATCATTTACTATAGTAAATTCTTTCTCTAGCGGTAAATTTTTATACAAACTAGCCCCGCCACCAGCAAAAAAATTAAGATTACTTTTTAATAAATCTTTTGCTATTTGTGCTGTATTATCTCTATCTATTGCCTTTGCATAAAATGCAGAAGGTGTTGCACCTGTAATTTTATCTGTAGTTATAATACCTGTTAAAAAATTAGCGTTACCTAATACTTCTACTAAAGTTGGTAATGGTTTACCATTAACATCTGTGCCAATAGCTCTGTTGTTTGTTTTTTGCCCTGTAGCAATAGCTGTACCAGCAGCAGCAGAATCTGTAACTAAATCATCTGCAGATTGGGTTTTTAGTAACCCAACAGATTTTAACTGCGTAAGTGTTAATTGCCCTTTATTTGCAATTGTTGCTGCCGTTATTTGAGACAAGCCCATACCGTCACCAATCATTAAAATAACGTTTTTTATGGGCTTGTTTTTCTTATCAGAAACATAAGTAGGTATATAAGTTTTTGATAAGGATTGTGTTGTTAATGTACGTTTATTTAATGTTTTTACATAAGTTACACATTTGTACGGCATATCTGTATTTATAACATTTACACCCATCTCTACAAATGTTCTCCATGCTGTTTTAGAATCTGGTGTAGCCCAAAACCTAAAAGGTTTATTTAGCTTTTTTACTGAAGCAATTACGTTGCTTACCACATCATAATCTGTATGTGTTAATCTTCCTTTACCGTTCCAAACAGAATATTTTTTAAAACTTGTACTAACCATACCAACTTTATCCCAGTTTTTAGGAGATAGGGTATTGTTTAACTCTTGATGATCAAAATAAATATAACTTGGGTAAGTGTAATACGTGCTTGGTTTAGGTCTGTTACCAGATATTAAAAACTTAATATTTTTATGTGATGTTAATACTGTATATTTTTTTAATACAGTTATAATTTTTTGAATTGTTTTTTCTGCATCAGATTTAACATCTATCATTAAAATTACATTAGATGTTGTTAACTGCTTGTTATTTACAGCTTGTTGCAAAGGGTCTAAATACAAGCTTTGTAGCGTATTGTTTGGTATTATTTCTTTTTTTGTGTGGGCTACAAACAATTTGTTTTTTGTTAACCAAACGTCTGCCTCTATAATATTGGCTCCGCTAGATAGCGCATTCCAGAATGGAACATTTTGTAGATAATCATTATGAGAATGAATAAGAATTTGATTTTCTTTTTGAGCAAAAGAAATCATAGAAAAAAAACTAACGACAAGAATGATACATTTTTTCTTAAATGTGAACATATGAGTATATTATAAAAAAGGTGCTGCGCAATTACAGCACCCTTTTCTTGTTAAAAAAACTAATTGAAACTTACTTTTATTTACCAACCTTTGTTTTGTGGTATTCCAGATGACTCTATAACAGTATTTGGTATAGGCCACACATTCATATAAGATGCATCAAAATTTCTGGCAGGCCACACTATTTCTGATGTGTATGGAGAATCTGGGTTAGACCTGTCTGTGTAAATTCTTCCATAAATAGGTTCTGCATAAGTAGCAGCCGCATCTCCCCAACGTACCAAATCAAAATGTCTGTTTGCAAATTCACCTGCTAATTCTACTCTACGTTCATGTTTAAGGTCTTCCATAGTAGCATTTGTTATTGGTGCTAAACCGGCTCTATCTCTAACCATATTTAGTGGCTCGTCTCCGTTTTTACCATCTGCAATTAAAGCTTCTGCTTTCATTAACAACACTTCTGCATAACGCATTAATGGTACATTGTAAACGGTAGTTGGGTTATCTCCGTTAGAATTTACGTATTGCCCAATAGGGTTTTCAAACTGAAACTCATACATGTATTTGTTAAACTGGAAACCTGAGATTGAATTTTCTGATTGGTATCTTTTATCTTCACCAAAGTACTTAAATTCATCACCAAAATTTAAAATAGTAACACCTCTACGTACATCTCCTGTTTCATACTCATTATACAACCCTTCAGACGGAGTGTAATAACCCCAACCGTTGTATTTACCCCAGCCTTTGTTTTCTAACATTACACCAGATAAAATACTACCACGGTCTACACCAGAGTTTACAGACCAAATGTACTCGCTTGTCCAGTTATTTAAATGACTGTGTAACTCTCTGTAATCTACCTCTGGATTGTCTGTATCTATTAAAGCTCTTCCTGAACCAGATGTTGCAACTGCATCTGCATATTTTACAACTTCTGCATACCTAGATGCATCATAAGCTGCCCAGTATAAGTTTGTTTTAGCTAAATAACCTAAGGCTGCATCTTTATGAGGACGACCATAATCTTCTGCACTATAATCTGTAAACAACGGTAACAATTCTGCTGCCTTTTTTAAATCCTCTTCAATTTGCTTGTAGTTTTCTACAACAGAAGCAGGTCTTGCGTAACTACCTCCTTCATCAAACATATTATCTACAGTAATAATTGGCACACCACCATTTACATCATCACCATAAGTATGTGCTACCCAAAAGTAACTAAAGGCACGCATAAAATACGCTTCACCTAGAACACGGTTTTTAGTACTTTCTGATATTTCCATTTCTGGAACGTTTAATAAAATATCATTTGCACGTCTTATTACTTGGTAAGATTTTGTGTAACAAGTAGAGGTATAACTTCCTTCACTACCATCAATATTAAAATCTTTTATAACATCTGCTGTGGCTTTAATACGACCTGTAATCATATCATCAGATGCGTTAATGTACCAGAAAAAACCTCTACCAAACATTTCTTGGTCAGACATTAATAAGTATAAACCATTTGCAGCCTGTACAGCATCTGTTTCTGTTTTCCAGAAACTCTCGTTAGACACCTTACCCAAAGGCTCTAAGTTTGTAAAATCGTCTGAGCAAGAGGTTAGGTTTAACCCTAAAACACCCAAAGCAATTAATCCTAATTTTTTATATGTATTTTTCATTGTATTCTTTTTTTAGTGTGATTATAATGACAGTAATAATCCTAATGTGAATGTTTTTGCTACAGGATATTTAGCAATATCTAATCCTTTACCACCTACTTCTGGATCTAAACCTGTATACTTTGTAAACGTTACTAAGTTTTCTCCTGACACATACATTCTTAATGATGAACCTTTAGATAGTTTATCCATTACCTTATTGTTAAAAGTGTATCCTAAGGTTACGTTTTTAATACGTAAGTATGATGCATCTTCTAAATACCAGCTAGATGCAGTACCAAAGTTTTTATTATCATCCTTTGTAGAAATAATAGGAATATCTGTATCTGTATTTGTTGGTGACCAAGCATCTAAAACTCTGTTATCTAAATTATACCCAGATAATGCGCCATTATAGGTTGTAAATTTATAACCGTTAAAAGCCTTAACACCTGCTACGCCTTGTAAAATAACATTAAAATCGAACCCTTTGTAGTCTAAGTTTGCACCCAAATTATAGGTTACTTTAGGTTGGTAAGCATCATAATACTTACGGTCTTCAGAGCCTATTTTACCATCGTTATTAGTATCTTGAAATTTAAAATCTCCTGGCCTTGCGTTTGGTTGTATTAAGTTACCATCTTTAGTATAAGCATCTATTTCTGCTTGTGTATTAAATATGCCTAATTGCGGAATTAAATATGGCGTATATAATGCACCACCAACTTGTGTTTGGTAAGGAACTAATACGCTTCTTACATTGTCTGTATGATAAAAAACATCCTGACCAATAGATGCGTAACCATCTAAGTTCTCTAACTCATTTTTAATAGTTGTTGCATTGGCATTAATACTATAATTTAAGGCTCCGTTTGTATTTGTATAAGTAGCAGAAACCTCTAAACCTGTGTTTTTTACTTGTCCTCCATTTACATCTGCAGGAGATATACCTTGGTTAATATCTGCTAAACCAGGAATAATCATTCCTTTGGTTGTTTTTTCAAAATAATCTACAGTTAAGCTTAAACTGTTGTTAAATAAAGATGCATCTAAACCAAAATCTAAAGACTCTGCTGTTTCCCACTTTAAATTTCTGTTTGCATTTCTTTGTACGTAGCTACCAACATTATCAAAATAAGCACCATTTTCTCCCATAACTACGTTACTACTAGCTACAGGAACATCAAAAGGATAATAACCACTAATAGACTGTATGTTTCCTATTTCTCCCCAAGATGCTCTAAATTTTAAATCGTTTATTGCATCTATATTAAAGAAAGACTCGTTAGAAATTCTCCAACCTGCAGATACAGATGTAAAAGTATCTGACTGGTTCTCTACTGCTAATCTAGAAGACTCATCTGTACGTATACTACCAGATATATAATACTTATTATTATAGTTATACATAACCCTACCAATTGCAGAAGTTAAAGCTTCCTCAAAAGGGTTATTACTTGGTTTATTTAACAACTCTGCATTTTGCATGTATTGGTTAAATGGCTCTTCTGATGAAAACCCTGTACCTCGTAAAGAAATATAGTCACCTTTTGTTTTTTGAGCAGAATAAATTGCTGTTGCATTTAAATTGTGGTTACCAAAAGACTTGTTGTAAGAAAGTTGGTTGTCCCAAATCCATTTATTTTGAGTAGTATTTGTTTGTAATAATGAATTTTGACTATTACTACGGCCTAACTCTGGTACACGAGGATAAAACTCTTTTGTTTTATTATCTCTGTAAGAATATGAGTAGCTTGATTTAAATGCTAAACCATCTAACAAATCATACTTAAAATATACGTTTGCATTTATAAATGTTTTAGGAGACTCTTTTGTTGGTCTTAACAATAAAGCTAATGGGTTGTAAACATCTCCGTAAGCACCTGCAAACTGAGATAAGTTTTCTGGTACAACACCTGCAAAACTTCCATCTTCATAACGTGTTGGTGATGCAGATGGCATATAAATTGCGTTTATTATAGTACCAGAATATGGATTATCTGTATTAGTACCGTAAGCTTCATCTCTTGAGAAATAAATATTTTCACCTACTGTAATTTTATCTGTAATGTTAAAGTCAGATTTTAGCCTTAAACTATAGTTTTGAGAACTAGTATCCTCTAACACACCTTCTCTATCTCTAAAAGCAAAAGAAGTATAGTAATTGTATTTTTCTCCTGCTCCACTTAAATCTACATTTAAGTTATTTACAGTTGCATCTCTAAAAATAGCATCAATCCAATTTGTACGATTTACTTGTCCGTATGGGTTTTGCGCTGCGTCATGAGCAGATTGTCTTGGCACACCTGCATTATCTGCTGCTAAGTTATAAACCTCTGACTGTTGCTGTGCAGTTAAAGGTGTTGGCAAATTAGATGCTGTTTTTATACCGGTATAGTAGTTAACATTTAACCTAGGTTTTCCTGTTTTTCCTTTTTTAGTTTCTATCACAATTACACCAGATGCAGCTTGTGCACCATAAATTGCAGCAGAAGCAGCATCTTTTAATACAGATATAGACGCAATGTCATTAGGGTTAATTTCTGGACCACTATATGGTAAACCATCTACAACCACTAAAGGAGACTCCGAATTTAATGTACCAATACCTCTAATTTTTATACTAGCTGTACTTGTTGGATCACCACCAGAGCTTAATACGGTTACACCAGCAATGTTACCTTGTAAAAACTCTTTATAGTTACTAACAGGCCTACTGGTTATTGTACCCACATTTGCCGCAGTACCAATTGCCGAGGTTAAATCTCCTTTTTTAGTAGATCCGTAACCTATAAGTACAACCTCATCTAAAGAGTTTGTTGCTTCATCTAAACTTACAGCAATTGTTTGGTTACCATTATAAGCAACTTCTTTACTAGCAAAACCTAATGAAGATATTACCAATACTCCATTTTCTTCTTTTAACTGTAAAGTAAAGTTACCATCAAAATCTGTTGCAGTACCTGTTGTAGTTTTACCTTTAATAGTTACTGCGGCACCAGATATTGGTAATCCGTCTGCGTTAGACACCACTGTGCCTTTTACTGTTACCTGCGCTAGCATGGTAGATAAACACCCTAAACTGAGTGTTAGAAAAAAGTATAATTTTTTCATTTTAATTTATAGTTTTTGTTTTTCTCAAATGTATTGTGTGGTGTTTTTTAAAGGGGGTAAAATTGTTTCATGCAAGCGGACAATTAGTACAAAAAGTGCTATTTGAGCATCAAAAAATAGGACTTTTGTTACAGTAACATTAACCTAACATAGAGCTAATCCTAAACAAACAATACATTTTATATTTTTTGCTCCTTATAGGTTTTAGGACTTACCCCAAAATGCTTTTTAAATGTGCGACCAAAATATTTACTGTCACTATAACCACACTCAAAACCAATTTCTGAGATATTAAACTTTTTATTTTTAAGTAGATATTCTGCTTTTTGCAAACGCAAAGAAGTTATAACGTCTGATGGTGATTGCCCCAACTGTTCTTTAAACAATCTGTAACATTTAATTCTAGATATTTCTAAAATAGATATTAGTTTTTCTACATTAAAGGATGGATTAGACAATTCTTCCTTTATAATTTCTAAACTGCGTTTTAAAAGTTTTTCATTGCTAGACTGTAGGTCATTTTCTTCTGTAAGAATTTTAAAAATTTCTTGCTGAAACTTGTTTTGGCCACGACCTGTACTCCTATTTATTAAAGACGTAATTTTATTACTGATAAAAGTTTTACTTGCTGGCAATTGAATAACTACGTCTATACCAAATTCTAAAGAGGTTTCTTGTAATGCATAGTTAATTTCTTCTGATACGTATACTAACGGAACTCTATCCTTTTTAGGAATTTCTTTGTACTTCTGTAAAAAATAGGCTATTTCTTTAGTAAATCCTATTTGATAAAACACCAAAACATCTATCTGTAATTGTTTTAAGGCTGATGATAAATTGGTTACTACATCTTCAAACAATAAGTAATTATCTGTATTTTGTAGTAGCTGATTTGAAATATTAAAATTTGAAGCTGCAGTAAAAACTAAAATTTTATTTTTATTAACCGGAAGCTTTTCTTTTATATCTAAGTGTTTCCAGGAAATGGTTTCTACTGCCTTTGTATTGTTCTGCATTACAATAACTGGTAAAGAAAAATTAAAGCTAAAGTAGTCTGCATTGTTTAAATTACAAGTACCGTTAAGATCTTTAATTAGCACTAAAAAAGCCTTGTAATACGGACTATAATTTAAAATATTTTTTACATTACCTTGTAAAACTGTACTGTTAGACGTTACTGTAAATTGCAATGTATTTTCTTGTAAAACAATAGCTACATCTAACAAGCTACTAGCCTCTGAGTATTTTACTATATCATTAAAAATATATTTTAATAAAAGTTTTAATCTTAATAAGTCTACCTCAACCCAATTTATACTCTTGTCTATTTGTGCATTAAAATTTGCACTGTTCTGTTTTAATTTTTCTTTTACATTGTTAGCTATTTCTTTTAAAATAGGTAGTAATTTAACAGAAGTTAACCGCACTTCTCCTAACTCTTTAATATGATCTAAATAGTTCCATTCTGATATTAAATCTATTATTTTACCAGATTGCTGTAGAATTTCTGTTTTAGGTTCCTGATTATTTTTAATCTCATGTGCCATTTTTAGTATTATAGATAATGGCTGCTGAAATTGTGTGAGTACAAAGGTTTTAAACTTATCTACCTCAAAATCTTGATTTTTTAAATTGTTATGTAAGCTTAAAAGTTTTTCTTTTTGCTGAATAATTTCTTGGTTTTTATCATCTAACTCAGTATTAATTTTTAACAAGTCTTGCTTTTGTTTTTCTATAAGCTTTGTTCTTGCTACAATTTGCTCTTCAAGTTTTTTATGTTTTGCCTTTGTACTTTTATTTTTTAAATAAATAAACAACAAACCAATACCCACTATTAAAAGTAACAGTAACATAAAAAAACTAATAGTCTCGTAAAATGCTTTTTCAATTTTTAAACTAAAAACCTCTTTTGGTGTATCGTTTAGGTTATTTTTTAACAAAAAAGTATAATCCCCAGAGGACAAATTTTGGTATACAATATTTTGTTTTCCTTTTGCTAAAATCCAGTCAGTATTTTTACCACGTAGTTTATAATAGTAACTGCTTGTTTTTTTTACCGGAAATACTATAGGCGTAACTGTTACATTTATAGTATTGTTGCTATGTTTTTTACTAATTGCCTTATTTGTAGTAATAGGTATACTATTTACCTGCACTTTTAACTTAGCTGTATTAGGTGTAATAGTTAGCGCGTTAGGATTAAAGTAATTAAGCCCTATTACACCACCAAAAAATAATAATCCTTTGTTGTCTTTATAGTAGGCTCCTTCAGAAAATTCTGGTGCTTGCCAACCTTCTTTTGGGTTAAATGGTGTTACTTGGTAAGTATTTTTGTCTATAACAGCTATTCCTTTTGTTGTACTAACCCACATTTGGTTTTGGTTGTCTAAAACGCCATAAACCATATGACTTGGTAAGCCATTTGCATCTGTTATATTTTTTATAACTCCTTTTTTTGTGTTGTACACCGTAACGCCTCCCAATGATGCTATCCAATAGTTGTTTGTATCATGGTCTATAAAAAGTGAATAAACACTATTACCTAAAATTCCGTTTTTTTTGGTTAACTGCTTGTAATTACCTGTGGTAAGGTCTAAAATAAAAACACCATCTTGCTCGGTTGCAATAATTAAATTGTTTTTATCTTTTTTAATGTTTCTTATATTGTAATTTTTAAATTTATCTTGCCCCTTAAATTTTGTAAAACGCTGCGTTTTTAAGTTATACTTAGCCAAACCACCCCAACAGGCAATCCATATTGTATGGTTATCATCTTCATAAAAAGAATAATTTCTGTTATTTGGTAGTTCTGGTATGTTAGCAGCTTCAAAAGTTGTGTAACTATTATTTTTAATACGTAAAATACCCGCATATGTACCTACCCAAATACTACCATCTTTAGCTGTATAAAGAGACCTTACACGCTCCCACTCTTCGTTTTGTTTAGATTCTTTTACAGGGAACTTTACATAACATTTTGTTTTTTCACTATAATGATACAATCCGCTGTTGTAATACCCTATCCAAATATTACCCGCTACATCTTTAGTAATAGCCCTTGTAGTTTCTACTGGTAAATGAGGAAACCTATTAGGATGCGGTATAACAGAAGATATTTCTTGAGAGCCCGAATATGCCATAGCTAAGCCACCATCTTTTTGGCCTAACCATATATTGCCATACACATCTTGGTTTAATGATGTTACCTCATTACTATAAAAAGTATAAGGTGTGTAAGCATCATATGTATAGTTATGTATTAAACTTGTAGTTAAATTATTAATGTGGTTGGGTATAATATAAATTCCGTTTTTAAACGTTGCAAACCATAAATTACCTTCCTTATCCTTTAAAACATCATTAATAACTAAATGAGGATATTTGGCTAAAAGTATTTTTTTAAATTCTTTTTTTTGATTGTTTTTAGAGGTGCCATCTGCGCCTTCAACAAAATTACCATTACTGTATTTATATATTTTTTCTCCAACCAAAACATTTATAACACCGCTGGTTGAAGCGTACATTGCCCTTGGACGCTGGTTAAATTTATAATGATGAAACTCATTATTACCAACATATTTACTAATTAATCCTTCATTACTAAAGGTCCATATAAAACCATCCTTATCTTTTTCTATACTGGTAAGGTAATTACTTGGTAAAGATTTTGGGTTATTAATATCATGTTTAAAAGTGGTAAATGTGTAACCGTCAAAATAATTAAGTCCGTCCCAAGTGGCCATCCACAATCCGCCATCGTCATCATTTAAAATATCTAAAACAGAATTATTAGACAATCCTTGGTCTGTAGTATAATTTATAAACTTTAATTGTTGAGAGTAGCCATACAAAGAAGCTAATAACAGGAGGTATACTATATAAAATTTCGTTTTCATCGCCATTTTTACAAACAGCTAAAATACCCTACCAAGGTCAAGTTAATATTAGGTTTAGATTAACAAAACCTTTATTTAATATTAGTATCTAATGTTACAAAGTAATGTTTATGGTAAATTACTATAGTGTGAAATGTTTATTTATAGTCAAATACCAAACAAGAAGTATAAAGTTGTGAAATTTATAATATTTTTACAAAAAACAATGTATAAAGTTCTTATTAGGAACAATAACTATCTTTTTGGCTTATATTACTATACCAGAGTCTAAACTATCTATACTAGAAATTTAAATAACGTTACAAATATTGTTTTGTTAAGTGTTCTATTATGAAAAATAAATATTATCAAACCATATTCTTACTTTTTTGCTTCTTTACTACTTTTACTACAGTAGCACAAGAAACACCTCCTATCTTAAATTTTTTATCTACAGATTATGGTGCGGAAAATCAAAATTGGTACATAAGCCAGGATAATAACAAAAATATATACGTAGCAAATAATGATGGTCTTTTGGCCTACAATGGTTCTAGATGGACGTTATACCCTTCTGTTAATGGTTCTGTTATAAGAACAGTTAAGGTTGTTGATGACAAAGTTTACACTGGTTCTTTTATGGAATTTGGGTATTGGAAACAAAATGAATATGGTAGCTTAACATACTTTTCTATTTCTGAAACCATTAAAGATGAATTGTTAGAAGATGAAATTATATGGAATATAAAGAGTCAAGACAACTATGTTATTTTTCAATCCTATGATAGAATTTATTTTTATGATACCACAAAAAAACAATTACATTATACAACAGACAAGGGTAATTATTATAGAGTATTTAAAGTAAATACTAAAGTATATGTGCAAAAATTAGATGGTACAATTTCTAGACTAGAAAATGGAATTGAAATTTTAATTGCTAAAATTCCTGAAGAATTAAACATAAAATACATATTAAATATATTTTCTATTAATAATACCTTAATTGTTTTAACTCGTACACAAGGTCTATTTAAAATACAAAATAAAACCTTAAATAAATGGCACATTCCAGGGGATACTTTTTTAGATAAAGCCCGAATTTTTAGAGGTATTCAATTAAGAGATAAAAGTTTTGTACTAGGCACTATTTCTAAAGGAGTTATTTACTTATCTGCTAAAGGAGAAATTATTAATACTATAAACCAATCTACTGGCTTAAGTAATAATACAGTACTTAACTTGTTTGAAGATGTAGATGGTAATGTATGGCTAGCTTTAGATAACGGCATAAATTGTTTAAACTTAAAATCATTTATAAAAGAATATAACGACAATTATGGTGATGTTGGTACCACTTATGCATCAATAGTGCATAATAACTTTTTGTACATTGGTACTAATCAAGGACTTTTTTATAAAAGCTTAGACTCTAACAAAGAGCTTAAGTTTATTAACGGAACAAAGGGGCAAGTATGGTCTTTACATACTTATGACAATGAATTGTTTTGCGGACACAATTCTGGTGTTTTTAATATTAAAAACAATAAAGCAAGTCTTATAAGTAATATCTCTGGTGTATGGAATTTTAGACCCCTACCAAAGCAAAAAAATAAAATACTATTTGGGCACTATTCTGGCTTAGCAATTTTACATAAGCAAAATAATAAGTGGACATTGCAAAACAAACTAAATGGTTTTGAAATCTCTTCTCGTTTTTTTGAAATAAATAACACCAAAGATATTTGGGTTAACCATGAACATAAGGGTATATATCATTTAACTTTAAATGATAGTTTAACTGGTTTTAATAAAATAACTCTTTTTGATGAATTTAAAGGAAAAGCAGCTGGTTTAACAAAAACTAACAATCATATTATTTATGCAAATGAAAATGGGGTTTTTAAATTAGAAAATAAAACACAATCTTTTATAAAAGACAGCGTACTAAGTGCTTTAATTCCTAAAAAAGAATATAGGTCTGGAAAATTAATTTTTGACAAAAGAGAATTATTATGGTCTTTTAATAAAAATGATATTAAGTATGCACAAAAAGGTCCATTACCAAATATGGTTTCTATTAAATCTATTCCTATAGAAAATAATTGGAGAAAAATTAATTCTAGTTTTGAAAATATAGCAAGTTTAAATAATGATAATTATACACTAGGTAAAACAAATGGTTACATTAATGTAAACTTGTCTAAAATAGAATCAAAGTCTCACCAAGTTTTTATTGATAAAATAAAAGTTAAGGAAAAGGAGACAAATTATAATGATGTAAACATTTACAATAAAGGAGATTTTAAATTTAAACAATCTTCTGTATTTTTTAGTTATACTACTCCTAATTATAATAAGTATGAAAACACATACTACCAATATCAACTAGAGAATTTTGATTCTGATTGGTCTAGTTGGTCACAAAACTCTTATACGTCTTACGATAAGTTATCATACGGAGACTACGTATTTAAAGTTAGGTCTAAAATAGGCAATAAAATATCTACTAATATTGCCACGTACACTTTTACCATACAAAGACCTTTTTACTTGTCAGCAATAGCAATAGTTAGTTATGTTTTGTTAGGGTTATTTCTTATTTTTTTAACTCATAAATTTTACAAAAGGTACTATTATAAAAAGCACCAAAAAACTTTATTAGAAAATAAGCAAAAAATGCAACTTTTAGAGTTTAAAAACGAACAAGAAGTTATTCGTTTAAAAAATGAGAAGCTAAATCAAGAAATAGAAAGTAAAAACAGAGAACTAGCCATCTCTACTATGAGTATAGTAAAACGTAATGAGGTGTTAAGAAGAATAAAAAAAGAACTTAAAAAAGATACTGGTATTACTAACACTAAACACCCTGTTTTTAAACTTATAGATAAAAACTTAAATAATGTTAAGGACAGAAAGTTTTTTATGGAAGCATTTAATAACGCAGACAAAGAATTTTTAACTAGAGCTAAAGAGCTTCATCCAGATTTATCTGCAAATGATTTAAAGTTTTGTGCCTACCTAAGACTTAACCTTTCTTCTAAAGAAATTGCACCATTATTAAACATTTCTGTAAAAAGTGTAGAGGTAAGAAGATCTAGACTTAGAAAAAAAATGAACCTTTCTAGAGAAACTAACTTAATAGAACACATACTATCCATATAATTGATAATATTAGCTTAATATTACCACTACAATACCACTACTACAAGCCAATTTTCTCTCTTTTTTGGCAGTTTTTTGGCTTTATGGGCAAAATAAAACAATTGCCAAACCACTGTAATTGCTTAATTACCAAAAAAAGACACAATAAAATGCAAAATGTATGTTTTTATATAGTTAAAATTTAATTATTCTCATTTTTAATAGTATAATTTAGCAATACTTAAACAGCTAGTTTCATAACATTTCGTTAATACAAACAAATAGAACTATCTGTTTATTTGAGAAAAATTAACTATCTATGATTTCAAAACTATTAAAACAACCAAAATTATTGGTTTTTATAGCACTACTATTTTTATCTAATACTATAGTAAATGCTCAAGACCAAAAAACAGTATCTGGTAAAGTATTAGACCAGAATGGAATTCCTTTATTAGGAGCAACTGTACTCTTAAAAAGTACAAGTATAGGTACAACTACAAACTTTGATGGAGAGTTTAGTATAGAGACCTCTACAGCGTCACAAACCTTAGTAATATCTTATGTAGGTTATGTTACAAAAGAAGTATCCATTACAAACGCTCCTTTAACAATAACATTAACTGAAGATGCTAGTGCCTTAGACGAAGTTATTGTTGTAGGATACGGTACACAGAAAAAAAGTGATTTAGTAAACGCTGTAGCTACCACAGACCTAAGTAAAGCAACACTAACACCAACATCTGACGTTACAGAAATGCTAAGAGGTAGAGTTGCTGGTTTGCAAGTAGAAGTCGGAGGCGGAACTTTAAGACCTGGTGGTTTTTCTGAAATTATTTTTAGAGGCCGTAGTTCTATAGAAGGTAATACAAGTGCTATTTATGTAGTAGACGGTATTATTAGAGAAGGTGGTATAGAAGACATAAATTCTGATGATATTAAATCTATAGAGGTATTAAAAGATGCTTCTGCACAAGCTATTTACGGATCTAGAGGTGCTAACGGTGTTATTTTAGTAACAACAAAAAGAGGAGAAAGTGGTAAAGTAAACGTCTCTTATCATGGTTATGTAACTACAAAATCTATTGAACGAAATTTTGATGTGTATAGCGGTGAAGAATTTGCACAACTAAGAAGAGAAGCTATACGTTCTAACAATGCAACAAATGAATACCCAAATGAAGAAGATGCATTTTCTGAAATTGAAATGGAATCTATAGCAAATAATGAATTTGTAGATTGGGAAGATGAATTATTAAGATCTGGCTTAGTTAATAGTCAATCTTTAAATGTTTCTGGAGGAACAGATTTTACAAAAATATATGCTAGTGTAAACTATTTTAAAGAAGACGGTATAATTCCATCATCAAGCTATACACGTAAAAATTTAAGACTAAACGTAGACCAAAAAATAAATGATAAATTCTCTGTAAATTTTGATTTTAACTTATTGTCTGATGATATAGAGAGAGCTGCCAATATTAATGTAATTACTTTTTCCCCATTAGGCAAAGCCTATAATGAAGATGGTAGTTTAACTCAATACCCTAGCGGAGAAGAATTATCTGCTACAAACCCATTATGGAATTTAAGAGAGCAAGATAATGATGAAAAAGGAAACGATTTTATTATCAATTTATCTCCATCATACCAAATAACTAAAAATTTACATTATCAATTAAAAACCAATTTAACTAGAAAAAATTCTGAAAGAGGCCAATACCAATCTTCTTTAAGTTCTGCTGGTGATACAGATAATGGTATAGCTAGGATAGACAACCAGTTAAAAGAGTCTTATTTAGTTGAAAATATTTTAACTTATACTAATGACTTTAATAACAACAACAAGTTTAACCTAACGCTAGTACAGTCTGTACAAGAAGACAAATTTACAAGAACATTTACAGAAGGCAGGGGTTTTATAAACGAAAGCTTAGGGTATAATGGTATTACAAATGCCATTGGTAATGTTACTGTAGAAAGAGACCAAAACACTTTTAAGAGTGCCTCTTTTATGGCTAGAGCTCGTTATACTTTATTAGATAAGTACTTATTTTCTGCAACTTATAGAGCAGATGGTGCATCTGTAAATGCCGAGGGTAATAAATGGAGTCATAACCCTGCTGCTTCAGTTGCTTGGAAAATTCACAACGAAAACTTCTTGAAAGAATCTACTGCTGTACAAGAATTAAAGTTTAGAGCAAGTTATGGCTCTTTAGTAAATGGTATTAGTAGACCATATACATCTTTGTTTACTGCAGAAGGACAAAATTATGTTTTTGATGGCGAATCTGCATCTGGTTACTCACCATCTGTAGTATTACCAAATGTAAATCTAAAATTTGAGACCATTACAACCTTAAATTTCGGATTAGATTTTTCATTGTTTAAAAACTTTTTAACTGGTACTGCAGAATATTATGATGCTAGAACTAAAGATTTATTGTTAAGAAGAGGCGTACCTTCTACCACAGGTTATAGATACACCTATTTTAATGCTGGTGAATTAAAAAATTCTGGTATAGAGTTAAGCTTAACTGCCAACCTAATTAATACTGAAGATTTTAGATGGTCTGTTTCTACAAACTGGTCTAACAATAAAAATGAATTAGTTAACTTATATAACGATGGTAATGGAGAACCTATTTTAGAGGATGATGCCTATAACTACTATGTAGGGCAACCAACAGGAGTTATTAGACAGTATCAGTTTGATGGAATTTTTCAAGAAGGAGACGACTTTGCAAATGCACCACAAGCAAACCCAGAATCTACAATTACACAAGAAGATTTAAGGCCTGGAGATATTAGAATTAAAGACACAAATGGTGATGGTGCTATAACACAAGAAGACAGAGTATTTACAGATCCTAACCCAGATTGGTTTGGCTCTTTATCTACAACACTATCTTACAAAGGTTTTGATTTGTTTGTAGATTTTTATGCTGTAGAAGGGGCTACTAAAGTAAACCCATTTTTATCAGACTTTAATAATGGTGGTACTTTATCTGGTAAATTAAATGGTGTAAAAGTACCTTATTATACACCAGAAAATCCGTCTACAAGCTTCCCTAGACCTAGTTATGACTCTACTCCACAGTATTTAAACTCCCTTGCTGTTAAAGACGCATCCTATGTTAGGCTAAGAACTTTAAGTTTAGGGTATAGTTTACCACAAAACTTTTTATCTAAAATTAATGTAGATCAAATTAAATTTTATGTAACTGCTACCAACTTATTTACCAATACAGATTATATAGGTTATAGCCCAGAAGTAAATATTAGAAATACATTTTCTAGTTCAGATACAGGTTATCCAGATTCTAGAAGTTTCACATTTGGTGTAAAAGCAAGTTTATAATTTAAAAACAAACATTATGAATACAACATATATATACAAAAAAGCTAATAGTATTTTAGGGTTTGCTTTTATCATAATTAGTATGGTTAGTTGCCAAGACTATTTAGAAGAGCAGCCAAGCACATTAATAGACTCTAACTATGTATACACTACAGAAGAAGGTTTAAAATCTGGCGTAGTAAGTTTATATAAATTTAATAGAGATAGGTATGACCAAAGAACAGAAGATTACATGGGAGCTGTTCTTTTATCTTCTAGAAGCGATTTAACCTTTAGTAGATCTGGTTATACAGGCTTAATGGGAAGGTATGAAAGAGGCGTATCACCAATAGATTATGGTACAGAACTGGTTTCTTCTTTATTTTGGAAACATTACTACAACATTACCAATAAAGCTACAGATATTATTAATGCAGCAGAGGTTGTAGATAATATAGATGAGGACACTAGAAACCAAATTATTGCAGAAGCAAAATTCTTTAGAGCGCAGTCTTATTTTTTTCTGTACAGAATGTATAACAACATATATGTTACAACAGAATCTGTAACTGTAGATAATGCTTTTAATGTTATAGAGAATAAATCATCAAAAGAAGAAATTTTTGCTTTATTAAACAGCGATTTAAATTTTGCAATAGAACATTTAGATTGGAATGTAAACTTTGGTAGAGTTTCTAAAGGAACAGCTAAACACATAAAAGCTAAAGTAGCTATGTGGCAAGGAGATTGGTTAGAAGCTAAAGAACAAGCTTTATCTGTAATTGAAGATCCAGAAAGCCCACACAGTTTAGTTTCTTCTACTGCAGATGTTTTTAAAGGTGACCTAAATAATAGCGAGCAATTATTTGTTATACAGTCACAAGATGATGTATTAGGAGGTGGAGACGCAACTATGATGAATGCCAACTATGTAACTCAATATTTTCAAATATCTGGCATAAACTCAGATATAGAACAAGGCGGTAGAGGTTTTTCTAGAGTTTTACCAAACCTATATTTATTAAATCTTTTAGCAGAAGACCCAAATGATACAAGAGATGACAATACCTATTTTAGGTTAAAATATTATTACAATACAGGAGATAATATTGGTGATGAAATAGATATTTATAAACCTATAACTGATTTAGATAACCCTAGTGACACTTACACAAGGTACTACCAAAGGTTACACCCTTCTTGTATAAAATTTGCACAAGAAGATGACGACCCTAACTCTTACACACAAAGAAGTAATATTTTAGTTTACAGACTAGCAGAAACCTATTTAATAGCTGCAGAAGCTATTTTAAGATCTAGCGGAGATGCTTTGCCATACATAAATGCAATTAGAACAAGAGCAAATGCAGCACCTTTAACTAGTGTTACTATGCAAGATATACTAGATGAAAATGCTCGTGAACTAGCATTTGAAGGAGAGCGTTGGTTTACATTAAAAAGAATGGGAGCTGATGTTTTAAATAATCAAATGACAAATTTCTCTGGAGATGGCGAATATTATCCAAACTATTTTGGAGGAAGTAAAGACCCAAGAATAAATTGGAAAGATCATTATATTAATTTTCCAATTTTTCAGGAAGATTTAGATTTATTAGGAGCTAGTTACCCACAAAACACAGGATATTAATTAAGTTTAGTTTTTTAGTTACCTAGTTTTTTAAAGCTAAGGGCAATTTAATTGTCCTTAGCATTTTATTACATAATAATTTATATAAATACAAATATGCGTATCTTATTCTTAGCGTTTATTCTTGCTCTTAGTGCCTGTAAAACAAATAATACTAATAAAATATTATTTGCAGATAACCCAGTAGTTGCACACCGTGGTGCTTGGAAAAATAAAAATTTACCAGAAAATTCAATTGCTGCATTAAAAGAAGCTATTTCCCTAAATTGTACTGGTTCAGAATTTGATGTTAGAATGACTTCTGACAATATACTAATTGTAACCCATGACCCTACTTACAACAACTTACCTATTGAAGATACCACATTTGCAGAGTTATCTAAAAAAAAATTATCTAACGGAGAAACATTACCAACTTTAAAAGACTATTTGCTTGCTGGTATGAAAAATAATACCTCTACAGGACTAGTTTTAGAAATAAAACCCTCTAAATACAAAGAGCGTAACTCTATAATTACCGAAAAAGTAATTAAAGAAGTTAAAAGGCTAAAAGCAGACCCTTATATAAAAACGTACATAAGCTTTAGTTACAACATACTGCTAAAAATAAAAGAACTAGACCCTAATGCTAATACACAGTATTTAGACGGATCTAAAGCTCCTAGTCAACTAAAAAAGGATTCAATTTCTGGATTAGATTATGAAAAAAATGTATTTAAAAAACATCCAGAATGGATAAAAGAAGCTAAAAAACTAAATTTAGCTCTTAACGTATGGACTGTAAATAATGAAGAAAACTTAGATTTATTTATTGCCCATAATTTTAATTATATTACAACTAACGAACCAGAACTACTATTTAAAAGGTTAAAAAAAAATCCAGTTTCTAATGGCTATCAACTAGTATGGAGTGATGAGTTTAATTACAAAGGAGCTCCCAACAACAAAAAATGGGTATATGATATTGGCTTTATAAGTAATGAAGAAAAACAATACTTTACAAGTAATGCTAAAAATGTAAGAGTAGAAAAAGGAAATTTAATTATAGAAGCCCACAAAGAAAGTGTTGCTAACAAGGATTATAAAAGTAATGCATTTAAAAACAAAAGCTGGTTACATTATATTCCTAAAATTGATAGCGCAAAATACACTTCTGCCAGAATAAAGACTAAAGGCTTAGCATCTTGGAAATATGGCCGTATAGATGTTAGGGCTAAACTTCCTAAAGGAATAGGCTTATGGCCTGCCATATGGATGTTAGGAGAAAATAGAAAAGAGGTTGGCTGGCCAGAAAGTGGTGAAATTGATATTATGGAATACGTAGGCTTTAGTCCAGATTCTATTTTTGGAACTATACACACAAAAGCATACAACCACTTAAAAAAAACACAAAAAGGGAAAAAAACTTTTATAAGTAACCCTAATGATACTTACCATACATACTCATTAGAATGGACACCAGAAAAAATGGATTTTATTCTGGATGACGTGGTTTATAATAGTTTTGCTAATGAGCACAAGACAACGGCAGAATGGCCTTTTGATCAAAAATTTTATTTAATTTTAAATGCATCTGTTGGTGGTATGCTAGGCGGACAAAAAGGGATTGATGATACCATTTTTCCTCAACATATGGCTGTAGATTATGTTAGAGTTTTTCAGAAAAAAGAAGAGCTACAAAACAATTAAGAAATACTAAAAACGAAAACGCCGATAACAAATAAAGTTACCAGCGTTTTCTAGAAATAAAAACTAAATTAAGTTCTTGTTAAGTAGTTACAAACTAAACCATTTGCATACCTCTTGTTTAATTTCTTGATCTCCTCTTTGTAGACAATCCCATTCATTTGTTGTTGGGTTGTATTTATAATCACATTTCCAAAGTGCAATCTTTTTTTGTATTTCTTTTAAAGCCTCACTAATAAAAATTACGTCTTCATTAGTCATTAAAGGATGTAAAGATAAGCGTACCCAACCAGGCTTATTACTAAGGTCTTTATTTATAATATTACGTGTTATTTTTTTAGATTTTCTTCTATCTATGTCAAATAAATAATGACCGTAAGTACTAGCACATGACCAACCACCTCTTGCTTGTATACCAAACCTATCATTTAATAACCTAACAATTAAATTATAATGTATGTTAGACATTGTAAATGAAATACAACCAATTCTTGGTACGTCTGTACTTCCTAAAATTTCTAGGCCGTTTATTTCTCCTAATTTCTGGTAGCTTAATTGTAATAATTCTTCTTCTCTTTTGTGAATTTTACTTACCTCCATTTGGTCTTTTAACCTAATAGTTAAGGCAGCCTTCATAGTTTGTAAAAAACCTGGAGTACCACCATCTTCTTTAACCTCTATATCATCAAAATAGCTATAACTACCCCAAGGATTTGTCCATTTTACATTACCACCTCCTGGAGTATCTGGGCATTTAGCATTGTATAATTTTTTATTAAACACTAACACTCCACAACTTCCTGGTCCTCCCAAAAATTTATGCGGAGAAAATGCAATAGCATCTAAATAAGCTTCTGGATCTGCTGGGTGCATATCCATTTTTACATAAGGTGCAGAGGCAGCAAAGTCTACCACACAATATCCGTTATGTTTGTGCATTATTTTAGCCAACTCTTGGTAAGGTGTAATAATACCGGTAACATTAGAACAAGCTGTAAAAGCACCAATTTTCATTGGCCTATCTGCATATTCTAATAATTTTTGTTCTAAGCTATTAACGTCTACAAGTTTATTTTCATCACAGTCTAAAATAACAACATCTGCTAAAGTTTCCATCCAAGAAACGTGGTTAGAGTGGTGTTCCATATGTGTAATAAAAACAACTGGCCTATCTACTCTATTTGGTTTGTGTTTAAAACTTTTACGTAACCCTATTAAACGCTGAAGCTTAACAATTGCACCAGTCATACCAGTACCAGTTGTAACTAAAACATCGTCATCATTAGCATTTACATGTTCTTTAATTATTCTTCTTGCTAATTTATAAGCATAGGTAGATGCTTTGCCTGTTTCACTAGAAAAAGAATGTGTATTAGCAACCATTGGCCCTATTTTATACTGCATTTTTTCTTCAATAGGAGCATACAATCTTCCGCTTGCTATCCAATCTGCGTAAACCAACTTTTGTTTACCGTATAAGGTTTTAAAATAATGGTTACTACCTATAACTCCTTTAGAAAATTGCTGAAAATAATTTTCTAAATTTTCTTTTACTAAAACTTCTTCTTTAACGCTCACAACATTTACTTTTTAATCGTTCTTTAGTTCGATTTTCTTCTTTTATTTTAAAAAAGGGCTACCCACTAAAAATAGCCCTTTAAACAACATTCTTTCATTTTTTATTGATTGACTAATTCAAAATTTATACTGAAAACAAAGCATAAAGAAAGGTGTTGTTATAAATAGACTTTACTACCAAATAGTAAAGTTTTATTTTTCATTTTAAATATTACATTATATACTACTAAGACGATTAATTTTTATTAAACCCTTACTTATGTAATGTTATTTTTATTTTATTTTTTTATAAAAATTACACACTTAAAAAAACACCTTCATCTACACTATTTAATTTTAAAAACAACAAACCATTAAAAAAATACTTATAGTTAATTGTTAAGAAAACAACTATTCATGTTGTTTGTTAAAAACAGCATAAACTCTAGCTCTTAAACGTATTACAATTAAGCCTACGCATACAAAAGCCTAGTATTCACAACATTAATACACTGTTCGGTATTTTTCAATATAAATTAGCTTTTAAAATTGAATAACTTTTTAACCAAACCATTAGCTTATTCATAAAATGAACTTTTTTTATGATAAAATTGAATACAAAATTCTTTCATATAAACAGAGTAAAATTAATTACTCTTATAGCTTTTATATTTTTTACTCAACTATTTTTTGCTCAAACCTCTGGCGTATGGTCAGATGCTGGTGGGGGAAAATGGACATCTGTAAGTTCTGACGGTTTAGTACGAATTGAAGTTACCGTTACTGGTTATGTAGATATTTTAGGCGGAGATACAATGTTGTGCTCTCCTGATGCTTTTAGTGACCCAACTATTACAGGGACACCTTCTCTAGCTTTAGAAGTTAATGGTAGTAATGGGACAATTTCTTTTGAGTTCTATGATACCAGAACAAATGCATTAGCAGACATACAAAACCCTATCTTACACGTTGATAAAGTTGGAGTAACAGGGGTATTAGGATCTAATACTACTGGTACATTTTATTTACAGGACGGATACACTTGGGATGAACTAAGCGCTACTGATAGATTAGATAGTGATTCTGTTTTTTTTAAGGGAGAAAATTTATTTGAAATATTAGGAGGCACTGGTGAATGTGCTAATACCGCAGGAGGTAGTCTACAAATAACAAACTTAATAAACACTATAAATTTAAATACACTTCTAGAAAGGAACTCAACACCATTAACCAATAATGCTCCAAACAGAGACGAAGTAGAATTTGCCTTTTCTAACTTAGTGATAAATCCTTGTACTTCTGGAGCTATAGTTGGTACTCCTACAGAGAACGACACAGATGGTGACGGTATAAATAATAGTTGCGATTTAGATGATGATAATGATGGTATTTTAGATACTGATGAAGGTAGTTGTACTCCTGTACAATC
The DNA here is from genome assembly GCF_007827205.1 of Cellulophaga sp. RHA_52. Lineage (NCBI taxonomy): Bacteria > Pseudomonadati > Bacteroidota > Flavobacteriia > Flavobacteriales > Flavobacteriaceae > Cellulophaga > Cellulophaga sp. RHA_52. Next base: position 3,355,460 of record NZ_VIRZ01000001.1, read on the forward strand.
TGGTGCTTGGACTATTGCTGGCAAAACTGCTTCTTTTGATTATGGCAACGGAGTTATTGCAAACATAACCACAACAAACTCTACCGATTTTGTAAGTGGTAATTTTACAAATCCTGGTGTAGATTTTTGGACTGAGGATTTACAAGGAGATATTTCTCTTGCTGCTACTTATGATAGCGGAGTAACAGTTACTGTTGAGTTTGTAGATGCCACTAACAACCCCGTTTTTGTAGATAAACCTACGCTTCATCTGGATAGAATTGGTGGCAATGATACTAGTAATAATCAGACCTCTGCAGAAATAAGCCTTTTAAACGGTTTAACGTGGTCAGAACTTGCCGGTACATTCGACTTTGTTTCTACTGCAACCACAGTAAAAGATGGTGGTACTAGCTTACCATCAGATGGTTATGACCCTGAAAGCTCATTAAAAGATAGCGATGGTTCTGCCGCAGGAACATTACAAATTAACCAAAGAGTATCTACTTTTACATTGCAATTGGTACAAACTTCTTCCACAGGTGTAGAAGATGAGATAGAACTTATATTATTTGCTTGTAAAGACAGAGATTCTGATATTGATGGTGTGCCAGATTTATTGGATTTAGATTCTGATAACGATGGTATTTTTGATGTTATTGAAGCCGGACATAACCAACCTCATACCAATGGTATTTTAGGTACTGCTGTTAGTGAAGATGGTATTTTTGATGCCTTACAAACTAGTAGCGGTGTTAATAATGGCACTGTAGACTATACTTTAGCAGATTCTGAGGCAACACCAAACGGAACACCAGATTATTTAGAGATAGATGCAGATGGCGATGGTTGTAATGATGTTTTAGAAGCTGGGTTTACAGACCAAAACAATGACGGTATTTTAGGAGGCTTACCCACAACTGTAAATGCTACAAACGGTACTGTAACTGCTAGTATGGTTATAGATGGTTATACTACTCCTAAGAATGCAGATAGTGGTTCTGGAAATACTGACTTTGACTTTCAACAGATAGGACAAGCACCAGCAATAACTAATACTGCAAACCAACCTCAAGATATTTTAACCAATGGCACAAACCCAGAAACTTTTGTAGTTACAGCAACTGGCGAAGCTTTAACTTATCAATGGCAAGTAGACCGTTTAGACGGTAATGGTTTTGTAGATATAAATGATGCCAACACTGTAGATATTTATACAGGCAGCACAACTAACACACTTACACTAACTGGAATTACAGCTAGTTATGATGGATTTTTATATCAGGTTATTATTAATGATGAAACCTTTTCTTGTGCCACTCTTACTTCTAGTAGTACTACAATTATTTTTGATGATACACCACCAGATGCTCCAATTGTTGTTATTACTGAAGATATTAATAATGATGGTTTTTTAAATACAAGCGAGTTAGTTGGAGATGTTAATGTAACCATTACATTACCAGCAAATGCTGCAGAGAATGATATTTTAACTGTAAACGGTACAAACCAAACATTAACCGCTACAGATATTGCAAACGGAGAAGTTCTTCTAACATTTACTCCTCCAGCAGAAGATGGTTCTTTAACTGTAACAGCTACTATTACAGATCCCGTAGGTAATACAAGTAATCCTGGTTCAGATTCGGTTTTGGTTAACACTGTAGCTACCTCTGCTCCTGTAGTTGTAATTACTGAAGATATTAATAACGACGCTATTATAAACAGTACAGAATTGGTAGGTGATATTGATGTTACCATTACTTTACCTGCTGAAGCTGTAGAGAACGATATTTTAACCGTAAATGGGACTAATCAGACTTTAACTGCAGCCGACATTACTGCTGGTACAGTTACTACTAGTTTTGCTAGTCCGGGTGAAGGTAATACCATTACTGTTACTGCATCAATAACTGATACAGCAGGAAATACAAGTACAAACGGAAGCGATTCTGCTACCATAGAAACTGTTGCTACTTCTGCTCCTACGGTTGTAATCACTGAAGATATTAACAACGACGCTATTATAAACAGTACGGAATTGGTGGGTGATATTGATGTTACCATTACTTTACCTGCTGAAGCTGTAGAGAACGATATTTTAACCATAAACGGAACTAATCAGACTTTAACTGCTACAGATATTAGTAATGGTACTGTAACTACTAGTTTTGTTAGTCCGGGTGAAGATAACACCATTACTGTTACAGCATCAATAACTGATGCCTCAGGAAACACGAGTCCAGAAGCTAGTGATTCTGCTACAGTAAATACTACCTCAACTTCTGCTCCTGTAGTTGTAATTACTGAAGACACCAATAACGACGCTATTATAAACAGTACAGAATTGGTGGGTGATATTGATGTTGCCATTACTTTACCTGCTGAAGCTGTAGAAAACGATATTTTAACCGTAAATGGGACTAATCAGACTTTAACTGCAGCCGACATTACTGCTGGTACAGTTACAACTAGTTTTGCTAGTCCGGGTGAAGGGAATACCATTACTGTTACTGCATCAATAACTGATGCTGCAGGAAATACAAGTACAAACGGAAGCGATTCTGCTACCATAGAAACTGTTGCTACTTCTGCTCCTACGGTTGTAATTACTGAGGATATTAACAACGACGCTATTATAAACAGTACAGAATTGGTGGGTGATATAGATGTTACCATTACTTTACCTGCTGAAGCTGTAGAAAACGATATTTTAACCATAAACGGAACTAATCAGACTTTAACTGCCACAGATATTAGTACTGGTACTGTAACTACTAGTTTTGTTAGTCCGGGTGAAGGTAATACCATTACTGTTACAGCATCAATAACTGATGCCTCAGGAAACACGAGTCCAGAAGCTAGTGATTCTGCTGTAATTGACACTGCTGCTACTTCTGCTCCTGCAGTTGTAATTAGTGAAGATATTAATAACGACGCTATTATAAACAGTACAGAATTGGTGGGTGATATTGATGTTACCATTACTTTACCTGCTGAAGCTGTAGAGAACGATATTTTAACCGTAAATGGGACTAATCAGACTTTAACTACGGCCGACATTACTGCTGGTACAGTTACTACTAGTTTTGCTAGTCCGGGTGAAGGTAATACCATTACTGTTACTGCATCAATAACTGATACAGCAGGAAATACAAGTACAAACGGAAGCGATTCTGCAACCATAGAAACTATTGCTACTTCTGCTCCTACGGTTGTAATTACTGAGGATATTAACAACGACGCTATTATAAACAGTACAGAATTGGTGGGTGATATTGATGTTACCATTACTTTACCTGCTGAAGCTGTAGAGAACGATATTTTAACCATAAACAGTACCAATCAAACTTTAACTGCCACAGATATTAGTACTGGTACTGTAACTACTAGTTTTGTTAGTCCGGGTGAAGGTAATACCATTACTGTTACAGCATCAATAACTGATGCCTCAGGAAACACAAGCACAAACGGAAGCGATTCTGCTGTAATTGACACTGCTGCTACTTCTGCTCCTATAGTTATAATTAGTGAAGATACCAATAACGACGCTATTATAAACAGTACAGAATTGGTGGGTGATATTGATGTTACCATTACTTTACCTGCTGAAGCTGTAGAGAACGATATTTTAACTATAAACGGTACCAATCAGACTTTAACTGCAGCCGACATTACTACTGGTACTGTAACTACTAGTTTTGCTAGTCCGGGTGAAGGTAATACCATTACTGTTACTGCATCAATCACTGATGCTGCAGGAAACACAAGCACAAACGGAAGCGATTCTGCAACGATAGATACTACACTACCAATACCTACACTAGCAATAAATGACGTTACTGCAGATAATGTAGTTAATACCACTGAGGCAGCATCAACCGTAACTATTACAGGTTCTGTTGGTGGTGATTTTAATACAGGTGATACGGTTACTCTGGTAATTAATGGTGTTACAAGCACTGGAACTACAAATGCTACTGGTAACTTTAGTATTTCTGTTAACGGTAGTGATCTTGCTACTGATACAGATACTACCATAAATGGTAGTGTTAGTACAACAGATACTGCAGGTAATATAGGAACAGCTACAGCAATTAAAACTTATAATGTAGATGTTACTGCGCCTACGCCTACGCTAACAATTAATGATGTTACTGCAGATAATACCGTAAACTCAGCAGAGGCTGCGGGTAGCATAACTATTACAGGTACCGTTACAGGAGAATTTAATACTGGAGACAGTGTAACTCTTCTTATCAATGGTATTTCTAATACAGGAATTGTAGATGCCTCTGGTAACTTTAGTATACCAGTTAGTGGTAGCAACTTAGTAGATGATGCAGATACAACAATAGATGCATCAATTACAACTACAGACAATTCTGGAAACACAAACACAGTAAATACAACTAAAACTTATAGTGTAGATGTTACTGCTCCTACACCTACACTAACAATAAATGATGTTACTGCAGATAATATTATAAACACAACAGAATCAACATCAACCATAACTCTTACGGGTACTGTTACAGGAGAATTTAATACTGGAGACAATGTAACCCTTGTTATTAATGGTGTTTCAAGCACTGGAAGTGTAGATGCTTCTGGCAACTATAGTATTCCTGTTAATGGTAGTGATCTTGCTGTAGATTCAGATACAACTATAAATGCTTCAATTATAACTACAGATAATTCTGGTAATACAAATACCATAAATGCAACTAAAACATATAATGTAGATGTTACTGCTCCTACACCTACACTAACAATAAATGATGTTACTGCAGATAATACTATAAATGCCACAGAAGCAGCATCAAACATAACCATTACAGGTACTGTTAGTGGCGAATTTAACACTGGTGATACCGTTACTCTTGTTAGTAATGGTGTTTCAAGTACTGGAACTGTAGATGCCTCTGGTAATTTTAGTATTTCTGTTAACGGTAGTAATCTTTCTGCAGATACAGACACAACAATAGATGCTTCAATTACAACTACAGATAGCTCTGGAAATGGTAATACCGTAAATGCAACTAAAACATATAATGTAGATGTTACAGCTCCTACACCTACACTAACAATAAATGATGTTACTGCAGACAATGTAGTAAATGCCAATGAGGCAGCATCAACTATAACTATTACAGGTACTGTTGGTGGCGATTTTAATACTGGAGATCTTGTGACTATTACTATAAGTGGAAATTCATATTTTAATGGTGTAGATGCTTCTGGTAATTTTAGCATTCCTGTTAGTGGTAGTGATCTTGCTGCAGATGCAGATTTCACTATAAATGGCGTGGTAAATACCTTAGACGTGGCTGGTAATGTTGGTACTGCTACAAACAGTAAAATTTATAATGTAAATACTACTTTGCCTATGCCTGTTATTACAATTAACAATATTACGGCAGACAATACTATTAATACTACTGAAGCTACAACCACAATAACAGTAATTGGTAATGTTAGTGGCGACTTTTTAACTGGTGATGTGGTTACTTTAGTAGTAAACGGCATATCATACACCAATGCAATAGATGCTTTAGGCAACTTTAGTATGCCTATTCCGGGGACAGAGCTTACTGCAGATGCAGACCTAACTGTAAATGGTAGTGTTAGTACAACAAACACAGCAGGAAACACAGGTACTGGAACAACAAATAAAACATATAATGTAGATGTTACTGCTCCTACACCTACGCTAACAATTAATGATGTTACTGCAGATAATATTATAAATACCGCAGAATCAACATCAAACATAACTATTACAGGTACTGCTACAGGAGAATTTAATAACGGAGATACAGTTACACTATTAATAAACGGTGTCTCTACAACAGGTACTGTTAATGCTTCTGGTATTTTTAGCATTACCGTTAGTGGTGGAGATCTTCTTGCAGATGCAGATGTAACAATAAACGCTAGCTTGGTTACCACAGATAGTGTTGGTAATAGTAATACAATTAATGCAATAAAAATATATGCTTTAGATATTACAGCTCCTACACCAACAATTATTATTGATGATGTAACTACTGATAATACCATTAATGCTATTGAAGCTTCTCAAAATATAACAATTACAGGTACTGCTACAGGAGAATTTAATACCGGAGATACGGTTACATTATTAATAAACGGTGTTTCTACAACAGGTACTGTTAGTAATACCGGAACGTTTAGTATAATAGTGTCTGGAAATAATTTAGCTTTAGATGCAGATACTACTATAGATGCTAATTTAACTACTACAGACTCTGCAGGCAATAACAATACAGTTGCTGCTACTAAACTATACAATGTACAAACTGCAACTATTGCTACACCTGTTATTAGTAGCATTAGTATTGATACAAATATTCCTGATGATGCAATTACATCTGACAATACACTATCCATTTTTGGAACATCTGAACCAAATAGAATTATAGATATTTATATTGATGGTGTAATAATAGGTACTACAACTGCTAATGCTACAGGTAATTGGACTTTAGACCACAGTGCAACTATTTTACCAGATGGAAACTATGATATTACTGCAGTAGCAAGTGATGCTTTTGGCAACATTAGTTTTTCTTCTGCAGCATACCCTATTGTTATAGATACCGTAGCTCCTATTGTAAACGATGAAATAACAGATAACCTTACTCCTGTTATTACTGGTACTGGTAGTGCAAATGAAACTTTAACTATTGCTATTGATGTTGATGCTGACGGTACACCAGAAGTTACTTATACAGTTACAACAGATGCTGCAGGTAACTTTAGTTTAGATACAAACACGGCTACTCCAATTAGTGGTACTTTACCTAGTTTAGGTTTTCCTAGTACATTAGATATTACTGTTTCTGATGCAGCAGGTAATACAAATACAGCTATTATTTTTATTACAGATGATTTTGATAATGATGGGTTAACTAATGAAGATGAAGCTGCACTTGGCACAGACCCTAATGACGCAGATACAGATGATGATGGTGTTACAGACGGACAAGAGGTTGCAGATAACACCAATCCTTTGGATGACTGTGATTCTCTTAACGGAACACCTTTAGATACGTCTGACTGTGATGCTGACGGCTTAACTAATACAGAAGAAAATGCAATTGGCACAGATCCTGAAGATCCTGATACAGATAAAGACGGAATTTTAGATGGACAAGAAGTTACAGATAACACAGACCCATTAGATGCTTGTGACTCGGTTGGTGGTACACCTCCTTTAGGTGTTGCTTGTGATATAGAAATACAAAATGAAAATATTACACCTGGTACTACAGACGGCACGTTTGTTATAGTAAACATAGAAGCTTTTCCTGATAATACTGTAGAAATATTTAACAGATGGGGTGTAAAAGTATATAGCACAAAATCTTATGACAATGCCTCAAGAGCATTTACGGGTATTTCTAATGGTAGAGCCGTAGTTAAATCTAGTAGTACATTACCTGCTGGTGTGTATTATTACATCATTAACTATGTAAAAAAAGGAGACCCTAAAACTAAAAATGGCTACTTATACCTTAATTAATTGTAAAAAATGATATCAATTTATAAACATAAAAAACACGTATGCAGCCTAATTGGTGTACTGTTACTTACTATAGGCGCAATTGCACAGCAAGATGCGCAATATACGCAGTATATGTACAATACAATTTCTATAAACCCAGCTTATGCTGGTTCTAGAGGTGCATTAAGTATTGCTGCATTACACCGTTCACAATGGGTTGGTTTAGATGGTGCTCCTGTTACACAAACATTTAACATTCACGCTCCTGTTTCTGCAAAATCTGGTTTAGGAATTTCTGTTATTAATGATGAAATTGGTAATGGTACTAACCAAGACACCTATATAGATGCCTTATATTCCTATACAATAAAAGCATCAGAAAAAGGGAAAGTTTCATTTGGATTAAAAGCTGGTGGTCATTTTTTAAATATAGATCACAATAAATTAAGAGCTAATAACCCTACAGTTGCCACACCAGATAATGGCGTAGACAAACAATTTTCTCCAAATTTTGGCGCTGGTATTTATTACCACGAAGATAAATTTTATGCGGGTTTATCTATTCCTAATTTTTTAGAAACAAAACATTTTGATGAGTCGTCTACAAGCACATCATACATTGCAGAAGAACAAGTAAACTGGTATTTAATTACAGGTTATGTTTTTAATTTAAATAGCGATTTAAAAATGAAACCCGCTACCCTATTAAAAACAACTTATGGCGCTCCGCTACAAGTAGATGTTTCTACTACGTTTTTATACAAAGACAAATTTTCTATGGGTGTTGCCTACAGATGGGATGCCGCTTTAAGTGCTCTTATTGGCATACAAGCCACACAAAGATTAATGGTAGGTTTAGCTTATGACAAAGAAACTACTGCCCTTGGAGGCACTACTTTTAACGATGGCTCTTTTGAGGTTTTTCTTAGATACGATTTTAAATCTAAATTTAGAAACGCACTAACTCCAAGATTCTTTTAATATGAAAATACATAAAATTATAATTGGTAGTTTTTTATTAGCTATAACCCATTTTACTGCAATTGCACAAACAAAACAGTTAACAGAGGCAGACCGCCTTTTTAATACCAAAGCATATGCACTTGCAATAGATGCTTATACTAAAGCAATAGAAAAAGGGGAAACATCTATAGATATTTATAAAAAATTAGGTGATGCTTATTACCTAAATGCAAACTATAAAGAAGCTGCTAATTGCTATGCTAAACTGATAACACCAGACCTTAAAAATTCTGATTCTGAATATTTGTTTAAATACGCACAAACACTTAGGTCTACTGGTAATTACACAGAAGCAGATAAAATAATGCTTCAATTTAACGCTATTAAAAATAAAGATTTAAGAGCCTCTAAATTTATTGAAAAGCAAAACTATTTAGAACGCATCAAAAACATAGCACAAAAATATATTCTAACCAATTTAGAATCTAACTCTGTAGAGTCAGATTTTGCTCCATCTTTCTATAAAGATACCTTAGTTTTTTCTAGTGCTAGAGACACTGGTTTTTTAATAAATAATGTACACGAGTGGAACAATAGGCCATTTTTAAATTTACATACTGCAAAAAAAGACAGTTCTAATTTTATGTACCTTGGTAGTTTTGCTAAAGAATTAAATACTAAAACACACGAGTCTTCTACTGCATTTACTAAAGATGGCAAAACTGTATATTTTACAAGAAATAACTCAGAAAATGGTAAATTTTCTCCAGATAAAAACGGATTAAGTAGACTTAAAATTTATAAGGCTACATTAGAAAACGGAAAATGGGCAAATGTTACTGAACTGCCTTTTAATAGTGATGAATATTCTGTGGCAAACCCAACGTTAAATTATGAAGAAGATAAGCTTTATTTTGCTTCAGATATGCCTGGTACGCTTGGCGCTTCAGATATTTTTGTTGTAGCTATTAATAGTGACGGAAGCTTTGGAACTCCGCAAAATTTAGGCGCTAACATTAATACCGAAGGCAGAGAAACGTTCCCTTACATATCTGAATCTGAAACCTTATATTTTGCTTCAGACGGACACCCTGGCTTGGGTGGTTTAGACATTTTTTACATCAACCTACAACAAGAAAATGCTGAGGTTGCTAATATGGGAAAAGGTATAAATAGCAAACAAGATGATTTTTCTTTAATTGTAAACGAATCTAAAAACGAAGGATATTTTGCTTCTAACAGACCAAAAGGTAAAGGTAGTGATGACATTTATACCTTTATTGGTGATCCTCCGCTACAATCTTTAAATGCAAAAATTAATGGTATAGTAATAGATAAAACAACCAAACAACTTGTTGCAAATGCTACTGTAACTATTTATGATTATGAAAATAATAATTTAATAGAAACCGTAAGTGATGAAAATGGTGCCTTTACAACAGCTCTTAACTTACCTGAAAAAAAATACCGATTTATAGCTAAAAGTAATAGTTATACAGATGCTGTAAAATATATGTACTCTCCTAAAAATGAAAACGAAATTGAAGAAGTAGTTTTGGAGTTAAGCAACTCTAAAGAAGCAACTTCTGTAGGCTCTGACTTGTCAAACTATTTAAAATTAAAATCTATTTATTTTGATACAAATAGTTCGTATTTAAGAGTAGAGTCTTACCCAGATTTAGACAAAGTTGCTAATTATATGTTAGAAAACCCAACAGTAGTTATAGAGGTTGGTGCACATACAGATAGTACAGAAAGTGATACCTACAATTTATGGCTATCTAACAGAAGAGCAAAATCTACCGTAAAATATCTTGTATCTAAAGGTGTAGATGCTAGTAGAATAACAGGTATTGGTTTTGGTGAGTCTCAACTACTTAATAAATGTAAAAACGGTGTAAAATGTTCCAATGAAGAACACGCAGTTAACAGGAGATCAGAATTTATAATTATAAACAAATAAATATAAAAAAAGGCCAGAAATACTACTATTTCTGGCCAAACAAAACTTACTAACACACTTGGTTTAATTAACTTTAAACTCAAATATTTGTGAATTGGAACTGTTATTCTCTTGGTCTGTTGTTACAACTTGCCAATAGTAAACCGTTCCTGAACTTACAGTATGCTCTAAAAAAGCATCTGTCGTTGTACCTATACTTGTAGCTGGTGGTGATGTTGTTGCTACAAAAACTTCATAGTCTTTAATATCATTATCTACATCTGTACCACGCCAACTTAAAGTTACTTTATTATTAGACGCAGAAACTGTTCCTCCTATCTCTGGTGATATTGCTTCTGCCATAAAAGGTGCATAATTTACAATTCCGTCTCCTGCCAAATAAAATTTCCATTCGTCACTTTCTGCAGTTTCTGTAGTTGTACTAGATTTAGAAACAACATACCAAGAGTAAGGTTCTCCCTTGGTTAAAGTAATATCTGTTGTTTCTGTTGTTGCTAAAAATGTATTTACTTGTTGGGTTGCTAAATTTTTAAGCACAACACTATAACTATCTGCATTAGGTGCTGTTTGCCAGGTAAATGTTACTGTAGCCTGCGTACTGTTTATAGATACGCCCGTTAAACAAACCTCATCATTTGCAGGTAAACTTAATACTGCTTCTGCTGGTGGAAAAACTTCTGGCTCAGACGGACTATCATCTCCTCCTCCGCCACAACTTGTTAAAAGTATGGCTATTATAAATCCGTATATTTTAAAATACTTTGTATACATTACTTAATAATTTTAAATGTTTTACGTATAGTTTTCCCTTTTACAGTTACTACATATTTACCCTTTTTTAAGGCTGAAGTAGCAATTGAAATTTCTCTATTAGCATCTACCTCTTTTGTGTTAGACTCTAATTGCCTTCCTGTAAAATCATACAAAGTGTATGTTACATTTAAGTCCTTACCAGCACAATACACTTTTAACTCTGCTTGTACTGGGTTAGGAAAAAACCTAACCTCCTCAGATACAAAAACCTCTTCAGTAAACTTACCCTGACAATCTATTCCTGTTTCTGCAGAAATTCTATTCATTCCTGGTTGTAAGTTTAAGTTAATATTGTTTTCTGTGGTTTCATACGTAACGCCATTTATGGTTACAAAATAAACATCCGCTCCTTTAAGGGTTAAACTAGCACTTTTATCAGAAGTATTTATTTTAGAAGAAACTGATAAATCTTCTGGTTCTGAAATAAGTACCGTAAAACACTGCTCATAACCAGTTTCACCATCAATAGTAAAACAAACAGTATACGTGCCTGCATTTAAATTTTCTAAGCTAAATTCTGTTGTAAAATCTTCAGTAGAAGAAAAACCACTAGGACCGGTTATAGATACCGTATAATTTAAATTTTCTGTAGTAGTAATAGCAATTTTTCCGTTGTTAGCATCTTTACAAGTTTCACTAACTGTAGCTATTTGATAGTTGGTAACTGGCAATGTAAACAAGCTGCATCCGGTAACATCTACAGTAGTACCAATTGGAGTATTTGGGCAGGCGTCATCTGCATTTGCAACACCATCACTATCCAAATCATTAGGGTCTACAAAAGGTTTATCTGCATAAATTACAAACTCACCTGCTTCTAAATTTAAGTCTGTAGCGGTTGTTGTTACCTCTAAAGGAGTATTTTTTTCTAATAAATTATACCACGTACCAATTTCTTGAAAATCTGCAGTTATGCTTTGAGCAGACATTCCAAAATTACCTAAAACAACAATATGCTTTATTTGGTCTGTTGTAGCACTCTCTAATGTTAAATGAATCCTTTTTAATCCGCTAGCATTAGATGCATCAACAGTAAAATTAGTAGTGCTAAATACTTCTGCTTTTTTCTTAAGGTTGATAATCTTGCTCCAGCTATTGTAAACTGCTTTTCTATTAGGGTTATTTGCATACTCCCATAAAATTGGTTTGTTGCCTACTCTACCATTTTCTTCAATAGAAATATCATACCCTAATTCTCCAAACTGCCATATCATTTTTGGTCCCGGAACTGTAAAGAAGAATGCTCCTGCCGTCTGCAAACGCGCTAAAGCAGTATTTAAATTTTTAGTAGAATAATTACCTTCTTCATTACCAAAGTTTAAACTCTTGTAAAGCAATCGTTCCTCATCATGGCTTTCCATAAAAGATACTGCAGACGCTTGCTTAAATCCTTTTTGAGCATAAGACACACCAGAAAAATTAGACTTTCCGCCTGTATTATACCCCATTAAAGCCTCGTTATATGCCTCTGTTTGTTTGTTCCAAAGTAAAATGCCTTTGCCTTCTGCAACTCTATAATCCGCCCACTGCTCTTCTTCTGTTATACCTCCTAAATGTTCAAAAATGATATAAAAATCATCATTTACTTCCCATTGGTCATCTGCATATTGTTTTAAGACATCTACCCTATCTTGCTGATATGCATTGGTACAACTCTCGTCATTTGCAGTACAATTTTGAGTAAATCCTTTTGTTAAATCCCATCTAAAACCATCTAAATTATATTCCTCTATCCAATATTGAGCAGTACGTTTAACATACTCTTGTGTAGCTGTAGATTGGTGATTATAATCGTTAAAAACACTATAAGAATGCTTTGCCTCATCATTAAAAAATGGATTATCTGCAGTAACCTTACCGCCTAAACCACCATTGCTATCATTCCATAACCTAAAATATGGGTTTTGACCACTAGCGTGATTGTAAACTACGTCTAAGATTACAGCAATACCTCTACTATGGCATTCATCAATCAAACTTTTAAAAGCATCTTTTGTGCCATAATATTTATCTAATGCCATATGAAAAGACGGATTGTATCCCCAACTTTCATTACCATCAAACTCACTAACAGGCATAAGTTCTATTGCGTTTATTCCTAATTTTTGTATATAGTCTAACCTGTTTTCTAAAGCTTCAAAAGAATGCAACGCATCAAAATCTCTAAGTAATACCTCATAAACTACTAAATCTGTTTTATCTGGAGCAACAAAATTTGTTGTTTGCCAATTATAATCTGCATCACCAGTACGCAAAATGGTAACAGCTTCTGTTGTTAAATTTGTTGGGTAAGCAGGTAAATTAGGATATGTAACCTCATCTATATATTGATCTGAGTATGGATCTAAAACTAAAGTAGAATAAGGATCTGCTACATTAATTTCAAAATTTACCAAATATTGATACATATGATTGGTTTGTGGCGTTAAACCAGTTAACTCTATCCAAAACCTATCTGTAGCACTATCTTTTTTCATTAGATAGTTATTGTTTATTTGCCAATTATTAAAGTCACCAATAACGTGCACAAAATCTTTTAAAGGAGCATATAAAACCAGGGTTACTTTTGTAGCATCTAGCGGATCTAAATTTATACCGTCTAACATACCAGCAGGTACTGGAGCTTCCTCTACTGTTGGTGAAACTACAGCATTAAATGTTGCCAATTTAGTTTCTGTGTCATTAGTAACCTCTAAACTAAAATTAGTATTTTCTGCTATGGTATACGTATAACTATATGCAGTAATTGCTGTTTGCGTGTCTACTATTACATTATTTGCTTTTAAAACAAATGTTGCGTTTATAGAAGAAGTAGCCTCAATAGATAAATTATCTCCAGAATTTAATACGGTTGTAGTTTCTGTTGGTGAATTTAAGTTAAATTGAAACGTACCAACATTAAAAATATAATCTTGTGTTTTTTTATCTCCGTCGCCATTTTTAGCTTTTATTAGCATTCCTATTTGTCCAATATTAGTTCTATTAAAAAAACTAGATGGAGTTAAGACAAAACTATAAGTACCGTCCCCATTAGCGGTAAGTTTTTGGTCTTCGTTAGAGTTTGTCCAGCTACCATTTGTAGGAGAATCTTGAGAGTTTTCACCGTCTGCATCTAAGGACCAAGCCCATAGATATGCATCAGAAACACCCCAAGTAGATACGTCTAAATTAGAAACAGTAATGGTAATTTCTTCATTTTCGCCAAAAGTTTCTGGAGAAACCGAATAAGTTACATTTTGCTGTTGAGCAAAACCTAGCGTAGTAAAAACCAAAAAAAGAAGTAGTAACGTTTTTTTCATAGTCAGTTATTAAAAAAGGGTTGCACTATGTGCAACCCTTTTAAGTTTATTTACTTTATTCTATTACTATTGTAGGAGAAGCTTCATCAGAAAAATCTATGGTAACCTTATATGTACCAGCAACAACACTAATATTATTGTCATTTTCCGTGTCCAATATTCCGTCTGATTCTAAATCACCATAACTTGTATCCCAAGCATCATTAGCTCTAACCTTTATTTCCCCGTCTACTAAGTCAATACTATCTATAGTCCACAAGCCAGGATTAGCAAAATCTGGAGTGAATTTAGTATCTGGTCCGTCCCATCCGTTAGGAGTAGCAGAACCAACTAAGCCCCAAATTGTAGTTTCTTCTAATGTATACTCTAAAGTATTAAAGTTAACCGTTAATAAGTAATAGCCAGCAGTAACAGCAATATTATTGTCTGCGTCTGTATCTAATACACCATCTAAGTTTCCGTCACCATAGCTAGTATCCCACTTATCGTTCATTCTAACTTTCATTTCACCATCAATTAACTGAACTACAGCCTTAAAAGTATCTGTATTATAGTCATACGCTAATTTTACGTTAGGACCATCCCATCCGTTAGGAGCTGCACTACCTACAATACCCCAAAAGTATTCTTCAATAGTATAAGAATTATCACTTAAATTAATAGTAACTTTATAACTACCTGCTTCTGCAATAACAATATTGTTATCTGGGTCTGCATCTAAAATACCATCTAAGGTAGCATCACCTAAATCTCCTCCCCATGTATTGTTTTCTCTAAATTTAATTTCACCGGCAATAAGGTTTGCATAAGAAACAATAACATCTGGTGTTTCTGTTGTATAAAAAGGAATATCTGGTGTTGCACCCCAATCATTAGCTGCAGAACCTACAATACCCCAAGAAGACATTTCTATGCCACTACCTGCTCCTGTATCTTCTGGTAGTACAACATTTAATGCTGTTACTTCAGAAAAGCTTTCTGGAGCATTTTCTGCTCCATCACCAACATAAGCTCTAACTCTAAAATACAATACACCTGTATTTGGCATATCTGCAGTACTAGGGTCATTATCTAAACCAGCAATTGTAGCCAACTCTAACATCTCTTCTACTGTAACTGCCTTATTGTTATTTGGTGTAGAACCTAGTTCTAATACTTCTGCAAAATCTTCGGTAGCAGAACCTTGTAAATCATATGCATTGGGCGTAGCAATACCAAAGTCTGGCGAGTTCCAAACAAAGCGTTCTGCTACGTTTGCCTTAGTTTCATCTGTTAAAACATATTCATTTAAAAACGTGCTAGTAAAAGCTACATTTTCAGATGGTGTTTGTGCGGTGTATATTAAATTATCATCGTCTTCACAAGAAGATAAGCCTGCAACAGCTAGGATAAATAATCCTATAATTTTTAAATTTTTCATAGTTATGGTTTTTAGTTATTTAGTATCCGTTGTTTTGTTTTAGGTTTGGATTTGCTTCTAAAGCCTGTAAAGGAATAGGAAACAATTTATATGTATCTGGTATTGATGTACCTTCTAACACCCCACCTTTCCAAGGCCATAGGTATGTGCTACCTGTAAATTTGCCAAAACGGATTAAGTCTGTTCTTCTGTGTCCTTCTAAGTTTAGCTCTCTACCTCGTTCATCCAAAATAAAATCTAGTGTTAAATCTCCTGCGCTAATTGGCTCTGCATTGGCTCTTTCTCTAATTTGGTTTACGTATCCTAATGCTTCGCCTAAATTTTGATTTGTTCTAACAGCACATTCTGCAAACATTAAGTAAGCATCTGCTAGCCTAAACAAAGGAAAATCTGTACTAGAAAAAGGTGTTGGAGCTGTTGAAGGTGTTAAAGCATTAGTATTTCTAAACTTTATTGGAGGGTAACCATCTGTCCAAGTTTTATAATCATTCATTTCATATGAATGGCCCTCTGTAAAAAACAAGCTAGCTCTTTCATCTGTAGAAGTTTCTAAATCTCCATACAAACCGTACCAACCTTTAGAAGCTCTATGTCCTCCCCAACCATCTGTTAATCCATAGTCTGCTAAAGTCATAGTTTCTGAACTACTAGAGCCATTAACAATATAAGTAGTATTACCGTAGCTTTGACTAGTTACTGCGTCTGCAATTAATGGTAATATTATTTCTGGTGATGTATTATTATCTGCAGAAAATATACTTACATAGCTATCTGCTAAACTGTATCCACCATCTGTAATTACTTTATTTATTGAAGTTAGTGCTTCTGCAAACTTATCTGTACCTGTGTATACTTCTGCATTAATGTACAGTTTAGCTAGCAACATATTACCAACAGCCTTGTTTGCTCTACCATAGTCATTAGAATCTGGTAAAGTTTCAACAACATCTAGTAGCTCTGACTCTACATAAGCAAATAACTCTGCTCTTGTAGCTTCTGGTAATGGGGCCGAAGACCCAAAGTTTTCTTCTGTTGCCAGTACACCTTTCCCAAAAGTATCTATTAAGTAGTAGTATGCTAAAGACCTTAAAAAACGTACCTCAGCAATTACCTGTTCTTTACTTTCTGTATCTACATTATTTAATACAGATAATAAGTTATTACATTGCGGAATTGTATAATAAATTCTGTTGTAAAGGTATCTAAAGAACTTATTATTTTCATCCCAGTTAGTTGTAGTTGTAAGTTGGTCTAAACCATCATCTCCCCATCTGTTTTTAATACCGTCTGCAGTAAAGTCTTGTAAATTTACAATCCCTCTTAAAAAAGGAGATTCACCTGCATCATCACTAATATCTGAACTACCTGGACCATCTGGACCAGATAAGGCAAAAGAACCATATAATCTAGAAACAATACCTTGTACAGCATTAGGATCTCTGTTAATTAATTCTTCCAAAGTTAATTCTACTAGTGGATCTGTATCTAAATCTTTTGTACAACTTATGTTAACTAACATAGTTATACCTAGAAAAGCTATTATAATTTTTTTCATAATCCTAAAAGTCTAAATTTAATCCCAAGGTAAATACTCTAGGTCTTGGGTAGAAATTGTTATCTATTGAGTTAAAATTCTCAGGGTCTTGTCCGCTATAATCACTTATAACAAAAAGGTTATTAGCAGCACCATATATTCTTAAAGAAGTATCTTTTAAGAAATTAGGTACTCTAAAACCAATAACAATGTTTTCCATTCTTAAAAAAGAAGCATCTTCTAAGAAATAATCTGAGAAAGGAATATTACCCTGCACATTTGCAAAAGAAGTGGTAGCTGCATCAGAATTAAAATCCAATACATTACTTAAACTATTACTATTGTTTGGTATAGCTCTATCAATCCAACCAGAAGTTAACCTTCTTGCGTTGTATACTTGACCTCCTAATTGTCCTCTAAAGCTAGAACTTAGGTCCCAGTTTTTATAGTTAAAATTAAGACCAAAACCAAAAGTCCAATTAGGCCTTAATGTTTCATAATATCTATCATCATTATTTATAACATTATCACCGTTAATATCTACAAATGCATTAGAAATAGGATCTCCATTTGTGTCATAAACCTGCTTAAATACCCAAGCAGAATATGGTTGGTAACCTACAGCATGGTATGCTAAACTTACTCCTGTACCTGTTGGTAAACCAGACTCTGCCGCAGTAATTCTAGTTACATCTTTTAAACTAGTAACCTCAGATCTATTGTACCCAACATTTGAATTAAACTCTAAGGTAAAATCTTCTGTGCTAATAGGTCTTAAGTTTAAATTTACTTCAAAACCTTTACTTTCTGTTTCACCTACATTTTGTACAAATGCATCTGATAATGCTTGCCCAGGAGGCACAGCTGTTCTTGCTAGTAAATCTTTTGTTTGTTTTTGATAAAAATCTACAGAACCAGAAACAATTCCGTTTGCAAATAAATCAAAATCTAAACCAACATTATATGTTGTTGTTTTTTCCCAAGTTAAGTCTGGATTAAATGCTTTAGCAGAGTATAAGTTTACTCCACTTAAGTACTGACTAGTAGTAGAACCAATAGTAAATAATGGTGAAGACGGGTAATAACCAACAGCGCCAGTAATATCTTGCTGTCCTGTTTTACCTGCTCCTAACCTTAATTTTAGGTCATTAATAACATTAGAGTTTTCTACAAAACCAGCATTACCAATTTTCCAAGCAACCGCTGCCGCAGGAAAATATCCCCATCTATTTTCCTCTGTAAATAATGAAGAACCATCTGCTCTAAAAGATAATGTTACTAAAAACTGTTCTGCTAAATCTATATTTGCTCTTCCAAAGTAAGATTGTAGGTTTAGTACATTATAATACCTATTATTTAAATTGTTGGGATTTATTAACTCTTCTCTTAAACCTGATTCATCATTGTATCTGTATTGAACAGATGTTCCATCATTTTTAAAATTTTGGTAAGAGTAACCTCCTTGTACTTCAAATCTTTTTACAAAGCCATCAAACTCTTTAGTATAAACTAAGTAAGCATCTAGTGTTGTATTTGTAATATCTTGATTTTCTGTATAATTAACACCTGGATTAAACAAATAATTGGTATTAATATCTGTATCTGCGTTATTAAACCTGTAAGTAGCAATAGAATTATCTAAAAACCTTTCTTCAATGTTTGCCTTAGATGCTTCTAAACCTAAATTTAAAACTGCTCTTAATTCTGGTAAAGCATGTAATTTGTAATCTAGTTCTATATTTCCTAAAAAACGTTTTACTTCTTCTGGCCTTTCTCTTTGTTTTAATAATGCCAAAGGATTACTCTGGCCATCTAGCAATAATCTATTACCATCTACAATTGTATTTTGGTAAAATCCTCCAAAACGGTTGTTTGGGTTTACATCAAAAACAGGCTTTGTAGGATCCATATTTACAGCCCCTCCTAAAGCACCGCCTTCATCAATAGCATTTTTTTCAGAATATAATCCTTTAGCATTTAAACTTACTTTTAAGTGATCATCAAAAAAAGTTGGTGTTAATTTGGCAGATAAACTAACTCTTTCATAATCGTTAGTTTTAACTACACCACCAGTATTTGTGTAACCTATAGAACCTCTAAAAGGAATTTTACCTCCTAAATTTGCTCTAGCACTAAAGTTTGTGTTTGTAGATATTGCTGTTCTATAAATTTCGTCTTGCCAATCAGTATCTGAAAGTATTCTTCCTTCTATACCTGGAGTAGCCAAATTATCTGTAACATCTGTACTAGGATCATCTATACCTAATAAATTAGTGTAAGTTGGGTGGTATTGCTGAATATAACTAACGTATTGTTGACTATTCATTAAATCTATAGAGTTAGCAACATTACTAACAGACACGTCTGATGAAAAGTTAAACTTAACTTCGCCAGATGTACCCTTTTTAGTAGAAATTATAATAACACCGTTAGAAGCTCTAGAACCGTATATAGCAGTAGCAGAAGCATCTTTTAAAACACTAAAACTTTCTATATCATTAGGGTTTATTAGAGACAAAGGGTTGCCTACACCAGCAGGGTTAGTATTATCTACTGGAATACCATCTATAACTATTAATGGACTATTGTTTGCAGATAATGAAGAACCACCTCTAATTCTAATATTTGGTGCTGCATCTGGTTGCCCACCGTTAGATGTAATACGTACACCAGCCATTTTACCAGTTAACAATTGGTCTGCAGAAACAACAGAGCCCTGGTTAAAGTCTTTAGATGATAACACATCTACAGAACCCGTTAAATCTTCTTTTTTGGCACTACCGTAACCAATTAGTACAACCTCATCTAGTAATTCTGTAGATTCTGTCATTTCTACATTTAAAGTACTAGAAGTAACTTTCACTTCTTTAGGATTATAACCAATAGAAGTAAATAAAAGTACATCACCCATATTTACATTTCTAATTTCGTACAATCCGTCAAAATCTGAAATAGATCCGTTTGTTGTTCCTTTTACAACAACATTAACTCCTAATAATGGAGCTTTTGTTACATTGTCTGTAATTTTACCAGATACTGTTTGTTGTGCAAAAAACAGCAGTGGAAAAAAAAGAAACACACCTAAAAAGATGTTTTTTAGTTTATTCATAAAGTTAGTTTGAGTTAATAATTTGATTAAAACTTAACACATTTTTATATTTCGCTCAGTGAAAGTATAAGCTTAACTTTAATTTAACAAATCTACAGAGTTACGCAACGCGTTGCATGTTAACAACTTTATCAAAAAGTGTGTTTTTATCATAAAAAATGACTCCAATTTTAATAGATTGTTATTTATTTGCTATTAAAAATTAGGTATTATCAATTTAGAGTTAATACTTAATTGATGTTTACAAACGTTGTATCTTTATATTATGAAAGCCAAAATTACCATAAAAGACATTGCAAAAGAGCTAGGTGTGTCTTCTTCTACAGTATCTAGAGCATTAAAAAATAGTCCAGAAATTAGTGAAGAAACACGTAAAAAAGTTAAAGCCTTTGCAGACTTGTATCATTACAAGCCTAATATGCTTGCTCAAAAATTACGTAATAATAAAACTATGGTAATTGGCGTAATTATTCCAGAAATTGTGCACCATTTTTTTTCTAGAGTTATTAGTGGTATTGAAAAAATTGCTAACGGCAGAGATTACAATGTTATGATATGCTTATCTAATGAATCTTATGAAAAAGAAAAGTTAAACATACAAATGATGGCTAATGGAAGCGTAGATGGCTTGCTTGTTTCTATAGCTAAAGAAACCTTAGAAAAAGGCGACTTTGAGCATTTTAATGAATTAAAAGATTACAATATTCCCTTAGTTTTATTTGATAGAATTTCTGATAAAATAGATTGTGACAAAGTTATTGTAGACGACATTGGAGGTGGCTACAAAGCAACCAAACATTTGCTTAATGTTGGTTGTAAAAAAATAGCTATATTATCTACTCCAGACCACGTAAATGTTGGTGCATTACGCACAATTGGCTACAAAAGAGCTTTAGAAGAAAAAGGAATTGCTATAGACGAAAATCTTATTTTTAAAGTAAACGACAACTCTAGCATTACCAAACAAATAAGCACATTTATGCACAACTCTAATTTAAGTTATGATGGCATTGTTGCTGTAAATGAAATTTATGCAGCAAATGTTATAAAAATAGCTAAAGAAAAAGATTTACAAATTCCTAATGAGCTTTGTGTTGTTGGGTTTACAGACGGATTAATATCTTCATTCTCAACACCTTCTTTATCTACAATAGACCAACACGGTATTACAATTGGCGAGCACGCTGCAGAATTATTGTTAGATCGTATTCAAAACAAAACAGCAAATAAAGAATACCAACGTAAAGTTATTTCTACCGATTTAATTGTTAGAAAATCATCAGAAAAAAATACAGTTTTGTAATCTGTATTAAAAATTTTATATCTTTACCCCATCAAAATATTAAACTTAACACTTAATATTTTTATACTTCGCACCCTATACACGCCACACTGACACAAAAACTGGCGCTGTATTTTTATACTAAATATTTACATTATGGAAAAACAGAAACTTGGTTTCTGGCAGATCTGGAACATGAGTTTCGGGTTCCTGGGAATTCAATTTGGATTTGCCCTACAAGGCGGTTTTATGTCCAGAATTTTTCAGACGCTAGGTGCAGAAAAAGATGCTATACCACTTTTATGGATTGCCGCTCCTTTAACAGGACTGGTTGTACAACCAATTATTGGTTATTTAAGTGACCGTACTTGGAGCGCACGTTGGGGAAGAAGAAAACCTTATTTTTTAATTGGTGCTATTTTAAGTTCCCTAGCTTTATTTTTAGTACCACACTCTCCTGTTTTGTGGATTGCCGCTGGTTTTTTATGGATTTTAGATGCGTCTATTAATGTTTCTATGGAACCTTTTAGGGCTTTAGTAGCAGATAAATTGCCAGACTCACAACGCTCTTACGGTTTTGTTATACAAACATTAATTATTGGTATTGGTACTTGGGTTGCCAGTAATTTACCCTGGATGGTATCTAAACTTGGTGTAAGTGATGCTGCTCCTTCTGGAGTGGTACCAATGTCTGTAAAAGTAGCATTTGCCATAGGTGCGGTTGTATTTTTAATTAGCATACTGTACACCATATTTACTACATCGGAGTATCCGCCAGAAGATATGGAAGAATTTAAAAGAGAAAAGGCTAAAAAAAATCAGTTTATTTCAGATATCATAAACAATATTGGCAATATGCCTTCTACTATGAAAAAGTTAGGTGTAATTCAGTTTTTTAGCTGGTTTGCCTTTTTTACAATGTGGAGTATGGCTAACCCAGCACTAACAGAACACGTTTTTAATACACCTGCTCCAGTAGAGGCTAATTATAATATGGAGATAGCTGAAGATTTACTTGCTTTTAATACTACTAATGAGGCGTTCCAGAAATCATCAAACTTAGTAGGTTCTTATATGGGAACTTATGGTTTATCATCTATGGCATTTGCCCTAATATTAGTATTGTATACTTCTAGAAAAAGAATCAATAGAAAAATAGTACATATGTGCTCTTTAATTATTGGTGGTGTTGGCTTTTTGTTAATGTATTTTATTCCGTCTCCAGAATATTTAACCTTATGTTTTATACTAATTGGCTTTGCTTGGGGTAGTATTTTATCTATGCCATATGCTATGCTTTCTAGTGCTGTAGACCCTAAAAGAATGGGGGTTTTTATGGGCATTTTTAACATGTTTATAGTTATACCTCAAATTATTGCTGCTATAGGTGGCATAAATATTATCTCTAATTTATTAGGAGAAGGCGCTATAAATGCAATGATTATTGCTGGTATAAGCTTAATTATTGCTGGTTTATGCAACTTCTTAATTACCGAAAAAAGTGCAATTTCTTATCAAACAATAGAAGAATAAAATGAAAAGAAAAGGATTCATATTTGACCTAGATGGCGTTATTGTAGATACAGCCAAATACCATTTTTTAGCTTGGCAAAAACTAGCTAATTCTATTGGTGTTGAATTTACTCATGAACAAAATGAGCAACTAAAAGGTGTTAGCAGAGTAAAATCTTTAGAAAAAATACTTAACTGGGGTAATATTACTCTAGATAACGAAGAGTTTACTGGCTTAATGGCTAAAAAAAATGAAGATTATTTACTGCTTATAGAAAAAATGGACGCTTCAGAAATTTTACCAGATGTACCTAGAGTTTTAGAGCTTTTAGAAAAAGAAAAACAAGGTATTGCTTTAGGTTCGGCAAGTAAAAACGCAGAGGTTATTTTACAAAAAGTACATCTAATACAAAAGTTTAGTGCCATTATAGATGGTAATGGGGTTACTAAAGGTAAACCAGATCCTGAGGTGTTTTTAAATGCTGCAAAGGCACTTTCTATAGCTCCAGAAAATTGTATTGTTTTTGAAGATGCTACTGCTGGTATTAAAGCCGCCAATGCTGCAAATATGATTAGCATTGGTATTGGAAATGCTTCTGTTTTACATGAAGCAGATTACGTTTTTAAAGATTTTACAGAAATCTCATCAGACTTTATACAAGAATTAATAAAAAAATAAGGTAGATACTAACTTACTAAAAGTACTATTTACAAGAATCAATAGCATAAGAAATTATGAATCAAGATTATATCATACCAAACAACTGGTCTATCATAGAAGAAGGTTTTAATACAGACAGAGTTAAATCTTCAGAAAGCTTGTTTAGCATTGGAAACGGTGCAATGGGACAAAGAGCAAATTTTGAAGAATACTACTCAGGACCAACGTTTCAGGGGAGCTACATTGCGGGTGTTTATTACCCAGATAAAACTAAAGTTGGTTGGTGGAAAAAAGGGTATCCAGAGTATTTTGCAAAAGTATTAAATGCTCCAAATTGGATTGGTATTAACGTGCAAGTTAACGGAGAAAATCTGGATTTATTTACGTGTAAAGTAGATAATTTTAAGAGAGAGTTAAATATGCAAGAAGGTTGGCTGTCTAGAACTTTTACCGCTACCCTAAAAAATAATGTAGTTGTTACTGTAAAAACAAAACGCTTTTTAAGTTTAACTTTAGATGAAGTTGGTGCTATTAATTACACTATTACTCCTGTAAACGTAGATGCAACAATAACGTATAGTCCTTATTTAGATGCAGGCATTACCAATGAAGACACCAACTGGGATGATAAATTTTGGGAAATAACTAGCATAAATTCTAAAGACAATAAAGCATTTATAGAGGCACATACTTTAAAAACAGAGTTTAACACCTGTACTTTTATGGAGTCTGAGTGTTTTTTAAATGATAAAAAAACAGATATTACTCCTAAAATAGAAAAGCTAGAAAATAAAATCACATACAATTACACTGCAGATGTAGATGCAAAATCTTCTTTTACTATACACAAATTTGCTGGGTATACTGTAGATAGAAACCACCCTAAAGACAAGCTTATTTCTGCTGCTACAAAAGCTTTAGAAAAAGCTACTTCTACTGGTTTTAATGCTTTATTAGAAGCTCAAAAAAATGCATGGGCAACAATCTGGGAAACATCAGATATTACCATTAACGGTGATGTTAAAGCGCAGCAAGGTATCCGTTTTAACATTTTTCAGTTAAACCAAACATATTTAGGTACAGATGCACAGCTAAATATTGGACCTAAAGGTTTTACTGGCGAAAAATATGGCGGTAGTACGTACTGGGACACAGAGGCTTATTGTTTGCCTTTTTATATGGCTACTAAAGACCAAAATGTTGGTCGTAATTTATTAGCATACAGATACAATCACCTAGAAAAAGCAATAGAGAATGCAGAAAAGTTAGATTTTTCTAACGGAGCTGCCTTGTACCCAATGGTAACTATGAATGGCGAAGAATGCCATAACGAGTGGGAAATAACTTTTGAGGAAATACACAGAAACGGTGCCATTGCTTTTGCTATTTACAATTATTACAGATACACGGGAGACTACAGTTACATTCCAGAAAAAGGATTAGAAGTTCTTATTGGTATAGCGCGTTTTTGGCACCAAAGAGCTACTTTTTCTACCAAGCAAAATAAATATGTTATTCTTGGTGTTACTGGCCCTAATGAGTATGAGAACAATATAAATAATAACTGGTATACAAACTATATGGCGCAATGGTGTATTAATTATACCGTAGAAACTATTACTAATATTAAAGAAAATTATGCTTCAGATTATGACCGTATAATGTCTAAAGTTAATTTAAATTCCGATGAAATTAAAAAATGGAAAGACGTTGCAGATAATA
Organism: Cellulophaga sp. RHA_52; assembly: GCF_007827205.1. Classification (NCBI taxonomy): domain Bacteria; kingdom Pseudomonadati; phylum Bacteroidota; class Flavobacteriia; order Flavobacteriales; family Flavobacteriaceae; genus Cellulophaga; species Cellulophaga sp. RHA_52. The sequence goes on from NZ_VIRZ01000001.1 coordinate 3,381,248, forward strand.
TGTATTTTCCGTTTTCTGAGGAGCATAATGTATTTTTACAACAAGACGGTTTTTTAGATAAAGAACTAACTCCGGCTTCTAGCTTAAAAAATTCTCAACGCCCTATTAATCAGAAATGGTCTTGGGACAGAATTTTACGTTCACCATATATAAAACAAGCAGATACTTTACAGGGTTTTTATTTATTTGAAGACAATTTTACTATTGAAGAGATAGAGCGTCATTTTGATTTTTATGAACCTTTTACAGTACATGAAAGTTCACTTTCTCCTTGTGTACATAGTATTTTAGCCGCAAAGTTAGACCGTATGGACCAAGCATATAGTTTTTATTTAAGAACATCTAGACTAGATTTAGATGATTACAACAAAGAGGTAGAAGAAGGCTTACATATTACATCTATGGCTGGTACTTGGATGAGCATTATAGAAGGTTTTGGTGGTATGCGCGTACGCAATAACACTTTATCTTTTAGCCCTAAAATACCTAAAGAATGGGATGGTTATTCATTTAAAGTGAATTTTAGAAACCACACTATTAAAGTAAGTGTAACACAAAATAAAAATACTTTTGAACTATTAAAAGGAGAAGAGCTTACGTTAATGGTTAATGGTAAGTCTATAACTATTAATCAAAATAACTTAATTACCGCATAAAAACTATTTAAGCTATGAAAAAAGGATTTTTAAGTGTTTTTGTATTAGTTTTTGCTCTTTTTGTTTCTTGTTCTCCTAAAAAGGAACAGAAACAAGAAGAAGCTCCTATTACAGTTTCTAATGATATAGAGCGTGTAGAGCCTCCACATTGGTGGGTAGGTTTTAAAAACAACAAACTGCAATTATTGGTTAAAAATCCTAATATAGCCAATAGTACTCCAAAGATTTCTAAAACAGGTATTTCTATAAAAAAAGTAACTAAAGCAGATAGTCCTAATTATTTGTTTATTGATGTAGAGATTAGTGAAACAGCAAAAGCAGGCTTATTTAATATTGATTTTACATCTGAAGATGGCACTACAAAAACGCAAACTTATGAACTTAAAAACAGAGTTAAAAAAGCTGAAGATTATATAGGTTTTTCTAGTGCAGATGCAGTTTATTTAATTACTCCAGATAGGTTTGCTAACGCAGATACTTCTAATGACATAAATAGTTCTTTACTTGAGAAAAATATAGATCGTACAGATGACTATGCAAGGCATGGTGGAGATATTAAAGGAATTACTACACATTTAGAGTATATAGACTCCTTAGGTTTTACAGCCATTTGGCCTAGTCCTTTATTAACTAATAATATGCCAAAACAATCGTACCACGGATATGCAATTACAGATTTTTATGGCGTAGATCCTAGGTTTGGAACTTTAGATGAGTACAAGCAATTAGCTATAAAATCTAAAGAAAAAGGAATTAAATTAATAATGGATCAAGTGGCTAACCATTGTGGGTTAGAGCACTGGTGGATGAAAGATTTACCATTTAAAGATTGGGTAAATTATCAAGACAAATTTATAAATAATAAACCTGTAACTATAGCAAACCACAAAAGAACAAGTAACCAAGACATATATGCCTCTAAAGCAGATAAAAAAGAAATGACAGACGGTTGGTTTGGTAATCATATGCCAGATCTTAACCAACGTAATCCTTTTTTAGCAACTTATATTATTCAAAATAGTATTTGGTGGATAGAGACTTTAGAGTTAGGAGGTATTCGTCAAGATACATATCCTTACCCAGATAAAGACTTTATGGCTAATTGGGCTGGAACTATTATGGATGAATATCCAAATTTTTCAATAGTAGGAGAAGAATGGAGTTACAATCCTTTATTAATTGCATATTGGCAAAAAAATAATCCTAATAAAGATGGTTATGAGTCTAACTTAACCTCTACAATGGATTTTGCTATGCAAAAAAATATTATAGACGCTTTAAACGAAGATGAAACTTGGGGAACAGGATTTATAAAAACATATGAAGGATTAGCTAATGATTTTGCATATCAGTCTCCTATAGATATTATGGCTTTTTTAGACAACCATGATATGGACCGCGTTTATACTCAACTTAATGAAAATGTAGAAAACACAAAAATGGCTGTTGCTTATTTAGCATTGCTACCACGTATTCCTCAGTTTTATTACGGTACAGAAATATTAATACAGAACACTGCTAAACCAGGAGATCATGGATTAATACGAACAGATTTTCCTGGCGGATGGGATACAGATACAACAAATGCATTTACCGGTAAAGGCTTAACTAATAATCAAAAAGAAATGCAGCGTTTTATGAGTAACCTGCTAAATTTCAGAAAACAAAGCAAAGCCATACACAAAGGAAAAACCATACATTTTGCACCTCAAAATGGTATTTATGTGTTATTTAGAATTTTAAATAATGAAATAGTTACCATCATTTTAAATAAAAATGAAGATCCATACCAATTAGATCTTTCTAGGTTTAAAGAGGTTGGTTTAGATGGTAAAAAAGTAACCAATATTTTTACTGGCGAAACTTTAGTTTGGGACAATAATATAACACTTCCTAAAAAAGGATGTTACATACTAACTACCTATAAGCTAAAAAAATAATGAAACTAATATTATATATTTTTATACTAGGCTGCTTACTTTCTTGTACAAACAAACAAAAAACTGAAGAAGTAAAAACTAATTTACCATTTGCTGAAGTAGAACAAATAAATTTAGCTAGTGGAAAACTGGTAAGGCTAAATAATATAGCGTCTAAATACATAACACCTAGACCAGTAGATGTTTGGCTACCTAATAATTATACTACCAAAGAGGAATATGCTGTTATTTATATGCATGATGGCCAAATGTTGTTTGACAGTACCACAACATGGAATAAACAAGAATGGAAAGTAGACGAAGTAGCTGCTAAATTAAATAATGATAAAAACATTAAAAAATTTATAGTTGTTGCTGTACATAATATAGCGGAATTAAGATGGCAAGATTTGTTTCCAAAAAAAGCAATAACAAACAACGTAAGCGCCATAAACAAATCATTAGTACAAGATTTTAAAAACGATAATTTTGATATTGACAAGCTTACTGGAGACCAGTATTTAAAATTTATAGTTACCGAGCTAAAACCAATAATAGACACATCATTCTCTGTAAAAAAAGATACCAAAAATACATTTGTTATGGGATCTAGTATGGGAGGTTTAATGTCTATGTATGCCATATCAGAATATCCAAATATATTTGGCGGAGCTGCTTGTTTATCTACGCATTGGCTAGGCTTTAAGCCTATGGACAATAATGTGCTACCTAATTTAATTTTTAAGTATGCAGCATCTAATATACCAGACTCTAAAACACATAAATTGTATTTTGACTATGGCACAGAAACTCTAGATGCTTACTACCTAAAATATGCAAACACTGTAGATAGCATTTATTTAAAAAATGGCTACACACAAAAAAATTATAAAAATCTAAAATTTGAAGGCGAAAACCATAGTGAAAACTCTTGGCAAAAACGCATAAAAATACCACTAACTTTTTTACTTAAAAACAATTAAAAATGAAAAAAATAATTACAATTTTATCCTTATTTGCAGTAGTAATATCCTGCAAGGAAAAAGTTAAAAAAGAAGAAAACAATGTAATTGTAGAAAAAGAACCAATTGCTGTAACAGAAGTTATGGAAGATGGTGTTATTTACGAAGCCAACATTCGCCAATACTCACCAGAAGGTACGTTTAATGCTTTTACAAAAGACATTCCTGTACTTAAAAAACTTGGAGTTAAAGTTATTTGGGTAATGCCAATTAATCCTATATCTAAAATTAAACGTAAAGCTACAGACGGACAGTTTACTAGCGATATTAAAGACGAAGAAGAGCGTAAAAAATACTTAGGTAGCTACTACTCAGTATCTGACTATAAAGCTATAAACCCTGAGTTTGGAACGTTTGATGACTTTAAAAATATGGTAACCACTGCACATGACAATGGTATTTTAGTTATTGTAGATTGGGTACCAAACCATACAGGTTGGGATCATCCTTGGATTACAGACCATCCAGAATATTACACTCAAAATGAACAAGGAGAAATTATAGATCCAATAAACCCAGAAACAGGAGAATCATGGGGATGGACAGACGTTGCTGATTTAAATTACGACAATGAAGAAATGCGTAAGGAAATGATTAGTGATATGAAATTTTGGGTAGAAAAAGCAGATATAGACGGCTTTAGAATGGATGTTGCACACAAAGTACCTGTAGACTTTTTTAATACCGCTATAAAAGAAATGAAAACTGTAAAACCTGTTTTTATGCTAGCGGAAGCAGAACAACCAGATTTGCTACAAAATGGTTTTGACATGCAATACGGCTGGGAGGTTCATCATATTTTTAATGAAATAGCTAAAGGTGAAGCCAACGTTACTAAGTTTGATGACTATATGGTAAAACTAGATACTATTTTAGAAGCAGATGACATTAATATGAACTTTGTTACAAACCATGACGAAAACTCTTGGAATGGTACTTTATTAGAAAGAATGCCAAACAACAAAGAAGTATTTACTGCATTAACATACCTTATGCCAGGAATGCCATTAATATATTCTGGACAGGAATATGATATGGCACACAGATTACGTTTTTTTGAAAAAGATACCATACCTAAAACTAAAGGTGAATATTTTGCCTTATTAGAAAAATTAGGTGACCTAAAAAATAGCAATTCAGCTTTAAATGGTGGTAAAAAAGCTGCAAATTACACTAGAATACAAACCTCTAAAAATGAAGCTGTTTTAGCTTTTAAAAGAGAAAAAAATAGTGAAACAGTATATTTTATAGCTAACTTAACTGATAAAGAACAAAACGTTACTGTTAGTATTACAGGAGACTTTACAGATTATATTTCTAGTACTGATTTTAACATTAATGAAGAAAAAAGCTTAACATTAGCACCTTGGGAATACCATATTTTGACTGCTAAATAATAAAAATAACACGCATTAAAAAATCGCCAATTTTAATTAAAATTGGCGATTTTACTTTTTTAAATATACTTATAACGGAATATTACCGTGCTTACGTTTAGGTACGTTTACAACCTTATCCTCTAACATAGCCATAGCTTTTATAAGTTTTTTACGAGTATCTTTTGGCAAAATAACCTCGTCTATAAATCCTCTTTGGGCTGCACTATATGGGTTTGCAAAAGTATCTGCATACTCTTGCTCTTTTTCTGCAAGTTTAGCTACTGGGTCGTCTGCAGCTTGTATTTCTTTCCTAAAAATAATTTCACTAGCTCCTTTAGCTCCCATTACTGCTATTTCTGCTCCAGGCCAAGCATAGTTCATATCCGCACCTATATGTTTAGAGTTCATAACATCATATGCCCCACCATAAGCTTTACGTGTAATAACAGTTACTTTTGGCACTGTTGCTTCACTTAATGCATATAATAATTTAGCTCCGTTAGTAATAATACCATTCCATTCTTGGTCCGTACCTGGTAAAAATCCTGGTACGTCTACTAGTACAACTAGCGGAATATTAAAACAATCACAAAAACGTGTAAAACGAGCTCCTTTTTTAGAGCTTTCTACATCTAATACTCCAGCCAAACTCATTGGCTGGTTAGCTACAATACCTATACTCCTACCTGCTAAGCGTGCAAAACCAACAACTAAATTATCTGCGTAATCTTTATGAATTTCAAAAAAAGATTCTTTATCTATAATTCCGTTTATAACGGTACGCATATCATAAGGCTGATTTGCATTTGCTGGAACCATAGTTTCTAATTCTTCTCTAATTTCATCACCCAAAGTATAAGGAAGCTTAGCTGGTTTATCCTCACAGTTTTGAGGCATATAGCTAATCATTTGCTTAATTTGGCTAATACATTCTATATCATTGGCAGCAGTAACGTGTGTTACACCAGATTTTGTAGCGTGAGTTTTTGCGCCTCCTAATTCCTCTGAGGTTACCTCTTCATTAGTCACTGTTTTTACAACATTTGGCCCAGTTACAAACATATAGCTAGAGTTTTCTACCATAAGTGTAAAATCTGTCATAGCTGGCGAGTAAACAGCACCACCTGCACAAGGCCCCATTATTGCCGAAATTTGAGGAATAACACCTGAAGACATTACATTTCTATGAAAAATATCTGCATAACCACCTAAAGAGCGTACACCTTCTTGTATTCTTGCTCCTCCACTATCATTTAATCCAATTACAGGCACACCTATTTTCATAGCCATATCCATAATTTTACATATTTTTTCTGCGTGAGTCTCAGATAATGCACCGCCAAAAACAGTAAAATCTTGTGCAAAAACACAAACCTGTCTACCATTTATTGTTCCGTAACCAGTTACAACACCATCTCCATAAAATTGTTGTTTGTCCATACCAAAATCAGACGTTCTGTGGGTTACTAAAATACCCATTTCTTCAAAAGAACCTTCGTCTAACAAAAAATGAATACGCTCACGGGCAGTTAATTTACCTTTAGCGTGTTGTTTTTCTATACGTGTTTTGCCACCGCCTAATTTAGCTAAATCTATTTTAGACTGTAATATATTTTCTTTGCTTTGCTCTCCCATTTTACTTTGTATTTCTGTTAGTTCTCCAATTGGAAGTTTGTTGTTCTGGCGTTTTTACAACTTTAGTGTACTCATTAAACAAGTGCATACCAAATAAGGCCGCCACTTTATGTTCTGGTAAACGAGCAGCTATTAACTTATCTGCAGAATAGTATTTTTTAACAAAATGTGTATCAAAATCTCCAGATAAAAATGCAGGATGCTCACAAACAAACTTACCAAAAGACAAGGTTGTAGATGCTCCTTCAATTTTATAATTTTCAATAGCAGAAAGCATTAATTGTATTGCTTCTTCTCTGGTATCTCCGTAGGTTATCAATTTAGATAACATAGGATCGTAATAAATTGGTATTTCCATACCTTCTTCAAAACCATCATCTAAGCGTATACCTTTACCTCTTGGTCTTTTATAGGTTGATAACGTACCAATACTAGGCATAAAGTTATCCAAGGGATCTTCTGCATACACCCTAACTTCTACAGCGTGACCTTTAATTTTTAAATCGTTTTGAGTAATTTGTAGCGTTTCATTTCTAGCAACTTTAATTTGTTGCTCTACCAAGTCTACACCTGTAATTAGTTCTGTAACTGGGTGTTCTACTTGCAAACGTGTATTCATTTCTAAAAAATAGAAATTTTTATCAGCATCTAATAAAAATTCTACTGTACCAACACCAACATAGTCACAGGCTTTTGCTACTTTAATTGCTGCATCTCCCATAGCCTCTCTAATGGCAGGTGTTAATACAACAGATGGTGCTTCTTCTACAACTTTTTGATGTCTACGTTGTATGCTACATTCGCGTTCAAATAAGTGCACTACATTACCGTGATTATCTGCTAAAACCTGAATTTCTATATGCCTTGGTGATGCTACGTACTTTTCTATAAAAACAGAACCATCTCCAAACGCAGATTCTGCCTCACTAATTGCACGTTTCATTTGGTCTGCTAGTTCTTCTATATTTTCTACAACACGCATTCCTTTTCCGCCACCACCAGCTGCTGCTTTAATTAAAATAGGGAAACCTATTTCTTTAGCTATTTTAGTTGCTAAATCTACATCTGTAATAGCTTCTTCAATACCAGGTACCATAGGTATATTATAATCTTTAACAGCTTCTTTTGCTGCTAGTTTATTACCCATTACTTCTATTGCGTGGGGTTTGGGACCTATAAATGTTATTCCTGCATTGGTAACTTTTTTTGCAAATTCTGCATTTTCACTTAAAAAGCCGTAACCTGGGTGTATACCATCTGCGGCAGTATCTTTTGCCGCCTGTATAACTTTATCCATTACCAAGTAAGACTCTGATGATGGTGCAGCACCTAAACAAATAGCTTCATCTGCATATTTTACGTGTGGTGCTTCTCTATCTACCTCAGAAAAAACTGCTACAGTTTTAATTCCCATTTTTTTTGCAGAACGCATAACACGTAATGCAATTTCTCCTCTGTTAGCAACTAATATTTTTTTCATATTTATGCTATTTCTATTAATAATTGTCCTTTTTCCACAGCATCATCCTTAGCAACATTTACTACACTAACCACACCATCACTAGGTGCCGTAATAATATTTTCCATTTTCATAGCAGATAAAACCAAAACTTGCTCTCCTTCTTTAACTTCTTGGCCTTCTGTTACCAAAATATCTAAAATAAGCCCTGGCATAGGAGCATTTATATTTTTCTCTTTTTTTGTATTTACAGCAAGTAAGCCCATTTTTTTAACCATCTGGTCGTACTCATCTGCAATGGCAATTGTATAACTATTACCATTAACCTCAACTTTTAAGGTTTTTTCTAAAAAATTTGCGCTAATTAATTTAGCATTGTACTTTTTATTGTCTTCTAAAATATGGTATTCTTCATCTGAATCTTTAACAATATTTAGCTTAGAAACCTCTTTGCTATTTACTGTTATTTCTTCATCATTTACTGAAACAACATATGTTTTCATACTATAATGGTTTATAAATATTTGTGTTTAGTTAGAATTTTTTATTCTGGATATTCAATTCTAAGATGATAAATATTGGTTAACTTTAATTTTAACACCTTTTTTATTTCTACAATTTCTTTAAATGTAATATTTGCATTAGAAAATTGATTGGCTCTCATCTGTCCATCTATAATTTTATCTACAAACTCATCAATCATTAAAAAAGTAGGATTTTTTAAACTTTTTGAAGCTGCTTCTACCGCATCTGCCATCATTAAAATTGCAGTTTCCTTAGAAAAAGGTAATGGCCCAGGATATTTAAAGTCGTCTTCGTTTACATCTTCATCAATCTCTGACTGTTTTTTAAAAAAGTAATACACTTTAGAGGTTCCGTGGTGCACTCTAATAAAATCTATAACACGGTCTGGCAAATTGTTTTTACGTGCAATTTCTATTCCGTCTAAAACATGGTTAATTATAATTTTAGCACTCTCTATAGGCGTATGCTCATTATGCGGATTTACATTAGTTACCTGGTTTTCTGTAAAATAAGTTGGATTATTCATTTTACCAATATCATGATACAATGCTCCTACCCTTACCAGCATAGCATTTGCACCAATTTCCTGCGCTGCTGCTTCTGCCAAATTTGCTACTTGTAAAGAATGATGAAATGTACCTGGAGCCTTGTTAGACAGTTCTTTTAAAAGTTTAGAGTTAGTATCTGACAATTCTAACAATGATACGTCTGACACTAATCCAAAAATCTTTTCGTAAATATAAATAAGCGGTTGTACAAAAAGAGTAATCATTCCGTTTAATAAAAATACACCAAACGTAATTGCATACATATTATTTAAATTACCCTCATGTATAATATGAAAAGCAAAATAACCTATTATATATATTAAAGTAATTTGACCTACAGATATAAATAAATTAGCTCTTTTATACAATTGAGATACCGTTAAAATAGTAACTATACCCGCCATTATCTGAAGAAAAATATACTCAAAACTATTAGGCACAACAAACCCTAAAATTAACAATGTAAGTACATGCACAAAAAGTCCTAAACGGGCATCAAAAAATGTTTTTAATATTAAAGGTAAAATACATAATGGTACTACATAAACGTATGCCTCATTATACTTTATAACCATTGTGGTTACAAAAACCATTAGTAAAATATTAAAAAAGATAAAAGTAACCTTAGTATTATTTTTAAATACTGAAGCCCTATATTTTTTTAAAAACAAAAGCAACATTAGCAATACAAGAGCCACCAAAATTGTGTAACCAGATACAATTATGTAATAATTATTATCGGTCCAAAGCTCAGACTCATACTCTTGTTTTAAAGAGTTTAATATTTTATAATTATCTGCCTCTACTACTTCTCCTTTAACTATAATTAGCTTGCCTTCATCAATAGTACCACGAGTAACAGAAATTTTGGCTAACTCCTCATTCAATGTTTTTTTAGAAATATTATCGTTATAAAAAACATTGGGTTTTACTATGTTAAAAAATAGCTTTTTAAATTGTGAATTATATGTTGTTAGTTGCTTTTTACGTAAAACCGAGTTTATTACTTTATCTATACTTTGTATGCTTGTAACATCTTTAAAGCTTAGTTCTTTTGCTTCATTATTACGTAATAAAAAAAACTTTTGAGTTTTAGCAGCAACCTTATTTTTCTTTATAACACCATTTAAATAAAGTGTATTTATTATCTCTTCTCCTACAGACTTTAAATATCTTTTTTCTTCTGAATTAAGATCTAAACTATTAAATACTTTGCTAAAATTAGCATTGTAATTTTTGGTAACCGATGCTACTATGTCTTGGTTATAAGTATAGTAATCTAAATGGTTATTTTTAACTACTTGTTTTTCTTTTTCTATTTCTACTACATCTTTTTGTATTGAAAAATCAAAAGGTGCATACAAATTTTCATACTGCCATGGCTTTCCTTTTTGAAACTCATACTTAAACTTTCCCCCTTTAGGAAAGAAAAATACAATTAAAAATATGGTACCTACGTATAGAAAGCACTTGTATAGTAACGATTGATTTTTATAAATTTTCTCCAAGATAGATTTTGTAGTTAAAAGTAACTTTTTCCAAAAATAGAAAATTATGCGCTTAAAAAATGGTTTTGACAAAAGAACCCTACTCTATGTGCATTAATTTATTAATTTTGCAACACTAAAATTTAGAATTTATGAAAGATGTTGTTATAGTTTCTATGGCAAGAACTCCAATAGGGAGTTTTTTAGGATCATTATCTAGTGTTGCAGCCCCTAAATTAGGTGCAATTGCTATAAAAGGCGCATTAGATAAAATAAAACTAGAGCCATCTCAGGTTCAAGAAGTTTTAATGGGTAATGTAGTACAAGCTGGTGTAGGGCAAGCTCCTGCAAGGCAAGCGGCTATATACGCTGGCATACCAAACACAGTTCCTTGCACAACAGTAAACAAAGTTTGTGCTTCTGGAATGAAAACTATAATGCAAGCTGCGCAATCTATTGCTTTAGGTGATAATGATATTGTTGTTGCGGGTGGTATGGAAAATATGAGTATGGTGCCACACTACGTACATTTAAGAAACGGACAAAAATTTGGACCAACATCATTAGTAGATGGTTTACAAAAAGATGGTTTAGTAGATGCTTATGACCAAAACGCTATGGGCGTTTGTGCAGATGCATGTGCTACAGAATATGAATTTAGTAGAGAAGACCAAGACAATTTTGCAATACAGTCTTACAAAAGATCTGCAGCTGCTTGGGAACAAGGGAAATTTAATAATGAAGTTGTACCTGTAGAAGTACTACAAAGAAGAGGTGAGCCAGTTGTTGTTTCTGAAGATGAAGAATTTAAAAACGTTAAACTAGAAAAAATACCAGCATTAAGACCTGCTTTTACAAAAGAAGGTACTGTAACTGCTGCTAACGCATCTACCATAAATGATGGTGCTGCTGCTCTTGTACTTATGAGTGCAGATAAAGCAAAAGAATTAAATCTAACACCTTTAGCTAAAATAAAAAGTTATGCAGATGCTGCACACGAACCAGAATGGTTTACAACAGCACCATCTAAAGCGTTACCAAAAGCTTTAGGAAAAGCAGGTATAGAAATAGGAGACGTAGATTATTTTGAATTTAACGAAGCATTTTCTGTTGTTGGCCTAGCCAATATGAAAATATTAGGTTTAAATGACTCCAACGTAAATGTTAATGGTGGAGCTGTATCTTTAGGACATCCGTTAGGATGCTCTGGAGCTAGAATTGTAATTACTTTACTTAGTGTTTTAGAACAAAATAACGGAAAAATTGGAGCAGCTGCTATTTGTAATGGTGGTGGTGGTGCCTCTGCAATTGTTTTAGAAAAAGCGTAATATAGCGGAATAGAACAATTTGTATGCAATACGGTATTTGTAATCTTAGTATAGTTCCTGTAAGGTTTACTCCAGAAGAAAATTCAGAAATGGTTGCTCAGCTTTTATATGGCGACCATTTTAAGGTTCTGGAGCATCGTAAATTTTGGAGTAGAATAAGAATTGCTTTTGATGGTGTAGAGGCTTGGGTTAGTAACAATCAATTTAGCTTTATTGATGAAGATGATTATGATGCCCTAGACGCTACTACAGATATAGCACTAAGCTCTGACTTAGTAGCATTTATATCTGCATCAGAAAACGATTTAATGCCAGTTATTGTAGGTTCTGTTTTAAATGGCATACCTATATTAAATCATTCTTTTGAGGGTAATTATATACAAGGCATACAAAGTAAAAGTAAACTTGTAAATACCGCATTATTGTATTTAAATAGTCCTTATTTAGCCGGAGGAAAAACTCCTTTTGGCACAGATAGTTCTGGCTTAACACAAATGGTTTATAAAATAAATGGATACAAGTTATTGCGTACAGCGCAAGAACAATCTACACAAGGAGAACCTTTAAGTTTTATTGAAGAAAGTGAACCTGGTGACTTAGCCTTTTTTGACAATAAAGAAGGTATTATAGATCATGTAGGTATTATTATGCAAGACAACTACATTATTCACTGCCACGGTAAAGTACGTATAGATCGTATAGACCACACAGGAATTTTTAATGCCGAACTAAAAAAATATACGCACCAATTACGTGTTATTAAAAAAATAATTTAAACTAAAGTTAGTTTACTTTAATGCATAAAAAAAGCCTTCATTTCTGAAGGCTTTTTTATTTATGTTGTGTTATTAAAAAGATTATTCTCCTAATAACTTTTTAAGACGCATAAAGTTTTCTGTATCACCTAATGCACCGTAAATGTTTTTTAACTGTGATAACAACGCTTGGTTACCTGGAGTTTGTTTTAAAGCATCTTCTAAAATTTGTGCTCCTTCTCTAAACAAACCATCTTTTTTAGCTTTTAACTCATCATACTTAGCTATATCTGCTCTAGAACTACCTAATGCATTCATAGCATCAATTAATCCGTTACCTTCGTTAACATAGGTAGTAGATAAGTTTAATTGTGCGTTAACATAACCTGGGTTAAGCTCAATTGCTTTTTCATAAGCAGCTCTTGCCTCTTCTATGTTTTCTTGCTCCATATTTATTACACCAATGTTGTAAAATAAATCTGGATTGTTAGGGTCTACTCTTGTAGCTTCTGCCATTAACTCTTTAAACTTGTCTTTGTTACCTAATTTATATTGTAGGTTAGCTTCGTTTAAAATTAAGTTTACATCACCAGGATTATTAGCTCTTGCATCTTTATAAGCTTCTAATGCTTTTTCATCTTCTCCTAATTGAGTGTAAATAAGTGCAATATTTTTAACTATCTCTGCTTTTCTAGATGGAGACTTTTCCTCTTTAGGGTCTTTGTATTGCTTAGACTTAACCATTAAATCTCTTTGAGATTTAGCCATTTCTTCTCTTTCTCCTGTTGCAATATTTACTGCAGAGTACTTAACTTCACTACCGTCATAGTTTATGTCTTTTAGCTCATTGTAATATTTAAGAGCTTTTTCCATATTCTGCGCATTTACAGCACTGTTTGCGGCGTAAAATAAGTAAACAGTATCTTTTTTACTTAAGTTATAAGCTAGGTATAATTTGTCTGCACCAGCATCAAACTTTTTTTCGTTGTTATCTTTAATTGCTGCATTAACAATATCTCCTGTCATACCAGTCATTGCTTGTTTAGCTTCTACTGTGTATTTCTTTTTACCTACTTCTTCTTCGTAAGCAATTAAATCTTTAAAAGCTGCTATAGATTTTTTAAAAGCACCTTCTTCTCCAGATTTAGCTAATTTAGAGTATGTTTTACCTTTAACTAGGTAGTATAACGCTTTTGTTTTTGCGTCTGCAGATCCTAATAACGGTTCTGCTTTTTCTAAAGCAGCTTTAGCTTCTGCTGCATTATCAGATTTTAATGCTTTATCAGCAGCTTTAACTTCGTTCTTTTGAGCAAAAGACATTGCAGAAAAAGACATTGCTGCTGTTAATATTAAAAATTTAGTTTTCATTTCAATTTCTATTAAATAATTAGTGTAAAAAATTTATTCTTCAGTTGATTCCGTTGTATCATTATCAAGAGCCGTGCCATCTTCTGTAGAAGCATCACCTTCTGCAGTATCAGGAGCTTCTCCCTCTAAACCTTCTTCATCTACAGCGTCTTCGTCTTTCATAACTTTTGCAACTGCTGCAATAGAATCTTTTCCTTTAATGTTTATTAACCTAACACCCTGTGTTGCTCTACCCATTACACGTAAATCTTCTACGCCCATACGTATTGCAATACCAGATTTATTAATAATCATTAAATCATCAGAATCGGTAACATTTTTAATAGCTACTAAACCACCTGTTTTATCTGTAACGCTAATGGTTTTAACACCTTTACCGCCTCTATTAGTAATTCTATAATCTTCTAAACTAGAACGTTTACCGTATCCTTTTTCAGAAACTACTAAAATATCATCATCAAAGTTGTGTACAGATATCATACCCACAACTTCATCATTATCATCTGCTAATGTAATACCTCTAACACCAGAGGCATTTCTACCCATTGGTCTTGTTTTACTTTCTTCAAACCTAATGGCTTTACCAGATTTTAATCCTAAAAATATTTGACTAGTACCTGTTGTTAGTTTAGCTTCTAGCAACTCATCTCCTTCTTTTATACCTATGGCATTAATACCATTTAAACGAGGTCTTGAGTATTGCTCTAAAGAGGTCTTTTTAACAGTACCTTTTTTGGTTGCCATAATAACGTAGTGACTGTTAACGTACTCTTCATCTTTAAGATCTTGAGTACATATAAATGCCATTACTTTATCATCTTGCTCTATATTAATTAGATTTTGTATTGCTCTACCTTTAGATGTTTTACTACCTTCTGGTATTTCATAAACACGCATCCAGAAACATTTACCTTTTTGTGTAAAGAACAACATATATTGGTGGTTAGTCCCTACAAATAAGTGTTCTAAAAAGTCTTCATTTCTTGTTGATGATGCTTTTTGCCCAACTCCACCTCTATTTTGTGTTTTGTATTCAGATAAAGGAGTACGTTTAATATATCCTGCATGAGATATGGTTATCACCACTTGCTCATCAGGTATCATATCTTCAATACTTAAATCACCTCCTGCAAAATTAATTTCAGATCTTCTTTCGTCTCCGTATTTCTCTTTAACTTCTAAAAGTTCATCCTTAATAATTTGCATTCTGCGTTCTTCATTAGCAAGAATATCTTTTAAGTCTGCAATGGTTTTTATAATCTCATCATACTCTGCTCTTAACTTGTCTTGTTCCAGACCTGTTAATTGGCGCAAACGCATTTCTACAATTGCTTTAGCTTGTATTTCAGACAGCTCAAACCTTTTAATTAAGTTCTCTCTTGCTTCATCTGCGTTAGAAGAACCTCTAATTATGGCAATTACTTCATCTATATTATCAGATGCAATAATTAAACCCTCTAATATGTGAGCTCTATCTTCTGCCTTTTTAAGTTCAAACTTAGTTCTACGTACAACTACTTCATGTCTGTGTTCCACAAAATAGTGAATCATTTCTTTAACATTAAGTAACTGTGGTCTTCCGTTTACTAAGGCAATATTGTTTACACTAAAGGAAGTTTGTAGTGCTGTATATTTAAATAATGTATTTAATACAATATTAGGTATAGCATCTCTTTTTAAAATGTATACAATACGCATACCATTTCTATCAGACTCATCTCTAATAGTAGAAATCCCTTCAATTTTTTTATCGTTAATAAGATCGGCTGTTTTCTTAATCATATCAGCCTTATTAACCTGGTAAGGTATCTCTGTAACCACAATAGATTCTCTACCCTGAACTTCTTCAAAAGTAGCTTTTGCACGCATTACAACTCTACCTCTACCTGTTTTAAAAGCTTCTCTAACGCCGTCATAACCATATATAATACCTCCTGTTGGAAAATCTGGAGCCTTTATATGTGTTATTAACTCATCTATTTCTATATCTTTATTATCTATGTATGCAACAGTACCATCTACAACTTCAGATAAATTGTGTGGTGGCATATTTGTTGCCATACCAACTGCAATACCAGAAGCTCCGTTTACTAATAAGTTAGGAATTCTTGCAGGTAAAACTGTTGGTTCTTTTAAAGAATCGTCAAAGTTTAATTGGTGATCTACAGTGTCTTTTTCTATATCTGCCAACATGTCATCGGCAATTTTACGCATACGTGCTTCTGTATAACGCATTGCTGCAGGGCTATCACCATCTATAGAACCAAAGTTACCCTGGCCATCTACAAGCATATAACGTAAACTCCACTCTTGAGCCATACGTACCATAGAATCATAAACAGAAGTATCTCCGTGAGGGTGATACTTACCTAAAACCTCACCCACAATACGGGCAGATTTTTTATGTGCGCTATTGGAACGAACACCCAACTCATGCATACCGTATAAAACCCTTCTGTGTACCGGCTTTAAACCATCTCTTACATCTGGTAAGGCACGTGATACAATAACCGACATTGAATAATCAATGTAGGCAGATTTCATTTCGTCTTCTATGTTTATTGGAATAATTTTTTCCCCTTCTGCCATATTAAAATCTTATATACTAATTTGATTAAAAATTGATGCCAATATACATAAAATCATCACGAGAAAAGCAATATTTAGTTACTTTAATACAATATTTATTAACACTTTTTAATAGGCAAATGGTTAATAATTATTTAAATTATGACAGCCAAAGCTGTTTTTTTCGACAAATAATCAAACTTTAACGAATATAGGAACAGTATTTGCCTTATATAAAAATAGATTTATTACTTTTATAATTGATTAAGGATTAATTTATGGATGACAATTTTTCACCTAGAGTAAAAGATGTAATTGCGTACAGCAAGGAGGAGGCATTAAGACTTGGACACGATTTTATTGGTACCGAGCACTTAATGCTTGGCTTATTACGAGACGGAAACGGAAAAGCAATTAATATATTAGATGCATTAGAGGTAGATTTAGATCATTTGCGACGCAAGGTGGAAATACTTAGCCCAGCAAATCCTAGCTCTGACAATTTGCAAAAAGATAAAAAAAACTTGCACTTAACAAGGCAAGCAGAACGCGCATTAAAAACAACATTTTTAGAAGCTAAACTTTTTCAAAGCTCTTCTATTAATACAGCGCATTTATTACTATGTATTTTGAGAAACGAAAACGACCCTACTACTAAGCTTTTACACAAACTAAAAGTAGATTACGATAATGTAAAAAGTGAATTTAAAACCATTATTACTAAAGATGAAGACTATATAGATTCTCCAAGAGCAGAGTCTTTCCCTGGTGATGCAGATAGTGATAATGATGAAAAAGAAAACTTTGGTGGAGGTGCTACAGCTGGACCAAAATCTAACAAAAAATCTAAAACACCAGTTTTAGACAATTTTGGTAGAGACTTAACCAAAATGGCAGAGGAAAACAAATTAGACCCTGTTGTTGGTAGAGAAAAAGAAATAGAGCGTGTATCTCAAATATTATCTCGTCGTAAAAAAAATAACCCACTTTTAATTGGTGAACCTGGTGTGGGTAAAAGCGCCATTGCAGAAGGTTTAGCATTACGTATCATTAACAAAAAGGTTTCTAGAATTTTATACAACAAACGCGTTGTTACACTAGATTTAGCCTCTTTAGTTGCTGGCACAAAATATCGTGGACAGTTTGAAGAACGTATGAAAGCTGTTATGAATGAGCTAGAAAAGAATGATGATATTATTCTTTTTATTGACGAAATACATACTATTGTTGGTGCTGGTGGTGCTACAGGAAGCTTAGATGCTTCTAATATGTTTAAACCTGCATTAGCCCGTGGAGAAATACAATGTATTGGTGCCACAACATTAGATGAATACAGACAGTATATAGAAAAAGATGGTGCTTTAGAACGTCGTTTTCAAAAAGTAATTGTAGAGCCTACTTCTGTAGACGAAACAATAGAAATTTTACAAAACATTAAGGGCAAGTATGAGGAACACCACAATGTAAATTATACAGATGAAGCTTTAGTTGCTTGTGTAAAATTAACGAACCGTTATATGACAGATCGTTTTTTACCAGACAAGGCTATTGACGCGCTAGATGAAGCTGGCTCTAGAGTACACATAGTTAATATGGATGTACCTAAACAAATTTTAGAGTTAGAAAAACAACTAGAAGATGTTAGAGAACTAAAAAATACCGTTGTTAAAAAACAACGGTATGAAGAGGCTGCTAAGCTTAGAGATGATGAAAAAAGAATTGAAAAAGATTTAGCTCTTGCTCAAGAAAAATGGGAAGAAGAAAGTAAATTACATAGAGAAACAGTTACAGAAGAAAATGTAGCAGATGTAGTTTCTATGATGAGTGGTATTCCTGTAAACAGAATTGCGCAAACTGAAATTAATAAATTAGCAGAATTACCAAGCTTAATTAAAGGCAACGTAATTGGTCAAGATGATGCTGTTGCAAAGGTATCTAAAGCCATACAACGTAACAGAGCCGGACTTAAAGATCCTAACAAGCCAATTGGGTCGTTTATATTTTTAGGTCAAACCGGTGTTGGTAAAACACAATTAGCAAAAGTACTTGCTAAAGAATTATTTGACTCTGAAGATGCACTTATACGTATTGATATGAGTGAGTATATGGAGAAATTTGCAATCTCTAGATTAGTTGGTGCGCCTCCAGGATACGTTGGTTATGAAGAAGGCGGACAATTAACTGAAAAAGTACGCAGAAAACCTTATTCTGTTGTTTTATTAGACGAGGTAGAAAAAGCACATCCAGATGTGTTTAATATGATGCTTCAGGTGTTAGATGATGGCTTTTTAACAGATAGTTTAGGTCGTAAAATAGACTTTAGAAACACTATTATTATAATGACATCTAATATTGGTGCACGTCAATTAAAAGATTTTGGACAAGGTGTTGGTTTTGGAACTTCTGCAAAAAAAGCACAAGCAGACGAACACCAGAAAAGTGTTATTGAAAATGCACTTAAAAAAGCATTTGCTCCTGAGTTTTTAAACAGAATTGATGACGTAATAGTATTTAACCCATTAGAAAGAGCAGATATCCATAAAATTATTGACATTGAGTTAAGCAAACTTTATGCAAGAATTAAAGATATAGGTTACAACTTAACATTATCAGAAAAAGCTAAAGACTATATTGCAGACAAAGGATTTGATAAACAATATGGAGCAAGACCTTTAAAAAGAGCAATTCAAAAGTATATTGAAGATGCTTTAGCTGAAGAAATAGTAAACTCTAAGCTAGAAGAAGGTGACAGTATTTTTATGGATTTAAATGATGAAAAAAACGAACTTACCATAAAAATTAAGAAAGAAGGAAAAGCATCTGAAGCTTAAAAAAAACGTAAGTTAATAAGTACAAAGGAGTCAATTTTCATTGACTCCTTTTTTTATACAAATTGTATTAAACGTAAGAAAATATAAGCCAACAGAGCATATTAGCAACTGTTAAAGGATATATTAACCTTTTATCTAGTTTTTTTTAAATTATCTTAACATAAAATTAATTTAGCTTCTGAACACTATTTTATTACATACAGAATATGAAGATGGGGCAAACCAAAAAGGCTGTAATTGTTAAAGAATATCAATTAGAGTCTGGCAAAATATACATATATGACAACTATATGGTAGCATCTTTTGATGAAGGAACTACCATAACGTTAGAAAAAGCTTTTCAAATTATAGGAATTTCAGAAATACACTTTAGAGATAAAGATTTTGGATACATTAGTTTGCGTAAAAATTCTTATGCAATAGACCCAACTGTATATAATTTTGTTAGAGGTTTAGAAAACCTAAAAGCATTTGCAATTGTTTCTGTTAAAGAAATTGATATGCATAACTTTAAAATTGAAAAAATGTTCTACAAAAAACCAATGAAGTTTTTTATAGAATATTCTAACGCATTAACTTGGGTGAAGAGAAAATTATCTACAGCAGCGGCAGCAAAAACTAAAGAATAGTTTAAGCGCCACTTTAATAGATTATATTTTATGCCTGCTGTTGTTCTTGTTGCTGAGGAACTTCAGGCCTTTTAAACAACTCTATAAATGCCCCTCCAATAGTGTTTGCAATAGAAGAAGCCGTTAAAGATTGATAGCCTAATTTTTCTACAGCTAAATCCCCTGCACTACCGTGTAAATAAACGCCAAAAATTGCCGCCAATACTTTTGGATATCCTTGTGCTATTAAACCAGTAATTACCCCTGTAAGAACATCTCCACTGCCAGCAGTTGCCATACCCGGATTGCCAGATGTATTAATAAAACCTTTACCCTTATACAAAACTATTGTATGCGCCCCTTTTATAACCAAAACACATTTTAATTCTAATGAAAATAGTTTAGCTTTTTCTAGTTTATCAAAATCATTATCCCATACACCAATTAAACGTTCTAACTCCTTAGGGTGTGGGGTTAACACACTATCTTCTGGTATCAACTTAAGCAAATCTTTATTTTCAGATATAATATTTAGCGCATCTGCATCTATTACAAGTGGTATTTTATTATTTTGCAAAAACTTTGTAAAAGCTTCTACTGTTTCTGATGCTTTTCCTAAACCAGGTCCAACACCAATAACGGTAGGTTCTAAATTAAAATGAAAATCTGTTATAGTATTTTCATTAACATCTGTTTGCACCATAATCTCTGGCATAGCACTCTGCATAGGTATATATCCACATTGTGGTAAAAAAGCAGAAACTAAACCACTACCAGAATTTAATGCTCCTTTAGCTGCTAAAATAGTTGCCCCTATTTTACCGTAACTTCCTCCTATTATTAAAGAATGACCATAAGTTCCTTTATGAGCAAACTTTTCTCTGGGCATATAACTCTGCAAAACTTCATTTTTACTAATTAAAGTATATGTGGTTTCTGTAACAGTTAAAAATTCTACATCTATTCCAATATCAATTATTTCCCATTGGTTACAATAAATACCTGTTTGTGGTAAAAAGAACGCCAACTTAGGAGACTGAAATGTAAGTATATGGTTAGCGTGTATTATAGCATTAGGATTTTCTACAACTTTATCTAAAAACAACCCAGACGGGACATCTACAGCTAACACAAAAGCTTCAGAGTTGTTTATGTGCGTCATTAAACTAGCCACCCAATCATCTGGAGTTCTATTTAGTCCTATACCAAAAATTGCATCTACAACAATATCTTCTCTACTAATAGTCGGTAACTCAGTTTCTTTAGACAAAAAATTAGGCCAAACATTTCTATCCTTTAGCCTTTTCAAATTTGTTAAGAACTCATCAGTACGTTTTTCATTATAATTTACAATATACACTTCTATATTATAGCCATGCTCTTGTAAATGTCTCGCTACAGCTAAACCATCTCCTCCATTATTTCCTATACCACAAAACAAATGTATTTTTGGTTGTGCGCCTTGCAAACGTAAATGCAACCAATTAAACAATTGTACTGCTACACGCTCCATTAGCTCATCACTTGTAATTTGCTGTTTTTCAATTGTAAATTTATCAGCTTGGTATATCTGTTCTCCTGTAAAAATCTTCATTCTATAAAAATATTAAGCTTTTACTATTAAATTGGTAAAAGTTTTAGAAATCATTTGTTTAAAAATACAAAAGTACTACATTTGACTTGTTAATAAGCAAAGCTTAAACAAACATTTTGGACAACGTAACTACATTTTCTACTACAATTTTTACTTGTGTTATCACAAACACAACAATTACCCCTTTGGGGTAATCTGCTATATAATACACGTCCGTTATACGTATTGTTTTATCAATACAACTTATAAAAATCTATAATTATTTTACCATGAAAGTATTAAAGTTCGGCGGAACTTCGGTTGCCAACGCCAACAACATAGAGTTAGTTAAAAATATAGTTAAAAACTCAAAAAATAAAACTGCAGTAGTTGTGTCTGCCTTTGGTGGCGTAACAGACCTGCTTTTAAATGCAGCAGAATTAGCTTCTACTCATAATGAAGAATACAAAAATGTATTTTTAAAAATTGAAGAAAGACATATTTCTACCATAAAAGAATTAATCCCAGTTTCTAACCAAAGTAAAGTACTTAGTAAGGTTAAAAGTGAATTAAACATTTTAGAAACACTTTTAGAAGGTGCTTTTTTTATTGGCGAAATAACACCTAAATTATCAGATAAAATTGTAAGCTATGGTGAGCTATTATCATCATACATTATTAGTGAATACTTTATTGCGGAAGGCCTAAACGCCAGCTACAAAGACAGTAGAGAACTACTTAAAACTAATACAAACTACGGTAAAGCTGCTATTTATAATTTTGAAGAAACAAACAGTTTAATTCAAAACTACTTTAACAATAACAACAACCAAATTACTGTTCTTGGTGGCTTTATAGCTTCTTCAATTAAAGGAGATTCTACTACACTAGGGCGTGGCGGATCTGACTATACAGCAGCAATTATTGCTGCTGCAGTAGATGCAAAAAGTTTAGAAATCTGGACAGACGTAAGTGGTATGTATACTGCTAACCCTAAACTAGTTAAACAAGCTAAAGCTATAGAAAACATCTCTTACCAGGAAGCTATGGAACTATCTCATTTTGGTGCAAAGGTTCTTTATCCCCCTACAATACAACCTGTATTAAGTAAAGGGATTCCTATTGCCATTAAAAATACTTTTAGCCCAGATGCTATTGGCACTACAATCACTAAAAATTTAGATAAAAACGGCAAAACGGTACGCGGTATTAGCCATATAGAAAACATAAGTCTTATTTCTCTAGAAGGATCAGGAATGGTAGGTATTCCTGGTATCTCTAAACGTTTTTTTGAAGTACTTTCTTTAGCTCAAATAAGCATTGTACTTATAACTCAGGCATCATCAGAACATTCTATTTGTGTTGCTATAGATGCAAATGATGTGGCTCTTGCAGAAGAAGCCATTAATAATGAATTTGAGTATGAAATTTCATTAAAAAAAATTAAACCTGTTTTAGTAGAAAATGATTTAGCCATTATTGCCTTGGTAGGAGACTCTATGAAAAATCACCAAGGTTTAAGTGGCAAAATGTTTAGTACACTTGGTAAAAACAATGTAAATATTAGAGTTATAGCACAAGGTTCATCAGAGCGTAATATATCTGCAGTTATAGACAAGGCTGATGTAAAAAAAGCATTAAACTCTCTTCATGAAAAATTCTTTGAAGAAAACATTAAGCAACTTAACCTATTTATTATGGGTGTTGGTAATGTTGGATCCAAATTACTTCACCAAATTAAACAACAAAAAAAGTATTTAAAAGAAAACCTCAAACTTAATGTTAGAGTAATTGGAATATCAAACTCTAGAACAATGTTTTTTGATGAAGACGGAATATCTCTTAAAAACTGGGAATCATTACTTTCTAAAGGAGAAAAAGCAAATAAAGAACAATTCTTTAGCAAAGTAAATAGCTTAAATTACAGAAATAGTATTTTTGTAGACAATACAGCTAGCGAGGTAGTTTCTAATACATATGCAAATTATTTAAGCAACAGTATTTCTGTTGTTACTTGCAACAAAATTGCGTGTTCATCTGTATACACAAATTACAGTAGACTAAAATATTTAGCTCAAAAATACAATGCTCCATTTTTATTTGAAACCAATGTAGGCGCAGGTTTACCTATAATAGACACCTTAAAGCACCTAATAGCTTCCGGAGATAAAATTTTAAAAATACAAGCCGTACTTTCTGGTAGCTTAAACTTTGTATTTAATAACTTTAGCAATAAAACCACATTTCATGACATTGTTAAACAAGCGCAAGAAGAAGGCTATACAGAACCAGACCCTAAAATAGATTTAAGCGGAATAGATGTAGCTCGTAAAATTTTAATTTTAGCTAGAGAAAGTGGTTACAAACTAGATATAGATGAAATCACAAACAAATCATTTTTACCTGAAGAAAGTTTACAAACAACAAATAATAATGACTTTTTTGCTTCACTAATAAAATTCGAACCTTCTTTTCAAGAAATGTATACAGAAGCAGCAAATAAAGATGCTAAACTAAAATATGTAGCGCAATTTGAAGACGGAAAAGCAAGCGTTGGTCTACAACATATCCCTAAAGGACATGATTTTTACAACCTTGAAGGAAGTGACAATATTGTATTATTTTTTACAGAAAGATACCCTAACCAACCATTAATTATAAAAGGTGCAGGTGCTGGCGCAGACGTAACTGCCTCTGGTATTTTTGCAGACATAATAAGAATAGGAAACTTTTAAGTATGAAAAACGAAATTAAAGTATTTTGTCCGGCTACCATCGCAAACATTTCATGTGGTTTTGATGTACTAGGTGTTGCATTAGACAATGTTGGAGATGAAATGGTTGTTAAAAAAACCAGCAAAAAAGGAATTACTATTACAAAAATTGAAGGTCAAAATTTACCTTTACAAACACATAAAAATGTAGCTGGCATAGCCGGATTGGCGTTACTATCTGCATCTGATTATGAAGGAGGTTTTGAAATAGAAATATATAAGAAAATAAAAGCCGGAAGCGGTATAGGCAGTAGTGCTGCTAGTTCTACTGGTGCTGTTTGCGCTATGAATAAATTACTAGGAGAACCATTTAGTAATTTAGAACTTGTACAATTTGCAATGAAAGGAGAAGAACTTGCTAGTGGCGTGCAACATGCAGATAATGTTGCACCGGCTATATATGGTGGCTTTACCCTAGTTCGCAGTTATAGTCCCTTAGATATTATAAAAATAAATACTCCTAAAAAATTATACGCTACTGTAATACATCCACAAATAGAGATAAAAACATCTGACTCTAGAAAAATATTAAAAACAACAATTTCTTTAGCGGACGGAATAAAACAATGGGGTAATGTTGGTGGATTAATAGCTGGTTTATACACAGAAGATTATGACTTAATTAGCAGGTCACTAGAAGATCATATTATAGAACCAATACGCTCTATACTAATTCCTGCTTTTGATAATGTTAAATCTGCGTCGTTAAATGCTGGCGCATTGGGCTGTGGCATTTCGGGTTCAGGGCCTTCTATTTACGCCCTTAGCAAAGGCAAAGAAACAGCAGAAAAAGTAGCCGAGGCAATGCAAAATGTTTATAATAAAGTAGGTATTCCTTATGACATACACGTATCTACAGTAAATACTGAAGGAATAAAAACCATATCATAAAAACAACACCTGTAACAAACCATAAATTATTTCGTCTACTAAATAAAATTAAGGTACTATATATTGATTATTAGACTCCTAAAAAAACATATTAAGTTTTGCCGTTTGTTTGGTTGTTAGTATATTACCGTTATAAAGAAATCCAAATACACATAATTATGTTGGAAGACAGCAAAGAAGAACTACAAAACAATGTAGGGGGTGATGAAAATTCAGAAACTACTGATGCTAAAACTGTTTCAGAGAAAAGCACTGAAATAGAAAGTAATAATTCAGAAGAAATATCATCTAATGACAAGCAAGGTGATAAAGAAATCTTAGATGAAATTGAAGAAACCAATGCCGAAGATGCAGAGGATAATGACAATCATCAAAGACATGAGATACCTTTATTAGATTACCATGCTATGAGTATGGAAAATTTAGTAGGCGAATTACAGCGTCTAGTAAAAAATGAAAAAGTACAAGCTATTAAAAAGCATGTTGACGGTATCAAGTATGAATTTGATTTAAAGTTTCAAGAATTTCTAGAACATAAAAAGGAAGAATTTATCACCAATGGAGGTAATGAAATTGATTTTAGATACAACTCCGTAACTAAAAGACAATTTAATGAAGTGTATTCAGATTACAGAGAAAAAAGAGATGCTTACTACAAAAATTTAGAACAAAATTTACAGAGTAACTTAGAAAAACGCATACAAATAATTGAAGAACTAAAAGGTTTGGTTAATGTTGAAGAGGACATTAATACTACATACAAAAACTTTAAAGATCTTCAAGAAAATTGGCGTAATGCTGGTCCTATACCTAGAACAGAATACAATAATGTATGGAGAACTTACCATCATCACATCGAAATTTTTTACGATTTCTTACACTTAAATAGAGAGCTAAGGGATTTAGATTTTAAACATAATTTAGAAGA
>NZ_VIRZ01000001.1:3412500-3733251 GCF_007827205.1 Cellulophaga sp. RHA_52
TCTACATTATCAGTGTAGCGCTCTAACCAGCTGAGCTATGGGACTCAATCTTAGTTGTTGTATCTTAATATTTTGAAGTGACAGCGAAAAAAGAAAATAAATCTAGATAAACTAAATTCTTACTACATAAACTAATATGTAACGGTCGTCTTTCTCTAGAAAGGAGGTGTTCCAGCCGCACCTTCCGGTACGGCTACCTTGTTACGACTTAGCCCTAGTTACCAGTTTTACCCTAGGTCGCTCCTTGCGGTGACGAACTTCAGGTACCCCCAGCTTCCATGGCTTGACGGGCGGTGTGTACAAGGCCCGGGAACGTATTCACCGGATCATGGCTGATATCCGATTACTAGCGATTCCAGCTTCACGGAGTCGAGTTGCAGACTCCGATCCGAACTGTGATAGGTTTTATAGATTCGCTCCTTATCGCTAAGTGGCTGCTCTCTGTACCTACCATTGTAGCACGTGTGTGGCCCAGGACGTAAGGGCCGTGATGATTTGACGTCATCCCCACCTTCCTCACGGTTTGCACCGGCAGTCTTGCTAGAGTCCCCACCATAATGTGCTGGTAACTAACAACAGGGGTTGCGCTCGTTATAGGACTTAACCTGACACCTCACGGCACGAGCTGACGACAACCATGCAGCACCTTGTAAATTGCCCGAAGGAAAGTCTATCTCTAAACCTGTCAATCTACATTTAAGCCCTGGTAAGGTTCCTCGCGTATCATCGAATTAAACCACATGCTCCACCGCTTGTGCGGGCCCCCGTCAATTCCTTTGAGTTTCATTCTTGCGAACGTACTCCCCAGGTGGGATACTTATCACTTTCGCTTGGCCGCTCAGATCGAAATCCAAACAGCTAGTATCCATCGTTTACGGCGTGGACTACCAGGGTATCTAATCCTGTTCGCTACCCACGCTTTCGTCCATCAGCGTCAATCAATTGTTAGTGATCTGCCTTCGCAATCGGTATTCTATGTAATATCTATGCATTTCACCGCTACACTACATATTCTAACCACTTCACAATAATTCAAGACCATCAGTATCAAAGGCAATTCTACAGTTGAGCTGCAAACTTTCACCCCTGACTTAACAGCCCGCCTACGGACCCTTTAAACCCAATAATTCCGGATAACGCTCGGACCCTCCGTATTACCGCGGCTGCTGGCACGGAGTTAGCCGGTCCTTATTCTTACAGTACCGTCACCAGACTACACGTAGTCCTTATTCTTCCTGTATAAAAGCAGTTTACAATCCATAGGACCGTCTTCCTGCACGCGGCATGGCTGGATCAGAGTCTCCTCCATTGTCCAATATTCCTCACTGCTGCCTCCCGTAGGAGTCTGGTCCGTGTCTCAGTACCAGTGTGGGGGATCCCCCTCTCAGGGCCCCTACCCATCGTAGTCTTGGTAAGCCGTTACCTTACCAACAAACTAATGGGACGCATACTCATCTTACACCGTAAACTTTATTATTTAAATGATGCCATAAAAATAAACTATAAGGTGTTAATCCAAATTTCTCTGGGCTATCCCTTAGTGTAAGGCAGATTGTATACGCGTTACGCACCCGTGCGCCGGTCGTCAGCAAGAGCAAGCTCCTCTGTTACCCCTCGACTTGCATGTGTTAAGCCTGCCGCTAGCGTTCATCCTGAGCCAGGATCAAACTCTTCATCGTTGTTTTGTAAATATTCTTAACAACCTAAAATCGTCCTAAACTAAACTCATTCTCTTTTTTTAATCCAATAATACTACAAGTAGCATTATTTTGCTGTCTCTTCAATATGTCAAATGAACTTTTAATTCTTGCAGAAATACTAGACTCGAACTAGTTGATTTTTAATAACAAATCATTCCAAAATTCCTTATCGCTTTACCCTCTCTGAAAGCGGTTGCAAATGTAAAACGTTTTTTTAAACTGACAAAATAAAAATTTAATTTATTTTACTGTTAGTTTCGCTTTAACAACCCTAGCAAATTGGGAATGCAAAAATAGTATTTTTAATTGCTACAAAACAAGCTTTTAGTTACTTATTTTTTAACCTTTATATTATACTAATTTTACAACTGAATCAATGAACTTTGCTAACTTTACAACTGCTTGTTTCTCCGTTAGCGGCTGCAAATATACTCCCA
Organism: Cellulophaga sp. RHA_52; assembly: GCF_007827205.1. Taxonomy (NCBI): domain Bacteria; kingdom Pseudomonadati; phylum Bacteroidota; class Flavobacteriia; order Flavobacteriales; family Flavobacteriaceae; genus Cellulophaga; species Cellulophaga sp. RHA_52. The sequence goes on from NZ_VIRZ01000001.1 coordinate 3,414,638, forward strand.
TTTTTAAACACCACAAGGCTTTTTTGATTCTTTTTTTAAAGTATTTTTATTTTATGCTTTAGAACCCTATTTTTCAAGCACTTAAAACAACACACTTTTAACCTATTTTTTACCAAGCCTAAGCTTATTATTAAAAACTAGCCTAAAACAATATTACTTTACCGCCACAAAGGCGATTGTAGGGCTAAAGAAATACAGAAAAGCAATACACACGTATACCTTATATATAATGTAAATTACTTTGGCGTTACACTGATAACATATATGCCATTAATTTAATATAAAATATCTACTTTATTATTGTTAGGGTGACAACAAGATATTATCTTTGTATTCTTATATTAATATTAGGTATGATTAAAATTACTTTACCAGACGGTACTTTAAAAGAATTTTCCGAAGGAAGCACTCCTATGGACGTTGCTAAAAGCATTAGCGAAGGATTTGCTAGAAATGTTATTTCTGCTAAATTTAATGATACCACGGTAGAAACCGTAACACCATTAACCGAAGATGGTAGCTTAGTTTTATATACTTGGAAAGATACTGAAGGCAAACAAGCTTTTTGGCACTCATCTTCACACATAGTTGCACAAGCTATTGAAGAATTATATCCTGGGGTTAAATTAACTATTGGACCATCTATTGAAAATGGATTTTACTATGATGTTGACTTAGGAGAAGGCAGATCTATATCTGATAAAGATTTTCCTAAAATAGAAAAGAAAGCAATTGAAATTGCCAGAGGAAAGCATGATTTTAAAATGCGTTCTGTTACTAAAGATGAAGCCCTAGCCTTATACAAGGAACAAGGCAACGAATACAAAACCGAGTTAATTGAAAATTTAGAGGATGGCACAATTACTTTTTGTGACCATGATACGTTTACAGATTTATGTAGAGGCGGACATATACCTAACACTGGCATTGTAAAAGCAATAAAAATACTAAGTGTTGCAGGAGCATACTGGAGAGGTGATGAAAATAAGCCTCAGCTTACACGTATATACGGTATATCTTTCCCTAAACAAAAGGAATTGACCGAATACTTAGAATTATTAGAACAAGCTAAACAAAGAGATCATAGAAAATTAGGTAAAGAACTTGAACTGTTTACTTTTTCTCAAAAAGTTGGCGCAGGTTTACCATTGTGGCTACCAAAAGGTGCTGCCTTAAGAGAGCGTTTAGAAAACTTTTTAAAGAAAGCACAGAAAAAAGCCGGTTATGAAATGGTGGTAACTCCGCACATAGGACAAAAAGAACTATACGTTACTTCTGGACATTACGCTAAGTACGGAGAAGATAGTTTTCAACCAATAAAGACTCCTAAAATGGATGAAGAGTTTTTATTGAAGCCTATGAACTGTCCACACCATTGCGAAGTATTTAATTTTAAACCACACTCTTATAAAGATTTACCTAAACGTTTTGCTGAATTTGGTACAGTATATAGATATGAACAAAGTGGTGAGTTACACGGACTAACACGTGTTAGAGGTTTTACACAAGATGATGCGCATATTTTTTGCACACCAGACCAATTAGATCAAGAGTTTAAAAATGTTATAGATTTATCTTTATATGTATTAAATTCTTTAGGTTTCACAAACTTTAAAGCTCAGGTATCTGTAAGGGATTTGAATAATCCCGACAAATATATTGGTAGTGTTGAAAACTGGGAAAAAGCTGAGAATGCAATTATAAATGCAGCCAAAGAAAAAGGCTTAGACTACGTTATAGAGAGTGGTGAAGCAGCTTTTTATGGCCCTAAGCTAGACTTTATGGTTAAAGATGCACTTGGTAGAAATTGGCAACTTGGCACAATACAGGTAGATTATAACTTACCAGAGCGTTTTGATTTAACTTATAAAGGGAGTGACAATGAAGATCACAGACCAGTAATGATACACCGAGCTCCTTTTGGAAGTATGGAACGTTTTATTGCTTTATTATTAGAACATACAGGTGGTAATTTCCCATTATGGCTAATACCAGATCAAGCAATTGTACTACCAGTTAGCGAGAAATATGAGAAATATGCGAAAAAAGTTTTAAATTCATTAGAAAATGACGAAATTCGCGCCCTGCTAGACAACAGAAACGAAACGGTTGGTAAGAAAATTAGGGAAGCTGAAATGAATAAAATCCCTTTTATGATTATCATTGGCGAGAATGAAGAGGCTACAAACACTATATCTGTGCGTAAACACGGAGGTGAAGATTTAGGCTCTATCTCAATAAAAGATTTTAGTGACTTGGTAACTAGCGAAATAAATAGTACCTTAAAGTCGTTTTAAAAAAATAGAAGTTTAATCTAAAAATTATTAGTTATAGCAATTAGAAAGAGATTTAGGCCGCAGCCGAGAAGAGAGAACAAGAATCCGCACAATATCAACAACGATATTAAAGTACCTAATGTACGTTTAGTTGGTGATAATGTAGAGGTTGGTGTATACTCAACAAAAGTGGCTTTAGCAAAAGCAGAGGAGTTAGAATTAGATTTGGTAGAAATCTCACCAAAAGCAGATCCTCCTGTGTGTAAAATTATAGACTACAAGAAATTCTTATACGAGCAAAAGAAGCGTGAAAAGGTTATGAAAGCCAAAGCGTCTAAAGTTGTTGTAAAAGAAATTCGTTTTGGACCACAAACTGATGATCATGATTATGAGTTTAAGAAAAAACACGCAGAGAAATTTTTAAAAGATGGTGCTAAATTAAAGGCATATGTATTTTTTAAAGGTAGATCTATAGTCTATAAAGATCAAGGAGAAATATTGTTGTTACGTCTTGCACAAGAACTAGAAGAACTAGGAAAAGTGGAGCAAATGCCTAAGTTAGAAGGTAAAAGGATGACAATGTTTTTAGCTCCTAAAACGAAGAAATAAGAATACTTGTAATTAAGTGTTTTAAAATAAACCAAATGTAACAGTTTGGAATACTAAGCGAGAAATGCCGGAGTTTTTTCGGTATTTAATTTATTAAATAGGAGAAAAATGCCTAAAATGAAAACTAAATCCAGTGCTAAGAAGCGTTTTAAGCTTACAGGTACAGGTAAAATAAAAAGAAAGCACGCTTTTAAGAGTCACATTTTGACAAAAAAATCTAAAAAGCGTAAGCTTGCATTAACTCATAGCGGATTAGTACATGAGTCTGATGTAAAAAGTATTAAAGAGCAATTACGTTTAAAGTAATTAAACTCTTTACGGTAATTATTATTAACCATGGAGTTAGGCTTAAAAACAAAGTGTCTTAATTAAGGCCGCCTACTACAAAAAAAATTAAAATTTATGCCAAGATCAGTAAATTCAGTTGCTTCTAGAGCCAGAAGAAAAAAGGTAATGAAGCAAGCCAAAGGTTACTTTGGAAGACGTAAAAACGTTTGGACAGTAGCTAAAAATGCGGTTGAAAAAGCAATGCAATATGCTTATAGAGACCGTAGAGTTAAGAAAAGAAATTTCCGTGCTTTATGGATTACTCGTATTAATGCGGGTGCTAGATTACATGGAATGTCTTATTCTCAATTCATGGGTAAAGTAAAAGCTAATAACATTGAGCTTAACCGTAAGGTTTTAGCTGATTTAGCTATGAACCACCCAGAAGCTTTTAAAGCTATTGTAAACAAGGTAAAATAAAAAATAATTCATCTCGCTTAGGTGAATAAAACCTGCTCTTTTAAGAGCAGGTTTTTTTTTAGGAAAACTTTAGCTTAGTCACCACAACATTTACACTAATGATAAGTTTTATACTATAACTAATATTTTTTTGCTTAATACAAGCAACCTTTTTAACTGTTTTACATCTAATGTATGACTTAAATTTTTAAAGAAAGAAACGATTATGACAGGAGAATTTTCAGAAATGACAGATTTCTTAATTAACCTTACCGAACAAAAACCATATATTTTCATTACTATTTGCATACTAATTACAGCTTTTTTAACGTTTTACGAAATACGTAGAACCAAACACAATAAAAGCTAATGCTCAACAATGAATTACCTGAAGATTATAGCAACATATCTTTAATGCACTACTCCCAACTACTAAATTTTTTAGGGCCGTTTGGTATTATTGTACCCATAATAATGTGGTCTTCTAAAAAGACTGAAGTGAAAGATATGGATGCTCATGGAAGAGCTGTTATTAATTTTCAAATTAGTGTACTAATTTACTCCGTGGTATTTTTTGTATTATTATTAATATCTATGTTTTTATCATTATTCATTGTAGGCATTTTATTTTTATTTATACTATTTTTTGTTGGTATTACACTAGCTTTATTAATGATAATAACTCCAATAATGGGTGGTATGGCTGCTTCTGAAAAAAGACTATACAAATACCCGTTGAGTATTAAATTTATTTAAACCTATTTATCTCTTTTTTAATTTCCATTTACAAAATGTTTAACTAAATTTTATATGATTATAAAGAGTTAAAGATATCTTTGTAGCTTATAATTAGCATAAATATGGATTTATCAAAAGTGAAAATGGTAGTTACCGATATGGATGGTACACTACTAAACTCTAAACATGAGGTTAGTGAAAAGTTTTTTAATCAATTTAAAAAATTAAAAGAGAATAATATTCTTTTTGTAGCTGCAAGCGGAAGACAATACCACAGTATAATAGATAAATTGCATAGTATTAAAGATGATATTTTAGTTATAGCAGAAAATGGTGCTATTGCTAAAAACAAAAATAAAGAACTACTGCAAACAGGCTTAGACAACACTACAATTACAGAGCTTCTAAATTTAATTGACACTATAGATGATGTTTACCCTGTATTATGCGGTAAAAAAAAGGCCTATATAGCATCAGACTCTGAAGAGTTTAAAGAAAAGTTTAAAGAGTATTATGCAGAATACGAAGTTTTAGATAGCTTACGCAACTATGAAGATGATATTTTAAAAATTGCTATTTATCATTTTGAGAGCTCTGAAAACTATATCTACCCAAAAGTAAAACATCTAGAGTCTAAACTAAAAGTGAAAGTATCTGGAGAGAATTGGCTAGACCTGTCTCACAACGATGCACACAAAGGGCACGCTCTAAAAAAATTACAAGATATGTTTAATATATCTTCATCAGAAACAATGGCATTTGGAGATTTTAATAACGACTTAGAAATGTTAGCACTCGCAGATTTTAGTTTTGCAATGGCTAATGCACACCCAAATGTTACCAAAGCAGCTAACTACCATACAAAAAGCAATGATGAATTTGGAGTAGAGACAATATTAGATAAGCTTTTAGAAAGCTAACACTTAAGTTTTCTTCTTTTTTTTACGAGCCGCAGGAAACAACACATTATTTAATATTAACCTATAACCTGGTGAAGTAGGGTGCAATTCTAATTCAGTTTTAGGATCCCCTACTCTATGCTGATAATCCTCTGGGTCATGACCACCATAAAACGTAAAAAAGCCTTTACCTTTTATGCCGTGAATATACCTAGCCTCATTATTAATTTTATTTTCACCCAAAACCAAAACTGTAGGTTTTATTTCAAATCTATTAAACGAGGTTGTTTGCCCCATAAAACCTTTAACTAAAGATGTGTGATTTTGGCAAAGCATAGTTGGCACAGGATCCCATTTAGCAGAAAAATCCATTAAAGAAAAATAATCTGTTTCTTTAGCTATTTGCCTTTTTCTTGTCATATCTATAGATGAAAACTCATAAATAGAAGGGTTACGTTCTAACGTAAAATTAGTAAAGGCAAAAGTTTTCTTATAATCTATTTGAGATTGATAACTTGGGTCTGACGCATCACCATCAAACATAGGTTCACAAATATCTACACCTTCTGCAGACAAAGCAATATCAAAACTATCTGTAGCAGAACACATTGCAAACATAAAACCACCTCCTATCACATAATTTTTAATTTTTAAAGCTACATCTCTTTTCTCTTCAGATACTTTTGAATATCCTAACTTGTTTGCTAATTCTTCGGATTTTTTCTTGTTTTCAATATACCAAGGTGCTGCTTTATAACTACCATAAAATTTACCATATTGCCCAGTAAAATCTTCATGATGCAAATGCAACCAATCATACAACGCCAATTTATCACTTAAAACCTCTTCATCATAAATAGTAACATACGGAATCTCTGCATAGGTTAACACCATAGTAACAGCATCATCCCACGGTTGATTACCTTTAGGTGAATAAACAGCAATTTTGGGTGCTTTTTCTAAGATAACTGCATCTTGATTTTTAGACGGACTACTTATTTCATCCAAAATACTTTCTGCCTGAGCAGAAGACAAAACTTCAAAAGAAACTCCTCTAATTTGGCATTCTTTACGTATTGCATCACCATCTGGCAGCAAAAAAGAACCACCTCTGTAATTTAGCAGCCACTGTACTTTTTGTTGTTTGGCAAGCACCCAATAGGTAATACCGTATGCTTTTAAATGATTTTTTTGACTTTCTGCATCCATAGGAATTAGGATATTAGAAGCCAATGCATTTAATGAAATAAATAAAATTGATGCTAATAGAAGATACTTACGCATTTGTTTAGGTAATTTTAACTTTATTAAAGGTACTTAATTAGCCATTTAAAACATAAAAGCTAGTCTTAAATTATTTATTAAGACTAGCTTTTAGCATATTATATTATATTATATGTTTCCTAAATTAAAAAGGAACATCATTATCATCTTCTGGAGGTAAACCATCGTTCATAGAACTACCAAAAGCTTCATTTGCACTTGGTAAGCCTTGAGTTAAAAATGGGTTTTCTTCATTTTCGTTCATTTTAGATTGATACTCAAAAGGAGAATCAAAATCATCTAGGTTATCAAATTTACCTTGACTACCAATAAACTTAAGTCTAATATTCTCTAAACCACCGTTTCTGTGTTTTGCAACAATAAATTCACCCTGACCTTGTGTTGGCGAATGCTCATCATCATCCCATTCATCAATTTTATAGTACTCGGGTCTATATATAAATGATACAATATCTGCATCTTGTTCAATTGCTCCAGATTCACGTAAATCTGATAAAACCGGTCTTTTACTTCCACCACGTGTTTCTACCGCCCTTGACAACTGCGAAAGTGCAATAACTGGAACATTAAGTTCTTTTGCAAGCGCCTTTAAGTTTCTAGAAATTGTTGAAATCTCTTGTTCACGGTTTCCTCCTTTTTGCGTACCACCTGCAGTCATAAGTTGCAAATAATCAATCATAATCATTTTTATACCGTGCTGAGATGCCAATCTTCTACATTTTGCTCTTAAATCAAAAATAGAAAGCGAAGGAGTATCATCTATAAACAAAGGAGCAGACTCTAAAGTTTTTACCTTTACGTTTAATTGCTCCCACTCGTGTTTTTCTAATTTACCGGTACGAAGTTTTTCAGAAGACAATCCGGTTTCTGACGAAATAAGTCTTGTAATTAACTGTACAGAAGACATCTCTAGAGAGAAAAAAGCAACTGGCATTTGAGACTGCACTGCCATATTACGTGCCATAGACAATGTAAAGGCAGTTTTACCCATACCAGGACGTGCGGCCACAATAATTAAATCACTTGGTTGCCAGCCAGATGTTAATTCATCTAACTTATGAAAACCAGATGGCACACCACTTAATCCTTCTTTACCAGATATCTCTTCAATTCTTTTTTTAGCTTGTATAACTAAATTTTGTGCCGTTTCTGCAGAACGTTTTAAGTTACCTTGTGTAACGTCATATAATTTAGATTCTGCTGTATCTAACAAATCAAATACATCTGTAGCCTCATCATAAGCCTCTTGTATAATTTCATTAGATATTTTAATTAAACTTCTTTGTATAAATTTCTGAAGAATAATTCTTGCATGAAACTCAATATGAGCAGAAGATGTTACTTTTTGGGTTAATTTGATTAAATAAAAATCTCCACCAACAGCTTCTAACTTACCATCTTGTTTTAATTGGGTAGAAACAGTTAATAAATCTATAGGTTCAGAAGATTCAAACAACTTAAAAATTGCTTCATAAATATGCTTGTGGGCATCTTTATAAAAAACATCTGGGTGTAAAATATCTATAACCTCATCTACACCTTTTTTATCTATCATCATTGCGCCAATCACAACCTCCTCTAAATCAACGGCTTGTGGCGGTATTTTTCCTTTCTCTAAATTTATTATTGTAGATTTATCTATCTTATGTCCTAATACTGGGCTTGGCTTATCCATATCTGCTAAAGTATGCAATTAACGTTTAGTTAACTTTATAATAGGTATAGTTATATTCACTAGTGATTAACAATTGACCTGTTGATAAGTTACGAATTTGTGTTCATAACCAAAAAAAATCCAAAGCCTAAGTCTTTGGATTTCTATTATTTTGAATAAAAATGCCTGTTAGCCGTTAAAGACTCCCATACTAGCATATTTATCCATTCTAGTTTCTACCAATTCTTTTGGTGATAACTTTTTTAAATCTTCAAAATGAGAAATAATTTTGTTTTTTACAATTGTAAAATTCTTATCTCTGTTTGCATGAGCTCCACCTGCTGGTTCACGTACAATTTCGTCAATAAGTTTTAATTTCTTCATATCTGTAGCAGTAAGTTTTAATGCCTCTGCAGCTTGCTCCTTATATTCCCAGCTTCTCCATAAAATAGAAGAACAAGATTCTGGAGATATTACAGAATACCACGTATTTTCTAACATTAACACTTTATCTCCCACACCTATACCTAATGCGCCACCAGAAGCACCTTCACCTATTATAACAACAATTATTGGTACTTTAAGGCGAGTCATTTCTAATATATTACGTGCAATAGCTTCTCCTTGTCCGCGTTCTTCTGCTTCAATACCTGGGTAAGCACCTGGAGTATCTATAAAACATACTACAGGAACATTAAATTTCTCTGCAGATTTCATTAAACGTAAAGCTTTACGGTAACCCTCTGGGTTAGCCATACCAAAGTTACGGTATTGTCTTGTTTTAGTATTAAATCCTTTTTGTTGACCAATAAACATAAAACTCTGATCCCCAATTTTTCCAAGGCCACCAATCATAGCTTTATCATCTTTTACATTACGGTCTCCGTGAAGCTCTAAAAAAGTATCTCCGCAGATTGCATTAATATAATCTAATGTATAAGGTCTGTTTGGGTGTCTAGAAAGTTGCACCCTTTGCCATGGTGTAAGATTCTTATATATATCTTTTCTAGTCTCTGTTAATTTTTTCTCTATCTGCTTACAAGTTTCAGATACATCAACATCACTCTCCTTGCCAATAATCTGACACTTATCTAACTGCTCTTCTAGTTCTTTGATAGGGAGTTCAAAGTCTAAATATTCCATATTTTCAAATAGGTTTGATTTATATCAAGAAACAAATATATGATATTAATGTAATTCCCCCATTAGACATCTAAAAAAATCCTAAAAATATCTAAAACACGAGCATTAAATTCTTGCCTTTCTATTTTGTAAACAACAACTCTCTATACTTTGCTAAAGGCCATAACTCGTTCTCTATCAACTGCTCTAACTTATCACTATGGTATCTAATTTCATCAAAAAATGGCTTTACATTATCACAATAAGCAAATGCCTTTTTACTTAAGTCTTTTAAGTTATTGGCATCTCTACGAGCTTGCGTCATTGTATCTGTCTTTGTTTTTATCTCATTTATATGTTCTGCTATTTGCTCTAAAATGGTTAATTGTGCTGCTGCCATTGACTTGTAATTATTGCCATAAATTTCTTTTAAACCAAGAACAGTTTTTAGTAGTTTATTTTGATATGCTAAAGCCGCAGGAACAATATGGCTGTATACCAATTCATTAAACACACGACCTTCTATTTGTACGTGCATAATGTATGATTCTAGCTCAATTTCTTGTCTGGCAGAAACTTCTACTTCGCTCATTACATTCATAGATTTAAACAAGTCTAAACTTTGTTTAGATGTTAAAACCTTTAAAGCTTCTGGAGTAGTTTTATTATTACTAAGCTTTCTCTTTTTGGCCTCTTTTTCCCATTCTTTACTATACCCATCACCATCAAACCTAATTCTTTTAGACGTTTTTATATATTCTCTTAATATATTAAAAACAGCTTCGTCTTTTTTTAAGTTTTTATCATCTATAAGCTCATCTACCTCTTTTTTAAAATCTATTAATTGTTTTGCAACAATAGTATTTAAAACGGTCATTGGTTTAGAGCAGTTTGTTTTAGAACCAACACCACGCATCTCAAACTTATTTCCTGTAAATGCAAAAGGAGATGTTCTGTTACGGTCTGTATTATCTAAAAGTATTTCTGGTATTTTACCAACTACATTTAATTTAAGCTCTGTTTTTTCTTCTGGCGATAATTTACCTTTAGATACACCTTCTAACTCATCTAACACACTGCTTAATTGTGTACCTATAAATATTGAAAAAATAGCTGGTGGCGCTTCATTAGCTCCTAGCCTGTGATCGTTACTTGCAGATGCTATTGAAGATCTTAATAACTCCTCATACGTATCTACTGCTTTTATAGTATTGATAAAGAATGTTAAAAACTGAAGATTTTTCATTGGTGTAGAACCAGGACTTAACAAATTAGTACCTGTATCTGTAGCTAATGACCAATTGTTATGTTTACCAGACCCATTTATATGTGCAAATGGTTTTTCATGAAACAATACTTTTAAATTGTGCTTGTCTGCAATTTTATCCATAACGTCCATTAATAATAGGTTATGGTCTACGGCTAGGTTTGCTTCTTCAAAAACTGGTGCTAGCTCAAACTGATTAGGAGCAACCTCATTATGCCTTGTTTTTACAGGTATACCAAGTTTTATACACTCTACTTCAAGTTCCTTCATGAAATTTAAAACCCTACTAGGTATAACTCCAAAGTAATGATCATCTAACTGTTGGCCTTTTGCTGCATGATGCCCAACAAGAGTTCTACCTGTAAGTACAATATCTGGTCTAGAATATGCCAAAGATTTGTCTATAACAAAATACTCTTGCTCCCACCCTAGTGTTGCATTTACTTTAGTTACATTTTTATCAAAATATTTAGCCACAGCAGTTGCTGCTTCATCTACAGCAGAAAGTGCTCGTAAAAGTGGTGCTTTATTATCTAAAGCCTCACCAGTGTAGGATACAAATATGGTAGGTATACACAAAGTTTTATCATAAATAAAAGCTGCAGAAGTAGGATCCCATGCTGTATACCCTCTGGCTTCAAACGTATTTCTAATTCCTCCGCTAGGAAAACTAGAAGCATCTGGCTCTTGCTGTACCAATTGTCCGCCTCCAAATTTTTCTAGTGCTCTACCATCACTTAAAACATCAAAAAAGGCATCATGTTTTTCTGCAGTTGTACCTGTTAGTGGCTGAAACCAATGGGTGTAATGTGTAGCACCCATTGTAATGGCCCATGACTTTATACCTTCTGCTACTTGATCTGCAATTTTACGATCTATTTTAGCACCAGAAAAAATAGCATCTTTAACTGTAGCTAGTGCATCTTTAGTTAAAAATTGCAGCATTCTCTCCTCGTTAAAAACATGATTTCCAAATTTTTTAGATCTGCTACCTTTTTCATTTATCACAAAGTTTTCTCTAGACAAACTTTCTCTAACAGCATTAAACCTTACTATAGACATTATATATATTTTAAAAGTGGTGTGAATTACAAAATTACTAATTAAACCGAATAAAAATAAAAATTTTATAATTTACCCCTAAAAAAATAAGGGTATTAAGAATTACATCTAATATTTTAGCAATTACCCCTATAAAAATTATGGAGATACAATGAAAAAAATTATTTTTGCTGCATCTTTAATGAAATTACAACAATCAACATTATGAGCAAATCAAAATTAGAGTACATTTGGTTAGATGGTTATACACCAACTGCCAATTTAAGAAGTAAAACAAAAGTAGAAGATGACTTTAGCGGTAAATTAGAAGATTGCCCTATTTGGTCTTTTGATGGAAGTTCTACACAACAAGCAGAAGGAGGATCATCTGACTGTTTATTAAAGCCTGTAGCTATTTACCCAGATCCAGCACGTAAAGACGGGTACTTAGTAATGACTGAGGTTTTAAATGCTGACGGAACTCCTCACTTATCTAACTCTAGAGCTGGTATTGATGATGAAGATAACGATTTCTGGTTTGGTTTTGAGCAAGAGTACTTTATTATGGATAAGAATACACAATTGCCTTTAGGTTTCCCTGTAGGTGGTTATCCTGGTCCACAAGGTATGTATTACTGTTCTGTAGGTGGTAAAAACACTCACGGAAGAGATTTTGTTGAAGAACATGCAGACCTATGTATTGCAGCTGGTTTAAATTTTGAAGGAATTAACCAAGAAGTTGCAAGCGGACAGTGGGAATTTCAATTGTTTGCTAAAGGAGCAAAAAAAGCTGGTGACGAAATATGGATAGCTCGTTATTTATTAGACAGATTAACTGAACAATATGGTTACTATATTGAGTACCACCCAAAACCAGTAAAAGGTGACTGGAACGGTTCTGGTATGCACGCAAACTTCTCTAACACTATTTTAAGAACTTGTGGTTCTAAAGAAACTTACGAGAAAATATGTGAAGCATTTAGACCTGTTACTAAAGAGCACATTGCTGTTTACGGAGAGTTTAACGACCAACGTTTAACTGGTGAGCACGAGACTGCTGCTATTACAGATTTCAGCTACGGTATATCTGATAGAGGAGCTTCTATTAGAATTCCTATTATTACTGTAGAAAAAGGCTGGAAAGGCTGGTTAGAAGACAGAAGACCTGCATCTAATGGAGATCCTTACAAAATTGCTGGAAGAATTATTAAAACTGTAAAATCTGCAAAGATTTAAGTATATAATTAAATTAATTGTTTTTAAAAATGCCTAAGATTATTCTTAGGCATTTTTTTTATTCTTCATTTAACTATTTCTTGTTTACTAAATGGTAAAGTATACAAAAGCAATATATCCAGATAGTAGCACAATACCGTCTCGCCATCCTAAGCGTAAACCTTTTGGAAAAAATACCAGAGGTAATAAAATTATTGCAAAACCTAGCATCCATAAAATATCATTACTTAACAACGTATTATCTACAACATTAAGAGGTGTTATTAATGCAGTTATACCTAGCACAGCAAAAATGTTAAATATATTAGAGCCAATTAAATTTCCTAAAGATATGGCTTTCTCTTTTTTAATTACTGCTATTATAGAAGCAGCAAGCTCTGGTATACTGGTACCTACAGATACAACAGTTACTCCAATTACCCTTTCACTAACATTGTAAAACCTAGCTAAACCTGTTGCACCGCTTACCAAAAGTTCTGATCCACCCCAAAGGCCTAAACCTCCAAGAGCTAAAAACAATAACATTTTAAAGGTTGGCAAAGGTACATCATCCTCTGGCGCTTCATCTTCTACTGCTTTTTTTTGAAACTTAATAAGATACACAATGTATACAATTAAAAGCGCCACCATTATTACCCCTTCATAAAACTTTATAACACCATCAAAATAAATAAAGCCAAAAAATACCAATGAGGCTAACATTAAAATTGGCCAGTCTGTTGTATAAAAACTTTTACGAACATCTATACTGCCTAACATTACTATAACACCCAGTACCAAACCTAGGTTAGCTATATTGGAACCAACTACATTACCTAAAGCTAAATCTGGCGAGCCCTCTAATGCTGCTTTTATACTAACTATTAGTTCTGGTGCAGATGTTGCAAAAGAGACTACCGTCATCCCCACAACAATTTTTGGAATTTGCAACCTTAATGATAATGCTACAGAAGATTTTAATAACCAGTTACCACCCATTATTAAAAAAAACAAACCAATAATTATGTAAACCAAATTGAGCATATACTATTTTTTGCAGCAAATATAACAATTAGAATGCTACATACTTTTTTAGTAAAATTATATTTTTTAACTATTAAAAACACCCAAAAATATCCTTAAAAATAAAAGGGAACATGAACCAAAACCACATAAAGTATTTTTTTGGAAATGAAAGGCCCCTTGCTTTTTTTATTATTGCAAAAACAGCCCTACAAATATTACAATTTAAAATATAAAGTTAAATTTAAGATTACATATATAAACTTTATTCAAGAATACAATATGAATATTAACACAATTAACATTTAAAAGTTATAAATAGTGTATTCACTTGTATTAATAGTAGTCAACTTATTTGCAAATGAGTATAATTTCTATTTATCTTAAGTGAATAATCGATTATTTACAACTAATTATTAACCTTTAAAAACTACAAATTATGATTATTCTATCAGAAATTTTATTTAGCTATGTTATCACAATTACTGTAATACTATTTTAAGAAGAATCATATAGGCCTATATACCAATAAAGGTTGCTATAATGCAACCTTTATTCTTTTTAAGTATTACCATATATTTGCAGAAATTACTTTTATGAAAAAAGCCCTTTTTAGGTTTCTTGCTAAAATTAACCGTTTACTATTACCATCTTACAGTAAAAAACAGTTAGACTTATCTAAAGCTAGTAAATTACAATTAGCCATAATAGGTTGGCGTTATTATGTAACTACAAATGCTATAGACTAATAATGTAGTAAAGAAGCAACATTATAATTTGCTATTTTATCTTTACCATTTAAAAAGTCTAATTCTATTAAAAAATTGCATTGCACTACCTCTCCACTTAATTCTTCAATTAACTCACAAACAGCTTTTGCGGTGCCACCAGTAGCAAGTACATCATCATGTATTAATACCTTATCCCCTTTTTTAATGGCATCTGTATGTATTTCTAATGCATCTTCACCATACTCTAAAGAGTAGGGTTTAGAAAGCACGTTAAAAGGTAATTTTCCTTTTTTACGCACTGGAACAAAACCTGCTTTTAACTTGGTTGCTAAAAGTGTTGCAAAGAAGAAACCACGACTTTCCATACCCACAACTTTGTCTATTTTTTGCTCTTTTACTAAATTTAAGAGTGCATCTGTAGTTTTTTCTAAAATTTCTGCATTATTTAGCAAAGGAGTAATATCCTTAAAAACAATGCCTTGCTTAGGAAAATCTTGAACATCTCTAATATATTCTTTAAAATTCATATATTTTTTTCTTTAGTTATTTTGTGGTAAAAGTAAAAAGAAATATATTTGCACCCTCGTTTAAAGGAATTTAAACAAAAACGGCCTCGTGGCGCAACTGAATAGCGCACTTGATTACGGCTCAAGAGGTTACAGGTTTGAATCCTGTCGAGGTCACTAAAAGCTTGCTAAATCTTAGATTTAGCAAGCTTTTTTCTTTTTACAATACCTCATTTTATAATCAAAAATAAACAATTAAATTTTACAGTAGAACAATAAAACCACTACTCTAAATTAGCTATTTTACCGTCTTTAATTACCAGATAAAAAATATTACCAGCAGTAACATTTTGGTCCATTTTATTAGAGTAAGCAGGTATCATTTTAGGTAAACCAATAATAGTCTGTAAGGCTATTGTCTGTAGTTGCTTGTTGTTTGATTTTATATCTCTTTCAAAAGGAGTTATACTGCCATCTATTTCTACCCTAAATCCTACTTTTAAAGTAGCATTTTCAATTACTACATTTTCTACTTCTAATTCTTTTAGTATTCTTTTTCTAACGCTATTACGCAAACAAACTCCTTTATCTAC
The DNA here is from genome assembly GCF_007827205.1 of Cellulophaga sp. RHA_52. Taxonomy (NCBI): domain Bacteria; kingdom Pseudomonadati; phylum Bacteroidota; class Flavobacteriia; order Flavobacteriales; family Flavobacteriaceae; genus Cellulophaga; species Cellulophaga sp. RHA_52. The sequence goes on from NZ_VIRZ01000001.1 coordinate 3,430,322, forward strand.
ACTTTTTTCACAGCCCATATAAATAGGATCTTTACCACTTACAATAGGGTGCTCTATATTTGGTATTTCTTTTCTATCTCTCTTTATCAACTGCTTAGTTTTATATGTAGGTCTATCTGTTATATTTGTTGCTCTCATACTCACAACAAATTTGTGTATGGGGAACTCTTCTGTTTGTTTATTGTAGTTGTTAGACATTGTAATGCTTAATTTTACTAATGTGTTTTCTAAATTCCAAACTGTACTTTTATAATAAGCAGTGCTATCATTAATTTCTAAAGGAATATTTCCTTCTACAGTACCTTCTCCCATAGAAGCTATCATTGCTTTTTCTCCTCTTAAATAAAAACTGAGCATATTTTTTCTAAACTCTAAGTCTTTTTTATTATTGATTTTTTTGTTGTGGTTGGCTACATCCCACTCATTAATTAATTCAAGAATAAGACTATCTTTTTTATAATAAACATATCTAGCAACTATATCTATATCTGCAATGTCACTATCTTTTCTTATAAATGAAAGTAATCCCAAATCATCAGAAACTGTATAATAGTCAGAATTTAATATTTTTCCTCCAGGAAAGTTATTTTCTGCTTCTAAGTAAGTTGAAAGTGGAAATTGATTTAAATCTAAATTTGGAGGTTGACAGAAACCCGAAGTAACAACAATCAAAACAAGTAGCGTAGTTAGTTTTTTCATTTTTTTAAAATTTTATTTATATCAATTGTAATAACAAGTATGCAATAAAAAAACTAGTAATTTATATTTATAAGGGGTTAGCACTTATTTGTATTAAAAAGTAGAATAACTAAAACAAGAAAATAATTGTAATTTATATATTTAATACCCTGTTTTCTGGTATACCTCTTCAAAAATAGGATTTTCTACAACCTTATACATCCTTTGGCTAATGTCTTTAATTTTAGCTACTTTCTTTTTTATTTGAGATAAAAGCACCCCTCTTGTTCTAATTAAATCATAAACAAAGCCTAATCTACGGCCGCCAACAAACCACAGAAAACTTTTTTCTTTTCTCTTTCTAAATATAAACAACTCAATTTCTGAAACTCTAAGCTTAGGGTAATCACTAATATTTTTTTTTATAAAATCAGATTGTCTCTCTACACCCAAATCTTTAAGCATTTGTATATTTCTGTTATGTATTTCTAAAAATTCAGAAGCAGAATTAACTAAATCTACACGCTCTTCAAAACCTATTATAATAGTAAGTGATTTTTTTAAAATATCTAAATCAGACTCTCTCATACCCTATTTTATAAATAATTATATAGAAACAAGGTTCTTTAATAACCTTATTGCCTTGTGATTAACACAATGCCAAGCAATAATAGGTACATTTAGTTTATAAAAGTATAGGAGCTTTATATTTGTAAGTATACAGTTTATATTCGCTGTGGAATTATATTGTCTTCTAAATAGTATTTTAATTAGGTTATTTTATATAAAGACGCATAAAACAGCTCAAAAGTGTCATAAAGGGTAGCAAAAATATCTTGACCATCAAAAATAACAACAGGGAAGTCTTTTTTTGTTGTATCTACAAACAAAACAAATTCGGCATAAGAATCATAACGAAATTCTGGATTTGCCTCTAAAGCACACTCTAAATCTAAAGCCCCTAATGACTCATAATTTGGATAACGCTCTAATAATTCTGAGTCAAAATCTTCCATTTCATTTTCTTCTAACCACTCGTATAAATCGTAATCATCTAGTCTGTAGGTTAAATCTCCAAACTCTAGCGGATAACCTTGTAGAATATCACAAGCAAGTCCAACTGGTTTTTCTTTAAGCTCCTTAAAATCTGTATATTTCATATTTATTTTTTATACTGTATACAACGGGTTTTAAAATAGTTTGTTGCGTGTTTAAAATTAAAATTAGCAGATAAAAAAGTGAATAGTTGCCAAATGGCAAATTAAAAAGTTAGCGTTAATAGCCGTGTGTAATAAACTATTAAAACAAGCCTTTGCTATCGCAAAATCAGGACTAATATATGATGATTCTTATAAAAGTATTTTAGTTAAAAATTAATGAGTTTTTACTTGTTTTTTACCACAGTACTTTGTTGTAGCACGTTATTATTTCGTACGAATTTTATTATTCTGTAAATTAAATATCCAATAATCAGAATATTCACGATATGCCAAATATTTAATCCTAAGTATGTTACCTTTTGGGAAGCAGTCATACTCTCCAAACTCCAATATTCTCCTTTACTTTCATCATAAAAATCATCGTAGTTCATTAATAATAATCCCAGAACTATATAAATAGCTAAATCAAAAATTACTAGCGCAATTCCAATTGCGATGTTTTTAATTGTGAAGATTTTTTCACCCATTTTTATGTTTCATAAAATTTAGTAAATCTATCAGATGTTGTTGTGTATGAGAATAAAAAATTAATTCAAAATACCACCAAGCATCGCTTTCGCTATTTGTTTCCGCTCTCCATTTTATTTCGAGTAGGTCAAGAATTATATCTGTTAGGTCGTCAACAGCATCTCCGACAACCAAGTCCGCTTTATTTTCAATTTTATTCAGTTCGGATAAGTTGTGATAAAGTCCAAAAGATGGAAAATTTGAAATTACGTTTTCTCTTATTTTATTTTGTCCAGCGTACTCATAATCCTCATAATCTTTCTTGTCAAACACGTATCTTATATTAAAATATTGAGCGTAAAATTCAACAAGATATTTTTCTAAATCTTTTTCCTTATCTCTGTGTTCCAAATTCGGATTCAATCCATATTTGGTGATTTCATTTATGATGTTTATTAGTTCGTTCAAGGTTTTCTTTAATGTGCTACAACGTTTATGTATAAGAAAAGTTGCGTGTTTGTGCGCGAGGATTTTCCAAAGGAAAATTAGAAGCTAGCAAACGAGCAACTAACTTTGGTTTAGCTAAAACTAGCAATTTTTTTATACGGTGTTGTGGTTAGTATTTTATTTATTTCTAATATTTTAAGTCAGATAAAATGGTTATTTATCCTAATCCTAATTGATAGTCCAAATCTAATTCTCTAATTACTTCTCCTTTAGAATTTGTTAATATTTTTAGCCATTCTGCAAAATTTTCAACTTTAAAATGTAGTTTTTTGTCACTTAAACTATAATAAGCTAAGGGCCATTCTCCATCCTTGGTGTCTTCTGAAGTCAACCAACACCAAGCTCCTCCATTTGAATCTTCAGACATTAAACATAATAATGAGTCCACTTTTATTTCTTTATTATCTAATTCTATTTTTTCATTCAATTCATTTCTATAATCAGATAGCCAAGACCTATTTCTGATACTGTCTATTGAATTTGTATAAATCCAAGTTCCACCGTCTCCAAAATATTTTAAAAACAACTTATATGATAGAGGTAAAGTTAAATTTATTTGCTTTTCAATTTCAATTATTTCTGTTTCTGTTAAAGTCGGTTGAACATCGTCGTGAAACTGAAACTCTTCTAACATTTTAATAAGTAGCCTAGATATTTTATGTTTATTATGTGAAGATTTGTTAATAGCTTGTATTCTTTTAGCTATTTTAGCCCTTTCCAACATTTTAGTTTTTATTTCATTAGATTTTTTTTTGTTTTCAAGATGTAAAAACCTAATTATTAATGAAGCAAAAAATACAATAGCTAAAATTCCAATTTTCATTTTATTTCATATAGGTTTTATGTTCTACGTATTGTTTGGATATTAACCACAACGTCTCGGCTAAGCGTAGTGCGGAAATAAGGAAACTTTTCGTTTCCGTCTGCGCACGAAGCTAAAGCTTATTGTTTAGTTTTATTTTTTCTTGTCCAAAGCTAAATCCATAAGATTTAGCGACTTAGTAAATATACACAGACCTTTAGATTTAGCCCTAAAGTCCGCATTACGTTTAGGTTGTGTTAGGTGTAGTTTTATTTTATCAGAGCTAATTGTTTCAAGAAGTCTTCGTGGATATTAAAACCTTCCATTAGTACATCTTTTAGTTCGTCATTATTTGTAAAAAGAGGTTTTTTATTTCCTTCAAACTTATCGCTACTAATGATGTCCATATTTCTTACTATAGACTCCCACATACCGTACCCCAACTCAAACCTTTCCTTTTCTTTTAATACGTCCCACACGAATTGAATAAATCCATCTCGAATTAGCAAATTAAATGTTATGTCAAATTCGTTTATTTTATTATTTATTTTGTAGAATTTTTCTCCTTTGTTATACTTAAGTTCATATCCTCTCTCTTTAAAATGTAAAGGAATTAGATATGAATCGAAGCGAACAAGGTCTGGGTCATATTTCTTATTTCCACATAGTTTTTTATATCGGTCGGAAAAATTAATATTCCGTAATGGCTCAATTAAAAGTGGATGTATCATTACATTATCCATATCCTAATTTTATTAGTGCTAGTAGGGCTTTTTTTAAATTACACCTAACTAGTTAGTAAACGCAATTAATTGCGTTTATTCACCCATATTGGTGTAATAAACGCACATTTCTAATTTTAGCGCTTAATTTTCTTACAATATAAAAACATTTTTTTTAGTACAAATACAGATATGTGTAATTGTATCAGAATTAATTATAAATGGTAGCTATAGTAACTTAAAATGTAAAATACTTTTAACTTTTAGGCATAAAAAAACCACACTTTACTACAAGTATGGTTTTGTGGTTTGTGTTTAGTATAACCCTAAAATGGGATAATTTATTTTTTCTTTAGCTTTTTAATTACTGCTATAGTTTGTTTTACGGTAGCCTCTAAGCCTTTATAATCTTTATTAGCTATAACATCTTTACTAATTAATTTAGAGCCTATACCAACACAAGTAACACCTGCATTAAACCAAGCTGTTAAATTGTCTTCTTCTGTAGTTACACCGCCTGTTGGCATTACGTTTGTCCACGGTTGTGGGCCTTTTATGGCTTTTACAAAACCTGCTCCGTAGGTTGCGCCAGGAAATAGCTTTACTACCTCACAACCCAACTCTTCTGCTGTGTTTATTTCTTTTAAAGAGCCACATCCAGGAGACCACATTACTTTGCGTCTGTTACAGACTATGGCAATGTCTTCTCTAAAAGATGGTGTTACAATAAAATTGGCTCCCATTTGCATATACAAAGAGGCTGCTGCAGCATCTGTAACAGAACCAACACCTAATACCATACCCGGTAATTCTTTTATGGCATATTTATTTAGCTCAGAAAAGACTTCAAAAGCAAAATCTCCACGTGCGGTAAATTCCATTAAGCGTGCGCCTCCATTGTAACAAGCTTTTAAAATGTTTTTTGCTAAATCTACATCAGAATGGTAAAACAAGGGTACCAAACCGGTTTCATTCATTGTATTAAAAACTTCTATTCTGCTATATTGTGCCATAATTGTATGCTGTGTTTTTATTATTTTTAAGTGTTAGCGTGCTACTTTACCAGAGGCATCGCCACTCATTAGTTTTTCTACCTCATCTGCCGTTACCAAATTAATGTCTCCGGCTATGGTATGCTTTAAACAACAGGCTGCTACTGCAAAATCTACTGCTTGTTGTGCGTTATATTCTTTATTTAGTAAGCCATAAATTAAACCTCCCATAAAAGCATCTCCACTACCTACCCTATCTACAACTGGCGTAACATCTTTTATTGCTGCGCTGTACAGCTCGCCATTATCATACAAAATACCTCCAATTTGTTGGTGAGATGCGCTTATAGAGTAGCGTAATGTTGTAGCTACTTTTTCTAAATTAGGATACAATGTAAACAATTTATTATACAAGCTTGGTAAGGACGCTTTATTTTGGTAATCTGGGTTTTCTTCTGCCAAGCCCGACATAAAAAATGCGGTATCTAAGTCGCCCAAAATTACATTGCTATAAGATAATAGCTCTGGCATAATATCTTTAGGTTCTTTGCCATATTGCCACAATTTTGCTCTGTAATTTAGATCCGATGTTATAAAAACACCCATTTTACTGGCTACTTTTACGGCCTCTAAACATACATCTGCTGCTGTTTGTGATACTGCTGGTGTTACACCACTCCAATGAAAAACGGTGGCGTCTTTAAAAACTTCTTCCCAATTTATAGTACCTGGTGTAATGGTTGCCATTGCACTATTAGCTCTGTCATACACCACCTTACTACCTCTAGTACCTGCACCGGTTTCTAAAAAATATACACCTAACCTATCACCTCCAAAAGCAATATTTTTAGTTTGTACATTACGTTTTTTTATTTCCATTAGGGCTGTATGACCCAAATCATTATCTGGTAAACGTGTAACAAACTCGGCCTCTAAACCATAATTTGCAATAGATACTGCAACATTAAACTCGCCACCACCATACGTAGCCGTAAAGTTATTTGCTTGCGAAAAGCGCAAATGTCTTTGTGTAGACAAACGCAACATAATTTCTCCAAAGGTGACAACTTTACTCATTTTTATATTTTTTAATTAAAATTTACATATGGTTAATCGATTAAGCATTGGGCTAAAATAAAATCAAAACTACCTTGTTACACTATAGTAGCTTTGATTGTATGTGTATTTTCAATACTTTTGGTTAATCGATTAAGCAAATATATTAAAAATTGTCAAACAAAAAAACCACTCTAAAAGATATTGCTGTTAAGCTAAACATATCTACCGCTGCTGTTAGTAAGGCTTTGCGTAACGATTCTAGAATTAGTAAAAAAACCAAAGAAGCTGTAAAAAAAATAGCAAAAGAGTTGGATTATCAGCCAAATAACCTTGCTAGTGCCTTGCGTAGTGGCAAAAGTAACTTGGTGGGTGTTATGGTACCAAGTACCAATAGCTCTTATTTTTCATCGGTTTTACAAAATATAGAAGAAGTATTAAACAGCAAAGGGTATAATGTTATTGTAACACAGTCTAACGAGTCTTACACTAAAGAATGTAACAATATAGACACACTACTTTTTACGCAAGTAGATGGTATTATTGCTTCTATGGCAAATGAAACGGTGGATTTAGACTTTTTTGAAAAAATAAAAACCAAAGGCATACCTCTTATTTTGTTTGATAGAGGTGAAAACGATTTAAATGTTGATTACATTGGTATTAACGATTATGATAGTAGCCATATGATTGTTGACCATTTGGCTCAAAAAGGCTGTAAAAAAATTGCTCATATAGGCGGATTTAAACACACACGTATTTTTAACAACAGAATTAGAGGTTATGTTGATGCTCTACACAAACACAATTTTACTTTTATTGATGATTATGTAAGCGAAAGCAACCTTACTATTGAAGATGGTAGAATACAAATGAAAAAATTGCTTGCCCTACAGAACCCTCCAGATGCTGTATATGCTGCTAGTGATTATGCTGCTCTTGGGGCTTTGCAAGTTTTAAAAGAAGAAAATATAGCGGTGCCTAATACTATTGCGCTTGTTGGTTTTGGTAACGAACCCTTTACCACAATGGTTACACCTACCATAACAAGTGTAGACCAACATAGTGCAGAAATTGGTAAAATTGCTGCACAAACCTTTTTAGAACATGCTGACCAAAAAACAGCTACACAGCAATTAAACAAAAAGATATTAGAGGCTAAACTTATTGTTAGAGAATCTTCTTAAGAAACTCATTAGTTTTTTTATTTTTACTTAAAATTAAGAGATTTTAGTTATAATATGAAAAGAACAAAAGTAAATTTAAGCAATTGGGAACGCACAGAACACTATAATTTTTTTTCTACTTTTACTGAACCTTTTTTTGGTATTACATTAACTATAGATTGCACAATAGCATTAAAAAAAGCTAAAAAAAAAGAAACTTCATTTTTTTTATATTATTTGTACAGAGCAACAAAGGCTGCTAATATGGTTGAAAACTTTAGGTACAGAATTATTGATGATAACGTTTATTTATATGACAGCATAAATGCATCCCCCACAATAGGCAGAGATAACAATACCTTTGGTTTTTCTAACATTATATATCATAAAAACGAAACTGAATTTATTAAAAATGCTAAAGAAGAAATAGAAAAAGTTAAAAAGGGAACTACACTATTTCCTACTCCAAAAGATAGTGACGACTTTAATGCAGTAATACACTTTTCTGCCCTTCCTTGGTTAAATTTCACTAGTATGTCACACGCCAGAAACTATAACTTACCAGACAGTTGCCCAAAAATATCCTTTGGTAAAGTAGTAAGTATAAATAACAAGCAACAAATGTCTATTTCTATACACTTACACCATGGATTAGCAGACGGGTTCCACGTATCTCTTTTTGCCGAAAAATTTCAAGAACTTATGAATTCTTAAATTAAGTCTCTTAACCTAGTTGCTGCTTGCTCTGCTGTAATATCTCTTTGTGGCGACCCAAACATTTCATACCCAACCATAAATTTTTTAACTGTTGCACTGCGTAATAATGGTGGGTAAAAACTCATATGCCAATGCCAATGGCTATTATCTTTACCGTTTGTTGGTGCTTGGTGTATACCACTAGAATAAGGGAAAGAGGTATTAAACAACTTATCATAGGCCTTTGTAATAACAGAAATTGCATCTGCAAAAGCTAAAGATTCTGTATTAGATATTTGACTAATATTGTTGTATTGTTTTTTGGGAACTATCATTACCTCAAAAGGCCAAACAGCCCAAAATGGGGTTAATACAATAAAATCTTCATTCGTATAAATTATACGCTCATTAGCCTCTATTTCTTGTTGTAAATAATCTCCTAAAAGACTTCTTTTATTTTTAGCGTAGTACTCTTTTTGCTCTTTTTCTTTTTTTAAAATTTCATTAGGCAAGGTAGACTGTGACCATATTTGTCCGTGTGGGTGTGGATTACTACACCCCATAACAGCTCCTTTATTTTCAAAAATTTGAACATAATTAATAGTGTCATTACTACCAAGCTCTACATACTCTTTTTGCCAAGTTGTTACTACTTTATTAATGTCTTCTACAGCCATATCTGCCAAACTCTTAGAGTGGTCTGGACTAAAACAAATTACTTTACAAATACCTTGCTCACTTTCTGCTTTAAACAAACCATTATTTACAGAAAAGGTTTTAGAATCTGTTTGTAGTGCTGCAAAATCATTAGTAAACACAAAAACATCTTTATAATCTGGATTTACTTCTCCGTTAATTCTAGTATTTCCTGCACATAAATAACAACTAGGGTCGTAAGCAGGCCTTACCTCATTAGACACAACCTCGTTTTGTCCTTGCCAAGGTCTTTTTGCTCTGTGTGGAGAAACCAATACCCATTCTCCTGTTAATATATTAAAACGTTTATGCGAAAAATCTTGTAAATCTGTATTCATTATATTGTAGAATTCTGGTTGTTTTATTTTATTTTTTGTGTGCCGTTAGATAGCTTTACGTTATAAATAGAGCAGTTAGTACCAAATTCTTTTTTAAACGCTTTAGCAATTTCTTTTTTAAATGATTTTATCTCTGACTTTAAAATTAGATTAATAGTACAGCCTCCAAAGCCGCCACCCATCATTCTTGCTCCTAATATATTAGAATTGTTTTTAGTTTTATCAACCAAAAAATCTAACTCCTTACAACTAACTTTAAACTGTGTGCTTAAACCATTATGAGATTGGTATAATAAAGCACCTAACTCTTGTATGTCATCTGCCTTAATAGCTTTAGAAAAAGAAGTTACACGCTGGTTTTCTTCTATAATGTATAATGCCTTTTGGTAATCTTCTTCTGTAATATCTGCTTTTATCGTATTTAAATCTTGTATTTTAGCGTCTCTTAAAGCTTTAACATTTAACTTTTTAGAAACTTTTTCACAAACCTCTCTTCTATCATTATAAGCACTCTCAGACAAGTCATGCTTTACGTTTGTATTAATTAAAAGTAGCTTATAGTCATTAAAATTTAGTTTATATAATTTAGACTTTACTGTTCTACAATCTAGCAAAAGAGCACTATTTTTAACACCAAACATACTTGCATACTGGTCCATAATTCCGCATTTAACACCTGCATAATTGTGTTCTGCCTTTTGCGAAATTAAAATCATTTCTTCTTTAGAAATTCTAAGTTTAAATAGTTTATTTAAGCCATAAACAACACTATTTTCTAATGCTGCAGAAGAAGATAAACCTGCACCACCGGGTATATTACCTGCAAAAACAATATTAAAATTGCTTAACTCTATTCCTCTTTTTTGTATTTCAGATACTACACCCAAAATGTAATTACGCCACCCACCATTTTGTAAAGGAGCAACACTTTGTAAGCTAAACTCATAGGTTTCTTCTTTATTTAAAGCATAAACTGTAGATACATTTTTTTTTGTTTTTTGTATGGCTAAGGCAATACCTTTATTAATTGCTGCCGGAAAAACAAATCCGTCATTATAATCTGTATGCTCACCAATTAGATTTATTCTTCCTGGAGAAAAAACCATAAGTGGTTTAGTTTTAAATGTATGTTTAAAACTATTTTTCACCTCTTTTAGTAACTTTTTATTCATGTTATAGTGAGTTTCTAACAATTAAACTATTTGGGTTTTCTATTTGTATATTTTCATTAGATAAAATCATTTGTGCCAAACGCTCTCCCATAGTGTAAAAATTGGTAGATATTGTAGTAATACCACCTTCTACAACCTCTTTAAGCAAACTATCATTGTAACAAATAATTCCTATATCCATACCTAAAACAAGTTGCTGTTCTTGTATTTTTTTTAATAGTAAAATAAGTGCTCTATCATCTAAAATAAAGTACAACTCTCCCTTAACAGGCACACGATTTTGCAGTGTGCTAATTTGTTCATGAGCTATAGTTTTTGTGGCACAAAATGCATTAAAGCCATCTAATATACCTTGCGGCTGTTTCTCTTTTGAAAACAGCAATATCATTTTTTGATATTTAGAAATTAACGAGGCACTCTCTAACAAACCATTTAAAACATTTTTTTTAAAATTTTGATAGATAGACGGATAAGCTTTTAACTCGGCATTAGTTTGATCTAGAATATAAACATTATCCTTAGGTAGTTTTTCTACAACATGACCAATATTTTGGAGATTTGCAGGCATAATAACGTAGTAAGAGTACGCTCCTATATTATCATATATAAGCTTGCTAAAAATATCTGAATTAAAGTGATGAAAAAAGATATCTACTTGTACATTATCTCCTAATGTATCTAAAAAAGAATTGTATAAATCTTCTTTAAAAGAATTAAGCTCATCAAATAATAAAAAAACCTTTTGTACTACATTAACATCTTCTGTGTTTAAGTAATATCCTTTACCTGCAATAGATTGTACTATACCACGTGTTTTTAACTCATTAAAAGCCATTAAAACCGTATCTCTAGAGAGTTTATGCTTATCTCTTATACTATTTATAGATGGCAATTTATCTCCTTTTTTTAAAGCACCACTTAACACAGCCTCTTCTATAGATGCTACTATTTGCTTGTACTTTGGAGTGCCAGAATTACCCTTTACCGAAACTATACTCATAAGGCAAATATAAAATAAAAACACAACAAAACAAACTAGTAGGTACTAGTATGTTTTTTCCAAAAAAAATTCTTAATATAGCTACTTCAAATTAGACACAACTAAACTTATAAATGATGAAAGAAAAGATAATAGTTACTGGAGGCTGTGGATATATAGGCTCTCACACAGTTATTGAGCTGCTAAAAAGTAATTTTGAAGTTGTAATTTTAGATGATTTATCTAATTCTACCGAAAAAACAATTGATAGAATATCACAAATTACTGGCAAAACACCAACTTTTATACATATAGATTTAAAAGATGAACTACAAACAAATAAAGTATTTGCCGCACATAAAAATGCATTTGCAGTTATACATTTTGCAGCACATAAAGCAGTAGGAGAATCTGTAACAGAACCTCTAATGTATTATAAAAACAACTTTTATTCGCTTATAAACACATTACATGCACAAACTAAAAACAATATAAATAATTTTATATTTTCTTCATCTGCTACTGTTTATGGTTTACCTAAAACACTGCCAATTACAGAAAAAAATAAAACAAAACGTCCGTTTTCTCCATACGGAAACACAAAAAAAGTAGCCGAGGAAATTTTAGAAGACCTTACTAAAGCAAGCGTAAATTTTAATGCAATATCCTTACGCTATTTTAACCCTATAGGCGCTCATGAGTCTGGCTTAATTGGCGAATTACCAACAGGTATACCAAATAACCTTATGCCCTATGTTACGCAAACAGCTGCTGGTATTAGAGAAAAATTAATGGTTTACGGTAATGACTACCCTACAAAAGATGGCACGCCTATTAGAGACTATATACATGTAGTTGATTTGGCAATAGCCCATGTATTAGCAGTTAAGAGGCTTGTAAAAAATAAACAGGAAAAACAGTTTGAGTGTTTTAATTTAGGTACTGGTGTTGGGTACTCTGTGTTAGATATTATTAAAACCTTTGAAACAGTAACAAACTCTAAACTAAATTATGAGTTTACAAGCAGAAGAGATGGTGATGTACCTAAATTATATGCAGAAACAAAATTAGCTGCCAAAAAATTAGAGTGGACACCTACTAGAGAACTTAGTGAAATGATTAGTTCTTCATGGAAATGGGAACAAAACGTTAGAAAAGAACAAGCATAATGATACACACAAGACCAACATTATCACAAATATCTAAAGCCTTAGACTTATCTATTTCTACCATATCTAAGTCTTTATCTGATAGTCCAGAAATAAGCATTAGCACCAAACAAAAGGTACAAGAATTTGCACGTAAATGTAACTACAGACCTAATAGCTTTGCTGCAAGTTTAAGAAGAGGATACACCAAAAATATTGGTTTAATTATACCAAGTGTACTAAACCCATTTTATGCAAAAGTTTTGGTTGGTATAGAAAAGCATTTAGATGAAAATGGCTATAAGCTTTTTACTAGCATTAGTAACGAGTCTGCAGAAAAAGAATCTCATTACTTACGTTTTTTAGGTAGTGGTTATGTAGATGGTGTAATTATATGTGTTTCTAAAGAAACAGCAATAACTAATAAATACCAACATATAAATACCCTTATTGCAGAGGGCACACCGCTTGTTTTATTTGACAGAATTAGTAATTTAAAAAAATGTGATAGCGTTATTATTGATGATTACAAAGCTTCATTTAAAGCTACAGAGCACCTAATTATAAATAAAAAGTGTAAAAAACCAATAATGGTTTCTTTAATACACCAATTAGAACATGGTAAATTAAGGGCTAATGGTTTTATAGACGCACTAAAAAAACACAATATACCTACAAAAAATAGCATTATTACTGCTGCTACAATTGAAGAATTATCCAGTAAAATAAAACTTGCTTTACAAAAAAATAAAGCAGACGGAATTTATGGTGCTAATGATTTGGCTTTAGAACAAGCAATGACTATTGGTAATAGGTTACAAACCAATAAAATTGCATATACTGGCTTTTGTAACAATTCTAAAACCGGATGGAATACTGCCTTAAAAATTATAAATCAGAATGCAGAAAAAATGGGTAAAGAAGCTGCTAAATTGGTGCTAGAGCGTATTAAAACAACAAATAATAAAGAATTTTATACTAGAACAATTACAGCAGAATTTGTGTAAAAAATAGCTCTTCAAAAAATTATTTTTAACAAGAGTGCATATACTTCACACTCTTGTTAAAAAATATATTTAAATGAAATTTATATCATTTGTCCACCAGACACTTCTATACGTTGAGCATTAATCCATTTTGCATCATCTGTACACAAAAACGCAACAACACTACCTATATCACTAGCAATTCCTACTCTTCCTAAGGCCGTTTGCGAACCAATAAAATCATTTAAATCCTTATTGTCTCTTACGGCTCCGCCACCAAAATCGGTTTCAATAGCACCTGGAGCTACTGTATTCACTCTTATTTTATTTTCTCCTAACTCTTTTGCTAAATATAATGACAATATTTCCACCGCTCCTTTTGATGCTGCATAAGCTGCATAACCAGGTAAAGTAAACCTAGTTAAACCTGTTGAAACATTTACTATTCCGCCTTCATTATTTAAATAAGGTAATATTTTTTGAGTAAGAAAAAAAGGTGCTTTAAAATGAATATTAACCATTTCATTAAATTGGTCTTCTGTTGTATTTTTTAAAGACTCATTAATACCAATACCAGCATTATTAACTAAAAAGTCTAATTTATCTGCATTAAAAATATCTTTTAATGTAGCATTTAAACTCATAAAAAAAGAATCAAATTTTTTGCTGTCATCCACATTTAATTGTAACGCAGCTGCTTTATTTCCTAATACCTCTATTTCTTTAACAACAGCTAGTGCACTAGTTTTACTGCTCTTATAAGTTAAAATAACATCTAACCCTTTTTTAGCCAAACTTATAGCCATATTTTTACCTAGACCACGGCTGCCACCTGTTACCAAAACAATTTTATTTTGTACCATAATATTTTATTTTTTAATTAAAGTACAAAGGTCTTTAAATACTAAAATTATCAACTTACTAAAAACAAAGAGATAGTTGTAAATTTCAAAGAAGTTAATTAATTTCTAAATTTATTAGGAGAAAAAGAAGTTTGCTTTTTAAAAAAGTTTGAAAAATGAGCTACTTCATCAAAACCTAAAGAGTATGCAATTTCTGACACAGACCAATTGGTTTGCTTAAGCAAGTATTTAGCTTCTTGTGTTATTCTATTAGCAATAAAATAAGTTGTAGTATTACCTGTAACCTCTTTTAGTGTTGTATTTAAATGGTTTACATGCACCGCCAACCTATTTGCATAATCTTTAGCAGATCTAAGTTTTAATTGTTGCTGCGTACTTTCTATAGGAAATTGTCTCTCTAACAACTCTAAAAATAAAGATGTAATTCTTTTTGATGCTGTCTGTGCTGTGTACAAAGCAGTATTAGGTTGTAGCTTTTGTCCAAAATGAATAATTTCTAAAATATAATTCCTAATTAAATCATATTTGTAAGCATAGGACGAATCTATTTCTGCTTGCAT
This sequence comes from Cellulophaga sp. RHA_52, assembly GCF_007827205.1. Classification (NCBI taxonomy): domain Bacteria; kingdom Pseudomonadati; phylum Bacteroidota; class Flavobacteriia; order Flavobacteriales; family Flavobacteriaceae; genus Cellulophaga; species Cellulophaga sp. RHA_52. The sequence goes on from NZ_VIRZ01000001.1 coordinate 3,445,350, forward strand.
TTTTTTAAATAACACAGCTAATTCTTGATACTCTTTTTTAGTTAATTTAAATACAGGGTAGCCTCCAGAGTTAAAAATTGGTAAATCATCTAACACTACACCGCTTTTAGATTTTATTAAAAATTCATCTGTAAAAACACAAAATTTTCCTTTCTGTTTAGCATCCAAAGGCTCGTATCTATAAGGTATTTTTGGTGAACCAAATAGCAAAGCATACTTATCTATATTTATAATTTTATCTGCATATTCTGCTTTATTTTTTCCGTTGATAAGGCTAATTTTATAATACATTCGCCTATTGTAAGGCATTACATTATCTTTTTTTAAATTAGCTAACATATCTGGTATATTAAAAATATTAAAGTGTCCAATATACTTACCAATCTCCTCAGGAAGTTTGGCATTTATCTCTTTATAAAAATCTTCAATAGTAGTTACCTTCATTATAATTTATTGTAAAATTCAAATATATAATTATTCTTCGCAATCAATTTTTAATTATAAACAAAAGCAAATATTGATGTAATAAATAGCACATTTTAACAATAACTTAACCAATTAGTCTAAATTCTTTAGTAACTAAATTTTAATTTATAAATTGTACTAGCTAAAACTGTGCAATCATTTATGAGGAAAATAATCTCCCTTGTCTTTTTATTCATTTTCTGTACATCTACTTATTCACAAGATTCTCCTAAAGAATACAACTTTGTTAGTATAAAAGAAGGTATTTCTAAAGTTGGTGTATCTACCATAGTACAAGATCATTATGGCTTTATTTGGATGGGCACCAATGGCGTTGGTCTTTACCGTTATGATGGTATAGATTACACGTATTATAAGCACGTTTTAAATGACACTACCTCATTAAGTAGTAGTCTTGTTTACTCATCATACTTAGATAAAACAAACCGACTTTGGTTTGGTACTGAAGAAGGCCTAAACCTATATGACAGAGATAAAGATCAGTTTAAAAAAATATACCTAACTGCAGAAGAAAAAGAAAATAAAATAAATATTCCTATACGCAGTATAGAAGGAGATAATAACGGAAACTTATTTATTGGCACAGTAGATTTAGGGTTGTTTAAACTAAACTTAAAAACACTAAAAGCAGAAAAAATTGAAAACCAATATAAATATTTACCCGTAGATGTTTATGCCTTAAAGATTGATAAAAACAATAAAATATATGCTGGCACAAGTATAGGGTTACAAGAGTACGACTCTAACACTAATAAACTTAAGCAATCTCTATTAAATACAGAAGATAATTCATCAGCCATAAAAGAGGGTATACAATCTTTATTGGTTGATAAAAACAATAATATTTGGGTAGGTACTATAGATGATGGTTTGTATAAAATAGATCATCTATTAAACACCCGCAATTACCCTATTTCTGACACTAAGATTTTTTCTATGATTCAGTTGCCTGACAATACTATAATGTTGGGTACTGAGAATAACGGACTTTTTCATATTAACACCAACGGTAGCGTTATTAAAAACTATTTATCTAGTAAAACTGATGAAAAAAGTATTTTATACAACTCTATTTGGTCATTATTTTTAGATACAAATGATCGTATTTGGATGGGCTACTACAACTCTGGAGTTGCGGTTTATGACAAGTTGTATGACAAGTTTAATAATATAGAAAGCCTTAATAATACACCAAACTCATTACAAATAGGCTCTGTAACATCTATTGTACAAGACAGCAGCGGTAAACTTTGGATTAGTATGGATGGCGGTGGTATAGATATTTACAACCCAACAACTAAACATTTTACACACATAAATAAAAAAGAAAATAGCACTTATAGTGGTTTAACTAGTGATTATATTGAAGGCCTTTTTATAGATAGCAAAGAAAACATTTGGGCTGTTAGTTGGGATAACGGCATTTATATGCTTAAAAAAGGAACTAACAAGTTTATAAATTTTAATATTACTAATACAGGAGGCAAATTAGAATCTAATACCGTTTTAAGTATTGATGAAGATTCTGAAGGAACTATTTGGATTGGCTCCTTTTATGGCGGGTTACACTCTTACAACCCAAAAACCGAAAAAATTACACAGCACAATACCGAAATTTTTGTAAAAAATGGCATTACCAATAGTGATATTTGGAAAGTATTGGTAGATAAAGAAGATAACATTTGGCTTGGTACAACACTAGGGTTATTTCGTATTAAAAAAATGACTAACGGCAACTTTATAGTTACTTCTATGACCAAACGTATGTCTAAAGAATATAAAAACCAAGCAAGTGCAAATCATATTTTAACCCTGCATGAAGATAGTCTAGGTAACATTTGGATAGGTACAAAAGGAGCTGGCTTGTGCAAACACAACCCAAAATTAGATACTTTTAGTTGGTACAATAAGTTTAATGGTTTAACAGAAGAAAATGTTTGTGGTATTATAGAGTGTAAAGAAGGTAATATATGGGTTACTGGTAATTCTGGAATATCTAAAATAATGGTAAATCAAAATAAAATTCTTAATTACACAAGTAATGATGGTTTACTGTCTAACGACTTTAATATTAATGCCACATATAAAGACAGTAAGGGACAATTGTATTTTGGCAACTACAAAGGAGTAGATTATTTTGACCCAAAAAAAATACAAACAAACAAAAATCTTACTTCTATTTACCTTACAGATTTTAAGCTATTTAATAAAAAGGTTACTCCTACACAGGCAAACTCACCTTTAAAAAAAGTTATTTCAGAAACAGATAGTATTAGCCTTACCAACAAACAATCTGTATTTACTATAGAGTATTCTGGTATTAATTACACAAGACCAGAAAAAAACGAATATGCTTATTATTTAGAAGGATATGAAAAAAACTGGAATTATGTAGGTGCCACAAGAAATGCAACCTATACTAATTTAGATCCTGGCAACTATACTTTTAAATTAAAAGCCTCTAATAATGATGGTGTATGGAATGAAGACCCTCTGGAATTAAAAATTACAATTTTACCTCCTTGGTGGAAAAGTGTTTGGGCAGTTATTGCTTATATTTTATTGTTTTTATTAGGTGTTTACATACTTAATAAAATGACCCAAAGCAGAATTAAAGAAAAACAAATTATTAATAACGAAAGAGATAAACGTTTACAAGAAAAAGATTTAGACGAGAAAAAATTTCAATTTTTCACCAACATATCACACGAGTTTAGAACTCCGTTAACGCTAATATTAAATCCTTTAAAAGATATTTTAAATGATACTAGTCTTAACCTGCCTTCTAGAACAAAGGATAAACTTAAAATTATACACAAAAACACAGACCGTCTTTACCGTTTAATAAATGAGTTGTTAGATTTTAGAAAGCTAGAACTAAACAGAGTAAACATTAAGGTTAGACAATTAAACTTAGTTGCTTTTACAAAAGAAATAGTTAGTCATTTTACAGAAGAGGCTAACTCTAAAAACATTAACCTATGGGTAAGTTCTGCTTTAGAAGATTTACCTATTTGGGCAGATGAAAATAAGTTAGAAAAAATTATTTTTAATATTCTTTCTAATGCTATGAAGGTTACGCCAAATGGTGGTGCAATTAAAATAAAATTAGAGCCAAAAAATAAGCTAACAATACTACCATTAGTAAACCCAATATCACCTGTAAAGGTAATAAAAATAACAGTATCAGACACTGGTCCTGGATTAAAAAAGGAACAAGTAAAACGCATTTTTGAGCGTTTTTATCAAGTAGACAATCTTAATAAAACGTATTATGATGGTACTGGTATTGGCTTAGAGGTTGTAAAAAGTTTTGTACAACTACATAAAGGCAAGGTAGAGGTTAATAGTACCGTAGGTAAAGGCACAAAGTTTAAAGTAATATTACCTGCAGGTAAAGCTCATTTTACCGAGGATGAAATTGTACCAGATATTGCTAGTACAACTATTACCAATAACAAAATTACAAATAGTGATGAAACCAAAGATACTGAAGAAGATATAGACAATGCTCCTAACCTACACACGCTTTTAGTAGTAGAAGATAATACCGAGTTAAGAAACTACATAAAAAACGAATTTAAACACCTGTATAAAGTGCTTACGGCTGTTAATGGTACAGAGGGATTAAAAATTGCTAAAGAATCTTTACCAGATGTTATTATTACAGACGTTATTATGCCAGAAATGAATGGCTATAAGTTTTGCCAAAGTATTAAAAACGATCTTAAAACAAGTCATATTCCATTACTAATGCTTACTGCTAAAGCAAGAATAGACGACCGTATAGAAGGTATAGAAACTGGTGCAGATGCCTATATGGTTAAACCTTTTGATATGCGCCTTTTAAAACTAAGGGTGTCACAATTAATAACAAGTAGGCAGCTTATTTTTAATAAATATTTTAGTTTAATTAATGATGTTCCTAAAAACATAAACACTACATCATTAGACAAAGAATTTATACAAAAAGTATTGGTTTACATTAATGATAATATTGATGACCCAGAACTAAATGTAGAGTCTTTAGCCTCTGAGTTAAACTTAAGTAGAAGTCAGTTTTACCGTAAAATAAAAGCGTTAACCAACCAAACGGCTAGTGAGTTTTTACGTAACATACGCTTACAAAAGGCTAAACAAATTATAGAAATGGGCAATACAAACATTAGCGAAGTATCATACAAGGTAGGATTTTCTTCTCCTTCATACTTTACTAAATGCTTCAAAAACTATTTTGATATGCTACCAACAGATGTTAAACCTACTAATACATAATAGTATTTTTAACAGTATAAATTAGTCAAAAATCAGTCTTTAAAAAGCTTAAAGCAGGCTCTAAAGTTATTTGCTTTGTAGCTAAAAACAACCATTGTTTATCTTAAAAGCTTCCTAAAAAAACAAGCATTACGCTCGTTAAAATACCTGTTAAAATGTTAAATAATGAAGGTTTTCTACTTTGTTTCTATAACATATAAAGCAAAAATTGGTAATTTAAAACACCTGCCACATTAAACTTTAACATTTTAAAGTACTACATCACTACAACAAACTAGACAGTAATAAAACGTATGTTGCATATAATGCTACAAATGTTGCAAAATACTGCATTTACTAGTGTTTGCTACATATTTTTTAGTGAACGCTTTAAATGTCTTAACAACTAATTTACATCTGTAGGTATATTTGGTAATATGAAAATTAACTATTCAAAAATGAGACGCCTTGTAGAAATAGGCTTAATAGCTGCAATAATTGCACTGCTCATATTTATTATAATGTATATATTCTAGTTTCTATATTTTAACAAGATTAATCAAATAAAAACACTCACAAATAATTACTAACAACACATAAAAAAGAAAGGAAAATTTATGACAAACTAATAAAGCAAAACTTACTTAATAAACTAACAAAAAAACTATTTTACTAACTTAAACTTTTTAATATGATAATAAGGTTAAAACACGTGATTGCTACACTTGTAATTATTATTACACAAACAGCATTTGCGCAAACAAAGACTGTTAGCGGTCTTGTTACAGACCAAGCCGGTATACCATTAGGTGGTGTTACCGTTATTGTATCTGGAACCACTAATGGGACCAGTACAGATTTTGATGGAAATTATACCATTGACAACGTTAAATCTACAGACAAATTAGACTTTACTTACATTGGTATGGTGCCACAAACTATAACTGTTGGCAGTAAAACTACCATAAATGTAACTATGCAAGAAGATGCACAAGCCTTAGACGAGGTTGTAATTGTTGGTTACGGTTCTAAGAAAAAGAGCTTGGTAACAGGTGCCATTTCTAGTATAGATAGTGAAGATATAAAAAGTACATCTGGCCAAAGGGTAGAGCAAGTTTTACAAGGTAGAACTTCTGGTGTTACGGTTTCTTCTTCTTCTGGTGCACCAGGTTCTGGAGCTAAAATTAGAATTAGAGGTGCTGGATCAAGTGGTAACTCAGATCCTTTGTATATTGTAGATGGTATGAAAACTTCTTCTATAGTAGATATTGCTCCAGGTGATATTGCTAATCTAGAAATTTTAAAAGATGCTGCTTCTGCCGCTATTTATGGTACAGAAGGTGCAAACGGTGTTGTAATTATTACTACTAAAAGAGGTAAACAAGGTGGCTTAAAAGTTGGATTTAACTCGCAACTAGCTATACAATCTGTAAAAACAGATATGGAGTTAATGAACGCCGAGCAGTTTGTACAGTATATGAACGAAGCCGGGCAAGCTAATGTTGCTTTAAATGGTTATGATACAGATTGGATAGACGAAACATTTAACAACGCTTTAATGTTTAGAAATGATATTAACCTTTCTGGAGCTACAGAAAAATTATCATACTATATGTCTGCATCTAACTTAAACCAAGATGGTATTGTTGGTAAAGGTAATTCTTCTTTTGAGCGTTCTACTTTTAGAGCCAATATTAAGGCAGATATTACAGAGTGGTTAGAAGCTGGTATAAATGCTACTTACTCTATTACAGACAAAAACGGTATTCAAGAAAATAATGATACCAGAGGTGTTATACAAAATATGTTAATTATAGATCCATTAACTCCGGTTTACTATGCAGATGGTCAAGTACCACAATCTGTTATAGATAGGTCTGCAGATAATGGCGTTCCTTTATTAACTTCTAGCAATGGTAGAGTTTATGGTTACCCAAGCTACTCTACAGGTGAGGTTATAAACCCTGTAGCTTTTGCTAATGATATTAATAAAACCATAACAGATACAGATCAATTTTTAGGGTCTGCATACTTAAAATTTAACTTATTTGAAGGCTTTTCATTTACATCTAGATTTGGGTATGAAAACGGAAAAACAGAGGTTAGAAATAATGTAATTCCTTACTATGTTTCTTCTGAGGCAGCTAATACTAAGTATACCACATCACAAACTAAGTATGAAACTAAAAAATGGTTATGGGAAAACTTTGCATCGTATACAAAATCTTTAAACGATCATAACTTTACTCTTTTAGCTGGTTACTCTGCAGAACAAACAAGGTTTGAAACTGTTTTATCTAGAAACGGCTCTGTAGATATAGACCAGTTTACTGGTTTTGATTTAGACTTACCTGGTTATACGGTAGAAGTTAAAGATATTTTACCTGCTCCAGATAATATGGTGTCTATGTATGGTAGGTTATCTTATGATTTTGCTGGCAAATACTTATTTGAAACTTCTATAAGAAGAGATAAATCAGATAAATTCCCAGATGCAAACAAGGCTGGTACATTCCCTGCTTTTTCTGCCGGTTGGGTATTATCTAAAGAAGATTTCTGGAAAGAAGACTCTAAACTAAACTACGCAAAATTAAGAGCTAGTTGGGGACAAAATGGTAGTAGAAGCAACTTAATAGGTAATGCAGATAAAACGTATGTTATTAGAGCTATTAATGGTGTAGATATTAATTATGAAGGACAAACAGGTGCACAAATCTCTGGATACTCTAACCCTAACTTAGTTTGGGAAACTTCTGAGCAATTAGATTTTGGTGCAGATTTTAGAGCTTTTGAAAACAGATTAAATTTCTCTGTAGATTACTACAAAAAAACCACAAAAGATGCCATTGTTAATAATGGAGGTTTAATTACACCTGGTTCTGCTGGTTTTCAATCTAACGAGTTTAATGCTGGTACTATAGAAAATAAAGGTTGGGAATTTGAACTTGGTTACGGAGATACAACTAGCGACGGATTTAGATATGATTTTAACGCTAACTTATCTACCTTAAAAAATGAAGTAACAGAAATATTATTTGTTCCAGAAGGTGCTTCTATTATTGGTGCTGGTGCACAACAAAATCCAGATGGTGTTACTCGTTTTACAGAAGGTCAGCCATCTTGGTATTTCTATGGTTATAAAACAGATGGTATAGACCCAGCTACCGGTGAAGTAATTAAGGTAGATACTAACGGAGATACTATTGTAAACAACGCAGATAAAGTAAAAGTAGGTTCTCCTCACCCAGATGTATTATTTGGTGGTAACATTGCTTTAGGTTATAAGGCGTTTGATTTTAACTTACAGTTTCAGGGTACAATTGGTAACGATATTTTTGCTACTTACCACCAACCATCTAGACCTATTACTAACAAGCCTGTTCATTTTTATAATGAAAGATGGACTCAACCTGGTGATGTAGCTACATTTCCTGGTGCTGCCAATGTAATAGATTCTTATGATACAGATTTAATGGTAGAAGATGGTTCTTATATGAGAATTAAGCAAATACAAGTTGGTTATACATTACCAAAGAAAATTGCAGAGAGACTAAAAATAAACAATTTAAGAGTTTATGTATCTTTAGATGACTACTTTACCTTTACAGACTACAAAGGCTTAGATCCAGAAATTGGAAACTTTAGCTTTAATTCTATTGGTGTAGACAGAGGTTTTTATCCAACAGCTGCTAAAACAGTATTTGGCTTATCATTAGACTTTTAATAAATAGATATAGTATTATGAAAAAAATTATAATCGCAATGGTAACTATCCTTTTTATTGGAGGAGTTACTGCATGTAGTGAGGATTTTACAACAAATCCGCGAGAAGACGGAGAAGATTTGGAAACATTTTTTCTTGAAGAGGAAAACGTAGATGCAGCCATAATTGGTATTTATGATTTAATGCAACACACCTACTCTGTAGACTGGCACAGTGCATTTTTAGTAAAACAATTACCTGGTGATGATATGAATGCTGCCGGTGGTAACAGTGGAGATCAACCACAATTACAAGATATAGATGATTATGCAAACGTATCTACATCTAACCAATCTATAGAAAGTGTTTGGAACTTGTTTTACAGAACAATTTCTTTATCAAACTTAGTTATAGAAAACATTAAAGAAAGTGACTTAAGTAATAAAGAGTTAGCATTAGCTGAAGCTAAATTTTTAAGAGCTTGGTCTTATTTTGAGCTTACTACAATGTTTGGTGATGTTCCTTTAAGATTAACAATACCATCTACAGCAGATGAGTTTGGAATTGCTAAATCTCCTAGAGCAGATATTTACACACAAGTAAAAGCAGACTTAACAGATGCTATTGCTGGTTTACCAGACAAAACTGCTTTAACAGAAGACTTTAGAGTTTCTAAAGGTGCTGCACAGGCATTAATGGGTAAAGTATTGGTTTTTGAAGGATTATACGGAGAAGCTATTCCGTTTTTTGAAGCTGTAATTTCTAATCCAGCGCATGACTTAGAAGATAACCCAGAAGATGCTTGGAGTATTAACCACGAGTTTGGAAAAGAATCCTTATTTGAAATTGGTTTTATTTCTACAACCGGAAGAGACTGGGGTAACTTTGCTTGGGGCGGAAGAAATGAAAACAACATACACATACAGTTAATGGGGCCACGTGGTGATGGTATTTTTGATGTATCTCCTGTTGGTTTAATTAATGGTTGGGGCTTTAACTTACCAACTGCTAAACTTTTAAATGCTTTTGATGCTGCTGGTGATACAGACCGTAAACTAGCTACTGTAATGACAGAAGAAGAACTAATTGCTGCTGGCGGTAGTGTAGATGAAAGCGCTGCAACTGGCGGAAGTATTTGGGACTATGAAGGTGGTATTAGAATAAAATATGCTACAAAAGAAGAAGATACAAGTGCTGATGGTGTTAAAGAATTAAACTATGGTACTAACTATAGGTTATACCGTTATGCAGAAATGTTATTATTAGCTGCTGAAGCTTATAATAAAGATAATAAAGACGCTGAGGCAAGAACAGAACTTAACAAGGTTAGAAACAGAGCTGGTTTACCAGATGTAGATGCATCTTTAGCTGGAGACGATTTGTTTGAAGCTATTGTTAACGAAAAGTTTTTAGAATTAGCTCATGAAGGACAACGTTTTTGGGATTTAGTTCGTTGGGGTAAAGCTGCAACAGAATTAGCAGGAACAGGTTATACATCTAAAAATGATTTATTCCCTATTCCAGAAACAGAAATAGAGAAGAATTCTGAATTGACACAAGCAGATCAGAATCCTGGTTATTAGTAGTTAGATTTTTAGTTCATTTAATACGGCGGTATAAGTTATCTTATATCGTCGTATTTTTTTACCTAGTTTTAAATCGCATGTAGAGCACCTTACTCTTTATGCGATTTTTTTTTGCATATACAAGGGTTAATATATAAAAAAACAAGTGTTTTTATCTTCATAAAATTAACAAAAATAGTGGTTGAAATTTATTAAAAACACAATTTAAACAGCTGATTTTAAACTATATAAATAAAATATTTCCTTTAACAATTAATTAACTTCGATTAGTTCTGAACTAACCGAACCAATTATATCTTTGTCGCTTCTTTTTAAACATAAAAAGAAAATAAAAACAAATACTAATTAAAAAAAGGTATTGCAAATGAAGAAGAATATGTGCAGCAAAAAAAGTACACTAGTAGAAAAACTAGGAGTACACATAGAATCTAACAACGGATATTCTCCTATAGCTTCTAGAGTGCTTGCTTATATTATCCTAACAGGAAAAATAGGGACAACTTTTGAAGATTTAGTATCACTATTATGTGCTAGTAAAAGTACCATATCAACGCAGTTAAACTATTTAACAGACATAAAAGAGATAGAATATTTTACTAAAACTGGTGATCGTAAAAAATACTATGTAATTACTTCCAATAAAATAAAAAGTCATATTTCTAATATGATACAGAAATGGGAAGTAGAAAAAGAACTACATCAAGAAGTTAGAGATTATAAAAAAGAGATTAATGATTTAGAAACCACTACAGAAGAAGAAAAATTTGATTTAACATTTCATAACAATTACATACAATTTTTAAACCAAGCAATTACGTCCATCTCAAAACTAAACGTGGACAACATTAACCTATAAAGACAGAATAAAGATGAAAAAGAGAACTATTAGTAGAATTATAATTCCAATGGCAGCATTCCTTGTCATTGTGAGCTGTGGAAGCAAGCAAGAACAACAAGCACCACAGGCACCACCAGCACCTTTCCCGGTTGCACAATTACAACCTAAAACAGTAACAAGTTATGCAGAATACCCTACAACAATAGAGGGTATTGTAAATAGTGATGTTAGAGCAAAAACATCTGGTTACATTCAAAAAGTTTTAGTAGATGAAGGACAAAAAGTACGTAAAGGTCAGGTTTTATTTAGATTAGAAACACAATCTTTAAGTCAGGATGCTAGTGCAGCAAAAGCACGTATTAATGTAGCACAGGTAGAGGTTAACAAATTAATACCACTAGTAGAAAAAAATATTATTAGTGAAGTTCAGTTAGAAACTGCAAAAGCTAATTTAGCACAGGCTAAAGCTAATTACAGCAGTGTAAGTGCTAATATTGGTTACGCTACAATTAAAAGCCCTGTAGATGGTTACGTTGGTGCTATTAATTTTAGAGAAGGTGCTTTAATTTCTCCAAGTGACCCTACTCCACTTACTACAGTTAGTGATATTAGCAAAGTGTATGCATTTTTTAGCTTAAATGAAACACAATATTTAGACTTTTTAGAAAAGGCAGAAGGTAAAACTTTAAATGAAAAATTAGCAAATTACCCAGAGGTAAGTCTAATTTTAGCAAATGGTAGTACATACTCTGAAAAAGGTAAAATACAAACTAGTACAGGACAAATAAACCCAAGTACTGGTACCGTAAGTTTAAGAGCTATATTTAACAACCCTAACCGTTTAATAACAAATGGTAACAGTGGTAAAATACAAATACCTAATACGTTTGAAAATGCTATTGTTGTACCACAACAAGCAACATATGAGCAACAAGGTAATGTAATGATATTTAAAGTAGGAGAAGATAATAAAGTATCTACATCTATTATTAAAATAAAATCTACTGTAGATAATTTATATGTTGTAGAATCTGGTTTAGATCCTAAAGACAAAATTGTTACAACTGGTGTAGGTAAATTAAAAAATGGTGTGGTAATAACTCCTCAAGAAACTTCTTTTGATGATGCCATAAAACCTATAGCTACCTTATTTAAAAACTAAAAAAATCTAAACTTATTTAGTTATGTTAAAAACATTTATTGAAAGACCCGTTCTTTCAACAGTAATATCTATTATCATTGTTGTACTTGGTGTTATAAGTATAACAAGTTTACCAATAGAAGAATATCCAGATATTGCTCCACCAACAATTAAGGTGTCGGCATCATATACAGGAGCCAATGCAGAAACGGTATTAGAGAGTGTAATTATACCTATAGAGGAGCAAATTAATGGTGTAGAAGGTATGAGTTATATTACCTCTACAGCATCTAACAACGGTACTGCCGAAATTACAGTTTATTTTGATCAAGAAATAGATGCAGATATTGCAGCTGTAAACGTACAAAACCGTGTAGCAAGAGCCAACCCTTTATTACCACAAGAGGTAATACAAACTGGGGTAACTACGCAAAAGCAAGAGACTAGTGCTTTAATGTTTATATCTATGTATTCTGAAAATGAAGATTATGATGCAACATTTATTCAGAACTACTTAAAAATAAACGTTATACCTGCAATGCAACGTATTAGTGGGGTTGGTGATGTATCTGTATTTTCTCAGCAAGATTATGCTATGCGTATTTGGTTAAAACCAGAAAAATTAGCAGCATATAATTTAATACCTTCAGATATTTCTGCTGCTTTAGCAGAACAAAACTTAGAAGCAGCTGCTGGTTCTTTAGGTGAAAATAATGGAGAAGCATTTTCATATACTTTAACCTATAGCGGACGTTTTAAAGAACAAAAGCAATACGGAGATATTATTATAAAAGCATTAGGTAACGGAGAATTTTTACGTTTAAATGATGTTGCTACAATAGAGTTAGATGCACAATCTTACTCTTCTAACGCAATGAGTTTAGGAAACCCAGCAGTTTTTATGGGTATTTTTCAAACAAAAGGTTCTAATGCACAAGAAATTATAGAAAACATAAAAACCACTTTAGCATCTGTAGAAAAAGACTTGCCAGAAGGTTTAAATATATTTGTTCCTTATGATACAAGTTTATTCTTAAACGCATCAATAGAAAAAGTAATTAGTACACTTGTTGAAGCCTTTTTATTAGTTTTCTTAGTTGTATTTATCTTTTTACAAGATTTTAGATCTACTTTAATACCAGCAATTGCAGTACCTGTATCTATTATTGGTACCTTCTTTTTCTTAAGTGTATTTGGGTATTCTATAAATCTACTAACATTATTTGCATTAGTATTAGCTATTGGTATTGTGGTAGATGATGCTATTGTTGTGGTAGAAGCCGTCCATGCTAAAATGGATGAAGGAGTTAAAAATCCTAAAAAGGCTACACTTATTGCAATGAACGAGATTTCTGGAGCCATTATATCTATTACATTAGTAATGGCAGCTGTATTTATTCCGGTAACATTTATTACGGGGCCTACTGGTGTTTTTTATGAGCAATTTGGAGTTACTTTAATTATTGCCATTTTAATTTCTGCAGTAAACGCATTAACATTAAGTCCGGCTTTATGTGCTTTATTATTAAAAGAGCATAAACATGATGAAGAATTAAAAGGCAAAAGTCCATTACAACGTTTTTATACTTTATTTAACCGTGGTTTTAATGCCACTATAGACAGGTATGGTAAATCACTTCAATTTTTATACAAAAGAAAATTTGTTTCTGTATTGTTATTAATAATTGCAGGTGTGGGTATCTACTGGGCATCACAAACAACACCAACTGGTTTTGTACCAGATGAAGATAGAGGTATTATTTTTGCTAATATAGAATTACCTGCGGGTTCTTCTTTAGATAGAACCGATGCTGTTTCTAAAGATTTATACTCTAAAATAAACGGTATAGAAGGTATTGCTGGTGTTAACTTTATTAAAGGTCGAAGTTTAATTAGTGGTGCTGGTACCAACTACGGTTTTGGTATTATTAAATTAAAAGATTGGACAGAGCGTGAGGATCCTTCTACATCTGTACAGGCCATAACAGGTAAGTTATTTGGTATTGCATCTACAATGCCAGAAGCAAATATTATTTTCTTCTCACCACCAAGTATACGTGGTTTTGGTAACTCTGCTGGTTTTGAAGTTAACTTATTAGATAAATTTGGAGGTGAGTTTACAGAATTAGACAAAACAAACAAAGAGTTTGCAATGGCTTTAATGTCTCACCCCGAAATTAAGTATGCACAATCTTCATTTAATACAAGTTACCCACAGTATGAGATGGATATTAATGTACCACTAGCTAAAGAAAAAGGAGTATCTGTTAGCAGTATTTTCTCTACTTTACAGGGTTATATTGGTGGTGTGTACGCATCAGATTTTTCTAGATTTGGTAAACAATTTAGAGTATACATACAGGCCTTGCCAGATGACAGAGCTAGTGTAGATGATTTAAACAGTATGTATGTTAGAACAGATGCTGGTGAAATGACGCCTATTACACAGTTTGTAAACTTAGAGCGTGTGTATGGTCCACAATCTGTAACTCGTTTTAACTTATTTAATTCTACAAAAATAACAGGTGCTACAAACGAAGGTTTTAGTACAGGTGATGCTATTAGAATTATAGAAGAGGAAGTTGCTAAATTACCTAGTAATTATACAGTTGCTTATTCTGGTTTAACACGTGAAGAAGTAAATGCTGGTAGTCAAACCACATTCATATTTATACTAAGTATTTTATTTGTTTACTTTTTATTAAGTGCACAGTATGAGAGTTACTTACTACCATTTGCAGTAGTATTATCATTACCATTTGGTGTATTTGGAGCTTATATAAGTACTAAGTTTTTAGGCTTAGAGAATAACATTTACTTCCAAATTGCATTAATTATGCTTATTGGTTTACTTGCTAAAAATGCCATATTAATTGTAGAGTTTGCACTGCAACGTAGAAGAGCAGGAGAATCTATTGTAGATGCTGCTATAGATGGTGCTAAATCTCGTTTAAGACCAATTTTAATGACTTCTTTTGCCTTTATTTTAGGTTTAATGCCATTAGCATTAGCAAAAGGTGTTGGTGCAGAAGGTAACAACTCTATTGGTACAGGTGCCGCTGGTGGTATGTTAATTGGTACCATATTAGGGGTATTTGTTATTCCAATACTGTTTATTTTATTTCAATGGTTACAAGAAAAAGTTTCAGGTAAACCAGCAATTCAAACTACAGAAGAATAAAAACTATGAAATCTACAATAAAATATAAATTTATTAGCAAAACAGCGCTTATAGTAGTTGTTGCTTTTACACTACAAAGTTGTTTTGTTGCTAAGGATTATGATAGGCCAGAGTTACCACAAACCGAGGCCTTATACAGAACAGACAATTTGCCTACAGATAGTATATCTATGGCAAATGTGTCTTGGAAAAACTTGTTTACTGACAATTATTTGGAGCAGTACATACAAGAAGGTTTGCAAAACAATTTAGATATTAGAATTGCAATTCAACAATTGGCAGCTGCAGAGGCTTATGCTAAACAAGGTAAGGCTGGGTATTTTCCAACATTAAGCATTGGTCCTAATTACACTCACCAAGAGTTATCTAAAAACAGTCAGTTTGGTTCTTTTTTAAGTAATACTTCTACAGACCAGTATGATATTACTGCTAACCTATCTTGGGAAGCTGATATTTGGGGTAAAATAAGAAGCAATAAAAGAGCCACACAAGCTGCATATATGCAAAGTGTTGCTGGGCACCAAGCTGTAAAAACACAGCTTATTTCTAGTATTGCAAATACATATTATAACTTATTGGCTTTAGATGCCCAATTAGCTATTACTAAAGAAACAATTAAGACTAGAGAAAGTAGTGTAGAAACAATTAAAGCCTTAAAAGATGCTGGTAATGTAACGCAAGTTGCAGTAGACCAAAACATAGCACAATACAATAGTGCAAAAGCTTTAAAAGTAGATCTTGAAGCTGCTATTTTTAGAACAGAAAATACGTTAAGTATATTATTAGGTAAGGCACCACAAAGCTTTAAGAGAAGTAGTTTAGACATACAAAAAATAGAAACCGACTTAGCGCTTGGTGTACCAGCTACATTACTTAGCAACAGACCAGATGTTATGGCGGCAGAATATGGTTTAATTAATTCTTTTGAGCTTACAAATGTTGCTAGAAGTAGTTTTTATCCTTCATTAACATTAACAGCTTCTGGGGGATACCAAAGTTTAGAGTTAGATAAATTATTAGACGCTAACTCACTTTTTGCAAATATTGTTGGTGGTTTAACGCAGCCTATTTTTAATCAGCGTAAGCTAAAAACACAAAAAGAAGTTGCGCTAGCACAACAAGAACAGTCTTTATTACAATTTAAAAAGACACTTTTAACTGCTGGTTCTGAGGTATCTAATGCTTTGTATACGTACAATGCAGAAACTGAAAAATATGAGTACAGATTAAAACAAGTTGAAGCCTTACGTAGAGCAGAGCAAAACTCTGAAGAGTTACTTAAAAATGGGTACGCAAATTACCTAGATTTATTAACTGCCAGAGAAAGTGCTTTAAATGCAGAACTTAATATTATTGATAGCAAATTACAGCAACTAACAAGTATTGTAAATTTATATGAAGCTCTTGGTGGCGGCTGGAAATAATATAAGTAGTAATGATCACTAAAAAAGAGCTTTTAGAATGTGCTAAAGCCAATTTTACAAAATTTGGCAGCAAACGTATTACTTTAGATGAGTTAGCAAAAACGCTAGGAATTTCTAAAAAAACGATTTATGTACATTTTAAAAACAAAGAAACTTTAGTGAACAAAAGTGTTACGTCTTTAATAAACGATTATAAATTGGATATTAATGAAATTGTTAAAAACAATTTAAATGACGATATACTTACTATTATACTAATATACAAACGAGGGTTTGAGTATCTAAGATACTTTAAACCCTCGTTTATTTTTGGTTTAAAAAAATACTACCCTAAAGCCCATACTACTTTTTACAATTTTAGGCATGAGCTTGCTTTTACAATCATTTATAACCTTTTAAAAAATGCTAAAGAAAAAGGACAAATTTTACCTAATGTAAACCTTAAACTGGTTACAGAGTTATATTTTTTAAATGTAGGGACTATTGCTTTTTCTTCAGACAATCTTTTTAATATTTATGATTCTGATACAATTTTAAAACATTTAATTGTTTACAATTTAAAAGGTATAACTGTAAAAGAGTACGCTAACAGTTATTACAACTAACGTCTCTTTTTAAGTATATTGGCATCTAAAAAATATGTCATTTTTAATGATACTGTAGTGCTATTATTTTCTTCTAAAACACGTTTTAAATTTGTACCATAATTAGAGTTTACTGCTGCATTATAGTAGTTAGACCCAAGTTTGCAAGCTAAACTAACTTCACTAGCTGGTGCAAACTGCCATTTGGCTAAAACATCTATATTAAACTGATTAAAATTATCATCATAATCATCTGGATTTATACTAAAATTATTAGTCATAAAATCACCATTATTTTTTAGTGTAAATTGGTTATTATAATCTACTGTAATCCAATAATGACGCAAACGCATATTTACATTTAAGGTAGAGTTTACAGCATAATTTAAAGTAATTGCGTTGTTTAATTCTTTTACTTTTCTACTACCAAAAACAATATCATTTTCCTCATTTTTTATAAATCCTACTCCGTTTGGTTTGTCTTCTAAAGCCTGACTAAAATAAAGAGAAAAGTGCTGACCAACTCTTGCCCGCAGACCATAGCCCGTAATAAACTCATTTGTAAACACATCAGAATTGTAATATTTAACCAAAACCATATATGCAGATAATGAAATGTTTTTGTTACTATTTGTTTGGTATTCTAAAAAGGTTTCTGCTTGTGCTGGCACATTAAAATGTCTGTCTTTTGTACGTGCTTCAAAAAAGTTTTTGCCTTTAGCTAAATATCTAAATTCAGCAAAAAAAGTATGATTATTTTTTTTAAACACACCATAGGTGCCCAATTTATAATACGTTTGCTCTTGCTTCATTAAACTGTAATAGTACCTCTGCTGGTGATCTAAAAAAACTTGATATCTAGAAAATATTTTTTTAGGCTTATTATTGGTATAACTTAAATCCCCTTTAAAGCGCAGCTCATTGTTTCTAGACAAATATCCAAAATCATTAGAATCAAATTTATCATCTAGTAATTTAATAGATGCTCCTCCTCGCCATTTGCCACTAACTTTACCCGCATAACCATAGTACTCGTGTCCAAACTCGTCTTCCGTATTAGAAAAATATTTTTGAGAAAGTGCCTTTTTAAAGTACATAGAGTAGGTTCTGTTTTTATTGTAATAACGATACAAAAGTGCTGTTAAGTTAGCATCATAAATAGCGCCACTGCGCAATACAGAGTTATTTATAAAAGTTAAAGATGAGTTGTTTTTTAATGCTTTATCTAAAACAATTGCATTGTAATTGGTTAGTGGGTTGGTTACAACTTTTCTTGTAGTATTGGTATTTATATTCTTAATTTCGGCTTCACTCTCTGCAGTAATTCCGTTTAAAACACCAATAGACAATCCGTTTTTAGATTTACCTGTAAACTTAAGTAAGTTAATAATGTTAGATGTAACTGGGTTTTCTTTAACCTCTTCATCTTCAGGTAAATGAATGTTATCTTTAGATATTGGCGCACCTCCTATTCTACGTGTATACAAATAACCACCTTTGTCAAAAATCTCTGTACCTTCTACAAAAAACTGTCTATTTTCATTAAACTTTACTTCAAAAGGAGATAGATTAAAAATTTGATCGTCTGATGGTGCCTGACTAAAATCTGGAATAAGAGAAACATCTAATGTATATGCATTTTTGTGCACATACTTTACATCTAAACCGCCATTAAAAGTTATATTTTTAGTACCAGTAGGACTCTTTTCTGTTACTACAGATACAAACGGATTAAAAGACAAATTAAGCGGTGGCACTATACTGTTTAATCCATTTAATTTTCCTAGCTGATTTAAATATCCGTCTACATCTAACCGTATTGGGTTCCAATAAGCATCTTCATTTAAAGCATTTGTTATACGTTGAAAATTGATCTTAAAATTGCTTAAATCCTCTTTAGGAAAACGTATACTATTAAATGGTATTTTCATTTCTACAATCCATTTAGTAGCATACAATTTTACTTTACTCTGCCAAACAACATTGTAATTTGCGTAAGTATCGGTTGGTGTTATTTTTTGGTCGGACTGTACACCTGCAGCTGTAACAGAAAAATCGTAACCTTCTCTAGCCTCACCAAAAGGATCTATTTGTATGCCAAAAACATCTGCATTACCCACATCATCTCTGGCCGTTAATTGGCTGCTAATTTCATTTTTATCATCAACATATAAAACACCTAAAACATACAAGTAACTATCATCAAATAAAATAGCTATATCTGTTTTTTGTTTAGATGATTTTCCGGCCTCTGGCAAGGTTTGTATAAAATTACCTGCCACTAAATGTTGCTGCCATATTGCTTCTGTAGCTTCTCCATCTATCTTAATAATTTCTGTTGCCCTATGTATTTTTATACTTTTTTGGGCTGTTACGTTATGTAGTACAAACCCAAATGCACACAAGACTACCAACCTACAGATATTGGTTTTTTTACTAATTTTCATAATTGGTTGTTTTTTAATTGACAACACAAATGTGAGATTGTTATACCATACTATTGGTTAAGCCAAGGTTAAAGGGCAGTTAATGGCAAGGCAACTAAAAAAATTGTTCTATTAACAAAAGAGCAAAAGACCTTTAAATGCTATAAACAGGGCGAATATTAACGTTAACGAAGGGTTAACGACTTCTGTTTACGGTACATAATGTAGGTTTATTGGTATTTTTGACTAGCAGAAAATAACCAATGAAAAACAAAACAACCATATTAATAAGTACCGCTATACTAGTTTTAATAGCGTTATCGTCTATACAGGCGTACCTAATAAACAATACTTACCAACTAAAAAAGAAAGCTTTTATTAATGAAACTACAGATGTTATCTCTGTAATAGATGACAATACTAAACTAGATTCATTGTACAATATATGGGGAGATAATTTAAAAAATTACATAGCAGATTATAAAAACAATCGTTTATCTAAACACCAAATTGTTAGTAGGTCTAAAGAAAAAAGTGATAGCCTAAATACCGAGTTTAAAAAAATATTTAAAGCAGAACTTAAAAAAGTAAATTTAGGGTATGATGTAGATTTTAAAATGAATTTAACTAGCGTTGTTCTTTTAGATAAAGTTAAAAATGACACCATATTTTCTGCTGGCAAAAAAGAATTAAGATTATTTGGCGAAGATTTTGAAGATAAAAACGCAAAAACCATTAACAACGCTAAGTGGTTTTCTGAGCAAGAATTTGTTGAAAAAATTAAAGATGAAATAAAAATAAACACCTTTGATTTAGAAGTAAAAACAGAAAATAAAATAGTTATTAAAGACTGGAAAAGTATTGTATATAAAAGAATGGCCTTTTTATTTTTTGCCTCTGTACTAATATTTTTAATTGTTATTGGGCTTTTATACTACGCCATAAAAAACTTAATAACACAGAAAAAAATAACAGCTATTAAAACTGATTTTATAAATAATATTACGCATGAGTTAAAAACACCTTTAGCTACATTAAGTATAGCATCTAAAAGTCTTAAAAAAGAAGAAATTAAAAATAATGAAGTAATTTTTAACAGCACACTTAATATTGTAGATAGACAAAATGAACGTTTACAAAAACTAATAGATCAAGTAATGACTAACAGCCTTAGCTCTAGAGAAATTATACTAAACAAAGAGCAGGTCATTGATAATGAGTATTTTAAAAACTTAATTGATGATTTTAAATTATCTGTACAACAACAAGACGTTACCATTGTAAACAACGTTTGTAGCGCAGAGGTTTTATTACGTATTGATAAATTTCATTTTACCACAGCATTACTAAACATATTAGAAAATGCAGTAAAATATGGTTCAGCATCTATAAAAATCACCATAGAAACAAAGCATATAAACGGAGAATATTGTATTAACATAACTGATAATGGTATTGGCATACCAGAAAAAAACCTACCCCTAATTTTTGATAAATTTTACAGAGTTACAGAGGGCAATTTACACAACGTAAAAGGTTTAGGTTTAGGCTTGTATTATACTAACCAAATTATAAAAGCACACAATGGTTCTATTGCTATACATAGCCAATTACATAAAGGAACAACGTTTACTATTAAAACACCAATAAACTAATGCAAAAAACCACTGTTTTATTAGCCGAGGACGATTTTGATTTTGGAAGTATTTTAAAACAATACTTAGAAATTCACAATTTTGCAGTTACCTGGGCAAAAGATGGAAAAGAAGCTTTAGATATTTTTATGTTAGAAGCTAACAACAACACTCCTTTTAGTATTTGCGTTTTTGATGTGATGATGCCAAAAATGGATGGCTTTACTCTAGCAGAAAAAATAATAAACAATAGCCCAGAAACCCCTTTTGTTTTTTTAACTGCAAAAAAAATGAAAGAAGATAAAATAAAAGGTTTAAAACTTGGAGCAGATGATTATATAGTAAAACCTTTTGAAGCAGATATTTTAGTATTACGATTAAAAAATATATTAAAAAGAACACAAAAAATCATTCATCAATCAAAAAACAACAGCAGTTACAACATAGGCGCCTATGTTTTTAACCCTGTTAATTACCAACTAATATTTAACAACACCACACAACGGCTAACAGAAAAAGAAGCTCAATTAATAGCCTATTTTTTTGAGAACAAAAACCAAATGGTAAAAAGAGATCATTTACTTAATGCCGTTTGGGGTACAGACGATTTTTTCTCTGGTCGTAGTATGGATGTTTTTATTAGTAGGCTCCGTAAATATTTTAAAGAAGACAACAACATTTCTATAGAGAGTGCGCGTGGTGTTGGCTTAACCTTTAAAATTAAGGAGTAAAAGTAACAACAAAAACTTCTGTGAAAAACAGAAATTAAAAACAAAAATCTATGAAAAAAATAACAATATTAACAGTACACATTATTTTATTTTTGCTAGGAAGCACAGTACTAGCACAAACAATACCAACACCGCCAAAACCACCAACAACACATACATCTTCTTCTAGTTCTATGTCTTATTCTAAAACCAGTAGTGATAACCAAGGCGGAAACATTTCTATAGCTATTAGCAATACTAATGATAGCTATAAGTTTAAAGCAAAATTCCCTGAAGAAAGATATGTAGAAATAGTATCTGTCTTAAAAAATGAATTAGAATCTAAAAAAATGACCAAATCTGGCAGTACTTATTCTTGGGTTTCTAATGCTAATGGTAACGAAGTTTACAATGTTAATTTAAACTCTAAAAAGCTAACAATGTCTTTAGATAAAAGTATTGCTTCTGATGCTCTTATCACAAAGTTTGAAGCCTTGGGTAAAACACTTAAAACAGTTATTTCTGGTAATGATGAAACAAAAAGAGAAGCAGAAGAATTACAGCGTGAAGCAGATAGATTACTTAGAGATGCAGAAAGAATGAAACGTGAAGCTGCCAGAATACAAAGAGAAGCAAAGCGCATAGAGCAGGCTAATTTGGAAAGCTACAAAGAAGATGCTATACGTATTGCTGAAGAAGCCAAACGTTTAGCAGAAAAAGCTGCAATAATCAGCGTAGAAGCAAGTCATAAAGGAGCTATTAATGCTCCTTTAAAAATGTTATTGCGTAATAACAAAACTTACTTAAGTAATACCCTAAAAAACACAATTAATTATACTTGGCCAAGTGCGCAAAATGAGCTTATTACAGCTCTTTTAAAAAATAATATGGTACAATCTAAAAATGATATTGTTTTTAATACAGACCCAACTGGTGTATACATAAACGGTACAAAACTTACCAACACGCAAATTAACCAGTACAAGACTATTTTAAAAAAATATAACATTACGCCAGATAATACATTCTCGTTCTACAAAACAGACAATAATATTGTTATTATTAATAACAATGCAAAACTTACTAGCTTTTTAAAAAATTTAAAAGAAAAAGGGTATATAAACTCTTTAAAAGACAAATTGCTTTTAGAAATTAACGGTACCAGTATTATAAAAAACGGAAAGGCTGTTTCTACTAAAGATATAGCAATTTACAACAGACTGCTTTTACAAAATAACATTATACCTGCGCCTGGTAAAATTATAGAAATAACAGCTTCTAATGCTTATAAATTAGGGTATACATTAAACAACAAATCACATATAGGAACTTGGGTTATGCCTTAAGTAAAGCACAACCCAGTTCTTAATTTTATAAACTATTTTTTTGTTACAGACATTGAGTATGGTTTAGCTTCCTTAGCCGTTCCTCTACTCTTGTTTGGTGTGTTTTTCATACTAAAATTATAAGTTGCACCACTCATAATATCATCATACGTAATGTAGTTTTTAGTATAGCTATTTCCGTTTTTCTGTACCTCATCAATATAAATATTTTCTTTACTATTATTTGGGGCATTAACTGTAAATGTTTTACCGTTTCTTAAATGCATTTTTACACTTTTAAACAACGGACTACCCAAAGCATATTCTCCAGTTCCTGGAGTTACAGGATAAAAACCAGCAGCAGAAAACACATACCAGGCAGATGTTTGCCCGTTATCTTCATCACCACATAAACCATCTGGTGCAGAAGAATATAACTTATCCATTACATTACGCACGTGCATTTGTGTTTTCCAAGGTTGTTCTAACCAATTGTACAAATAAATTGCGTGCTGTATAGGTTGGTTTCCGTGTGCATATTGCCCCATATCTGCAACCAGCATTTCTGTAATTTCGTGTATTTGTTGTCCGTAGTAAGAGTCATTAAAAGTGGGTGCTGCAGTAAAAACATCGTCTAACCTAGAGCGCATTTTAGCTACACCTCCAAAGTCTTCTGCTAAACCTAACGGATCATGAAAAACACACCAAGTCCAGTGCCAAGCAGCACCTTCTGTAAAAGCATCTCCCCATTTGTCTGGTGTATATGTAGTTGCCCATGAACCATCTTTATTTTTACCACGCATAAAACCTATTTTAGGATCAAATACATTTTTATAATTTAAAGATCGATCTCTAAATAACTTAACCTGTTTTTTAGGCTTTCCTAATGCTTCTCCCAATTCTGCAATACTCCAATCTGCAAAAGCATACTCTAAAGTACGTGCTGCATTTTCATTTACGCCAACATCATAAGGCACATATCCTAAATTATTATAAAATTCAGCTCCAAAACGACCAACAGAATTAACAGGTCCTTTACGGGTTGAATTTTTAACAACGGCTTCATACAAGGTTTCAATATCATACCCTCTAATACCTCTTAAATAAGCATCAGCAATGTTTATAGCAGAGTTAGACCCTATCATACAATCTCTATGTCCAGGGCTGGCCCACTCTGGTAACCAACCACTTTCATTATACGTATTTACAAGGCCTTGCATTACATTGCTTAAATACTCTGGATACATTATTGTGAAAAATGGAAAAACAGCTCTAAATGTATCCCAAAATCCATTATCTGTAAACATATAACCAGGTAAAACTTCTCCGTTATATGGACTGTAATGTACTATTTCATTAGCTGCATTTAGTTCATAAAACTTTCTTGGAAACAATAAAACTCTGTACAAAGCAGTGTAAAATGTTCTGTATTCTTCTACAGTACCACCTGCAACCTCCATACGGCCTAACTCTTTATTCCAAGCTGCAGCAGCTTTTTCTTTAGTCTGATTAAAAGTATCATCTCCTATTTCTCTTTTTAGGTTGATTTCTGCTTGCTCTAAACTAATAAAAGACGATGCTACTTTTGCTGTAACTTGTTCCCCATCTTTTGTTGAAAAACTAATAGCTGCACCAACGTGATACCCTTCTGCAGTTTTACTTTCTGATGTATGCTCTATACCTTCTTTTTCCTTTTTCCAAGTTAAAACCTCATCAAAATCTTTATCAAAAACTAAAACAAAATAATTGTGAAAATTACCCGGTACGCCACCACTATTATTTCTACAATACCCAATAATTTTGCGCTCTTCTGGTATTATTTTTACCATAGAACCTTTAAAAAAACCATCTACAAGAATATGAGATTTTTTAGACTCAGGAAACGTAAACCTAAATTGGGCGCCTCTTTCTGTTGGTGTAATTTCTGTAGTTACATCATAGTCTGCCAAGTAAGCACTGTAGTAATGTGGTTTACTAATTTCTGCTTTGTGTGAATACCAAGAAGCTCTCTCGTCCTCATTAATTTTTAATTTTCCTATTTCTGGAAATAATGAAAATGCTGCATAATCATTAATCCACGGACTTGGTTGGTGGGTTTGTTTAAAACCTCTAAGTTTTAAAGCATCGTAGGTATATCCCCAGCCGTCTCCCATTTTACCAGTTTGGGGCGTCCAAAAGTTCATTCCCCACGGTGTAGCTATTGCAGGGTAAGTATTACCGTTAGACAATGCAAACTCTGAGTCTGAACCTACCAATGGGTTTACATAATCTACATAAGAAACTCCCGTGTTAGATTGTGCTACTACTGCAGTTGTTACAAGTACAATTAGGGGAAAAAGTATTTTTATTAATTTCATTTTTTGAGATTGTTTACACTATTTTTTATGGATAATATTTTACTAATTTAAGGTTATTTGTGCCGTATTTTAACTAAAAAAAGAGGAGGAATAATTTTCCTCCCCTTAAAAAACTAAATAATTACACTAAAAAACTATTTATCCCACCATACTCTTGTGGTAAGTACATCTGGACCTTGAGATGCAATTGCCGCAGCATAGTTGTCTGGGTTATTACTTTGCTCGCTTGTAGAGTATGTTAACCTTCTTGGTATTGTACCTCCTGTTTCATTACCAGGATAATTTGTTGGTGTTAGGTTAGGGAAACCTGTTCTCCTCCAATTAGCAAAAGCTTCATACTCATTTAAAAAAGTTGCAGCCCAATATTGGGTGTTAATTTGCTCTAATGCATTTGCTGCATCAAACGGGTTTGCTGTTAAATAAGCATCTATATCTGCATCATCTATAATAGCGGCATCACCATAAATTGCTAACATTTTCATTGCTGCTCTTACTCCTGCATTGTAGTGTGCTTCTGCATTACCACCTGCTAACCCCCAACGCTCTGCTGCTTCTGCAAGCATAAACTCTACCTCAGCATAAGTCTGAAAAAACATTGGCGCACCTTCACCAGTAATAATACTTCTGTTAGGTTCTGCATATAAATCTGTATCTTTTTCTCCTGTAGACTCCTCTAATAACTGGCTATCTAATCCGTTTGGCAAACCTTTTAAATCTGCAACATTAGTACTACCATCACTTTTACGAGCTGCTAAAATTGGCAGTCTAGGATCTCCCTGTAAAAAGTCTATAAACGTTTTACTCATTCTAGGGTTGCTATCTGCTGTAAAAACTTCTCCGTTACCGTTTTTATTTATTCCCTCTGGGCCAGCAGTATGTTGTATGTATGCAATATCCTCATTAGATTCCATTACGCCACCTGCTATTGCTTTAGTTGCCCAAGCCTCAGCCGCAGCAGGATCTACTTTTATTAAGCGTAGACCTAACCTTAGCATCATAGAATTTCCAAATTTTTTCCATTGAGATTGATCTCCTTGAAACATTAAATCTGCATCTCCAAAACCAGAAACTCCGGTACCTAATACTGCAACAGACTCTTCTAACTCTTTTAGCATATCTGCATAAATATCACTCTGCTTGTCATATTTAGGAGTTAGGTTTCCTGTTAGTACCGCTTTACCAGCTTCAGAGTAAGGAACATCACCATACAAATCTGTTAATCTGTGGTAAATAAAAACTCTCATTATTCTAGTAATAGCTTTCATTTCTTCTGGCTGTTCTTCTTCATCTAATTGAACAAGCATATCCTCTACGGTTTTTATAGCATTACCGTAAATACGATCTATCATAGAAGATGCATAGCCTTTGTTCCATGTATATTTATCTCCAGACCAATAGCCTGCTGTTGTAGATAAATGCTGCATCATTGTAGAAGAGTATATTAAATTTGCTCTCCAGTTCTCATAACGTTCACCTGATGTGTATAGTTGAGCAGCACTAAGCTTAGTGGTAGCCGGCACCTGATTTGGTGCTGTTGGGTTAACGTTTAGCTCTTCAAAACCTTTATCACAGGCTCCAAGAACTAATACAAATGATAATATAAATAATATTTTTCTCATGTTCTTAAAATTTTACATTTAGACTAAAACCATAGTTTCTAGTTGATGGTACACCAAAATATTCTAAACCTTGTGAGTTACCTGAGTTGTATGTACTTTCTGGATCTACATTATCTATACTTCTTGAAATGTAGAATAAGTTTCTTGCTATTACTGATACATTTACACTACTTATAAATGTTTTTTCTAGCATTTTTTCTGGTAATGAATACCCTAAACTAAACTCTCTAAACTTTATGTAATCAGAATCTTCTACAAATTCCTCTGCAATACGACTAATTCTTCCATAGTATGTTTGTAAATCTTCTGGTGCAACAGTAGTTGTAAATTCTTGACCAGTGTCACCGTCTATACCAGTAACTACTAATCCGTTTTCTCTGCCTTTTAAAGTTTCTTTGTGTAAACCTGTACTGTAACCTAAAGCATTAGTACCAGACAATAATTGTCCGCCAAATTTACCGTCAATTAAAAAGCCTAAGCTAA
Source organism: Cellulophaga sp. RHA_52 (assembly GCF_007827205.1). NCBI lineage: Bacteria > Pseudomonadati > Bacteroidota > Flavobacteriia > Flavobacteriales > Flavobacteriaceae > Cellulophaga > Cellulophaga sp. RHA_52. Next base: position 3,473,101 of record NZ_VIRZ01000001.1, read on the forward strand.
AATCTTTATATCTAAAGGTATTACTCCAACCTAAAGTTAATGGTGGTACACCTTCTCCTAATATTTTACGCTCTCCTTCTTGTGCAATTGGCACACCTTCTGAGTTTATATCATAAATAATGTTACCAGCATCATCTCTATTATAAGATACACCTACTATAGAACCATAAGGCTCACCTACAACGTGTGTAATTCTTGCGTTTTGTGTTCTTGGCTCATCTAAGCTAATTGGTGTACCCTCATCATTAGTAGCAGTAACTTCACTTTTATTATAAGACCCGTTAAAGCTTGTGTTCCAGCTAAAATTATCTGTTTGTATTGGTGTACCAGAAATTAAAAACTCTATACCTTTATTTTCTAACTTACCAATGTTAGCCGTTGCACTTTCATAACCAGAAAATACAGATGTAGATATATTTACAATATCCTTAGAAGTTTCATTTTGGTAATAAGCAATATCAAAAGAAAGTCTGTTTCCAAAAAGTCTAAGATCTAAACCAATTTCTGTTTCGTCTTTTTCCCAAGGAACTAAATTTGGGTTAGGAACAGAGTTTCCGTTAATTCTACCTAAAGTTTGCCCTTGGTGACCTTGTCCAAAAATTTGGTATGTTGGTGCTAATTGATAAGCAATGTCTCCACCACCAGCTACACCAGAATAACCTCCTCTAATTTTTAAAAAGTCTATAAAGTTAGGTAGTTCTAATAAATCTGATAAAATAACACTTGTATTTACAGAGAAGTAAAACTCGTCATTAGGTGTAGTTTTGCCTGGGTAAGATAATGTAGAAAACCAATCGTTTCTTCCTGTAAAAGTTAAGTAAGCCCATTTATCATATGAAAATCCTAAAGATCCATAAATACCAGAAATTTTTCTTTCTTGAAATTCTCTACTTCTACTTTGGTCTCTAAGGTTAGATATATCTTCAAAACCAGGAACAACAAAATTGTCTCCTCCTAAAATTAAAGTTTCTGACTTAACGTGGTTTGTATTTGCACCAACCAACCCATCAACAGCAAACTTATCTGTTATACTTTTTTCTATACCTAGCATTACATCAGCATCTATTTGTGTATATCTACCTTCAGTCTCGTTCATACCTCCTAAAAGTTTGTATGCTGTTCCCCAAGGCTCTATAGATGTAGATTTTCTTGTGTAATGATCCACACCAACACGTGTAGATGCATACAACCAATCTAAAATATCATAACGTAAAGATGTAGATGCTATAATTCTGTTTTTTAAATCTTCATTACTAAAATTGTATGCAGAAAAATAAGGGTTTTGCGAGTAAATGTTTGCAGAGTATCCTCTTTCTGACCCATCTGGGTTTGCACCCGGATTCATATCACGTACATCTACGTTTGGAGACAATAATGCAACAGTATAGTTTGCATTTCCAGGAGCATCAGACAATCTTGGTCTGTTGTTCACATTTTCTACAATATATTTTACATTAACCTGACTTGTTAACTTGTCTGCTAATACAGCACTTGTATTTAAAGAAAATGATTTTCTGTTAATACCTGAGTTAGGCACAATATCTTCATTATCTAAGTCAGATACAGAAAGCCTGTAACTCATTTTTTCAGAACCACTTGTAATTGCTATTGTGTTTATAAACGTAGTACCTGTTCTGTAAAAGTGATCTCTGTTATCGCCTACATAAGAATAAGGTCTTTCTTGCCCATCCCATTGTACAACGCTAGAACCATCTAATTTTGGACCCCAAGAAGACAATCCTAAATCAAAAGCTTCAGACTGGTTAGCAGGTACTCTACCCCTTGTACCTTGTCCATATGATGTTTGAAAATCTGTTAAAGAAGTATCTACCTCATCAAAAGTAACAGAGCTACTAATTTCTACACCCAATCCTTTTTTCTGGGTACCTTTTTTTGTTGTAATAATAATTACACCATTACCTGCTCTAGAACCATAAAGAGCTGCAGCTGCACCACCTTTTAGTACACTTACAGATGCTATATCGTCTGGATTTATACTAGAGATACCGTCACCTCCGTCACTACCACCATACAAATCTGCAGATCCACTATTTTCATTACCAATAGGAATACCATCTACAACATACAAAGGTTGGTTGTTACCTGTTAATGTACTGTTACCACGAATAATAACTCTACTAGAACCAGCAGCACCGGTTGAGTTTTGGGTAATATTTACACCTGCAACCTTACCTTGTAATGAGTTAATTGCACTAACTTGTTTTACATTAGATAGCTCGTCTCCTCCAACTTCTGTTAAAGAATACCCTAATGCCTTTGCTTCTTTTTTAATACCTAAAGCTGTTACAACTACTTCGCCTAATTGCTCTGCATCTTCAACCAAAGAAACGTTAAGTGTAGTTTTCCCTGCTACTGCAACACTTTTTGCAGTATAACCTATAGAAGTAAACTCTAATATTGAAGAGTTACTTGCTACAGTTATTGTGTATTTACCATCAAAATCTGTAGATGTACCATTAGATGTTCCTTTTTCTAAAACATTAACCCCTAGTAAAGGTACTCCTGCTTCATCTGTAACCGTACCAGTCACAGTTTTGTTTTGCGCTACCATACCACTAGTAAGGAGAAATAGCACAAACAACAATAAGTAATGTGTTTGTTTTTGCATACTTAAATGAGTTTTAATTGTTAAGTTAGTTATTAGTTAATTTAACTTTAAATTTTACGTATTAATGTTAAAAGCAGAAATTAATTCGACTAACAACTTTGTGGAAAAGCTAAGCGACAATATAAGGAGGTGTTAAAAATACAGAGGCTTAATTATTAATTCCTCAGTTTTATCTTAAACAAATGCGCATTTAAAAATAACTACAGCAAAAACCTACAAACACTACAGAATAAGACACTTACAAATAAGAAAACTTGTTAAACAATAGCTATTACTCTAGTCTTACTTCTAAAACAGTGCCATTAAGTAAGTTTTTATGAGACATAAAATACCCTTTAAGGTCTTTATTATCTAAACGGATACTGTTAATTTTTCCATTAACATTTCCTGTTCGTTTAATTGTTAACGTTTTGTTTTTGTAGTATGTAGTATTTAAATGAATTGTGACTGATGAAAACCTGGGTGTAGTTATGGTATAAACTGGTGTAGCCGGACTAACAGGATATATACCCATCATTGCATATACCACCCAAGCAGACATTGTACCTGTATCATCATTACCTGGTAAGCCAGATGGTGTATTTGTAAAATATGTATTTATTAATTGCTGCACACGCTTTTGAGTTTTCCATTCATCTCCTTTGCTGTAGTTATATAAAAAAGGGTAAGCAATATCTGGCTCATTAGCCATATCAAACTGGTTATTATCAAAAATATAATCTAGGTGAGATACAAATTGTTTTTTACCGCCCATTAGCTTCATTAAGCCTTTAATATCGTGGGGAACCATAAAGGCATATTGCCAAGCATTACCTTCTATATAACCCACATTTTTTTCAAAATTTGCACCTTTATACGGATCAAAAGGTGTGTACCAACTACCATCACTATTTTTAGGTCTTAGTAGTTTTAACTTACTATCAAATAATTTTTTATAGGATAAAGATTGATTATAAAACTTTTTATAGTCTGCCTTTTTACCCAATTCTTTTGCTAGTTGAGAAATGGCAAAATCTGCTATATTATATTCTTCAGTTGTAGAAACAGGACCTTCAGCTCCTCCGTTTACACTTAAATATCCATTTTTCCAATACTCATTATTACCTGGTCGTAACGGATTATTGTCTAATTCTGTAGCTCCTTTTACCATTGCTGCATAAGCCTCCTCTACATTAAAATCTCTAATACCGCGCAAATATGTATCTGCTATTACAACTGGCGCAGGATCACCTACCATTGTAAAAGTTTCTGTAGAATTTAACTCCCATTTGGGCAACCAACCATTTTCTTTGTACATAGATAACATACTATTTACCATATTAGATTGTTGCTCTGGGTACAATGTACTCATTAAAGGATGGTAATTTCTGTAGGTATCCCAAAGCGAAAAAACGGTGTATCTAGTGCCTTTGGTATTTCCTATTTTACCTGTTGCAATCTCAGGATAATCTCCATTATAATCATTTAAAGTATTTGGATGTATTTGTGTGTGGTATAAAGCTGTATAAAATATTGTTTTATCATCTGCAGAACCTCCTTTTACCTCTACAGTAGACAAAGTCTTGTTCCATGCCGCTTTTGTGGTGGCATATACATCATCAAAATTTTTATTAGCTGTTTCTTTTTCTAAATTTTCCCTAGCATTTTCTATACTTACGTAAGACACACCAATTTTTACCTCAACAGTGGTTTTCTTTTTAAAATTGTAACGCATATAAGCACCAATACTATCACCTACAACTTCTCTTGTAAAGCCTTTCATTAGTCTAGTTTTACCATTGTACCCCATCCATTGTGCTTCTACTCCATTATATTTGTATGGTTTTTTCCAAGCTCCAAACTCATCTGCTGGACTAGAAAATTTAGCAACAAAATATACTGGATAAGCCTGTTCTGGACTATTGTAACAGAAAGAGCCAACTGTGCGTATTCCTTCAATTTCTGTATTAGATACCACTTTTACCGTTGCGCCTTGCTCATTAGTTAAGCCAAGTCCTAAATTTAAAAGTATGTTAGATTCTCCTGCTGGAAATGTATACCTAGACACTCCTACTCTTGTTGTTGCAGTTAGTTCTGTTTTTATATTGTATTTAGATAAGTTAACTGAGTAATAGCCTGCTTTAGAAACCTCATCTGTGTAAGTGGTTCCGTATTGCATATGGTTTGTTTTTAAATCTCCTGTAGTTGGCATAGTTAAAATAACTCCCAAATCTGGACAACCAACTCCACTTAAGTTTACGTGCGTAAATCCTGTTAAAAAATTGTATTGTTTAACATAAGGGTTAGACAGCCAACCAGCATCTTTTTGTACTGTTACATTAAAAGGAGATACACTTGCCATACCTCTTGGCGCAATTGCTCCAGGATTTGTTGCTCCAAAATTAGAGGTTCCTATAAATGGATTTACGTAGTCTACAGGTTGTTGACCAAAGGCAAAACTTACTACAACTAAAACAATACTTAAAATTTTAAATTTTATACTCATAATTCTATTCTACAATAATTTCATCTACAAACAACCAGGCACCACCGCCATTAGGCGGACTTTTTAAATTAGTTACCACCACCTTTATGTACCTGGCTTTAGTTGGTTTAAAATTGATTTTAAAATCTTTTAATTCTGATGCATTGCTTACTTTAAATGGTCTAGTAACCTCTGCAACTTTGGTAAACTTTTTTCTATGTTCTGATGTAAAGACTTCTATTTTTAAAGGAAAATAAATTCCTGAACTTTGATTTTCTAGTGTACCAACTGTTACTGCAGAAAACGCTGTTTCTACATCAAAATCTATTACCACATCCATATTATTACCCAACCAACCTTGCCACTGTCCGTCGTGAAAATTTTTAGATCCTCTTAATACATTTACCAAACCAAGCTGTTGCTCTCCTTGGTAATTTTTATGATACTTAGTGTTATAAACCACATATTTACCAACCGCATTATGGTAATTAAACTCTTTAGTTAAGGTTGGCCCTACTTGTTTATTATTTTTAAACATTGCAGCCTTTAACGTAGCTGTTTTATTTAGTTGAATTGGATTTTGATATTGTGAAGATGACTGTGAAAGCAAAGAACCATCTACGGAGTATCTAATATCTGAATCTGGAAATTCATTTTTTAATAAGATTGATAATTCACCTTTTTCTATATCAACTTTAGTATCTGTAGTTACCTGATAAGCACTTTTAGCATAGTTAACACCCATAACATCATAACGCTTAAACAGCTCTTTTACTCTACCTGAAAAATTAGCCCAGTTTTTATGTGTCGTTGGTGTCCACAGAGCCTCAGACATAGCAGCCAGTCTAGGAAATATCATATACTCAGACTGTTGTTCTGTTGGTATATACTCTGCCCACAAATTTGCTTGTCCGCCTAACACGTGTTTTTCCTGCTCTGGAGTCATTTTATCTACCACTGGGTTAAACTCATATACTTTGCTAAGCGGAGTATAACCACCAAATGCTAAAGGTTCTTGATCTTGATTTCCTTGGTAATGATCAAAATAACAATGCGTACCAGGTGTCATTACAACATTATGCCCCTCTGCAGATGCCTCTAGACCGCCCTTTACACCACGCCAACTCATAACGGTTGCTCCTGGAGCCAAACCGCCCTCTAAAATTTCATCCCAACCAATTAAAACCCTATTTTTAGAACTTATAAAACGTTCTATTCTTTTAATAAAATAGCTCTGCAATTCATCTACATTTGCTAAGTCTTCTGTTTGTAATCTAGAGGTACAATGTGTACAAGTTTTCCAATTGGTTTTTGTAGCTTCATCTCCGCCAATGTGTATATATTTAGACGGAAACAACTCCATAACCTCTGTTAATACATCTTCTAAAAAAGTAAATGTTTCTTCCTTACCAGCACAGTAAATATCTGTAATTGGCCAAACACCACCAGACGGAACCATAATTTGCTCTCCTAAACAAGAAAACTCTGGGTATGCAGCTATTGCACTACTAACGTGTGCTGGCATCTCTATTTCTGGCACTACAGTTATACCTCTTTCTTTTGCATAGGCTACTACTTCTTTTATTTGCTCTTGCGTATAAAAACCTCCGTAAGTAGCTTTTGTTCCTAAAGGTGCATTTGGTCTAGCGTTCCATCCTTTATCCTCTTGGTTTACCCTATAACCACCAACAGACGTTAGTTTTGGATATTTTTTAATTTCTATTCTCCATCCTTGATCATCTACCAAATGCCAATGAAATGTATTCATTTTTAGCATTGCCATACGGTCTAACGTTTTTTTTATATAATCTACCTCAAAAAAATGTCTAGACACATCTAACATTAGTCCGCGCCATTTAAAACGAGGATTATCTTTAATTTCTATTGCTGGAACTACCCACTCTTTTTGCACAAAGCTTGCACTCTCTATACTAGCAGGAAGTAACTGTTTTATAGTTTCTAATCCATATACAAAACCAGAATACGTTTTTGCAGATACGGTTATATGATTAGAATTAATTACTAAATTATAGCCTTCATAAGGTAATGAATCTACAATTTTAAACTGTAAAAAATTAGAAGAAGGAGCACTAGCTACCACAGCTAATTTTACACCTGAGACTTGTTTAAACTTTTGAGAAAAAGACGCTAATAATTTTTGTTCATTTTTTGTGCTTGCAACCAATTTTGTATTTCCATTAAAACTAAAACTACCTTTATGTAACTCTGTAAATACAGGCTTAGGAATAATATTAATTTCTTCTTCTGTAATTTTTTTTTCTTTTTTAGTTGTACAACCAAACATTAATAACAGTAGAAAAATGGTTATGTGGTAGTTAAGTTTTTTCAAAATGAAATACGTTTAATTAAATTTCTTACTTAGTTTTTTTATTACCGCATATTGCTCATCTGTAAGTGCATTACCATCAAAGATAGAGACTCCTTTTGCTCCATTATCTTTTGCTAATAGAATTGCTTTTTCTAAATCTGAAACAGACATATTTGGCACATAAATACCAGTATGCAGCTCTGTATTAGAATTTTTAAGGTCTTTTACACCTTGTCCTGTTGCATAACCAATCCAATCTATTTCTTCATTGTAAAAGTTATGATAAATCATTGGTAGTACTTTATCTACATTCCATTTATCCCAACGTTGGCGAACCATATGGTCTGCCATTTCTGGGTAAGGAAATACTGCTGCGGTTAATATTTTATTGTTATTATGCGCTATGGTATAAGCTTCATCTACAATAGCTTTTACTTTATTTAACCTAAATTGTTTCCACTCCATATCTATAGCTGGATTTTTAGACTCCTTAGGGTTTTTATGGTGCTCCTTTTCAAACTCTGCTACGCATACGTCACAGTAACAAAAATCAAACTCAGGTAACTCTACTTCTTGTTCTAAATTGTATTTTGGTAGTAACCCAATTGGTAAAAAAATATCTGAATAACGAATATAATCTAAATGTACACTTGCTACATCTTCAACCTTTGCCAAACCTTCTACCAAACTTAATATATGTGCTTTAGACTCTTTTCTTGTTGGGCACAACCATTTGTAATACCCTACATATGGTGGCTCATCAAAACAAGACTTACCATTTCTACTAACCGCGTACCACTCTGGGTGTTGTTCTGCAATAGCATCTCCTGGCCTGTTTACAGTAAACATCCAAGCGTGTACATTTAACCCTTCTTTTTTTGCAAAAGGAACTATTCTTTTTAACAACTCTGGATCTGTACCTGTATTAATTAGCACATCTGTAATTCCGTTTGCGCTATATTTAGCAAATTCTTCTTGGTAAGCAGTATCTCCTTTTTCCTCGCTTGCAGATGTCCAAGTCCAAAATGTAAAACTATCTGTTACAGTATCTTGCTTTTCTACTACATTCTTATCTTGTTTTTTCTCTTCACAAGAAAAAAATAAAGAGCAAAGTAAAAGAACACTCATTACCCTTAAAAATACCTTATTCTGCTTCATTACTATTAAATTTACCATCTTCTTTAATTACTAATATTTTGTTTGTAAAAGGACTTTTTACCCAGATGTTAAATCCGGTTTTATGCTTCTCTAATTTTGGACTCACTAAAGTTCCTAATATAGATTTGTCTTGTATCTCTTTTTCATTATTATTTTCTACATAATTTAAAAACACTTTATACAAATACCATTTTATATGCTCATCCTTTGGAATGCTCCAATTTATATTTTCCTTAGTTTTATCAGAAAAATAAACATACCCCCATGTGTTAGGTTTATGCATATTAATTACGCCTTGTGGAGACCAAACCCAATTATACTCTGGTAAAGCTTTGCCATTAGCATCTTTCTTTTTAACATACTTACCATCTATTAAACTATGTTGCCATTGTACTCTAGAAAAATTTATACGCCAAAAATTATTCACTGGTATTTCTGCTATTTTAGAGGGTTCAAAAAGTGATTTCCAAGGAATAGCAATTTCTGTAGACCAGCTTTTATCTGTATCATTAGCGTTGTTTAAAGTTCCGTTAATATGCACGGCAGTTTTTAATCCGTTTATATCCCAATTATTAATGGCAGCACCACCTTGACTATAGGTTTTTGTTAACAACAAATCCCATACTGTATTTAGTGCGTTTATCTCTAACTCCATATAATTATGGGTAGTACCAGGCGGATCTATAAAAATTTCAAAGTCATTATTATGAAAAATAACTGCATCCCTTTTTGTAATATCGCCCCATACATGAGGCTCATCTAACAAAGCAAAGAAATACAAATAAGTATCATCCCAAAGCATTTTTACTCTAGTTTTATACGTTGCTTTTTTATCACCTTCAATATCTATAAATTCGGTTGTCCATTTAGCATTTTCCCAAGACTCCTCATTAGCTAAACCATCTATTTCTAAACTATTTAATGCCTTGTGTGCTATATATTTTTTAGGTGTATTTTGCGCTAATAATGACGCGCAACATAAATACGTTAGGAAAAGAAAAATAGCTATAATTCTCTTAATTTTTATAGAAGGTTCTATATTCATACTCTTTATTATTAGTAACTTTTTTTTAACGTTAATATAATTTAGTTGCTAATTAAATTATTTTTTATAATTTTCAGACGTTCTATTTTGCCTGTTTGGTAAAATGCTATATCTAGTTTTTAAACTGCATAGCAACACTTTATAAATATTCCTTTTTTTATTTGTAATAGAAATAATTTTAGACCAATAACGATAGCTAAATGCTAAACGCTTTAATAGTACCGACAAAAAAACAGCCAAACTTAACCAATGAGTATAAACACAGATGTAGATTCTTTTTTAAACAAGAATTCTTCTAAAAGCTTTGAAATAAACTACAAACACCATATAATTTTTTGGGTTATATACTTTATTTTTAACAGCTTAAGGTATAGTAACATTCACCAAGATTTTATGCTCTCATTGCGTATGAATCTTATAGGTTTTCCTATACATATGGCTATTGCCTATTTTAATGTGTATTACTTAATGCCCAAATTTGTTTTTAAGAAAAAATACATTAGTTACACGTTTTTAGTTATTGCAACACTATTTTTAATGTTATTGGTTAAATACTCTTTAACCTATTATTTTATAGGTCCAAATGTATGGCCAGAGGGACCAGAGGAACTAAAAGGCCTAACACTTAATTACGCCACTACAATGATGGTTGGTGAGCTATATGTTTCCTCTTTTGTAGCAGCCATAAAACTTACTATAGATTGGCTTAAAGAACACAGCAAGCTACACGAATTAGAAAAAAGACAACTTAGTACAGAATTGCGTTTTTTACGTTCACAGGTTTCTCCGCATTTCTTTTTTAATACACTAAACAATATATATTCATTAACTTTAGAAAAGTCTGATAAAGCTCCTGAGGTTATATTAAAACTATCTGAACTAATGCGCTACTTGTTGTACGCTACCAAAAAAAACAAACAAGACCTAAAAAGTGAGCTAGACTGTATACAAAACTATTTAGACCTAGAACGTTTACGTTTTGATGAGTCTTTAAATATAAACATTAGTATTTCTGGTGATTTAGAAGGCAAACGTATTTCTCCTATGTTATTAATTCCTGTAATAGAAAATTGTTTTAAGCACGGAGCCAGTAAAAACATAGGAGATATGGTAATAGATATAGATGTAAAGGTTAGTGAAGATTTACTTCATTTTAAGGTATCTAATACCATACCCGAACAAAGTGCAGACAGTTTTATACCTATTAGAAGTGGTGGTATTGGACTAAGCAATTTAAAAAAACGCTTAGAGCTAGGGTATAAAAAAGAAGATTACCACCTCTCTATTTATGAAAAGGATAATATGTTTAATGTAATTCTAAAACTTAAAGTATGATTAAATTAAGAACCATAATTGTTGATGATGAACCGTTGGCTATAAATGTTTTAAAAAATTATGTTTCACAAATACAAGAATTAGAGTTAGTAGAAACATTCTCTAATGCAGTTGCTGCAACTACTTTTGTTCAAAATAACGAAATTGATATTATTTTTTTAGATATTAATATGCCCATATTAGATGGGTTAGATTTTCTAAAAAGTTTGCAATCTATGCCAATGGTAGTAATGACAACCGCACATGAAGAGTATGCACTTACTAGTTATGAACTACAAGCTATAGATTATTTGGTTAAACCTATACCGTTTCCTAGGTTTTTACAAGCAGTACAGCGTATTATAAAATTAAAACAAGGTAACACTACAAAAACCACAACTACCAATACAGTTGCAGAAAACCCTAGTATTTTTATTAAGGTAGATAAAAAGAAGTTGCAAAAAATAGTGTTAGATGACATTATGGTAATTGAAAGTTTAAAGGATTATATACGCATAAAAACAAAATCAGATAAATACATTATACACAGAACTTTAAGCAGTTTTACAGACGAATTACCTAGTGATAAATTTATAAGAATACATAGGTCTTATACCATATCTATCTCTAAAGTAGACACTATAGAAGGTAATAGTTTAGAAATTGGCGGCATACGCTACACAATTGGGCGTAGTTACATTAATGATGTAAAAGAAACACTTTTAGGACGCGCATAAATTTCAATTTTTAAGAAAAAGCTGTTAGGTTTTCATTTTGTATTTATTAAGCTATTGTTACAAGTTACTGGTCGATTTTTATTGCTAATAATTTAAAGAATAACAATATTTAAGAACAATAAACTAGCTGATTCTTAAAAATTATGATATTATCTAATTGGTTTTTATATCAAAAAAATAATGTAGCAAAAATAGCTCTTGCCGCATTTATTACTATTGGTGCCACTAGTTGCAAAACAGAAAACAAATATTCTGAGGTTGCTATAGCAGAAAATGGCACTGCAGCAATACCTGATGTAATAGACTTTACATTTCACGTAAAACCTATTATATCTGATAGATGTTTTATTTGCCACGGGCCAGATAAAAATGCTGTAGAAGGTAATTTTTCTATGGTTTCACCAGAGGAGGCTTATAAAGCTTTGGGAGAAAACTTAGACCATTATGCTATTGTGCCAGGAGACACAGAAAAAAGTGGAATGCTAGACCGTATTTACTCTAAAGACCCAGGGAGTATAATGCCACCTCCAGAATCTAATTTGACACTTACCGAGTATGAAAAAACTATTTTAAAAAAATGGGTAGAACAAGGTGCAGAATATAAAGATCATTGGGCTTTTACACCTCCTAAAAATAAAAATGTACCTAAAACTAAAGATACTTGGGGAAATAATGAAATAGATAACTTTATTTACCAAAAATTAGAAGAAAACAACTTACAACCTTCTGAGCAAGCCCCAAAAGAAAAATTATTACGTAGGGTTTATTTTGACTTAACTGGCTTGCCACCATCTACAAAAGACATTAATAATTTTTTACAAGATACTTCTGCAAATGCGTATGAAAAAGTGGTAGATAAGCTGCTAGCATCACAAGATTATGCAGAAAATATGGCAGCAGAATGGATGGATATTGCCCGTTATGCAGATACACACGGCTACCAAGATGATTTTGAGCGTATTATGTGGCCTTGGAGAGATTGGGTTATTAATGCTTTTAACAAAAATATGCCATACAATAAATTTGTTACAGACCAACTAGCAGGAGATTTAATTCCGGATGCATCTCTAGAGCAAGTTTTAGCAACAGGTTTTAATCGTAACCATAAAATTACTTATGAGGGCGGAGTAATCCCAGAAGAATACAGAGTAGAATATGTAGAAGACCGTATTACAACTTTTGGTACTGCTTTTTTAGGGTTAACATTAGAGTGTGCCCGTTGTCATGACCATAAATATGATCCTATTAGTCAAAAAGCACATTTCTCATTCTTTAGCTTTTTTAATAATATAGATGAAGACGGATTGGTAAACGGTGGTTCTGGAGTAATTCCTAAACCATACATTACAATTACAGAGAAAGAAAAAAATGAAGTTTTAGATTTTGTACAATTACAAAAATCAGACATAAAAGAAGTTCCTGTAATGGTTATGCAAGAGATGAAAACTCCTAGACAGGCATATATTCTTAACAGAGGCTTGTATGATCAGCACGGAGAAAAAGTATATCCGGATACTCCAGAGACTATTTTAGCTTACCCAGAAGGGTTTGAAAGAAATAGACTTGGATTAGCAAAATGGCTATTTCATAAAGATAATCCTTTAACTGCCAGAGTTGCTGTTAACCGTTTTTGGCAACGTATGTTTGGCACTGGCATTGTGGCTAGTTCTTATGATTTTGGTAACCAAGGAGCATTACCCACACACCCAGAATTGTTAGATTATTTGGCCTTACAATTTAGAGATAGCGGTTGGGACACTAAAAAAATGCTAAAACTTATGGCGCTTTCTAAAACCTACCAGCAAAGTACTGTAATTAGTAAAGAAGCTTTAGAGAAAGATCCAGAAAACAAATTGTTAGCACGCGGACCAAGAATACGTTTGTCAGCAGAAATGATAAGAGACCAAGCCCTTTTTGTAAGCGGACTATTAAATAAAGAAATTGGTGGCCCAAGCGTTAAACCATACCAGCCAGAAGGTATTTGGGAAGAAACCACAGGTGGTGGCGGCGGTAGTACATCTTCTTACGTTTTAAGCGAAGGAAAAGATTTGTACCGTAAAAGTTTGTATACATTTTGGAAACGTACAGTACCTCCACCAAGTATGATAACTTTTGATGCTGCCTCTAGAGATTTATGTTCCGTAAAAAGACAAGAAACCAACACTCCGTTGCAAGCATTGGTGTTATTAAATGACCCACAACTTATTGAGGCTGCACGTGTGTTAGCTGCTAATGCAATTAAAAAAGAGACAAGTATCGAAAAACAAATTTCATACATTTTTCAATCTTCTACATCTAGACTACCAGATGAAACAGAGGTTACAGAACTTACCAACCATTATAATGATATGTTAAACAGAGTAAAAAGTAACGAAATTAATACAGATGAGTATTTAGCTATTGGCTCTTATAAAGTTGATGCTTCTATTACTGCAGATAATTTAGCTGCTTTGTCTTTAACAGCGCATACCATTTTAAATTTAGATGAAACTATAACCAAAGGATAGTTATGAGCGAGAAAAAAATACTAGAAGAAAGATCGTTAATCCTAAACCGTAGAAACTTTTTAGGCAAAGCAGCTTTAGGAGTTGGTGGCACCGCTTTAGCATCATTAATGGGTTGCAGCTTTTTTAATAAAAGTGAAGCTGGAATATTAACACCAGCAAATTCAATAAGCGGGTCCAAAGGCGCTTTAAGTAGTTTGCATCATCCTGCAAAAATAAAAAGAGTTATTTATTTGTTTCAAAGTGGTGGTCCGTCTCAATTAGAGTTGTTTGATTATAAACCACTTTTAAATTTACGCCGAGGTGAAGATTTACCAGAATCTATTAGAAACGGGCAACGTTTAACTGGTATGACATCTGGGCAAGATAAGTTTCCGTTGGTTGGCTCCCAATTTGATTTTAAACAGTACGGTAAAAATGGAACTTGGATTAGTGATTTACTGCCTTACACCGCTAAAATGGTAGATGATTTGTGTTTTATAAAATCTATGCATACTGAAGCAATTAATCATGACCCAGCAGTAACGTTTTTTCAAACAGGATCACAACAACCCGGTAGACCTAGTATTGGCTCTTGGTTAAGTTATGGTATTGGTAGTGAAAATGATAACCTACCTGCTTTTACAGTATTATTATCTAGAGGTAGCGGAAGACCTCAAGGTCAGCCTTTATATACCAGACTGTGGGGCAACGGGTTTTTACACTCGTTACACCAAGGTGTTCAATTTAGGGCAGCCAAAGATCCTGTATTATATTTAAATGACCCTAAAGGAACTACTAAAGACACCAAACGTGCTATTTTAGATAAATTAGCAGCCTTAAATGAAAAGCAATATGAGGAGTTTGGAGATCCTGAAATACAAAGTAGAATTTCTCAATATGAAATGGCATACAGAATGCAAACCTCTGTACCTGATGTTATGAATATTGATGATGAGCCAGATTATATTTATAAAATGTATGGCTCAGATGCAAAAATACCTGGCACTTATGCTGCAAACTGTTTGCTAGCAAGAAAACTAGCCGAAAAAGATGTACGTTTTATACAGTTGTACCACATGGGTTGGGACCAACATGATAATTTACCAGGCGCTATAGAAAAGCAAGCTAAAGATGTAGACCAAGCCTCTGCTGCGCTTGTAGCAGATTTAAAACAACGTGGTTTATTAGAAGATACGCTTATTGTTTGGGGAGGCGAGTTTGGAAGAACCAACTACTCACAAGGAATATTAACAGCAGATAATTACGGAAGAGATCACCACCCAAGAAGTTTTACAATGTGGATGGCCGGTGGCGGTATTAAACCAGGTATTAGTTATGGTGAAACAGATGATTTTGGATATAACATTGTTAAAAACCCGGTTCATGTACACGATTTTCAGGCCACAATGATGCATTTATTAGGTATAGATCATAAAAAGTTAACCTATAAATATCAAGGTCGTAGATTTAGATTAACAGATGTAGAAGGCCACGTTATTAAAGATATTTTATCTTAAACCATAGTACCAACCATCTACTTTAACCAACTTATGAACCGACGAACTTTTATACAAAACTCTAGCTTAGCTAGTGCAGGGCTTTTTTTAAGTACACCTGCTTTACAAGCTATGCAGCCCTATAAAGATGCCATAATTGGTCATGGCAATTTTAAATATAAAATAGACTTAAATTGGGGTGCCCTAAACTCTAATTACTACCCTGTAGAAAACTGCCATGAAATGGTACAAGATTCTAAAGGAAGAATTATTTTACTTACAGACCACACCAAAAACAATGTAATAGTTTATGATAAATCTGGGAATTTAATTGAAGTTTGGGGCACCGAGTTTCCTGGCGCACACGGACTAACATTAAATATAGAAAACGGAGAAGACTTTTTGTACATAGCAGACAATAACCGCCATGAAGTAATAAAAACAACCATTAAAGGTAAAGTTGTACAAATTTTTAAGTTTCCTAAAGGCTATGGTAGTTATAAAGATATAACAGAGTACATTCCTACAGAAACTGCTATTGCTGCTAATGGCGATGTTTATATTACAGATGGCTACGGAGCACAACATATTTTACATTATAATGAAAAAGGTGAGCTATTAAATATTTTTGGAGGTAAAGGAAAAGAAGATCATTTATTTGGTAATGCACACGGTATTACTATAGATACGCGCAACAATGCAGCACCTACATTACTAATTACTGACCGTATGGAAAATAAGTTTAAACGTTTTAATATGCAGGGCGATTACATAAATACAATACACCTACCTGGTGCTTTTGTTTGCAGACCTGTAATACATAAAAACAATATTTACACAGCCACTATTTGGTCTGGAGATGGCGCTATGGATACAGGTTTTGTATCTATCTTAAATAGTGAAAACAAATTAGTTTCTGCTCCTGGTGGCACTAAGCCAAAGTATAACAATGATGGTACTTTGCAGCCAATGCAACAAGCCATAAAGGTATTTAAAAATCCACATGACGTTTGTATAGATGATGATGAAAACCTTTATGTAGCACAATGGAACTCTGGTAAAACATACCCAATAAAATTAACTAGAGTCTAATTAATTCTATGAAAAAAATAATATACATATTAATTTTTATAGTTGGATTTTCTTGTGCTAAAAACAAGAAACCCAACTATGCACAAACTAAAGAAATACAGCTAGTTTCCCCAAACTTTACCGTAGATTCTATATTTTTTAAAAACAATGCTACTATTCATTTTTCTAGTGTTTTAGCAAACACAACACTAAAATATACAGAAGATAATAGTAGCATTACTCAGCAGTCTAAAACACTGAAATCTCCTTTAAGAATAGAAAAATCAACTACAATAGCTGTTAAAGCTTTTCATACAGATTATAAAGAGAGTGAGACTGTTAAGCTTCAGGTAAAAAAAATAAAGCATAACATCTCAAGTGCAGCAATACGTATTTTTCCTGAGCCTAGTAGTACCTATTCTGCCAATGGTGCTGCTAGTCTTACAGATTTAAAAAGTGGTTACCCTCAATTCAAAAAAAATAATGCTTGGTTA
The DNA here is from genome assembly GCF_007827205.1 of Cellulophaga sp. RHA_52. Taxonomy (NCBI): domain Bacteria; kingdom Pseudomonadati; phylum Bacteroidota; class Flavobacteriia; order Flavobacteriales; family Flavobacteriaceae; genus Cellulophaga; species Cellulophaga sp. RHA_52. Next base: position 3,490,324 of record NZ_VIRZ01000001.1, read on the forward strand.
GGTTTTAATGCAAAAGAGATTAGTTTTAATATAATTTTAGACAAACCTTTATTGCTCTCTAAAATAACATTACATACATTAACTGCCCAAGGAGACTGGATTTTTGCTCCAGAACATATTAGTATTAAAAACAACAATACAATTATAGGAGAGCTAGTAAATAAAGAAGCTAGCAAACAAAGTTTTAGTGGCGCAAATGTAAACTTTACAGAAGTACCCATTACTCCTAAAATATACAATGCACTTACCATTGTAGTTAAAAGCTTAAATGGCATACCAAATTGGCATTCTGGTGCCAATAATATCCCTTGGTTTTTTATTGACGAAATTATAGTAGAATAATGCAGCAGATACACACACTATACATCCACATAGGAAATTTACACCCTTTATTTGTACACCTTCCAATAGGCATACTAAGTTTTGCTTTTATATTAGAAATTTATTTAAAAATTAAAAAATCTAAGGAAACAGACATTGCTAAACTGGCATTGGGCTTAGCTGCTATTACTGCTCTATTTTCTTTAGGAACAGGATGGCTTTTAGGTGATAATGGCGGCTATGATGAGCAAGCATTATCTAGACATAAATGGATGGCTGTTGCGCTTACTGTTTGTAGTGTGCTGTTATTTATTTTACGCACTTTACATCAAAAATGGAGCTCAAAAATTTTCTTTCCTATATTTATAATTACACTTGCTTTACTTGGTATTACAGGTCATTTAGGAGGAAATATGACTCACGGAGATGATTTTCTTTTTCAAGACAAATCTAGCAAAGAAGTAGCTATTACAGATATTAATAAAGCTAAGGTATATAAAGATGTTGTACAGCCTATTTTAGATACCAAATGCGTTAGCTGCCACAATGCAAACAAAGCAAAAGGAGAACTTATACTTACCAGTAAAACCTTTATATTGGCTGGAGGTGAAAATGGTAGTGTTTTAGATTCTATAAACGGAGAACAAGCCTCACTATTAGGAAGAATACATATGCCAATAGAAGATAAACTGCATATGCCTCCAAAAGGAAAAGTACAGCTAACAGCAGAAGAAATAAACTTATTAGAATGGTGGATGAAAAACAACAATTGTTTTGATTGTACTGTAAATGAAACTAACACCACTGCACAAACAAAAGCTATTTTAAAAACTTTAGAAAAAGACACTACATCTATTGGTATACTTACTGCAAGTTTAGATCCGGTGCCCTTAGAATGGGTAGCTAAAATGAATGCAAACGGATTTAGCATTCTTCCGCTATCAGAAAAAAGTCCCTTATTAATTGTAACCCTTGCTAACAGAAAAGGAATTACTAGTAAGGATATTAAAAAATTAGAAGATTATGCAGATAATATTGTGGAGCTTAATTTAGGTTTTACAGATTTTAATGATGATATGGCAATGCTACTGCCCAACTTTAAAAATATTGTAAAATTACAGCTACAGAAAACAAAAATAACATCTAAAGCTTTAGAGGAGGTTGAAAAATTAGAGTTTTTAGAGTCCTTAAATTTATATGGCACAGCTGTTACTAGTGATATTTTTAAACATTTAAAAAAATTACAAAAGCTAAAAAAAGTATACTTATACCAAACTGCAATACAAAACAGTGAACTAGCTAATTTGCAAAAAGAAAAACCACAGCTTGTTACAAAACATTTATCTGATACTATTTTTAATGACGCAGTACTTAACAATCCGTTTATAGTAAATGCCACAGATTTTTTTAATACTGAAATTGATGTAGAACTTACGCACGTTTTTAAAACTGCAAACATATTTTACACTTTAGACGGTACTGAGCCAGACACTACATCTACTAAGTATACTGCTCCTATTAAACTTACAGACTCCAAAACCATAAAGTTTTATGCCCATAAAAAAGATTGGAAACAAAGTAGCGTTGTAACTGCTAACATAAAAAAAAGTGGCTTAAAATTAGATTCTATTTGGTTAGATAAAAAACCTCATGAAAATTACAAAGGAGATGGGGCAAATTCTTTAAAAGATTTAAAAAGAGGTTCTATAAACTTTCAGGATGGTTTATGGTTAGCATACCAAGGAGAAAACTTAAATGCAACCATTGCTTTTAATGAACCTAAAGAGATAAGTACAGTTTCTGTTGGTTCTTTAACTAAACCTACTAGCTGGATATTTAATCCTATTGGTTACAAAGTATGGACAAGTACTAACAATAAAGATTACACTCTTATAAAAACAGTAAAACTGCCTGTTCCCCAAAAATATGTAGATGATGCCATTTCTTTTTACGATATAACTTTTGATAAAACAGTGGCTAAATATGTAAAAGTTGAAGTAGTCAATATAACAAAAAACCCAGCTTGGCATCCAAATCCTGGAGGCAAAAGCTGGGTTTTTGTTGATGAAATTCTTGTAAACTAAACTATTTCTGCACTTAAACCTGCTTGTAATAGTTTGCTACATCTTGGTTCTAAATCTTTATATGAACCGGTTTTAACGGTACATTTACCTTTGTAATGCACCAAAAAAGCACATTGTTCTGCCTGTATTGGTGTATGGTCGCAAGCATCTACCAGTGTGTCTATTACATGATCAAAAGTATTTACATCATCATTAAACAACACTATTTCATTATTGTTTGCTACCTCTTCTTCAACTAAAAGTTCTTCTAAATATTTTTCCTGATTACTCATAATCTTCTAACATTTATACTAACTAAAATACATATTTTACGGCAACCCAATTATTTTTTTCCAGATTTTTTTCAAACTTTAACCCTACTTCATTACATTTTTCTGTAATTACCGGGATATCTTCTTTATAAAATCCGCTTAAAAATAAAATACCATCTTTAGTTAAACACTTTGCATACGCAGGTATATCTGCTAATAATATATTTCTATTAATATTAGCTATAATAATATTGTACTTCTGGTCTTTAAGCAAGCTAACATCTCCCTCAAAAACATTTATTTGGCTACAATTATTACGCTCTTTATTTTCTAAAGCATTTAAATAACACCAGTTATCTATGTCAATAGCATCTACAGAACCTGCATTTTTCATTGCTGCTAAAATTGCCAAAACACCTGTTCCGCTGCCCATATCTAAAACAGATTTTCCTGTAAAATCATGTTCTAAAATATGTTGCAACATCATATGTGTAGTTTCATGATGTCCCGTACCAAAACTCATTTTTGGTTCTATAACAATATCAAACTTGGTATTTGGTTTTTCATGAAAAGGTGCACGTACAGTACAAACGTCATCTACTACAATTTTTTCAAAGTTTTTTTCCCACTCTGCATTCCAGTTTTGTTGTTCTATTTCTTTAAAGTTAAAGCTAATATCAAAATTTTCATTAGATAATATTTGCACATTTTTCACCTTCTCCTCTGTCCAAAGATCCTTTAAAATATATGCTTGTACTCCTTCTTCATTTTCTACAAAACTATCAAACCCAACTTCGCCCAATTGCGCAATTAATATGTCTGATGCTGGTTGCAATGGTGCAACTGTAAAATTGTATTCTATATAGACTAAATCTGCCATTATGTACGTATTTGTAAACTTTTTTTAGAAGTGCAAAGGTACTTTATATTGCGTCTATAATAGCAATAAAATCGTCTGCTTTTAGTGCTGCTCCACCAATTAAACCACCATCTACATCTGCTTTAGAAAAAATTTCTTTAGCATTTGCAGGTTTTACACTACCACCGTATAAAATAGATACAGCTTCTGCAATTTCTGTAGTATACTCATCTGCTATTGTTTTTCTAATAAATGCGTGCATTTCTTGTGCTTGTTCTGGAGATGCAGTTTCACCTGTACCAATTGCCCATACAGGCTCATAAGCTAAAACAATGTTAGACCAAGCTTCTGGCTTTAAATTAAAAAGAGCATTTTTTAATTGAGACGCCACAATATTAAAGTGGTTGTCTGACTTACGGTCTTCTAACTCTTCACCAAAACAAAAAACAACGCGTAAATTCTTTTCTAACGCTTTAATTACTTTTTTAGCTAAGATTTCATCAGTTTCGCCAAAATAAGCTCTACGTTCAGAGTGACCAATAATTACAGTGTTTATGCCAATATCTAACAACATATCTGCAGAAATTTCTCCTGTATATGCACCATTATCTGCAAAGTGCATATTTTGTGCAATTACTTGTATTGTTGATGATTTTACGTCTTCTACTGCCGCTGCTAAATTTACATACGTTGGTGCTACCATAACCTCTGCATCTGTGTCTGGTAATTTACCAGATAATTCTGCTAACAATGCATTTGTTTCGGTTAGGGTTTTATTCATTTTCCAGTTACCTGCAACTATTTTTGCTCTCATTTTTTATGTGTTTTATGAGTTTACTATCAATTTTAAGTATCAAATATAGTATATAATATTTGTATCACTTAATGATTTTGCATTAGTAACAAATAACTGCCTAATCCTTAAAAAAAAGGACATAAGCTGATAAAAATTTAATGTTTTTTGTTTTTTATTGGAATCCAAATTTCTTCTACAGAATCTGGGTTTGCTGCGCCCAAATATCTATCATCTAAAAACTCAAAATGTGGTCTTTGGTCTAGCTGGTAACCTGTCTTTGGTAACCACTCTGTAAATATGTACTGAAAAGCTGTAGAAAAATCTTTAGCCATACCTTGGTATAAAAAAACTGCATATAAACCACCTTTAAGCTCTAAAACTTGCATACCATTAGGTACTTGTTCTGCATTAGTAACAGCTATTGCTGCCCACTTATTAAATGTAGCTGCTGGGTTAAAGTTAACAAAAGAGTATTCTTTACCATAATCTTGAACCGAATAATACTCGCCTTTTATTGGGTTTACTATTTCATCTTTTCTAGATACAAAATTTTTCCAGTGTGTAACATTATCCATAGTAAGCACAGAAACCTCTTTTTTTATACCTACTAAAATTTTAGGTTCTAATTCTTTTATCTCTGGTGTAACACTTACTAAGTTTCCCATAGCTATGCTTCAATAATTTTTATAGTACTGTTATGCTTTAATATTTCTGTAATAAAGCTATCGTTTGTCTTTGGGCTTATGTAAACCTCATCAAACTTATTGTATTTTATAATTAGTCCTTTGCTTGCTGTTGCTGGTTTTAAACCAACCCAAAGTGTTTTTCCCTTTACGATTTGGTGTATATCTGTAATAGCAATATCGCCTTTAAATGGTCCACTTTTATAACTTAAAGTAGTAGAAGTAAGCTTGTAACTTGTACCATAAAAAACCCATAACAACAAGCACATTACCAAAGCGTTAACTACTATACTAACAATATGGTTTGTAGTTTTAACTTCATCAAAAATACTAAAGAAAAGAATTAAGCATAATAATAGTATTACAACTATTATCACACCTTTAAACAAGTTATCTTTTCTACTTTTAAAAATCATTTTAAAACTTTAAATCGTCTACATCATTGTAATGCACTTTTTGTTTGATTGTACCTTTTTCTAAAACCAAAACAGCCGGATTAGAACGAACTACAGTTTTCAACGCAGTTTCATCAGTAAAATAAAAACTAAAATCTAGATTGTATTTTTTTATAATTTGACTAGTAAAGTCGCCATTAGAAGCTGACATTCCTATAACCTTGTATCCCTTTGCAATTGCTTTGTCTGTAACTGTTTTTATTGCTGTAAAAGCATCATAATTACTTTTAGCCAAATCATATGCAATTACCATTACTAATTTATCTTCTTGTAATAGTGATGATGCAAAATCTTCACCATCTTTTTCAATTGTAAAATTATGTATAGGTGGCTCATACCCTTTTTGTACTTCTGTAGTTTCTACACTTACATACTCGCCATCTACACTTGGGTAATCTCCTTGGGTAACGTATATTTTTTCTTCGCCATTTACATTAAACTTCCACTCATAATCAAAAATTGGCTCTGGCGCACCTTCTGGTACAGACATACCTTCTGTTATATTAGCTCCAATTTTATAAGGTCTAAAATCTTTAACTGGTAAATGGTTTAGCACATAATTTGCAAATAACACACAAGCCAGTAAGCCTAGTAAAACTAGACCTCTTGTAACATTAAAATTAAAAAGAGGTTTTATATGCTTAAGCCCAAAAAATAGAAGTAGAATATAAAATAGAAGTATTACATCTTTAATAAAAGACTGAAAGGGAGTTAGTTTTATAGCGTCTCCAAAGCAACCACAATCTGTTACTTTATTAAAATAGAAAGAATAGAACGTTAAAAAGGTAAAAAAGATAATCATTCCTAGTAAGCTGTAAACAGTTAGCTTTGGTCTGTACCCAACTAAGAGCATAATACCAAGTAATATTTCTACAATTACTACTACTATAGAGATTGATAATGCGTGTGGCTCAAAAAAAGGCATATTTAAAACACCTACGCTAAAATATTCTTCTAGTTTAAATGAAAAACCAACCGGATCATTAAGTTTTATTAATCCGCTTATAATAAATAATATACCTACAAAAACCCTACTAACACCTACTAAAAACTTCATACAATAATTAAATTTGAAAAAATACAACTTAAAAGTACGCCAACGCAACTTTTAACTTTTGCTTATAATTTTTACTCGCTTAAATGAATTAATGCAAAAACAGAGTAATTAATAATATCTTGATAGTTAGCATCTATACCTTCACTAACCAATGTTTTTCCTTTGTTATCTTCTATCTGCTTAACACGTAACAACTTTTGTAAAATAAGATCTGTTAAAGAGCTAACACGCATTTCTCTCCACGCTTCACCATAATCATGGTTCTTATTTTCCATTAATGTTTTAGTAATGGTAATATGCTTATTGTATAATTCTACAGCCTCAGCAACATCTAAATCTGGTTGCTCTACAATGCCTTTTTCTATTTGCACCAATGCCATAATAGCATAATTAATAATGCCAATAAATTCAGATTTTTCACCTTCATCTACCTTTCTAACATCGTTTTCTTGTAAACCACGTATACGTTGTGCCTTAATATAAATCTGATCTGTTAAAGACGGCAAACGTAAAATACGCCAAGCACTACCGTAATCTTTCATTTTTTTTTGAAAAAGCTCACGGCATTCTTTTATAACCGCATCATATTGTTCTGATGTATTCTGCATTTATCTTGTGTAATTTGTGTAAATTTCGCTTAAAATTTTGAACTAATCAAAAGTAAGGGTTTTATCTTAAATCATTTATTTTTTAAAAGTCGATAAAAATCATTTTAACACACAGTATGACAATTAATTGCAACGGAAATTTAATAAACCTATCTACACCTAAAGTAATGGGTATATTAAACCTTACACCAGACTCTTTTTATGACGGAGGAAGCTATAAAAATGAAACCGACATTGTTACCAAAGTTGAAAAAATGCTTGTAGATGGTGCTACTTTTATAGATGTTGGCGCATATAGCTCTAGGCCAAATGCTATTAATATCTCTGTTAATGAAGAAATTAATCGTATTGTACCAGTTGTACAACTACTCGTAAAAAAGTTTCCTGGCATTTTACTTTCTATTGATACCTTTAGGAGTGCAGTAGCAAAAGTTTGTTTAGAGAATGGTGCTGCCTTAATTAACGATATTTCTGCTGGTAGTTTAGACGATAAAATGATAAACGTAATTGCAGAATACAAAGTACCTTATATTATGATGCATATGCGTGGTACTCCGGAAACAATGCAACAACTAACAGAATATACAAATGTGACTTTAGACGTAAAACAGTATTTTGCTAAAAAACTTGCCCAAGCAAGAGCCTTAGGCATTGTAGATTTAGTAATTGATCCTGGTTTTGGATTTGCAAAAACTACAGAACAAAACTTTAACGTATTACAAAACTTAGACCTTTTTAAAACAATGAATGTGCCAATACTTGCGGGCATTAGTAGAAAATCTATGATTTACAAAACCTTAGACACAACTGCTAATAATGCACTAAATGGTACAACGGCATTAAATACCATTGCGTTAACAAAAGGAGCCAATATTTTACGAGTTCATGATGTTAAAGAAGCCGTAGAATGTATTACGCTATTTACTGCTTTAAAGTTAAATGAGGAGTTGTAATTTAATTCTTCATTTTTTTTATAATTTTACAAAAACCCTTTTACTTGGATTTTCTAAATTTTCTTGATTTTAAAATAACAGATATTATAGACATTATATTGGTGGCTGTACTACTGTACTATATTTATAAATTAGTACGTGGCTCTGTAGCTATTAATATTTTTATTGGTATTGTAATTGTTTGGGCACTTTGGAAACTTACCGAATTGCTAGATATGAAAATGATTAGCAGTATGGTTGGCGGGTTTATGAACATTGGTTTAATTGCCTTAATTATTGTTTTTCAGCAGGAATTGCGTAAGTTTTTACTAATGATAGGTTCTACTAATTTTGCCACAAAACGTAATTTTATAAAGCACTTTAAATTTTTAAAACAAGAAGCAATGACTACAGATACCAATGTAGAAGCTATTGTTAACGCTTGTGATAAAATGGGTAAATCTAAAACAGGAGCATTGCTTGTTTTAGAACGCACCAACTCTTTAGACTTTGTAAAAAGTACTGGAGATAAAATGAATATTGAAATTACCCAACCTATATTAGAAAGTATTTTTTACAAAAATAGTCCGTTGCATGATGGTGCTGCCGTTGTTGAAAACAATACCATTGTTGCTACCAGAGTAATACTACCAGTTTCACAAGAGCGTACCATACCTTTACGCTTTGGATTAAGACATAGAGCTGCAGTTGGTATTACAGAAAAAACAGATAGTTTAGCACTTGTTGTTAGTGAAGAAACTGGCACCATATCTTACATAAAAAACGGAGAGTTTGTACTTTACAAAGATTTAGACGAACTTACGAGTCTTATTAAAGAGGACTTAATATCTTAAAATGAATTGTAAAAATTGTGCAAATAGTCTACAAACAGACTATTCTTTTTGTCCAGATTGTGGTGCAAAGGTGATTAGAAATAGGCTTACTATTAAAAACTTACTTAGTGACATTACAGAGCGCTACTTTAATCTAGATAACACTTTTTTACGTACTTTTTTTCATTTATTTACAAAACCAGATGTTGTCATAAATGGTTACGTAAATGGCACAAGAAGAAAATACGTTAACCCTATTAGTTATTTTGGTATTGCCTTAATGTTAGCAGGGTTTTTAATGTTTTTTATGCGCAAGGTTTTTGATTTTGAAATGGATCTTGACGCTTTTGACCAGGGAATGAACCCTGAGTTTACTAAAAAAATGATAGATGTAATATATGATTACTCCTCCTTATCTTTTATAAGTTACATCCCTGTTTTTTTAATTGTAGGCCTCATTACATTAAACAAAAGAAAACACATACTAGCAGAATATACAATTAGTGTAATTTATAGCTTAGCACAATGGAGTATTTTGTCTTTTTTTACAAGTATGCTTATAATTGCCTACTTTCCGGAATCATTCACAAACTACAGCCTTACTGCATTATTATTTATGATTTTATATTTTCTTTATGTTCAGCAAAAATTAAATAAATATTCTGCTTGGCAAATAATTTACAAATCAGTATTGTTTACAGGTATATTTTTTACAATATTTGTGGGGCTAATATTTTTTATAATGATAGTTGCTATGATTACTGGCCATTTTAATCCTGCAGATTTTGTTCCTGCAAAATAATTTAAGCTACTTCATCTGCTACAAACTGTGCTTGATAAAGGTTGTAATAATAACCTCCTTTTTTAAGTAACTCTTTATGTGAACCGCTTTCTATAATATTACCTGCATCCATAACAATAATTTTGTCTGCTTTTTTAATAGTTGCCAAACGGTGTGCAATAACAATAGACGTTCTGCCTTGCGTAATTTTCTCGGTTGCCTTTTGTATTAATTGCTCTGAGTATGTATCTACAGAAGATGTAGCTTCATCTAAAATTAAAATACTTGGGTTACTTACATAAGCACGCAAAAAGGCTAGCAATTGACGTTGCCCACTAGATAGCATAGAACCACGCTCTTTTACATTATACTGGTAATCATTAGGAAGACTTGTAATAAAATCGTGCACAGATATTTCTTGTGCAGCCTGTGTTATAGTGTCTAACGTTATATCTTCATTTTTTAAAGAAATGTTATTCTCAATAGTATCAGCAAATAAAAATACATCTTGCAAAACAACCGCTATTTTATCTCTTAATGACGTTAATTTATAGTCTTTAATATCTACACCATCAACCAAAATTTCACCAGAATTTATTTCATAAAAACGGTTTAGCAAATTTATAATGGTAGATTTTCCTGCTCCGGTAGCACCAACAATAGCTATTGTTTCACCTGCCTTTACATCAAAAGAAATTCCGTGTAAAACCTCTTCACCTTCTACATAACCAAAGTGTACATTTTTAAAAGAAATGTCACCTTTTATTTCTTCTTTTTCAAAAGCGCCCTCATTGGTTATAGTATCTTTTCTGTCTAAAATTGCAAATACTCTATTGGCTGCTACCATACCCATTTGCAGTACATTAAACTTATCTGCTATTTGCCTTAATGGTCTAAATAACATTTGTGACAGTTGTATAAACATAAATATGGTACCAAGCTCATCTATATTATTGTTTAATACAACACGCAAACCACCATACCAAACAATTAAACCAATAGCTACAGAAGAAACAATTTCTGCTATCGGGAAAAAGATGGAGTTATACCAAACTGTTTTTAACCAAGCATTTCTATGCTTTTCATTTATAACTCTAAACTTTTCTTGTTCTACTTTTTCTCTGTTAAAAAACTGAACAATTTTCATTCCTGTTAAACGCTCTTGTACAAACGTATTTAGGTTAGATACTTGCGCTCTAACATCTATAAAAGCAACTTTCATTGCTTTTTGAAAAACTCTAGTAGCATAAATTATAATTGGCATAATAGCAAAAACAATAAGTGCTAATTTCCAACTATAAAAAACCATTACGCCAGCAACTACAACCATTTTTAATAGGTCTGATACTATCATAAAAAAACCTTGACTAAAAATTTCTCCAATACGCTGTATATCTGTTACTGCACGTGTTACCAATAATCCTACAGATGAATTGTCATAATATTTCATTTTAAAGCTAAGCATGTGTTTAAAAAGCTTTATTCTAATATCCTTTATAACAGATTCTCCTAACCAATTAGCATAGTACACAAAAGATAGCTGACTTACCACCTCTAATACTAAAACTATTAACATTAAAACAATAATGTTTAACAATAGTTCCTGGTCTTTATTTTCTAAAGCTGTGTTAACAATTTCTCTTAACAAAATAGGGCTTAAAACCGCAAATGCTGATAAAGATATTGCAGCTATAACAACACCATAAAAAGTAATTTTATAAGGTTTGGTAAATTGTAACAATCGTTTTAACAATGTATAGTCAAACGCTTTTCCTGTTTCTTTTTGTGTTTTAGACATTTTTTACTTTGATAATATTTTTTGGGTACAAAACCTGTGTTAAATATAATGCTTTTGCTGGCACAGAAGTACCTGCCTCTGCCCTACTTTTACTAGCTATTATGGTGTGTATATGGTCTGTAGTAATTTTACCTGTTCCCACATCTAAAAGTGTACCCACAATGGCTCTAACCATATTGCGCAAAAACCTATCTGCGGTAATTGTAAACACAAATTTATCTTCTTTTTGCTCCCAAATAGCTTTTTTAACAGTGCAATAATAGGTTTTAACATCTGTTTTAGATTTAGAAAAACACTCAAAATCTTGTTTACCTAACAGCAATTGCGCTGCCTTATTCATTTTTTCTATATTTAATTTTTGCTTTATATAATGTGTTGTTGCTATAGAGAAAGGGTCTTTTTGTGTGGTAATTAAATACTCGTATGTACGTTCTGTTGCATTAAACCTAGCGTGGGCATCTTCTGGAACTTCATAAATGTTTTGGATAGCAATATCATCTGGCAAAAAAGAATTTAGCCTACGCATTAAATCTACTGTATTAGATATGGGAGTTGTATTAAAATGGGCATACATTTGCTTAGCGTGTACACCTGCATCTGTTCTGCCAGCGCCCATTAAAGAAATTTTTTCTTTTAAAAGCGTACTAAATGCTTTTTCTAACTCTTCTTGTACAGTTATAGCGTTTGGCTGTATTTGCCACCCGTGATACGCTGCTCCAAAGTATGAAAATGCTACAAAATATCTCAAATTGAATTCCTATTTTTGTAAACCACAAAGATACTTAATATAAGTAAGATTTTAGCAGGCTGTAAACCGTATTACTTTAATTTAAGATTAAATTACACCGCTACTTCTTTTAAATGTTATAAAAACCAATTATTTAAAATGACAAAAATTTTATTACTGTCTGATACACACAGCTACATAGATGATAACATACTAAATTATGTTAAACAGGCAGATGAAGTATGGCACGCTGGTGACATTGGCAATTTAGAGGTTACAGACAAAATAAAAGAGCTAAAACCTTTAAGAGCTGTTTATGGTAATATTGATGATGACAAGGCTAGACTAGAATTTCCGCTAGACAATAAGTTTATGTGTGAAAAAGTTGCTGTTTGGATAACACATATTGGTGGTTACCCAGATAAGTACAATGTGCGTATACGCGAAGAAATAAAAAAAGATTCTCCTAAAATATTTATTAGCGGGCACTCTCATATTTTAAAAGTAATGTTTGATAAAAAGTTAAACCTTCTGCATATGAATCCTGGTGCTTGTGGTAAACACGGTTTTCATCAGGTACGTACAATGCTACGTTTTACTATAAATGGTAGTGATATTAAAGATTTAGAAGTTATAGAACTTGGTAAAAAATAATATGCAACCCTAAAAATTAGTTAGTTATGCTTTACTATTAATTTTTACTAGGTATTTTTTGTATCCATTTTTTTATATTTACAATTACATTATGTTTTGCAAACACAAACCAAATTAAATAACAGCAACATATTTTCGCCAATTTATGAGTAATAGCCCCAAAATTACTGTTGTAGATTTAGAAACGTATAAAACAAACCCTAAACTACATAACAACAAAAAATATTATAAAATATGTCTTATTCATCCAAAAAGTATACTACACTACCCAAGTAAATCTATTACTATAAACAACACAGTATTGGTATTTACAAATCCGCTTTTAGTCTACAACTGGGAACCAATTTCTAGAGAACAAGTAGGCTATTCTTGCTTATTTAATCCATCATTTTTAGCAGAAAATACTAATGAGCTAGAAAAACAATGTCCGTTATTTAAGCTTGGAGCAAATAATATTTTTCATTTAAATAAAGAGCAAGAAACTCATATCACATCATTATATAAAAAAATTAAAGAAGAACTAGACAGTGATTATAAAAATAAAGATGCTGTTGTTAGCAATTACATTAGTTTAATAATACATGAAGCATTAAAAATAGAACCAAATGCAGCTAACAAAACACCAAAATGTGCTGCGTCTAGAATTACTTCTTTGTTTTTTGAGCAATTAAACAGACAATTTCCTATTAAAGACCCTAACAAGAGTATTACCTTAAAAACTCCAAAGGACTATTCTGACTTTTTATCTGTACATATAAATCATTTAAACGACTCTGTTAAAACTATAACAGGTAAATCTACATCTACACATATTAAAGAAAAAATTACTGCAGAGGCAGAAAATATGCTTCATAATACCGATTTAAACATTACAGAAATTGCTTATTGTTTAGGTTTTAAGTATCCAAATAACTTTAGTAAGTTCTTTAAAAGCAATACAGGTAAATCTCCTTTAGAGCACAGGAGTGTTTTTCTTTGATTTAGATATACTATAGTTTGATTTGTATACTTTTCTAAAAGAATCTATAAATATATTTATAATCCCAAACCTAAATATATTTATAGATGATAAATGAAAATGAACTAAAAGGCAAAACCAAAACTGAAGTTTTAAAATTATTAGGAACTCCTTTTAAAGGAGCCATAACTAATGTATGGACGTATAAGAAAGGTTCTAGTAACGAATTAGAAACCGAAATAACCGTTTATTTTGATCCTGAAAATGGCAAAGTACTTTTAACAGATTGCGAAACAGTATAAAAAACTATGTTATAAAAATAAAAAAACCCAGGAACAACCCTGGGTTTTACGCACTAATATAACTAAGATGTTAGGTTTAACGCAAACGATCAACAGATTTTACAAGATCTTCATCCTTTTTAATGAACCTATTGGCTAGCACTAAAAATACGATAGAAAATAGTGGAATCAACATCCCAATACCCTTCTCAGAAACAACAGTTTCTCCGGATAAGTTTAGTGATCGGGAAACGAAAAATCCTAGTATAAAAAGATTACATATCATATTCAACCTGTTTACAACAAATTGATTTTTTCTATTTTTAAATAACAAAATGGCAATAAAAGCCAAAATAGCAGACACATAAAAGGCTATAGAAATATACATTTCATCTTTAGCAAAAATAACAGTACCGTTATCTAATGTCCATAAACTAGCAAAAAAAGGAAGCACAGCTGCCAAAACAACTACTATTAATAAAAAAACAGTTTGTACTCTTTGTATCATTTATCTTTCTTTGAAAAAACAAAAATAGCGTCTTTTTAAGATTTATCAATGAAATATTAAAAATAATTTGTAATATTGCTACAGAATATTAGTAATATCGCTTACCGACAGGGACTTTCAAGTCCAAATAAGTACCCAAATTACACACTTCAAGATTTCATATTTTTCAACAAAGTATAACTTATTCAACATTACATGTTTGAGATTTCCGATTTAAAAGCAAAAAAGCTTCCTGAATTACAGGATATTGCAAAAGGTTTAAATGTTCCTAAGTTTAAAACATTAAAAAAACTAGATTTGGTATACCAAATACTAGATGTACAAGCAGCAAACCCTAAAGCGGTAGAAGAAGTTGTTGTTAAAGAACCTAAACCAACCAAAGCGCCAGCTTCTGCAAAAGCAAAACCTGCAGAAAAGCCTAAACCACGACCGGTAAAAAGAGAGCGTGTTTTAAGAGAAAAGCCAAAACCTAAGGCAAAAGAAGAAACAACTACAGAAGAAACAAAAGAGCCTGTTGCAAAAAAAGCGCCAGCTCCTAAAAAAGCTCCTGTAGCTAAAAACACAAAACCTTCTGCTGCTACTGAAAAAAAACCAGTACACAGAAACAACCAAGGCCAGCAAAAAAATAATGGTCAGCATAAAAATCAAAACAAAAAACCACAGCACCAAAAAAATTCTAGAGACAAAAGTAATTTTGACAAGGATTTAAAAAATAGATACAGAGAGCCAGAGTTTGAGTTTGATAGTATTATTGCTAGTGAAGGTGTTTTAGATATTATGCAAGACGGTTATGGTTTTTTAAGATCGTCTGATTACAACTACCTTTCTTCTCCTGATGATATTTATGTTTCACAATCTCAAATTAGATTATTTGGATTAAAAACAGGAGATACAGTTTTAGGAAATGTGCGCCCACCAAAGGAAGGCGAAAAGTACTTTCCGCTAATTAAAGTAAATAAAATTAATGGTATAGATCCACAGGTTGTACGTGACCGTGTTTCTTTTGAACACTTAACACCATTATTTCCTCAAGAAAAATTTAACCTTGCTGAAAAGCAGAGTAATATTTCCAACAGAATTATAGATTTGTTTTCACCAATTGGTAAAGGACAACGTGGTATGATCGTTGCCCAGCCAAAAACTGGTAAAACAATGCTTTTAAAAGACATTGCTAACGGTATTGCGGCAAACCATCCAGAGGTTTATCAAATTGTATTACTAATAGATGAACGTCCGGAAGAAGTTACAGATATGCAACGTAATGTTCAAGGAGAAGTAATTGCCTCTACTTTTGACAAGGAACCATCTGAACACGTACGTGTGGCTAATATTGTACTAGAAAAAGCCAAGAGATTGGTAGAATGTGGCCACGATGTGGTTATTTTATTAGATTCTATTACACGTTTAGCAAGAGCATACAACACGGTACAACCAGCGTCTGGTAAAGTATTAAGTGGTGGTGTAGATGCAAACGCATTAAACAAACCAAAACGTTTCTTTGGAGCTGCTCGTAATATAGAAAACGGAGGTTCTTTATCTATTATAGCTACTGCACTTACAGAAACTGGCTCTAAAATGGACGAAGTTATCTTTGAAGAATTTAAAGGAACTGGTAATATGGAGCTTCAGTTAGACCGTAAAATATCTAACAGAAGAATATTCCCTGCAATTGACCTTACTTCTTCAAGCACACGTAGAGATGATCTTTTACTAGATGAAAACACAATTCAACGTATGTGGATTTTACGTAAATACCTTGCAGATATGAACCCTGTAGAAGCTATGGAGTTTATAGAACAACGCATTAAACAAACTAAAAACAATGAAGAGTTTTTATTGACAATGAATCAATAACAAAAACCTTTATTCTATAATAAAAAAATCCTACTAATTAATTTTAGTAGGATTTTTTATTAGTTGATTTTCAGAATACTATAAAAAAGTGACTATATTTATGCGACCGTAAAATCCAATAGTTATGATGACCAACAAAAAAAAAGCATTTTATTTTATTTTACCCTTAGCATTATTTATTGTTAGCAGCTGCAATAATCCTAAAGAGCAAAAGAAAGAACATCCAGAGCCTGTTAAAGAAGTAAAACCACCTACACAAATAATTACCACCAAAAAGGCTCAAACTCTTTTTGATGACTACTCTAAAAGAAGAGCTACTCTCATTAAAGATTTTGAAGACAATGAAGTAGACCCTAACTCCTCTTTTGATGTTGCCAGATATGGCTATTACGATCTTAAAACCTTAAAAAACTACATTGCTTTTATAGAACAAGAAGCCAAAAAAGCAAATGTAGAAATTACCAACGTACGTTTTTATTTTGGAAATTACCCTAAGGATAGCAAATATAAACACCCAAGGCAAAACACATTTTTTATAACACCTACTACTACCGTAGATGGTAAAGATTATCCATTTTCTGTAATTACAGATGGTAAAACATACAAGCCTAAAATTTTAAAAGATAATTTTTTATTACAGCCATCTAAACAATCAACAACTGAAGAAGCATCTATTTTTCCAAAGATTTCATTTTTTAATGACGATGAAGAACAAAGTTTAATTCTTAATCATTCTAATATGGTTCCTCCTCCGTACGAGGATTAGCAAGCATACTTTAGCTTCCAACAAAAAAATGACATTAATAGATAGTTTACTAGAAAATATAGCAGAGCCATTTTATGCAATAACACTAGTTATTGCATTGTGGCGCTATCCAAATTACTATAATACATATTTAAAATATTTTCCAATACTAATTGCCTACACTCTTTTAAACGAGGTTTTAGGATTTTTAATTAGCTCCTATCCAGATTTATTTAATATATCAATCAATAAATTCTATACTAAAAACAATATTTTACTTTACAATATTTACGACATAATTTATTTTCTTTATTTTCTATACATCTACAAACTATACTTAAAAAAAAAGATTTTAAAAATAGTAACCACAACAGTTATTATTCTCTTCTGCTGTATTAGTCTTTTAAATATTTTTTATCAAGATATACAACTAGAAAGCCATGTACTCACCCATTCATTTGGATGTTTTTTTCTAATATTAATTACCTTAGTCTACCTAAATCAAATAGATTGGCATCAAAATAAAAAAGACCCAACAAAAAATTTCTTATTTTGGTTAAGCTGGGGGTTACTTTTGTTCCACGCAGGGTTTCTTCCTATAAGACTATCTTATTATTTTAGAATAATACAAAACCAAGAAAGCTATATTTGGATTAGAAGATTGCATTTATTTTTAATACCATTAATGTATTGTTGCTTTATTATTGGCTTTATTAAAATGAGGCGTAAATTAATAAAAGAATAAAGTATAACAACAAATACTATATGTTATTTTACTCAACATACTTTTAAATCTTTAGATAAACTAAAAAAGCGCTCTTTAAAAAAGAGCGCTTTTAATATTATTACTAATAAGGTATAACTTATAAAGCTGCTACCTGCTTAGTTAATTTGCTTTTAAGGTTAGATGCCTTGTTAGCGTGTATAATGTTACGCTTAGCTAACTTATCTAACATACTAATGACTGTAGGCAACATAGTTTCGGCAGATTTCTTATCCTCCTCAGCACGTAACTTTCTCAATGCATTACGCATTGTTTTATGTTGGTACTTGTTACGTACACGCGCTGCTTCGTTTCTTCTTATTCTTTTTAATGCTGACTTGTGATTTGCCATTTTATTTTTGTTATTATGTTTTTAACGGGCTTCCACCCAAAAATTGTAGTCCGTAGGGGAATCGAACCCCTGTTACCAGGATGAAAACCTGGCGTCCTAACCCCTAGACGAACGGACCATTATTACTATTTGTATAGTGGTGTGCAAAATAAAGAAAACTTTATTTAATTTCAAAACTATACTTCATTAAAGAACTTGTAGTCCGTAGGGGAATCGAACCCCTGTTACCAGGATGAAAACCTGGCGTCCTAACCCCTAGACGAACGGACCATTAACTTTTTGCGTATTGCGGATGCAAAAATACAACTATTTTTAATTATTGCAACACCTAAGTCAATTTTTTTTTAAAAATTAATATGCTTTTGCAAATAACACCCTGTTTTTAGAGGGTTTACCTGTTATAATACAACTACCATTTTCTTCTTTAGCATCCATAGGAATACATCTAATAGTTGCTTTTGTTTCATTCTTAATCTTTTCTTCGGTTTCTTCAGTACCGTCCCAATGTGCAGATATAAATCCGCCTTTATTTTCTAAAACATCTTTAAACTCATCATAAGAGTTTACTTCTGTAATATGATTGGCTCTGTAGTCTGCAGCTTTTTTGTAAATGTTTTTCTGAATATCATCCAATAAAAACTCAATTTTACCAATAACATCATCTGCATTTACAATTTCTTTTTCTAAAGTATCTCTACGTGCTACCTCATAGGTGCCATTTTCCAAATCTCTTTTACCTATTGCAATACGTACAGGAACCCCTTTAAGCTCGTACTCGTTAAATTTAAATCCTGGCTTATGTGTATCTCTATTATCAAATTTAACAGAAATACCTTTAGCTCTTAGCTCTTTAACTAACGGGTTTACTTTTTCAGAAATAGCATCTAATTGCTCATCTCCTTTATATATAGGAACAATTACAACCTGTATTGGCGCTAATTTAGGAGGCAAAACCAATCCGTTATCATCACTATGAGTCATAATTAATGCTCCCATTAAGCGTGTAGACACTCCCCAAGAAGTTGCCCAAACGTGTTCTTGCTTTCCTTCTTTAGAAGCAAATTTAACATCAAAAGCTTTAGCAAAGTTCTGACCTAAAAAGTGAGATGTACCTGCTTGTAATGCTTTACCATCTTGCATTAAAGCCTCTATACAATAAGTTTCTACTGCTCCTGCAAAACGCTCACTTGGTGTTTTTAATCCTTTTACAACAGGTACTGCCATAAAGTCTTCTGCAAAATCTGCATACACATCCATCATTTGTTCTGCTTCTGCTATAGCTTCATTTTCTGTAGCGTGTGCCGTATGGCCCTCTTGCCATAAAAATTCTGCAGTACGTAAAAATAATCTTGTTCTCATTTCCCAACGTACAACATTGGCCCATTGGTTTATTAATAATGGTAAATCTCTGTAAGACTGTATCCAACCTTTATAAGTATTCCAAATAATAGCTTCACTAGTTGGGCGCACTACTAACTCCTCCTCTAACTTAGCATTAGGGTCTACTCTTAATTTACCTGGTTTATCAGGATCATTTTGCAATCTGTAGTGTGTAACAACAGCGCATTCTTTAGCAAAACCTTCTGCATTTTTTTCTTCGGCTTCAAACAAACTCTTAGGAACAAATAAAGGAAAGTATGCATTTTCATGACCTGTTTCTTTAAACATTCTATCTAGCTCTGCTTGCATTTTTTCCCATATAGCATATCCGTATGGTTTAATAACCATACATCCACGAACTGCAGAGTTTTCAGCAAGATCTGCTTTTACAACTAGTTCATTATACCATTTGGAATAATCTTCGGCTCTTTTAGTTAACTTCTTGCTCATTATTAGTAGTTTGGCACAAATATTGTGTTTTTATCAATAAATAAATTATAGTTCGACAAAACTAACTATTTTTACATTGTACAACAATTAAATTTAATATGATGATACATTCCCAATCCATCCAGAAAATAAAAAAAGTTGCTTTTGGCATCGTAGTTGGCTCATTAATTGTTTCTTGTGGTTCTTACCAAGAAGCTTCTTATTATGACAATGACGGCATATACTCCTCTAACACAACACAAACGGTAGAGCAAGCTCCTGACAATAACAATAGTGAATACCAAGACTTTTTTGGACAACAAGCCAATGAGTATAGCGCTATTTTAGACGGAGAGGTTTTTACTGATGTTGATGAGTATTACAGTGATGTGCAAGATGATGAAATAGCAAATAACTACAACGGAAACCCAGGTTGGGGAGACAATGCAACACAGGTTAGCATTAATATTCATGACAACGGATGGGCAAACTACGGAGGTTTTTATGATCCTTGGGGATACGGATATGGCGGATTTGGCTTTTATAACAGCTGGGGAAGTCCATATTGGGGATGGAACAATTGGAGATATAGAGGTTACAACAGCTTTGGATGGGGCTGGGGTGGATTTGGTTATGGCTACGGATGGGGAAATCCTTACTATAACAGAAGATTTAACAATCCTTACTACAACAGATACTATAATAATTACGGAAGAAACTCTTATGCTTACAATAACAGCAGAAGAGGACGTTATGACAATGTTATATATGCCAACAATAGAAATGCATATTCACGTTCTAGCAGGTCTAATCTAAACACAGGTGTATCTAGATCTAATTTAAATTACAGATCTGGGAAATCTGCAACATCATACAGAAGCAACAACAGCTACAGGTCTAATAGTGTTAATGTAGATGGAGTAAACCGCAATAGAACATACAGAACAAGTCGTACCACAAGAACACAACCTAGGTACAGTACATCTAGAAGCAATACATACAATAGAGGTAATACATACAGTAGAAGCAGCAATAGTAGTTCTAGCAGACCTACAACTACTAGAACCACAAGGTCTTCTAAATCTAGCTCTACATACACAAGACCATCTTCTTCATCAAGAAGTTCTGGAACATACAGAAGTTCTGGAAGCAGCTCTAGAAGCTCCGGAACAACCACAAGAAGTAGTAGTTCTTCTAGATCATCTTCTGCAAGAAGCTCTTCTAGCAGTAGGTCTTCATCTAGCGGAAGGTCCTCTTCAGGTGGCGGTAGATCATCTAGCAGTAGATCTTCAGGCAGAGGTAGATAATCACATACATTTTTAAACAAAAACTAATTATAAAACTCAAAGGATGAAAAATTATATCGCCTTAGCGTTTGGCTTGGTATGTACTATTGCTAGTGCACAAAATATAAACGATGTACTACAATACAACCAACAAAACCTTATTGGTACAGCACGCTACCAAGGTATGAGTGGTGCTTTTGGAGCTTTAGGTGGAGATTTATCTGCTCTAAACACAAATCCTGCTGGTGCCGCAGTTTTTAACAATCATTTATTTTCTGCAACGCTATCTAATTACAATAAAAGTAATGATGCAAATTATTTTAGAACCAACAGAGAGGCTACAAGAAACGACCTAGAAATTAATCAAATTGGTGGTGTATTAGTTTTTAAGTCTAACAACTCTGATTGGAAAAAAATTGCCATTGCTGCAAATTATGATTTGGTTCAGAATTTTGATAATAATTTTTCTATATCTGGTGTTAGCAACCAAGGTATAGATCAGTATTTTTTAAGCTACGCTAATGGTGTGCCCTTTGGACCTTTACTTAAAAGAGACGGAGAATACCTAGAAGAAGCTTATTTAGATATTGGAAGAAACTTAGGTTTTGTAGATCAGCAAGCATTTTTAGGTTACTACGGAGGTATTATAGACCCTGTAGATGAGGCTAACGACAATAACATAGACTATGTAAGCAATGCAACTTACAATACTGTTAATCAAGACTATTTTGAAAATACTACAGGATATAACAGTAAATTTATTTTAGATTTTGCCACCCAATACCAAGACAATTTATATTTAGGTGCATCTTTAAATTTTCATAGCATAAACTATGACAAGTACACAGAGTTTACAGAAACTGGTTACACTGTAGGTACAGACATAACCAGAGCTACTTTTGACAATTATTTACATACAGAAGGTAATGGATTTTCATTTGCATTGGGCGCTATTGCTAAGTTAAACGATATGGTAAGAGTTGGTGCCAGTTATGAGTCTCCTACTTGGTACAGATTAACAGATGATACATCACAAAGAATTTCTTCTGATTTGGCTGATGATGACATAAACTATATAAATTTTGACATTATAAATGTATATGAAAGATACACTATAAAAACACCTAGTAAAGTTACTGGTAGTTTAGCTGTGGTATTTGGAAAAGATGGTTTATTGAGTTTAGACTACGGCTTTCAAGATATGAGTCAGGCTGAAATTAAACCTACTAACGATCCTGGTTTTGCCGCTGCTAATGATGAGATATCTAATGAGTTAGGAACTGTTTCTACAGTTAGACTTGGTGGTGAGTACAGAATTAAAGATATTAGTTTAAGAGCTGGTTACAGGTATGAACAAAGTCCGTATGAAGATGAATATACTATTGGTGATTTAAACGGATTTTCTTTAGGTTTTGGCTACTCTTTTGGCCCTAACAGGCTAGATATTGCTTATAATAGAACAGAGCAAGATGTAAACAAACAACTATTTAATGCAGGCTTAACAACACCAGCCTTAGTAAATGTAGCAAACACAAATGTAACTATAGGTTACACTGTAAACTTTTAAAGTTTACCACAATTATATAACTAAAAAAGCAGCCTATTTGGCTGCTTTTTTAGTTATATAATTTATTTATTTTTTATCACCTTTTTAAAGTAAAATGGTTTTGCAGAGTTTTAGCTACAATTACACCTTCCTCTGGCTCTGCATATTCCATACGAAACCAATAATCAGATTCTGGCATTTTTTTACCATTAAACATACCATTCCAAGTTACTCCAGGCCCTAGTTGTTTTAAAAGTTTACCATACCTATCGTAAATATAAACTTTGGCGTCTACTAACTCTTCAATACCTAAAACATTCCAGCCATCATGTACTCCATCTCCATTTGGAGTAAAAAACTTTGGATAGCCAATTACTAAAAACGGAATTTCTTCAGATTGACCACATCCATATTTATCATTTACAATTAAAGTATTTTGTCCGGGTGGCACATCATGAAAAAGTGTTTCATCTTGAAACTCTCCACCATTAATAGCATATTCATACTCACTAGTACCATTAACAAGAACTTCTATTTTATTTCTATCTACCAAATAATCTAGAACTGTAATTTCTATATCAGCAGGATTTGGAGGTGCGTGAAAATTTATTAAAATATCATCTGTAACTGTAGGCGGAGCTCCAGAAGCTGTAGTAATCTCTACAAAATACCTACCTGTATTTGGGCTAGTAACCGTATATTCTGTTCCTGTTGCTAAATTTGGATTATCAATAGTACCATCATCATCATAATCTACAGACCACCTAACACTTGCAACATCTGGCCCTACCGGAGACCTAAAAGCATTTAAAACCACATCTGGATCTCCCTCACAAGCATTTACATCTAACCCTAAAAACTCATCTCTAAACGTACAATCTAACGCATCTACATCTTCTGTAAAAGTTAAGGTAAAAGGTTCTGGATCTCCATCAAAATTAGTATTGTAGTTATTTATTAAAATATAATAAATTTCACCTTCTGCTATATCTAACAATTCATCGTATGTGTTTTTACTTCCTTTAACAAAAGAAAAACCTTCTTGACCAGATTCTGGGTTGGTACCTAAACCTGTAAAAGCTGTATTGTTAGCTTCATAATTGCAACGTACTGGCTGCGCAGTACCGTTACTTATGCTAGCACAATCTGTATCTGGGCCATATACGGCAAAATCCCATTCTGCTGTATCTGTATCCGCAGAAATATCAAACCCAATAGTGCCATCTTTTAAAGCTCTAAAAACATACCAAGATGTGTTGTTTTCTATATTTGCAGAACTATTACTACCCTTTTCTAAACAACCTGTTTGGCGTATAACATCTGGATCAAAATCATCTATATCTCCACGGCCATCTGCTATACCGCTAATTGGTGCATCACCGCACACTGGTATAGACGACCTACAATCTGGGGTAAATTGCGCATTGCTAATTAGTGTAAAAAAAAGAAATCCTACTACTAGTTTGTATTGTGCTCGCATAAAAAATATTGCATTGGTTGGGATGTTACATAACCATATTATAAGCGGCAAATAATAAAATTTATTGCATTACGTCGAATATTTTTTTGCATAATCGACGAAATACCATTTTTACTTCAAGTTAAAATTTAACGTTTTAAAGTAAAATGACTACTAATATGTTTTGCAGTAACCCTATCCCCTACTGTGTTTATGTAGTTAAGTTTAAACCAATAGTCAGACTCTGGTAGTAATCTTCCTCCGTAAGTACCATTCCAAGTATCACTACCTTTTAATTCTTTTAATAACTTCCCATATCTATCAAAAATATGTACAACTGGCTGCTGTAAAGATTCCATTCCGGTTATTTTCCAAGTATCGTTTATACCATCTCCGTTAGGCGTAAAATAATTATCAAAACCAACAACTACAATATCTTCTGTAGCGTAGCCGCAACCATTTTTATCTATAATGGTAACCGTATGAGCACCAGCAGAAACATTTGTAAAAACATTACTATCCTGCACTGGTAAAGTATCAATTTGATATTCAAAATTTCCATCAATATCAGTTTCTACAGTTACGGTATTATTAGCATTAAAATCTTCAATTAGCACATTAGATATAGATGGTGTTTGCCCAACAACAACTTCAACAACTATTGTATTTACACAAGTTACACCAAAAGCTACACTACTAATATCTAAAACATAAGTTCCTGCAGAAAACACTTGTATCGTAGGTGTTGTTTCTCCGCTTTGCCAATTGTAACTGTAATTTACATTTGGATTTGTTTCTCCTATAGTTTCTGAAGTTGCACCTTCACACAAAAAAACTTCTGTATTTATTGTACTAATAGGTGTTTCTACCACTGTAAACTCAAATTCCTCTGAAACATCAAAACATTTAGGATTTTTTACAGATGTAGTTCTAACATAAACAGTAATTGCACCAACAGCAGGACTGTATTGCATTGGTAAACTCAAAGAATTATTAATAGCATCTGCAGGGGTTGCGTGGTAGCTAATAATAAAATCTGATGCCGACTGACCACCCAATGCTTCACTACTTTTAGTAGTTAAATTAAAGGGTAAATCCTCTTGGCACAAAGTAACATCCGTAATTGGGTTTGTAGTTGGCGCTGTAGAAAAAGCCACTTGTACATCACTAATAATAACATCTGCAGTATTTAAAACTACTTCTACTCTATACAATGCATCTGTGGTTACATCTAAAAACGCATTTGTTTCTCCTAAAATTTCTGTAAACCCTAAACCAATATCTCTATACCAAGTGTATGATGCTGTATTTGGTGTTGTAGCATCTAACCTAACAATATCCCCATCACAAGCAGCAATTGGCGAGCCCAATAAGTTGTTAATAATAGAACAATCTAATGCGGTATTTGGGTAATCTATAAATATTTGCCCAGAAAACTGAATTGAAAAACCTGAATTTACATTGCTAAAATTATTAATTAATAAGTAGTATTCTTCACCAGCTTCAACTGTTAACCAATCTTCATACTGTACATTTGTTGCTCCTGTTGGGTCTTCTCCCACTCCGGTAAATGAATTTCCATCTCCATTATCAAAAAAATTACATCTTACAGGGTCTTCCAAATTAGCACAATCACTTGCTTTGTACAATGCATAATCCCAATCTTCTGCACTATCAAAACTAATATTAAAACCCAACTGCCCAGCTTCACCAGTTTTAAATCTATACCAAGCAGAGTTAGACTCTATAGCGCCAGACAAAGTACGCTCTAAACAACCAGTTTCTGCAGCACCACCAAAATCATCTACGCCATAACCGTCTGTACCTCCATTGGTTGGCGTATTATTACAAATAGGTATAGCATTGCTACAATCTGCAGACACTTGCGCACCAGCAGAAAGCAACCCTAACGTAAAGAAAAAAAACGCTATTGCATAAAACCTTTTCATAAATTGATAAAAGTTTGAGATATGTAAAACTAAACCTTAACAAACTTTAGCACTAATTAATGTTGTCAAACACCTTAAACTATAACATTAAATGCCATAATATGTATATCTTTGCATTTCTAAAAAATTTTAGGCTGATGAAAATAGAAAGCACCATAGAAGGGTTTGATGAAGAAATGGATAACGACCATTTATCTGCAGCTGAAGACACCCCTTTAAGAGAAGACGCTTTTGATCTTAATGACGACCAAAAGATAGAAAAAATACAAGCCAGCGTTAGAGATATATTAACGACTTTAGGAATGGACTTAACAGACGACAGTTTAAATGACACTCCTAAACGTGTTGCTAAAATGTTTGTTAAAGATATTTTTGGTGGATTAAACCCTGAAAGAAAACCAAAATCTTCTTCGTTTGATAATAAATACAAGTACGGAGAAATGCTGGTAGAAAAAAACATAACTCTTTACTCTACTTGTGAACATCACCTGTTACCAATAGTAGGTATTGCACACGTTGCCTACATCTCTAATGGTACTGTTGTTGGTTTATCTAAAATGAACCGTATTGTAGATTATTATGCAAAAAGGCCACAAGTACAAGAAAGACTAAACATACAAATTGTTAGAGAATTACAAGAGGTTTTAGGAACTGAAGATGTAGCTTGCGTTATAGATGCAAAACACCTTTGCGTAAACTCTAGAGGTATTAGAGATATACAAAGTAGCACTGTTACTGCAGAGTATGGCGGTAAATTTAAAGAACAAGCTACCCGTAAAGAATTTTTAGATTATATAAAGCTAGACACCAACTTTTAATTCCTTTTAGCCATAATGCAACTATATAAAAATCAGACAATAAAAGTTTACAATTCCCTTTCTGGAAAAAAAGAAGAGTTTAAACCTATAAACGATGGGCACATTGGTATGTACGTGTGTGGGCCAACAGTTTACAGCAATGTACACTTAGGTAATTGCCGTACATTTATGTCTTTTGATATGATTTTTAGATACTTTAAGCATTTAGGGTATAAAGTACGCTATGTACGTAATATAACAGATGCTGGGCATTTAGTTGATGATGCAGACGAAGGAGAAGATAAAATTGCAAAAAAAGCACGCTTAGAGCAAATAGAGCCTATGGAGGTAGTACAACGCTACACCGTAGATTTTCACAATACATTACAAAAATTTAATTTTTTACCTCCTAGTATAGAACCTACTGCAACCGGACACATTATAGAGCAAATAGAAATTATTAAAGAAATTATTGAAAAAGGATTTGCTTATGAGGTTAATGGCTCTGTATATTTTGATGTTGTTGAATTTAATAAAACAAACGACTACGGAATTTTAAGCGGTAGAAAACTAGAAGATATGATTGCCAATACAAGAGAATTGGCAGCGCAAAGTGATAAGAAAAATCCACAAGATTTTGCCCTTTGGAAAAAAGCAGAACCAGAACATATTATGCGCTGGCCTTCTCCATGGGGAGATGGTTTTCCTGGTTGGCACTTAGAGTGTACAGCAATGAGCACAAAATATTTAGGTGAAACTTTTGATATTCACGGTGGTGGTATGGATTTAAAATTTCCGCATCATGAGTGCGAAATTGCACAAGCACAAGCTAGTAACGGATCTGCTCCAGTAAACTATTGGTTACACGCAAATATGCTTACGCTTAACGGTAAAAAAATGTCTAAGTCTACAGACAATAACATTTATCCGAACGAGATATTTAGTGGAGACAATAATATTTTAAGCAAAGCTTTTTCTCCATCTGCGGTTCGCTTTTTTATGATGCAAGCACATTACACTAGCATTTTAGACCTTAGCAATGATGCCTTGTTGGCTTCTGAAAAAGGATACCTAAAACTAATGGAGGCTATTACATCTTTAAAAGCAGTAGAGACTGGTAGTAAAACTGAATTTGATGTAGCTGCTTGGCAACAGAAATGTTATGATGCAATGAATGACGATTTTAACTCGCCAATTTTAATTGCACATTTATTTGAAGCAGTAAAACACATTAACCTTATAAAAGACGGTAAAGAAACTATCACCAAAGAAGACAAAGAGTTATTAGAAAATACACTAAACACTTTTGCTTTTGATATTTTAGGACTTACTGGCGTTAATGAAGACGCTAATGGCAACTCAGAAAAACTAGAAGAAGTAGTAAACTTGCTAATACAATTACGTAATGATGCACGTAGCAATAAAGATTTTGCTTTATCAGACCAAATACGTGACCAATTATTAGCTATAGGTATACAATTAAAAGATGGTAAAGACGGTACTACGTTTAGTGCATCATAAAACAAACTAAAATGATAAAAAAAATACTGATAGCACCTTTTCTTCTATTAGTAAAAATATATCAAACTGTTATATCACCTTTAACTCCTGCTAGTTGCAGGTATTCACCAACGTGCTCACAATACACTGTAGAAGCCTTAAAAAAGCACGGATTATTTAAAGGAGGTTGGCTAGCAACTAAACGTATTTTTAGCTGTCATCCTTGGGGCGGTAGCGGATATGACCCCGTTCCTTAGTTCGTAAAAAAGAATAAGACAAAATTAACTTATAATCACATTTTCTTTTTTAACCCCTTATTCAAAATACGTATCTTAGCCATTCACAAAAAGAAAAATAGATGCATTTTTTAAGTATATTATGGAACCCTAACGAAACTTTATTCAACATTGGGGAAATACAAATAAAATACTATAACCTATTATGGATTACCTCTTTTGCCTTAGGATGGGTAATTATAAAAAAGATTTTTACTAACGAGAAAAAACCAATAGAGCAATTAGACTCTCTATTTTTATACACAGTTATTGCTACTATGCTGGGGGCTCGTTTAGGTCACGTATTCTTTTATGACTGGGCATACTACCAAAATCACCTAATAGAGATTTTACTTCCAATTAGAGAAAACCCTAGCGGAAGACTATTTGGAATAATAACTGGCTATGAGTTTACAGGCTTTGCTGGTCTTGCTAGTCACGGTGCTGCGTTAGGTGTTATTATTGGTATGTATTTATACAGCAGAAAGTACCCAGACTATAAAATTTTATGGCTTTTAGATAGGTTAGTTGTACCTGTTTCAATTGGCGCATTTTTTGTAAGACTAGGAAACTTTTTTAATTCTGAGATTAATGGTAAAATCACAGAAAAAACATTTGTTTTTGCTACAAAATTTATACGAGATTCTGATGATATGCCTGCCTCAAGAGCATTAGCACTAACTAAAGAAAGAACAGTTAATGCTGCATACAACGCCATTGAAAACAACCCAAAATTTGCTTCAATTTTAGAAAGTATACCATTTAGACACCCTGCACAATTGTATGAAGGTGTTTGCTATATTTTTGTATTTATTATTTTATCATACTTTTACTGGAAAACAGATAAAAAAGACAAATCAGGCTTTTTATTTGGTTTATTTTTAATGCTATTGTGGACTATACGTTTCTTTGTAGAGTTTGTAAAGAAAAGTCAAGGTGGTTTTGAAGAGTCTTTAGGCACATTATCTACAGGGCAATGGCTAAGTATTCCTTTTATACTAATAGGCGCTTATTTTGTATTTAGACCTAAAAAAGCTTAATATGAAAACCTTAAAATACTATACTTTTTTAGTTCTAATATGCTGCAGCTTAATTACAAGTTGTAAAGATGGAAAAACCGAGGTTATAAAAACTCCAGAACCAACTTTTACAAAAGAAGGAACATTAACTATTACAAAAAGTACCAACAACAGTAAAGCACTTACACTAGACATAGAAATTGCTGAAACTGATTATGAAACACAAACTGGTTTAATGGAAAGAACTAGCATGAAGGAAAACCAAGGAATGTTATTTATTTTTCCTGACTCTAGAATGCATTCTTTTTATATGAAAAATACTAAAATAGCTTTAGACATTATTTATATAGATGAAAACCTGCGTATTGCCAGTTTTCAAGAAAATGCAAAACCACTAGATGAAACTGGCTTATCTAGCAAAGTTCCTGTTATGTATGTCTTAGAAATTAATGCAGGCTTATCTGAAAAATACATGTTAGAGGTAGGTGACAAAATAGATTTTACAAGACTATAAGCATTATGAAATATCTTCTAAATGGCGAATCTTCTGAAAGGTTATTATTTAGAAAATTAGAGCAAAACCATTTTAATGATTGGCTTCCTTTTCATAAAGACCCTAGATCATCTGAGTTTTGGGACGGCTTACCTACAGACCCCATTGTTGCGTGCAAGCAGCAATTTAACAGAGCTTTTGAACGCTACCAATATAATCTTGGTGGTATGAATGCGCTTATTTCAAAAAAAACTAACAAACTTATTGGATTATGCGGTTTATTAGTACAAACTGTAGATGATACTGATGAGTTAGAGATAGGATATTCTATTTTGCCAAAATACTGGAGAAAAGGTTATGCTACAGAAGCTGCTGTAAAATGTAAAGAATATGCTTTTAAGCATAATTTTACAGATTCATTAATCTCTATTATTCATACAGATAATATACCGTCACAAAAAGTTGCTATTGCTAACGGTATGCACTTAAGCAAAACAACAAGTTATTGCAATAACCCAGTTCATATTTATAGAGTTTCTAAATAAAAGCAGTAAAATGCAACATCACATTACCATATTTACAAGCAACCAATCTAACACTAAATTGTTTATTGATAGCTTATCTAAAAAAAATAATGCTGATTTTAATTTCCTTAGCAACAAAAAAGTACTGTTCTTTTCTATAGCTGAAATACATAAGTTTATTAAAGAAGAAGAAATACACGATATAAAAACAATTACCAAACACACTAAACAAAGCCTAAAATCTATGTCTAGTGGCGAACAAAAAAAAGCGTTACTTAATTATATACTTACCCAAAAACCAGAATACATTGTTTTAGATAACCCTTATGATAATTTAGACATTGCCTACCAAACAATACTAAAAAAACTACTAATTGACATTTCTAAAAATGTAAACCTTATTTTAATTATTAGCAGACAAGAAGATGTTTTACCTGTAAAAAGTAACATATACAAACTACATAAAAACAGGCTTACTGCCTACTCTTCTTTACAAGCATACAAAGCTTCAAGACAAAAAAATACGCCATTAAAAACGCTTACAATACCTAAAAATAATAACGTAGTTAATTATAAAGACAATGAACTTATTAGGTTTAAAAATGTATCGGTAGCTTATAACAACAAACAAATACTAAACAATATTAGTTGGAGTATTTGTAAAGGTGATTTTTGGCAACTTATAGGTAAAAATGGCAGTGGTAAAACTACATTATTATCTATGATTACCGGAGAAAACAGTAAAGGCTACGGACAAGAACTATACTTGTTTGGCAACAAAAAAGGAACAGGAGAAAGTATTTGGGATATAAAAAAGAAGATTGGTTACTTTACACCGTCATTAGTAGATAGTTTTAAAGGAAACCACAGCTTACTACATATGGTTATTGGTGGTTTTACAGATGCTATTGGCCTTTATACTAAACCTACAGAAACACAAAAAAGCGAAGCAGAAAAATGGTTAAAAATTGCACAGCTATCTACTTTAAAAAATAAATTATTTAATGAGGCTACTGTTGGCCAACAAAGGTTAGCTATGTTATTAAGAGCAATAGTAAAGCAACCTTTACTTTTAATTTTAGATGAGCCAACCGCTGGTTTAGATGATGAGAGTGCCACATTATTTATAAGCTTAGTTAACCAAATAGCTAGCAATAAGCAAACAGCAATTGTTTTTGTATCACACCGAAAAGAACCAAATTTAGAGCCTAGATCTATTTTAGAGTTACAAATTACCCCAAACGGATCTAACGCCAAAAGACTAAAATAAAAAAGCTGCTTACATATTGTAAGCAGCTTTTTATATATTTTACAGATTAAAGAATTACTCTTTGTCTTTTACAACAACATCTTCTTTACCTGATTGTATTCTTTTCTTTAATGTATCAAACATAACAGGTGTTGCAATAAATAAAGATGAATATGTACCTACAATAACACCAATTATCATAGCAAACATAAATCCTCTTAAAGATTCACCACCAAAAATAAAGATAGCTAGTAATACTACTAACGTAGTTAAAGAAGTATTTAATGTTCTACTTAATGTACTGTTTAATGCTAAACCTACATTATCACCAGAACTCCATCCTCTTTCTTTTACTATTTCTCTAATACGGTCAAAAACAACAACGGTATCATTTAATGAGTAACCAATAACTGTTAATATTGCCGCAATAAATGCTTGATCTATTTCCATATTAAAAGGCATAACCTTACCTAATAAAGAGAAAACACCTAGTACAACTAATACATCATGGAATACCGCCACAACAGCTCCTAAAGAGAATTGCCATTTACGGAAACGGAATAAGATATATAAGAACACTACAAATAACGAACCTAAAATTGCCCAAACAGCATTCTTTTTGATATCATCTGCAATAGTTGGTCCTACTTTTTTAGATTTTAATATACCTATAGATACATCTTCTGTACCTCCATTATTAAATTCCTCTAATGTTAAACCACTAGGCAATAAGTTTTGTAATGACGTAAATAATTTTTCTTGAATTTCTTCATCAACAGCAATATCTTCTGCATCTACTTTGTATGATGTAGTAATCATTATTTGATTATCCTCACCAAAAGTTTTTACGTTAGTACCGCTACCAAAAATCTCAGTTAAGTTTGATGAAATTTCTGAAGTATTTACACTTTGATCAAAACGAACTTGATATGTTCTACCTCCAACAAAATCTACACCTTGTTGTAAACCAGTAGTAAGTAAAGAAAATAATGCAATAACTATTAAAGCTCCAGAAAAAATGTATGCAATTTTTCTTTTCTTTAAAAAGTTAATACTTAAATTTTTGAAAAGGTTTCTAGTTAAACCTGTACAAAACTCTAATACTTTTCCTTTAGCTCCAGTATAACCCTCAATAAATAATCTAGTAACAAATATTGCAGTAAATAAAGACGTAGCAATACCAATTAATAAAGTAGTAGCAAAACCTTTAATTGGTCCAGAACCAAATATAAACAAGATAATTGCAGTTAAACCAGTTGTAATGTTTGCATCTAAAATAGAAGATAGTGCATTACCAAAACCATCAGAAATTGCTAATGACTGTCCTTTTCCTTTTGCTAGTTCTTCTTTTATACGTTCAAAAATAAGAACGTTTGCATCTACAGACATACCAATTGTTAAAACAATACCAGCAATACCTGGCAATGTTAACACAGCATCTAAACTTACTAGAACTCCAAATATTAACAATATGTTTAATAACAATGCAATATCTGCAGCTACACCAGCTTTACCATAATAAAAAATCATCCAAACAAGTACTAATGCCATTGCAATTAAGAAAGACATTAAACCACTGTTTATAGATTCATGACCTAATGATGGTCCAACTACTTCTGACTGAATGATGTCTGCTCTTGCAGGTAACTTACCAGCTCTAAGAACATTTGCAATATCCTTAGTTTCTGTAATAGTAAAATCTCCAGAGATTTCTGTACTACCACCAGATATACCACCAACTACAGAACAACCTGGAGCAGTGTATACTCTATTATCTAAAACTACAGCAATACCAGTTTGGTTTAAGTTAACCTCACTTGTAAACTTTTGCCATTGCTTAGCTCCTTTAACGTTCATATCCATACCAACAGCTGGTCTGTTAAACTGATCGAACTGAGCACGTGCAGCACTAACTACATCCCCACTCATTTTAGGAGTATTATCTCTATTACCTTTTAATGCAAAAAGACCAACAACTTCAGAACCCTTAGAAGGACGCTCCCAAGCAAATTTAACATGTTGTATTGCATTTGGAATTAATCTTTTAATTTCTGGCATATTAAGGTACTCATTAACCTTAGCCGTATCTTTAATTGCAAATTCCGCAACAGCAAAACTATTAGGAATACCTTTTATTAAATCTCCTAAAGGGTTTATTTGACTAGCTACATCTAAAGAATCCTGAGTAACATCAGATAATAAAGAATCAATTTCAGATTCTGGTTTAGACTCAGTATCTTCTGCAGTAGCAGTTTTTGTATCTACTAAAGATCTTAATTTTTCATTAGCAGCGTTTATAAACTGCATAACGTTAGGATCGTTTTTAGGATACGTTTCCCAAAACTCTAATTGAGCTGTACTAGAAAGTAACTCTTGCGCTCTTGCCTTATCTTTAGCTCCTGGTAACTCTACCAAAATACGCCCAGAAGTACCTTCTCTTTGTATGTTTGGTTGCGTTACACCAAAACCATCAATACGTTCTCTTAATACCTCAAAAGCAGATTCTACAGACTCATCAATCTTTTTACGGATTATAGATTTTACCTGTTCATCAGAAGCATCCATAGTTTTTATTTCTTCACTTAATGATTTTGTGAAGAAAATATCTGGAGAAGCTAACTTAGTATCACCTTTATTTGCATCAAAAGCTTCAAAAAACAAGTCTACATATGTTTTATCACTGCTTTTAGACGCCTCATCTGCATCTTCTAAAGATTTAAGAAAAACAGGGTTTTTAGTGTTATTTGCTAAACCAGATAAGATATCTTTTATCTTAATTTGAAGCGTTACATTAATACCACCTTTAAGATCAAGACCCTTGTTTAATTCTTTCTTCTTAGCTTCATTGTAAGATGTAAATCCAAAAACAGATTCGCTCCCAATTGAGTCTAAGTATTTAATTTCCAATGCCTCTCTCTTGCTTGCAAAATCTTTATCAGATTCAGAAATTTTGCTCGCTGCATAAGTTGCTGCTTCATTTTCAATCTTACTACTTATAAAAGTATAGGATAATTGATAGATACTTACGATCCCAAATAAAAAAGCAAACAGCTTTATAAGTCCTTTATTATACATTAGTTTTTGTTTATTATTGGTAATTTTATATAGCGTGCAAATATATCATTTAAGATATGAAATGCCAATATATTTATAATATTATATAAAATAAGGGTGAACAAATAAATTTGTCACCCTTATTAAGCCCTTTTTCTTATAAATATTATAATTCTAAAAGTCCGTTTGTTTTAGAAACACCAGCAGCACTTTCTTGCATTTTTGCCTTTTCAGCGTCGCTAAGTTCAATTTCTACTATTTTCTCTATACCATCTTTACCTAAAATAACAGGTACACCAATACAAAGGTCATTTAAACCATACTCACCTTCTAATAAAGTAGAGCAAGGGAACATTTTCTTTTGGTCACAAGCAATGGCTTGTACTAAACCAGAAACTGCAGCACCAGGAGCATACCAAGCACTAGTTCCTAACAACTTAGTTAATGTAGCACCACCTACTTTAGTATCTGCAGCAACTTGCTCCAATCTTTCTTCAGATAAAAACTCAGATACTTTAACGCTATTTCTAGTTGCGTGTGCTGTTAATGGCACCATACCAGTATCACTATGTCCACCTATAACCATACCGTCTACATCAGAAATAGGAGCCTCTAAAGCCTCTGCTAATCTATATTTAAAACGTGCGCTATCTAAAGCACCACCCATACCTATAATTCTGTTTTTTGGTAAGCCAGTAGTTTTATGTACTAAATAAGTCATAGTATCCATTGGGTTACTTACAACTATTAAAATTACATTAGGAGAATGTTTAATTAAGTTTTCTGATACAGTTTTAACAATACCTGCATTAATACCAATTAACTCTTCTCTTGTCATTCCTGGTTTACGAGGAATACCTGAAGTAATAACAGCAATATCAGAACCTGCAGTCTTAGAGTAATCATTAGTAGAACCAACAATTTTAGTGTCAAAACCGTTTAAAGATGCTGTTTGCATTAAATCCATTGCCTTACCTTCTGCAAAACCTTCTTTAATATCTAACACAACAACTTCCGATGCAAAATTTTTAATTGCAATGTATTCTGCACAACTAGCGCCTACTGCACCTGCACCTACTACCGTTACTTTCATAAGTAAATATATTTAATTTTTTAATGATTTGTTTATTGACTGTAAAAATAAAGAATTTAAACAAAAAAATAGTGCATATACCAACTTTAATATTTATTGAATCTACTAAAAAGAAGTTTAAACACAACTTAATGTTAAAGAAAGATGTATTTAAACGAAAAACCACAAAAAAACGTGTTATACATCGATTATAATGAAATACACAACAAAATTGAGCGTTGTATACAATAACCCGAATTAATTAAAATACCTACTTATGAAAAAACCCCTACTTTTTTTCATAGCAACCATTGTATGCTTTACAATTTACTGTTGCTCTGAAATTCCAGAAAACAACGACCCTATTCTTGGGATATGGGCAAAAACCACAACATCAGAATCTGGCGTAGATTCTAAACAAGAATGGATTTTTAACGATGCCTACAAAGGACGATACCATAGTTATACTAATGACAACGTGGCTTTTTTAACAGATTTTAGATGGACTATAGAGGGTGACACCTATACTATTACATATCCTGAGACAAATATGCCAAGTGATCAAGTAAAAATTAAAACAACACAAATAAATAATAGTACTGAAAAAACTTCTGAAAATACCTCTGCTACTGTTATACTAGAAGAAACAAATGGTGAAACTTTAGCTATTAGAGAATAATAGTAAAGAAAGTAACACCACAACAAAAGCCCTAGTAATTATAATTACTAGGGCTTTTTTATGTATATATCTTAATAATTGTTACTATTATCTAAAACCAAAATTAATACCTACAGAAAGGTTATTGTATTTAGCCATAGAATAATCTGCGTGTAATCTAAAAAATCCTAATTTAAGTTTAGCACCTATATTACCGGTAACACCACTAGCATCTGTTTTTACAGAAAAAGGATCTGTATATGTATCTCCAATAAATGGTCCGGATTGTACTCTATACGTTCCTAAAACATCTACAGTAGAATTACCTGTTAAGTAACCCAGTCCTCCATAAAAATTAATAATTGGCATTTTTGTAGATACTACTGCCTGAAAAACCCACGTATTCATTTTCATATCTAATCGTTGGTTTTCTCCTGCAATTACATCTTGGTCTGTAAAATCATAAACACCTGTTAAGTGCGTATAACCAATAACACCAGAAATTGCCACTGGTAAAATTTTATCTGCAGGGAGAAGCTTTGTAAAGTCGTGCTGCAACCCAACACCATACATACCAACTTCTACATCATCTGTTTCTATTTTTGGCAGAAAGCGAGCCTTTATTTCTGTCCCTTTTATTAAGCCTACACTTACTTGTACAAATGCAGAGGGTACAAAGTTTATATTTTCTGATGCTAAACCTGTTGGTAATTCAAATTCTTCCCTAAATAATCCGTTTTCATCTTCTACAAAAACATTAATACCTTCTATATCTCCCAAACCTGTAGACACTTCTTTAGAGATACTACCATCTACAAATTGCAGGTTTTCATAATCTTCAGTATTTAAAATAAATGATTTTTTATCATCTGGAGACTGTGCCATATTTCCTATTATAGAAATTTCAAAACCACCTAATGGTTTGGCATCTGCTGTATTGTACCAACCTCCAGAAATACTATATAGCATTCCTTCAGAAACTGGAGACATATAGTCGTTAATAAATTTATTTGCATCATTAACACCTGCCGCAAAAACTTCATTTGCGCTAGACTGGGCAGAAGCATATGCACTTAATGCCAAGAAAATAACTAAACTAAACTTTCTCATAGAATTACATTTTTTTTATAAAACTAAAAAACTCGCACTGTAGGTGCGAGTTTTTGTTGTGTAAATGTACTTTATTATGCATCAATGTTAGCATAAACAGCATTTTTCTCTATAAATTCTCTTCTAGGTGGTACTTCATCACCCATTAACATAGAGAATATTCTATCAGACTCTGTAGCATTTTCTATAGTTACTTGGCGCAGTGTTCTAAAATCTGGGTTCATTGTTGTATCCCATAATTGTTCTGCGTTCATTTCCCCAAGACCCTTATATCTTTGGATACCTACACTACCATTAAAGCTATCTGCTATTTCATCTCGTTCTTTATCATTCCAAGCATAACGCTTTTTAGTCCCTTTTTTAACTAAATATAAAGGTGGTGTTGCTATGTAAACGTGTCCGCCTTCTATTAGTTCTCGCA
The DNA here is from genome assembly GCF_007827205.1 of Cellulophaga sp. RHA_52. Taxonomy (NCBI): domain Bacteria; kingdom Pseudomonadati; phylum Bacteroidota; class Flavobacteriia; order Flavobacteriales; family Flavobacteriaceae; genus Cellulophaga; species Cellulophaga sp. RHA_52. Next base: position 3,528,845 of record NZ_VIRZ01000001.1, read on the forward strand.
TAAAACGGAAGAAGAATGTAAGAATTAAAGTTTCAATGTGGCTACCATCTACATCGGCATCACACATAATAACTACTTTATGGTATCTTAATTTATCTAAGTTTAGGGCTTTACTATCATCTTCTGTACCTATAGTTACACCTAAAGCTGTATATATATTTTTTATTTCTTCGTTTTCAAAAACCTTATGTTGCATTGCTTTTTCAACATTTAAGATTTTACCACGAAGCGGTAATATTGCCTGAAAGTTTCTGTCTCTACCTTGCTTGGCAGTACCACCTGCCGAATCTCCCTCTACAAGGAATACTTCGCATTTTGTAGCATCTTGCTCAGAACAGTCTGATAATTTCCCAGGTAAACCACCTATACTCATTACCGTTTTACGCTGTACCATTTCACGGGCCTTTGTAGCCGCATGACGTGCTTGCGCTGCTAAAATAACTTTTTGTACAATTACCTTAGCATCATCTGGGTTTTCTTCTAAATAGTTGGTAAGCATTTCTGATACAGCCTGACTTACTGCTGAAGAAACCTCTCTGTTACCTAGTTTAGTTTTTGTTTGCCCTTCAAACTGAGGTTCTGCCACTTTTACAGATACAATAGCAGTTAAACCTTCTCTAAAGTCATCACCTTGAATCTCAAACTTTAACTTGTCTAACATTCCAGATGCATCTGCATACTTTTTTAAGGTTGATGTTAAACCTCTTCTAAAACCAGAAAGGTGTGTACCACCTTCATGTGTATTAATATTGTTTACGTAAGAGTGAAGATTTTCTGAGTAAGATGTGTTGTACACCATTGCAACCTCTACAGGAATTCCGTTTTTTTCGCCTTCCATAGAAACAACTTCTCTTATTAGTTGCTCTCTGTTACCGTCTAAAAACTTAATAAACTCCTTTAATCCTTCTTCAGAGTAGAATACTTCAGATAAGAACTCACCTTTTTCATCTTTAACTCTCTTATCTGTAATACTAATTGTTACTCCCTTGTTAAGGTAAGCCAACTCACGCATTCTGTTAGACAATGTTTCATAATTGTACTCTGTAGTCTGAGTAAAAATTGTATCATCTGGATAAAAAGTAACTATAGTACCTGTTTCCTCTGTTTCTCCAATACTCTTAACAGGATACAAAGCCTTACCTCTTTCATATTCTTGCTCCCATATTTTACCTTCTCTGTAAACAGTTGCTTTTAAACTGTTAGATAATGCGTTAACACAAGATACACCTACCCCGTGCAAACCACCAGATACTTTATATGAATCTTTATCAAACTTACCACCTGCACCAATTTTAGTCATTACAACCTGTAATGCAGATACACCTTCTTTTTTATGAAGACCTACAGGTATACCCCTACCATTATCTTTGGTAGTTATAGAACCATCTTCGTTTATTACAACACTTATATTGTCACAATGGCCACCCATTGCCTCATCAATAGAGTTATCTACTACCTCATATACTAAGTGGTGTAAACCTCTTACACCAACATCACCAATATACATAGAAGGACGCATACGTACGTGCTCCATACCCTCTAGGGCCTGAATACTGTCAGCTGAATAATTATTCTTGTTTGCTTCTTCGCTCATTATATATAAATTATTGTGCTTAATTTCATCATAAAATATAACCTAACAAATATAAATTATTGATTTCTTAATTTTAAACAGTTTTAAGACTGTTTTAAAATAGTTATCAACATTTTCTTTACAATAGAAAAAGTTTCTTAAAAGCGCTTAAATTAGCTTTTAACTACAATTAGATTAAAATTAGCTTTTTTAAAAACTACGTAATCTAACAAAATGCGCTTAAAAAGGCTGTAAACAAAAAGGAGCATCAATAAATTGATACTCCTGAAAGACTAATTATAATTAAAACCTTAGAACAGGCGATAATTCAAGTGATATTTTACTGTTTAATATGCTTCATCATGTACGTTAGCTATTGCTCTACCAGAAGGGTCGTTCATATTTTTAAATGCTTCATCCCATTCTAAGGCTGTTGCTGTACTACAAGCAACACTTGCTTCTTGCGGTACACTTAATGCTGCAGCATCACTAGGAAAATGTCCTTCAAAAATAGTTCTATAGTAATACTCTTCCTTGTTTAATGGGGTGTTGATAGGAAAACGGAATGCCGCATTTTTAATTTGCTCATCTGTTATTTCTTTCTCAACCAATTCTTTTAAGGTATCAATCCAACTGTAACCAACGCCATCACTAAACTGTTCTTTTTGTCTCCACGCTACACTTTCTGGTATCATATCTTCAAATGCCTTACGAACTACCCACTTTTCCATACGCTCACCGTTTATCATTTTATCTTTAGGGTTAATACGCATAGCAACATCCATAAATTCTTTATCTAAAAATGGTACACGTCCTTCAATTCCCCAAGCAGCTAAACTCTTGTTAGCTCTTAAACAATCGTACATATGCAACTTATCTAATTTACGTACCGTCTCTTCATGAAACTCTTGTGCACTTGGCGCTTTATGAAAATATAAATAACCTCCAAATAGCTCATCTGCACCTTCACCAGACAATACCATTTTTATACCCATAGACTTAATAACTCTCGCCATTAAATACATTGGCGTAGAAGAACGAATGGTAGTAATATCATACGTTTCTATGTTATAAATAACATCTTTAATAGCATCTAAACCTTCCTGTATTGTAAACTTAATTTCGTGGTGTACGGTACCTATATGATCTGCTACTTTTTTTGCAGCAGCCAAATCTGGCGACCCCTCTAAACCAACAGAAAATGAGTGTAATTGTGGGTACCAAGCATCTGCAGTATCACCACTTTCTATACGTTTTTGTGCATATTTTTTTGCAACCGCAGAAGTCACAGAAGAGTCTAAACCACCTGATAACAATACACCATAAGGTACATCAGACATTAATTGTCTGTGTACAGCTGCTTCTAAAGCTTCTTTTACTTCTTGTATGCTAGTTTCATTTTCTTTAACAGCATCATACTCCATCCAATCACGAGAGTACCATTTTTTTAACTCTCCGTCTTTACTATGTAAATAATGTCCTGGAGGAAATAATTCTATTTTTGTACAAGTACCTTCTAATGCTTTTAATTCTGAAGCAACATAAAAAGTTCCATTTTTATCCCATCCCATATATAAAGGAATAATTCCCATATGGTCTCTAGCTACAAAATATTCGTCTTTTTCGGCATCATATATAGTAAAACCAAAAATACCATTTAATTCATCTATAAAATCTACTCCTTTTTCTTGATACAAAGCTAGTATAACCTCACAGTCAGATTCTGTTTGAAAGTCATATTTACCTTCAAATTGCTTACGCAATTCTCTATGATTATATATTTCTCCATTGGCAGCCAATATTAATTTACCATTAGGACTCAATAATGGTTGCTTACCAGAAGCTGGATCTACAATTGCCAAACGCTCGTGTGCTAAAATAGCTTTATCGTCTGCATATATACCACTCCAGTCAGGGCCTCTGTGTCTAATTTTTTTAGACATCTCTAACAACTGAGGTCTTAATGCCTCAGTGCTTTCCTTTACATCAAATGCACAAACTATTCCACACATATTATTAATATTTATATCAATTTGATTACAAAGATGAATTAAAGGTTTCAATTTAAAAACACAAATACTTAAAATGGTTTCAATTTAAAACTTTATTAAGCCAATTACATTCTATTTAGAATTTAGACAAACTATTTTTATAAAAAAAACGGTCATTTTGTAAGTTGGCATAATTTTAGCGACCATATAATGAATTACTGCGAAAATGTCGCTAAATTTGAAAAACACAAAAAACAAACATTTATGAAAAGATTATTTGCTTTATCAGCACTTGTATTAACTATGGTATTTACTACTAATGCTACAGCTCAAAAATTTCCTGGATTAGATAAAAGTCCAGCAGATATTGCTTCACAACCATCTAGCTACAAAATTTCTAAAAAGAACATTCGTGTAGTTTACAGCAGACCACAATTAAAGGGAAGATTAGTAAAAGATTTAGCTCCTGCAGGAAAAGTATGGAGAACTGGTGCTAATGAAGCTGCAGAAATTACTTTTTACGCAGATACAAACTTTGGTGGTAAAAAAGTAACAGCAGGCACATACTCTTTATTCTCTATACCAGGAGATAAGCAATGGACTGTAATTTTAAATAAAAATTTAAACCAATGGGGAGCTTACTCTTATGAGGAAGATGCTGATGTGGTTAGAGTAACTGGAAAAGTATCTAAAAACAAGGAATCTTTAGAAGCTTTTTCTATTACTTTTACAGATACTGATATGGTAATGGGCTGGGGAACTACTTTAGTTTCTGTTCCTTACGCAGTTTCTATGTAATTTAATCACTTACTAAAAATATAAAACCCGAAACTACTTTTAGTTTCGGGTTTATTTTTTACCTAAATAGAACGTAATTTTACTTTACTTGCTTACCTCCTATAAAAACTTGTTCTGCTTTTATTGTCGGAATTTTAGAAGCTTCAACTTCCATAATATTATCACTTAAGATAACAAAATCAGCTTTTTTACCTGGCTCTATACTTCCTTTTTCATTTTCTTCAAAATTAGAATAAGCTGCCCAAATTGTCATTCCTTTTAATGTTTCTTCTCTAGACAAAGCGTTTTCCATCTGAAAACCACCTTCAGGGTAATTTTTAGTGTCTTTTCTGGCAACAGCAGCATAAAAAGTTAAAAACGGACTAACACGTTCTACAGGAAAATCTGTCCCCAATGCAACAACACCTGCAATATCTAATAATTTTTTAAATGCATAAGCTCCTTTTACGCGCTCATCTCCTAACCTATCTTTTGCCCAATACATATCACTAGTTGCATGCGTTGGCTGTACAGATGGTATAATACCTAATTTAAAATAGTCAAAATCTTGCGGAGCTATAACCTGCGCATGCTCTACTTTCCAACGTCTGTCTTTTGTATTTTTTAAGGCCGATTTGTATGCGCGTAATACTGCTACATTAGCAGAATCTCCAATAGCATGTGTATTCATCTGGTAATCTGTTTTTGCTATTCTTTTTGCAAGATTATTTATTTCCTCTACCGGAGTAACCATTGCTCCAAAATGATTGTGTTTGTCTGAGTACTCTTCTTTTAAAGCTGCACCTCTGGAGCCTAAAGCACCGTCTCCATATACTTTTACAGAGCGCACATTTAAACCATCTGTTTTTACTATTCCTTTACTTAAATAGTAATCTAAGTTTTCTTTGTTTGCGCTTATCATAGCATAAACACGAATATCTAATTCTCCGTTTTGCTGTAAGCTATCTATAATTTCTATAGTTTGCTTATTTAAACCTGCATCATTTACAGTAGTTAACCCATAATCTACACAAATTTTTTCTGCATCTTTTAATGCTTGTGCCTGTGTAACTACACTTGGTTTAGGCAAAACGGCATCTACCATAGCCATAGGATTATCTACCAAAACACCTGTAAGCTTACCATTAACTTTTACAATTTCTCCGCCACTAATTTTAGTATCTACTGTAATATTAGCAAGATCTAATGCATACTGATTTACAATGTAAGCGTGACCATCTACACGCTCCAAAACAACAGGTATAGACGGAAAAAGTGAATCTAAAGCCTCTTTTGTTGGAAATTCTTTTACTTCCCAATCGTTCTGATCCCAACCTCTACCTCTAATAAACGTTTTTGTATTTGTTTTCTGGAAAGCAGAAACACGCTCTACTACCTCATCAAAACTTTTAGTATCTACCAAATCTACCACTTGCTGGTTCATCCCTAAACCAAAAAAGTGACAGTGTGCATCTATTAAACCAGGAGTAATAGTTTTGCCAGCTGCATTTATTGTTTTTGCCGATGTATATTTTTCTGTAATTTGCTGTTCTGTACCAACAGCTACAAACAAATTATCCTTTACAGCAAAAGCTTGTGCTTTTGTAAAAGTAGAATCTACAGTGTAGACATTTGCATTGGTGACTATATAGTCTACCTGTTCTTTTTTAGGATTACACGCTGCAATTGCCAGCAGTAAAACAAGTGTTAGTTTTTTCATTAGTCTTTGATTTTCTTCAAAAATAATGAAAATAAAAAAAGGATATAAATAACCCCTTTATTAAAGAGTCATTCATATCCTTTAAAAAAATAGTTTTTCTATTTTTTTACCAATTAAACTTATATGTTGCTCCTGCAAGCACCTGAAAACCCTGAACAGGATAATTTGCCCAACGTTGGTAATTGTTATTTGCTATGTTTGCTGTTTTTACAAATAATGATAATTTTTCATCTAAACGGTAACCAACATGCGCATTAGCATCAAAATAACTATCTAAAGTTACTACTGTAGAAGCAAAATCTTGCGGTTGAGTTGCAGTAGCAGCTACAGAGCTTAAATCTTCTCTTTCTCCTACAAAAAACAGGTTAGCTCCCATAAACCATTTTTCATTAATTTGATAATCCATAAATAAAGATCCCTTTACTTTTGGCAGATTCCAAGCAGGATTGTCTGTTTCTGTTGTGTAGCTAAAAACCTCTGCATTTACACCTAAAGCAAAATTTCTGTTTACATCTACATTTAACTCTCCAAAGAATGAAAATGTTTTTATATCATCATAAAAAATATCAAAAGTATTACCTAAATGATAATCTTTATCTTCATCTGCTCTAAAAGTATTTTCTGGATTTAATTTATATAATGCTCTGTTATTATCTGCTTTATAAGACGCCTTTACATTGTACCCTAAGTTAGTTAACAATTGTCCTTTTAAACCAGCATAGGCATTGTACTGACTATCTGTTGGTAAGATTGTAAGCGTTGGAGACACAAATGGATTTTCATCTACAAAATCATGATAAGAGTTTTGGTGTAAATCTCCCTCTATACCACCGTATGCAATTGCAGTTTCTCCAGATAATCTGTACGATGCCGTTACCGCAGGATAAATATAAAAGTTACTATCACTAGCTTCTGTATCTAAACCATACACAACATTAGCTCCTAAATTTAGGGTAAGGTCATCTCTTAAAATTACCAAACTTGGGTTTACTCCAAACTGTACTTGGCCAAATTTAATTTCTCCTGTATTGTCTGTATTATTTAAACTAGCGTTTTTAAACTTACCTCCTAAATAATCTAGCTTTACATTAAAATTTATAAGTTCATTAGAAATTGGCACTTCTACAGCAGCATTAATAACCGCTCTATTTTCGCCAGATTCTGTTGCGTCCCAAAAACGTCTTAACAACACATCGCCACCTTTTATTAGGTAATCTTCCATTTTAAGTTCTCCTCCAAGTTCAGCATCAAAATAGTGTTGTTTTTCATCTATTAGACTTTCTGGTGTTGTACCTAAAGCATCTTCTGTTACTCCATACCAGCTATATAACTTGTGTTGCAATCCTACATTAGCATTCCACTCCAAATCTCTTTCTCTTCTGGTATAATTACCTTTTACTTTGGTATCATAAAAAACATTATCTACAGGAGCTTCTTCTATATCTCCACGAGAAGAATGGTGGTTTAACCCTATATCTAAAGTCTCATTTCTGTTAATTGGCCTACTTGTGTAAAAATCTACCAGTGCATTACTATAGTTTCCTAAACCTATAGAAGCGTATGAATTAAACAACTCCTCTGGCTTTCTCTTTTTTACTGCAGTAGCTTTTCCTTTTGCTGGAGTAAATGTAGAAGCTACCGGTACAGAAAAAATACTGTATTGAATTGGTTTTTTCTTTAACTCTACAGCTCCATTAATTACAGGTGTAGATTTTAGTTTAAAAGCATCTGCAATAGTTGGCTTGTATGCTTTTACAACTGTTACGGTTTCTGTTCCTAAATCTTTTTCTTCTTTATCTTTGTCTTTATCCTGTGCAAAGGCAATTTGTGCCAGTCCTAAAAATAAAGTTATAGTTGTATAGATATACTTTTGCATAGTGTGTTCTTAATATTATTTGCCTTTTACTAGTTGCCGTCTGGGTTAATAGATGAGTTGCTACGCGCTTCCTTGGTTTTAATAAGTCGTTGCTCTGTTTGCGCCTCTGCCACTATATCTGGGTAACTTGCAAAGTTTTTAATAATGTTTTCTAAAATATAATTTGCTTGGTAAGCATCTCCTAAGGCATAATAGTTTTTAGCCATAATTAACAACCCTTTACCTGCCCATTCTTTATACCCAGAAAAATCTTTTACTAAAGTTTGTACTGCCTCAGAAGAACCTTCATAATCTTGCTCTTTATGCTTAAAATATGCATTGTAATACCAAGCCTCTGCTCCTCTTTCTCCTGTAGCTATTTTTTGCACTATAGCATATGCTTCTTTTGCTTTAGTTTCATTATTTGTTTTAATAGCAGAACGCGCTATCATAATATGAGCATCACTTTTAATACGGTTATCTATACTCTCTGTAGCTAACACTTTTTCTGCATAAGCAATAGTTTTACTATAATTCTTTTGGTTATAGTAACCTTTCATTAAGTTAGACTGTGCAAAAGTTACATTTTGTTTAATGTTTGCTGTTTGCTCTAACTTCTCTAAATAAGGAAAAGCATTAGTGTATTTGTTATCTCCTATGTAAATTTCGCAAACACGTGCAATTGCTTGTTCTGTAAATTCTGTACCACCTTGGTCTGCAACATACTTATAATATGGTAAAGCACTTGCTTTTTGCCCCTTACCAAAATACAATTGCGCTAGTTTAAAGTTTGCGTCTAGAATATGAGAGCCGTTAGGGAATTCTTTAATGTAATTTTCATACCCTCTAATAGCGGCATCTGTCTTGTTTTCTATAAATTGTTTTTCTGCCGACTCGTAAGTTGCATTGTCTAATTCTGAATCTGTAACCTCTACAAAATCTAAATCTTTAACCCAATTAGCATATTCATCTACCTTACCTAAATCTACATATACTAGTTTAGCCGTTGCAACAGCTTGTATAGCTTCTTGTGTTTTTGCATGGTCACGTACAACTGTTTTAAACTTAGCCAAAGCCTGTTGGTTTCTACTAGCATTGTAATGCACTAATCCTTGACGTAGCAATGCCCTTGGCACTAAACTACTTCCTTTGTACTCTTCAATTAACTTGTTATACGCTTGTAAGCCTAAATCTTCATTACCTAATTTTATGTAAGTATTACCAAGTTCATACAAAGCATCATCCTTTAAGGTAGATTTGCTATACTTTGTTACAAAGCTTTTTAATTCACTAATTTTAGTATCACTCTTACCAACAAAACCATAACTTAAGGCTCTTTGGTAAGCTGCATAATCCTTTTGTCCGCCTCTATTTTTTAAAGCAATGTTATACGTTTCTATTGCTGGCCAATACTTACTAGTTACAAAGTAGCAATCTCCCAAACGTAAATAAGCATCGTTTAACTTAGCTTCGTCTTCTGGTTTGCTATCTGTATATTTTTTATAGTATGATGTTGCATTTACGTAATCATTAAGCTTAAAATAAGTATACGCTAAATTGTAATCTAACTCCTTATTTTCATCTGTAGAAACAGACATTGGATTCTGCTGAAAAGCCACAAACGATACCAAAGCATCATCAAACTTATTAAGTAAATAAAGCGATTCTGCTTTCCAGAAATTTGCTCTAGCTTTAAACTTTGGCTCCTCTGCATTATCTAAAGACAAGTTAAAAGCTTCTAAAGCACTCTCATAATCTTGCTCTAAAAACAATTCTACTCCTCTATAAAAAGCAACCTTTTGGTAGGTTTCTTTACTTGCATAGTTTTTATTCTTCTCTAACAACTCTAAAGCACCTTTGTAGTTTTTAGACGTAATGTAAGAGTCTACTAAAAGCTCTTGAATTTCTTTAGCGTGTTCACTATCTGGGTAGGTCTCTAAATATTTAGTTAGTACGGATGGTACAGGCTCGTATGCATTACCAATTTCATAACTAAGTCTAGCATAGTTTAAATAAGCATCCTTTTTAATTTCCTCAGAATAATCCATCTGAGATGCATTTTTAAACGCATTTAAAGCTTCTTGTTTTTTATCTAACTTTAAATAACACTCTGCTAAATGATAATATGCGTTTTGAGACACACTATTATCACCATCTATAATATTATTAAACTGGTCTATACCATTTGCGTAATCTCCTTGCTTATAGTAACTGTAGCCAAGCAAATAATAATCTGTATTACTCCACTTACCACGTTTACCCTTATATTCTGTTAAGTATGGTATAGCGTTGTTGTACTGTTTAAGGTTAAAGTAACTTTCTCCTATAATTTTATTTAGTTCTGATACTTCATTCCTATCTGCCTTTGGCAATTGTTCTTTAGCAAGAGCTATTGCTTTTTCAAAATTACCAAGCTTAAAGTTCATATCTGCTTGGTAATATGATAGTTTTTCTTTTAACTCATCCTGATCTGTAATCTGGTCAAAACGCTCATTTGCTTCTTGGTAATTATCTTGCTCATAAGCAATATAGCCTAAGTAGTATTTAGCTTGAGAACCATAGGTTGCCGAGTTGGTTACACGATTTAAATACCGTTCTGCATCTTTATATTTTTTAGATGAAAAAAGAGCGTAGCCATTGTTAAACTCAAATCGTTCTTTATCTTTTCTAGACATAGAAGACTGGTCTACTTTTGCATACCATTTTAAAGCGTGCGGATATTTACCTGTTTCAAAATAATAATCTGCCACATCTAAATAAGCTGTATTTCTTTTGGTAGACGTTGGGTAGTCTTCTACAAAACGCTCCATAAGCTTATCTGCTCCAAGCTGGTTAAGGCGTATTGCAGCTGTAGCAATGTAATAGTGGCTATTGGCTTTAGTCTCGTAATCATCTGTGCTTTTTGCCACCTCTTTAAAAACAGCTTGTGATGCTTGGTACTGCTTGTCATTATACAAAGACAGTGCTTTTACGTAATCTTTATTCTTGTGCGTGTAAATTTCTGTTTTTTGCGAATATCCATAGATAGACATCCCCATAAAACATAGGAGTATTGCTATTTTTTTCATTTTCATATAGACTAAGGTCTTATAGTGATATACCTTTGTTAAATTATATAACGTTTAAAACGGCTAAAAGTATATTAAAACTAAGAAAAATATTTTTTACCAAAGCACATTACTTTTACCCTTAAACTTATTACTTTTATATCAACAATAATACCAGTAAATTTATTTACCTCAAAAATTTATGCAAGACACTATTTTAGAACTTAAAGATGTTTCTGTTTACCAAAAAGACAACCTTGTACTTAATAACATCTCTTTAGAGATAAAAAAGGGTGAGTTTGTATACTTAATAGGTAAAACAGGTAGCGGAAAAAGTAGTTTTATGAAAACACTTTATGGCGACTTGGCTTTAAAAGAAGGTACTGGCAATATTGTAGATATAAATTTAAAAACAATGCAAGAAAAAGACATTCCTTTTTTACGCCGTAAACTTGGTATTGTTTTTCAGGATTTTAAATTATTACCAGACCGTACTATAAATAACAATTTACTTTTTGTGCTAAAAGCAACTGGTTGGAAAGACCGTACCAAAATGGATACTAAAATTGAAGAGGTTTTAGACAAGGTTGGTATGAAAACTAAAGGTTTTAAATTTCCTCATGAGCTTTCTGGTGGAGAGCAACAACGTATTGCCATAGCACGTGCTTTACTTAATGACCCTGAACTAATTTTAGCCGATGAGCCTACAGGAAATTTAGATCCGCAAACAAGTGTAGAGGTAATGAAAGTGTTACAAGACATTAACAAAGCCGGACGCACAATTTTAATGGCTACCCATGACTATGCGCTTATATTAAAATACCCATCTAAAACCTTAAAGTGCGATGATAATAAGGTGTTTGAAGTAGTACAACGCGCCGTTTAAAAAAACCAACCTACAAAGGCCTACAACTATGAATGTTGAAGACACCGCCATTAAAACAACCTATTTTAGCATAATAGGTAACCTTTGCCTTGCTATTATTAAAGGGCTTGCTGGCTTTTTTGGTAATTCTTATGCGCTAATTGCAGATGCAATAGAATCTACCACAGATGTTTTTTCTTCTTTGTTAGTACTTGTTGGATTTAAATATGCAAAACGCCCTGCAGACAAAAACCACCCATACGGACACGGTAAAATAGAACCTCTAATAACCTTTTTAGTTGTTGCTTTTTTGGTAACATCTGCAACTATTATTGCTTATGAGAGCATACAAAACATACAAACACCACATAAAACCCCTAAATCTTGGACACTAATAGTTTTAGGCATAATTATAATTTGGAAAGAAATTTTATATCGTATAGTTTTAAAAAAGAGTAAACAAATACACAGTACATCTTTAAAAGCAGATGCTTGGCACCATAGGAGTGACGCAATAACATCTGTAATGGCATTTATAGGTATTTCTATTGCTGTTATTTGCGGCAAAGGCTATGAAACTGCAGATGATTGGGCTGCTTTACTTGCCTCTGGTTTTATATTATACAACAGTTATTTAATTTTAAGACCTGCACTTGGTGAGGTAATGGATGAACAATTATATGATGATTTAATTGATGAAGTTAGAAAAAAATCTGTACAAGTTGATGGCGTTTTAGATACCGAAAAATGTTTTATTCGTAAAGCCGGAATGAAATTTCATATAGATTTACACGCCATTGTAGATGGAAAAATTACAGTAAAAGAAGGCCATGATATATCTCATAAATTAAAAGATTATCTTATGGCAGAAATCCCCAATCTAGAATATGTTTTAATACATATAGAGCCAGATACTTACGAGTAGCATAAAAACATAAAAATGGATAACAAACAGCATCATAAAGGCAAACAACTAGCAACATTTGGTATTTGTGGCGTAATAGGCGGTATTGCTTTACTTACTTTACAACAAAAAATTCTTGGTATTATTTGTATTGCTAACGGTGTATTACTTACCTATACTGGCTATAAAAAAATGAAGACTTCTACAGACTATAAAGAGTAAATTAAAATATATTCAGCACAAAAAAACCCGATAAACTTTAACTAAGTTTACCGGGTTATATTATTTTAAAAAGCAAGCTTATTTAATTTCTAAAACTTCTAAATCAAAAATAAGGTCTTTACCTGCTAAAGGGTGGTTACCATCTATAACAATAGACTCGTCTTTAACTTCTACTACCATTAGGTTCATTTCTCTACCATCTGGAGCTTTAGAAACTAATCCCATACCAACTTTAGGCTCCATATCTTGTGGAAGCTCAGATTTTTTAACCTCTTGTATTAAAGCCTCATTAACCTCACCATATGCTTCTTCTTTAGCAATAGTAATGGTCTTTTTTTCATTTAGCTTCATATCTAAAACACCTTTTTCAAAACCAGGTATTAACTGCCCTTGTCCTAAAGTAAACTCTAACGGCTCTCTACCTTCAGAAGTATCAAAAACTTGTCCGTCTGCCAACTTTCCTGTGTAATTAACTTTTACCGTGTTGTTTTCCTTAACTATACTCATATCGTATTTTTCAATTTTTAAAATATTCTTTGCATAATTCTTATACAGCCAATATTTTATTTTAAACTTAGACTAATAATTCTGCCAAAACCAAGCCAAAAGACTAAAAACCTGACACAAAACGGCATAAACCCAATTTTTATCAACCTAAAAAAAGAAAAAAAACAACTATAGCCCTTTGTAAGTAGGCATCTAGCAAATTAATTAAGATTAAAAAAAATATCAATCTAAAAATACAAAAGCAGCAACTCTGTCAGTTTTACACATAAAAACAAATATAAACTGGTTGCAAACGATTACAAAATCAATAAAAATTAGCCATTAAAAACAACTACATTAGCTGTAATGATATTACTAATTAAGTATGAAAAATAGTCTTGAAGAATTTTCTAGCACCTTAAAAGATTTTCAGAGCATATTACGCACCACTAAATTTGGGAGTAAAAATGACTTTTTAAACCGAGAAAACTCTAGACCAATAACACACGTAAAAGAACAAGTACTTTCTGCAGAACTTAGTTACTTATACAGTAATTATATTACACTTTTAATTTTACCACACTTACATATAAATACTTTTTCTAGTTTACAGCCAAAACTTCATATTTTTGGAAAAGGACCTGCTATGACTAAAAAACATAATCCTTGGAAAAACGGAAAAGTTGTAATAGCACACTCATTTAACGCTTCTGCAAAAAAAATATGGGCAGACAACACAAAAGAGCACACTCCCACTTACATTACAGATGTAGAAGGCAACTTTATACAACTAACACCAACTATAAATTTATTTTTTAAATTATTAATAGAGTTATGTATAAGTTATAATAACAACAGAGAATTAGAACCAAAATGTGGCAGCAAAACAGAACTTTGGAATTTACATAGAGAAAACGTAGTATCCCCATACTTTGCCAACCGTATAAAGGACTTAGTACCACAAGAAGATATATTTTTAATAACTGCAGTTTTTACTTTAGATTAAACTTTATATAGTATTTTTACAACGTCTTTTTTTTCCTCAAAAAAGGATGTAATTTAACTATGAACAAATCTACACGTATGACTTTAGACGAAAGAATTGAAAAATCTGTAACTACAATTTTTAAAGCCGTTTTTCCTAATACTACTAACCATTACGATACTCTTTTTGGAGGTACTGCAATGCAACTTATGGATGAAACTGCATTTATTTGCGCAACTAGATTTAGCAGACAACAAATGGTTACTGTTAGCAGTGATAAAATAGATTTTAAAATGCCAATACCAGCAGGTACAATTGCAGAATTGTCGGGCTACGTAACGCACGTTGGTAACACCAGTTTAAAAGTTAGAGTAGATATTTATATTGAAGAAATGTACTCTAGCTACAGAGAAAAAGCTGTATCTGGCGAGTTTACTTTTGTTGCAATTGATGAGAACAAAAAGCCGGTTACTATATTAAAGTAATAATCATATTTTGTTTTCTTTTATATCTAACCCATTCACTTTAAGTGGAGATAGATGCAATACATAACAAAGTTTATACACTAGAACCAGCATTTTTAGAGAAATAAAACAATGAACTGGATAATTTTAATAATTGCAGGACTTTTTGAGGTTGCTTTTGCCTATTGCCTTGGTAAAGCAAAAGAAGCTACAGGAATAGACATATACTTATGGTATGGAAGTTTTCTTGTTTGCGCAACTATTAGCTTTTTATTATTAATTAAAGCTATACAAACCATACCAGTTGGCACTGGTTACGCGGTATGGACAGGTGTTGGTGCGGTAGGTACTGTACTTGTTGGCATTTTAGTATTTAAAGATCCAAGCAACTTTTGGAGAGTTTTCTTTATAACCACACTTATTGGTTCTATTATTGGCTTAAAAGCAGTTTCTCATTAGTTAAAACTAAAAAATAGCAATTTCACGGTAAACAGCTAATTTGTAATTGTATAATTCTGTTATTTTTGATGATTATATAAATAACTAAACCCATTACAATGACAACAAATACAATTAAACAAAAGTTAATAGCTCAAGGTATTTATCATTCTGATAATAACATTGTAAATAAACCCAGTGTAATTGGTTATGAAAAGAAGTTTAAATTAGCTTGGATGGCAACTCAACTAAATACATTTATTGTTGCTACAGATTTTAAAGATGAGAAAATAACTCCAGAACTCATTAACCAACATATTACTGCATCTTTTAATTTCACTAAAGAAAATTATACGGGTTGGCCTCGTGGTTTACAATCTGGTATTGGAGTAATAGCTATTTTAATTTCTAATAATATAGACGAAAAAGCCAAAGAATATTGTACAAAATTAAAATCTGGCAAAAAATGGGCTGGTTTTACGGTACCCGTAATTTTTAATCCAGATACTAATGAAGTCTATCAATTTCAAAAAAATCCTATGTGGGGGCGCATCTATTACCCACACTTTAAAAAAATAATTAATAGCTTAAAATAAATTACAAAGAATTAACCTTAAAACTGTAAAAAGTTAACTAAACATTAAGTTATCAATGCTTTTAAAATAAACCACTTATATCATTAAAAAAGGCTGTAATTTATGCGTCAAAAAGTCCAAATGAAAGAATTGGAAGACCATATTTACATGCAAATTTTGCAATTATCTAAAGCTGCAGATTTATTAACTGAAAAGGAAGAATATACTAGTGCGTTACAAAAATATTGGTCTGCATATGACCTAATTCCCGAACCTAAAACAAAATGGGAAACTAGCACTTGGTTATTAGCATCTATTGGAGACATTAATTTTATAAATAAGGATTTTGAAGCAGGTGTTAAAAATTTATCTAGCGCTATGCAATGTCCAGATGCTATTGGTAATCCTTTTATACATTTAAGACTGGGACAATGCCAACTAGAAATTGGTAATAAACATAGGGCAGAATGTGAACTAAATAGAGCTTACACCATAAAAGGAAAACCTCTTTTTATGCAAGAAGACAAAAAATATTTTGATTTTTTAGATGCCAGAGTAGACTTATCTACAAAGAAAAAAAAATGGTGGAAACTAATGAAGTAATAGATTAACAAATTTTCACGATTTTATAAGTTTATATCTACTATTTTTGTTGCTAAGCAAAAATAAACTGAATGAACTTAACCATAGAAAATATATTATTAGTTGGCTCTATATTGCTTTTTATAAGCATAATAGTAGGCAAAACTTCTTATAAATTTGGAGTGCCAACTTTATTATTATTCTTGGTAATTGGTATGCTTGCTGGGTCTGATGGTATTGTGGGTATTAAGTTTGATGATCCAAAACTTGCTCAATTTATAGGTGTAGTCTCATTAAATTTTATTCTTTTTTCTGGTGGATTAGATACCAACTGGAACACGGTAAAACCCATATTAAAAGAAGGTATTGTACTATCTACAATTGGTGTGCTTTTAACAGCAGTTACAATTGGCACTTTTGTTTTTTATATTACAGATTTTACAATTTATGAAAGCATGTTACTTGGCTCTATTGTATCTTCTACAGATGCAGCAGCTGTATTCTCTATTCTTAGATCTAAAAACTTAGCACTAAAAAACAATTTAAGACCAACTCTAGAGTTAGAGAGTGGTAGTAATGATCCTATGGCATATGTACTAACACTTGCCTTTTTAACTCTTGTTATAAATCAGGATCAGAATATATTTTCTATAATACCAATGTTTATACAGCAAATGGCTTTGGGTGCTATTGCTGGTTTTGGTTTTGGTAAACTTAGTAAATACATAATAAATAAAATTAAATTAGATTTTGAAGGTTTATATCCCGTTCTAGTAATTGCATTAATGTTTATTACATTTTCTGCCACAGATTTTGTTGGTGGTAATGGGTTTTTAGCTATTTATATTTGTGCAGTTTACTTAGGTAACCAAGATCTAATTCACAAAAAAACCATTTTAAAAATGTATGATGGTTTAGCTTGGTTAATGCAAATTGTACTGTTTTTAACATTAGGGCTACTTGTTTTTCCTTCTAAAATTATTCCGGTTTTTGGCCTTGGAATACTTATATCTCTATTCTTAATTATAGTAGCACGCCCTGTAAGTGTATTTTTAAGTCTACTATTTTTTAAAATGAAATTTAGACGTCGTTTTTACATCTCATGGGTAGGTTTACGTGGTGCAGTACCTATTGTTTTTGCTACATACCCACTATTAGCAGGTATAGATAAAGCAGATATGATGTTTAATATTGTGTTTTTTATATCAGTATCATCTGTAATAATACAAGGTACAACGTTATCTGTAATGGCAAAATGGTTAAATGTAGCCTTACCTAACGAGGAAAAAAAGTTAAGTGCTACAGACCTTCTTATGGAAGATAACCCAAAGGCATTAATAAAAGAAATTCCTGTTACCGCTAATTGCTACGCTGTAAATAAAAAAATTGTAGACTTAGGTTTTCCTAAACACGCAATTATAGCAATGATACGTAGAGATAATAAATACGTTACACCAAACGGGTCTACAGTTATTGAAGATAAAGATATATTAGTAGTACTTGCAGACAAGCAAGAAGCTATAGACAATGTAAAAAGCTGCCTTAATAAGTAACTTTAATATAAATTAACATTTACTTATTTATAGATTAAAGTACATTTGTGGCGTGAAAAAAACAGTTAATTTTATAAGCACATTTTTACTTACCACACTGTATTGCTTGGCAATGGGTGTTGTAACAAATTCTCTTGCGTCTTATAATGCAGAAGATATTTCTACAGCTAAAGAAGTTCAGTTTTCATACAATGCATCTAACAACTTCTTTATACAGTCTTCACAAACAGAAAATGTTGTTAGTATTCCTGGTAATAACAGCAACTACCCTTCTAATTTAAAAAATCTTTTTCAGAGTTTTTTAACACCTAATACTTATGCAACTCCGCATAATACTCTATCGTTAAGCTCTAATTACCAAAGTACTTATATTAACTTTTTAGCACAACTTAAAAAGCTAAAACTAATATTTCCTTTTCATTATTTCTTGTAATTAAGCTGATGTTTTTTACTGTACTACAGTGAAAACAAATTACAAACAAAGGCTATGTAAACACACATAGCCACACTTTACATACATCAACTTAAAAAAATAAAAATGGATTTAGGAACAGATATAGTAGCAATTATAATAGTGGTAATATGCTTATTGCCATTTATTTTTATAGCCAGAGGAAGAAAAAAAAGAGAAAAGAAAATGCTTACATCTTTAGAAGAAGTGGCTAAAAAAGATAATTGTACAGTTAATGATTATGATATTAATGCTGGTTTTATTATTGGAATAGACCATAAACAAAATCAAGTTTTTTATTACAAAAATGAAGAAGGCGTAATAAACCAAGGGTCTGTAAATTTAACTGGCATTAAAAAGTGTAAAATTGCTACCCATACAAAAGCTATTAATGCTAAAAACCTTAAAGAATATATTGTTGAAGGGTTGGATTTAAAATTTATTCCACGTTACAATCAAGACCCAGAAGTATCTTTTACCGTGTATGATTCCGATTTAAAAGTGCAACTTACTGGAGAGCTGCAATTAGCTAAAAAATGGGAAACATTAATTAATAAAAAATTACTACAGTTTAATTAACTTAAAAAAGCCCTTTACAAGAGTAAAGGGCTTTTTTAATTGCATTATTTAAAGGTTATATATCTTTTAATTCCCAAGATCTAACCCAGTCATAATAAGTTGTTCTTTCTGATTTAGTACCTGTCATTCCTCCATCTTCAGGAACTGGATTCCAATCATAAGTTTCTACCACCAACCTTAAGTACATTTGCAAATTAAACTCTGCTTTGGGAGTTATGCTATAAACTTTTTTACCATCAAGATAAAACTCTATTTCTGTTGGACTCTTCCACCAAGCACCGTAGATATGGTAATCTTCCCAAACCTTTTCTCCTGTAGCTACATTATTTCCTTCAGACCCAACTGGGGTTTCATCACAAGCAGTATTTCTACTATGTGTATTTGAATGCATTGTTTCATCAAAAGTTTTAGCAAAATTTGCCGTTCCTGTAATTTGCCCAACACACTCTTGTATATCCAATTCTGTTACTCTTTTATCACAACCCTCACCCTCACCAACAACATTAATTAACCAAAATGTAGAAGACATAAAAGTTTTATTTGCTTTCATACTACATTCTACATAAGTACCAACTTGTACTGCGTTTTTAGAGTAAATATTAGAACCTGCGTGAGTAAAAGTGTCGCCATTAATTACTTCTGGCTCGTTTAACTCATATGAAGTTAGCATTAAATTACCATCAGCTTCTGATACTGTATTCGCTTTAAAAATTCCTGGAGCTCTGCCTATCCAACGTGTACTAGTATTTTCCCATTTAGCTTCATCAAAACTATTATTATTAAACTCATCTGATATATTTTCAATCTTGGTCCATTTTTTACCCAAGGGAGTAGGACTGTTACCATCTATAAAAAAGGGAGTTTCTTCAGCAATATCATTGTTTACAGTAGTATTAACGGTATTATCATCATCACTAGAACTACTACATGATAAACCACTAAAAATGATCAATACAATTAAATATTTTAAATTTATTTTTAACATTTGTAAGTTTTTTCTTTATTAAATATATAAAAAGAATTAATGCTGTTCTAGAATAAGCTTATAAACTACATCTAATAATTGCCTGTAAAATTTAAAATAATTTAAGAGCATTAACATAAAAAACTGCAAATAACTTATTACAAATTAGTTACAAATAATTGCTACTATTGTGATGACATATAAAATCTTTAAATATTACATAGATTTAATTAATACACACTCTTAAAAGTTTTTTTGTTACTTTGTTAATCCTAACTATAAAGTAACTAAATGGAAGTACTTGGTATAGACATTGGTGGTTCTGGAATTAAAGGAGCACTTGTAAACGTAAAAACAGGAGAAAAAATTACAGAACGATTTAGGATTCCTACTCCGCCTACTAAAAAACCAAAAGAAATGGCTAAGGTGGTTAAAAAAATTATTAAACATTTTAATTACAACGGACCAGTTGGTTGTGGTTTTCCTACGCTAATAAAAAACGGAATTTGTAAAACACCAGGAAATTTACATAAAAAATGGGTAGACACAGACGTGACTAAACTTTTTTCTGAAACTACTGGCTTACCTTTTACAGTTATTAATGATGCTGATGCTGCTTGTTATGCTGAAATGAACTATGGTGTAGGTAAAGAGCTTAAAGGCTTTGTAATTATGATTACCGTAGGTACCGGCTTAGGAAGTAGTGCTTACTTAGATGGTAAACTAATTCCTAATTTTGAGTTAGGACAAATACCATATAAAAAACATAAAAAAATAGAACTATGGGCAGCAGACTCTGCCAGACAAAGAGAAGAACTTTCTTTTAAAAAATGGGGAAAACGTTTAAACACTTTTCTACAATACGTAGAGTTGTTAGTAGCACCAGATACTATAGTTATTGGTGGTGGTATATCTAAGGAGTTTGATAAATTTAGCAAACACATAAAAATTAATACCCCCGTAATACCTGCTGTTTTAGAAAATCACGCGGGAATTATAGGCGCCGCCTCTGCTACTATAAAAAAATAAAAAGCATAAAAAAAGCCTTTATAATACATATTATAAAGGCTTTTGATGAATATTAAAATGATTTGGTATTATTTTAATACTTCTGCTCCATTAGGTTTAGAAAAGTAATTTTCTGGTACTTTATTAGAGAAACTAATATCACTAACATCTATTTTAGTAATGTATTCTCCTAGACCATTTTCTTCCTCTGGTTTAGACCAATATGTTTTAAATCCTTTAGCAAATACAATACCGTTTACAGTTGTAGTTTCTTGTGTTACTGTTATTTTTTCTGGAGCGTGTCCGCCTTCAGGAAAATATTCTGGGTAAGAAACAATATATTTAAAAGCATCTACCAAATTAGTTTCTGCATTTATATACATAATGTAGTAATCATCTGGAGCAGAACCCACACCTTTGTCATACGTTACTTTAACTACATTTTGTAAAGCTCCTTTAAATTCTACTTGTGGCAATAACTCTAAGTTAACACCTTTACCGTCAAAAACAAATGGCTGGCCAGAAAAGTATATTGGAGTTAACGCCCAAAATTTAGTATCGTACTCAAAAGAAGTACTGTCTTTTGCTTTTATCCAAGCCTCATTACCATCCCAACCAAAAATATCATTTTTATCTGTAATACTATTGTGCCTTGCTTTGTTGCTCCAAGTATCTATAGTTTGGTATGAGTCTCTAATACCTTTACCATTTAATGGTTGGTAATTAAATCTAAAAGATAAATAACCGTTAGCATACCATTTTTTTAGTCCGCCATGTGCCTCCATTGCACTCCATAAAACTTTACCAGCCTCTGTAGCATTTAATCTATTACTAGCAGAAGTAACTCTTTTTTCTATCCAAGAATCTGGTATTTGATATTCAGATTTTTCTGTTTGAGTTACTGTAGATTTAGCAGCTTCTTTTTTACTTGCTTCCTTACAAGCTACAAAACTTAATACCGCAAATAAACTTACAAGTTTCACTGTTAATTTCATTATTTTCTATATTTATGTGTTACTAATTAGTAGTCGTTTAAACTTACAAAACATTTCAGAAATAAATAAAAAAAATCCCAAGACATATGTCTTGGGATTTTAGTAGCATAAACTTAATTAATTAAGCTATTTTATTACGTTTACGTTCATTTTCTGTTAAGTAAATTTTACGTAATCTTAAGTGCGCAGGAGTTACCTCTACGTACTCATCTTTTTGTATATATTCTAAAGCTTCTTCTAAAGAGAATTTAATAGCTGGTACAATTTTAGCTTTATCATCTGCTCCTGAAGAACGTACGTTAGATAACTTTTTAGTTTTAGTGATGTTAACTGTCATATCATCACCTCTAGAGTTTTCTCCAATTACTTGACCTTCGTAAATATCTTCGCCTGGATCTACAAAGAACTTACCTCTGTCTTGTAATTTATCAATAGAATAAGGAATTGCTTTTCCTGTTTCCATAGAAACTAAAGAACCATTTTGACGCTGAGGAATATCTCCACGCATTGGTTGGTACTCTAAGAAACGGTGTGCCATAATAGCCTCACCAGCAGTTGCAGTTAATAATTGGTTTCTAAGACCAATAATACCACGAGAAGGAATTAAGAACTCGCATACCATACGCTCTCCTTTTGCCTCCATACTAGTCATTTCACCTTTACGCATAGAAACCATTTCTACTGCTTTACCAGATACAGCCTCTGGTAAATCTATAGTTAAACTTTCTACAGGCTCACATTTAACACCATCAATCTCCTTAATAATAACTTGTGGTTGTCCAATTTGTAGTTCATAACCTTCTCTACGCATTGTTTCAATAAGTACAGACAAGTGTAATACACCACGTCCAAATACTAAAAATTTATCAGCACTATCAGTTTCGTTTACACGTAACGCTAAGTTTTTCTCTAACTCACGCTCTAAACGATCTTTAATATGACGAGAAGTTACAAACTTACCATCTTTACCAAAGAAAGGAGAATCGTTAATTGTAAACAACATACTCATTGTTGGCTCATCAATAGCAATACTCTCTAATTTTTCAGGGTTTTCCATATCAGCAACAGTATCACCAATTTCAAATCCTTCTAAACCTACAATAGCACAAATATCTCCTGTATTAACTTCTTCTACTCTTAATCTACCAAGACCTTCAAAAGTATAAAGTTCTTTTATTTTAGATTTTGTAATGGTACCATCTCTTTTTACTAAAGAAATTTGCTGACCTTCTTTTAAGCCACCACGTTGTAATCTACCAATAGCAATTCTTCCTGTAAATGAAGAATAATCTAACGAAGTGATAAGCATTTGAGTATTTCCTTCTTTAGGTTCAAAAGTTGGAATATGCTCAATAACCATATCTAATAATGGCTCTATATTTTCTGTTTCGTTTTTCCAGTCGTCACTCATCCAGTTATTTTTAGCTGAACCGTATACTGTTGGAAAATCTAACTGCCACTCCTCTGCTCCTAACTCAAACATTAAGTCAAAAACTTTTTCGTGTACTTCTTCTGGCGTACAGTTTTCTTTATCAACCTTATTAACAACAACACAAGGTTTTAAACCAAGGTCAATTGCTTTTTGCAATACAAAACGAGTTTGTGGCATAGGTCCTTCAAAAGCATCTACTAAAAGTAAAACTCCATCTGCCATATTTAATACTCGCTCTACCTCTCCACCAAAATCGGCGTGACCAGGAGTATCTATAATGTTAATTTTTGTGTCTTTATAGACTACAGAAACGTTTTTAGATACGATTGTTATTCCGCGTTCGCGTTCTAAATCGTTGTTATCTAATATAAGATCACCTGTATTTTGGTTTTCTCTAAATAACTGACAGTGGTACATGATTTTATCTACCAAGGTCGTTTTCCCGTGATCTACGTGGGCAATAATTGCAATGTTCTTTGTTGTTGACATAACTGATTTTTAAATGCATTTACCTTCCTAAATGCGCGCGCAAAGATACTCTATTTTTTTTACTCAAAAGCAAAAGATTACAATTTCTTATTATACTGATTTAGAGCTTGTTTACAAAATGTAAAATACTGGTAAAAACTACTATCTTTGCAATTACAAATTTAGAACACAGATGAACTTAGATCTTATACCTCAAATAAAACACACAAAAAGCGACAATTTTTTCTTACTATCTGGCCCTTGTGCTATAGAAGGTGAGGATATGGCTTTACGTATTGCTGAAAAAATAATTACAATTACAGATAAGTTAGAAATTCCTTATGTTTTTAAAGGAAGTTTTAAAAAAGCAAACCGTAGTAGAGTAGATTCCTTTACTGGGATTGGTGATGAAAAAGCGCTTAAAATATTACGCAAAGTATCAGAAACTTTTAAAGTTCCTACAGTTACAGATATTCATGAAGTATCTGATGCAGAAAAAGCTGCAGAATATGTAGATGTATTGCAAATACCTGCTTTTTTAGTTAGGCAAACAGATTTAGTTGTTGCGGCTGCAAATACAGGTAAAGTTGTTAACCTTAAAAAAGGACAATTTATGAGTCCTGAAAGTATGCAACATGCAGTTACTAAGGTTACAGATAGCAACAACCAACAAGTTATGGTTACAGATCGTGGTACTATGTTTGGCTACCAAGATATGATTGTAGATTTTAGAGGTATACCAACTATGAAGCAATATGCACCTGTTGTATTAGACGTAACACACTCTTTACAACAGCCAAACCAATCTTCTGGTGTTACAGGTGGTAGACCAGATATGATAGAAACCATTGCAAGGGCCGGTATTGTAACTGGTGCAGATGGTATTTTTATGGAAACACATTTTGACCCAGCAAATGCTAAAAGTGATGGTGCAAATATGTTACACTTAGACCATTTAGAGCGAGTACTAACAAACCTAGTAGCCATTAGGAAAACAGTAAATAGTTTAGATTAAACACAATTCATCAATCAAAACCAATCAAACTTACCATACCAATGTTTAAAAACATCCTATTATTTTGTATTGCTTTAATAAGCACTACACAACTTGTTGCGCAAGAAAGTTACACTTTTGGACAATTATCTGATTTTGATAAAAACTTAACTATTTATGAAAAAGACAGCACAGCCAATGCTGTTGTACTTTATGAAAAAGGCGATAATTACTTTAAGGTAATAGATAATAGGATACAAGTTGTAAAAAAGTATTATTCTAAAATAAAAATATTAAAAAAAGAAGGACTTTCTAAAGCTAATGTAGCTATTTCATATTATGCTAATAACAAGGTTAGTGAAAAAATAGAGGATATTAAAGCTGTTACTCATAATGGACAGTCTAAGATAAAATTATCGTTAAATAATATATTCACCGTCCGTGAAAATGAAAGATGGTCTACCAAAAAATTTGCTTTTCCTGATGCTAAGGTTGGTAGTATTATAGAACTTGAATATACTTTAACATCTCCTTTTATATACAATTTTAAAGGATGGCAATTTCAATCTAATATTCCAAAAATATATAGTGAGTTTAACGCAAAAATTCCCGGAAACTATGTTTATAATAGGAGTCTAATTGGTTTTTTAAAGTTAGAAACCAATACATCTGAGATAGAAAAAAGATGTTTTAAAGTAGATGGCTACCCAGAAAGCGCTGATTGCGAGGTATTAAAATATGCCATGAAAGATATACCTGCATTTAATGACGATGAAGATTTTATGCTCTCTCCTAAAAATTACATTTCTAGAATAGATTTTGAGTTATCTGTACATTATGATTTAAAAGGAGGTAGAGATAGATTTACACAAACTTGGCAAGATGTAGATAAAGAGTTTAAACAAGATAAAAACATAGGTAGACAATTAACTAAAAAAGGTTTTTTTGAAAAGAATGTACCAGAGTCTCTATTAACAGAAGGTGATTCTTTAACCAGAGCTAAAAACATTTTTAATTTTGTAAAAGATAGGTTTACTTGGAATGGCAAGTATGGTATTTACAGGGATATTAGAGTAAAAAGTGCTTTTGATAATAAAACAGGTAACATAGGTGAAATAAATATTTCCTTAATAAACCTATTAAACAGTGCTGGTTTAAAAACAGATTTAGTCTTATTATCTACCAGAAGTAATGGCTTGCCTAAAAAATCTCATCCGGTAATGTCTGATTTTAACTATGTGATAGCTAAAACTATAATTGGCGGAAAAACTTATTTACTAGATGCGTCTGATAAGTTAATGCCATTTGGTATGTTACCATACAGAGCATTAAACTACCAAGGTAGAGTAATGGACTTTAAAAACGATAGTTACTGGGAAACTATTACGCCACAAAAAGACAATCAGCTTTACGTATTAGCTAACTTAGAATTAGATCCAGAAACTCATAAAATTACAGGCTCCTATAATGAAATGAATAGTGGTTATTTAGCTATTGAAAGAAAAAAAGTTTTAAACGACACCACAGAAGATGATTATTTAAACGATAAGGAAAAAGAGATTGGGGTTAATGCAGAAATTAACGAGTATAATTTAGTTGAAGAGCAAAGCAATGAAAAACGTACTGTTGAAAATTTCTCATATACTGACAACACTGTACTAGACCAAAATACATTGTATATAAACCCGTTTTTAGTTAAGTCTTTTGGCTCCTCTAACCCTTTCACTGCAGAAGATCGTAAATACCCTGTAGATTTTGGATTTAAACGTACTTACACTTATGCAGCCAAAATAAAAATTCCAACAAGCTACACCATTGTAGAAACACCTAAAAGTATTAACTTGTCTCTACCTAACAAAGGAGGTAGATTGCAAATGTTGGTTAACTCTAAACCTGGATTAATTACTGTGTCCTTCAAATTAATAATAAATAAAGAACAATATAGTCCTGAAGAATACTTTTCTTTAAAAGAACTTTTTAAACAAGTAATTAATGCTCAGAACAATTCTTTAATTGTTTTAAAAAAACTTTAATTTAATGCTAAATAGTTAAAAAAAATTATAAATAATTCAATTTTAACTAGTTATTTTCCTACAAATCTAATACTTTTATCTTTCAACTAAAAAATTAGATAAAAGATGAAAACTATAAAATGTTTATTAGCATTTACATTTGCTTTGTTATGCTTTTCATGTGATAATACAACAAAAGACACTGGTACTACTATAGGATCTTTACATATTTCTAGTGCTACACCAACACCAGGAGACTCTTTACACCTAAGTTATGCCACTACAGCTAAAAAGGAAGATATTAATGCTTTTTACTATTATACGGTTGGTTATAAACAATATCCTGTAGATCTTAACTTGAGTAAAGCAGATAGTTTATACAAAGCTTCTATTGTAATACCAGATTCTGCAATTGCTATTGCGTTTAATTTTAAAAATAAAAAGGACTTTGACACTAACAATAACAAAGGATATTTGCTGCCATTAACAAATAGTAACGGCGACACTTTAGCTGGTGCAATGGCTAGTTTGGCTAACTTTAAATTAAGAATGGGTGCTAACCTTGGTTTAGATGTAGATAAAAAAGAAGCTTATAAAGAAATGAGCTCAGATGTATTATCTCATAAGGAAATTCAGAAAGACTGGGATGTTGTATTTCCTAGAACTTTTATGGCAGAAGATAAAACAGAAGCAGAAAACTATATTAAAGAACGTATTGCCACTTACTCTAATAACACAAACTTAACAGAACAGGACTATAGAAACCTTAACTCCCTGTACCAAACTTTAGGAGAAAAAAGTAAAACAGATTCTTTACAGCTTGTTATGGAAGAAAAATTTCCTACTGGTACAAATGCACAGCAAAAAGCTTGGGCTACTTTTTATAAAGAACAAGATTATGAAAAGCAAAAACAGCTTTACACCAAATTTAAAGAAGTATTTGGCGAAAAAAGCAAAATTAAAGACTATATGGTTACTAGGCTAGCCGCTGAAGCCATAGAAAATGGAAATAAAGAAGAGTATGTACAACTAATGTCTCAGGTAACCGATAAAAATATGCTACCTAGCTCATACAATAGTCTTGCTTGGAGTTATGCAGAGAAAGGAGAAAATTTAGACTTTGCAGCAGAAATATCTAAAAAATCTCTAGAACTTACTAAAAACGCAATAAATAATCCTGAAGAAAAACCTGCATACAGTACCAAATCTCAGTACATAGATAATATGAAAAGTTCATACAATATGTATGCAGATACGTATGCGTTAATTAAGTTTAAACAAGGAGAAATTGATGAAGCTATAAGCTACCAAAAAGAAGCAATTGCAGAAGGCAAAGACCCTGAGCTTAATGAACGTTATATTATGTTTTTAAGTGAAGGTAAACAGTACGATACCGTTTTAAAAGAAGCCGCTAAATTTATTGAAGAAGGCAACACAACAGCAAAAATTAATGACTACTATAAAAAAGCTTACATTACACAAAACGGTTCTGAAAACGGTTTTGAAGAAAAGTTAAAAGCACTTGAAAAAGTTGGACATCAAAAATTGGTTGCAAAAACCAAAGAAGAAATGATAAATGAAAAGCCTAAAAACTTTAGACTTAAAAATTTAGAAGGAGAAACGGTAGAACTAGCATCTTTAAAAGGTAAAACTGTTATTTTAGATTTTTGGGCAACCTGGTGTGGTCCTTGTAAGGCTTCTTTTCCTGGTATGCAAAAAGCTGTAGATAAATATAAAGACAATAAAAATGTGGTATTTTTATTTGTAGACACTATGGAAAGCGGTGACTATGAAACCAGAAGTAAATTAGCTGGTGATTTTGTAAAAAATAACAATTATAGCTTTCAGGTTGTGGTAGATAACCCTGTTAAAGAAGGTAGTAGAGAATACCAAGTTGCGTCTAATTTTGAGGTAACAGGTATACCTACAAAAGTAATTATTGGTCCAGACGGAAACATAAAATTTGTATCTGTTGGCTACAGTGGTAGTACAGATAAATTAGTAAAAGAATTATCATTAAAGATTGACTTGCTAAACTCGTAACCATTTACATTTAGTTATCAATAAGGCAACTCTAACCAGTTGCCTTTTCTTTTTTTAAAAATTAATTTCCATAAAACTTTTTATGGCGTACCTGGTAAGCATCTTTAACCACAGCTACTAAAACAGTATCATTAACTTCCTCTAAGCTTGTATAACGTAAAGATTTCATTTTTTTACGTCCGTCTACAACTAACAACTCTGTATACTTTGTTAAATATTGTCCGTTTTTAAAAACCAAATCTACATAGTTTTTATTGTAATTTAAATGACAAAAAGGACTATCATCTACATAAAAATAAGGAAGCTTGTATTTAAACTTTAAATCTACACTAGGCAAAGTACGTACTATAGTTGCGTGTAAATGCATTAAAATAGCTCTATAATTTTCTGGTGCATTGTATATGTATTCTTCCGCTGGTTTCATAATTTAAATATATAAATTTTATATGGGTTGTTGCATAACACAATTATTTTAACTTACTTTGTTTTTCAAAGTACTTTAAATATGGATTCTAAAAAATACTTAGACGATATTTCTGAAATTAAGAATATGATGAGTAAGTCGTCTCGTTTTATGTCTTTAAGTGGACTGTCTGGAATATTAGCTGGCGTGTATGCGTTAATTGGAGCTTATTTAGCACACAATATTATACATAATATAAAATCAGAACCAAGTAAGTTAAAACGTTTTTTGATGACTTTTGGCGCACTAGATAGTTTACTTATAATTGCTTTAAGCGTTATGGTGTTGGCCTTAGTAACTGGTACTGTACTTACCTATTTTAAAGCTAAAAAAAGTGGTGAAAAAATGTGGGATGTATCTAGCAAACGTTTATTACTAAACTTTGCGCTACCATTGGTTGTTGGCGGACTATTTTGTTTGGTATTAATACAATATGAATACATAAAAATTGTAGCTCCTGCTACCCTAATTTTTTACGGCCTTGCCTGTGTTAATGCTAGTAAATACACATTGGGCGGCGTACGTTATTTAGGCATAACAATAATTGCTATTGGTTTAATTTCTACCCAATTTATTGGATATGGTTTATATTTTTGGGCCTTAGGTTTTGGAGTCTGCCATATTATTTATGGATCTTTAATGTATTTTAAACATGATCGTAGTTAAGTATGAGTATTATAAACAATATTAATAAAGCATTTGATCACCGTATTAGATTGGGCATTATGTCTATTTTAATGGTTAATGATTATGCAGATTTTAATATGTTAAAAGAACTATTAGGTGCAACTGACGGTAATATAGCCAGTCACACCAAATCTTTAGAAAAGGTAGAGTATATAAAGGTTGAAAAACAATTTATTGGTAAAAAACCAAATACACGATATTCTGCCACAAAATTGGGTAAGCTAGAGTTTAAAAAACATATAGATGCACTTGAAAAATTAATAGGAAAACAATAGTATTATTTTTTTACCTCTTCACTTTGAAAAACAAAGTACTTTTAAAAATTAAAATATGAGAGCAATAGTATTAGAAAAATTATATAACTGGAGTAAAATTCCGTATCAGAAATTTTTAAAAAAGAACAATGCTTGGAACATACAAATAGCCACTTTATTAGACTACCCTAAAGGTACATTAGGTAATAGTTTAGGTGTTTTTATAACAAAACATAATTTTGAACTACAAGCAAAGTTAGAAAGTCATGATGTATTTCATGTACTTACAAATACAGGTATTACAGTACCAGAAGAAATTAGCATGCAGTTTTATTTGTTAGGAAATGGCAAGCGTAGTCTTTATTTATTCTCGGTTGTATTTTTAGGACTACTACTCTACCCTGACTATTTTAAAGTTTTTAAAAAAGCATACTACAAAGGCGGTAAAGCTTTACAATTTCATCAGTTAAATTTTTTAAGAATGCTGCATTTACCTGTCCAAAAAATTAAAACAACCTTTTTAATATCATAAAAATGAAACAGAAATTAATTTTATTTACAACCTCTAACATTGGTTTATTAGCAGCCATAAGTTTTGCTATTTTAATTTTAGCAGTTCGCATAAAAATTACAGGATCATTATTTTTTAGTTTTTTAGTGTGGAACTTATTTTTGGCTGGTTTACCCTATTTATTTTCTCAGGTATTAAAGTACCTAAACAATAGTAACTATAGCAAAATAGGACAATTTGTTTTTTTTGGAATGTGGCTACTGTTTTTACCTAATAGCCCGTATATAATTACAGACCTTATACATTTACAAAACGAAAATGCTACTTTAGTTTGGTTAGACTTGTTACTTGTATTTGTATACGCTATTATTGGTTTGCTACTTGGGTTATTCTCTATGATAGATGTTTACCATGTGCTAAAAAGTAAGTACAATGCTAAAAATGCTCATTTTTTTATGATATACCTGTGTTTACTTTGTGGTTATGGTGTGTACTTAGGTAGGTTTTTACGTTTTAACTCTTGGGATTTATTTACAAAACCACATATACTTACCTACAATATTGCACACAGTTTAACCAATTACAATGTTTGGTCAATGACGTTTGCTTTTGGTGGTTTGTTATATATTTTATTTTGGACGCTACATAAAAAAATAGTCTTTAAAAAATAAAGTACTATTTACCGTCTACATAGTCTTGTAGATAAGAAAACCTATCGGTTAACTTGCCATCTTTTGTCATTCTAGCACGTTCTAACACTCCGTCTTTGTCCTCATTAAAAAAGGCAGGGATTACGTGTTTTATAAAAGACTGTCCAAAACCTACGCTTGCATCTCTTGGCAACTCACATGGTAAATTATCTACAGCCATTACTGCTATGGCATTAGGATTTTTATAATCTGTTTCTTCACCTGTTTCTGGATCATAACCATACACAGGATCTGCAATGGTAGATGCTTTAATGGTTGTAGCTACAGGGCCGTTAATGTCGCAACTAATATCTGCTACAACCTTTATTTTAAAATCGGTATGTTTTGCATCCTCTTTTGTAAATAAGTATGGTGCCCCGTCTCCGTAAAAATGCCCTGCTATATATATGTCTGACACTTTTGCAAACCTAAAAAAGTTAGACTTATATTCTGATGGATTGGTAAAAAACTCTTGCTTGTTGCTACGCTCACCATCTTTACGTTTGTTGTAATCTAAAACGTCTATTTGGCAATAAACAGGAATATTAAAACTTTTATTTAAATAGTCTTTTAAGCCTACTTGCTCTAAGCCCATACCGTCTAACATTTCCTTGGCTCCGTTACCCACACGGCCTTTACCTGTTAGCACAATTTTAATATTTGGTAATTTTATTTTTTTTAATTGGGTTATTAACTCTTGCTGATCTTTTAATGTTTCGGCTTTAGGTAAGTTGTAAGCACCGTATTTTAAACCATAAGCTCTAAAACCATTGTATGCACCAACAATACCCGCGTATTTACCAAAAGCTACTAAGCGTGTGTTTTTTTGACTTACTATAACTTCATGATCGTAAAACTCTATATTTTTTTCTAATATAGCTTTTAGTAAGTCTCTGTTATAGGGTTGTTTTTTTATGGTATGCGAAAAGAAAAAATACTTTTTATTAGGTATTAATGCGCTTATAGGTACTTCTTTAACACCTACAAGAACATCACAATTTTGCATTTGGTTGGCTACTGTAATATTTTGCTCTGTGTATTCTGAATCATTATAAACCCTAATATCTGACGGTTCTACTATTACTTGAGCTTGTTTATAGTTTTTTATAACCTTTTTGCAAGCTTCTGGAGATAATACCACACGACGGTCTGGCGGGTTTTTACGTTCTTTAATGATTCCGAATTTCATAGAAAATTGTTTTATAACTTAAAATTTAAGTATAGTTGTAAATGTAACATATGACAAGATGACAAACAAAACTTTTTTTGGAATACTTTTTGAATTACCTTTGCCGACCGCGTTAGGGATAGTAGCGACATCTTTTTTAAGTTTTATAGCTATAAAACTTAAAAAAATATAGCGAATAGCCCGTTAAAACGCCATAATAATTACTGTAATATTGGGGCCGACTGGTTTTGACAGCGAGATTAATTGAACAGTAAGCACGTCGTGTAATGGCATTGAAACACGTTAAAGGCTAGACCAACTTTTTAAACGGCGAGAATAACTACGCTTTAGCTGCATAATCTGAATTATAGTAAGATTAGCCTAGGTACACAAGGTGTACAAGCTTTATGTCTCCAGAAAGCCTTGATTGACGGCGTTCTATTTTGAGGCATCGTAAATGTCAATATAGATTAGGCAGTGCTTTGTTGCCTTTTTGAAACTAAAGAAGATAAGTTATAAGTAGGTTGTCTTTAACCAGCTTATAATCGAAAAAACAAGAAAAGACTAAGCGTGTAGAAAGCTCTTTGGTTACTTGTTTGGACGAGGGTTCGAATCCCTCCGGCTCCACAACAACAATTAGGTTGTAACCTAAAAAACCTGCCCATTTATTTGAGCAGGTTTTTTTATGTTTAAAATTAGGTTATTTAGTGTTACTGCTACATATACTTAAATATTTGTTATTTATAAAAAAACTCTAAAATGTTGTTTTACAACACTATAATTTAATTAGGTGAGTCTGTATTTATTACCCCGTTTATACTTTTATATTTTTTGTATGAGACAATTTTTCCGGTATCATAAACATATTCATCATAATAATCTTGTGTAATATGGTACACAAAATAATGTCCTTGGTAGGGTTTATTATTTTTGTATTTACACGTTACAAATTTGCCTGTAAGCGGATTTAAACTCATATTTAACAGCAGTACATCATTAGCAAACGTATTTTCTGCAATTAATTTACCTTCATAAAATATGCTTTGTACCCCGTCTTTTTTTCTGTTATTATAATACGTATGTGTAACTTTTAACCAACTCTTTTTAATATCTAATCCATTTATGGGGGAAATACCTTTATAAATACCAAATCCTATTTTTTTGCCTTTGCTAGTGTACCAATACACACTATCTTTTTCTTTACCATATACTGTAGTTGCCAAAGGGTAATAATCGTTTGGAGATAAAAACTCAATTCTTTTAGCAGTTACACCATTTTTATATAAATATTTAACTGTTGCTGCCTTATATATACCATTGTATATTTTGCCATTTTTGTATTCAGTTGTATACTCTATTTTACCGTTTTTTAAGTAAACAATACTTGGTCCGTTTAGAACACCATTTACATAATTTGCGCTATTTGTTTTTCTTCCTTTTTCATCATAAAAGGTTACTTTACCTTCTATAACTTCTTTTTCTAGATTAGAAAAATGACCATTCATTTGTAGCACTCCATTTATATAAAAGTCTTTTATATGAAAAAGAGAATCGTTCTTTTTGGTAACAACTCTGTAAAACTGTGCTTTATCTTTGGTTGTTGTTTTCCAATCTTTATCAAAATAAATTTTTGATTGACTATAGGTATTCTGAAAAAGGAAAAAGCACACCAATACTATTATGGCATTATTTAAACCTCTTTTTTTTATAGTATTCATCGTAATTCTTTTTTTAAATTAAGTTGATAGTCCTTTTAAGTTTACCTCATCTACTAATTTTAGTAGCTTATACTTTTTAAGCAAGCCAATTAAATACTTACCCATTTGTTTAGAAACACTAGTTTTATAGTTGTTTTGATTTTGCACATTTTCTACATCTATATTTCCTGTAATTGAAGAAATATGTACTTTACCTACTATTTTACCATTATGATATATTAGAAATACTAAATTATAATGATGCAACAACGCTCTAGATGAATTGTACGATTCTGGACTTTGCAGTTTTTTTATAAAGGTATGTTGGTCTTTTTTATCTAATACAGTATAACCCAATTCTTTTTTATACTCCTTAACTTTTGTACCTGGGTTTGAAGTTTCTTTAGTCTGTATATGCCAAATTGAAAACTGAATACTATCTACTTTAGTCGGAATTAAATTCTTTTGCAACATATTTGCTTGAGAAAAACAAAAGGAAGAAATTAATAATAAGCATACAATTAGTACCTGTTTCATATTTTATAAATTGCTTAATAGGATCTATCTCATTAATTTAATGCTAAACTAAATTGTGGTTTAGGCTCTTGGTATGCTTTAGACATTACCATATAATTTACAATGCCTAACTCATTATAAACAAACATAATACTAGTTGATTTAAAAACATACTGTAATACGTAGTTACCCTCACTTACTGGCTTACCAAACTTTTCTTTTATTTCTATTGTGTTAGACTTACCTAGTATAATTCCGTTATAAAACTTTGCTTTTGCTTTATCTAAAGTTATTCTGGTTAACACTTGCTCTTTAGGCTCTGGCATATTTTCTACCCAGCTTTTATTAAAATTTAGTTCTATACCTAGTGTATCATTTTTTAGTCTAATACCGGAATTCCATATTGGACTAGAGTTTCCACAACTTATACTACTGTTTTTAGTTTCTGTAAAAGCTACTTTGTTTTGTTTTTTAAAGTTTGAATAGGTTAACGAGTCAATTTTTAAATAAGACATTGTAAAGTCTTTATTAATACGTAAAGTATCAGTCAACTTTACACTAGAATTTGCTTCTAGCTTTTCTAATTCTTTAATTTCCTGTTTTTCTTTACTACCACAAGAAATAAGACTAAAAACCATTATACAGAGCAAGCCAATCTTCATTTATGTATTATTTTAATTAAAACAATAATACATACAGTTGTGTAACTACCAACGTTACAATTAATATTCGTAAGGGTGTGTTGTATATTTAATCTGGTTATTTAAGTCCTTTTGAGTTCTGCTCTTTAACGACTCCGCCTACCAGTATACCAAGCACGCCTATAATTATATAGAATGGTAATCCTAAAAGTAGAAACACAGGAAAATCCGTCCAACTACTTACAGAGTATATTATTAAAAATAATAGTGTCGAAAAAAAAGGGTAGAAGAAAAGTTTTAGTTTAGATCTGTAAATACCAGTAGTTGCATAATAAACAGGTACTAAACTTATAATTGCGGGTACAACAAAAATGAAAATAAAGTTCTCACTAGAAACATCAAAACACTCCCTTAAAACTCTTAAAAAAACTCCGTAAAGCCCAGTTAATAGTATACCTGAATAACTGTGTATTTGTATTTTTTTTATAGGCATAGTTCTAAAACTAACTACTTACACTGCAAAAAACTTACTCTTAAAACTGACTAAGCTGTTCTTCTAAGTAATTTTTTAACGTATGCAAACGAGAAGTTAAATTAGTATTTACCTCTTCTATATTTGATATATCTGTAATAATATACGAATAAAACTCTAGTTCATTTTCACTTAATTTATCATTAACCTCATCTCCAAAAATTAATTTTTTTAAAGTTGCTGTTCTGGCAGAGGTTGTACTCTCTTTGATATTTCTTTTTATACGCTCTAAATTTTCAATAAGATTTTCAACCATAAGATCTCCATTTTTAAAATCTTTTATGGCATACGCATTTTTTGCCATAGATGAAATCATAAAACTAATATCTGCGTAAAGGTCTTTTGGATAAAAATTTGTGAACGCATCTAAAACTTCTTTACATTTTTTAATATCTCCTACTTTTTTGTAATGATTAATAAGAGTTTCATAAGAAGATGCATAACTTATTAAGACAGAAAGCTCAGTTTTTGAGCTATTTTTTGTGTTTTTGTGATATTGAAAATTATCTACTAAAACAGCATAGGTTTTATCTGTATCTATACCTGCTACATACTTATCATTTTCTATTTTGTTTTTAGGATTAGCTGTTATTTTATATGCAAAACCAGATTTCTCTAAATAGTTAGATACTACAGGCAACTCATTAAATTTACAGTAAACAGGTCTTGTTTTTATATTTGACGCTATAATATCTAACGCAAGTAATTCTCCCTTTACTATATAATTTGTTTTATATGTAAGTTTTAAGGTGTCTTGGTTATTAGCAATAGCTATTTTATTTGTAGACAATTTAGCATTCTCTTTTGCTGCTTTATAAACAACAGATGAATCTTTTTCATTTATTAATTGTAGTGTGCTTTTTAAGTCTAAATACTTATCATCATTTTTGTTGCTACCTAAAACTATATAAGATAAATTTTCTTTTGCATATGCATCTGGTTTTATTGCAAACTTAATTGGTGGTGAAGCTAAAACCATATCATCTCTTAAATGATTTACATAACTGTTTTGGTTTAACAAACTTGTATTTACAATAGCAACATCTTGACGGTGTTTTAGCTTTGCTTGTGCGTACATAAACGGAAATGTATCATTATCACCTGTGGTAAATAAAATTGCATTAGGTTCTAAGGAGTTTAAATAGTTTTTGGCATAATCCATAACAAAATCTGTATACAAATCCTCTGGTAAAAATGCTAAAGCCTCTGCCTGGTTTTGGTAAATGCTAAGGTTTAAATAAGCAGTAACATACTCGTTATCTAATTTATTACAAATGTTACCTACAACTGTTGGATAATCTGGATTTTTTTGACAGAGTATAGTAAAACTCTCTATAGATTTCTCTACATAATACATATACTTTTTAAGCTGTTCTTTTGTAAATTGATTTTTACCAGACTCTAAAAAATTAAATTGATTTTTAGGATTTCCAAATTCATAACTATTATTTAATAAATGACTTGCACTGGCACTGTATGCTCTTCCTAAAGCATAGTATTCTAAATCTGTTAAGTCCTTTTTTTGGTCTAAAAAAGCAATAACATCTTTGGTCCAACCCACATAACCATAATAAGGCAACACATTAAATCTTTCTTTATAAAAGTATGTTAAATGATAATTTGCATACTCGGTATTTAACACTTTACCTTTAGGAAAGCTTAAAACTTGGTATTTATTAGTAGGTGCATCCCAAAAAAGTTCTGGTTCTTTATAACCTTCCGTATCATAGTTATATTCTTGTATGTAATAACCTTCCTTTTTTTTAATAAATCTAATATCACTTGCATCTTGCCCATTAGGCAAATCATAATCTGTAAAAAATGTGTTAACTATGTTTTTATAAGAAGGGAATTTATGTTGTGCACTCTTGCAACTAACACAAAAAATGAAACACAATAAAAGAATGCTTTTTTTAATCATTAGATAAATTCGATTTTTTTTTAAATATATTTTTGAAGTATACCAATACTAACAATAGTAAACCAACAAAAAAAACAACAATTAATATTCGTAGGCGTTTATTGTATATTTAAAACAATCTTATTAGTTACTTTTAATAGCTTATTTCCCTTACTTCTAGTTTACCTATATCATTTTTATTAAAGTAATTTTTAGACAATCTTTTGGTCCAATTTCCATTTTTATCAAACGCTACATACTTGTATTTTATATGAGATATAGTATCCTTATTTTTATTCAAGGTTACTATATTATTTATAAATTTATCATCTGTATAATAATAAAAATGTGAATCTATTTTATCCCCGTTTACAAGAGTTACTTTAGAAAATCTATCATTTTGCTTTTCTACTCTAATAGAAAATAATAACTCGCCATTAGGTGCAAAAGATTCCTCTAAAATTAATGAATCAGACACATACTTTATTACGCTTTTGTTGCGTAAAACATTGTCTTTACTGTAATGAAAAGACTCATAATTTTTAGCTTTTGTATACTTAGTTATTGTACTACTAGTTTTGTTATTATCTGGGTTTAAAGTAATGCTTTTAGTATACCTTCCTATACTATCAAAACTAACAATTACGGTGTTTAATATACTAAGCTCATCTTCTTTAATTTATTTACTAGTAAAATTAGCCTTATATGTTTTTTCTTTTAAAGCTTTAACTATACCTGTAAGTTCAAACCTATTCCATTCTCTTATGTCTTCTGCTTTAGTTTGCTGTTTTACAAAAGAAAAACTTAATAGTAGAACTAAAAGTAACGTAATTAAAAACTGTTTCATTATTTGTGTATGTTGTTATTCTACTTCTTTTTAAAATGAATATATTTTTCTCCGCAATCATTTAATTTCACATAATAATTCATTGCATTACCGTAATTCTGAATTGTTAATTCTCCTGGACTATAGTAGCACTCTACACCAAGCTTACGCTTGCCTATTTTTTTAAGCTTTGTATATTCCTTTTCTTTTTCTGGATCTTCTTCAAATAAGTCAATATCAAAATAATCTTCAGCATATTCAATCTCTGATAGATTTATATATAAACCATCTTCTCTATAAAAATTAAGTTTGCCTTTTAAGTTTCGTTCTTTAGATTTATAGGTGTAGTAGTACTCCCCTTTAGACTTTGTAAACGTAAGCGTTAGGTTGCACACGTCATTGTAATATTCACCCAGTATATCTGCTGGCAACGGAGTTACTTTTTTAGCTGCTTTTGTTAAAACTAAAGGATATTCTTTTTTATTTTCTGCGTTTACCCACGTTCCTTTTATACCAGAATCATTAATTTTTCCTTTTATAATTGCTAGTGTATCATTTTTATAATTTAGCTCGTACCCAAGCAAACTATCTGCTACAACTGTACCAACTACTTTTATATCTACACCTATTTTTTTGTAATAATAAAATCCACTTATGTGTCCTTCATCATTATTTATATG
Organism: Cellulophaga sp. RHA_52; assembly: GCF_007827205.1. Taxonomy (NCBI): domain Bacteria; kingdom Pseudomonadati; phylum Bacteroidota; class Flavobacteriia; order Flavobacteriales; family Flavobacteriaceae; genus Cellulophaga; species Cellulophaga sp. RHA_52. The sequence goes on from NZ_VIRZ01000001.1 coordinate 3,568,392, forward strand.
AAATGCAACATCTAAATTATTGCCTAGTTTACCTGTATAGCTTCCTAAATTAATGTCTTTGTTTAATAGTTTAAATGACTCTTCTTTTTTACTAACCTCTTCCGTTTTATTAGAAGTAGCTTCTGTTACTTTAATATCTTCTGTTTTGGTTTTCTTGTCTGCACAAGAAACTAAAACTATAGCAAGTAATACAAGTAGTATTTTTTTCATTTTCATAAAAGATTATTATTTACTTATAACTTATTTAGCGTTATTCTTGATTTTGTTTTTTGAGCAAACTTGCTTCTCCAATCGTTTATATTAAAATTGTTTCTTTCTTGAAAAGAAGATGTTTCCCAATACATCATTAATGCGTAATTCTGCTCTAGTAACATAGCCTTGTTAGTATCCCCTATTTCATAGAGTTCTGTAAAAATATCTTTAATTACTTCGTAATTTTCATTTTCTTTCTGACCTCCAAAATTAAGATCTAAATTTTTTCTATTTTTAAGTAAAGGATGATTCTCTAGCTCTTTTACTGGCGTACAGTTTTTTAGCGATCTTATCACATTTTGAGAAGGAAACTCTATAGCCCAATTAGAAATTACCGAGTTTATTATGCTTTTCTGAAAATCTAGCTCATTACCAATTCTTTTATATTGTGATGCTAGTTTAAACCAGTTTTCGCTTAGTTCTCCAAAACTTTCTGTACTCATTTTATAAAACTCAATAGCTTTATTTACATTGTTCTGCCTTAGGCATTGGTTTCCTTTTTCTAGATAGTTGTAAACTAACTTTTCATCTTCAATTTCTTCATCACCATAATCAAAATTATTTAATTTATACCATTCTAAAAACTTATCTAACGATGAGAAACTAGGTTTAATAATACCTTCATCATGGATCATTTCGCAAACAATAGGTTCTTTATCCTCTTTACCAAACTCCCAATACAATCCAAAATAATCTCCGTTGCCCAAACTAGCCTCATAAAAATGTAAAAAACCATTTGGAGGGTACACACCTACTTGTACTTCCTTATCTAAAGATATTTCTGCAATATTATTTGGTAGTTTCATATGGCGCTATTCTGCTTTAGTTATATTTTTTTATCATTTTTATTAATCGATTTTTTTCCTGTAGCCCATTTACGAATTACTTCATTTAAAGCTCCAAACCCTATAAAACCCAAAAAACAATCCTATTGGCATACCAATTAAAGTTTTCCAAAATTCTTTAGGGTTCATTTTATAATCTGGTAAGTAAGCCCAATATAAAAATGCAGCAAAAAGGATTCCCAAAATTACTACCATTCCATATTATATTTTTATCATTTTAAAACTCCTCTTACAAATAAAAAAATACCCAAAGCGGTTATACCAAAAGAAATGGTATTCCATCCAGTTTTGGATAGTAGTAAAATACCAATTACTAACAAAACTATACCAACAATTCTGTTGGCTTTAGACTTCTTTTCTGCTTTTTCTACACTCTTTTTTAACTCTGGTGAAATTGTAAACAAATGCTCTGTAAAATTATTCATCATTTGTCCAATATTATCGGCGTTATTTATTACTGTATCTCTAAACTCTTTATCGCTTTTTGCTTTTTCATTTAAAGCATCTGTTAACTCGTTTTGCAAACCTCTTGCTACTGCTTCGTTCCTAAAAATGGTTAATTGCTCTTCTGTAAACTTATCTATATTAAAAACAATTACATTTAATAACTCTTGTTTTGGTAAATTTTTTACAGAGTCTATAATACTATTTTTTCTAGCATTATTAGCTTCTGTAGCTTCTGCCAATTGCGACTCTAGACCTCTTTTGTGTATTTCTTCTGTATAAGCTCTACGCTCATCATTACAAAGGTCTCTATGCAATAAGCTATCAAAAAGCACTTCATTAGAAAATTTTTTAGCACTACTTTTAAAATCATTATAGTTCATAAGTTAGAATTGGTTATTACTACAATCTAAAACTACTTTTTACCATATTTATTTTCTATTAACAGCTGCTTTAGCCCATTCTGCAGGTCTATCTCCAAAGCATTCTAATATAGCATCTACGCCAATAACCGTACCTTTTGCTAACCTGCCAAGTAAGGCTATTGGTAAAACAGTATTGGTTTGTTGCTCCAAAAGGTATCCTTGTTTTGTTGTTAATACACCTAAATTATCGCTTACTATTTTTATAGACTCATTATAAAGTAAACTTTTAACTAAGTCAGATTTAACTGCTGTAATATCTGGAGCATCTAAAACTGAATTTATCATTATATTGGCAACTATATTTTTATTTTTGGATTTTATAATCCACCCATTTTCAGACAACTCTATTTCAGGATTATTTACATATTCTAGATTTAGAATTTGCGCATCTACCAAAGCTAACATTTGCTGAATACTTTCTACAGGTGGCCCATAAGAATACCTTTTTATTTGCTCATCCAAAGCAATTATATTAGCAAATACCTCATTACTAAAATTATTATATGAGAGCTGTTTGTAAATTGATGGCTGACAATGTCTCCAAACCTGTCCAACACAAAAGTCTAAACTTATTGCGCTTGTAGCTGTTGCCATATCTACATAACTATTTATCAAGGATACAATTGGTGTTTCTGTAGGCAATATTAGGCTATGCTTGTAATTTTGATTCGTTATCCATTTAAATGCGGCTTCTTCAACCTGTTTAAACGTATAATTTTTATTTCCTAAAGTATGTGGTAATGAGGTATAAATACTTGCAACAATTGGCACTATAGCAGACACCAAAAAGTCTACTCCTTTAGCATTACTTTGAGCTGTTTTATCTCCTATTTCTTTTTCTAAATTACTAAACTGTTCTTTAGATGGTTTGTATAAATCATCTATAACCTTGTTTAAAGGTTTAGGAACCGGTGGTAAGCCATCTAATGAAAAAGGCACTATTACCGTATTTGCATTTTTATTGGCAGTAAACTGACACTTTTGGGTATGTTTATCTGTGATTTTAAAAGTACCTTGTTTAGCTAATACACCACGCATAACATCTAACATTGCTAAACCAAACCCCCTAACTCCAATATGTGCTTTACGTTGTGTATTGGCAACATCTATATAATTTTTAACAGGATAAGGGTCTAAAAAAAGATGAACATTAGAGTTATTTTTAAAATAACTGTTCCATTTAATTAGCTGCTCAGATAATTTTGTTGACTGGTGACCAATAGTAAGCAGCACCTCATCCAAGTCTGTAAAATTTTGATTTTCTGTTGTTAACCTAACTTTATTATTAGCTAATACCTCTATACTTTTTACATTCTGATTATATAATGTAGCTGTTTTATTTAGTAAAAGTGGTGTAATTAATGAAGTAAACCGTTCTTTTAAATACGCTCCTATTTTTGCCCTTGGAGGATATATATCTGGTTCTGAGCTCCCTATTTTATCAAAGTTTAAATTGGCCCAGTGGTGATATGAAGAAAAACCTGGAATAATAGTACCATTGTATATTACCTCATCTCTTTTAGGCAATGTAAGTATACGCTCTGTTATATTTATCCAGTTAGATTTTACTTGCGCTGTACTGTATACTTGTCCGTTTCCAAAATCACCTGTTTCATCAAACAGCAACAGCTCTAACGTAGTTTGGTCTTCTGTTAAACTTAATTGTGTCATAAAATTTTCTGCCGCATAAAGCCCTCTAGGACCTACGCCTACTATTGCCAACTTTTTTTTAACCACCTTTAACTGTTCGTATAGTTACATTATTATTTTAAACTGTTTACAATATACTAAACTTTAGCACAGAGCTTATGCCCTTTAGGTTACAAAACAGTATTTATACAACTATTACTCTTTATTTATTGTTTACCTATACCATAATTTTAAGACTAACATTTATACCTCTTATATATAAATTTTAAGCAGTACCATAAAAATACATAAGCTTTTATTCTAACCCCTTTTTATCAGGGTTCCAAAATGGTTTTACTTTTATTTGCTTTGTGCTCCATTTATGTTCTTTTCTTAAATAATTATTTAAAGCAATACAAACTCTACTATCACCTGCAACATATACTTTTTTCACTCCTTTTAAATAGGGTAATATATTTTCTATTTTGGCTATAATTTCTTTGGAATTGTTATTTTCTATACTGTAAAAATTAAAAGGTTTTTTATCATCAATATCCGCATATAAATTGCGGGTATTTTTGCTGTAAATAACACTTTCTACCTGCTTGCTTTTAGGTAAATACCTGTTTATGATATACAAATGAGATAAGGCAGATAAATCCCCAATAAACAAATAACTATCTGCAGAATTGTCTACCGTAAATTTCCCCTTTTTTGTTTTAAAATACACAGTAGAACCAACCTCACAGTTTTTAACCCATTGCGCTCCTATTCCGTTACTATGTGTTGCTATAGCGAGACTAAAAGTGTTTTTATCCTTGTTTATATCCCAAATAGAATAGCTTCTTACCATATCTTTTTTTAAACTAAGTTCTTTACCCAAACCTACTCCTAAACGTATAAAGCAACCTGGCACAAAATCTATTGTTTTTATAGCATCACTTTTAATTACAATATGGTATACATTTTCTGTTAATTTTATTTTGGATAAAATTTCTCCTTTATCCATAATTTTTTTAATGATATTTTCTACGAATGCCATAATCGTTATTTTTTAGTCTTTTTTAACCTAACAATTAGTCCTGTTATTAAAGCTGGTACACATAAAAAAACACTAACTTTTAGTAATGGCAGCACATATATTAACCATTGCTTAGGGAACTTTTTAGAGCTTTCAACTTTATTTTTAACATTGTTTAAATTTATATTTTCTGCCCAGTTGGTAAATTCTACAAGCCAAATACCTAATGATATAATAACGCTTACAACTAATAATATAAAGAGTTCTAACCTTTGGTTTTTAATAATTTTTAAAAGTTGTTTTGTGTGATGAAAATCTGCTACTAAATGTAGTTTTTTAATTGTAGCAACAATCCATTTCCAATGTAAAGCCAAATGAATACCAAGTAAAACTATAATTAAAGTTGCAGAAGCATTATGAAGCATTGTCCAGAAAGGTGTTATCGTAAAATTAATTCCTATTGATGGCAAAGCTGCTTCTGAAATAACTATACCTGAAACTGTAACCAGAAGCATTACGATATACAAAAGCCAATTAAAAACGTAATCAAACTTAATTTTTCTACTAAAGAGCTTTTTAGAGTTGGTAACAATCCAATTCCAATTTAAGAGTAAGTGTAAAAAGAAAGGTATTGTAATTACAAAACTCAACCATTCATGCAAAGCAATTCCTGTACTCTGTGGTACAAGTACTAAAACCATTAAGACAAAGAAAAATATGTCTAAAAATACACGTAGTTTTGAGATACTTCCTTTCTTATTTTTTATTTTTTTCATTGTTTAAAATTTATTTTAATGTTGATTAATCAACATTTTGTATGTTTTTTTTTAGCTAATATTATCTAAAAGTTTATTTAATAATAAATTTAAAGTCTTAGCTTCTTCTGCTGTTAAACAGCTTTGAGCTTCGGTTACAGTTTCTTTAGAGGCTTCTGTAAACACCTTTACAACTTTTTTCCCGTTTTTAGTTAACGATATAGTGTACGACCTAGAATCTTTACCAGATTTTCTAATAACCAAATCCTTGGCTTCTAAATGATCAATTAATCGTTTTATTGCTGCTCTGTCTTTATGTTGTAATTCTGCAAGCTGACTCTGGTTCATTTCTCCTTCATTAGATAATACTACTAACAACCGCCATTGTTCTGGAGTTGCATTTAAGCCAGTATTTTTAAACCTAGCCTGTAATTTTTGCTGTAAAATTCTAGAGATGGTGGTAGTTAAATAGCCAACTGAATCTCTAAATACATATTTTTTCATCAAATAAATGTTGATTAATCAATAAATATACTAAAACCTTTTAGATGTAAAATACCTGAATGTTTAACCATTGTAAAAGCATATTCTTTATTATAGCTTACTAGCCAATAATTGACTATAGTTGTCAATTGAATATTAATTTTAAATACTTTGGCCAAATGTCAGCAAATTAGTATCTGGGTCTAGCACAGAAAATTCTTTTTGTCCCCAAGGTTTAGCTTCTAATGGTCCGTTTGGGTGAATATTTGTTTTTTTTTCTAACAACATTTGGTAAAAATCTTCAATATTGTCAGTTCTAATGTATACTTGCCCATAGTTTGTTTTTGGGTTAAGCTCCTTAAATTCAAAAAAATGAATTTCTATCTTATCTTTTCGTAGCATTAAATACCCATCATAATCACCAATTTGTTCAAATCCCAATTTATTTAAATAAAACTCTCTTGTAACTTTTTTGTTACGCATTGGTAATTTGGGATTAATAGCTGTTAACATAATTCTATTATTAGTATTTGTTATTTTATCCTTTTTACATTCAAATTAAATTTTATCCTAAAATTTGCAATACGTTTAGCCTTTGTTGTAATTTATTTTTAGATATTAACTTAATTAAGTCTTCTTTTTATACTTGCTTATCGTTAATCTTTAAATACATTTATTTAATTTAAAGGCAGAATAAATTATTGTATATTAATAACTATTACTTTCCACACCAGCGTTCCATCTTCTTACAAACTCATCAGACCAACTGTCCCAACCAATGGTTGCTAAGGTCCAGATAGTAATACCCAAAATAATTAAATTTAAAACTATACCTATAATAGCAATTACTTTCCCTTTTTTTACACTCTTAATATTATGGTATTCGTCTTGGTTTTCTCTGTAAATACGCTCAGATTTTTTAGCAAGAAAATATGAAATTAAAGCAAATAGGATTGAAAAACCACCAAAACAAAATAGAAAACAACTTAACATTGCTAAAAGATAAATTAATTTACTGTTGGGTAATTTCTTTTTTTCCATAATTAATGCTCTAATTAAATACTTAATTTAAATGGTATAGTACCAAGCTAAAAATACTATTTTTTTTATACATTTTTAATATAGGTTATTTTAAATCTGGCTGAATCCAATCTGCATTACGAACAAATAATATATATTGCGCATAGTCTGTAGTAGATGTACCATCAATAATATCATAAGCATCCCAAATAGGTATAAGGTTTTTTACTTTAGTACCTCTTGTAGAGTTTAAGTAAGGTGATCCCTCTGCATCTAGTTTAAGCAAACTTATTGTATTTGGTACGGTTACTTTTTTATAGTCTGCAATACCTTTTATATACATAAAAAGCCTACTGTCTTGTGAATAATTAAATTTTGTAAACGCTTTGCCTTTGTCTTGCATAAACTTTGGTAACGCTCTGCTATCTACAGTTAATTTAGAGTCTACATACATTGTATTTAGGCTAACCATTTTGTTTGCGTATGGTAATGTAGTGTCTTTCTTAATTCGTCCTGCAAAAGTATAATTATAAGCTTGTAGTGTATGAGAAAAACCAAATCCGGCATAAATATTCTTATTTCCCCATTCATTTTGTGCATATAATCTTTTAAAGTTTTGATACATAAACTTATCCCTGCTTCTTGTTTTACCATAATTAGAAATGTTGTATTCTATATTTTCTAGTAAATTAAATGTGTTTTTATCTAGTTGTGTTTTCTCTTTTTCTAGAATAGCATTGAGCTTATTTTTAGACCAAAAAATTAAAGAATCTTTAGTGTTAGGAATCTCTCTATGATATTTTTTAGGTAGCTTTTCTTTTAATAGTTTTTGAGTTAGTTCAAAGTCCACAATTCTATCAATTCCTACTAGTTTAAATTTAGAGGTCTCTGGGAGTTGAGCATAATATGTTCTCATATTTTTCCATTTATTTCTGTATTGCTTAGAAATGCTTCCTATGTAAACTGGCCATTTTTTAAGTATGTTTTTAAGCTCTAATTCATTAGAACCTTTTATATATTCTTGTAAATAATATCCTTGGGTAATGTCCATTTCCGCCAAGTAAACATCAATTTTTATTTTTTCATTAAGTTGATTAAATAATGCAAAATCAATTCTTGGAGATGTTTCAACCTCGTGTACTTCACCAACTAAAAAGAGTTTGTTTTTGTAAAAATCTTCATCTAGTGAATTAAACTGAAGTGAATCTTTCATTTTAACTACCTCTGTATTATTTTTTAAATAGTTTACATATTTACCAGAAGAACAACTTGTTAAAGATAGTATTGAAATGGCTAGGATAAAAAGTATACGAGTTTTCATTTGTTTGTTTTTTAAGTTCTCAACAAAGAGAAAACATAAAAACAATAGAAAAAAAAGAGTGTGATTAACTTGAAGTTTTTGGGTTAAATTTGAATGGCCTGGGCTAATTTTGAAGCTGTTGGGACGAATTTGAAAGCCTTTTTTTTAAGGCTTCATAGTAAATTTGAGAAATTGGTATTGTTTCCTCGGTTGCAGATATTCTTATAAAACGCTTTCTAGCATTGCCCTCTACAGTTTTTAGATAATCTAAATTAACCAAGTAAGAACGGTGCACTTGCCAGGCTTTAGGAAGCTGTTTCATTATATTAGAGAGTGTGTTCCTAAAAGTTTTTTGCTCCATTCCGTTTTCTGTGTTGTAGTATACATCTACATAATTTTGTTGCGCTTTTGCAAAAATAAAATCCGATTCAAAAATGGTTAAGGTTTCAGACTTATTATTGCCAACAATAGTTATGGTTTTATTTATTTTAGTATTTTCTTTATTATACAAAGGAACCTCTATAGAGCCAAATTTAGAGCGCAAATAAAGCCAAAAAGGAACCACAATAGGTGTAAATGGTATTCCAAACGATTTTATAAAACCCCATATTAATTTAGACGTAAATGAAGATAAACCACTAACTACATAAAAGTGATAAAAAAAAGCGAAAAGAAATACAATAAAGGCAGTTGCAATAATATACAAACACTCATTTAATACAAACCATCGTTTTGTTTGATTTTTATAAAAGTAATTTTCAATAGGATGAACAAGCAGTATAGGTATTATTAGGCAAAATGCATAACCAGAAAGAATTAAATATTTGTATGAAAACTCGTTATTACTATCAAAGGGTTCTAAGGCTATCAATAAAATTGAAACAAATGTTCCTAGCAATAACGCAATCATAAAAGTATGTTTCCAATTTTTAGAATATGCTATTGTTTTATTTAGTGTAATCATTGCTTTTATATCATTGTTTTTTTGTGCCAAATACTACAATTTAAGTATGTTTTACGTTTATAGTAATAATAATTATTCTAGTTTTTTATTTGAAAGGTCAAAATTGTAGATGTCATTTTTTTTATTTTTTTAAAGCACCAATATTGCTTCTTCACTTAATTTAAAGTCTTTTACTTTAGCTATTTAGGTTTTGCTTTTAAAAATTGATTTAATTCAAGCGTTAAGTTCTTTTTTGCTTGTTTTTCATAAAGTTGTTTGAAATAATCTGTTTTATAAATAAAATCCAATTCCAAAATGCTTTTAAGTACTTTTTTTCTTCCTTTCCTATACATAAAATCTGGGTAGATTCTATATTCTTTTCTGATGTTCTCACTATATTTTTTATACTCTTCAGTACTTTTACCTAATACTGAAAGATCTAAATCTAAAAGTATGTTTGTATCATTGTCATCTGATAATTTATGTTCTTTTGTTGCCTCAATTTGCGCTATACATTTACTCAATTTGTTAAATGAAGTTTTAGCAATTCTATTTTCAAACCTTAAAGCACTTTGATGTTCATTATCGCTTTTAGTTGGTTTGTAAATAATGTCATGATAATAGATGGCAAATAATAAGCAGTCTAAATCTTTAACTTCTGATTGAATTTTACTTAATTCCGAAATCATATTATCTAAATGCTCAAGATTATGATAATGACGAGATTTAGACAAATAATTGTCCTCAATTTCGATCCAACATTCCAAATTATAATCTTCATTAGAAGAATATTTTCTAATTAAATTTAGGAATTTTTGTTTTATCATCTCGGTTTTTAAGGTTTTGTTTATAACGTCTCGGCTATGGTTAGTACGGAAGTTAAAAATAGTGACCTTTCGGTTACGCACTTAGCCAAATCTTTTTATTTTGTTTTTATCTTATTCATTTTAAAAGCCAAATCAAAAGATTTGGCGGGCTTGGTTAAATGCACTAAACTTTGGGTTGAGCACCAAAAACCGTATTAATTATAGCCATTGTTAGGCACTTTTTATTTTAAATTTAACATTTTCTAATTCTTCAATTTCAAAGTCTATTAAGTCATTTTTGATAATTTCATTTTTAAGAGTTTCTGAGATTATGTAGCCACCCTTTTCAATAAAGGGCATATAGAAGATGTCTGAATAGTTCTTAATAGTCAACTTCCAATTAAGTTTAGAAGTTTTGCCTTTGTATTGCTTAAATAATGCTTTGAATTCTTTAGAATTAGAAATTTGGAGAGGTATTTTTTTTAATGAATCACTAGAATTTATTTCAAAATATTCACATTCATTAAAAATTAAATTCTCCCATTCATTTTGCGCAAGATGAAAAATATAATATTTTAATTTTTTACCTTTAAACATCAATCGGCTTTCGTAGAACCGAAATGGCTCAGAAATATCAAATTTTTCTAATAATCTTTTTAACTTTTCAGAAACTAAAAACCCTCTACAAGAAGGAACGTTTTGACCAATGTAACTATATGCATCTAAAAGAATCCAGTCGTATTCTTTTTGATAGGTTAAGTTATATAAATAGAAATAATCAAAAATTGGGGCGTCATCAACAGTTTTTTCAAAAAATATCTTTCCAAATTTCCCTCCAACACTCAAGTATCCATTACTATTCGATATTTTTTCTCCGTTAGCACTTGGGTAGATTTTTGGTCCATCAGATAATTCATCTTTGATTTCAGGATTAAAAGATTTTATCTTAAGTGAGTAATACTTCATTTTCTAATTGTGCCTAACTAGTTAGTAACAGCAATTAATTGCGTTTATTCAGCCATATTGGTGGTATAAACACAATAATTACATTTTTCCTACAAGATAAAAATATTTTTTTAGTGCAATTACAGAAGTGTTTTAGTGAAAAGTTAATGAGTTTTTACTTTTTTTTACCACAGTACTTTGTTGTGTACAGTTTTTATTTCAGTCGTTTTTTAATGTCTATTCTTTGATGCAATACTCTGACGATTTCCACAATCTCATTATCTACTTTTCTGTAAAAAATCAGATGGGATTTGATTTTAGTAACTCGATAGTTTTTTCGAGTCTGCTCTGCGGATTTTCCAATCAGATAGTTGTCCGCAATAAATTCAATTTCCGCTATTATTAAATCGTAATATCTGTCAGCTTGTTCTTTAGACCATTTATTTAGGGTGTAAACCCAAATTTTATCTAAATCCTCAATCGCTTGTTGGCTTATGCGATATTTGTTTTTACTCATAAGTGTTTACGATGTAATTCTTTCAGATGTTGTTTTGGGTCAAAATTTTCAACAAATCCGCTATTTTCTCCAACTTCGAGAGCTTTAATCAATTCTCTTTCCTTTTTTTCTTCACGTTCTAACAAACGTAATGCGGAACGAATTACTTCGCTAACCGAACCATATCTTCCAGAGTTTACTTCTTCTCTAATAAATTCCTCAAAATGATTTCCGAGTGATATTGATGTGTTTTTTCCCATTATGACTATAATTTTACTCAAAAATACCAAATCTTGGTAACGTAGCCAAATTGCACACAACGGCGCGGCTAAGCGTAGTGCAGAGGCAAGGAAACTTTTCGTTTCCGTCTGCGCACGAAGCTAAAGCTTATTGTTTTGATTTAATTTTTCTGTTCTAAAGCTAAATCCATAAGATTTGGCGGACTTGGTTAAAAGCTCTAAACTTTGGGTTAAGCATCAAAACCCGTATTAATTATAGCCATTGTTGTGCTTAGTTATTCTATTTTCACACCTAAATCAACTAGAATTTCATTTCGCTTTTTTTCGATTAATTCCTCATCAACTTTATAATATTCCTCTGGGTTCGAAACTCCAGTCAATAGACTCATATTCATAATCTCTTTATTTGAATAGACAAATGATGGTGTTTTTGGAATACACATTCTTAAAGCCATTATTTCAGATAATGCATACAGATGAAGAGGAAATTTATCATTTACTTTTTCCTCCAATAATAGTTTTTCTCTAAAACTTGAAAGTAGGTCTTCGTTGAGATAGTTTTTTGTCAAAAATCCGTCTCCAATTAATAGTATAAATACTAATTTTCTGACTTTAATCATTATCATTTTAGGGTAAACAAACGTTCTTAAATCAAAGAAGTCTTTTTCAGATTCAAAAACATAGAGGCTTGATGGCAAACTAAACCCAACACCATCTTTGTAGGCACCTTGAATCATTCTAAAGTTATCATTGTAAATTATCTTTTGAGCTACTTTTTTGTGCTCACTATCATTAACTTTAAGGTAATCATTATAAAATAGCCCATAATAAATTTTAGATAGCCAAGTAGAAACAAGTGCAGTAATAGATTCATTTGGACCGTAAATAATAGATATACCAGATTCCTCAGCTTTTAAATCTTTAAATAATTGTTCAGGTTCTTCTAGTCGTTTTATTATTCTGTCTTCATATTTACTTCCGAAACCACTATTGCAAGAACTATGTGCTGGTACTTTTATTCGACTATATTGAAATACTCCTTTTCCTGTTACAGTTTCTTCTTTAATCCCTAATTTTCCTAATAAGCTATTTGGAATTATATGTTCTTGAGTTTTTTTTCCAGAAATAGATTCAGAGCAGAAGAAACAGGTGTTCGTCATATCTTCATTTATGGTATTGTTTGTTGGTTTCGTCATAATTAAGCACAACTAGTTAGTAACCGCAATTAATTGCCGTTATTCAGCCATACTGGTGGTATAAACGCAATAATTACATTTTTCCTACAATATAAAACCATTTTTTATAGTACAATTACGGAAATGTGTAATTGGATTAAAAAAAGAGTATAAATGGCACAAAAAAACCCGCAACATACAGTTATGGGTTTAGTTTGTTTTTAGTAGCAGTCCATTAAAATACGGCCTTTGTTTTGGTAATAACTCAGTGGTATTTTTAGGTGGTTTTTACTTATTTTTTTACCACAGTACTTTGTTATAGCCAGTATTTATTTAAGTGCATTGCCATAAATATCCGCTAATTTTATGTTGATTACACCAAAAAGCGTAACAAATTCCGTCATTACCAAACATTATTTCATTGCCATTAATTGGATTCAAATCCGGGAGTCCGCTATCTAGTTGAAATATAAAAGTCATTTTATTATTACATTTTGGACAGCATATATTTTCAGGTTCTTGAATCCAGATAGGTTTTCCTCCAATTTTATTACAATTCCCTTCCCATTCTTGATTTTTAAAAGAAAGAGGAGTCAGAGCAAGTTTTATATTCGTTTCCTTAAGAGGTTGATTACAATATTCGAATTCTATAGGAATGTTTTCATTTAACCTTTCAATTTCTCCATTTTCTGAATGTTTATAAAATAGATAAGGACCATTTATTTGTGCATTGAAAAAATCTTCAAAGTTGAGTCCGAATATTTGACCTTTAAGTTCTATTCCGTTAACAAGGAAATTTTTATCAAAAGAAATCAGATGGTTTATTCCATTTTTCAATACTCCGCCAAATTTCAGATTGGAATTTTCTAGTGGCTCAAAACCCCAAGTAGGATGCTTATTATTTCTTTGTCCGAAATCATTAGTCGGTAAATAATAACTTCTTTCAAAAATTATATGATAGCTGTTATTTTGCATTATTTTATCATATTTGCTCTAACGTTTATGTATAAGAATAGTTGCGGGTTTGTATGCGAGGATTTTCCGAAGGAAAATCAGACGTTACAAACACGCAACGACCTTTGATTAAGCACTAAACCGCAATTATTTTTATACGGTGTTGGCAACTGTATTTATTTGTTTTTTAGCACCTTAGAATATTTTATATTAAACTTAATTGTTTCTCCAATTTTCAATTTCTGACTAGGATAATATGGTTCATTAATAACCATATTATCGTAATTGTAATCAGGATAATCAATAACTCTGTATACTAGATTATATCCGCCCTTACGTTTATTTTTCTTAGTTATTACTCCTTTGATAATACAATCAAAGTTTTCGCCATCAAAAGTATAAGAATATGGATTCAAAGTTGTAATGTCTGTACCATTATGTCTTTGAATTACATTGTACGGAACTTTTATAATATCTCCTATTTTCAGTTCTTTAAATTTTGTTTTAATCTGTTTCTTTCTCAATTTATCTTGTCTTCGTATTTCGTCAAGATTTGGGAAGTCTAGTTCAAACTTTCTAATGACACAAGATTTTTCGGTTTTAAAAAGTCCATTTTGGTATGCTTGAGAGTGTAACTCGGGTAATTTATCAAACCCTTTTTTACGAAGTCTGTCAACTTTTTTAGGTGACATAAAATCATAAGTTGAAGCCATAAACAGAATTATCTCTAGATTTTTACATTTTTTTGAAACTTTAATTGTTGCCCATTCATAGCCAACTCCAGCAAAAATCAATTTATCCGTTTCTTGAGGTAATTTAATTTCGAAATACCCATTCAAGTCAGATTGTCCGATTTTGATTGTGTCTTTGTCGAATATTGTGATTCCTATGGCACTTTCAAAAAACTGGTTTATAGTTTTTCCGGTTAAAGTCCGTTGTCCATATACCGAAAAGAAGCATAAAAATAATGATATGAAAAATGTTGTTTTAAATTTCAATGTTTTTGGTTTTCATATTGTTGCCAACTAGTTAGTAACCACAATTAATTGCGTTTATTCTGCCATATTGGTGGTATAAATACAATAATTACTTTTTCCTACAATATAGAAACATTTTTTGTAGTACAAATACGGAAATGTGTAATTGGGTTAAAAAATAGTATAAATGGCACAAAAAAACCCATAACATACAGTTACGGGTTTTAGTTTGTTTTTAGTAGCAGTCCATTAAAATATAACCTTTGTTTTGGTAGTAACTCAGTGGCTTTTTTAGGTGGTTTTTACAAATGGTATCTAAAACCGTAGTAACCTCTTTTTGCATACCTATAGAGCCGCAAATTAAAATATAACCTTTGCTTTTTATAAGTTGGGCAACTTCTTTACCGTTTGCCGCTAACAGGTTTTGCACGTATATTTTTTGAGCTTGTTCTCTAGACAATGCCAAATGTAAAGAGGTTAGGTTACCTGCTTGTTGCTGTGTTTCTAATTGGTTTTTGTACAGCTCAAAAGATGCTGCTGTACGCCCACCCCAATACAGGTGTAATTTTTTGTGTGCAGTGTTTTGGCGTATCATCCCTAAATAAGGGCCAATACCTGTACCAGTTGCTATTAACAAGGCTTCTTTTGCTTTTTTAGGCAAATGAAATGCTTTGTTTTTTACTATACCACAGCTTATTTTGTTGCCCACAGCAAGGTTTTGTAGCCTATTAGACACACTGCCTTTTTGGTGACGTTTAACGCTTATAACAAGCTCGTTTTTATTCCACTTACCAATGGAGTACAAACGTTCTCTCTGGTCTTTTTCGCCCAAAATAGAGAGTAAATCTCCGGAGGTAAACTTTACTTTTTCTACTGGTTTTAGGTATATACAAAAAGTGTCGTCCGGATTATTTTCTGCCTTGGTGTGTTTGGTTACAGTAAAAGCATAGGTTTTACGTTTCTTTTTACTACCAATAGCTTTTGGTAAACTTATGTTTAAATTTTCTTGCTTGCTCCACGCTAACAACCACTGGTTAAAAGATTCTAAACTTTGGTTGTTTATGGTAAACACATCTGCCAAACGGTTATTGTTTGGGTGCGCTTGTAACATAGTATCTACATCATAAGCAAACTTGCAATAGTCTGGGTATGCTAATGATCCAAAACCTACAACCGAGTAGTTAAACTTTGCGCCTTGTTGGTGCGTATTTAAAAGTGCTTTAAACTTTTTAGCATTTGTTGGCGCTTCTCCTGTGCCATAAGTAGAGGTCATTACCACCAAATGCTGCATATTTTTATAGCTTTTGTAGCTGTTTAGTTCTGCCAAATATGCTTTTTTACCCAAACGTAGTAACTCTGAGTATAATGCGTTGGCAAAATAAAAGGTGTTTCCGTTTTCAGACCCAATAAGAATTACATAATCGCAATTGTCTTTTTTATACTTGTTTTTTATTCTAGATTTTCTGCGTTTTAGTGTAATGCTAAAGCCAGAATACATAAAAAATAAAATACCAATAGAGGCTAATAACAAAACTATACTCCATACTATACTCCCCTGCCCTGTATGAAAAAGTGTACTGTAATAAGTTAATATTACATAAAACGGATAGTTAACCTGACTAACTATATCTCCATTAAATTGGTTTATTAAATACTCTTTATTTGTTAACTGCACTAAAAAGTAACTCTCTGGAAAAGGTGCAAAAGGGTACTCTATTTTACGAACTTCTGATAATTTTATATTTTTAAAAACCTTAAACTCAGATACAGGAATAACTGGTTCTTCTGCAAACAAGGTATCTTCTTGGTGTACAATTTTTGCAGACGGTATTATAGAAAACTGTTCTAAAGACAAATACACGCCTGTTAGCGTTACTATTAAAATAGGAATAAGCAACCATTTACCAAAAACCGTATGGTAATACGGATTAAAGCTTTCTTTAACTATTGGTTTAAAAAAACCTTTAACACCACCTTGCTTTTTTAAGATTAAAAAAATACCGCTAATACTTATTAAACAAAGTAATAATGAAGACAAGCCTACAAAAAACCTACCAATGCCTTTTAAAAATAAGGAACGGTGTAAGGTAGTTGCAAATTTAAACACAGGGCTAGTTTCTTTAGGTGTACCTAAACTATCTCCTGTTTTAGGGTCTATGTATATTATTTTATCTGCACCATCTTTGGTAATAACAGATGCTGTAACCCAGCTATTTTTATCTATTTCTACAGAAATAACCTCTGCATACTTTTGCTGTAGTGTATGTGTAAATTCTGCAACAGTAATTTGGTCTAAATCGCCTGTAGTGTATGGCTGTATACGATTGCTAATTGGCTCTAACGCTAAAACAGAACCTGTTACGGCTGCCAATAAAATAAAAATAGAAGAAGATACAGCCAACACAAGGTGGCTGTATCTCCATACTGATAATGTCATAAATTAATTATTTCTGTGGTAACATACGTATGTAACGGATGTAACCAGTACCATCTACTTTGCTATTTACGCTTGCAGAAGTAAGCTCAAAAGTTACATCGTCCTCAACATATTTTTGATCTTCTACAGCAGTTTCAAACCTAATTTTATAGCCACTGTCTATTTTATCGTCATCAATTTTAATAACTTTTATAGCACGTTCACCACCACTAATTGTAGCACCTGTTATGGCATCAATACTTGGTTTCTTATTTTCAAAAAAGCTGTACCATTTGGTTAAATCATGGTACCACTCTGGGTCGTCTCCCAAAACATTTAATGTCTCTACGTATTTACCTTCAGCATCTAATAAAGATACCACAACGTAAGCACCTTCACCCTCATAATTTTTTAACTGAATCATACATTTGTATTGGCTAGTTTTAGGAGCCGTTGTAAAAGCTGCCATAGTAAACAAACCTACTATTGCTATAATTACTACTTTAAATTTCATTTTCTATTATTTTAAAAATTCAATTTTATTTTTATTCAAAAGTTCGTTTTCAGAAGCTAAGTCATAAACCGTTTCTTCAAACTCTGTTACAGCGTCTTTTTTAGCTCCAACACTAATTAAATACTTAATTAAGTCTACATTATTAGTTGTCATAGCAGCCAAATGTAAAGGTGTTAATCCGTTTGCATTTTTAGCATTTACATCAATATTTAATGGTGCTATTTTAGCTAATAAGTCTTTATTATTTTTAGCTACAGCCAAGTGTAAAATATTATTTTTACCCTCTTGTACGTGTGTCATATTTAAACCTTTAGCAGTTAACAAGTTCCATTTTTCTGTAAACGCTTTTTTATTTCTTTTAGAGTAAGAGTTAACCAAGTAGTATGCCAAATTGTTTCCTTTTGTATCTACCACATCAATAGCAGCTCCTTTGTTTATTAAATAAGTAACAACATCTGCACTATTATATGCTACCGCATTAGTTAATGCTGTTTTGCCATCTTTATTTTTAGCATCTAAATTTTTAACCTCAAAAAACTTTACAACCTCTAAACTGTTACGCCCAGCAGCATTCATTAACGGAGTATTTCCTTTAGCATCTGCTTTTGTTGTAGTAACACCTTTGTTTATAAAGTAATTAAAAATAACATTGTCTTTATTTCTGCTAGCCAAATTATGTATTGGTGTAACACCATTATTATCTGTAACATTTGGGTTTATACCTAAACCTTCTAAATACTTAAAAAACGCTAAGCTATTACCAGGACCTCTACCACCTTCTGACGCTACTAAAATAGCATTGCTACCATCTGCATTAGTATCTTTATAAGCAACTCCTTTTTTAACCAACTGTGCTATAATTGTTTGGTTACCAGAACGTGCTGCATAATCTACAGCATTGTGTCCATCCTTATCTGTGTGGTTTAAGTCTAACCCTTTTTCTAAAAAGTAGTTTAAATCTTTAAGGTCTTTAGCACCACCAACTAATTTTAAAATAGCGTTGGCACCTTTAGGCGTAGTTTCTGTTATTTTAGCACCGTTTGCCAATAACAAATCGTATAATTCTGGATTAGTTTGTCCGCCACCAGCAGCAAAAAGTAATACAGAACTTCCTTTATCATCTACAACATCTGTTTTTGCACCTAGCTTAATTAGCTTTTTCATTAATGGTAAATTACCCTTCATAGCTGCCCAAAAAAGGTAAGTACGTCCGTCATGGGTAACCTTATTTACATCATTACCTTTTAAACTTAACAAGTAGTCTACAACCTCTGTAGATGCATTTGCTAAAATAGCATTTGTAGTAGCATCAAAATTATTAGAGCTTAATGCCGTTGCACTGTTACCTGCAGCTTCTTTTGCTTGTATATCTTTAACTGTAGTATTTGGCTTAAAAAAACCACGAGACCAAAAAACATTTGCGTCTTGTGCGGCAATAGTACCTACAAACAGTAGTAAAACAAGTGTTGTTATTTTTTTCATAATAAAGTGTATTTATAATAAATAAAGCTTATTTGTTTATTTAGACTTAGTATTGATAAAGCGCAAATATAAGAACTATTTTTATTTAGAATGATTAAAAATAGATTTTTTATTTAACAATTTTACAAGGAAGATTACAGCAGTTAAGTACACTATAACTTTTAAGTGTTTACATTTGTATGCAACCAACAGCTACTACAAAATTAAATTACTATACCTATGCACATTGAAGACTTGCCTGGCACCTATGCTATTATGGGAAACAACCAAAATGCCGAAAAAACAACTTACAAAGGCACGTTAGTTTTAGCTTTAGATACAAATAAGCGTATAAAAGCAAAATGGTTAATAGGTAATGAACAATACCAATTAGGTACAGGCTTTTTTAAAGACAATATTTTAGTAATTAATTTTAATTATAAAGGAGAAGATAATGCTACGTACAAGGGTGTTGTGGTATACAAATGTATTAGCAAAGATATTTTAGACGGCTTTTGGTCTGAAAAACACGGAGACCCTAATTACTTAGGAGAAGAACGTTGCTTTAGATTAAAAGAAGAACAGGAATTGGTGAATTAGTGGTTATTTAATTAGTTTACTTGGTAAGTAGCCAATTGTTTTTTTAAAAGCTGCCGTAAAATGCTGTGGGTTAGAGTAGCCAACTTCATAAGAAACCTCAGCAATAGACAAGCCTTTTTCCTGTATAAGCTCTTTTGCTTTTTGCATTCTTAGTTGGGTTATGTGTTTAAAAATGGTGGTTTTATATACCTTTTTAAAGTCGCGTTTTAACTTTGTTGTATTAAAACCAGCAATAAGCGATAAATGATTAATAGTTAGTTTTTTCTTTAAGTTTTGGTTACAATACGCCTCTACTTTTACCAGTGCTAAATAATCTTGCTCAGCTATAATTGCCTCTTCTGCCACAGGTTTTGCTGTTTTCATTAAAAAATCTATTAGTAAAACTATAAGCCTGCTTTTTAAATAATTGTCTTTTAAACTACCAGTGTATTTACACTGTAAAATTTCGTTAATCTGGTTTTTAAATTTTAAAGGTATTTGTTTACTTTTTTTATAATAAGCTGCTGGCTCTAGGGCGGTAATTTTAGAAAAAAACTGTTTTAAATCTGTCCCAAATTCAGCACCTACAATTTTTGCCAATTCTTGCGGTGTAATATATACTTCTAAAGTTTTATGGTGCCTACCTGTATACGTTTCTACTGTTGGTAAAACTGGCACAAAAAACATATTACAACACCCTTCTGGCACATTTACCTTAAAATTGGTTGTATTGGTACAAGAGTGTAAATAATTACCTCGCAATGAAAAATGCAACTTTACAAATCTAACATCACTAGTAACATCTACATTAAACCCTATTTCTGTTACAGTGTTTTTATTAGCTACAACTATAGTACTATTACACACTAAGACCTCTTCATCTACTTGGTTGTGTACATTACTTACTATGTTGGTCCCCTTTAAACTAATTTTATCTTGGGTAGCTTTTACAGTGCTACAATTAAAATTAATAAAAGAAGAAAAGCTTTTTAACTCTACACTCATTATTTCTTAATACGTTGTTAAAACTTCCTTTTACGTTAGTTGTTTCAGTTGTCCTAAACTTAGATTTGCAAATCTAAATTAATTTAGACTAAGTCTTAATAAATATAAAAAATAATTTAATTCTATGTTAAAAATAGTATCAGTTTTAAGCCTGCTATTAACTTTTCCGGTTTTTTCACAAGCATCTGAAGAAATTGAAACAGGTACTATATCTGGAGTTATTTATTTTAAAAATGGTATACCGGTTGCAGAAGCATCTGTTTTTACAGAAAAACCAATTCAGCACTCTTATACAAACAGCAAGGGATACTTTACACTAAACAACCTTGGTTACGGAACTCATAAAATTGCAATAAAATACTACGGTAAAGACATTGAATATATTACGGTTAAGGTATCTAAAAAAAACACAAAAATTAAACATACACTTAGTTATAATGAAGACAATGAGCTAAATGAGGTGTTACTAAACGGTAAAACAAAAGAAACCCAAATAGAAACTCAAGGTTTTGCTGTAAACGTAGTAAAAACTGAAGAAGCAAGTATTAGAAACATACAAACAAATGAGCTACTTAACACTACTGTTGGTGTAAAAATAAGACAAAATGGTGGTTTAGGGTCAGACGTTAGCTATAGTCTAAACGGATTATCTGGTAGTGCTGTACGTATTTTTATAGACGGTATTCCTAGTTCTATGTATGGTTCTTCATTTAACTTAAATAGCATACCACCTTCTATGATAAAAAATATAGAAGTATACAAAGGTGTTGTCCCTGGCCATTTGGCAGATGATGCCTTGGGTGGTGCAATTAATGTTGTACTAAAAGATAATGCTAAAACTAATTTAAATGCATCTGTATCTTACGGGTCTTTTAACACCTTACAAGCTAGTGTTAATGGTTTGTACAGGTCTAACAATAGTGGTTTTACTGTAAAAACTTCTCTTTTTCACAATTACTCAGATAACGACTATAAAGTATCTGGAAGAAGTGTAGTTGTTACTGGTTTAGGTGGTGTACAAACCCCTATAACAGCTCGTAGGTTTAATGATGCTTACCGCTCTACTGGTGGTATGGCACAAATTGGATATACAAATGTAAAATGGGCAGATCAGTTTTTGGTTGGTGTTACCGGATCTGATGATTATAAAGAGGTACAGCATGGTGCTTTTATGACAATTACGCCATATAAAGACAGGTTTTTAGAGTCTAATGCATTACTGGCTAATTTTATTTACAAAAAAAATGATCTTTTTACCAAAGGATTAGGTGTTACAATAAACGGTGTTTATGGTAAAAGAAACCGTACTGTTAATGACACTGTTTCTTGGGCCTATAGTTGGAACGGAGATAGAGCAATTGATTTTAGAGGAGATGAATACCAATATACTTGGAGATCTCAGCAAGAAGGCGGACCAACTTTAGCTAAAATTAAAAGAGATGTTTCTTCTATTAGAACAGGTATATCTTACGCTATTAATAAGAATAACAAAATAGTTGCCAATCATATTTATAGTGGAATTGATAGAGAAGATAGTGACGAGCTAAGGTCTGTTTTAGAAAACACATTTAAAGGCACAAGAAATTTACATAAAAACATATACTCTTTAAGTTATGAGCTGTCTGCCGTAAATAACAAGTTAAAAGCAAATGTGTTTGGTAAACTATATCAGCAAAAAACAGAAAATATAGATCCAGAGATACAAGAAGATAGTAATGGTAATGCTACTGTTGTAGATGAAATTACTGTTAGTGATGTAGAGCACACTGGTTATGGTTTTGCTACATCTTACACCATAACACCTACTATTACCGTATTAGCATCTGCAGAAAAAGCCATAAGATTACCTAATGAAACAGAGGTTTTTGGCGATGATGGAGACAATGTAGTTGCTAACACAAGTATTAATCCAGAGCAAAGTAACAATTACAATTTAGGGTTTAGGTTTGGTTCTTTTCAGGTTAAAAAACACAATTTTACTGTAGCTACCAATTTGTTTTCTAGAAACATAAAAGACCGTATTGGCTTACCTATAGAAACATCTTTAAATATTGATGATGAACTAATTGTATACGTAAACCAAGGAAGCGGAACATCTAAAGGTATAGACGCACAATTAAATTATACGTTTAACAACAACTTTAACCTAAATTTTAATGCCTCTACGTTTAAACTAAATATAGAAAGTAATGGTATAGACATAGCTGTACCTAACACTCCGTTTTTTACTATGAATGGTAATGTGCGTTACGCTTTTAAAAATGTAATACAACAAAAATCTAGGTTAAACCTTTTTTATACAATGTACTTTACAGATGAGTTCTCTTACCTACCACCACAAGGTAAAAATACTGTAGGAGACGAGTTTTTTAAAGTACCTACACAATTGGTACAAGATTTTGGACTTAGCTATGTTTTTCCTAATAAAAAACTGATTGCAAGTTTTGATATTAAAAACATTTTTGATGAGCCTGTGTACGACAACTTATCGGTACAAAAACCAGGTAGAGCCTTTTACTTTAAACTTAATTATACCATAAATAAATTTTAATTTTTTAAACATTATATAAAATGAAACGTAATTTAATTCATATTAAATCTTTTGCTGTAGCCTTTGCTACATTAGGGTTATTGGCTTCTTGTAGTAGTGATGATAGCGGAGATGCACCAACAGATACTGAAGATCCAACTGCTGGCAGATGGATAACTGTTGCAGCAGCTAAAATGGGAGACAATCCTGGAGATGGTAATGGTGGTACTTTAATTTACTCTTTATCTAGTGAAGATGCCAAAGACCCAACGGTATCTATTGCTCCTTTTGATAACGGATTTATTGTGCCATCTAACAGAACTGCAAGGTTACAATCATCTGAAGATGGTAGTACAATGTTTAATATTAGTTATGCTGGTGATACTGGTGGTAATTATACAAAATACACTGTAGAAGGCGGACAAAATTTTACCAAAACAGGTACAGAAGTTAGTATTGCTCCTTATGTTGGTACTGCTCCAAGATGGATAAAATTATTTGATGGTGACCAAACAGGTACTGCTGTTTATGTTTCTACAGAACACCAGTTTGATGATAATGGTACACCTGATGATGCCACAGATGATACATATTTACGCACTGAAGCTACTATGGGTGTAGTTACTTTAGATTTAGAAAACTCTTCTATTAAAAACTTTGAAGAGCAAAGCATTTCTTTATCTGCAGAAGAAGAAGCGCAAGGTTATTACATTTCTAGAATAGATATGCCTACTTTAAATGCTGCTGGAGATAAATTATACATTGGCGCACGTTTAAGTAAAGTAGACCCTGCAACTGCAGAGTCTGACAGTGATTATGAAATTTTAGGTTCTAAAACAATTGTATTAGACTACCCATCTTTATTAAACCCAACCGTAATTACTTCTACTGCCGGTAATGGCAATACAAACGGTTACCGTAGTATTAATGCATTTTTATACAATGGTAGCGTATACCAAGCTAACCAAAGTGATCCTAATGGTTCTCATATCTTAAAAATTGATGCAGATAATGAATATGATAATTCGTATGATTTTAATTTAGATGATGCTTTAGGTGTAGAAGGTGCTTATATTTTAGCTTGGAGACCAGCTGCTAATGGTAAAGCTGTTGTTGCTTACCGCCATAATGGTTCTGCAGAAGGTATTTCTGGTAGAGGCGAAAGCTTTTTTGCATTGGTTGATTTAAATGCAAAAACAGCAACAACTATAAATGACATTCCTTACGAAGTAGATTTTGAATTATTTCAGTACCAAGGTTTTGTTGTAGATGGTGATGATATTTACGTAACACAAGCTCCTGTTGGTAAAAACGGAAACATATACGTTATAAACACTGTAACTGGCCAAGTTACAAAAGGTGCAGAACTAGTTAACACAACTGGTAGCCACTTTATTGGTGCTTTCTAAGTCTTAAAAAAAAAGACTTTGTGCAAGCAAAAAGTCCCTTATCTAAAATTTAGATAAGGGACTTTTTTGTTTTAAGTAAGCATCTATGCCTCTACAGCTTCTTCCTTTTTCTTCTTTTTAAATAATGCACCTAAACCTGGTTCATGCACTTCTATTTCTATATTCATGTTGTCTTTAATAGTGTTTCTTACTTCATCATAAATTTCAGAATCACTACCATATATTAAGCGTATTACAATTCTGCCAATAAAGCCTAATTGGTTATTTAAAAAACCTAACCAGCCCGCTAATGTAGCTTCAGAAAAGTTTATAGTTGTGTACTTAGGTACAGATGGTGATGAGCTAGATGTTGTTTGTAAACCAACAACCGTTCTGTGGTAAGCATTTTTAATTACGGTAATTTGATCTTGAGCCGCTCCGCCAACCATAGCACCAGCTAAGCTTGCTTTTTTCTTCAATTTATACTCGTACTTATCTCCTAATTTTTCTTTTTATACTTTTTCTACGTCTTCAATTGTAGGATGATCTACTGCTTTGTACAATTCTATTTTCATTCTAATTTTATTTAGTTGGTTATTATTTATTTTTCAAATACGTTTAATCCTTCTGTAGCTACAAGTGCACCATTTTCATCAGTTTTAAATGAAAATTTAAACACATTGCTATCTTCTATTCGTTTGCCGTAAAAACTGTTTTCTTTGGTAGAGATTTTATCAGCAAATAAATTAAAAGACTCATTTATTTTTCCTGTCTTTTGATCTACAATCATACTATAACTACCTTCTAACCTGTAGTTATTAAATTCTTTTGTTTCTTTTTCTATTAAAACAATTGCCTTGTTATAATTTGCTAGGATATTATCTACATTAAAATCTTTTAATTTTACGGCTTTTGTATTATCAGTCTCTTTTACTCCAGATTCGGGCTTAAAAAGTTTGTTCATTAACGTAGAATAAAACCACATAGAAGATTTACCTTTTTCTGCTAGCATAACAGTTACCTGCTCTACCTCTATAGAGTTTAAACTTTTGTTAGAAATAGTTAAAGAGTAAGCATCTTTGTCTAACCCAAATTGGTCTTCTACTATTTTTTTTATTTCTGAAACTCCTTCTTTTGTACTTAATACTATAGTACCACTAGTTCCTTTTCCACAACTAGATAAAACTAGAAGCAACACACAACATAAACTTTTTATTACTTTACTCATTTTACTACTACTTTATTAAACTTAATGCATTATTCTTATCTACTTTAAAGCTATACTCATCATAAATTATGGTGATAACTTTACCAACTTTATTAGCCCCTACTTCATATTGCAAATCAAATTCAGAAAAAATATCTCCATTTTTATCTGCTTCAAAAACCCAATCGTTAAGTATGTAGTCTGATTTTTCTTTAAACAATCCTTTTTCTTTTAAAAGCGCTATAGCCTCTTTATATTTAGTAGGAATAATAGATACATTAGCATCTCCTACTTTAAAAGGTTTATTTTGTTTAAATAAATTTGCAAACGGACTTTTTACGGGATCTGTAAAACCATTATAAACAAACTTGTCCTGAAAAAAAATGTCCTTAACCTTATATACTCTTGTTATGTTATCTAGGTTACTTTTTAAAGTAGATGCGTTTAATGACAATTGATACACTTCAAAATCATCATCAAAATTCTCTTCTAAAATTTTTTCAATGTTTACAATTCCCTCTTCTGTACCTATCTCCTTGTCTTTGCAAGAAAACAAGGTCAGAGTTAAAAAAAATAATACCATTAATCCCCTTCTCATCTATAATTATGTTTTGTACTGTTATTAATTACTTTTTTTACACAAAGTAAACGTACAGATAATTAAGGAGTTATAGTTGTATGAATATATATATGACCGGGTTTGGTATATATTTGATACTGTAGAGGTACTATTGTAAACTTTTAGTCTTTAAACTATGTTTAGAGAAAAAATTTATACCAAAATAATAAATAGCAGTATTTATTACAGTTGATAAGCAAAACTGGTTTATGTATGGTATACTAAACAGCAATTTTGGTAAACACAAAAATTGCTGTTAATATGTAATTTTTATAAAATAGAGTACGCCCTATAAGTTTAGGTATTGTATTACTGCTTTCTATAATCGTACTCACAAAAAATAGCAAGCATTTTTTTATCCTTTCCTTTATCTAAATAAAGCATTGCTTCTGTAATGTGCTCTTCATTACCATCTGCATCAGTAACATCAAACTCCAAAGCAACATCAATCATACCTGTATCTCCAATAGGCGTAATTTCTCCTATCTTAAAGTTTTTAATTACTGCGTCTTTTGGTATTTTATCTTCTTCACAATACCCACTCGCTATTTTTTGATAAACATCTTGACTAATTTGCTGCTCAAACGTTATTTTCTTATCACAAGAAACAATTATAAGAAAGAAAAGAATAACTAATAGTGAGTGGCTTGTATTTTTCATATTTAAAATTTGTTTGGTTGGTTGTTATTAATAGTACACCAATGTAACAAATAAAAAACACATACAATTGTGAAGGTTTAGATTACTTTTTTTATTTTTAAAATTATACCGTTGTTTTCTCTATTATTTTTAAAAAGTCGTTTCTGGTTTGCTCATTGGTAAAACAACCACTATATTCTATTGTAGTGGTAAAGCTATTTTTGTCTTTTATGCCTCTAGATGATACACATAAGTGTTTTGCTGTTACCATAACTATAACATCTTGTGTCTCTAATGTATTTTGAAGGTCTTTTAATATTTGCAAAGACAACCGCTCTTGTACCTGTGGTCTGTGTGCATAATAATCTACCAACCTATTTATTTTAGATAACCCAATAACCTTATCTTTTGGCACATATGCAATGTGTGCAAAACCCGTTATTGGTAAAAAATGATGCTCACAAGAGGAGTCTATAGTAATGTTTTGCTCTACCAACATTTTATTGTAAGCATACTTGTTTTCAAAAACAGATAATTTTGGCTTGTTTTTAGGATCTAAACCATAAAAAAGTTCTTTAACATACATTTTTGCAACTCTATATGGTGTACCAGATAAGCTATCGTCTGTAATATCTAAACCTAACTCTTCCATTATTTTTTTAAAGTGATGCTGAATAGCGCTTATCTTTTCATCATCAGACTTTAGAAAAGCATTTTTACGCAAAGGAGTATCTACACTTGTAGCTATATGGTTATCTCCTACTGTTTCGATATTATTTTTATCCATTATTACTACAACAATTATTGGTTTTACACTGGCAATATTTTAAGTTATAAATATGCAATGTAGCAAGTACAATAGCTACAATATAGGTTAGGGTTTCTGTTAAAGAAAGTAACTGTATTTTTTCGTTTACAATTAAAAAAAACAGGCTAAACCAGCTTGCCCAAAGTAAAGGTTTCATAAAACTTTTAGAGGTGTTTTTTGCAGATTGCAATACCGCAAAAAATGAAATAATTAAAAAAATATAATCTAAGCTACGCCACCATACCGGACTAGTTTCACAGCCACCAGCAGCACAACTATGTGCTATAAAAATAAAAGGTGTAGCAAAGCAATGAACTAAGCATAAGGCACTGGCAAGTGCGCCAAAAGTATCTGGCCTGTTTAACGTTAATTTCAAAATAAACTATATTTAATACAACAAGGTTGCAAATATAAGAATGTATTTTGTTAATGCAATAAAGTTGCAATAAATTTATAAGATATTAAAAAACAATAGCCTCTGAATAAAAAATTCAGAGGCTCTGTTTCCTTATAAATAACCCTTTAACAAAACTTATTACAAATTGCTATAAAAGGGCTACTTTACATATACTATATTTTTCTTAGCTCTACTCTTCTATTTTGTGCTTTACCCTCTTCTGTAGTATTATCATCTAAAGGTTTTGTTTGTCCAAATCCTTCACTTTTTAAACGGGTCTCATTAATACCTTCTTCTACAATAGCCATTAGTACGGCTTGTGCTCTGTTTTTAGATAGTTTTAGGTTAGAAGAAGCGTCACCTACATTATCTGTGTGCCCTTCAATACTAATTTTTAGTTCTGGATTAGATTTCATCATTTTAGATATTTCACTAATTACTTCATAAGAATCTGCCTTAATTCTAGATTTACCAGTATCAAAATTAATATGTAATGTAGCAATACCTTTATCTGTAATTTCTTTTAAAATATCCTCTGCAGTAACTTTTTGTATTGTTTGTACAAACGCTTTATTTTCTACAACTGAAATGGTTTTGGAGTTAGAGGATACTTGAAAAGCTATTTTTTTATCTGCGGTTTTAAGCACATAAAAACTAACAGGATGGTTTACCACATCTGCTCCATAAAACTCGTGCATATGTTTGTAAATAGCATTTGGACTGTCGCCCCATTTTTGAGTTAACTCTGACGGAATTTGTCCTTCAAAAATTAAATTTGCTCCAATAGATTTTAAATATTCAGAGACACTTTTATCAAATAAATATTGTTGCCATTCTTTATCGCCTTCCATTTTTATTTGCATACGCTCTACTCTACCGTCTAGTACAAAAAACGTATTACCATCAAAAAACTCAAGCTTATCAAATTCAAAAGATTCAGATCCATCTTTGTCTACAATCATCCCTTTTGGTGGTGTAATGTAAGGGTACGCACCAATATCTAGGGTAGATTCAGGTATATTATCCCATAAAAATTCTTTTACATTAGTATTATCTGGTTTATCTGTTTGTACATCCTTTTTTGTAACAGTCTCTTCTTTTTTAACTGGTTCCTGTAGTTCATTTTTCTCTGTTTTTTTATCATTTTTACATGAAATAAAAGCTAAGGCAACTAAAAGACTTGCAAGTATAGATATATTTTTCATTGGAAAATATTTAATGGTTTTTATTATTACAGAATTAGTTTTAAAGTGTTTATATATTTCCGTACCAAATTAGCAAATAAATCGTACATAAAAAATAGATAAATACATATACTAAGGAGTTCATAAATAGGCGTAAACTAGCTATTACCTTTACACATTATCAGCTATTTGTTTTTTTATGATTTTAGTACCTTAATCCAATATTATTTTACCACGGTAACTTCTAATTCTATTTTTAAAGTTTCAAAAAGACTTTTAACTTCTAATAGTGTACTTGCTTGCTTTATGTTATGTTTCTTAATCCAATTCTGGAAAACATCAAAACAGGTAAAAAGCTCTTCAGATGAAGTTGTATAAATGTTTAATCTCACAATATTTTTACATTCATAACCGGCTTCCGTTATCACTTTTTCTAAATTTTCTATAGATTTAATTAATTGAGTTTGCATATCTGCAGTGCTAGATTTTCCATCAGCATCTATTGCTGTTTGCCCAGAAACATACAAAGTTCCTTCTGGTTTTCTTACTTCAATTGCTTGTGCATAACTTCTTTCGTTCTGCCATTTCCAAGGATTAATTATTCTTTTTTCCATTTTTTCTTCTTTTTTATTTTGTGCTAATGCAGAAACAGTAATTAATAATATAATTGCTACTATTTTATTTCTCATAATTGTAGTTTTATTTTGTACACTACAAACTTCTGAACTAGAGTACTGTTAGAGCGTGATAAACATCACAATTTTAAAGAGACAAAATACGTTAAGAAGAAAGCCGACTAAGTGTCTCACGTGAAACACCTAAATATGAAGCTAAAAGAGTTTTGGGAGCTCGCTGAAATAGTTGAGGATATTGTTTAAGTAACTGTTTATACCTTTGCTGAGCATTTGAAGTTAAAAAAGATAAAATTCTATTTTGTGAAGAAATGTATCCTGCGTTAGATTTTTGGAGAAAAAAACGCTCCATTTTGGGTAATTGAGATAATAGTTTTTGATAATTTTTAAAGCT
This sequence comes from Cellulophaga sp. RHA_52, assembly GCF_007827205.1. Lineage (NCBI taxonomy): Bacteria > Pseudomonadati > Bacteroidota > Flavobacteriia > Flavobacteriales > Flavobacteriaceae > Cellulophaga > Cellulophaga sp. RHA_52. The sequence continues at coordinate 3,598,874 of NZ_VIRZ01000001.1, forward strand.
TAAAGAAAATACCATAGTGTCCTCAATACACTGTAATGACATTTTAGCTTTAGTTTGTGTAAAATAAGCTGAAAAGTCGCTTTCCCACCAGTCTTCCATTGCAAATGAAACAATATGCTGTTTCCCATTTGTGTCATCGTAAACTAATTTTAAAAGTCCCGAAACAACAAAATAACAATACTTTACATTATCTTCTACTTGAATAAGAAAATCATTTTTTTTATATTTTTCAAATGAAAAATGCGATAGAACAAATGAAAACTCATCATCTGTAAGAGGTATTAAATTTTGAATATGATCTCTTAACTTTTCTTCCATCAAATAATAATTCTAATTTTTAATATAATACTTAAATGATGCACAATGTTTTTGTATATAGTTAGTGCGTGGCTTAAGCACCTAATTTAGAAAATAAAAACAGAATAAAAAGTCTGCTAGTCTAAAAGCTTCGGGATTTGTAAGTAGGCGTATACTAGCAATGAATTATACGCATAGCTGTAAACTGTTTTTATTTAATTATTTCAAACATTCTTTCGCTATTATTAGCTTCCCATTTTAAATTTCCATTATACCATACTTTTGTTACAATTGTATTAGAACTGTTTTTGTCAATTTCTGTTTTTATAATATCGAAATCAGAGTCAGAAAATTCAATTTTAGTTTCTGAGAGATTGTTTGCGTCCAACGTTGTACTTGGTGAAATATTTAAAACTTTTCCGTTTTCTCCTTTAACAACCTTAATTCCTTTTGGGGAGTCTAAATTACTTTTATAATATTTGTTCCATTCTCCGTTTATCTTATGGTAAATGGTAATGCTCGTTTCGTTATAACCATTATCTATTTCAAATAAGTTATCGCCTTCCGCATTTAAGTATTTTATATCAATTCCAATATCAACGTTTACACAACATTCATTGTCATCTGCACAAGCAAAAATTGAAAGTCCTATTATCACAAGTAATATAATTTTTTTCATCAAAGTTTCTTTTCTACAAGATTCAATTTTCTTAATTAGTTGCGTATAAAAAGAAGCTAACTTTTCGGGTTAACACAGAGCCGAATTTTTATATTTTGTTTTTATCTTTTTATTTTTAAAAGCCAAATTTAAAAATTTGGCGACTTTGCAAATAGACAACGACCTTTCGATTAAACACTAATCGCCCTATTTGCTATATATAGTGTTGGCAACTGGCTTTATTTTTTATAATTAATTACTGATTCCGAAACAATTCTATTATATGGTTCTTTAAAATCTTTGTACCATTCGGTTAATTCATTTCGTTTTTCAGGAATTCTTTTTGTCAAGTATTCAGCGTAGCACTCAAGCAAGTAAGACACGGTTGAAATAAAAACATCCTTGCAATGCTCAAAATCTCTAATTTGAATTATTTGAGCTTCATCTTTTCCAGCTTTTGCAAAACCTTTTTGAATTCCAGTTACGTGTACATTTTCCGAATATTTCCGGTATTGGAATTCATAAATTACAGTTTTCTTTAGACGATTTGACATCTCTTGAAAATTATTAGGTCCATCATACAAAGAATACCAGTTTGGATTTTTTGTATTTAATTTTTTTGAAGTCCTCATATATTCTTGATGAACCTCTTTGAATTCTGGTTTATTTAATAAAGTTACTTTTGCTTCAATAATCTTAATTACATCAGGTCTATCAAAGAATTTTGTTATGTCAACATCCATTTCATCTTTCAGGATTTTAGCTTTAAATTCTTTTGAGGATGGATTTTCAGATACAAATTGTTTATAATATTTTAAGTCTTTTATTGCTCGCCATACCATAAAAGAAAGTGCTCTTTGTCTTTCATCTTTTTGTAGTATATATAATAATCCAAAATGATTTTCTAAAAGAGCTCTAATTTGAATTTTAGCAGGGTCAATTAATGAGTTTTTAGTTAAAACTGAAATAGAATCCGATAATTCAATTATGTTTCTTAAGAAAAGAGTAGGGATGTTATTGTCTTTTCCTTCTCGCTTATATTCAACGTCCCATAAAAGAATATGAGTTCCAAAATTCACTACTTCGTCAATTGTTTTTGAAAAATCATCAAGAATCTTTTGCAAATACTCATCTGCAATTCTTGGTAAAATATCGTCAATTGGTTTAGTGTTCATTTTTTAGCTTGTTGCCAACGTGTTTGTGTATGATTAGTTGCGGGAAAGGACGTGAGTCATTTTCCGCCGTAACCGAAAGATAATTAATAAGATTGAATTTCCGAGAGGAAATTCAGCCGCAATTAATTATACACGTTGTTGTGGCACGTTATTTAATAAATTCTGCGAGGTCTTCGTTTATCATCCTTAAGTATGATTTATAAATCTTTTTTTGCTCTTGATGATTAGATTTTAAATTGGTCAATAAATTCCGTCCCTCATTTAATTTGATATTTATACTTTCTGTGGTATCTGATTCTAAGATTTCAATTTTTTGTAATTCTTGAATTATATTAAAAGATTTGGTGTTCAATTCATTCAACTCTTCGGTGTCAAAATCATAAAACATATGAATATGGTGATGTTCAAATGAATTCGGATTAACGGTTCTTTGGGATATTACTTCTATCGTATTCTGAATTGTTTCAGGTAGAGTTCCAGGGCCGTCTTGACGCAAAACGATGTCAATTTTATGAATCATCAAACCAAGTAATTCCTGATGGTCATAATAATATTCTGATGCTTTCTTAGCAGCATTAATTCGTTCGGTCCAATATATTTTTTTCAGTTCTTTTTTATATCTCCTACTTTCCAAAAAAGTATCTATCAATGTCTTAAATATAAAGCCTATTGCTGTAAAAGTAGTCGCTATAAAGAGAGTGCCTATTTCAGGATTTTCTCGTAATATTTTAAATATGAATTCCAAATTCCAAGGGTTGTTTTAATGTGCCACAACTACATATAAACGCAATTAATTGCGTTTATTCCGCCAATATGGTTGTATAAACGCACATTTGGCTTTCTAGTTGTTTTTTGTCTGTTAATTTTCCTACAATGTAAAACTATTTTTTATATCACAATTACGGAAATGTGTAATTGACATAAAATAGTTTACCTGTGGTAGTTTTTTAATTATAAATTACTACAAAAAAAAAGCAACACTATATACATAGTGCTGCTCTCTTAAAAGAGAGGTTCTTTTGGGGAACAGTCTCGTCTCTTACAATTCTAACTTAAAAACCAACTAACTAATTTTCTTACAATTTATAATTAATTTTTCTACTTAAAACATACATATGTATAGTTGTAGCAAAATACTTTACCAATGGTAGCTTTTTAATGGTAGTTTGTTATAAACAAAAAAGCAACACTAAAAATAGTGTTGCTTTTTCTCATATATATAGAGAGCTGTTTTGGGGAACAGTTTAATTGTTGTAATTTTCTTTGGGTATGTCTTTAAAAAATTCTGCTGCATTTAAATTACCCGTTGGCCCATAGCCAATTAAAGCAGTACCTTTATTGTTGTCTTCTGTTTTTATAACATACAGTATAGACATATCAGACGGGTTACTCATACCCTCATACCTGTGTTCTTCTACCACAAAAACTTGTTGTGGCGTGTATTTGGTTTTTTCTGCTACGTCTACCAATTTGCCATCTACCACACTAAAATTACTTGTGTAACCTTTTGCTTGGTATTTTTCTATGTTATCTCTTTCGTTTTTTGCATATTCATTACTCATAGTTGTGTGTGTTTTTGTGATTAAACGTTAGGCAATAGCTTATTTAAATAGTTTTTTAATAACTAGTAAAGCTCCGTATTTACGTGCTAGCTTATAAGCCCAGCTTACCCAGTTGTATGGTTTTAAGTCTTCTGCAACTTGGTGTTTTTGTGCCTTTAGCTCTTCTACTAGTATTTGCCTTTCTAAACTAAGCCTTTTCAAATCCAGCTCAATTTGCTTAAATGATGTGTATTGCATAGTTTGTGGTTTAATCAAAATATGTTTTAGACATATTTTTAATTAATATTTTATCTATAAATGTTCTTCTACTATACACCAATAGGCCAAACAGTATAAAAATACCTCCTACTGCCAAATACCCTAATGGTATATTGTTAAACAAGTCTCCTAAAGCCAGTGCAGCGCCAATTGCCATAAACAAAAATGCTAACAGTAGTAGGCCTCCTATAATAACTGTTTTTACTACATAGGATGATGTACTTGTTAACTGCTGAAAAACTTTTAGCTCGTAGTATTTTTTAGATACATCTACGTATTTTTTTCCAGCCGCTGCGGCTTCAGTTGCCGTTTTGTCTATGGAGTTAATTACACTCATTTATGATTTTTGTAATTTTTTGTTTTTAGCCTTTAGTTCTTTTAATTTACCTTCTAATTGGTTAATTACATCGTCTGCTTTGTAACTAGCGTCAGATACTAAGTTTTCAATTTTTGTGTCTAACGTTTCTTTATTTGTTGCTACTGTTGCAGCTACCGTATTTCTTAAATCTAAAGCACTATCTGCAAGAGATTCTTTTGTTGCTACGGCTTCATCTACCAATTTTCTTCTGGTATTAATTCCTTTGTCTGGCGCAAACAAAATTCCTAATGTTGCTCCTACTGCGGTTCCTGCTAATACTCCTAATAATGTGTTACTGTTATTGCTCATAATTTTTATATTTTATTTGTTTGTGTTACAAATTTCAGCAAACTATAGGGGTTACATTGCCGCAAATGATATTATCCTTAACTCATTTACCATAAAGCATTTGAGTTATTTTTATTTTTTTTTGCGATACTAGTTTTTACCACATTCTTGTATACTTGTGCACACACTAAAAACTATAACAATGAAAAGAGATTTAAAACAAGGAGAAGAAGATATTAAGTTTATGAAAGAAGAAGAGAAAAAAACAAGTAACTACTTTTTTCAGAACAACACTATTACTATAGCTGCATTTATAATTGTAATTGCAGCATTAATACTATTAACTATTGCTGTTTTTAGTACAGGTACAGAACTTTAATTACTTTTTTTTAGAAGACTGACAATTATCATATTATAGGTGGGTTTTAGCCAATATCTTTACGGTATAAAACATAAATACACCACCAATAATGAAATTAAATATAATATTATCTAATTTAAATAATGGTAAAATAATGATTGCCATTTTTGCGCTAGTATGCATTGTATTAGTGGCAATAGTTGTAGGTTTTTTAATGAATAGCACTAAAAAAAAAGAATAATACGTGGTTAATGGTTAGTTGTAATAATTGATTACATGTTTGGTTGAAATGAAAAAGCAGGTTTTTAAAACCTGCTTTTTTTATGTTTATATTTTAAATGTTACAACGGGTATGGTGGCGTGGTTTGCAACATCTTCTCCTATGCTGCCCATAAAAAAGTGAGATAAGCCTTTTCTGCCGTGTGTAGATATGGCTATTAAATCTGCATTTGTTGTATTGCTGTAATTTAAAATTCCTTTTTCTACAGTATAGTCGTTATAAATTTCTACTTCTATACCTGCATTGGTTTTAGATATAAACTGTGCTATTCTGGTATACGCATCTTCTGTACTTAAAAAATTATCACCTGGTGTGTTTATGTACACGTAGTTTATTTTGGCTCCTAAAAGGTTGGCAAAACTTTTTACTTTATGAAAAGCTGGTATGTTGTCTTCATTAAAACTAGACGCAAAAACAATAGAGTTTACTGTAAAATCTTCAATATCATCTTTAATTACCAAAACTGGCACTGTTGCATTACGCACTACACGCTCTGTATTGCTACCTATAAAAATTTCTTCTAAACCATCTACACCGTGGGAGCCCATAACAATTAAGTCTGCTTTGTGCTCTTCTGCTACCTCATTAACCTCACTAAACACTTTGTAATGTTTTATTATTGGTGTTACTGTTAGGTCTTTTAAAAATGGTTTGTCTAAAAACTCTGAGAATCTTTTTTCTGTAAGTTTTAATAAAAATACAACTTGCTCTTGTGGTAATCCTTCAGAAGAAATCATTACAGCATTTAGCTCTAACATATGCAAAACTACAAGCTCTGCGTTGTGCTTACTAGCTAAAGATGCAGCAACTTTTAATGCTTTATTAGATTGATCTGAAAAATCTACAGGTACTATTATTTTTTTCATGCGTAAAATTTAAAGTTTATAATTAAATTGTCATTGAAAATAGTCTTGTCTGTGGTGTTTTTTGATGCAGTAACACATCAAAAGCCATACATATATTTCTAATAAAAGGCCTGCCTTTATCTAATACAGTTAGCTTTGTAGAAGAAATTTCTATAAGACCATCATTCTTCATTTCTTGTAACTTGTCTAAAGTTTCGCTTAATTGTGCAAATTCTTCATTTTTGTTACTCCAAGAAGTTTCTAACCTACACATCAAATTTAAAATATGTTTTCTAATTACAACATCTTCTTGTGTTAAAATGTGTCCTCTATAAATAGGAATTATATTATTAAATACCAAATGATTGTATTCTTCTAAACTTTTTACATTTTGTGCAAAACTATACCAACTATCACTAATACTAGAAACACCTAAACCTATCATTACTTGTGTTTTAGATGGTGTATACCCCATAAAATTTCTATGTAAATTGTTAGTTACCATAGACTGGTATAAACTATCGTTCTCTAAGGCAAAATGATCCATACCTATTTCTTTATAACCTACTTTTGCTAGTAAGTTTTTTCCTTTCTCATACTGGTCTCTTTTTTGTGTTGCTGTTGGCAAATCTTCGTCTTTATAACCTCGCTGCCCATTACCTTTTAACCACGGTACGTGTGCGTAACTGTAAAAAGCCAACCTATCTGGCAGCAATTCTTTTGTTTTTAAAATGGTTTCTTCTACATGCTGTAGTGTTTGGTGTGGCAGTCCAAAAATAATATCATGACCAACAGAGGTATACCCTATTTCTCTAGCCCACTCCGTTACATTTTTTACATTCTCAAAAGACTGTACTCTGTTTATTGCTTTTTGTACAGTACTGTTATAATCTTGCACGCCATAGCTTACACGCCTAAAACCTACATTGTATAGTGCTTGTAAATGTGCTTTGGTGGTATTGTTTGGGTGACCTTCAAAACTAAACTCGTATTCCGCTGCTCGTTCTGCTTTTCTAAAAATACCATTTATAAGTGCCTGTAAGTTTTCTGGTGTAAAAAAAGTAGGTGTACCACCACCCAAATGCAACTCTTTAACAATTGGTTTTTCTGGCAACATATTGCAATACAATTGCCACTCTTTTAATACTGCTTGTATATAAGGTTTTTCTACTTCATGCCTTTTGGTTATACGTTTATGGCAACCACAAAACGTACAAAGACTTTCACAAAAAGGCAAGTGTATGTACAAACTTATGCCTTCTGTAGCATTACTTTCTTTAAAAGATTTTATTAAGGTATGCTCCCACTCCTTACCAGAGAACGTATTAATATCCCAATACGGAACTGTTGGGTAGCTAGTATATCTTGGACCTGGAATATTGTATTTCTGAACTAAATTGCACATTTATATAGCGTATTTTTAAGGTAAAAATACAGGCTATTTTATGCTATAACTATGACAAATGTCATACTACAAAAAAAATACAATTTAGGCTTTATGCCAAACTATGCAAGTTGGGGTATTTATGTCTTTTATTTGGTGTGATAGGGTTAACGTACCTTCATCTTTATTTCTTTTAAAAACACTTACATCATTAGAACTCTGACCAGCAACCAGTAACCAATCTTCAGACGGAGACAAATTAAAATCTCTTGGTACTTTACTGCCCGCATCTACACGCTCTACCAATGTTAATTCTCCCGTTTTTTTATCAATCTTAAAAACTATAATTTGACTAGTGGTTCTTTCTGATGCGTATAAAAATTTTCCGTTATCACTTATTCTAATGGCTGCCGCACCTGGCAAACCTGTAAAAGATTCTGGCAACAATTTTATGGTTTGCAACAAACTACTGTCTTTGGTAGAAAATACACTTACAGTACCAAACATTTCGGTTAACACATACACAAACTCTTTTTTAGGATGAAAAACACAGTGTCTTGCTCCACTACCTGCGGCTACCTTAAAGTCTAAATTAGCCCTATTCATAAAACCAGTATTGCTACCTTTTTCATAGGTTTTAACAACATCTAAACCTAGGTCTGTTACATACATTCTGTTTTTGTTGTACAAGCACATATGCGCGTGCGGCCCTTCTTGCCTGCCTGGGTTTACTCCTTTACCGGTATGTTGTAAAATTTGAGCATTTTGCACAAAACCGTTTTTCTGTATGGCATACACCTCAGCATTTCCTGTACCATAATTGGCAACAGCAACTTCTTTACCATTTGGTGATATGGCTATGTGGCAAGGGTATGCGCCGTGTATGTATTTTTCATCTATAAATGTATAATTACCATTACCGTTGTGTTTAAATACTTTTAGTTTTGGTGTATCTTCATAGGCAATTTCTTCAATAACATACAAACAATTGTTTTTTTCATTGTAAGCAAAATAGCTTGGGTTTTTAAGTGGTAAATGTCCTATTTCTGTAGTAGTACCTGTATCTTTATTCCATTTTAAAATGTAAATACCTTTACTTTTTCCTATTAAGGTTTCAGACATTTTTTGGGTGTAACCACCAACCAATACAATCATAATTTAAATGCTAGTTATTTAAATCACAAATTACAAATAAAAGAGTAACATTACTTTATAAGCTACTTTAAATTTACAATAGCTTAAAAAAGTGTTTGTGTAATTATGTTGTTGTTACACCAGCGTCATACTTTTTAAACACCATATAGCCATACCAAGCTATGTATACAAAACATAAAAAAGGCAATATAAAAGAGAAATTAATTTCTGATACGCCCATTATTGTGGTGTCTGATACTCCTGTACCTCCCATATCTATAATTAAACCCTGTAAAGGTGGCATTAAAGCACCACCAACAATTGCCATTATTAAACCTGCAGAACCTACTTTAGACTGGTCTTCTGTTAAGCCATCTAAAGCAATACCATAAATAGTAGGAAACATTAAAGACAAACAAAATGATACGCCCACCAAACTATACAAGCCAAACATACCATCTATAAAAATAGTACCTAAAACAAATACAATTGCCAGTACTGCAAAACCAGACAGTAGTTTACCTGCGCTCATAAAACGCAACATTGCTGTGCCAATAGCCCTACCAACTACAAAAAGTAAAAAGGCTATAATTTGATAATAGAATCCGTCTTTTAATACCTCTGTACCAAATACTGTAATATAACTTTCTTTAAAAACACCGGTATTAACCAAGCCTTCTACGTATTGATAAATATAGGTCCAACACATAATTTGTGCTCCTACGTATAGTATTTGCGCTAAAACACCCAACGCATATTTTTTATTTTTAGCTAAGTCTTTAAATGTCTCTTTTATGCTTGGCATTTTACCCTCTGTACTATTCTGAGGCATTTTACTTACCAAAAACAATACAAAAAAACCAATTAAAACTAATCCTAAAATCACATACGGGTCTCTAATAACCGCTAAATCTGATGCAGTTATAGCCGCTTTTTTAACGGAGTCTAATGCAGCAAAGTTTTCATAATCATCTGACTGTAGTTTTTCTGCCACAAAAAATTTAGCAATTAAAATACCCGCAATTAACCCAACCGGATTAAACGCTTGTGCCAAATTTAAACGCTGTGTAGCTGTTTCTTTTGCTCCCATTGCTAATGCATATGGGTTTGCTGCTGTCTCTAAAAAAGCCAAGCCAAAGGTTAAAATATACAAGCCTAAACAAAAAAACCAAAATTGCTCTGTTACTGCTGCCGGATAAAAAAGTAATGCTCCCGTTGCAAACAAGCCTAAACCAATTAACACACCTACTTTGTATGAGTATTTACGCATAAACATTGCTGCCGGTAATGCCATACAAAAGTAACCACCGTAAAAAGCCATTTGTACCATAGATGCCTGTGTATTGCTAAGTTCTAACACTTTTTTAAATGCAGATACCATAGGGTCTGTAACTGCATTAGCAAAGCCCCATAAGGCAAATAAAGAAGTAATTAAAATAAACGGAAGCAACATTTTTTTGGTTACAACAGGTACTTTGCTTGTAGTTTTCATATCGTAGTTTGTTTGGTTTTTAATTTAATGTACAATGTATTTAAAAGACAGCACGTAAACCATTTTTTTTCGACTAACAGATGGTTTTAAAGTAATTATGACGCAATAGCTACTAAAAACAAAAAAGGTTAAAACAAGCTGGTAAGCACCAAACTGTTTTAACCTTTTGTAATTTGTGTTGTGCTACTACTACAAAGTAGATGGACAAACGTATTTTGTTATATTCATATCTGCTTTACGCATAGCCGCAAAACCACCTGCAATATCTACTAAATTATGAATTCCTCTGCTTTTTAAAATAGATGCAGCAATTACAGATCTGTAACCACCAGCACAATGTATATAAAAAGTTTCTTCTTTAGGAAACTCTGCTAAATGGTTGTTTAGCATACTTAATGGTGTACTTGTAACATCTACTAAATGCTCTGACTGGTACTCGCCTACTTTACGAACATCAAAAACAGGTGCATTTTTTTCTGCAATTTCTTTTTTAGCTTCTTGTGCAGATATAGAGCGTAAGCTATCTACTTCTTTACCCGCAGCTTTCCAAGCTTCAATACCACCTTTTAAATAACCAATAGTATTATCAAAACCAACACGAGACAAGCGTGTAATTGCTTCTTTTTCTAGTCCGTCTGGTACAATCAAAACAATAGGTTGCTTAACATCTGCAATTAAAGCACCTACCCAAGGAGCAAAACTACCATTAAGTCCTATAAAAATAGATCTTGGTATGTGTTCTTCTACATATTCATTTTGGTGCCTAACATCTAAAACAATTGCATTAGTTTCATTTGCTACAACCTCTAACTCTTCTGGTGATAATGGTCTTGTACCTCTTTCTTGTACAACAGCTATATCATCATACCCCTCTTTATTCATTTTAACATTAAGCGGAAAATATTTTGGAGGAGGAGCTAAACCATCTGTAACCTCTTTTATAAATTCTTCCTTAGTCATATCTGCACGTAAGGCATAATTCATTTTCTTTTGGTTACCTAGTGTGTCTACGGTTTCTTTCATCATATTTTTACCACAAGCAGAACCTGCACCGTGAGCTGGGTACACAATAACATCATCTGCTAAAGGCATAATTTTGTTACGTAAACTATCAAACAAAAAGCCTGCTAAATCTTTTTCTGTAATTTCACCTGCTTTCTGTGCTAAATCTGGTCTACCAACATCTCCTAAAAACAATGTATCACCAGAAAAAATAGCGTGGTCTTTACCATTTTCATCACGCAATAAATAGGTTGTACTCTCCATAGTATGCCCTGGTGTATGTAATACCACAATTGTTACATTACCTACTTTAAACTCTTGTAAGTCTTCTGCTATAAGGGCATCAAAACCAGTATTTGCGTTTGGCCCAAAAACTATTGGTGCGCCAGTTGCTTTAGACAAAGAAACGTGTCCGCTAACAAAATCTGCATGAAAATGAGTTTCAAAAATATATTTTATAGTAGCATTATCTGTAGTTGCTCTTTTAATATAAGGATCTATTTCTCTTAACGGGTCTATAATTGCAACCTCGCCATTACTCTCTATATAATAAGCACCTTGTGCCAAGCATCCTGTATAAATCTGTTCTATATTCATAATCCTTTTCAATTTTGTAAACGCGTAAAACTACGTTAATTATTTTTTTTAGTTACTGATATTTATCAGTTAAAATTTTTTTGGTGTGCCACTTTGGCTCTTAACATTGATATTTCCTTTGGCTCATCAAAATACGTTACAGCTTCAGATGTTTTTACAAACAAAAACTCTCTGTGCAACTCTGTTATAATTCCGCTTGTAAAAATAATGTCTCTTGCAGGACCTATTGCTCCAGCAACATAAAACTGTATATTTTTTTCGTGAATTTCTCTAATTACTTTTTCTAGCATTTGTGCAGCACTAGAGTCTATATAATTTATGGCTTCAGCATTTAATATTACACCTTTTAGAGCGGCACCTTTTTTATGTATGTTTTTGTACAATTCTGTTTTAAAATAGCTTGCATTACCAAAATACAACTGCGCATCAAACCTAACTATTAATAAATCATCTCTTGTAATTACCTCAGTACCAAAACGGCTAACATTTTTGTAATAATCTGTACCTTTTACGTTTCCTAACACTGCAAAATGTGGTTTAGATGTTCTGTACACCATCAGCAATAATGAAAATAAAACACCCACTAAAATACCCTCTTTTATGCCTATAAAGACCGTACAAATAAATGTTGCTAGTAAAACTAAAAACTCGTCTTTACGATGTTTCCAGAGTTCTTTGGGGTAAGCTACGTCTATTAATCCAAATACAGAAACCATTATTATAGATGCTAATACTGCTTTAGGTAGATAGAAAAATAATGGTGTTAAAAATAATAACACCACCACTACCATTATTACGCTAAAAAGTGATGCTAAATTTGTTTTTGCTCCTGCCTCATAATTTATAGCAGACCTAGAAAAACTTGCTGTAACCGGAAAAGATTTAAAAAAAGAACCTACCATATTTGCAGATCCAATAGCAATTAACTCCTGATTTGGGTTTATAGTTTCTTTACCACTTTTTTCTTCTAAAGCTTTACCTATTGAAATAGCCTCTAAATAGCCAACCAAAGCTAATGTTACTGCAATTGGCCAAATATCTAATATGTTTTTTATATTTATGTTAGGTACACCAAATGAAGGTAAACCGTCTGGAATAGCACCTACTATTTTTACTCCGTATTGCTCTAGTTTAAAAAAGTAAACAGCCAAAATACCCAATACTACTACAAATAAAATAGACGGTATTTTTTTATTTATTTTTTTTACTACCACTATTATAAGTATACCAACCATACCAATGGCAAAGTCGTACATATTGGTTTCTGCTACTTTTGCAAACACATTTTTTATTAAAGTTACAAATTTGCTACTGCCCTCTATATTTGCGCCTAGTAAATGTTTAAGCTGACTAAACATAATTATAATTGCTGCACCAGATGTAAAACCACTAATTACAGGTTTAGACATAAAGTTTACTAAAAACCCCATTCTAAATAACCCCAATAAAAACTGAGTAGCACCAACCATAAAACCCAACACAATTGCCATAGCAATATAATCTTGTGTAGTGGCAAGTGACAAAGCTCCTAACCCAGCGGCTACAAGTAAAGAATCCATAGCAACAGGCCCCACAGCCAACTGCCTAGATGTTCCTAAAAAAACATACATTAAGGTAGGAAACAAGGCTGCATACAGACCATAAACCGGTGGTAAACCAGCAATCATAGCATATGCCATACCTTGAGGGATTAAAATAATACCAACGGTAAAACCTGCCAATAAGTCTTTTATAAAATCTCCTTTTTTATAGCTTTTAAGCCACGTTAGTATGGGAAAGAAATGCTGCATTAGGCAAATTTACAGTTATTGTTTATAGTATAAATAAAAATTTGAAAAATTGGGTGACAAATAATTTACTAATTAATTGGTTTTAAAAACACTTTATATTCAGCTGGCAACTTACCTATATGGCTAAACCCTTTAAATAATTTGTTTTGTGCAACATCATAAGGGTAAAATGTAATAGGCTCTATACATAACATAGTGTCTACCTCTGTCCATAACATTAACTCTTTAAAGCCTTGGGTTTCTATAGTAATAGCATTTGTATTTTGTAGTTCTGCCTTAGTAACATCTCTTAACGGGTAAGCCACACTACCTGCAGCTTTTATATCTTGTACACTAGCTTTAGTATTTTCTCCATAACTAACTTGTGTAGTACTGTTTTCGGTTTTAAAAGCAGGATGGTACCCTAACATATACGGCATACCTTCTTCTGCTGTAATTGTAAATGTGATTTTTAACCCGCTATTAGTAAGTTGGTATTTTTTTTGAAATTGAAAATCATATGGCCAGTACAATTTACTTACAGTAGATTTATTTGGGTATTTAGAATTAGTTACTTTGGTATTGGCCTTATACTCCTTTTGAAAAATTGCCGTAGTACTGCTATTTTCTACCAGTGTATATGCTAACTCTCTTAATAAACCGTGTTGGTCTTGCACAGCATCTCCTTTTGGTGTTTGTACCTTAAAATTTGCTTCTGCAGTTGGCCCAATAATAGGAAACATTTCTGTATCTGCGTTTCGCCAACCTGGATCTCCCTTTTGGTGTATAAACTCTACATCATTAACAATGTAATTTACCAGTTCACCTTTATCAATCTTAACGGTTTGGTTTGCTAATTTTAGTGTTATCATGCTAAAAAATTATAGCACACAAGTTACTATTTTATATCAAAATAGACTTTATCTTCTTCGGTAATTTGCCTTTTAACCACACAAGGATTACCTACTGCAACTACATTACTAGGAATATTTTTAGTTACTACACTCCCAGAACCAATAACACTATTAGCACCAATAGTTACTCCTGGGTTTATAACAACGTTACCGCCAACCCATACATTACTACCAATAGTTATAGGTAAAGCGTGCTCATAATGTTTGTTTCTAATACTGTGGTGTATGGGGTGTGTTGCGGTATACATTGCAACATTAGGACCTAGCATTACATTGTCTCCTATGGTAACTTTTGCACAGTCTAAAATAGTAAGGTTATAATTGGCAAAAAAGTTAGCGCCAATTTCTATATTATAACCATAATCACACCTAAAAGGCGGCTCTATATAGAACCGCTTAGGAGTTTTACTTAAAAGCTCTATTAAGTCTTGCTTTTGCTCTTTTATTTGTGTGGGCCTGCGAGAGTTAAAATTAAAAACAATTTCTTTTGCTTTTAAACGCTCTGCTGCTAATTGTTTATCGTAAGGAGAATACGGCTTACCAGAAAGCATTTTTTCTTTTTCACTCTGCATATGCACTAACCTTTATTCTATAAAGTTTTGTTCTCTCATCCAATCATCATTAAACATTTTACCAACATACCTACTTCCGTGATCGTGAAAAAGTACCACAACTACATCATCTTTTGTAAAATGTTCTTTTAACTGCAACACACCTTTAATAGCGGCACCTGCACTATTGCCTAAAAACATACCTTCTTCTTTAGCCAAGCGTTGCGTGTATACAGCAGCATCTTTGTCGGTTACTTTTGTAAAACCATCAATAATACTAAAATCTACATTTTTAGGTAAAATATCTTCACCAATACCTTCTGTTATGTATGGGTAAATCTCGTTTTCATCAAACTCGCCCGTCTCATGGTATTTTTTAAATACAGAACCATAGGTATCTACACCCCAAACTTTTACATTAGGATTTTTAGATTTTAGGTATTTACCAACACCAGATATAGTACCACCAGTACCAACACCAACAACAAAATGTGTTATTTTACCTTCTGTTTGCTCCCAAATTTCAGGACCTGTACTTAAAAAATGTGCTTTAGCGTTAGACGGATTGTCATATTGATTTACATACCATGAATTTGGTATTTCTTCTCCTAAACGTTTAGAAACAGAGTAGTAAGAACGTGGATCCTCTGGCTCTACCGCTGTAGGGCAAACAACAACCTCTGCTCCTACTGCTTTTAAAATATCTACTTTTTCTTTAGACTGTTTATCTGCCATTACAAAAATACATTTGTATCCTTTTATTATAGCAGCCAATGCTAATCCCATTCCTGTATTACCAGAAGTACCTTCTATTATTGTTCCGCCTGGTTTAAGTCTTCCGTCTGCCTCTGCATCTTCAATCATCTGTAAAGCCATACGGTCTTTTACAGAATTCCCAGGATTAAAAGTTTCGTATTTAGACAATACCAAACAAGGTAATTCTTCTGTTAGTTTATTTAATTTAACTAATGGTGTATTACCAATAGTCTCTAAAATATTCTCTGCGTAATTCATTTAAATCGTTTCTATTTAAGTGCAAAGATAAATTAATGACACAGAAAAATAACTAAACCTAAAGTTATTGTTAGATTATGTATGTTGTTAGCCTACTCAAACTTAATAGACTTTACTGGACTTATTCTTGTAATTATGTAAGATGGTAGTAACAACATAAGCAAACAAAGTAGCATTACACCTATGTTTAAAATTAATACTGTAACAGCATCTATATGCACAGGTATGTACTCTATATAGTATTCTTTAGGGTCTGCAAAAGTTAAAAACTTAAATTTATTTTGTAACCACAACAAGCCTAAACCTATTAAATTGCCCCAAAAAAGCCCAATTGCAATTAAGTAAACTGCATTGTATAAAAACACTTTACGTACACTCCAATTTGCAGCACCAAGAGCTTTTAAAATACCTATCATTTGTGTGCGCTCTAAAATTAAAACCAACAGAGCAGTTATCATATTAATACCGCCAACAATTATCATAATACCAATAATAAGTGCCACATTAAAATCAAACAAACCTATCCACTCAAAAATACTACGGTATTTATCTTTTATATTGCTAGAGTCTAATGTAGAAACCGTAGTGCCGTAAATTTCTTTGCTTTTTTGGTCTATAGCATCAAAACTATTTAAAAAGACTTCAAAACTACCAACTTGGTCTTTGCTCCATTTATTAATACGTTGTATATGGCGTATGTCTACAAAAACATACGTGCCATCAAATTCTTCAAAACCACTATCATACAAACCAACAATAGTAAAATTTCTGCGGTTTGGTGTTTGTGATGGGTTGTTGTCTTTTAAAAAGAAGGTAGAAAAGGTATCGCCAACCTTTAACTGTAACTTATTAGCAATTAATGAAGACACCAAAACTTCTTCATTTAATTTATCATTGTAATTAGGCAACCTACCAGCTACTACATACTCTTTAAAAACATCCCAATTATAATCTTTGCCTACGCCTTTTGCTATTATACCTTCAAAAGTATCATCTGTAATAATTATACCTCCTTTATTGGCTATGGCTTGTACGTGAGTAATACCGTCTATATTTTTAAATTCTGGGTAAAATTCTTGATTTATAGACACAGGAACAACAGACACATCTGAGGTGTTATTGTCATAATTAAAAATTTGAATATGCCCATTAAAAGCGGCTACTTTTTCTCTTACCTTTTCTTTTAAGCCATCTCCTGTTGCAATAGCAAAAAGCATCATAATTACGCTCAATGCAATTGCTACAATAGCAATTTTTATTATTGGCGCAGATATACTACTTTTATTCTCTTTACCTTTAATTAGGCGTTTAGTAATAAAAAATTCTAAGTTCAATTTATGGCAATTTTATCCGGTTTCAAAAGTACAGTTTTATTATGGTTTTTAATACTTTCTGCTTGCGGAAACGCCCCAAAAGCTAATTTTACAGCCAATACAGAAGAAAAACCTACAATTATACCCCCTAAAAAAATTGTAGTTGCAGCTAATAAAACTAATGATTACTTGCCATTATTAGAAGGTAAAAAGGTTGCAATTGTTGCCAACCAAACTAGTGTAATTTTTAAAACAGACAGCACCTACACGCATATTGTAGATTCTTTACAAACATTGCAGATTAATATAAAAAAAGTTTTTGCTCCAGAACACGGTTTTAGAGGCAAGGTAGATGCTGGTGAACACGTAAAAGATGGCGTAGACACTAAAACTGGTTTACCTTTAATATCACTATACGGTAAAAATAGAAAGCCAAATAATACACAGTTAAAAGATATTGATGTGGTGCTTTTTGATATACAAGATGTTGGTGTACGCTTTTACACTTACATAGCTACATTGCAATTGGTTATGGAAGCTTGTGCAGAAAACAACATTAAAGTTGTGGTATTAGATAGGCCAAACCCAAACGGACATTATGTAGACGGACCAACTATGGAAACTGAACATAGAGGCTTTTTAGGAATGACAAATATTCCGTTAGTATACGGAATGACCATTGCAGAATATGCTACAATGATAAATGAAGAAGGCTGGTTAAATGGCAATAAAAAAGCCGACTTAACTATAATTAAGCTTAATAATTATGAGCACACAAGTGATTATAATTTACCTATTAGGCCTTCTCCTAACCTACCAAACAATACTGCAATTACACTATACCCTAGTTTAGGTTTGTTTGAAGGTATGAACATTAACGCTGGCCGTGGTACAGAGTTTCAGTTTCAGCGTTATGGTGCTCCTTTTTTAGACAGTACAAAATATGGCTTTACTTATACTCCGCAACCTAATTTTGGATCTAAAAACCCAAAACACAAAGGGAAACTATGTTATGGTAATGACTTGTCTAAATCTGAAAGAATGAACACTATGACATTAAAATGGATTATAGATGCTTATGAAAATAGTACTGATAAAAGCAACGTATTTTTAACAAGCGGATTTACAAAACACGCTGGTACAGATAAATTGCAAAAACAAATAGAATCTGGTATGTCTGAATCTGAAATTAAAAAGACTTGGCAACCAGCTATTGAAGAGTTTAAAAAAATAAGAGCTAAATACCTTATTTACAACTAAGTTTTAGTTGTAGGTTTCCTATATTTATGAAAGGGTTGCTTTAGCAGCCCTTTTATACTTGCATTCTCTACCTCATCTGGAAAAGTATCTACACCATATACAATACTATCACGGTCTAATTTCATAAATGTACCAAACAACCTATCCCAAACTGAGAAAATGTTGCCGTAATTGGAGTCGGTATAAGGCAAAACATAATGATGATGCACTTTGTGCATATCTGGAGATACTAAAAAATAACTTATAACCTCATCTACCCTCTTAGGTAGTTTAATGTTAGCGTGTCCAAATTGTGTAGCAACTAATGATAAAGATTGATATAACATTACAACACCCATTGGTGCACCAACAATAAAAACACCTGCTAAAGTAAACACAAAACGTATTACGCTCTCTAACGGGTGGTGCCTGTTTGCTGTAGTAGTGTCTACATTATGGTCTGTATGGTGAACCAAATGTACCATCCACAACGGTTTTACTTTATGCTCTGTAAAGTGTGCTAGGTAAGCGCCAAAAAAATCTAGTAACATTACACCTATTATCACATACAACCATAAAGGCATTTGTGGTAACCAATTTATAATCCCAAAGTTATTTACAACAGTCCAATCACTTGTTTTAAGCAATAAAAAAGCGAGCAAAAAATTTATTACAACGGTAGTAAAAGTAAAAAACAAATTAGGCAATGCGTGTCGCCATTTTTTATACGTAAAACTTTGTAACGGTAAAATACCTTCTAAAAGCCAAAAAAATGTAATACCACCAACTAAAATAAAGCTACGGTGAGCAGACGGTATGGTTTCAAAATATGTAATTATACTTTCCATCTTCTAAATATAAAAAAAACCGTTAACTTTTTAGTTAACGGTTTGTATATAAAAGCATAATTACTACACTTTAATTCTCTTTTTCATTTCTTCTACAATATTATAAGCAGCCGGACAAATAGCAATATTTTTCATTGTTAAATTACTTATTTGCTGAAACTTTTTACGGTCTGTATGCGGAAACTCTCTGCACGCCTTTGGCCTTACATCATATATAGAGCAATAATTATCTGAGCCTAAAAAGGTGCAGGGTACACTTTGCAATACATAATCATTCTCTTCATCTATACGTAAATAGTTTTCTATAAACTGCTGTGGTTTTTGCCTAAAAAATTTTGCAATGCGCTCTACATCTGCATTGGTAAATAAAGGCCCTGTT
Organism: Cellulophaga sp. RHA_52; assembly: GCF_007827205.1. NCBI lineage: Bacteria > Pseudomonadati > Bacteroidota > Flavobacteriia > Flavobacteriales > Flavobacteriaceae > Cellulophaga > Cellulophaga sp. RHA_52. The sequence goes on from NZ_VIRZ01000001.1 coordinate 3,618,592, forward strand.
GTTTTACAGCAGTTGGCACAAGTAAGGCAATCTGTTTTAGTAAACTCCTCTTCATGAAGTTCTTGCATTACATAATCTAAATTTTTTGGCGGCTTTTTTTTAAGTTTGGTAAAAAACTTTTTATTCTCGTTTTGCTTTTGTTTCGCCTTTTTGGGTAGTTCTTTTAAAACTTCTTTCATTATTTTAATAAACTCATAGCTGTTTCATACAAATCTCTGCTCCAAGCCTCAGAAGCAGCTCCTATTTCTTTGCTAAGCACTTGTTGTTTTGATATTATTTTTTTTCCAACCTCAGAGTTGTAATATGCATTAAGCTCTTGTTTTTGTTCCTCTGTCATTTTTGTTCTGTCTGCTAGCATTTGTTTAGCAGCTTCACCTCTATAAAAGCCTAACATTTCTTTAATATCTTCTTGTGTAAAATGTTTTGTATATACTACTTCTAAATCGTTTAAAATTTCAGCTACAGCCTTACTTTTATTATCATTTAAATATTTGTAAGCATCTGCATTCTTATCTGTTTTTGGATGATTTTTATGCAACATTGTAAGTAATTGGTCATACGCATACTGGTATTGAGCCGCAGAACCATTGGCTTTTAAATACGTTGCTACCAAACTATTATCTTTTTTTGTTTGTGCAATACCATTTGTTGCAAAAAAAAGAACTAAAACTAATGCAATACCAAGTTGTTTCATATAAAATACTTTCTAATGTTGTTAAAAAATGCCACTTTTGTTGGCTAAAATACAAATAAAATGGGAAGCGATATTTTTGGTGCCGCAATGTTAGATTATCTTAATAATACCTACAAAGAAGATATTGTAACGCGTTCCTCTATTTCTGAAGATGATACAATTCCCGTGCCATACCTTTTTAGGAGTTATGCAGAAATGCCAATTATAGAGCAAAAAGCACTAAATTTAAGTAAAGGAAAAGTTTTAGATATTGGTTGTGGCGCTGGTAGCCATAGCTTGTATTTACAAAATAAAAATATAGATGTTACCGCTTTAGACTCATCTAAAGGAGCCATAGAAGCTTGTAAAAAAAGAGGCATATCTAAAACCATAAATGCTAAAATACTAGAGCACAACTCTACTACATATGATACTCTTTTACTACTAATGAATGGTATTGGTATTGTAGGCGAGCTAAATAAGCTAGGAGACTACCTACAACACTTAAAATCTTTATTAAATACAAACGGACAATTGCTACTAGATTCTAGTGACATAATTTATATGTTTGAGGAAGATGAAGATGGCGGCTACTGGATTCCTCCTGGTAAAGATTATTATGGAGAGGTAGATTACGAAATGCAATACAAAAATGAAAAAAGCGACACTTTTCCTTGGTTATATTTGGATTACAACACACTACAACGCGCTGCTATTTTAAATGGTTTTAATTGTGAATTGATAGTTGAAGGAGAACATTACGACTATTTAGCTAAACTTACTGTTGCTAAGCAATAGAAGTGCCCTTTTATACGTTTGTAAGTAGGGTTTTGTTGCAACTAATTGTTAGTTATAAAAAGATATATATGAAGAATTTTAGCGCTTTACTATTTGCTGTTTTGTTAGTTGTTAGCTGTTCTAGTACAGATGACAGTACCTCAGAACAAAAAGGAGGAACAAATAAAACATCTAACCTGCAAGGCTCTGGAGATTCTGCAAATGAAATATTATCTAACAATACCTATAGTAAATTAGCATTAGAAATTGTGTACGTTGAAGGTTTTAGACCTAATGATGCATCTTTGGCTAATTTTACAGATTTTATTAATGACATTACCTTTAAAAACGAAATTACAACTACTTACAAGCAAGTTTCTTCTCCTAATGAAGAAGACTTAACTATAGAGGAAATAGCAAAGCTAGAAACAGATAATAGAACTGTTTATAATACAGATGATACTTTAGCTATTTACATTTACTTTGCAGATGCACCGTCTAATAATGATGATGAAGAAACAAACTCTGTTACTTTAGGCGCTGTATACCGTAACACATCCATGGTTATTTACGAATCTACAATTAAAGATTTAGCCGCTAAAAGTGCTTTAGTATCAGAAACATCTGTAGAAACTGCAACACTCCAACATGAGCTTGGCCACTTAATGGGTTTAGTTAACCTTGGTACAGAAATGGTACACCCGCATGAAGGCGAAACTACAAACGATGATGGTGAAACTGTGGGTAGTAACCACTGCAATGTAGAAGATTGTTTAATGAACGCAAAACTAGAGTTTGGTGCTGGTATGAAAAAAATGCTTATTGCTAGTAAAAACGGACTACCTACACTAGATGCAGAATGCTTAGCAGATTTAAAAGCTAACGGCGGCAGGTAATTACTTTAGCATTTACTATTTTGCAAATAATTGATTTAAATCTTTAAAAGCTTTAAACTCTAGCGCATTACCAGCAGGATCATAAAAAAACATAGTTGCTTGTTCTCCGGTTTCTCCTTTAAACCTTACATAAGGCTCTATTACAAAAGTTACTCCTTTTGCTTTTAAGTCTTTAGAAAAATTCTCAAAAGTTTCCCAAGGTAATACTACACCATAATGTGGTACAGGTACATTTTTACCATCTACAGCATTAGTATGCAATTCTTCTGTTTCTGTTTTTGGCTTGTAGTGTATTACCAATTGGTGACCAAACAAATTAAAATCTACCCAATGGTCACTACTTCTTCCTTCTGGACACTCTAAAACATCTCTGTAAAAAGTTCTACATTCCTCTAAATTATGTACAGGTATTGCTATGTGAAAAGGTGCTATTGGGTATTTCATAATATCTATTTTATTTAAGCTTCTTTTAAAAATGACAGGACAGCATTACTAACTTCATCTTGGTGTAATGAGTGGCCATAACCTTCTGTTACCAGTAATTTACTAGTAGTCCAATTTTTATGCACTAATTCAGAGTCTGAACAAGGAGCTATTAAATCTAACCTATCATGTACTAGTAACCCTTTTTTAGTGTTCTGCTTTGCGTACTCTGAAATAGAAAAATCCTCTGGCAAAAAATTAAACTTTTCAAATATAAATTCTTTTAAACTGTTAAAAACAGCATTATTAAACTTTAACATTGCCTTGTAATTTTTTAGTATGGTATAAAACTCAGACGGAGCTCCTAATATTACAAGTTTTTCTACAAAAGTATTGTTGTATTTGTAATTATTGTACAAGGTAGTCATACCTCCTACACTGTGGCCTATAATATGTTTTGGCTGGTATTTGGTTATTAATGCTTGCGCTACTTCTGTATAAATTGGCACGTGCAAAACAGTACCTGTAGAGTTACCATGTGCTGGTGCATCAAAAGCAATAATATTGTAATTTTCTTTAGTTAGGTAACCTATCAAATTTCGCCATCTAAACACATTACTTTCCCAACCGTGTAACAACAAAATTGTTTCTTTTTCTCCAGGCCATTGGTATACTTGCAAATCTATATTTGCGGTAGTTACCACTTCTTTTTTTGCGTTGTTTAAAAACTCTTTTTGGTGTGGTAATACCTTACCTTTTCTTGGCGTACAAAAAAGATAAAATGCTTTTTTAGCTGCAGTCTTTGTAGAGAATACAGAAAGCACATTAAAATATGCACCATAAGCTATAGGTATAATTTTACTTAGCATTTTTTTCATAAAAAAGGTGTAGGCTAGTATAAATAGGGGTTAATCTTCTTCTCTATGTACCGTATCAATAGAAAAAGCTGGGGTACATATAGAAATATACTCACAAGGAGCATCAAAAGGGTTTGCGTATTGTACGCGTGTATTTTTCTCTATACGTATAGATTGTCCTTGTTCTAAAACAACGAGTTCACCAGCTATAGTAAATTGTTTTTTTCCCTTAATAATATAAGTATACTCTGTAAACTCAGGAGTCTGAAAAGGCTCTGACCAACCTGGTGGTGCTACCATATGAGCAATACTCATATCTTGCTGTTTATTAGTTGCTCCGCCAAAATGTTCTTCTATTAATTTACCATCTGTAGTAGGCACAACAAAAGGCTCTGTTTGTATGGTATACTTCTTTTTCATACTATTCCCAATCTATCATTAAGTATTTTATTTTAGCAGCGTCTGGTATCTGTATTGCTTCAATATTGGTATTATTACTGTAGCGTAAGTTCTCTGGCAGCTCTTTTTTATCAATAGTAAAATACACATCACTATCTTTTATAAAAAGTACAACATTATTCATAGAGGTTAATACTTTTCTTATAGTGTAATTATCCTTAATATCTTTAAAAGTACTAAGTAAATTAACCCCTTTTTCTGTAGTGTAACGCGGGTCTAAAACTCTAATATTGTCTATAATAGTATCGTTACTAATACTTACTGTAAATAATGGTTTACCTCCTTTTTCGTAAATATGCTCTTTGCGCATACTTGCACTTAATTGTATTGCATTATCTTTTACAATAGAGTCTGATGCGTAAATTGTTTCTATATCATTAGCAGAATTATTTTTACTTAACTTTCCAAAACTAGTTGTAGTTATTAAAAATTCTGAATCTGTACCTTTTCCGCATTTAGCTGCTAAAATTGCTACTGCAACTAAGCAGGTAATTGTAATTTTTTTCATTTAAAATATGTAGTTAGTAAGTAGGTTTATTTTTTATTTAGCGTAACACTTTTTTAAGCACACCTAACATACCTCTTATAAAAGTAGCGCTGGTTAACACTTTTACAATAGGGTTTTGCCTTGTACTTCTAGAACGACTACTAGTACGTTTTGCTGCTGGTTTTTCTTTTTCTTTTGCTGCTATTTGCTCTGCCTTTTCAATTTTATCATTTAGCATTTCATAAGCACTTTCTCTATCTATACTATCATTGTATTTTTTAACTAGAGAAGATGAGTCTATAACTTCTTTTAACTCTTTTGCAGTTAAAACGTCCATACGGCTCATAGGTGCACGCAACATTGTAGCTGCTAATGGTGTTGGCCTTCCTTTTTCATCTAAAGCAGATATTAAAGCTTCTCCTATACCTAAAGATGTTAATACATCTTCTGTATTGTAATACTCACTATCTGGGTAATTTTGCGCAGCTAACTTAATAGCTTTTCTATCTTTTGCTGTAAATGCACGTAATGCGTGTTGCACTTTTAACCCTAGTTGTGCCAAAACATCTTCTGGTACATCTGCAGGGTTTTGTGTTACAAAATATACACCAATACCTTTAGAACGTATTAATTTTACTATACTTTCTATCTGGTTTAATAATGCTTTAGATGCTTCATCAAAAATTAAGTGAGCCTCATCTATAAACAATACTAGTTCTGGTTTATCACTATCTCCTTGTTCAGGAAAAGTATCATAAATTTCAGCCAATAGACTTAGCATAAAAGTTGAAAACAACTTTGGCCTATCTTGTATATCTGTTAATCTTAAAATATTAATGTATCCTCTACCATTTTCATCAATCCTAGTTAAATCATCTACCTCAAAAGATTTTTCACCAAAAAATAAATCGGCTCCTTGCTGTTCTAACTCTATTATTTTTCTAAGAATTGAACCTGTAGAAGCAGAAGAAATTCTTCCGTAGCTTTCTTTAAACTCTGCCTTACCCTCTTCTGTAGCGTACTGTAGTACTTTTTTAAAATCTTTAAGGTCTAAAAGTGGCAATTTATTATCATCACAATACTTAAAAATAACTGCAACAATACCTTCTTGCGTTACTGTTAAGTCTAAAATTCTAGAAAGCAACACCGGACCAAATTCAGATACTGTAGCTCTTAACTTTACACCATCTTGCTCAGACAACGATAAAATTTCTACAGGAAAACTTTTAGCGTTAAAAGGCAAACCTATTTTAGCATGGCGTTCATCTATTTTAGGATGTCCTGCACTTGGTTGTGCTATACCACTTAAATCTCCTTTTAAATCCATTAACATAACTGGCACACCTTTATCTGACAAGTTTTCTGCCAATACCTGTAACGTTTTTGTTTTGCCTGTACCTGTAGCACCTGCAATTAAACCGTGACGATTAAGTGTTTTTAAAGGTACTTTTACAAACGCATTTGTAACGGTTTCACCGTCTACAATACCAGCGCCCATAGTTATAAAGTCTCCTTTTGTAGCGTATCCTTTTTCTATATCTGCTAAAAACTTTTCCTTGGTGCTCATTTCTTAAAATTTTGATAAAAATAGCTTAAATTTAAACAACTAAAAAGAGAAGTTTTACAGTAAACACAATAAAACATTAAGTTACAGACGCTATAAATGTTATTTTTTTTGATGTTACCCTATAACTTTATGCTATCTTTTATGTAAAGTTAGATAGTGAAACACAAAAAATGTATCTTTGCATAATGGTTAAAAATGAGGTATTAGCATTGGTAGACAAAGGAGAAATGCTTCCGTTAATGGAAGAATTTTATACCATACAAGGAGAAGGTTTCCATAAAGGAACTGCTGCGTATTTTATACGTGTAGGTGGCTGCGATGTTGGTTGCCATTGGTGTGATGTAAAAGAAAGTTGGAATGCGGCTACGCACCCACCAACAACTATTGATGCCATTGTAAATAACGCAGCAAAATACTCTAACACTATTGTAGTTACAGGCGGCGAGCCATTAACGTGGAATATGGCACCACTTACTGAAGCTTTAAAGGCTAAAAAATTACAAACACATATAGAAACTTCTGGAGCATATACCTTAACTGGTATTTGGGACTGGATTTGCTTATCTCCTAAAAAAAATAAATTACCACAAGGTATTATTTATGATAAAGCAGATGAGTTAAAAATGATAATTTATAATAAAAACGATTTTAAATTTGCCGAAGAACAAGCGGCTAAAGTAAATAAAGATTGTATTTTATATTTACAACCAGAATGGAGTGTTAAAGATAAAATGACTCCGTTAATTGTAGATTTTGTAATGAAAAACCCGCAATGGAAAGTATCCTTACAAACACACAAATATTTAAACATACCATAAAAAAACAAGCTAGTATAAATTTATACTAGCTTGTTTTAATTTTATACCTTTTGTATGCTTAGCTAATGCTGATGAAAAGCTGCCGATACAAATTTTAAAACTTCTGGTAGAGACTCTCTCCAATACGTCCAATTATGCGCACCATCACGAACTCTGTACTCGTGTGGTACTTTCTTTTTCATCATAGAAATATGTACCAAACTATTCCCTTCAAATAAAAAATCATCATCTCCACAGTCTATATACCAACGTACAGATTTAATATCTTCTACCGGAATAGAATCTAACAAAGAAATGGCAGAATGTCTTTTAAAATACTTTCTCATTTCTGCTACAGATTTTTTTTCGCTCTCTGCAAAATCTTTAATTTTTACGGTGTCTTTTGGCAACATACCCACAGAGGCACTGAGCGGACAAGCAGAAGAAAATAACTCTGGTTTATGTAAAGCATACATAAAAGTACCACCACCACCCATAGAGAGTCCAGAAATTGCACGATAGCGTTTTTCTCCTTTAATTCGGTATTTTTTTTCTACATATGGCATTAACTCTTCAAAAAAGAAATCTTCATACCTCCAATCTTCAGTATTAAAATACCCGCGTTTGCCAGTATTAGCATCTGGCATTACAATAATCATTGGTGTTGCTTTGCCTGCCTTAATAGCTTTGTCTGTAATATGTAAAACTTCTCCAAACTGCACCCAACCCGTGTGGTCATCACCAGCACCATGAAGCAAATACAATACAGGATAATCTCTTTTAGATGACTCGTAATCTGGCGGTAGGTAAATTGAAAAGCTACGTTCGCTTTTTAGAATTTTACTTGTAAGTTTTAGGTTATCAAAAACCTTACCTGTTTGTGATTTTACTGCAAAACTAAACAACAAACAAAAGCAAATAGTAGGTATTAATTTTTTCATGGGGCAAAAAACTTTATAGGCTAGTGTCCTTAAATATAAAAAATGTAGCCCAAAACAGGACTACATTCTCTTTAAACCTTTTAATATATTGGTTAAGTTACCACTGTAACCTAACTACTACAATATTAAAACTACTCTTTAATAGCTATAAAAATGGGAACCTCTGCATTTTCTGGGTTACTTGCTGCTTCACCATAAATTTCAAAGTCTGATGTATACAAACGATCTACTTTTGAATTCCAAATTTCTAACCATTTGTTATACACTACGTTTTTAGATAAGTCTCCCTTTGCTATACTTTTTTTATAGGTTGATGCCTTAATAGTATGTGCTACCATACCATTTGGAACCTCATCTATACTAGAAACTTTACATCCTAAAATAGTGTCATAAGGCTTTGTGTAATCGCTCTCATAATTGGTATAAATTGAAAAAATTTCGGAACTTATTTTATTAGGAATTTTATCTAAAATTTGCTCAGACATAAAAGTGTTCCATAATGCAACAATGTCTTTTGCTGCTTGCTCGTTTTCATTTGTAGTACGTACTTTAATACCTATTACATAAAAAGACTCTAGAGTTTCAGTTTTCATAATTCTTATTTTTTATTGATTTTTATCAAAAATAAACCAGATCTATGTCATAGGAGTGTCAGGGGTGTTTTCCCATTTTTTACGAGCCATATCAAAATATTCTTGCAGTGTTAATTTATGAGGATCAAAAGAAGTAGATAACATCACTAATTGCTGAATACAGTCTACCCTAAATGCTCTAAAATCTTTACGTAACCTACAAAAGGCTATTAGTACCCAATTGTCATTATTATGTATAAGCGCAAAAGGCTCTATTGTTCTTTTAGTTTTTACATTCTGAAGCGACAAATAACTTATTTGAAGTAATTTATAGTTGGTTAATGCTATTTGCAACTGCATTAAATGGTTACTTGTTACGTGCTTTTCTAAATTTGTTCTAATATCTAAACGCTCTGTAAGTAAGGACGATTTATCTCTTTGAGAATATTTTAAAACCGATTTTATTTTTTCTACCGCACTGCTATACTTTTCTATAAAAGAAATGTCTTTATTTTTATTTACAATTTGCTCAGCAGTTATTAAAGCATTTGCTTCTTCTTCTGTAAACATTACAGGCGGTAACTTATAACCATCTACCAAAGAATATCCCTTGCCTTCTTCTGTATAAATAGGAATTCCAGATTGCTCTAAAGTACGTATGTCTCTATAAATAGTTCTTATACTAACCTTATACTTTGCTGCCAGCTCTGTAGCTGTCACAATTCTTTTGCTTTGTAACTGCGTAACTATTTCTGTTAGCCTCACCAATCTGGGTTTTCCTTTTTCCATTTATTACTCTTCCTCTTCCTTATCTAATTCTTCCGCATTAAAGTCTTCATTATCACTAATACTCTCTTGTACAATTTCTTCAGCAGCAGGTTTGGTTTCATTAACCTCATCTAAACTTACATCATCATCTAATTCTACTTCTTCTTCTAATTCTGCTTCATACAATTGTACCCACTCTGTCCAAGAGCCATCATAAACAGATGTATCTTTAGTGTCATCTACCAATTTACTTGCTAACAAAATAACACAAGCTGTTAAACCAGAACCACAACTAAAAACTAATGGTTTATCTTCTGCTAAAATTGGCTCTAAAATAACCTCTAATTCTTCTTTAGATTTAAATTTACCATCCTCTAAAACATCTGTAAACGGAAGATTAATAGAGCCTGGTATGCTACCACTAGCTAAATCTTCTCTAGGTTCTGGCTCCGTACCATTAAACCTGCCTGCAGAGCGTGCATCTACAACTAAAGCGGTATTGCTCTCTGTATTTTCTTTAACCATTGAAAAATTTACAACTGCAAACTCTTTTTGGTGTGCAATAAAGTTACCTAAAGGAATTCTTTTTTTAGCAGCCTGTTCTGTTGGTAAATCTTGCGCTACCCACTCTGGCAAACCACCATCTAAAACTGTAACATTATTATGACCAAAGGTGTTAAATAACCACCAAACTCGTGGTGAGGTATAAATACCTAAATTATCATACACCACAATTTTACTATTTTTATTTATTCCTAATTTACGTGCCTCTTCTTGAAACTGTTTAGCGCTAGGTATAGTATTTGGAAAATTACTAGAAGCGTCACTAAAATTAGCTTTTATATTAAACTTACGAGCTCCTTTTATCTGCAAATCTTCTAGGTTAGTACTTAAACCAGATACGTTTGTAGCAGGACTAGCGTCTAAAATTATAATGTTATTTTCTTCTACCAATAAGGCTTGCAGCTCTTTAGCCGAGATAAGGGGTGTTTTCATTATTTTATATTTATGCGGATTAAAATTACCTATTTAAATGGTAGGTTTGAAGCTAACTTATTAACATAAAAAAAACCATTGCACAATATGCAATGGTTTAGTATTATTACTAAAAATTTTTGTTTATTTAGCTTTAAAAATAGCTACTATTTTTATCTATTAGCATTTCTATGACGCTCTCTTGCTAATAAAGTATTCTTTAACAACATAGCAATTGTCATTGGTCCTACACCACCTGGAACAGGTGTTATAAAAGATGCTTTTTTACTTACGTTTTCAAAATCTACGTCACCGGTAATATAGTAACCTTTTGGTTTTGTATCATCTGCTACACGAGTAATACCAACATCTATAACTACAGCATCATCTTTTACCATTTCTGCCTTTAAGAAATTAGGAACTCCTAACGCAGAAATAACAATATCTGCCTGAGAAATAATTTGTGTAATATTTTTTGTAGCACTGTGTGTTAAGGTAACTGTAGAGTTCCCTGGCCAACCTTTACGTCCCATTAAAATACTCATTGGCCTACCAACAATATGACTACGACCAATAACAACGGTATGTTTACCTTTAGTATCTACTTTATAACGCTCTAGCAACTCTAAAATACCAAATGGCGTTGCTGGTATAAACGTACTCATATCCAAAGCCATTTTACCAAAGTTGGTTGGATGAAAACCATCTACATCTTTATCTGGATCTACCGCTAAAAGCACCTTTTGCGTGTCTATTTGTGGTGGCAATGGCAATTGTACAATAAAACCATCTATTTCATCATCTTGGTTAAGTTCTTCAATTTTACGTAGCAATTCTATTTCACTAGTAGTACTTGGCATTTGTACTAAAGTAGACTCAAAACCAACACGCTCACAAGAGCGTACTTTACTACCAACATACGTTAAGCTTGCCCCATCATTACCAACTATAATTGCTGCCAAGTGTGGAACTTTTTCTCCACGCTCTCTCATTTTGGTTACCTCAACGGTAATTTCTTCTTTAATTTGGTTTGATACTTTTTTTCCGTCTAGTAATTCCATTATTAGGTTGTTAGTTTGATGGTTTTATATTGAAACTAATTTTTATTAATTATGGGCGCATACCTTTCATACCACCCATCATTTGCATCATTTTTTTACCGCCACCGCCTTGCATCATCTTCATCATTTTGCTCATCTGGTCAAATTGTTTAAGTAATTGGTTTACTTCTTGTACAGATCTACCACTACCTTTAGCTATTCTTCTTTTACGGCTTGCGTTAAGTAAATTAGGAGTTTCACGTTCTACAGGCGTCATAGAATGTATAATAGCTTCTACATGTTTAAAAGCATCATCATCTATATCCATACCTTTTAATGCTTTACCAGCACCAGGTATCATTCCCATTAAATCTTTTAGGCTACCCATTTTCTTAATTTGCTGAATTTGCTTTAAGAAATCATCGAACCCAAATTTATTTTTTGCAATTTTCTTCTGTATTTTTCGTGCCTCAGCCTCATCAAACTGTTCTTGTGCACGCTCTACTAAAGACACAACATCTCCCATACCTAGGATACGTTCTGCCATACGAGAAGGGTGAAAAACATCTATTGCGTCCATTTTTTCACCAGTACCAATAAACTTAATAGGCTTAGTTACTACAGATTTAATAGATATGGCTGCACCACCACGAGTATCACCATCTAATTTTGTAAGTATAACACCATCAAAATTTAACACATCATTAAAGGCTTTTGCTGTGTTTACAGCATCTTGCCCTGTCATAGAATCTACAACAAATAATGTTTCTTGAGGGTTTATTGCTTTATGTACATTGGCAATCTCTGTCATCATTTCCTCATCTACAGCTAAACGACCAGCTGTATCTATAATAACAACATTATGTCCGTTTGCTTTTGCGTGTGCTATACCAGCTTCTGCAATTGCTACCGGATTTGTATTACCACGGTCTGAGAAAACCTCTACTCCTATTTGGTCACCTACAACGTGTAACTGATCTATAGCCGCAGGACGATAAACATCACAAGCAACCAATAAAGGTTTTTTAGTTTTTTTAGTTTTTAGGTAATTAGCAAGTTTACCAGAAAAGGTTGTTTTACCAGACCCTTGCAAACCAGACATTAATATTACTGATGGTGTACCAGATAGGTTTATACCTTCTGCGTCACCACCCATAAGCTCGGTAAGCTCATCCTTAACCAACTTAACCATTAACTGGCCAGGCTGTAAGGTTGTAAGTACGTTTTGACCTAGTGCTTTTTCTTTTACTCTATTGGTAAATTCTTTTGCTATTTTAAAGTTAACATCGGCGTCTAATAAAGCTCTACGAACTTCTTTTAAAGTTTCTGCAACATTAATTTCTGTTATTTGTCCGTGTCCTTTTAAGACGTGGAACGCTTTATCTAACTTTTCACTTAAATTATTGAACATAAGTCTACTTTTTTCTGGAAATGCAAATTTAATAATTACATTGGGAAGTGTATGGTTTAAGGCAAAAAATATGGCACAAAAAAAGGACAACTTGTAAAAAGTTGTCCTTTTGCATAATTATGATGTGCTAATATTTAGTCACATGCTTTGGTTAAGACAATAATTTCTTCTCCTCTTTCTAATTTAAAAGTATCTGTACCACATTCTATTACATTCCACTCTCCTATGTAGTTTGCTAAAGTCATACTTAAACTATTAAATTGTAAAGTACCACTTTGCAAAGACCAATTACCTTCATCTGCTATTGTATTGTTAGCATCATAAGCGTGAATATTATTGTTAGAAAAATCTATGTATAATTCTTCAAAAAAAGTACCATCTAAGTTTGTGATTTTAAATTTACACTGTCCCAGTAAAGCTTCATTTATATCTGCATCACTACAAGCAGCACCATCCTCACAATTTCTTTGCAATACATTTTGGTACATTACCTCATCTTCATTGTAGATATCTACATACATTTGAGTTTCTGAATATGATCTTATTTTCCATTTTTCAGCAATCAATTCTTGATTGGCATTATAAAAAATAATGATATTACCTTCTAAAGCCCAAGTTGTAAAAGTATCTATAGTAAAAACACTTCCGTTTTCATCTACAAACTTAACCGTTCCGTTTTCTAAAAATTTAACATTGTAAACTCCAATACTAGAACTGCTAGGAACTGTAAACTCCCATTTACATTCTCCTAATATATCACTTAAGTTATCATTTGGATTGTTCCCAGATAACTCACAATATTTTTTTAATATAATTCTATCACTTCCGCCATTGGCAAAAAGTTTAATTTTATCATTGTTTAACTCATAAACAAACCATTCTAAATTAAAATCTACAAGAGTTTCAAACTCTAATTTTAATTCTACTCTTTTACTGTTAACTCCTATATTAGTAGACCAAGCTCCTTCAATATAATTGCCATCATTATCTTTAGTTATTACAGTTCCGTTTTCTTTAAAGTCTACAATAAACTCTAAGTACTGTTCTGTTTGTTCTTGGCTGTCTCTAAAAATTTCTTGTAAAATCATAGGACAGTCTACTAAAAATGCATCTAACCTTTCTTTAGTAAAATCATCGTCATTGTAATCATTATCATCATCCTCATCACACATATCTTTTGCATTTTCCAACACAACAGCTAATTCTGCATTGTTGTTTACAACAACTTTAGTCCCGTCATACTTTTCTAAAGTAATAGGAAAATCTATTCCAACAATATCATTAGCCCCTAAGCCTGCAAAAAACAATCTCATTTGCCTATCACTCTCTACCGTAGTAGTATTTGTAATTTCAAGGTTTGTATTAAAACTGAATAAATCTATTGGGTAAACAAAGTCTATGCACTCAATATCATCATCTTCACCACCTTCTATACACTCTTTAGCTTGGGCAACTAATTCTTCTCTACTATTAATAGTAATTTCTGTGTAGTTTGATAGTGTAATTTTAATTGGATAAATTATTTGTAAGTTGTAATCATTAGAATCTATTTCATCTAATATTTCTTCTATTAATTTTAAATCTGCTACAGAATCTATAGTAATATCTAAGCCATTTACAGTAACATTGTAAGGAAACTGTATGGCAAAACAACTAGCGCCATCAACTATATTGTCATAAGAGCCATCTTTAGAAGATGTTCCTTTAATTAAAGTAGCTGTGGCAGAAGTAGCTTCTATTGATTTACCATCATTGTTATCTGGTAATTCTTCAAACTCTTCTTGACAAGAAGTTAAACTAAATGTTGCTGTAAGTAGGGCAGCAAACATAAATTTTGCAAAAAAGTTTTTCATAATAATTTGGTTTATTTTTTGTTTTTATAGCTCTATAACAACTCAGTTAAAAAATACCCTACCAAAAAAATATCATTTTTTTAAAATACCTTTGGAAAAATAAAAAAACAAGTTTTGAACATAGACAACCACAACAATGTTTGCGAAGAGAAAGTATATAACCACCTCTTTACCACCAACTCTAAAACGGTGTTTAACTATATATATTATAAGTTTGGTAACGAAGAAAAAGCATATGACGCCGTACAAGAGGCTTTTGTAAAACTATGGGAAAATTGTGCTAAAGTTGTACCCACAAAAGCAAAATCTTATGTTTATACTATTGCCAATAATTTATATTTAAATATGATTAAGGCAGATAAAGTACGCTTAAAATATGCACACTTAAACACAGATGTGTCTAATGAAACACCAGAGTTTTTGCTTGAAGAAAAACAGTTTCAAGAAAAATTAGACAGAGCACTGGCAAATTTACCAGAAAACCAGCGTACTACTTTTTTACTTAATAGAATAGATAAAAAGAAATATGCAGAAATTGCAGAGTTAGAAGGTGTAAGTGTAAAAGCAATAGAAAAAAGAATGCATTTAGCACTAAAATCTCTTAGAGAACACATAGATGGCATTTAACACATTGATGCCAAATTATATAGATTGATAAAAAATAAAATATAAAGTAGGGTTTTTTACTTATTGATTGTTATACCTACGTAAAGCAAAAGTTATGCAAGAGAATTACCTAGCCAAATGGCTAAATAACGAGTTAACAGAAGAAGAAATTATTCAGTTTAAAAAAACCGAAGAATACGCATCTTACCAAAAAATTATTACAGCTTCTAGTAAGCTAAAGGCACCAGAATTTGACCAAGAAAAGGCTTTACAGGCTATTAATAAAAAACGCAATACAAATAAACAAACCAAGGTTATTAAATTAAACCCGTTTAAAAAATACATTAGTATTGCCGCTGCTGTTATACTACTATTTGGCTTAGGTTATTTTTATACTACAACTTTAGAACAAACAGTTAGTACAGATTATGCACAAAATAACGAACTTATTTTACCTGATAACTCTGAAGTTATACTAAACGCAGAGTCTAAAATTGCGTACAATAAAAATAAGTGGGACCAAAAAAGAGATGTATCTTTAGAAGGCGAAGCTTTTTTTAAAGTTGCAAAAGGAGAAAAATTTACAGTAACTACAAACCAAGGTGTAATTAGTGTTTTGGGCACGCAATTTAATGTAGAAACTAGAGCAAACTTTTTTGAGGTTACTTGCTATGAGGGGCTTGTAAATGTAAACTACAATGGTAAAGACTACAAGGTTCCTGGTGGCACATCTTTTATGGTTATTAACGGTAATGTTGCACCGCTTAGTCACGTAAAAACACTGGTACCGTCTTGGACTTTAAATGAAAGCACTTTTAAAAGCATACCTTTAGAGTTTGTTTTTAATGAATTACAAAGACAATTTAATTTAACTGTAAACACAAAAAATGTAAACACAAAACAACTTTATACAGGCTCTTTTAACAACAAGGATTTAGATCTTGCGTTAAAGAGTATTAGTATACCTTCTAAAATTAGTTATACATTAGAGGAGAATAAGGTGTTGTTTTATGCTGAAAAATAAGTATTTAAAAGTTATTTTTTATTGCTTTTTTTTTGCCATTAGTTGTGTAGCTAATGCGCAAGAAAGCAGTAGTACGCTACCTTTAACAACTTACTTACAACAGTTAGAGGAGCAATTTAATATTAGAATATCTTTTGCTAATAAAGACACAGATACATTAACAATTACACCAAGCACAGATAATAACTTAGAAAGTATTTTAAATTATATAGCTAAAAAAACTTCCTTAACTTTAACTAAATTAAGTCAACGGTATTATGCTTTTTCTAAAGAGAATACCATAAGTATACACGCAAAATTTTTAGATAATTTTGAGCAAAACACTATAAATGGTGCTACCATAGAAGTTTTAGAACAAAATATTGCTACAGTTACAGACTCTACCGGGTACTTTACATTAAACAATATACCCAAAGATGCTATAATTAAAGTACGTTTTATTGGGTACAAGACTATGCATTTTAATGCTACAGAACTTAATAAAAATAAACCAGTAAATACCTTTTTACTTAAACAACATTATGTACAATTAAAAGAGGTAGTAATTTCTAAGTTTTTAACTACTGGTTTACGTAAATCTAAAGACGGTAGTGTAATTTTAAATACTTCAGATTTTGGAATATTACCTGGACTTATAGAGCCAGATGTACTACAAACAGTACAAGCATTACCCGGAATTAAAAGTAGCAATGAAACTGTGTCTGATATTAATGTGCGTGGTGGTACTAACGACCAAAACCTTGTGCTTTGGGAAGACATAAAAATGTACCAGTCTGGGCATTTTTTTGGGTTAATATCTGCTTTTAACCCTTACCTAACCAATAGCGTAACAATAACTAAAAACGGCACCAGTCCGCAATATGGAGACGGTATTAGTAGTGTTATAGATATGCGAACCAACAACAATGTAAACGATTCTTTTTTTGGCGCAGGTTTTAACATGATTAGTGCAGACGCATACACACAAGTACCTATTACTAACAAAGGAGCTTTACAGTTTTCTGCCAGAAGATCTATAACAGATTTTTTAAACTCGCCAACCTACAACAGGTATTTTGATAAGACTTTTCAAGACAGTGATATAGAAAATAATGACCGAGATACAGAAATTACAAGAAGAGAAGATTTCTATTTTTATGATTTTACAGCAAAGGCCCTATATGATATCACTAATAAACATAAATTGCGCTTTAGCTTTATTTATATGAACAACGTTTTAAATTATGAAGAGACTAACGCAAATAACGAAAGTAACTTTAGCAATTTAGATCAAAAAAACACCTCTTTTGGTGGTAGCTTAGAAAGTAAGTGGACCAATAAATTTTCAACCAAAATAAATGCCTACCGCACCTCTTACAATTTAAATGCTAATGAAGTAGCAAACAATCAAGAGCAACAATTACAGCAAACTAATAAGGTTTTAGAAAACGGGTTAAAAGTAAATACTAAATACCAGCTAACAGATAATATAAAGCTAATAAATGGCTATCAACTTATAGAAACAGGTATTATTAATTTTACCAATGTAACACAACCTCCTTATAAAAAAAACATAAAAGGTGTAATTAGAGCTCACTCTATTTTTTCTGAAATTGACTACCAAACTATTAAGCTAAAAGCAAGAGCTGGGGCTCGTGTAAATTACATTGAAAATATTAATACTTTTAAACGTTGGATAGTAGAGCCTCGTTTAAACATAAACTACAATGTTGCCACAAATTTTAACGCATCTCTGTTAGGAGAATTTAAAAGTCAGACCACCAACCAAATTATAGATTTAGAACAAAACTTTTTAGGTGTAGAGAAAAGAAGGTGGATTTTAGCTGATGAAGATGAGTTACCTATAACCACAAGCAAACAATTATCTGTTGGGTTTAATTATGAAAAAAATAGCATTTATATTGGTATTGAAGGCTTTTATAAAAATGTAAAAGGAATAAGCACACTTACACAGGGGTTCCAAAACCAAGATCAATTTAATGGCGAAATAGGAAAATACAACATTAAAGGCATTGAGTTTTTAATTAACAAAAAAAACAATAATTATAGTACCTGGTTAAGCTACACATACAACTTAAACAATTATGTTTTTAAAGATATTACACCAAATACATTTCCTAATAATTTAGACATTAGACACACTATTACTTTTGCCGCAAATTACAATTACAAAAATTTTAAAATTGGTGTTGGCGTAAATTACAACTCTGGAAAACCGTATACAGAACCAGAAGAAGGCAATAATGCGTTAGATTTATTTAGTTTTCCTGCAAAAATAAATTACAAAGATCCAAACAGTAGTAGATTGCCAAATTATGTTAGAGCAGACATATCTGCACTCTACAACTTTAAAATAAGCAAAAAATATAAAGCCACATTGGGCACATCTATACTAAACATATTAAACAAAGAAAATATATTAAATAGATATTACAGAGTTACTAATGACAACGAAATTGAAACTGTAGAAAGTGTATCATTAGGTATAACACCAAATGCAAGTTTTAGAATAAATTTTTAAAGTTTGTTATGAAAACTAAACTCTTCAAAGTTTAGCATACGCGTAATTATTTTATACAACTCCGGAAAAGTGGCTACAAAATCTGATGGAGTCTCTACGTAATTTTCCAAGGCAACAGCAAAAAATTCATGAATATTTGTAGTTGCATAAGGTCTAAAATAATGAGTACTTTCTACTCGTTTTAAAAATTCCTTATCATGCAGCAATTTTTCCATTTTTGCTAATCCGTTTCTAAACTTAACAGCTGTGTATTTTAAATCTTTTTTAAAGTGAAAAGCTAATGCGTGGGCAAACTCATGCACTCCTAAATTTAGGTTATCTGTAGCATTTTCAAAACCACTTAATACGTGTTCGGCAGAAAAAACCAATGTTTTTAATTGCGGATTATACTCTCCTAAATGATTTTGTTTTGTAATTGTAGAAAAGTATGCAGAAGGGTAAATAAGTATTTTTTTTATTGTAGATATTCTATAATCTTTAAAACCTAACATTAAAAAAGCTGCCGTTGCAGACAATAGCAGCTTTATTTCTTCATCCTTAGAACTTTGTTCTGAAAATATAAATGTTTTATTAGCTCTAAATCTAGATACTCTGTTTTTAAACTTTTGTTTGTGCTTAGAAGACAACAAAGAATACGCAGGCAAATTTTTAATTATTAAATGTTCATCTGCTGCAGATAGCTTAATATTCTCTTTAGAAGGAGTAAAAAAGTATAAATCTGCTATATAGTAAAGAATATAAATAAAGTAGCCTAAAATTGCTAGTAAAGCAGTAATACCAAAAATACTAACCCCTAAATCATCACCCATTAAATTTGTTTATAAAAATTACATACGGTTTGGAACCTCTATACCTAATAAAGTAAACGCAGACTTAATTACTTCTCCTACTTTTTTAGACAATTGTACTCTAAATATTTTCTTTTGCAAGTCTTCTTCTGGCAAAATTGGCACATTCTGGTAAAAAGAGTTAAATTCCTTAACCAAGTCGTACGTATAATTTGCTACTAAAGCAGGACTATAGTTTTGAGCTGCATTTTGTACCACAGAAGGAAAAACTTGTATTTGCTTTAAAAGCTCCTTTTCTTTTTCATGTAAATCATTAGCAGTTACAGAAGCCGTATAATCAAAATTTGATTTTCTTAAGATAGACTGTATTCTGGCATATGTATATTGTATAAACGGCCCTGTGTTACCTTGGAACTCCACAGATTCTTCAGGGTTAAATAAAATACGTTTTTTAGGGTCTACTTTTAGTATGTAATATTTTAAAGCTCCCAAACCAATTATTCTATAAAGCTCTTCTTTTTCTTTATCTGTATACCCGTCTAATTTACCTAATTCTTCAGAAATACTAGCTGCTGTAGCTGTCATATCTTTCATTAAATCATCTGCATCTACAACAGTGCCTTCTCTACTCTTCATTTTTCCGCTAGGTAAATCTACCATACCATAACTTAAATGGTACAATTGTTCTGCCCATGAAAAACCTAATTTTTTAAGTATTAAAAATAGCACGTTAAAATGGTAATCTTGCTCATTACCAACAGTATAAACCATACCATTTACATCTGGATAATCTTTTGTACGTTGTATGGCTGTACCTATATCTTGGGTCATATAAACCGCAGTACCATCGGCACGTAATACAATTTTTTCATCTAAACCTTCATCAGACAAATCTATCCAAACACTACCATCTTCTTTTCTGTAAAAAACACCTTTTTCTAAACCTTCATCTACAATATCTTTTCCTAAAAGGTAGGTATCACTCTCGTAATAATAGGTGTCAAAATCTACACCTAAATTTTTATACGTTACCTCAAAGCCATTATAAACCCATTGGTTCATTGTTTTCCACAAGGCAACAACTTCTTTATCACCTGCTTCCCATTTACGTAGCATTTCTTGTGCTTCTAATAAAATAGGTGCTTGTTTTTCTGCCTCTTTAGCATCTGTACCTTTAGCTACTAATTCTGCTATTTGTGCTTTATACTCTTTATCAAACCTAACGTAGTAATTACCAACTAATTTATCGCCTTTAATACCTGTACTTTCTGGAGTTTCTCCGTTACCAAAAAGTTTCCAGGCTAACATACTTTTACAAATATGTATACCACGATCGTTAATAATTTGAGTTTTATATACTTTTTTACCAGATGCTTTTAAAATCTCTGCAACAGAGTAACCTAATAAATTGTTTCTAATATGTCCTAAATGTAGTGGTTTATTAGTATTAGGAGAAGAGTACTCTACCATAACAGCATCTTCAGATTCTGTTACAAACCCATAATTTTCTGTGTTTTTAATACCATTAAAAAAGTTTACATAAAAAGCATCGCTAATTACAATATTTAAAAAACCTTTAACAACATTAAAATTTTCTACTTCGGCTACATTATCTTTTAAATACACACCTATTTGCTCTCCAATTTGTGCAGGGTTACCTTTAACAAAGCGCAAAATAGGAAAAACAACCACAGTTATATCGCCTTCAAAATCTTTTCTTGTTGGCTGAAATTCTACTGTTGGCAGCTCTATTTTATAAATAGCTAAAACTGCTTCTTTTACCTTTTGCGTTAACACTTCTTGGATATTCATTATAAATTGTATTTAAGCCTGTAAAATTACGGCTTTTATCTTTTTTTTAAAGATAGATTTTAGTTTGTTTTTGGTAAAAATACTTCTGCCATCATACATCTTGCGCTACCACCACCACAAGTTTCTATAGTTTCTAAAGAACTGTGTATAATTTCTGATGTTTTTTCTATGATAGAAATTTGAGCTTTTGTTAAGCTATTATATGCTGCAGAGCTCATTACCAAATAACGTTTATTGTCTTTACCTAAAACCTGAAGCATATTACCTGCAAAGGAATGCATTTGTTTTTCTGTAATAGCAATTACCTCTTTACCATCTTCTTTTAAATGTTTAACTACATTTTTACGCTCTTTTTTATCGTCTATAGTATCTAAACAAATTACAGAAAAATCTTCTGCCAGGCACATCATTACATTGGTATGGTAAATAGGCAAGCGTTTACCATTTACTGTTTGGTTTGCAGTAAAAACAACTGGTGTATACTCAAAATCTTCACAAAACTCTATAAATAAATCTTCATCTGCTCTTACAGATAATGCACAGTATGCTTTTTTATTTACCCTATCTAATAAAATACTACCTGTGCCTTCTAAATATAACTTTTCTTCCTCTGCACTAGTGTAATCTATAGTGTGGTCTATATTAAATCCCTTTTCTTCTAAAATATCTAAAATATCTTCTCTACGTTCATTTCTTCTGTTTTCTGCAAACATAGGATACAAACCAACAGTACCGTTGCTATGAAAAGATATCCAATTGTTAGGGAAAATAGAATCTGGTGTATCTGGTTGCTTTGTATCATTTACAACAACAACATTTACTCCTTTTGCCTGTAAAGCATTCACAAAAGCATCAAACTCTTCTTGAGCTTTTGCATTTATTTCTGCATTTTTAATGTCAAGATCTTCTTGAAAATAATTATTTACAGCTGTTTGTTCGTTTTTACGAAAACCAACTGGTCTAATCATTAAAATTGTATTTGTAACCTGCATAGTACTATTATTTATATTATTCTCTTAAAAGTGGTAAAGTACTGCAACGCAATAACCCTTCTTGTTTAGATATTTCTGCATACGGAATTTCTTCAACCGTAAATCCTTGCTCTCTTAACCAATTATTTAATCTTGTAAAGTTCTTTTCTGATACAATTACTTCCTCTGATATAGAAAATACATTACTAAACATTTGATACATTTCATCACTAGTAATTTCAAAAATATTTTCTTTTCCAAAAAAGTTAACTAACCATTGATATTCTTCTTCTACTAAAAAACCGTTTTTATGAAGTATTGCCTTATTTTTTCCTAATGGTTGAAAACAACAATCTAAATGCAATGCATTTTCTTTTGCGTTTGTAGATTTGCGCAACTCAAAAGATTTCACTTTTTTATTAGGAAAAAGTTTAGTAATCTGTTCTACTGCTAGCTTATTTGTTCTGGCAGTTATGTGGTGCGAGTAATTTTCTGCTGTATAAGTACCAATAAAAATATGATTGTTCCATGGCATAACATCACCACCTTCTATATGTGCTTCCTCAGGAAGCTCTACAACCTTTTCTGGGTTAATTTGATCTACAATGTGTTGTATAGCCAAATACTCCTCTTCCCTGTCTGGTAATATATTGGCTCTAAAAAAAACATCGTCTATAACAAAAGCAATATCTCTAGAAAAAATCTGGTTACAATCTTTAAGTAGTTTAGGCCTTAATACTTCTACATTGTATTTTTTAAGAACAGCCTCAAAAGCATTCATTTCTGCTATCATATCTTCTTCCTTTGGATATGTACCTGCTAAAATATGCTCTAAAGACTTAGGATCATAAGCTTCCTCTGCTGTTGGAGTTGGCCCGCAACTTTGTGCTGTACCTAATACAACAGTTTTTAACCTAGAAGTTTCGTTTTTCACATTTATTTGACGCATAAACTAATTTTTATGCAAATATGAAACGAATTTTTCTAAATAAAAATAAGAATCCCTAAAATAATAAAAGCCTTTTTGAATTAACAAAAAGGCTTTTATTTATTGTATATATTGTAATAGACTATCTTTTGTTTACATCTACAAAAGATCTATGATTTTCACCAACATAAACCTGTCTTGGTCTACCAATTGGCTCATTATTTAATCTCATTTCTCTCCATTGAGCAATCCAGCCTGGTAATCTACCTAAAGCAAACATTACTGTAAACATTTCTGTAGGTATACCTAAAGCTCTGTAAATAATTCCTGAGTAGAAATCTACATTAGGGTATAATTTACGGTCTACAAAGTAAGGATCTTCTAAAGCTTCTTTTTCTAATCCTTTAGCAATATCTAAAATTGGATCATCAATACCTAAATCATTTAAAACTTCATCTGCTGCTACTTTAATAATCTTAGCTCTAGGGTCAAAGTTTTTATAAACTCTGTGTCCAAAGCCCATTAACCTAAACGGATCATTTTTATCTTTAGCTTTAGCCATATATTTTTTAGTGTCTCCACCATCTGCTTCAATAGCTTCTAACATTTCTAATACAGCTTGGTTAGCACCACCGTGTAATGGTCCCCAAAGAGCAGAAATACCTGCAGATAATGACGCAAATAAGCCTGCGTGAGAAGAACCTACAATTCTTACAGTAGATGTAGAACAGTTTTGCTCGTGATCTGCGTGTAAAATTAATAGCTTGTCTAATGCATCTATAACAATTTTATTAGACTTGTAATCTTCACTAGGTCTTTTAAACATCATTTTATGAATGTTTTCTACATAACCTAAAGAATCATCTCCATAATCTAACGGAAGACCTTTTTTCTTTCTTAATGTCCAAGCAACTAAAACAGGGAATTTAGCTAAAATTCTTACTATTGCGTGGTACATATCATTTTCTGAAGTAACATTTACAGAAGATGGGTTAAATGCTATTAAAGCACTTGTTAAAGATGATAACACGCCCATTGGGTGTGCAGACTTTGGAAAGCCATCTAAAATCTTTTTCATCTCCTCATCTACGTGAGACTCCTTTTTTATATCTGAATGAAATTTAGCTAACTGATCTGTGTTAGGTAATTCTCCAAAAATTAATAAATAAGCTACCTCTAAAAAGTCTGCTTTTTCAGCTAACTCTTCAATAGAATACCCACGGTACCTTAAAATACCTTTTTCACCATCTAAAAATGTAATAGCACTTTCACAAGAGCCTGTATTTTTATATCCTGGATCTATTGTAGTTAAACCGGTTGCAGAACGTAATGTTTTAATATCTATGGCCTGTTCTTTCTCTGTGCCTTCTACTATTGGAAAATCATATTTATTTCCCTTAAATTCTAAAGTAACTTTATCTGACATTGGTATAATTTACTAATATTATTAATCGAACTGTAAATTTAAGAAAAAGACAAGAGTTTATCAATTAGTTGCAGCTATTTATACATTTAATAACATATATTATTTAAAAAATATATAATGTAAATTAAGATACTATAAAAACAACCTAAAAAGTTACTTATATTATATTAATTTAACAAAAACAAGAAAGCCGCTCTCAAAAAGAGCGGCTTTTTATTATATAACTTTAAAGTTAAGTTATTTTATTTTAAATGCATCCATTTGTGGGTAATATGCAACAGTACCTAATTCTTCTTCTATACGTAATAATTGATTGTATTTTGCCATACGATCTGATCTAGAGGCAGAACCTGTTTTAATTTGACCTGTATTTAATGCAACCGCTAAATCTGCAATTGTATTATCTTCAGTTTCTCCAGAACGGTGAGACATTACAGATGTATAGCCTGCATTTTTAGCCATTGTTACAGCTGCAATTGTTTCTGTAAGTGTTCCTATTTGGTTTACTTTAATTAAAATAGAGTTTGCAATGTTATTTTTAATACCCTTAGACAAGCGCTCTACGTTTGTAACAAACAAATCATCACCAACCAACTGTACTTTATCTCCAACTTTTTCTGTTAAAGACTTCCAGCCATCCCAGTCATTCTCATCCATACCATCTTCTATAGAAATTATTGGATATTTAGCAGACAAATCTGCTAAGTATTGTGCTTGCTCTTCAGATGTTCTTACTACACCTTTATCTCCTTCAAACTTGGTATAATCATACTTACCATCCACAAAAAATTCTGCAGCAGCACAATCTAAAGCAATCATAATTTCATCACCCAATTTATAGCCAGCATTAGAAACAGCCTTAGCAATTGTATCTAAAGCATCTTCTGTACCACCTGCTAAATTTGGAGCAAAACCACCTTCATCACCAACTGCTGTACTTAATCCTCTATCATGTAAAACTTTCTTTAAATGATGAAAAATTTCTGTACCCATTTGCATTGCATGCGTAAAGTTTTTTGCTTTAACGGGCATTACCATAAATTCTTGAAAAGCAATAGGTGCATCTGAGTGAGAACCTCCATTTATAATATTCATCATTGGTACTGGTAAAGTATTTGCACTTACACCACCAACATATCTATATAAAGGCATACCCATTTCATTAGCAGCAGCTTTTGCAACAGCCAAAGAAACACCTAAAATAGCATTAGCTCCTAATTTAGATTTGTTTGGAGTACCATCTAAATCTATCATTGTTTGGTCTATTAAGTTTTGCTCAAAAACAGACATTCCAACAATTTCTTCTGCAATAGTAGTGTTTACATTAGCAACGGCATTAGAAACACCTTTACCCATAAAAATATCTCCACCATCTCTAAGCTCTACTGCTTCATGTTCTCCTGTAGAAGCTCCAGAAGGAACTGCGGCTCTACCTAAAACGCCATTTTCTGTATAAACATCTACTTCTACTGTAGGGTTACCTCTTGAATCTAATATTTGCCTTGCATGCACATTTATGATAATACTCATAGAATTTTTTATTTTTTAGGTTGATATAATCTAGTTGTAAAGATACAAAAGTGTAGCATTAACAGTGTTCTTTACGCTATAACTATATCAATAATTAACTATAATTTAAACGAAAACGATATCGTATTATTTAGTTCTGACTGTTTTTTATTAATTCAAAAAAATTATCAAACAAATAATTAGAATCATTTGGTCCTGGGCTAGCTTCTGGATGATATTGAACAGAAAAAACATTCTTATTTTTCATTTTAATACCTGCTACGGTATTATCATTTAAATGTTTGTGTGTAATTTCTAATTCAGCGTTAGCCTCTGTTTCTTCTCTATTAATAGCAAATCCGTGATTTTGAGATGTAATTTCTCCTTTACCTGTTGTTATATTCATTACAGGGTGGTTAATACCCCTATGACCATTATGCATTTTATAAGTAGAAACACCATTAGCCAAAGCAATAACTTGGTGCCCCAAACATATACCAAATAATGGGTTATTATTTGCTATAATATCTTTAGCTGTTTGTATAGCGTCTGTTAGTGGTTCTGGATCACCTGGCCCATTAGATATAAAATAACCATCAGGATTAAAAGAACTTAACTCATTATAAGATGCATTGTATGGATATACCTTAATGTATGCATCTCTTTTAGCTAGATTACGAAGTATATTTTTCTTTATTCCTATATCTAAAGCTGCAATTTTATATTTAGCATTTTCGTCTCCATAAAAATAAGGCTCTTTAGTAGATACTTTAGAAGAAAGTTCTAAACCTTCCATACTAGGAACATTTGCCAATTGCTCTTTTAAACTTTCTATATTATCTACATCTGTAGAAATTACAGCATTCATTGCACCATTATCTCTAATATAACTAACTAAAGCTCTTGTATCTACATCAGAAATAGCAAAAAGGTTACTGTTATTTAAAAATTCTTGCAAACTAGCATTTGCATTAACTCTAGAATAATCATAACTAAAATTTTTACAAACAAGACCTGAGATTTTCACAGAGTTAGACTCTACTTCTTCTTCGTTTGTACCATAATTACCAATGTGTGCATTAGTAGTTACCATTATTTGTCCAAAATAAGATGGATCTGTAAAAATTTCTTGGTACCCTGTCATACCAGTATTAAAACAAACCTCACCAAATGCAGTACCTTCTGCATCACCAACAGCTTTTCCGTGAAAAATTGTACCGTCTGCTAATAAAATTAGCGCTTTTTTTCTTGCTTGATATTTCACCCTATAAAAATTTAATCCTTATTATTTTTACTTTACAAATTTAACATAAAAAAAAGGATAGACTATAAGCCTATCCTTTTTTGAATATTTAAAAATAAAATCATTATTTTATTCTTCTGAATCATCTGATTTTGTTTCTGCTACAGGCGCTACAGCCTTTTTGCTTCTACCTCTTCTAGATTTTTTCTTCTCTTTTGGTTTTCCAGCGTTGTAAACTTCATTAAAATCTACTAACTCTATTAAAGCCATATCAGCATTATCACCTAACCTGTTACCAAGTTTAATAATCCTTGTGTAACCACCTGGTCTGTCTCCTACTTTAGAAGAAACCTCACCAAATAAAGTTGTTACTGCATACTTATCTCTTAAGCTTTTAAAAACTATACGTCTGTTGTGAGTTCCTTTCTCAACAGATTTATTGTTTTCTGCCTTTGATTTAGTAATTAAAGGCTCTACAAATTGTTTTAAAGCTTTAGCTTTAGCAACAGTAGTGTTAATTCTTTTGTGCTCAATTAAAGAACAAGCCATATTTGCTAACATAGCTTTTCTATGCGCTGCTTTTCTTCCTAAATGATTAACTTTTTTACCGTGTCTCATTGTATTATCTTATATATCTCCTTTAATGGAAATAAAATTAATCTTTATCCAATTTATATTTTGACAAGTCCATTCCAAAACTTAATCCTTTATTAATCACTAACTCTTCTAATTCAGTTAATGATTTTTTACCGAAGTTTCTAAACTTCATAAGATCATTTTTGTTAAATGAAACTAAGTCTCCTAATGTATCTACTTCTGCTGCTTTTAAACAATTTAGTGCACGAACTGATAAATCCATATCTACTAATTTAGTTTTTAGCAACTGACGCATATGTAATGATTCCTCATCATAAGTCTCAGTCTGAGCTATTTCATCTGCTTCTAGAGTAATACGCTCATCAGAGAATAACATGAAGTGATGAATTAAAACCTTTGCAGCTTCAGTTAAAGCATCTTTAGGATTTATTGATCCATCGCTACTGATTTCAAAAACTAGTTTTTCATAATCAGTTTTTTGTTCTACACGATAGTTCTCAATACTATATTTTACGTTTTTAATAGGCGTAAAAATAGAATCAATTGGAATAGTTCCTATAGCAGCACCAGGCTTTTTATTCTCTTCTGCTGGTACGTATCCTCTTCCTTTTTCAATAACAATTTCCATATTGATGCTTACTTTAGCATCCATATTACAAATTACTAAATCAGGATTTAATACTTGGTACCCAGAAATAAATTTCTGAAAATCACCCGCAGTTAACTGATTTTTACCACTTACAGAAATTGAAACTGTTTCAGCTTCAACATCTTCTATTTGTCTCTTAAAACGAACTTGTTTTAAGTTTAAAATCATTTCTGTAACGTCTTCAACAACACCAGGAATAACAGAGAACTCATGTTCTACTTTGTCCATTCTCACAGAAGTAATTGCAAAACCTTCTAATGCAGAAAGTAATACTCTTCTTAATGCGTTTCCAACAGTCAATCCATAACCAGGCTCTAAAGGACGAAATTCAAATTTCCCTTCAAAATCTGTAGAATCGATCATTATAACTTTATCGGGCTTCTGAAAATTTAATAATGCCATAGTTGAATTAGGTTGTTTATTTAGAGTATAACTCGACGATTAGTTGTTCCTTGATATTCTCTGGAATCTGAACTCTTTCTGGAATAGATACATATGTACCTTCCTTCTTTTCAGAATTCCAAGTAATCCACTCGTATACTCGACTGTTAGCAGCCAATGCATCTTGTATAGCAGATAATGATTTAGATTTTTCTCTAACACCTACAACATCTCCTGGCTTTAAAGAATAAGATGGTATGTTTACCAATTCTCCATTTACAGTAATGTGACGGTGAGAAACTAATTGTCTTGCCCCTCTTCTTGAGTTAGAAATACCCATTCTGTAAACAACGTTATCTAAACGAGATTCACATAACTGAAGTAAAACTTCACCAGTTACTCCTTTACTACTGTTTGCTTTTGCAAATAAGTTTCTAAATTGTTTTTCTAAAATTCCGTAAGAATATTTAGCTTTTTGCTTCTCCATTAATTGGATAGCATATTCAGATTTTTTACCACGACGTCTGTTGTTACCGTGTTGTCCTGGAGGATAATTTTTTTTCTCAAAAGACTTATCTTCTCCAAATATCGCTTCTCCGAATTTACGTGCGATCTTAGTTTTAGGTCCTGTATATCTTGCCATTTTCTAAAATTTTGAAAGTGAGATTATGAATTAAGGCTTATCCTTCGATAATCGTAATTACACTTTCTGTGAAATGCCCTTAGGGCTATTAATTTAATTAAACTCTTCTTCTTTTTGGAGGTCTACAACCGTTGTGTGGTAATGGAGTAACATCAATAATTTCAGTTACTTCAATTCCTGAGTTGTGAATTGCACGTATTGCAGATTCTCTACCGTTTCCAGGTCCTTTTACGTATACTTTAACTTTTCTTAGTCCTGCTTCATGTGCAACTTTTGCACAGTCCTCAGATGCTACTTGTGCAGCATAAGGTGTATTTTTCTTAGATCCTCTAAAGCCCATTTTACCGGCAGATGACCAAGAGATTACATCTCCTTTTTTGTTTGTTAAAGAAATAATAATGTTGTTAAAAGAAGCTGTTACGTGTGCTTCTCCAACAGATTCAACTATAACTTTACGTTTTTTAGCTGTTTTTGTATTTGACTTTGCCATATGATTTTAGTTTTTAGTTGTTAGTTGTTAGTATTAGAATCCTAAACTATTACATTTCAAACAGATTCAATCCAACTACTAAATACTAATGACTTTTAATTATTTAGTTGCTTTTTTCTTATTAGCAACAGTTTTTCTTTTACCTTTTCTAGTTCTAGAGTTGTTCTTAGTTCTTTGACCTCTTAAAGGTAGACCAGATCTATGACGAATTCCTCTGTAACATCCGATATCCATTAAACGCTTAATGCTTAATTGAATTTCTGAACGTAATTCACCTTCAATTGTAAACTCAGATACAGCATCACGAATACGACCTATTTCGTCATCATTCCAATCTGATACTTTAGTATCTTCACTAACTTGGGCTTTAGCTAAAATTTCTTTAGCTCTACTTCTACCTACACCAAATATATAGGTTAAAGCTATAACTCCTCTTTTCTGTTTTGGTATATCTACACCTGCAATTCTTGCCATAATTACCCTTGTCTTTGTTTAAATCTAGGATTCTTTTTATTAATTACGTACAACCGTCCTTTTCTGCGCACTATTTTGCACTCGGCACTTCTCTTTTTTATTGATGCTCTTACTTTCATCTTAATATCTATATGTAATTCTTGCTTTAGTCAAGTCATAAGGGCTCATTTCTAATTTAACCTTATCACCTGGTAATAATTTAATATAATGCATTCTCATCTTTCCAGATATATGCGCTGTTACCACGTGTCCGTTTTCTAACTCCACACGGAACATTGCATTTGATAATGCCTCAATTATAGATCCGTCTTGCTCTATCGCTGCTTGTTTAGCCATAACTTATGCTACTTTTCTATTTTTACCACTTTTCATTAAGCCATCATAATGTCTATTTAACAAATATGAATTTACTTGCTGAACTGTATCAATTGCCACACCTACCATAATTAGTAGTGATGTTCCACCATAAAACATTGCCCAATTTCCTTGAATTCCTAGCAGTTGAACAACAATAGCTGGTAAAACAGCCAGCAAAGCTAAGAAAATAGATCCGGGTAACGTAATTAATGACATAATTTTATCTAAAAAATCTGCAGTTTCTTTCCCAGGCCTTGTTCCTGGTACAAATCCACCACTTCTTTTTAAGTCATCTGCCATCTTATTTGTTGGTACAGTGATAGCAGTATAAAAATATGTGAATATTATAATTAGAAAAGCAAATAACAAATTATATGCTAATCCAAAGGGATCCTGAAAATTAACCTCAAACCATGAACCTATTGCAGAAGTATTAAAATACTTACCAATCATACCAGGCAAAAACATTAATGCTTGAGCAAATATTATTGGCATTACACCAGATGCATTTAATTTTAATGGAATATATTGTCTAGATCCAGTAATATTTTTCTCATAACCACCAGAAGCTGTTCTTCTAGCGTACTGAACAGGTATTTGACGAGTTGCCAAAACTATAAGCACAGATGCTAATATAACTAAGAACCATAAAATAACTTCTACAAGTATTAACATTGGACCACCAGTATTTTCTCCTGTTCTAGAAGCAACTTCTTGCATAAATGCCTGCGGCATTGTAGCAATAATACCAATCATAATTAATAATGAAATACCATTACCAATACCTTTATCAGTTATTTTTTCTCCTAACCACATTGCAAATACAGTACCAGTTACTAATATTATTACGGCTGGGATCATAAAATCTAATCCTTTACCTAATACAAAAGCACTATCTGGTACACCAAAAGCACCTAAACCTAACAAATAAGCAGGAGCCTGCACTATACATATAGCAATTGTTAACCATCTTGTAATTTGGTTAATTGTTTTTCTACCACTCTCACCTTCTTTTTGTAATTTTTGAAGGTAAGGGATAGCTATACCCATTAATTGCACTACAATAGATGCAGAAATATAAGGCATTATACCCAATGCAAAAACAGATGCCTTGGCAAAAGCCCCACCTGTAAATGCATTTAATAAACCAAATATACCTTGTTCTGTACCCGATTGTAAATTACCCAATTCCTGAGAGTCTATCCCTGGTAGTGCAATTTGAGCACCAAAACGGTATACTAATAGTAAAGTAAGCGTAATAATTATTCTGTTTCTTAACTCTTCTATTTTCCAAATATTGGATATGGTATCAAAAAATTTCTTCATCTTCTGTTTAGTGATTAAAGACTTATTGCTTCTCCTCCAGCAGCTTCAATAGCTTGCTTAGCAGATGCAGTAAATTTGTGAGCAGAAATCTTAAGTGAAGCTTTTAACTCACCACCACCTAAAATCTTAACCAAATCATTTTTCCTTACTAATCTATTCTCTACTAGAGTTTCAAAAGTAACTACATCTTTTATAGCTCCTTTTTCAACCAACCCTTGTAGTTTGTCAAGATTAATACCTTGGTATTCTTTTCTATTAATGTTTGTGAAACCAAACTTAGGCACACGTCTTTGCAACGGCATCTGTCCACCTTCAAAACCAATCTTCTTAGAGTAACCAGATCTAGATTTAGCACCTTTGTGCCCTCTAGTGGCAGTACCACCTTTACCAGAACCTTGTCCTCTACCTACGATTTTACCTGCCTTATTAACAGCACCTTCTGCAGGTGTTAAATTACTTAAATTCATCTTGATAAATTTATAATTAAGCTTCTTCAGTAGAAACTAAATGTTCAACTTTATTTACCATACCAAGGATATTTGGCGTAGCCTCATGCTCAACAACTTGACCAATTTTTCTAAGCCCAAGAGCCTCTAAGGTTCTTTTCTGTCTTTGAGTCTGTTTAATATTACTCTTAACTTGCTTTACTTTAATCTTTCCCATTGTATCCTATTTATCCTTTAAATACTTTTTCTAAAGATACTCCTCTTTGATCTGCAATTGTTTTTGCATCCCTAATTTGTAATAAAGCATCAAAAGTTGCTTTTACTACGTTATGAGGGTTAGAAGATCCTTGTGATTTTGATAATACATCATGTACACCAACTGCTTCTAATACAGCTCTTAAAGCTCCACCAGCAATTACACCTGTACCGTGAGATGCAGGCTGAATGTATACACGTGCTCCACCAAATTTACCTTTTTGCTCGTGAGGTATAGTTCCTTTGATTAGAGGGATTCTAATTAAATTCTTTTTTGCGTCTTCAACAGCTTTTGCTATAGCAGTAGCAACATCTTTAGATTTTCCTAAACCGTGTCCTACAACACCATTTTCATCTCCTACAACAACTATAGCAGAAAAACCAAAAGCTCTACCACCTTTTGTTACCTTAGTAACTCTTTGTACACCAACCAGACGATCTTTTAAATCTAATCCTCCTGGTTTAACTGTTTCTACGTTTTTATATTTTTGGTACATAATATATTAGAATTTAAGTCCGCCTTCTCTAGCACCTTCTGCTAATGATTTAATTCTTCCGTGGTATAAGTTTCCACCTCTATCAAAAGCAATAGTCTCTATACCAGCTTTTAAAGCCTTTTCAGCAATAGCTTTACCAACTTGGTTTGCTATTTCTATTTTAGTTCCTTTTGCATCTAGCTCTTTATCTCTTGATGAAGCAGCAACTAAAGTAGTTCCTGCATTATCATCAATAATTTGAGCGTAAATTTCTTTATTACTTCTAAATACAGCTAATCTTGGTCTAGTTGCAGTTCCAAATGAAACTTTTCTAATCCTTCTCTTGATTCTGTATCTTCTTTCAGTCTTTGATAATCCCATATTGCTAATTATTAAGCTGATTTACCTGCTTTTCTTCTTAATATTTCTCCAACAAACTTAATACCTTTTCCTTTGTATGGCTCTGGCTTACGGAAAGCTCTTATTTTTGCCGCTACTTGACCTACTAATTGCTTGTCAAAAGATGTTAATTTTACAATTGGATTCTTTCCTTTCTCAGAAACTGTTTCCACTTTTACTTCTGGAGCTATGTCCAGAACTATATTGTGTGAAAAACCAACAGCCAAATCTAATTTTTGTCCTTGGTGGCTAGCTCTATAACCTACACCAACCAATTCTAATTCTTTAGTCCAACCTTTAGAAACCCCTTCAATCATATTAAAGAATAAAGCTCTGTACAAACCGTGCTTAGCTTTATCACTCTTATGTTCTGAATTTCTCGTTACAATGATTGATCCTTCTTCTATTTTTACTGAAATTCCTGAAAACTCTTGAGTTAATTCACCCAATTTACCTTTCATAGTAACTACATTATCGTTAACCTCTACGGTTACACCCTCAGGAATTGTTACTGGATTATTACCTATTCTAGACATTATTCTTATTCTTTATAGATTAATAAACGTAGCATAAAACTTCACCACCAACTTTTTCTAACTTAGCTTGCTTGCTAGTCATAACTCCATGAGAAGTAGAAACTATAGCGATACCTAAACCGTTAAGTACTCTTGGCAAGTCTGAAGAACCAGCATACTTACGTAAACCTGGCTTACTTACTCGTTGTATTTTTTTAATTACAGGCTCTTTAGTTGCTTTATTGTATTTCAAAGCAATTTTAATTGTACCCTGTACTGCGTCTTCAATGACTTTATAACTTAAAATATATCCTTGATCAAATAATATTTTAGTTATTTCTGTTTTTAGATTTGAAGCAGGAATCTCTACCACTCTGTGACCTGCACGACTGGCATTTCTAACTCTTGTTAAATAATCTGCTATAGGATCTGTTACCATTTAAAATAATTTGCGGTGACGGTTTTTAACTTTTTTTGTTAAACCTGAAACCAATTTATATTGATTGTTTATTGTTTACCAACTTGCTTTTTTAACCCCTGGGATTAAACCATTGTTAGCCATTTCTCTAAAAGTTACCCTAGAAATACCAAAAGTTCTCATATAACCTTTTGGTCTTCCTGTTAACTTACATCTGTTATGCATACGAACAGGTGAAGCATTTTTTGGTAATTTTTGTAATGCTTCATAATCTCCAGCTTCTTTTAAAGCTTTTCTTTTCTCAGCATATTTTGCAACTGTTGCCGCTCTTTTTCTTTCGCGGGCCTTCATTGATTCTTTAGCCATACTAATTCTTTTTAAAAGGTAATCCTAAATGAGTTAATAATGATTTAGCTTCTTTATCAGTCTCAGCAGTAGTTACAAATGTAATATCCATACCATTGATTCTATTAATCTTATCAATGTTTATTTCTGGAAATATAATTTGCTCTGTAATACCTAAGTTATAGTTTCCACGACCATCAAAACCTGTAGCCTTAATACCTTGAAAATCTCTAACACGTGGCAACGCACTTGTAATTAACCTATCTAAAAACTCATACATTCTCTCACCTCTTAACGTAACTTTAGCACCAATTGGCATTCCTTTACGTAATTTAAATGAAGCAACATCTTTTTTAGACATTGTAGAAACTGCTTTTTGACCAGTGATAAGTGTTAACTCATCAATAGCGTGATCTATAAGCTTTTTATCTGCAACTGCAGCACCAATACCTCTACTTAAAACTATTTTAGTAAGTTTTGGCACCTGCATAACGTTTTTGTACTCAAACTCTTCTGTAAGAGATGAAACAATACGCTCTTTATATTCTTGTTTTAATCTTGGAGTGTAAGTCATAATTAAATTACTTCATTAGATTTTTTAGAAAATCTCACTTTCTTACCATCTCTTACTTCATAACCAACTCTTGTAGTTTCTCCTGATTTAGGATCAATTAAAGATAGGTTAGAAATGTGTAATGGAGCTTCCTTTTTAACGATTCCTCCTTGAGGATTGTTTGCGCTAGGCTTTTCATGCTTAGATACCATATTAGCACCTTCAACAATTGCCTTATTTTTTTCACGGTCTACACTAACAACTTTACCTTCTGTACCTTTATGGTCTCCAGCTATAATTCTTACTGTATCTCCTGTTTTAATTTTTAACTTCATCATTTTTCTGAATATTAAAGTACCTCAGGGGCTAATGAAACAATCTTCATGAATTGCTTATCACGAAGCTCTCTTGCAACAGGTCCAAAAACACGCGTACCTCTCATTTCACCCGTTGGGTTTAATAATACACACGCATTATCATCAAAACGAATGTAAGATCCATCTTGTCTTCTTACTTCTTTCTTTGTTCTTACAACCACTGCAGTTGAAACAGCACCTTTTTTGATACCTCCGTTTGGAGTAGCATCTTTAACAGACACTACTATTTTATCTCCAACAGATGCATATCTTCTTTTTGTACCGCCCAATACACGTATAGTCAAAACTTCTTTTGCCCCTGTATTGTCTGCCACTTTTAGTCTAGATTCTTGCTGTAACATATTATTTAGCTCTTTCTAAAATTTCCACCAATCTCCAACACTTAGTTCTACTCAATGGACGAGTCTCCATTATTTTTACTGTATCACCAATATTGCAATCGTTTGTTTCGTCGTGCGCAACATATTTCTTTGTTTTTAACACGAACTTACCGTACATAGGGTGCTTAACACGCTTAACTTCTGAAACCACAATTGATTTCTCCATTTTGTTGCTAGTAACAACTCCTACTCTCTCTTTTCTTAAATTTCTTTTTTCCATAAAGCAGAACCAATTATTGGTTATCCCTTTTAGTTAATTCAGTTGCTAGTCTAGCCACCGTTCTTCTCGTCTTTCTGATTTGAAGTGGATTCTCCAAAGGTGTAACAGAATGTGCTAATTTTAAATCGCCATACTGTTTTTTGTACTCAGCTAATTTATTTTTTAAATCTTCAACTGATAATTCTTTTACTTCTGATTGTTTCATGATTCCTTAAATTATAAATTAAGCTGAATAATCTCTAGCAACAATAAATTTAGTCTTTACCGGTAATTTTTGAGCCGCAAGACGTAAAGCCTCTTTAGCGATGTCCATAGGAACACCTGCAATCTCAAACATAATTCTACCTGGTTTCACAACAGCAACAAAATATTCTGGAGCACCTTTACCTTTACCCATACGTACTTCTAATGGCTTTTTAGTAATAGGCTTGTCCGGAAATATTTTTATCCATAACTGTCCTTCTCTCTTCATATATCTAGTAGCAGCAATACGAGCCGCCTCTATCTGACGTGAAGTAATAAACTTAGAATCTAAAGATTTTATACCGAACATACCGTTAGAAAGCTGATGCCCTCTTTGCGAAAGTCCTTTCATACGGCCTTTCTGCGCTTTACGAAATTTGGTTCTTTTTGGTTGTAACATTTCTCTATCTCTTTAAATAATTACTTTCTACGACGTTGTTTCTTA
Organism: Cellulophaga sp. RHA_52; assembly: GCF_007827205.1. Lineage (NCBI taxonomy): Bacteria > Pseudomonadati > Bacteroidota > Flavobacteriia > Flavobacteriales > Flavobacteriaceae > Cellulophaga > Cellulophaga sp. RHA_52. The sequence goes on from NZ_VIRZ01000001.1 coordinate 3,655,905, forward strand.
GGCCCCTCATTTCTTCCACCTTTGCCCTGTCCTTTAGACATACCAACTAATGGAGAAAGTTCTCTTTTACCATAAACCTCACCTTTCATAATCCACACTTTTATACCTAATCTACCATAAGTAGTATGTGCTTCATTTAATGCATAGTCTATATCTGCTCTAAAAGTAGACAATGGAATTCTACCATCTTTGTAAGCTTCAGAACGCGCCATCTCAGCACCGTTTAATCTTCCAGAGATTTGAATTTTTATACCTTCTGCATTCATTCTCATTGCTGCAGCAATTGCCATTTTTATAGCTCTTCTATAAGAAATTCTATTTTCAATTTGACGAGCAACACTAGCAGCTACAAGATTTGCATCTACTTCTGGTCTCTTAATTTCAAAAATATTAATCTGAACTTCTTTACTAGTAATCTTCTTAAGCTCCTCTTTTAACTTATCTACTTCCTGCCCACCTTTACCGATAATAATACCAGGTCTAGCAGTAGTAATAGTTACAGTTACAAGCTTTAAAGTACGCTCTATAATAACTCTAGAAACACTAGCTTTTGCTAAACGAGCATGAACATACTTACGTATTTTATCATCCTCTGCTAATTTATCTCCATAATCATTTCCACCATACCAGTTAGATTCCCAACCTCTGATGATACCTAGACGATTCCCGATTGGATTTGTTTTTTGTCCCATAGTAATGTCTTAGCTTTGAGTTTTATTGTTAGATTCTAAAACCAATGTTACGTGGTTAGAACGTTTTCTAATTCTATGTGCTCTTCCTTGTGGCGCAGGTCTTAACCTTTTTAACATTGCCCCACTATCTACTCTTATTTCTTTAACAATAAGATCAGCTTCTTCAATATCAGCATCTTCATTTTTAGACTGCCAGTTAGCTATAGCAGAAAGCAATAACTTTTCTACCCTTCTTGAAGCTTCTTTTTGACTAAACTTTAATATAGCCAAAGCTTTTTCTACCTGTACACCTCTAATTAAATCTGCAACAAGACGCATTTTTCTTGGCGAAGTTGGACAGTTGTTCAACTTTGCAAAAGCAATCTTTTTCTTTTCAGCCTTAATTCTTTCGGCCATCTGTTTTTTACGAACTCCCATAGCTTACTTTTTTCCTTTGTTCTTCGCACCAGCATGACCTCTAAAAGATCTAGTTGGTGAAAATTCTCCTAATTTATGCCCTACCATATTCTCTGTTACATAAACAGGAACAAATTGTCTACCGTTGTGTACTGCTATAGTTTGACCAACAAAATCAGGAGTAATCATAGAAGCTCTAGACCAAGTCTTAATAACCGCTTTTTTACCCGACTCAACATTTTGTTGAACTTTTTTCTCTAAACTATAATGAACGTAAGGTCCTTTCTTTAGTGAACGTGCCATTTTTTTCTAATTTTATTTCTTTCTACGTTCTAATATATATCTATTTGTATCCTTAGTTTTAGAACGAGTTCTAAATCCTTTAGCAGGAATACCATTTCTTGATCTTGGATGACCACCTGAAGCTCTACCTTCACCACCACCCATTGGATGATCTACAGGGTTCATTGCTACTGGTCTTGTTCTTGGTCTTCTACCCAACCATCTACTTCTACCCGCTTTACCAGATACAAGTAATTGGTGATCAGAATTTGATACCGCTCCTATCGTAGCCATACAACCCGCTAAAACTAATCTAGTCTCACCAGATGGCAACTTAACAGTTACAAATTTTCCATCCTTTGCCATTAACTGAGCAAAAGTACCTGCACTCCTAGCCATTACAGCTCCTTGTCCAGGACGTAGTTCTATACAAGAAATAATTGTTCCTAAAGGAATAGCACTTAATGGTAAAGCATTCCCTATCTCTGGCGAAGCAGATTCACCAGAAGAAATCTTCTGACCTACTTCTAAACCGTTTTGAGCAACAACATATCTCTTTTCACCATCAGTATACTCTACTAATGCAATAAAAGCTGTTCTGTTTGGATCGTACTGAATAGATTCTACAGTCGCAACAACACCTTGTTTATCACGCTTAAAATCAACTACACGATACCTTCTCTTATGACCTCCACCTTTTTGGCGCATTGTCATTTTCCCCTGACTGTTTCTACCTCCAGACTTTTTTAACGGAGCAAGTAAACTTTTCTCCGGCTTATCAGTAGTAATCGCGTCAAATCCGTTTACTACTCTAAATCGCTGTCCTGGAGTGATTGGTTTTAATTTTCTAACTGACATTCTTTGTCTTTATAGATTATTATAAAAATCAATTATATCTCCTTCTACCACGTCAATAATAGCTTTCTTATAACTATTAGTTTTTCCGTGCTGCACACCTGTCTTAGTGTGACGTGTTTTACGCTTTGGTCCGTAAATCATTGTTCGAACATCTTTTACCGTAACCCCATAAGCCTGCTCTACAGCATCCTTAATTTGGATTTTATTGGCATTTAAATCCACAACGAAACCATAACGATTATATAACTCGCTATCAGCGGTCATTTTTTCCGTAATTATTGGCTTAATTAATACACTCATTGCTTTTCTATTTGTTTAAGTTCGATACAATTCCCTCCAATGCACTCTCACATAACACTACACTTGAAGCATTAAGTATTTTGTAAGTGCTTAATTCTGAGTTAATTACAACTTCGGAACGCTTTAAATTGCGCGATGACAAATATACATTATTATTTGAATCACCCAACACAATTAAAGATTTTTTATTTTCAATACCTAAAGACTTAAGAACTTGTGTAAATTCTTTCGTTTTTGGAGCATCAAAATTAAAGTCTTCAACTACTAAAATTGCGTTCTCATTTTGTTTAATACTAAAAGCAGATTTTCTCGCTAAACGCTTAACGTTTTTATTTAATTTCTGCTTGTAATCTTTAGGGCGAGGACCAAAAATACGACCACCACCTCTAAAAACTGGAGACTTAATACTACCCGCACGAGCAGTACCTGTTCCCTTTTGCTTCTTTATTTTTCTTGTACTACCAGCAATCTCAGCTCTTTCCTTTGACTTGTGGTTTCCTTGCCTCTGATGCGCTAAATACTGCTTAACATCTAAATATACAGCATGCTTATTAGGCTCTATTGCGAATACCGAATCAGAAAGGTCTACCTTTCTACCCGTATCTTTTCCTTTACTATCTAAAACTGCTACTTTCATTACTTCTGAATAGTTACGTAAGCGTTTTTATGACCAGGAACACAACCTTTTACTACTAAAAGATTTTTTTCTGGAACTACTTTATAAACTCTAAGGTTTTGAACAGTGACTCTTTCACCACCCATTCTACCTGCCATCTTCATACCCTTAAATACTCTTGCAGGATAAGAAGCAGCACCAATAGAACCAGGAGCTCTTAATCTGTTATGCTGACCATGCGTAGCCTGACCAACACCTCCAAAGCCATGTCTTTTAACAACACCTTGAAAACCTTTACCTTTAGATGTACCAACTACATCTACAAATTCACCTTCTACAAATTGATCAACACCTACAGTGTCACCTAATTTGTACTCACCTTCAAAATCTTGGAATTCAACGACTTTTTTCTTAGGAGAAGTACCTGCCTTTTTAAAATGACCCATTTGAGCCTTATTAGCACGCTTTTCTGCCTTGTCATCGAAACCAAGCTGAAGGGCATTATACCCGTCAACCTCTTCGGTTCTGACTTGGGTAACAACACATGGTCCAGCTTCGATTACTGTACATGGAATATTTTTTCCATTTTCATCAAAGATGCTGGTCATGCCAATCTTTCTTCCAATTAACCCAGACATATTTATTAATTATTAATTATTAATTACTTGTTTACTACTTAACTTTTTGACAAAAAAACAGGGTCAAAAATAACTCAACCCTGAATTTATTTTTTCCGTCTTTCCATCGCGAAACGCTCAGGACATGTCATCTACTTCATCCAGAAGCAGACATAGATACTTAAACTTTAATCTCTACCTCTACACCACTTGGCAACTCTAACTTCATTAGAGCATCAATAGTTTTAGAAGAAGAACTATAAATATCCAATAATCTTTTATAAGAACTTAACTGAAATTGCTCTCTAGATTTTTTGTTTACGTGCGGTGAACGCAATACCGTAAATATTTTCTTGTGAGTTGGTAACGGAATTGGACCCGTAATAACCGCTCCAGTAGTCTTAACCGTCTTTACAATTTTCTCAGCAGACTTATCCACTAAATTGTGATCGTAAGATTTTAATTTTATTCTAATTTTTTGACTCATTTTACTAAATTTAAGCGGTTGCTCCTTTTGCTGCTTTTATTACTTCTTCAGATATATTAGATGGAGTTTCTGCATAGTGAGAAAATTCCATTGTAGATGTTGCTCTACCAGAAGATAATGTTCTTAATGAAGTTACATAACCAAACATTTCAGATAATGGAACTTCAGCTTTAACAACCTTAGAACCAGCTCTATCATCCATACTACTAATTACACCTCTTCTTCTATTTAAGTCACCTACAATATCACCCATATTTTCCTCTGGAGTTAACACCTCCATTTTCATAATAGGCTCCATTATAACAGCACCAGCAGCTTTACCAGCAGCTTTATAACCCATTTTAGCAGCTAACTCAAAAGATAATGCATCAGAATCCACTGGGTGGAAAGATCCATCTTTTAGAACTATTCTCATAGTATCCATTTCATAACCAGCTAAAGGACCATTCTTCATAGCGATTTCAAATCCTTTTTGCACAGCAGGTATAAATTCTTTTGGAATACGACCACCTTTAATCTCATCAACAAACTGAAGACCTTCACCTTCGAAATCAGAATCCACAGGACCCATTTCAAAAACAATATCACCAAACTTACCACGACCACCAGATTGTTTTTTATACGTCTCTCTATGGTTAGCAGTTTTTGTTAACGCTTCTTTATATTCTACCTGAGGCTCACCTTGATTAACCTCAACTTTAAATTCACGCTTTAAACGATCAACAATAATATCCAAGTGAAGCTCACCCATACCAGATATAATTGTTTGACCAGAAGCCTCATCCGTTCTTACTGTAAATGTTGGATCTTCTTCTGCAAGCTTTCCTAAAGCCATACCTAACTTATCAACATCAGCTTTAGTCTTAGGCTCAACAGCTATACCAATTACTGGATCTGGGAAATCCATACTTTCCAATACAATAGGATTTTTTTCATCAGACATAGTATCACCAGTCTTAATATCCTTAAATCCTACAGCCGCACCAATATCTCCTGCTTCGATATAATCAATAGCATTTTGCTTATTTGAGTGCATTTGGTAAATACGAGAAATACGTTCTTTTTTTCCAGATCTATTATTTAAAATATAAGAACCTGCATCTAAACGACCAGAATAAGCTCTAAAAAAGGCTAAACGACCAACAAAAGGATCTGTAGCAATTTTAAACGCTAATGCAGCAAATGGCTCCTTAGCATCCGGCTTACGCGTAACAGATTCACCAGTATCTGGATCCGTACCCACAATATCATCCTTATCCACCGGAGAAGGTAAATATCTACATACAGCATCTAATAAAAACTGTACTCCTTTATTTTTAAATGAAGAACCACAAACCATAGGAATAATTGCTCTATCCATAACAGCAGCTCTTAAAGCAGCATGAACTTCCTCCTCTGAGATTGAATCTTCATCCTCAAAAAATTTCTCCATTAACTCCTCATCATATTCAGCCACAGCCTCTATTAAAGCAGCTCTATACTGCTTCACTTCAGCTTTCATCTCTTCAGGAATATCAACAACATCAAAAGTTGCCCCAAAGTTCTCATCATGCCAAACAATAGCTCTATTCTTTGCTAAATCAACAATACCTCTAAAATCAGCCTCATCACCAATTGGCAATACAATAGGAACCGCATTAGAACCCAACATTGTTTTTACCTGACCACAAACCTTTAAGAAGTTAGAACCCTGACGATCCATTTTATTAACAAAACCAATACGCGGAACCTTATAGTTATCAGCTAATCTCCAGTTAGTTTCTGACTGAGGCTCAACACCATCAACAGCACTAAATAAGAAAACTAAACCATCTAAAACACGTAAAGATCTATTTACCTCAACAGTAAAATCTACGTGACCCGGAGTATCAATAATATTAAAGTGATAATCTTTAGTCTCTGGTAATGGCTTTGCATTTTCCATTGGAAACTGCCAAGTACAAGTAGTTGCAGCAGAAGTAATTGTAATACCTCTTTCCTGCTCCTGCTCCATCCAATCCATAGTAGCAGCACCATCATGCACTTCTCCTATTTTATGACTAACACCCGTATAAAATAAAATACGTTCAGTTGTTGTTGTTTTACCAGCATCAATATGAGCTGCAATACCTATATTCCTTGTATATCTTAAATCTCTTCCCATTACTATTAGAATCTAAAATGTGAGAATGCTTTGTTTGCTTCAGCCATCTTATGAGTATCTACTCTCTTTTTAACAGCAGCACCTTCCTCTTTAGCAGCAGCTAAGATTTCAGCAGCTAACTTCTGAGCCATTGATTTTTCATTTCTCTTACGAGAATAACTAATCAACCACTTCATAGCTGTAGATATTTTACGATCTGGTCTAATCTGCATTGGTATTTGAAATGTAGCACCACCAACTCTACGACTACGCACTTCTACGTGAGGCATAACATTAGATAACGCTTCCTTCCATAATTCCAAAGCCGACTTTTCCTCGTCAGTATTTTTTTCATCTACAATTGCAATTGCATCATAGAACACCTTAAAGGCTACAGATTTTTTACCATCCCACATCATCATATTAACGAAACGCGTCACTAATTGATCATTAAATTTTGGATCCGGTAAAAGAGGCCTTTTTTTCGCCTGTTTTTTTCTCATTTCTTCTCTTTAAAAGTGTTAGTTAATTACTTCTTAGGGCGTTTAGCTCCATACTTAGACCTACGCTGAGTTCTTCCAGCAACACCTGCTGTATCCAAAGCACCTCTAACGATGTGATATCTAACACCTGGTAAATCTTTTACTCTTCCGCCTCTTACTAATACTATCGAGTGCTCTTGTAAATTGTGACCCTCACCCGGGATGTAAGCATTTACTTCTTTTCCATTTGTTAACCTAACCCTTGCAACTTTACGCATTGCAGAGTTTGGTTTCTTTGGAGTAGTTGTGTAAACACGCGTACAAACCCCTCTTCTTTGAGGACACGAATCCAAAGCAGCCGATTTACTCTTCTTAGTAATTGAGACCCTTCCTTTTCGTACTAATTGTGAAATTGTTGGCATACTATATTTATATGTATATAAATTTTTTCCCTTCTTTTAAGGGCGGCAAATGTAGTAATTATTTATTAAAATTCAAATAGTTACACATTAATTTTATTTTTTTTCAAGAAACACTCTAGACAAAATCAAATTCATTTACAAAAAAACAACTTCAAATATCATCAACAAAAACAAAACAAAGTATCAATTGCTAATTATTATTTAACATTTGTTAATCCTGAAATTAAGCTTGAATGTTAAAAAAAAGCTAATTATATTTTTTTAATTAACATTAATTTAAGATTTTTGAAATCGACTAATTCAAAACTCATAAAAATGAAGACAAAAAAAAGAGGAATCTTAACGCTATTATTAGCGTTTATTGTGCACTTATCATTTGCACAACAAAAAACGATTTCTGGTACAGTAACCGATCAAGATGGTTTACCTCTACCAGGAGTTAACATCCTTGTTAAAGGAACTAAAATAGGAACTCAAACTGGATTTGATGGCGAGTATACTATAGCGGGTAATGTTGGTCAGGTTTTAATCTACACCTACATTGGACAAAAAGAAACCACTAGAGCTATTGGGACAAACAACGTCATTAACGTTCAAATGGAAGAAGATGCAGAAGCGTTAGATGAAATTGTTGTTACTGGTGTTGCCAGAGGTACATCAACTAAAAAACTGGGTTTTGCGCTAAGCAAGGTAAGCGAAGAGAGTTTACAAAATGTTCCTGCGGCTGATCCTGCAAATGCCCTAAGAGGTAAGGTTGCTGGTGTAAGAATCGTTAGTCCATCTGGAAACCCTTCTTCTGATGCTTCAATTAGATTAAGAGGTTCTACATCTATATCTGGGTCACAATCACCTTTAATTATAGTAGATGGAATTATTACTGATGGATCTCTTAAAGATATAGCTGTTGAAAACATCGAATCTATGGAGGTTATTAAAGGTGCTGCCGCATCTTCTCTTTATGGTTCATTAGCCGGTAATGGTGTTATTCAAATCATCACTAAAAAAGGGCGTGGAAAAATGCAAGTAACTGTTAAAACAGAGTATGGTTTCTCTGAAATTGCTAATGATTACGATTTATCATCCGTACACCCATATAAAAATGACTCACAAGGAGTTAGAATGGGTGATTGGGATAATGACCCGTCAACTCCAGACACTAGCAACTACGGTTTTGATTTATCTACTGGAAACAGAGTACTAGATGATGATGCGGTTTTTGACAACCCATACCTAACTAACAACATAAACAATGTTGATAATATTTTTACTAACCAACCTTTTGAAACCAATACTGTTTCGATTGGTGGATCTAAAAATGATATTAACTATTTTTTATCTGCCCAAAGAAATGAGACAAAGGGTATTATAGAAGGTTTAGACCCATACAAAAGAAATAACTTTAGAGCTAACTTTGATGTTAAAGCCTCTGATAAGGTTACTGTTAAATTTAACGGATCATTAGCGCAAACAAAAGGTATTAATGTAACTGAACAAGGACAAGGTGCCAATGTATTTTATAGTGGCCTGGTTGTAGAGCCTTTTATTAACTTACAAGAAAAAACAGCAGATGGCGAATACTCTAACGTACCTAGCGGTTATGAAGTACAAGGTTCTAATTTCCAAAACCCTCTTTATGTGCTACAAAATAGAAGAGATGGGTTTGATAGACAAAGAATGTTATTAGGAGCTTCTTTGAATTATGACATAACAGATAATTTTAGCTTTTCTGCACAACAAAGTTTAGATCAAACCATATACTCATACAAGGGAATAGTAAAATCAGGATTTATTACACCTACACCAAGTCCTACACTTAACAATGGTAGCATAACTTTAAACGAAAGTAAAACAAGTACTTTAGTATCGTCAATGCAATTAAATTATTTTACAGAACTTTCTCCTGATTTGAATTTTGCAGCGAGTTTAAAATACTTGTTTGAAAACAGACAATTTAAAAGTTTAAACACTTCTGGTTACGATTTTATAGCAGCTCAAGGTGTTGAAACAATACAAAATACTCCAATTGACAATAGAAGTGTTTCTTCTTATTACCAAAAAGAAATTGCTAAAAACTATTTTGTCAATGTTGATTTGGATTATAAAGACAAGTTAATACTTAATGGTTTAGTTAGGTTTGATCAATCTTCTTTGTTTGGTAGCGATGAAAGAAACAAAATGTACTACAGAGGATCATTAGCATATAGATTATCGCAAGATTTAGACATTAACGGAATAGAAGAATTCAAATTAAGAGCTGCTTATGGTACTGCTGGTCAAAGACCTCCTGCATTTAATGCTCAATACGAAACATTTACTGTTAATGCAAACTCAATAGTACCTGGTGCTTTAGGTAATACATTTTTAAAACCTTCAGAAACTAGAGAATTAGAGGTTGGTTTGGATATTGATTTCTTAGACAGATTTTCTTTCTCTACCAGTTATGCAGACACAAAAACTATTGATGCAATGATTCAGGTACCATTATCTGGTGTTGCAGGTTTCTCTACTCAATGGCAAAATATTGGTGAAATTTCTAGCAAATACATAGAAATGTCTTTATCTGGTAATATCATTAAGAACAAAAATTTCTCATGGGATTTCCAAGTTAATTTTGACAAGGGAACACAAGAGATAACTGACCTAAATGGTATTGCTCCATTTACGAGAAATACTAACTCTGCAATTGACATTTTTAGAGTTGAAGAAAATTTACCATACGGTACTATGTTTGGACAAACTTTTGCAAAATCTACAGATCAACTAATAACAGATAATTCTGGAGCAGTATTAAATGGTACGCAAGGAGGAACTGTAAGTGATTACTCTGTAAACAGTGATGGTTTTGTTGTTTTAACAAGTGCAATTGGTACAGCAGATGAAGCTCCTGTAAAATTATACGATGAAGCTTCAAATTCAGATTTAATATCAAAAATAGGTGACACCAACCCTGATTTCAATGTAGGTTTTTCATCTTCTTTTAAATATAAAAACTTAGGATTATATGTATTAACAGATTGGCAACAAGGTGGTGATATATACAACTACACTAAGCAACTTTTATACTTTAACGAGAGACATATTGACTTACAAACATTTGGAGCTGCTGGCAAAAACCAAAATTACGCTCAAAATATATACAACAAATCAGATCCAACTGATCACTTTGTAGAGGACGGTTCTTTCGTAAAAATTAGAGAAATATCATTAGACTATACTCTAACAGGCGAACAAATGAATATTGATTTCATTGATAGTATTAAATTCGGAATAAGTGGTAGAAACTTATTTACATGGACAAACTATACAGGATGGGATCCTGAAGTTGCAATAGGTCAAAACCCAACTAACTTTAGATTAGATGAATTTGCTTATCCTAACTTCAGAAATTATTCTTTCACATTTATGATTAAATTTTAAAAAAGAGAAAAATGAAAAGATTAATATACAAAATAACGTTATGCATCATTTCCAGCGCAATTTTTACCAGCTGTGAAGATTTAGATGTAGAAAACACGAACCAACCAGATCTAGTTCAAGCACTAGCAAGTGCAGACGACGTTAAAAGTTTGCTAGACGGTTCTACAACAAATGCCTTTACACATTTAATAGGGTTTACAGGTATTTATATGAATTTAATGGCTGATCAAACAACAACGACTAATGCTTATTTAAGTTTTTGGAATTTTGCAAATCAACCTAGAGTACAAATAAACAACAGTAGTACAAATGCTGATTTAGGCTCACACGTAGGGTCTAACTGGTCTTCATTAAACAATTACATATATAGCGCTAACACAGTTATTGACTTAATTGAGTTTAAAGGAAATACTATGATTGTTGATGATGTAGATAAAACTCAAGAAATGTTAGCAACAGCATACTTTGTTAAAGGCTTATGTCAAGGCTACATATCTTTACTTTTTGATAAAGCATATATAGTAAATCCTGATACAGATTTAGCCGCTTTAGAGTTTAAGACTTACAAAGAACTTAATGATGTTGCCATTCAGAATCTAGATACTGCTATCTCTTTAGCTCAAAGCGATTCTAGTATATCGTTAAAAATACACAATGCATATACTATTGACAATGCTACTTTTATTAAGCTAGCAAATTCTTTTGCTGCTAAAATATTAATTAACTTACCTAGAACTAAAGCAGAAGCTAGTACAACGGATTATAACAAAGTACTTACATATGCTAACAAAGGGATTACAGAGGATTTTAACCCTCCTACAGATGGCGGTTATCAATTTTTTAACAATATGCAAGACTGGTCTACTTATACTTTAAGTGATGGTGCTGGTTATTTGCCTACTGATATTAAAATTGCTTCATTATTTGATGAAACATATCCTAAAGATTATCCAACAGATGCTTCAGTAACACCTGAACCTGCAAATTCTTCTGACCCAAGATTAGATGAATATTTTGAATATGTTACTGCGTTTGGCTTCTTAAGAGAGTCTAGAGGTAGAGAATTATTTACAAACTACAGACATCGTAGGTATTTCACTAACAATGATAGAGGAACAGATCCTGGTTTATCTACAGACATATTTCACACAGAAGAACTAGACTACATAAAAGCAGAAGCAACATTATATGCATCTGGTGCAGGTGCCGCTAAAACTATACTAGACAATTCTGTAAGATTTACTAAAGGTGGCATAACAACTGGAGGTACACCTGAAGAAATTGAAAAAGCATTGTTTTATGAATATTCTATAGAACTAGACTTAGGTAGCACAATAGGTACTCAATGGATGTTTATGAGAAGACACGATTTATTACAAACCGGAACTCCTCTACAGTTTCCTGTACCTGGAACAGAATTAGAAATCACAGGAGATCAATTATATACTTTTGGAGGTGAATCTAATGGTTCCCAAGAAGGAACTGCTGATGGAAGTAACTCTTGGAACGGAAATTAAAAATTAATGATTACGGAGTTAATAAAAACTCAAAAGCTCCGTAATTTTCAACTTTTAGATATGTTAAAAAAACAACTAAAAACTATTATAACATTAGTAACATTATCACTGGTTTTTAGCTGTACTAATAATACAATAAAAAAATCCAATAACATTATATCTATAAATTACCCTGAAAGTAACTTATTTAAAATAAAAGATGGTAACTGGATTATTATAGATGACATAAAAGTAACACATAAGAATAACATTGAAAAAGTAAATAATTTTTCAATACCCTCTTACAGTTTTACAAGCTTAAAAGTTGAAGGCAAAACATTAACAGAAAAAGCAAATACTATTGATATGGGAATGCATTTGTACAATGTATTAAAACATAGCAATAAATATATTTTTCACAATAAAGCTGAAATTTTAATTAATGGTAAAATAACTTTTAGTAGAAAAGACAAAAAAAAAATACTCATTGAGTATAAAAAAAATTACCCAGTAAATATCAGCTTTTAAATGATTTTATTTTTTAATATTTGAGTAGTAACGAAAAAAGTCTTTGAAGAAATTCAAAGGCTTTTTTTAATAACAAACATTAGCTATAAAATATCCTTAATTAACAATAAAAATACAATTGTACATGTTAAAAAAACATATGTTATTTTAATAATTTACTCTATTTGTTAAAATAAAGTGAATATTATTTTTTTAATTAACATTATTTTTTGACTTTTGAAACCGACTAATTCAAATTTCAAAAAAATGAAAACAAAACAAAGAGGAATCTTAACGCTACTCTTAGCGTTTATTGTGCACTTAACTTTTGCACAACAAAAAACGATTTCTGGTACAGTTACCGATCAAGATGGTATACCATTGCCAGGCGTAAACATCCTTGTACAAGGAACAACTACAGGTACTCAAACAGATTTTGATGGGAAATACACTATTTCTGCATCTAGCGGGCAAGTACTTTTATTTACTTATTTAGGTCAAACACCTACTTCTCGTACTGTTAGTAACTCTAACGTTATTAACGTACAAATGCAGGAAGATGCTGAAGCTCTTCAAGAAGTTATTGTTACTGGACTTGGTATAAGCAAGAAAGAAAAAGCTATTGGTTATGCTGTTCAAAAAGTTACAGGAGAAAGTATTGATAACGCCAAAGAAGTTAACATTGTAAACTCTTTACAAGGTAAAGTCGCCGGTGTACAAATACAAGGTAGTTCATCTACTTTAGGAGGATCTTCTAGAATAACTATTAGAGGATCAAACTCTTTCTTAGGAAATAACCAACCATTATTTGTTATTGACGGTGTACCTGTTAGTAACCAAAGTTTTTCTGACTCAAGCCAAGAAAGAGGTTTTGGTGGAGGTAATTATGATTATGGTAACTCTGCTTCAGATATAGACCCTTCAAGTATTAAAACTATGTCTGTATTAAAAGGTGCTGCTGCAACTGCAATATACGGGTCTAGAGGTGCAAATGGTGTAATCTTAATTACAACTAAAAATGGATCTGAGAAAAAAGGTTTAGGTATTACTTTTGATAGTAGTATTACTATTGATGAAGTTAGAAACTTAATACCTCACCAAAGAATGTATGGTGGTGGTTCATCTTATGATACACCAAGTGGATTTAATGAATTTACACAAGATGGTGTAGCATATTTAGCTCCCAACTACGGAAAAGATGGATCTTGGGGTCCTAAATTTGACCCAAATGTAAATGTTAGACATTGGGATTCTTGGGATCCAGGAGCTAGTAACTACAAAGAAACTAGACCTTGGGTTGCCCCTGATAACACATATGATTCATTCTTTAATACCGGTGTAACTCTTATGAATAGTGTTGCGTTAAGCGGCGCAAATGAAAAAGGCTCTTTTAGATTGGGTTATTCTAATGTAGACCAAACAGGTACAACTCCTAATGGTGCTTTACAGAGAAATACAGTAAACCTAAACACAACTTATAATTTAACAGAAAAATTAAAAGCTGGTGTAACAATGAGCTACATAAAAACAGAAGCTCAAAACAGAAACATTACAGGTTATAGCAACGGAAACCCTTTACAAGGATTTAACCAATGGTGGCAAACACAATTAGATGTTGAGAGAATTAAAAATCAACAAAACACAACAGAAGGTAACCAATACACTTGGAACCCAAAAGGAATTGTTACAGATGCTTCTGGTAACTTAACTTCTTTTGATCCTACACCTAATTATTTTGATAATCCATCATGGGTTAGAAATAACTTTATGCAAGAAGATACTAGAAATAGAGTTTTTGGTAACGCTAACTTTAGCTATGCTATAACTGACAACTTAAGCTTATCTTCTCAATTTGGTACAGATATATCTCAATTTAGTTTAATGGAAGGTATTCCATTTAGATCAGTAGATCCTTCTAAATATGTTGAAACTGAAAGAAAATTCCAAGAAAACAACTTTGAGGTTAGATTAAACTATCAAAAAGATTTTTCTGAAGACTTTACTTTTAGTGGTATATTGGGTGCTAACAGGATGAGACAGTTTACAAAAAGAATAACTGCTGCAACTTCTGGTGGTTTGGTAGTAGATCGTTTTTACAATATTAGCAATTCTAGTGCTGCTGCTAACACAGATACTTACGAGGCTAACAAAGGAATTAATAGTATATTTGGATCAACTTCTTTTGGTTTTAAAGATATGTTATTCTTAGATTTATCTGCTAGAAATGACTGGTCTTCTACACTTCCAAAAAAGAACAATAGCTATTTTTATCCTGCTGCTTCTATAAGTTTTGCTTTATCTGAATTAGATTTCATAAAAGGTAGTAACGTAGTAAATTTTGTTAAGCTTAGAGCTAGTATTGCTCAAGCGGGTAATGATGCAGATCCATATAGGTTATCTGATGTATATTCTCCTTTGACTCCAAATTTTGGAAGTTTCCCAATGTACACAGTTCCTAACTCACAGCAAAATCCTGACTTAGTTAATGAGTTAACTACAGAAACAGAATTCGGTATTTTAGTTAAATTATTTAATAGTAGATTAAGTATTGATGCTTCTTACTACGACAGACTTACTGAAGACCAAATTTTTAACGTACCAACTTCATCATCTACAGGTTATTCATCAAAATTATTGAATGCTGGTAGTATGAAAAATTCAGGTTTTGAATTCCAAATTAATGGTACTCCAATTCAAACAGAAAACTTTAGATGGGATATAGGATTAAACCTTACTCAACAGAAAAATGAAGTGGTTGAATTGTTAAAAGATGAAAATGGTGAAACTTTAGTTGAAAGTATAAACATGGGTGGTACATGGGCTGCCGATTTAAGAATTCAAGAAGGTAAACCATATATGGCTATGTACGGTCAAGATTACATTTATGATGACAACGGAAACAAAGTTGTTGGTGATGATGGAGCATACCTATTTACTGATGATAGAGTTTACCTAGGATCTGCAATTGCTGACTGGGTTGGAGGTGTAAGTACATCTTTTACGTATAAAAACTTTACATTGTCTGGTTTAATAGATTTTCAAGAAGGTGGTATAATACACTCTACTTCTTTACAGTGGGCCAAATACTCAGGTATGCACCCAGAAACTGTAGCCTTTAATGGCGAAAGTGACACTAGAGCTAACGGAATGGTTTTACCTGGTGTAACATCTACTGGAGCTGTAAATACTACAAGAATAGATCCACAAACTTATTACCAAACATATTGGAATAGAGCTGCTCCTAACGTTTATGATGCTAGCTTTATTAAATTTAGAGACGTAAGATTAAGTTATTCTTTACCTGCTAAAGTGTTAAAAGACCTTCCTTTTACAAGTGTAAATCTTAGTGTATTTGGCAGAAACTTAGCTATAATCTCTGCAGATGTACCATATATTGACCCTCAAGTTATTACAGGCTCTGGTAACGTACAAGGTTTGGAGAACGCACAGGTTCCACCAACAAGATCATTTGGTGTTAATTTATCTGCTAAATTTTAAATTATTAAATCATGAAAAAAAATAAAATATTTACCTTATTACTTTCTGCAACTATGTTTTGCGCTTGTGATAATGGACTTGAAGAACTAAATGTTGACCCTAACAATGCGGTTATAGTTAGCCCTTCTACCCTACTAACTACAGCAGAATACACATTCTACAACAGTATGGCCGGAACAGGAGTTAATGCTGGATGGGGTATGTTAATGACACAACAGTGGGCAGAAAATGAATATACTGAAGACAGTAGATACAATCAAACAATTACTGCTTTTGATGGTACGTGGTCTACAATGTATGTATCTATACTTAAAGAACTAAATTCTGCCAAAGAATTAGTAGAATTACAAGACGTATCTGACAACATCAAAACTAACAGGAAAAATATCTTAGATGTAATGTCGTCTCAAGTATTTACTTTCTTATCTGATGGTTTTGGCGCAGTTCCTTATACTGAAGCAATTAACAGCGAGTTTAACTTACCAAGTTATGACTCTCAGGAAAATGTTTATTTAGGGATTTTAGAAACTTTAGAACAAGCAAGTAATAGTTTTGACACTAGCTCTCCTTCTTTTACCAGTGGAGATGTAGTCTATAACGGAAATGTTGATAGCTGGATTAAGTTAACAAATTCACTTATGCTAAAATATGCCATACGTCTATCCGACGTTGATTTAGCAACAGCTACACAATATGCAACAGCTGCAGCTTCTAATTTAATCTCAAGCAATGTAGAAAATGCTTTATTTACTTTTGATGCCGCACCAGATAGGTCTAACCCATTATGGAGAAATGTAAACATAAATAATAGAGATGATTATGCGGTTTCTGAATATTTAGTTACTACCCTAACAGACCTAGGTGACCCAAGGTTAGAAGTATATGCTAAACCTGCTTCTAGTGGTTCAATTGTTGGTATGCCTTACGGCTTAAGTGATAATGACGCTACAGTATTAAAGCCTACAACTTCTAGACCAAGCGATTTAGTTAGAGCTGCAACAGCACCTCACGTAATTATGTCTTATGCAGAAGTACAATTTTTATTAGCTGAAGCTTACCAAAGAGGTATATTAACTGGAGATGCAGAAGCAGCATACAACAACGCTGTTACAGCTTCTATGAACTATTGGGGTATAGATGATTCTGCAGCTATAAGTGATTACTTAACTAATAATCCTTATGATGCTGCTAACTGGAAAGAATCTATTGGGGTTCAAAAATGGGTTGCGTTATATGCTAAAGGTTTTGAAGCTTGGAATGAGTGGAGAAGATTAGATTATCCACAATTAACAGCACCAGAAGCGGCATTCATTAGTACAATTCCAGTACGTATGCCATATCCTTTATCTGAAACAACATCAAATGCAGCTTCACTAGAAGCAGTTACTTCTACACCAGGAGATATGACAACAAAAGTTTGGTGGGATGTAAATTAAAATTATTTTAATTTCAAATATATTTCAAACCTGCAGGTATTCCTGCAGGTTTTTTTATTTAAAAAACTTACCAAAAAATAAGCAAAGAAATAAACAACTTAACAAAAAATAAGCACACATAATTATATGTTAAAAACTAACTTAATATCACATTTTAACATAAAATCAGAACTAAAACAAATCACAAACGACTTTTAAGTAAATTAAAAAAGGTTGGCAAGAAAATTAAATATACAAATGTTCATTTTTTTAACATTAACAAATTATTAATAGTAAACAAAATTACATTATTATAATTAAAATAGTGCATTTATTATGAATAAGTCAATGAATTATCAATTTTTATAGCAAAAAGGTTAAAATAAATAGAAATTTAGTTTGCTTATTAACATTAATTTTTGATTTTTGATACCGACTAATTCAAATATTTCAAAAATGAAAACAAAACAAAGAGGAATCTTAACGCTACTCTTAGCGTTTATTGTGCACTTAACTTTTGCACAACAAAAAACGATTTCTGGTACAGTTACCGACCAAGACGGTATACCATTACCAGGCGTAAACATCCTTGTTAAAGGAACAACTACAGGTACTCAAACAGATTTTGATGGGAAATACACAATTTCAGCATCTAGTGGGCAAGTACTTTTATTTACCTATTTAGGTCAAACACCAACATCACGTACGGTGAATAACCAAGATGTTATTAACGTACAAATGACAGAAGATGCAGAAGCATTACAAGAAGTAGTTGTTACCGCTTTGGGTATAAAGAGAGAAGAAAGGACTCTTACATATGCTGCCCAAGAGGTAAAAGGAGAAAACCTTAATATTACTGAAGACGTAAACATTAAATCTGCAATCGCGGGTAAAGTTGCTGGTGTGCAAATCCAAGGTCAATCTGGATCAAAATTAGGCCAATCAGGTAAAATTAGAATTAGAGGAGGAATATCTTTAACATCAGATTCTGATCCATTGTATGTAATAGACGGAACACCGACCACAGACCCAAACAGTGTCGATATGAGCAACGTAGAGTCCCTAAACGTATTAAAAGGACCAAATGCAACGGCATTATACGGACAAAGAGCTGCATCAGGTGTTGTTGTAATTACAACAAAAAGAGGAAAAAAAGGACAAGGATTAGGGGTAGAAATATCTAGCGCAATAACATTTGATAACGTAGCATATTTACCAAATTATCAAAATATGTACGGACAAGGATATTCTGGAGAAGCAGAATTCGCGATTTTTGATTACTCTGCTGGAAATCGCCTTAACGGTGCTCCTTATCCAACATGGATGCAAGCATTTGACGGAAAAAGATACTTTGCGGGAGATGCATATGCAGATGAAAGTTGGGGACCTAAATTTGATGGTCAAGGTCACGTTCCGTGGTACAACTACTACCCAGACAGTCCAACATTTGGTGAAGAAGTGCCTTACGTAGGTCAACCAGATAACATTAAAGATTTTTTTGACACAGGAGTTAGCCAAAAAAATTCTATTTCTTTATCAGGAAGTGGAGACAACTATAGAGCTAGACTATCTTATACCAACATTAAACAAAATGGTATAATACCTAATTCAGATTTTACAAAGAACTTTATTAGTACCAGCTTAGATTTTGATTTATCTGATAAATTAACAGCAGGAGTTAACATAAACTATACTGTAGATAATATCTCGGGTGATTTTAATGATGGGTATTCTAATCAAACCTCTGGTTCTTTAAATAGCTGGTTTAACAGAAACCTAAATATGAATAAGGTACAAGAGTATAAAAATTTAACTACACCAAGAGGATACGCTACATCTTGGAATAACTGGGGATTAGATTATTATGCATATGCTGAAGAAGCATACCAAAGAACTGGTAACGAAACTCTTTTGGAGTATCAAAAACCTGCCTTTTGGTTCAATCCATATACGTATTTAGATGAATATGAAACAACTAATAGTACTAACAGATTGTTAGGTGACATTCATTTTAGTTATCAACTTACCGATAATTTAGATATAAGCGCTAAAGCTTCTAGAAATGAAACAAAGTACAAGAGAGATTATTTTGTACCTTATTCAATAGAGTTTGCTGCTGCACCAAACCTTTATAATAAATGGGTAAATTCATTTGGAAAGTATTATAGCTCTTCAAGTGAAGACAACTACAATGTGTTATTAAAATACACGAAAGATTTTGGAAAGCTAGATATGACAGCTTTTGTTGGTGGTAATATTCTAACTTCCAACTATTATCGTTTTCAAAATGATATGAGTATTGACAATAGTGAAAACGGAGGATTAATTTTACCAGATGTTTACACCTACAGTAACTCAAGAGAAGTTTTAACTGCTCAAACATATGAATATGAAAAGCAAGTTAATAGTGTGTATGGTAATATGTCTCTTGGTTATGATAACATGGCTTATCTAGATTTTTCTGTAAGAAGAGATTGGAGTTCATCTTTACCATCCGACAATAATGGTTATACATATCCTTCAATTGGTGGTTCTTTTATATTATCAGAATTATGGGATAATAAAGGAGCTGTTACATTTGCAAAATTAAGAGGTAGTTGGGCTCAAGTAGGTGATGATGTTAGCGCTTTAGCACTTAACCCTACATACCCTTTGGGATCAAACCTATATAATGATCAGATTTTGATGTACACACCTACTCAGCTCGTATCTAGCGGTATAGAACCAGCTATAAATACATCTCAAGAAATTGGTGTTGATTTAAAATTCTTAGAAAGTAGAATTGGATTAAGTGCCACATATTATACTGAAAATCGTAAGAACGAGATTATTCCTGTATCATTATCAACAGGAACTGGATACTCTACGTTATTAACAAACGCTGGAGAATCAGAAAGAAAGGGTATTGAAGTTACTCTTAACGCAGATGTAATTAAAACAGAAGATTTTAATTGGAGCATAACAGCTAACTATGCAAAAAACAAATCAGAAATAATTAGCTTACCAGGAGACTTAAAAGCGATTAATGGTGCCGGTGGTACAGATGCATGGGGATTTGTACAGGTTGTTCATGAACTTGGTGGTGAATGGGGACAACTTAGAGGTACTGGTTACAAATTAGATGATAATGGTAACAAAGTAATTGGAGCTGATGGGCTTTACGCTGTGGAAACAGATCAATATTTTGGCTCAATTTTACCTGATTTTACTGGTGGTTTACTAACAAATTTCTCATACAAAAATCTTAGTTTAGCAGCTTCTTTTGATTTTCAAAAGGGAGGTAAATTCTTCTCTTTATCAGAAATGTGGGGTACTTATTCTGGCCTACTAGACGACACAGTAGAACTTAATGATAATGGAGTAAATCAGAGAGATGCACTTGCAGATGGTGGTGGTGTCCACGTAACTGGAGTTGATGTAAATGGTAATCCAGTTGACACATATGTAGAAGCTCAAACATATTGGAATCAGTTTCAACCTAATAGACTGGCAAGTCCATTTATACATGATGCAGATTACATTAAACTTAGAGATATTAGTTTAACTTATAATTTACCTTCAAAATTATTAGAAAAAACAGCTTTACAAAGTGTAAGTATTAGTGCTGTAGGACGTAATTTATGGTTAATTTCTGTAGCTGATGACAACAAACACGGATGGGATCCTTCAGAATTATCTCAGTCTTATGGAGAAAACGCTCAATTACCAGGAACTAGAAGTTATGGTTTAAACCTAAAATTAACATTCTAATTTAAAGAATATTATGAAAAAAATTAAAATTATACTATCAGCCCTACTAATATTTGGCGCGTATAGTTGTGACACCGTAGATTTTGGTGATACAGATGAAAACGTTAATGGTCCTAGTGAATATAACTCTGGCGCATTATTAGCTGCTGCACAAAGGAGACTTGCAACCACAGGAGGTAGACAATACAAATCTGTGCCTACACTATATGTACAGTACCAATCACAACCAGCATATCAAGATGAATCAAGATATGGAGAAACACCATATACTTGGACTAGCTTTTATGTTCAAACACTTTCTAATTTAGAAGAAATCGTAAATCAAGCTAATGACCCAGAAGTGAATACTTCTGTATCATTCTTATCTAATGGATCTGTGAATAATCAACTTGGTATTGCTAAAATAATGAAAGCTATCATTTTTAGAAGAATAACAGATTCTTATGGAGACATACCTTACTCTGAAGCTTTAAATCCAGAGATTCAATCTCCAAAATATGATACACAAGAATTCATATATAAAGATTTGATAAATGAATTAAAAGAAGCTAGAGACTTGCTTGATGCTGCTGAAGCAGCTCCAACCGGAGATTTGATATATGATGGTGATGTAAGTAAATGGAAGAAATTTGCAAACTCAAGTATTTTATCTTTATCAATTCAACTATCTAATAAATATCCAGGGGTTTCAGAATTTGCTGCTACCGAATTTAACAGTGCTCTAACAAATACTGCTGGGGTAATTGAATCAATTGAAGATGAAGCTTGGTTTACACACCTTAATACCGCTACATTTGAAAATCCATATTCTGGATTTAGAGCAGCTGATTACGCATTATCTGAATACTTTGTAAATGCTTTACAAGGTGATGGTGATGATTTCTCTTCTACTACTTCTGATAGCAGATTACAAATTTTTGCTGATGATGCAACTTTAGAAGGATATCCTTATGGGCTAGAAAGCAACCCATCTGGTTTAATTACTGCTAAAATGTCTTCTAACATAGCCAGTCCTGATGCACCTGCAGCTTGGTTAACAGCAGCTTATACCTATTTGAATAGAGCTGATGCTGCAAATTTAGGCTGGACTTCTGAAGATGCTGCTAGTATGTTAGAAATGGGAATTCAAAAATCATATGAAACTTTATCTTCTCATTATGGTGTTGATATTACAGCTGATGCTGCTACATTTGCTGCTGCAAGAGTTAATGACGCTACAAGCACATCTATGGCACAGGTAATTGGAGAAGAAAAATGGGTGGCTTTATATCCTGAAGGTTTTGAAGCTTGGTCTGAATGGAGAAGAACAGATTATCCAATTTTAACACCTTCACCAGACCCATTAAACTCTAGTGGAGAAATTGCTACAAGATATATGTATCCAACTTCTGAAATTAGTTTAAATGGAGCTAATTATAGCTCTGGAGTAAGCAACTTGAGCCCTGCAACAGATAATAATGATAGTAAAGTTTGGTGGGATCAATAAAAATTGATTAAACATAATTTAATATCTAAACCTGCGGAGATTTCCGCAGGTTTTTTTTATACCTTTGCCAAATGGAAAAAACTACCCAAATTTATGGTATTAGAGCTATTATAGAAGCCATTAATGCTAATGAAGCTCTAGATAAAATTTTTGTTCAAAAGGGATTAAAAGGTGATCTTTTTAGAGAACTAGAAAATTTAGCCAGAAAAAAAGGAATTAGCATTTCTTATGTACCTGTTGAAAAACTAAACAGGCTAACAAAAAATAATCACCAAGGTGTAGTTGCTAACATATCTCCTATCACGTTTCATAATTTTGAAGAATTAGTTGAAAGCGTTATTCAAAAAAAAGAAGCTCCTCTTTTTCTACTTCTAGATCAATTATCTGATGTACGTAATTTTGGTGCCATTATTAGAACCGCAGAGTGTACTGGTGTAGATGGTATAATTATTCAGAAAAAAGGTGCTGCACCTGTAACTGCAGATACCATAAAAACATCTGCCGGAGCGGCCTTTAAAGTTCCAATAGCTAAGGTTAACCACATTAAAGACGCTGTACATTATTTACAGGCATCTGGAGTAAAAATTATTGCTGCTTCAGAAAAAACGGAAAACACAATTTACGATGTTTCTTTTAAAGAAGCTTCTGCAATAATTATGGGATCAGAAGATGTAGGTATTTCTCCATCAATATTAAAAGCAGCAGACCATACTGCTAAATTGCCATTATTAGGGGAAATAGAATCATTAAACGTTTCTGTTGCTTGTGGTGTGTTTTTATATGAAGCTGTAAGGCAACGCTTAGCATAAATTACGCTACTCTTCTTTGTTTTCTTTATAGTGGTAAGTAATTTTAATTGGACTTGTAGTATCTAAATCGGTTTCAGGTTCTGATTCCGGAGTAGATTCTATAAAATTACCATCTTCGTCAAAATGACGTAAAAACTCATCTGCTTCCTCATTGTAGCTATCCTCTTCCCAAGCATATTTTTTGGGTTTAGGAATATCTGCCTTTAAAAAGTATGCAAAAAACAACCCTGTAATAAATCCGCCTAAATGGCCTTCCCAAGATATACCTTCTTTTATTGGTAAAATATACCAAAGCATACTACCGTAAACAAATACAACAAATAAAGAAAGTGCAATTAATCTAAAATGTTTTGCAAAAACACCTTTAAAAAATATAAAACTAGCTAGTAAGTAAATAACTCCACTTGCTCCAATATGGTAAGATGGTCTACCAATTACCCAAGTAATTAAACCAGACAATAGTGTACCATAAAATAACACTTTAAAAGCTACTGGTTTATAAAAATAAACAAGAGCTGCACTTAACACAACCAATGGCAATGTATTACTATACAAATGCTTTAATGACCCATGTATAAACGGACTAAAAAAAACACCTTTAATTCCGCTAAGTGTTCTTGGATACACTCCAAAATGGTTAAAATTAATTTTAAATTGTAATTCTACCCAATAGACCGTCCAAATACTAAGTACTGCTATTATTGGCACTAATAATACCGAATTGGAGAATTTAAAGTAATTATTGTCTGTCATTAACACTAATTTACTACAATAACGCAATGATTTAGCCAAAAAATATAAATCTGCTAAATTGTCATTTAGATTCTTTTTATTTTTGTGGTATGAATGAGCCTTTAGCAGAAAGAGTAAGACCAAAAACGTTAACAGAATATGTGAGTCAGACCCACTTAGTTGGTGATAATGGCACACTAACCCAACAAATTAAAAGAGGTATATTACCTTCTTTAATTCTTTGGGGACCTCCTGGTACTGGTAAAACCACTTTAGCTAATATTATAGCTAATGAAATAGACAGGCCTTTTTACACACTAAGTGCTATTAGTAGTGGGGTAAAAGATGTTAGAGAGGTTATAGAAAAAGCAAAAAAAAGCGGCGGTTTATTTACTACTAAAAATCCCATTTTATTTATTGATGAAATTCATCGATTTAGTAAATCTCAGCAAGATTCTTTACTGGCAGCTGTAGAAAAGGGTTGGGTTACCTTGATTGGGGCTACAACTGAAAATCCTAGTTTTGAAGTTATACCTGCACTTTTAAGCAGGTGTCAGGTTTATATTTTAAAACCTTTTGATAAGCACGACTTGGTTACTTTGCTTGAACGTGCAATACGACAAGATGCACAGCTACAAAAGAAGAAAATTGAACTAAAAGAAACAGAAGCTTTGTTAAGACTCTCTGGAGGTGACGGCAGAAAGCTGTTAAATATGTTTGAGCTAGTTATAAATTCTGAAGACACAGAAGATGTTGTTATTACTGATGAATTGGTACTAAGCAAAGTACAAAAAAACACTGTTTTATATGACAAAACAGGAGAGCAACATTATGATATTGTTTCTGCTTTTATAAAATCTATTCGTGGTAGTGACCCTAACGGTGCTGTGTATTGGTTAGCTCGTATGATTGAAGGAGGGGAAGATGTAAAATTTATTGCTCGAAGAATGCTTATTGCTGCGTCTGAAGATATTGGCAATGCTAACCCTACTGCTTTGGTTATGGCTAATACCACTTTTCAAGCTGTTAGTACAATTGGTTACCCAGAAGCACGAATTATACTTAGCCAATGTGCTATATATTTAGCTACATCTGCTAAAAGTAACGCCAGTTATGCTGCCATAGGAAAAGCACAGCAGGTTGTTAAACAAACAGGAGATTTATCTGTACCGCTTGCTTTGCGTAATGCTCCCACCAAATTAATGAAAGATATTGGTTATGGTAAAGACTACCAATATGCCCACAATTATGAAAATAACTTTGTAGCAGCAGAATTTTTACCTGATGAGTTATCAGGTAGCTCTTTTTACATTCCTGGAAATAATAACCGAGAACGAACTATTAAAGAATTTTTAAAAAATAGATGGAAAGATAAATATGAACTTTAGAATTAAAACTTTATGTTTAATTCTTTAGATTGTAATTTATCTCCTTGGTAATACTCAAAAAACCATTTGCCGTTTTTAGATACTACTATTCCGTTAATATCATTATTAGTGGCCAAAAATACATTTTGTACTGTAGTTTTATACATTTTGTATTCAATTTTAGGAGTACTATCTACCAATTGGTAACCATTGCTAATCTGTTGTGCATATAAAACACCTTCTAGAACAGACTCTTCTGCTTTAGCAACTGCAACAACTTGTTTTTTAACGGGAGCCGGAGCTACTGCTTTTTCCTTAACCTCTTCTACATCACCTTCATAACTCACAACCAAAGTTTGGTTATTTTGCTTTTCTTGTTGCTTAGGTGTGTAATTATAAGTTATTGTATTAAAAGATTTAAATGCACTTCTAATAGCTTCATTATAGGCTTTTTGATATTCTTTTTGTTTACTCTTTGCAATTGTAGTTTTAAAAACTTGGTCTGCATTACAGTCTTTTAGTAACAAACCTGCTTTTGTAGTAAACATATTAGACTCATCTTTTAAATCTACTGTTAAACCTAAACATCTGTTAGATTTTAAATCTTGTGGCATAGCGTCATCATATACAACATTATACCCCTTTTTATCAAACAGAAACTTAACCAATGCACTTGTTCTATATTGATCTTCCTCTTTAAAAGCATTAAATTTTTTAGGAACAATTATGTATTTATATTCGTTAAAATTTTGAGCTGATAAAAAAAATGAGCACATAAAAATTGTGCTAAAAAGTAACTGTTTCATAGGACTAAGTAAATTTAACGCCAAGATATAACATTAATTCCTAATTGAAAAGATGCGTACTGTGAAGCTGCTAAATTTTTATATGCAATTAAATTATCTGCCATTGCATATAGGTTTACTGAGCCTAAGTTAAGATTTGCTCCAAAACCTATGTTTGTATATGAAAACTTGTCTACCGTGTAAGTTGTTTTTAAGCTAATTGCTTTTCCAAAATTTCTTTGGTAAAAACCAGTTAATGCCACTTGTGGCCCTCTTGGTCTGTTAATTACATATAATTGTCCGCCTACAGCATTAGGAAAACCTAAGCTACCTTTACTACCACCGGCTTTACAATCACAATCTTGCATACTTCTATCTTGTTCTCCAAAATTGTAACGTATAGAGCCATAAAGTTTAGTTGGCCTAAAACTTATATATGAATCTTGATTTTCTTCGTACGGTATTAATCCATCTACCTCATCTACCAAATCTTGCCAAAAATCTCTTGATGGATCTGCTAAAGCATCTGGTAAAATTACCTCTACGCCTTCTACTGTAGCTTGTCCTTTTAAAGTATAATTTTTAACATCTGTAGAATTCATTATAAAACCTAAGTCTAAAATACTAGCAGTAACTGTTGTGTTTCTGTTTAATTGGTAGGTAAACCCTAAGTCTATACCAACACCTAAATCTCCGCCCAACAAGCCTCTTTTTGTAATAACACTACCTAAATTACCATTGTCATTAGCTTCTTCTATGCTATTTAAACCAGATGTTTGCAGTTGCATATCTGCAACTAAAGTAGAGGCTAATAAGTTATTTTGACCTTCTGTGGTTACAAAATACCCTTTATTTTTAGTAGATTTAAATGAAAAAATGCTTGAGTATAATTTAGCTCTTGCACCTACTATAAGTCTGTTGTTTACACGCTTATTTACACCAAAATGAAAAACGTTTACCATTTCTCCTCTTGTTTTTAAGTGAGACAAATCAAACCTTTGATTTAACCTGTCTGCATTTCCCTCAAAACCTAAAATGGCATAATCTTTAAACCAATACCCAATAGCATCACCTTCATTATAAATACCAAAAGAGTAAAAATTATCTGGATTTTTTCTGCTTCTAAATCCAACGTTTAAAATTTCTAAGTGGTAAGTACCGCTTAAATCATCAGATGGTTTCATACCATACAATGCACGTTCTCTAATTTTATCGTTTATATCTAAACCATCATTAGCAAAAAAATCGTTTACAGAAGCACCACTAGATCCTGCCTGAAAAGAAATACCAGACAATAAGGGCACACCAACATACATATTTAAACCTGTTTCTATACCCGGATTTAAAAGCATAGCTTGTGGCACCTCTTTAAAGTCGTACATTATTTGCTTATTTTGCGAAAAACCAAATGTGGCACACACAAAAAACAAAAGTGTTGCATATCTATTTATCATCTTACACCAATTTTTAATTTAGCACTAGATCTAAAAATTAGTTTTGGGTCGGCATTGCTAGATACGCTTGTATTATCTCCTAAATTTTGAGCAGATAAACGCAAAGCAGAAGTATTTCTTATAATATCTAATGGTTTACCTGTACCACCATAAAGCACATCTAAATCTGTAGTTGTAGCAGATTCTGCTCCAATATTTAAAACTGTAGTATCTAATACATTACCACCATCATCAATAAGCTCTATAACCACACTAACAGGTTTACTTGTTGTATTTTCTAATTGATATGTAATAGTACACTCTATAACACGGTCTGATATATAATCCTCCTTAAAGGCATCAAAATTAAAATCGTTTGTATAGAATGATGAAGGGTTAGAATTTATTAAATCTTCTGTAGTTTCAAAGTAAAATATACTGGCTTCTACAGTAGGTTCTATAATAATATCATCAGTTTGGTTAAAGTCTTGTTCATCTATACAAGACACAAATGATAAACACAAAAATAGAACAGCAAATAAATAGTGGGGACTTTTCATTTTTAAGTATTTGTGTAACAATGTTAAAAACATAACTCTACAAATACATTTTTATTTCATCTAAAGAGTTAATTATGCTACAATGGTTATGTAATGGCTCTTGGTGAGCATTAAAATGAAGCGCATGTAAACCTACCGATTTTGCTCCTAAAATATCTGCCTCTAAACTATCACCTATCATTAAGGATTGTTCTGGTTTTGCATTAGCTTTTTGCAAAGCAAGCTCAAAAATATAAGGGTCTGGTTTTTTTACACCTGCCATTTCTGAATCAATTATCACATCAAAAAAGGTGTGTAACTTAGCGTTTTTTATTTTTTTGTTTTGCACTTCCTGAAAACCATTTGTAATAATGTGTAATTTATAGTTTGGTTTTAAGTGTTGCAAAATTTCTATAGCATAAGGAAATAAGTGGTTGTAAGATGATAAATGATTAATATACTCTGCTGCAAGTAAATTAATTTCTGCATCTGTTGCCTTGTAGTTTATGGAGTTAAAGGTGGTTTGCAATCGTTGAAAACGCAAATCTGCTTTGGATATTTTTTCTTCTCTAAACAATTTCCAGTACTGATGATTAATTGGCACGTATGCAGTTAAAAAATCTTCAACTTTAACACCAATTTTATTATCTTCTAATATTTTGGTAAATGTAAGTGCAGAGTTTTTTTCAAAATCCCAAAGTGTGTGATCTAGATCAAAAAAAACATCGGTTACTAATTCTTTATACATTGTATTTTTTTAGTATTGTTTCGTAAATATTCATCCAATTAAAACGTTGTTTACCGCCTAGCAATTCGTTAGAAAATATGGTAACCAGCGTACCATTAACTTTATGCAATTGGAGGTACAAAGCATCTAACTTTTTAAAAATTGCTTTTTCGTTTTTTAACGTAATAAGTGAATAATTGTGCACAGCAAACGGATGAATTTTTATTGGCTGCTGAGACTCTAAATGGATATCATAGAAAGAAAAAGGGGAACAAGTACCTGCCCTAAACCCCATACAATGCGTATAACCCATTGTAAAATCTTCTCTAAAATCTGCATCTACCAAAGCCTTATATGTTGCTGGTATTTCTACCCTATTGTATCTAAAACGCACATATTTTATAGGTCTGTTAATTACAGCTGCTAATTTGCGTTTTTCTTCTTTTAAAATTTCTAAGTTAGAAAAAGAATTGTAAGATGCCGCTAATGACACCACACTATAATCTGCCACAGATTTAATTAAGTATTTAAACTTATTGTTTGTGGTAGATACATTTTTATCAAAAGTAGAATAGTTTGCAAACTGAAAAAAGAACATACTTTTTACAGTATTTGCTTTGTGTAAATTTATAAGGTAATCAAAATTATTATAAGGATCTTTTTTGGGGTTAAACCATACAGATACTCTCTGAAAAACTCGTTTAAATTTTAAGGTAAATACATCTAAAAACAAACCTCCCAAGCTACGCATAATTCCTCTATGGGCATAACAATGAGATGTGGTTACGTCTATTATAGATGTATACTGGTAAGCTCTTTTTTTATAGACTAAATCTGGAAATTGTACTAGTAAAGCATCTAGCACTTTATACATCCAAATATCTACTACAGGTTGCTCTAAAAAATTGTATTTGTATGCTAAACTATCTTTTAAAGGGTACCTACCGTGCTCATCTTTAACGTGTGGCAAATACTCTTCATACCTAGAAATTAAGTAAAAACTTGCTGCAAAAACATCAAACGGAATGTTACTACGTTCTCCAGTAGCAAAAAAACAAGGTGTGCCATCCCAATCTCCAATATTAATCTCTAAATCTGTTATTCCTTGTTGGTACAGCAAATCATTACTACGTATAAAAAATTCGTTTTGTAATGGTTGCTTACTGTACGTAATTTTAGCTCCAGAGTGCTTTATAAAATCTTCTACTTTAGTTGTTAATGTAACCTCTACTCCCAACATTTTACCAAAAAGGTGTTTCATTATATACGTGAAACGTGGTGTTATTTTATGTGTGTAGATTAGTAACATTTTGGATTTTAGCTATTTATATAGTGTATGTTTTTATTTTACAATAAATTATCATCTGCAAAGCTAAAGTATTCTCTTTGAGTAATAATAATATGGTCTAAAACTTTCATATCTAAAGCTGCTGCTGCATTTTTTAGTTTCTCTGTAATTTGCTTATCTGCAGTACTTGGTTTTAGGCCTCCAGACGGGTGGTTATGTGCCAAAATTAAGCCTATTGCACCTATTTCTAAGGCTTGTTTTAACACCAACCTTACATCTACTAAAGTACCAGTTATACCACCTTTACTTAGTTGTGCTTGGTGTATAACCTTATTGGAGTTATTAAGGTAAATAATCCAAAATTCTTCATGCGGTAATTCTCCTAGCACAGGTTGTAACAAGTTAAAAACATCTTTACTACTTCCTATTTTCTCCACCTTTTTTTCTCCTTCTTCTCTTCTACGTCTGCCTATTTCTAAAGCTGCGGTAATAGTAATTGCTTTTGCCTCTCCAATACCTTTAAACTGCATTAGCTGATTTATAGATAGCTTTCCTAAGTCGTTTAAATTATTATTTACAGAGCCTAATATTCTTTTAGATAGTTCTACAGCACTTTCATTTCTGCTTCCAGAGCCAATTAATATTGCTATAAGTTCCGCATCAGACAATACAGATTTTCCTTTTTGTGCTAATTTTTCTCTAGGTTTATCATCGTTAGACCAATTCTTAATAGAAAAGGATTGTGATTGGTTTTGCATTTGTTAAAGATAATAATCTTTGGCAACATACGTATTTGTGTATTAAAACGTTACTTCTATAAATAAATATTACAATGAAAGAAATTCTGAATCAGCTTTACGAGATTGAACAAAAAAGTATAAAAAATAATATTACTTTGTTTAACAGAAACCTAAAACGTTTATTTCATGATATTGAAGAACAAGGTTTTTTTATAAAAAATCCGTTAGGCGAAAAGTTTTCAGAATCTAGAACCGATATTGACGCTACTTTAATGAATAGTTTGGGACCAGAATCTAAAATTACGAAGGTGTTAAAACCTATTATTTACAAAAAAGAGAATGACCAACTAATAATAATACAAAAAGGGGTAGCAATAGTAGAATAAGTAAGTATGAAAACAGTAAATTTTGGAATAGACTTAGGTACAACAAATAGTTTAATTGCTAAATATGAAAACGGATTATTAGAGGTTTTTAAAAACCCTATTGGTCAAAAACAAACCCTTGCATCTGCTGTTGCATTTAGAGGTAGTAGAATTTTAGTTGGAGATAAGGCCAGAGATTTATTAGAGAAAGATCCCTTAAATGTTTTTACCTGTTTTAAAAGAAAAATGGGTACTACAGACCGTTACTTTGCTAAAAGTATTAACAAAGACGTATCTCCTATAGAGCTTAGCGCTTATGTATTAAAAGAACTTAAAAACTTTATACATACAGGAGAAGAGTTACATGAAGCGGTTATTACTATTCCATCTTCTTTTGACACCATACAATCTAACGCAACTAAAACCGCTGGCCAGCAAGCGGGTTTTAAAGAAGTGTATTTACTGCAAGAACCTATTGCTGCCAGTTTAGCCTTTGCCAATAAAAACAATTTAGAATTAAGCGATACAAAAAAATGGCTTATATATGATTTTGGCGGTGGTACTTTTGATGTTGCCTTGTTAGAGATTAACCAGAGAGAAATGAATGTTTTGGACAATGAAGGTGATAACTTTTTAGGAGGTATGGACATAGACAACCTAATAATTGAAAAACTTCTTGTTCCTAAATTAGAACCTATTTTAAATGAAACCAAACTTTTGGACAAGTTTAAAGAGCCTAACAATCCGCTACAAAAATTATATTTTGAACTCTTATTTAGAGCAGAAGAAGCAAAAAAAGAACTCTCTAGGTTTGAAACCACAGAAATAGATATAGATTACCCAGACAAAGATATTTACACCAGTGTAGAGGTTAGCAGAGCAGATTTTAATAATTTACTTGCTCCTTTGGTAGAACACACTATTAATTTTTCTAAAAAAATACTTAACAATAATAACCTGGCCAATACAGATGTAGAAAAAATTATTATGGTTGGCGGCAGTACGCTTATACCGTATGTTAGAGAACAAGTGCAAAATAACCTAAACATTGCTATAGATACTAGTGTAGACCCTACTGCAGCTGTAGGCATTGGCGCTGCATATTATGCAGGCACAAAAATATCTACATTAAAACAAGAAAAAATTAGTCAACCAACTAGCACTACTACAGCGGCAACCAGTGAAAAGCAACCTCTTGTTAATTTAATTTTTGAAAAAAACACAAAAGATGCAGAAGAGCTAATTGCATTTACACTACATAAGCCTACACAAGGTTTTTACCGTATTACAAGAAAAGATGGTGGTTATGATACCGGACTTGTTACACTAGAAAACAATGTAAATGTATTTGTAGATTTATTAGAAGGACAAGTAAACACCTTTAATTTAAAAATTTACAATACGCAACAAGAAGTTCTTTTTTCTACGGATGACATACATATTAACCAAGGCAAATACAACATACAAGGACAATTACTACCTAATGATATTTGTTTAGAGATAGATGATATACAGTATAGTGTAACAAGGCTTGAAGCTATTTTTAATAAAAACACTGTTCTTCCTCTTAAAAAAACAATTTACAAATCTGCCTCCAAAACTATTTTAAAAGATAGTGATGAAAAATTACAAATTAATATTGTAGAAGGTGATGGTAATGGTTTACCTAGCTCTGGTTTATCTATTGGTTATATAGAAATTACTGGTAAACAATTAGAACAAGACTTAATTAAAGGAACAGATATAGAATTAAACATCTCTGTATCTGAATCTAGAGATATTGATGTAGATATATTTTTAACAAGTTGTGACCAAGAGTTTAGTAACTCCTTTAAACCAACAGAAAGGTACATTAGCAGCTCTAAAATGGAGAATGAAATTAGAGTAGTTACCCAAAAAATTGAACAAGAAAAAGCTAAGCCAGAATATGCAGAGAACTATGAGTTATTGCAAAAATTTAAAACTATAGAGCACGCTTTAATAGAGTTACAAATACAGTTAACATTATTAGCAGACACAGATGTTACTGATGCTAAATTTAAAATTGACAATGAAAAAAGAAGCTTAATACAACAGTTTGATTTATTAACTAGGCATAAAGAATTAGATAATGATATTGAAGAATACAAAACTTCTGTTTTAGCTGTAAAGCAATCTTTATCTGAAAATAATAGTGAATATTATACAGCCCAATTTAATAAAGTAATTGCCAACGAAAAATCATTTATAAACTCTGGAAACAAATACTTAATACGTTCTAAAATTGAAGAACTACGGGTTATTAAAAATGCTATTTTTACCGCAGACGAATCTAACTTTATAGGACCTTTTTTCCATTATAAAACTTTAGATAATTACCCAGATCAGCAAAAAGCAAATATGTTAATTGCAGAAGGAGATAAAGCTTTAGAAAACAAACAATATAAGGTTTTAAAACAAGTAGTATATCAGCTTGCTAGTATGCTACCAGATGACACGCCAAAAACGTCATTTAACAACCAAGACAAAACTGGTTTAAGTTAAAACTAGGTGTACGGTATTTTATAAAAAAGAAGGGCTGAATTAAAATTAATTCAGCCCTTCTTTTTTATGCTTAGTGGTTTTATCAACTCTTATTTTCATCATACTCAATATCCACTAAGGTTACTCCAAAAGGAGTTATATTTATTTTGGGGTTTACACCCAAATATGTAATGGTAAAGCTTTTCTTAGATAAGTCTTTACCTATTTTAGACGAGTTCTTAAAAAATCCGTTGGGAGAGTTTATGGTAGAATTCACATCAAAATCTTTATGCTGATAAAAATAAGATCCCATATAAATATATAGTGTATCATCTTCATCATGCAAGTTTAAAGCTACAGAAGTATTCTTTTTTATATAGGTAGACTGATCTCTACTTAACGCTGTGTTTACACCAAAAAGAATAACGTCTTCTGCACTAGTATTATTAACAACAACCTCATAGCCAGTAATAGAATTACTTCTAATACTCTTAAATATTTTAGGAAAAGGGTTTGCCCCTGTTTTTAAATTCTTTAAGCTCCATTTTACAGTACTAACATCTTCTCCTTTAAATAAGTTTACAAAAAATGGCGCCTTATTTTTTCTTGAAACAGTTTCACTAGGTTCTTCATAATACCTATGTGGTTCACTATCTATAATTATAGTTTCTTCTACTTCTTCAACCTCTGGAGGTAAAATTTTATGAGGTTCTAAATGGTAAAACACATCTGTAAAAACAATATCATCATCATAAACAACAATATTAGGATCTGTTCCTAAACTATCTATAATGTATTTATTTTTTAAAAAGCTCAGTTCTTTTTCATTTACACTTTTAAAGTACTTTTTACTAGCACTTAATTTTGTAGATGATCCATAGGTTTCTCGTTTTAAACTTTCGTTGCCCACAAAATCATCACCCATATAAAAAACCAATTCTTCTAAATAATTTTTATTCATTATTTTAAAAGAGTCATTAGGCCTGGTATAAGCTGCGTAATCTGGTTTTATAACGTTAAAATGCTCAAAAAGAATAAAAGGCCTAGTTCTTTTGTTTAGTACTTTTATAAAATCACCAGATCTTAGTCCTTCATTACTTTTAAAAGAAGCTGCGTATGGTGTAGTTCCGGATTTTATAATTATTTTGTTATTTATATCTAAACTATCATTTTCTGCTTTGTGTATTAAGTCTGAGTAAAATGCGGTTTTATCATCCTCGTAAGAAAACTCTAAAGTTGGAATTTTATAATTAGGAGAACTATATGTAGAGTAATTTGTTGATGATGATGAAGACGATGTAAAAATACGCCCCACTCTTACTAGAAATATCATAATCCCAATAACAATTCCAATTGCTTTTAAGCTAGAAAAAGATGACCCTTTACTTTTTTTGGCATCTCTTCTGGTAGATGTATGCTGCTGCTGTTGAGAAGCCCAGTGTTGGCTACCTACATGGTTGGCTACTTTTATATAAAAATCTTTTGTTTCTTGATTGGCTACCTCTATGAGCTTAAAATTACGAAACGCCCTTTGTACTCTGGGAAACTCTTGATATGCATTTTTAGTAATATTGTAATAGTCTATCATAGCATTTACATAGTCTGCCTTAGACTTGGTAATTACACCTAAAGAAACCGTATTTAGTAAATGAATATATGTTTTATAAGTAACCTCCGGACACCTACTTATTAGATCTCCGTTAGAAGATATTTTTACTTTTTCGGTAATAATATCTGCTTGTGATTTTATATAACGGTAATATGTGCTTAATAAATAATCTGTAAAAAGCTCTTTATGCTGCATTGCTTTAATAATAGTATCGTACTTTTTTGCAGCAAAGTCCGTTTTTACCATTTTCATAAAATAAGCTTCAAAATATGGTTCTAAAAACTCTTTTATATTTGGTGTTTTGGCTATTAAGACAGCATCTATTACAAATGTTTTTTCTCCGCTATCATTACCAGTGGTAATAAATTCTTTTAAATACCTGTGTTTTTCTACAAAGTAAACAGACTTTTTTTGTTCTTCGTTAGAGAGTTGTTTTATTATGCTACTTACCTGCTCTGGATTGTAAGCATTAGCGCCAGAACGCAATCTTTGTATTTTTAATGTCTTCTCTAGTCTAATAATTCCTCGGCTATCCAAGTTCATTAATTGGTCTAGTGATAGTCCTAAAAGGTCAACAGGAGAAATATACATAAGTAAGTTTAGATATTCTTTTAACGAAAATATCTAAACTTTATGATGTACTTGCCTAAAAAATAAAAAATTAGGCTTCTATAATTTCTTTAAACTCATTAAGATTTAAGCCTCCGTAGTTACCAGAACTCATAAACAAAACAACAGAGTTGTTGTAATCTTGTTTATGCACAAGGGTTTTAAATTCCTCTGCATTAGTTAAAATTTGCAAATCGTCCCTTTTAAAAGCATCTTTAATTTGTTGTGGACTAACTGGGTCTAGTTTTTTAATAGCCACAGATTCTGGAATATAAAAAACCACTGCTTCATCTGCAGCATCTAATGCTCCTTTATATTCTTTTAAAAACTCTGGATTAAAACTACTATAAGTATGCAACTCTAAAAAAGCAATTAATTTTCTGTTTCCGTATTGTTCTTTTACTGCTTTTGTAGTAGCTGCCACTTTACTTGGCGAGTGTGCAAAATCTTTGTAAGCAACACAAGTTTTACTTTCCGCTATTTTTTCTAATCTTTTAGAGGCTCCTTTAAAAGTTGCTATTGCTTCGTAAAAATCGTCCTCATCTATACCTATGTTTTGGCAAATCCATTTAGCACCTGCCAAATTACTTAGGTTGTGTTTACCAAAAACTTCTATTGGCATTGGACCTTCTGGGGTTTCTAACAAAGTTTCTCCGTCTTCTATAGTATATTCTGGTGTAGAGTATGCTAGTTTGCGTATAGGGTTTTCAGAAGCTTCTAAAACTTTAACTACTTCTGCATCTTCTTCATTGTAAGTAATGCTTCCGCCTTTAACAATACTATCTACAAAAATTTTAAATTGTTCTACATAATTTTCAAACGTAGGAAAAACGTTAATATGGTCCCAAGCAATACCACTTAACAAGGCAATGTTAGGTTTGTATAAATGAAACTTAGGTCTTCTATCAATAGGAGAAGACAAGTACTCATCTCCCTCTAAAATTATAAAGTCGTTTTCTTCTGTTAAGTGCACCATTCTATCAAAACCATCTAACTGTGCGCCTACCATATAATCTACTTCTCTACCGTGGTAATTAAGCACGTGCAAAATCATAGAAGTTATAGTTGTTTTTCCGTGGCTACCACCAATAACAACTCTTGTTTTATTTTTACTTTGCTCGTATAAAAATTCAGGGTAAGAATAAATAGTAAGTCCTAATTCTTTTGCTTTTAAAAGCTCTGGATTATCTGCTTTAGCGTGCATACCTAAAATAACAGCATCTATATCTGCCGTAATTTTATCTGCAAACCAACCAAAAGATTCTGGTAGTAATCCTTTAGCCTCTAACCTACTTTTAGAAGGTTCAAAAATAACATCATCACTACCTGTAATTGTGTATCCTTTGTGTTCTAAGGCTAATGCCAAATTGTGCATTGCACTTCCGCCAATGGCTATAAAATGAATTTTCATACGTAAAATTATTGCCGTAAAGATAACAATACAAATAGGTATAAAAAAAATAAACACTGCAGACAATTACACGGTAAATTGGGATGTAAAAAACTTAGAATGGTACTACTTTTGATTTGTTTAGATGACTTTACTCACTTAAAGGGTAAGTTAACGCATTCTTAATTGCATAGTTGTACTATAAAGCTCATTTTTGTTAGTACTTTTAATGCAGATTTAGATTCATAAGTCTTAACAAGATAACATACAGGTAATGAAAAACTTAACGTCAATTATAGTTCTAATTTTATTTGCAAACATAGCAATGGCACAAGAAAACAACAGTTTTAACGCACTTTGGAAAACCGTAGAAAAGCACGAAAAGTCTACAATGACTAAATCTGCCTTAGAAACAGTACAGCTAATTGCTGCCAAAGCAAAAAAAGAAGGTAACTCGCCACAAAATATAAAGGCATTGTTGTACATCTCTAAATATGCAATGGTTTTAGAGGAAAATGCTGTGTTAACTATTATAAATAATTTTAAATCTGAAATTGCTAAAAGTGATTCTCCAACAAAAAACGTTTTACACAGTTATTTAGCTAATTTATATTTACAATATTTTAGACAAAATAGATATCGATTTTACAATAGAACTACAACTGAAACTAAAGTAGATAGTGTAGATTTTAGAACTTGGGACTTAACTACATTGTTTTATCAAATTGACACACATTTTAAGGCATCATTAGAAAATAGTAGCACATTACAAAACATAAAAGTAACTGAATTTGACTTGTTATTAAACAACAGAAAAGATTCTGAAATATACAGGCCTACCTTGTTTGACCTTTTATCTCATACTGCATTAGAGTTTTATAAAACAGATGAAAGTAACATTACAAGACCTGCTGATAAGTTTGAGATTGATGACCAAAATATGCTTTGTATTGGAACAGATTTTATTAGCTTACCTATTAACGAAGACGATAAAACATCATTAAAAGCCAGAGCCTTAAAAGTATATCAAAATTTATTAGATTTTCATAAAAACGATGCTTCACCAGAGGCTTTTGCTGAAGTAGATTTAGAACGTTTAAATTTTGTATACTCAAATGCTGTTTTTTTAGAGAAAGATAAATACTACTTATCTACCTTAAAAAAAATGGTTAACGTATTTAAAAGCAATGCCGTTTCTGGTTTATACAATTACAACATTGCAACATACTACAATAATCAAGGTGATACTTACCAACCCTTTAGCACTGAGCAAGAAAACAAATGGAAAAAAAATGATGCTATTAAAGTTTGTGAAACTGTAATAGCAAAGTTTCCTAAAAGTAGAGCCGCAGAAATGTGTAACGACCTAATTACATCAATAAAAAGAAGTCAGTTAAGCATAACTACAGAAAGCTATATACAAGCCAATAAACCCGCTAAGGTTCTTGTACGTTATAAAAACGTAGACGATTTAAATTTTACAGCCTATACTATTTCAGACAAGCAATTATATACGTTAGATACAATTTATAAAAATGATAAAAAGCTACAGTTTATAAAAAAGCTTAAAAGTGTAAAAACTTGGAAAACAAAATTAAAAAACGAAAAAGACTATCAAAATCACACCACTGAGGTTATTATACCTAGTTTAAATGTTAACCAATTACTTATACTTGCAGAGCCAACTAAACTAACCAAAACATTTGGTTATAGTACCATACAAGTTACAGATATGGCTGTTGTAAATACATCTACAGATACAGAAGATTATTTTCAGGTAGTAGAGAGGGCTAACGGCAAACCAATTGCTAATGCAACTGTTAAGTTTGAGTACCACAAAACGTATGATGACCCTGTGCAACACGCAAAATTTAAAACCAATAGTTTAGGTATAGTTACCATTCATAAAACAAAAGAAAGATGGCGTAATATAAAACTTAAGGTTAGTAGTAATGATGATTACGCTACATTTGGTACGTATAATGTATACACTAAAGCCAACAGAAATAAAAATACAGAATATAACAATGCCTTTTTATTTACAGATCGTAGTATTTATAGACCAGGACAACCTGTTTATTTTAAAGGGATAGCAGTACAACAGAAAAACAATAAATCTACAGTATTAAAAAATGCTAAGTTTACGGTAACATTAAAAGATGTTAACTACCAAGCTGTAAAAACTTTAGAATTAACTACAAATGAATACGGCTCTTTTAGCGGTGAATTTATATTACCAAGCAATGGCTTAACAGGTAATTTTACTATAGAAGCAATTTCTACTCCTAATAAAATAAATAGTACTAGCTATATAAGTGTAGAAGAATACAAACGTCCAAAATTTACAACAACTTTTAAACCTGTTACAGAGACTTACAAGGTTAATGATATGGTAACGGCAAACGGTACAGCCAATGCTTTTGCTGGTAGTACAATTAGTGACGCTAAAGTTGTATACACTGTAAAAAGATTAGTTAGGTACCCTATCTGGTACTATTGGAGAATGCCTTACTATAATAGCACACCACAAGAAATTAAACACGGAGAAACAACTACAGATGCTAATGGTAATTACCAAATTACATTTAAGGCTATACCAGAAAAAAGTGCCAATAAAGAAAACTTACCTGTTTTTAATTATGAAATTACTGCAGATGTTACAGATATTAATGGCGAAACAAAAAGTACAACAACTGTAGTTAATGTTGGTTACCATAGTTTAAACGCCACTATAAATGTAAACTCGCAAATAGACAAAACAAAAAAAGACAGTGTACTATATGTAAACACAAGCAATTTAAACGGACAATTTGCTGCAGCAAAAGGATCTTTAAAAATATATAAATTACAGGCGCCTAAAAATGTTAAACGTAGTAGACCTTGGTCTGCACCTGACTATAAGATGGATGAGGATATTTTTAATGACAAATTTCCTAATGAAATATATAAAAAACAGCAACCAAAAGATTTGGACAAGGGTCCACTATTATGGAGCACTACTTT
The DNA here is from genome assembly GCF_007827205.1 of Cellulophaga sp. RHA_52. Lineage (NCBI taxonomy): Bacteria > Pseudomonadati > Bacteroidota > Flavobacteriia > Flavobacteriales > Flavobacteriaceae > Cellulophaga > Cellulophaga sp. RHA_52. Next base: position 3,696,646 of record NZ_VIRZ01000001.1, read on the forward strand.
TGATACTGAAAAATCTGCTATAGTTAATTTACCAACTATTAAAAAATGGGATTCAGGAAAATATATTATAGAACTAGAAACAAAAGACAAATTTGGACAAACAGTTACAGATAAAGCTATAACAAGCTTGTACAGTACAAAAGATAAAACTACTGCAGACAATGAACTTTTTAATATAAAAATTGATAAAAACAGTTACAGTGTTGGAGATAATGTAGAAGTTAAATTGTTATCAGCAGCTACACCATTGTATGTTACTTTATACATAGACAGAGGTAATAAGCCTGTAGAAACAAAAATAGTGACACTTAACAACAACTCTAAAACAATTAAATTGCCAATAACTAAAGAAGATATGGGTGGTTTATCTATTAATTACTCTTTTACTGCATACAACTCTTATAATGATGGTATAGTATATATTAATGTGCCTTACCCAAGTACATCTTTAGAAATAGAAACAGTAACCTTTAGAGATAAAATTAAACCAGGTACAGATGAAACTTGGAAATTTAAAATTAAAGGTCCTAAAGGAGATAAGGTTGCTGCAGAAATACTTGCCAGTATGTATGATGCTTCTTTAGATGAATTTAGAGGTCATAACTGGTACTTTTACCCAATAAACTACCAAATACACTCCTCAAAAACAAGGACTAATGCATATGTAAGTTTCTCTTCAAATTCGTTTAGAGTTTATACTAACGAACCCTATAAATACCTATATGAAGGTCAAGATTATGACTCTTTTAAATGGTATGACTTGTACATAGGTAACTCTTATTATAACCGCAGGTCTATGATGAGAAAATCTACATCTCCTGTTGCTATGGAAATGGTAGCAGAAGATACTGAAGAAATAGTTGTAGTAGAGGAAAGTGCTTCTGGCGCATTAGATGATGCCATGAGTAGTCCTGTAGAATCTAAAAAAGATAGCACTGCTCCTGCATCTGTTCCTGCATCTGTTCCTGCTAAAAAAGAAGAAGTTAAGATTAGAAAAAACTTACAAGAAACAGCATTCTTTTTTCCTCATTTACAAACAGATAAAGAGGGTAATGTTTCATTTAATTTCACAACACCAGAAGCATTAACTAAATGGAAATTGCAGTTATTAGCACATACCAAGAGTTTAGAAAGTGCTGTAACAACACTGCAAACTGTAACACAAAAAGAGCTAATGGTTATGCCAAATGCTCCACGTTTTTTACGTGAAGGAGACAAGCTTATTTTTAGCTCTAAAATTGCCAATATAACAGACAAAAAATTATCTGGTGCAGCCACTTTAGAGCTTAAAGATGCTGTTACTGGTAAAGATATTACAGCTACATTAATTACATCTACTACAGAAAATAACTTCTCTGTAGATGCAAAAGGCAACACTCAGGTTTCATGGACTATAGAAATTCCTAAAAATCTTCAGGCTGTACAATATACGGTTATTGCCAAAGCAGGTAATTTTAGTGATGGTGAGCAAAACTTACTTCCTGTACTTACCAATAGAATGTTGGTAACAGAAACTTTACCAATGTGGGTAAGAAGCAATCAAACTAAAAAATTCAGCTTAGACAAATTAAAAAATAATACATCTACAACATTAACAAACCATAAATTAAGCTTAGAAATTACATCTAATCCGGCTTGGTATGCTGTGCAGGCATTACCATACTTAATGGAGTATCCGCACGAGTGTAATGAGCAGTTATTCTCTAGGTATTATGCAAATACATTGGCTAGACATATTGCAAATAGTACTCCTAAAATACAGGAAGTTTTTAAGCAATGGGCAAATTCTGATGCATTGTTAAGTAATTTAGAAAAGAACCAGGAATTAAAATCAATTTTAATTCAAGAAACTCCTTGGTTACGAGATGCACAATCTGAAACCGAACAAAAAAAACGTATTGCTTTACTTTTTAATTTAAATAAAATGAAAAGTGAACAAGCAGCAGTGGTTCGTAAATTAGCAAACAACCAAACCAATAATGGTGCCTGGGCTTGGTTTAACGGTGGTAATGAAAGTAGATATATAACGCAACATATTATTGCTGGTTTTGGACATTTAGATGCCTTAAAAGCATTGAATAAAGAAGACAAAGATGTTGCGCAAATGATTAAAAAAGCTATTACCTACCTAGATAATGAATTTGTAAGTGAGTATGAGTATATGAAAAAACATAGCTCTAACTTAAACAGTGACCATTTAAGTAATATGCAACTACATTATTTATATATGCGTAGTTTTTATCCGGATGTTAAAGCGTCTAAAAAAACAAGAGAAGTTACTGCATATTACAAAGGGCAAGCTAAAAAATACTGGACCAAGCGCAGTTTATACAACAAAGGCTTGCTTGCGTTAAGTTTGCATAGAATGGATGAAGCTGCTACTGCTAAAAAGATTTTAAAATCTTTAAAACAAAACAGCATTACTTCAGATGAATTGGGTATGTATTGGAAAGAAAACACCAGTTCTTGGTATTGGTACCAAGCACCAATAGAAACTCAGTCATTATTAATTGAAGCTTTTACAGAAATTGAGAATGACACTAAAACAATTGACAATCTTAAAATTTGGTTACTTAAAAACAAACAAACTAACCAATGGAAAACAACAAAAGCTACAACAGAAGCTGTTTATGCTTTGCTGTTACAAGGTAGTGATTGGCTTTCTGTAACAGATGCAGTAGATGTTTTAGTAGCTGATAAAAAAATAGACCCTAGTAAGCTAGATAATGTTAAAGTAGAAGCTGGTACAGGTTACTACAAAACTAGTTGGAGCGGTAAAGAAATAGAACCAAATATGGCAGATGTACAAATTACCAAAAAAGGTAACGGCATTGCTTGGGGAGCTATGTATTGGCAGTATTTTGAAGATTTAGATAAAATTACATCTGCAGAAACGCCGCTTAAATTATCTAAAAAACTGTTCTTACAAAAGAATACCAATACTGGTGAGCAGTTATCTGAAATAACAAAAAACACAAAACTTGCTGTAGGTGATTTGGTTAAAGTACGTATAGAGCTTAGAGCAGACAGAGCAATGGAATTTGTTCATATGAAAGATATGAGAGCCTCTGGATTAGAGCCTGTAAATATACTATCTAGATACAAATGGCAAGATGGTTTAGGTTATTATGAAAGTACTAAAGATGCTAGCACTAATTTCTTTTTTGACTATTTACCTAAAGGAGTGTATGTTTTTGAGTATAACTTGCGTGTAAATAACGCGGGTGATTTTAGTAATGGTATTACAACAATACAAAGTATGTATGCTCCAGAATTTAGTAGCCATAGTGAAGGCGTACGAGTTTCTGTTAACAAATAATAGACGTTAAACAAATGTATTGCTTATCTTAACAAGATAAACTGTTTTTTATGAACTGGATATTGTTGTTAGAAATACTATACGCACTTTTATTATTATTTACATGTTTGCGTATAATTTATGATACTAGAGGCACTACAAAAACACTTGCTTATTTATTAGGCGCAGTGTTTTTGCCTTTTTTAGGTATTATTATTTATTTCTCATTTGGTATAAATTACAGAAAACATAAAATGTATGCTAACAAATTTTTGTTAGACTCTAAACAAAGAAAAGTTTTAGAAAAAGAAATAATAGCACACTCTAAAGAAGTTTTAGAAAATGGTAATGAGCCTGCAAAAAGCAGATCAGAATTGGTTAACTTATTATTGAAAGATACTGCTAGTCCGCTTACAAATAACAATACTGTAAAACTTTTACTCAATGGTGAAAATAAATTTCCGGAAGTTTTAAAAGCTATTGAAAAAGCCCAGCATCATATACACATAGAATATTATATTTTTAGAGACGATAAAATTGGTAATACCATAGAAAAACTCCTGCTAGAAAAAGCAAAAGAAGGTGTTAAAATTAGGTTTATTTATGATGATTATGGTAGTTCTGAAATAAGAAAAACGCTTAGTAAAAGATTAAGAGATGCTGGTATTGAAGCTGTACCTTTTTACAAAATAAAGTTAATAGCTTTTGCTAATAGTCTTAATTACCGCAACCACAGAAAAATTATTGTTATAGATGGTAAAATTGGTTTTGTTGGAGGTATAAATGTAAGTGATAATTATGTAAACTCTACCCAAACCACAGATGCCGTTTTTTGGAGAGATACGCACTTAAAATTAGAAGGTCCGGCGGTAACTTATTTACAGTATATATTTTTATCGGACTGGAACTCTTGCTCTAACCAAAATTTAATTTTAGAGAAAGAGATGTATGTACCTTTTAATTCATTTACATACACAGATACAAAACTGGTACAAATTGCTGCTAGCGGACCAGACTCTAACTCACCAACAATTTTATATTCTATTTTACAAGCCATTTATTTAGCTGAGGAAGAAATACTAATTACCACACCTTATTTTATACCTGGAGAAAGTTTATTAGATGCTTTAAACATTGCTGCAATGAGCGGGTTAAAAGTTAAACTACTTGTACCTTATGAGTCAGACACCCTTTTAGTAAACGCTGCTTCTAGAGCATACTACAGAGAAATATTAAATGCAGGCGTAGAAGTTTACCGCTATAAAAAAGGGTTTGTACATGCAAAAACTATAGTTACAGATAAAAAAATAGCTATTGTTGGTACGGCTAATATGGACAACAGAAGCTTTGAACTTAATTTTGAGGTTAACGCTATTGTGTATGATGAAGAAATTGCTACTGAATTAACCAAAACTTTTTACAACGATCTATTAAATGCAGAACAAATAGATAAAGAAAAATGGATTAATAGACCTTGGTATATTAGATTAGGAGATAAAATAGCAAAACTGTTATCACCAATGTTATAATTTATTGTTTTACAATACTTTATACTAAAAAGTAAATATTTTTAATTAACTTTAAAGTAGGTATACAATTATACACTATTAGATAGTAAAAATATACAAGCCTGCTTAATGGCTAATTTCCTGAAGAGATGTATAAAAAGTAGTGGTTTTTCCCCACAATTTAGTCATTACTTTTTAGCATCTTTTTTAAATACTCATTTTATCTTTAAAAATATAAGACTGTCTTCTAGACACCTCTACTTCTTCACCAGAGTTCATTGTTAATTTAAGTTTACCATTAAACCACGGTACAACATTAGCAATGTAATTTACATTTATAATCTGTTGCCTGTTAACCCTAAAAAAGTTATGCTCTGGTAATTTTTCTTCAACTTGGTTTAAAGACTTATACAACATTGGTTTTTCTCCTTTAAAATAAACACGTGTATAATTACCCACTATTTCAAACAAAGAGATATCTCCTATTTTAACCAACCAACATTTATCTCCATCTTTTATAAAAATCTGACTACTTTCTGTTAGTTTTTCTTTAGCTTCATTGGTTGCATTCTCTTGACCATTTTCTGTTATAGCCCCCTCTAGTTGGGCCTTAACTTTTTCTATAGCTTTTGCAAAACGCTTAGCGTTTATAGGTTTTAAAATGTAATCTAAGGCATTATACTCAAAAGATTTAATGGCATATTCATCAAAAGCTGTAGTAAACACTGTAATTGGCACCTTATCTAACATTTCTAAGAGCTCAAATCCATCTTTTTCTGGCATATTAATATCCAAAAACAATAAGTCTGGTTGGGTTTCATTAATTAATTTATAACCTTCATCTACATTCTCTGCCTCCCCAACAATTTCTATATCGCCGTGGTTTTTAATCAATTCTTTTAACTCGTTTCTAGCCAATCTAGAATCTTCAACTATAACTGCTTTAATCATACTCATACCATTGGTATTTTAATATTTGCTACTACCTCTTCATTTACTTCTCCTATAGAAAACTCTGCTAAGTTTCCGTATAACAACCGTAGTCGTTGTTTTATATTTTTAAGTCCTAATTGCGTAGAACCTTTTGCTATTTTTAATTTACCCGTATTACGTACTATTATATGTAAATAATCATGGGTTCTGTTAGTTATTAACGTTATTGTGCCTCCTTTAATTAAATTAGCGATACCGTGCTTTGCCGCATTTTCTACCAATAACTGTATAATCATTGGAGGTATGGACACAGAAAGCGAATTAGGATCTACTTCTTTTACAAATTCTAATCTATCTTCAAACTGTATTTTAGACAAAGCAATATAGTTTTCTACCATATCTAACTCTTCTTCTAAAGCAATAGAATTTACATCGTTCTTAATTAATGAATACCTAAGCATTTCAGACAGTTTTGTAAGCATTTCTCTAGACTTACCAACATCTTCTAACATTAAACCTCTAATATTATTTAAGCTATTAAACATAAAATGAGGATTAATTTGTCCTTTTAAAGAGTTTAATTGCGATTCTTTTAAACTCCCCTCTAGTTTAAACTGTTTTAACGTAATATTTTTGTTGTAGTCATAAGCTTTTATTACTAATACTATAAAAATCCATATCACAAACATTGCAGAAAAGAATGGTATATTTGTTAAACGCATAAACCAATTTATAGAGTCTGTTAAGCTTTTTTCTGATTCAAAACTAGAAATACTCTGAACCACATCTAACATTGGCCATAAAATTAAAGAGTATATTATTTGAACTCCAATAAAAAGCAATACCAAACTAACTACATTTCGTTTTTTAAGATTCCCAAATGTAATGTGCTTTTCTATATAATATAACAATATAAAAGACATTGCATATGCTAGTAAGCCACATGCAATACCTTCTCCTATTAAGTAACCTATATAACCGTAATATTCATTTTGGTTTGCATATTCTAATCCGTATGAGACTTTGTCAAAAGTTAGTGTAGATAGTATTAAAACCAACCACCCTATTAAGGCAAAAACCCAGTATTTCCAGTTATTTATAAGTTTCATTAAATTTTATTCTAATACATTAATACGCTGTAAAGGCTATATATTTTTGTTTAAGCGATAATGTTTAAAATTACGACAATCAATAATTCTGCTAGTAGTATCATAATGTTTTTTTTAGATTGATGGTTAATAGTTGATTAGTTGTTTTTAAAATCCTAAGTAGTACAAAAGTTTACCAAAGTTGTAACCTAAACCAAAAAGTACTGCAAGTGCAAAAGTGCTAATTAAAATACCATAAGCAATTGTATTTACTTTTTGGGTTTGGGTTGTTGGTTTCTGCATAACTGTTAGTTTTTAAAAATGATGATTTTGATTGATGAACTAATTATTAATGAACTGTTGTTGATTGATTGATGATTTGTTTTTTGATTGATGATTCAAAAATAAAATAGTTTAAATGTCTTTTTAGGTAATTTATGATGAACGGTAGTATTTAAAACCTAAACGGTAATACACGTTAACACCTTGGTTTATTACACAAATAACTGTACAATAGCACCGCCTAATTTGTAGCCTACGTGGTATACTGGCACTATTGCTATAATGCTACATATTAATAAGGCTTTAATTTGTTCTGCTTTTTTGATGATTGCTATTCTATTTTTCATAATACTAAAATTTAAGGTTATTATTAGTTGTTTAATTATGATGTAAAGGTATAGCAACTTACCCCTAAAAAAATCCGTTTTATGACAAACGGTAATTTAAGAATTGCGAACGGTAATTTTGAAGAATTGAATTGAAATTGCTGTATTTGCAGTACATAACTACTTAGTTTGCAGCAAACAAACTAACAACTATTTTACCTTAGGCGGGTATTTACTTAGTGCTTTTTCTACTATTTGCAGTAGTTTAAGTTCTTTGGCTTCTGGGGTTTGGTTTTCTTTATAACCACTAACACTTACAGCTTGCCAAACCAAAGCATCTCGTTGTACGTCTATAAAGTCAAAGGTAATTTCGCGTTGCAACTGGGCACCACCAATTGGAACTCCTACAGATAGGCCGCCACCAATATTGTTACCGCCACCACCTAAGCCAACACCAACAGAGTTGCTTGGTGCTCCTTTATATACTTGTGCAGTAATGTTAATATAAAGTTCTGGTTCTTCTGCCAATTTAAAACCTTTGGTGCGCATAACATCTTCTATAGCATTTAATAGGCGCTTGGTATCTAAATCATTTAAACCAGTATTCATATCTCTATAAAAACCATAAGTAGTATACGCTGTAAAGTCTAAATCTTTATCATAATCATAATTTACACGTACAGTATTGCATGAAACCAACAGTATAATAAATAGTAGAGATATGTAGTTTTTCATTGGTATGTATTTAATTAATCTTACTTATTATACGGTATAAATAAGAGGTATGGTCTTTTAAAGTTATTAAAAAGATTTAATAATACCCTACAATGTAACTCATTAATTGTTTAGCTGTTGCCACAATTTATCTTTTAACTCTTGCAAACCTTGTTGTGCAACAGAAGAAATAAACATATAAGTAGCACCGTCTAAATCTTTATCTAACTCTGCACTCATTTCTGCAATAAGTTCATCATCTAGCATATCACTTTTAGAAATTACTACAAAACGTTCTTTGTCTATAAGTTCTGGATTATACCTTTTAAGTTCATTTAAAAGTATTCTGTACTCCTTACCAATATCTTTACTATCTGCAGGTATTAAAAATAATAATGTAGCATTACGCTCTATATGTCTTAAAAAGTAATGACCTAGGCCCTTACCTTCTGCAGCACCCTCTATAATACCAGGAATATCTGCCATTACAAAACTTTGAAAGTCTCTGTACTTTACAATTCCTAAGTTTGGTTTTAATGTAGTAAACTCATAATCTGCAATTTTAGGTTTTGCAGAAGTTAATACAGATAGCAACGTAGATTTACCTGCATTAGGAAAACCAACTAAACCAACATCTGCTAATACTTTTAGCTCTAAGGTAATTTGCATTTCTTCTCCAGGTAAACCAGGTTGTGCATACCTTGGTGTTTGGTTGGTACTACTTTTAAAGTGCCAGTTACCACGGCCACCTAAACCACCTTTAAGTAGTATAACTTCTTCTCCGTGTTCAGTAACTTCTAAAACAATTTCGTTAGTTTCTGTATTTCTAACTACGGTACCTAATGGTACATCCATAAAAACGTCTTCGCCATCTGCTCCTGTACTACGGCCTTTACTACCGTGTTCTCCGTGTCCGGCTTTAAAATGCCTTTGTACTTTATAATTTAATAAAGTCCATAAGTTTTTATTACCACGTAAAATAATATGACCACCACGGCCACCATCACCACCATCTGGACCACCCTTGGTAATATACTTTTCTCTATGCAAGTGCACAGAGCCTTTACCTCCGTTACCAGAAGAAACCGTCATCTTTACATAGTCTACAAAATTACCCTCGGTCATTGTTTTAGGTTATGGAATTAATATAATAAGTGTTTAGGTTATAAAGTATCTATTACTTTACTTAGCCTAGTTGTAATTTCTTTTATTTCTCCTATACCATTAACGGTATGAAACTTACCTTGCTTGTTATAATACGCTTGTAAAGGAGCTGTTTTTTGGTTGTACTCTTCAAACCTGTTACGAATTTTACTTTCGTCTTGGTCATCAGATCTACCGCTAACTTTACCACGCTCTAATAAACGCTGTATTAAAACTTCATCATTAGCATCTAAAGCAATAGTTGCATCTATCTTCATATCTTTAGTAGATAAAAAGTTATCTAATGCTTCTGCTTGTGCTGTTGTTCTTGGGAAACCATCAAAAATAAATCCACTAGCATCAGGATTTTTTTCTACTTCTTCCTTTAACATATTTATAGTTACCTCATCTGGTACCAACTCACCCTTATCTATAAAAGATTTTGCCAACGTACCTAATTCTGTACCATTTTTTATATTGTAACGAAACACATCTCCTGTAGAAATATGTTTTAAATTGTACTGTTCTTTTAAAAAATTTGCCTGTGTGCCCTTGCCAGCTCCCGGTTTCCCGAATAGTACAAGATTTATCATATTATTTTGATTTAGTTGATACACTTCTCTTAGGTTTCTACCAAGCTCATTATAATCTAGCCCGTAACCTACAATAAATTTATTTGGTATTTCTATACCTACATAGTCTATATTATACTCTCCAGAATATACAGATGGTTTGTAAAATAATGTTGCAATTTTAAACTCCTTTACATTACTATTGCTAAACATATGCACTAGTTGTTTTACAGTACGGCCAGTATCTATAACATCTTCTAGTATTATTACGCTTCTACCTTCTATAGTATCAGACACGTCTATAAGTGTTTCTACAATACCTGTAGAAGACAAGCCACTGTAAGAGCTTAATCTAACAAAAGAAACCTCACAATTGTGTTGGTACTCTTTTAATAAATCTGCTACAAACATAAAAGAACCATTAAGTACACCAATAAATACCGGAGTCTCGTTTTTATAGTCTTCAGCAATCTGACCTGCAATTTTTTTAACTGCAGCTAATATTTCTTGCTCTGTTAAATAAGGTCTAAAATATTTGTCGTGTAGCTTAATCAATTGAATGTTCTTTTAGTAAAAGCGCAAATATACCATTTTGATTTCTCTTTTTAGGATATACAAGAGCAGTTTTAAGATTTAAGTGTATTTTTGTTACCAAGTTAACAATACTGCTAAAATTACAAAAATGAACTTTTTTTCTTCAGATTTTAAACTGGGCATCTTAGGTGGTGGCCAATTAGGAAAAATGATGCTTTATGAAACCCGTAAACTAGACATATTTACCAAGGTTTTAGAGGCTTCAGAAGATGCACCATCTAGCATAGCTTGCAATCAATTTGTTAAGGGTAATATTTTAGATTTTGACACCGTTTACAATTTTGGTAAAACGGTAGACATACTTACTATTGAAATTGAAAACGTAAATTTATCTGCGCTTGAAAAATTAGAAGACGAAGGTAAAAAAGTATACCCACCAACTAGTGCTTTGCGAATTATACATAATAAGGCTACTCAAAAATTATTTTATGTAGACAATAATATACCTACTGCAGATTTTCACAGGTTTGCTTACACCAGTGAAATTAAAGACAGTATAGAAAATGGAGGGTTAAATTTTCCGTTTGTTTGGAAATGTGCACAGTTTGGTTATGATGGCCAAGGTGTTAAAGTTGTGCGTAATTTTTCTGACTTAGAAGGTTTGCCAAATGTAGAGTGTATTGCAGAAGATATGGTACCGTTTAAAAACGAACTTGCTGTAATTGTTGCTCGTAGTAGTAACGGAGAAGTTAAAACATACCCTGTGGTAGAAATGGAGTTTCATCCAGAAGCCAACCAGGTAGAATATGTTATTTGTCCGGCTAGAATACCAGACGCTGTTGCCCAAAAAGCACAAAAAGTGGCTTTGCAAGTAGCAGATAAAATTAAACACGTTGGTTTATTGGCTGTAGAAATGTTTCAAACAAATGAGGATGAAATATTAGTGAATGAGGTTGCCCCTAGACCACACAATAGTGGACATTATAGTATTGAAGCTAGCTACACCAACCAGTTTGAACAACATATACGTGCTATACTTGGTTTGCCATTAGGCGATACAAAAAGTAAAGTAGCTGGCATTATGGTAAACCTTGTTGGCGCAGAAGGGTATACTGGCAATGTAGTATACCAAAATATGGAAGATATTTTAAAGTTAGAAGGAGTTACACCACATATTTACGGCAAAAAGGAAACAAGACCTTTTCGTAAAATGGGACACGTAACTATTGTAAATAAAGATATAGATAAGGCTCGTGAAATAGCAGAGCAAGTAAAAAATACAATTAAAGTAATAAGCGAATAAATTATGAGCAAAGTAGCCGTAGTAATGGGAAGCACAAGTGACCTTCCTGTAATGCAAGACGCAATAGATATTTTAAAAGGTTTTGATATTGAGGTAGATGTAGATATTGTTTCTGCTCACCGTACCCCAGAAAAATTATTCGACTTTAGCAAAAATGCACATACAAATGGTTATAGTGTTATTATTGCTGGTGCTGGTGGTGCTGCACATTTACCAGGTATGGTAGCATCTATGTCTCCTTTACCAGTTATTGGTGTTCCTGTAAAAAGTAGCAACTCTATAGATGGTTGGGATTCTGTTTTGTCTATTTTACAAATGCCAGGTGGTGTACCTGTTGCAACTGTTGCTTTAAATGGTGCAAAAAACGCAGGTATTTTAGCTGCACAAATAATTGGAGCGTCAGATAAATGTGTGTTAGATAAAGTTATTTTTTACAAAGAAGGATTAAAACAAAAAGTTATTGAAGGAGCTAAAAGCATAAACAAATAAATTAAAAGCAAGTACATTACTGTACTTGCTTTTTTATTTTATTGTATTCTTACATAACTATTTCCTTTAGATTTTTTATGAAGAACATCTTATGTTAAAACTACATCATCAACCTTACAAATTTTGTGTTTATGGTGCACCTTCGTTCCAAGAAGTAAAAATTAATGCTTATATCAAATTTAAATATTTCAGGATAAGTATTTTTTTGTAATAACTCTCTATTTTTCCAAAACCTGGGATTACCTTCTCACCTTTATCTTTTGAATTAGAATAAAATTTTATGTAAAAAGATTACCTCTCAATTAATATAAATGTTTTGTTTACAATTATTTTGAGCTTATATACAAAGACCTCCTTGCTTTATTTTTATTAAATACAGAACGCATTCTTTTTTTTTGACCGTGGGTAAACATACACATTGCATTGTCATTAACCCTGTCCATAAAATTCATATACATATCATTTGTTTCGCATGAATTTTGAGGATAACTAGGCACTCCTAAATATTGTGATTTTTGAGTGGGAGTATCATCTATTAAATCACCCTCTTCACAATCTCCGTCTTTACCATAAATATGTAGTAAATTAAGCCAATGACCTATTTCATGAGTTAACGTTCTTCCTAAATCAAAATTTTTAATTAAAGGAGGTAAGGTTCCAAATACTCTTGGATCTATTACAACACCATCTATTCTTGGGTCTGCTCCAGGAAAAGTTGCATAACCTCCTAGACCCAAATTACCATGACGATCACTTAAATCTGCAATCCATATATTTAAATAGTTTTTTTGCCAAGCATCTTGGCCTCCTTTATCTGAATAATAAAGTTTAAAATTTTCTATTGCTGTTTCATCAAACACAGATGTCTTTCCGTCCCAACCTGTAACCTCGCTAGATGATCTTATTATGCCTGTTGTTGCGTTACCTAAAGGATCAATAACTGCTAATTTAAACTGAATTTTAGTATCTGCCGCTAAATGAACAAACTCATCAGGTACATTAGTAACATCTACATTTCGCTTTCTAAAATCTTTATTGAGTACAGCTATTTGTGAAAAAATCTTTTCATCACTAATATCAAAAGGATTTGGAGCATAATTAACAATATGAACAACCACGGGTATGGTAATAATTTCATCATCAGGTACTACGTCTGGTATATTGTCCGCTGCATCTGTTTTACTGCATGCGTAAATAAGTACTATACTAAAAACAATTATAAACTTTTTCATTAGTGAGTTTGTTACTTGCATTCATCGTCAGTATCTTTTGAAATTGTAATCTGTCTTCCTCCTTCTGTGGTCATTTCACATATTTCTTGTGGTATTTCTGTTAAAGGGTTATTGGTAATATTTAACAACAGCAAATTAGGAATATTAGAAATTTCTACTGGTAATTTGTTTAAATTATTATTTTGAACTTCTAAAATTGATAAATTATTTAAGTTTCCTAATTCTACAGGTAATTGTTCTAATAAATTATTTCTTAAAAATAATCCTTTTAAAGACTGTAGGTTTCCTATTTCTATGGGTAAACTTGTTAACTGATTATCGTATAAAGTCAATGTATCTAAATGTTCTAAGCTCCCTATTTCTGGTGGTAAAATAGCTAAACTTTTTCCAGAAATAGTTAAGGTTTTTAATTGATTTAAAGCGGTTATGCTAACAGGAATTTCATTGATGCTTACTCCAGAAATCACAAGTTTTGACACTCTACCATCAACAATTGTAACGCCTTCCCAGTTTTGCATTGTAGAGGCCTCTAAATCCCAATCTAAATAAAATGATGGTGAGTTATAAGCTTCGTTTACGTTATACAATTCTTCTAAAAACTGCCTATCTGACTCTAAAGGACTTAAAAAACCCACATAAACAGTATATTCTTTTTCTGAACCATCTTCAGCTGTTACTGTATAAATAACAGGATTAGAAAAATTTTGAGATGTTCCACTTAAAGGTGAGACTTCAGCTTTATCTGACAATTGAGTTTCTGGAGTTAAGCTGGTAATATCTGTACCTTCAGGAACTTTCAATCTAATCTCATTTAAATCATTATTAATAATTGCTTCAAATGCTTTATCATCAATAGTAACCTCAAATTTAACAACATCCTTAACACTCCTTAACCTTACTATTTTTACTGTATACTCTTTTTGTACTTCACCGTTTTCAGAGGTTACAGTAAATACAACATCATTTCTAAAGTCTATACCAGTATCAATTGTTGGTGATATTGTAGCTCCTTCGGAAATTTCAATTATTGGAACAATGCTCTGTAAATCTTCTTTTTCTGATATTTGTAATTTAATCTCATTATTTTCAATTACAGCTTCATAATTATCAGATAAACTAGCATTATTTTCCTTTAAAAAAGAAAAGTTTAAAACTGAAGCATCACTTTCTTCTTGCTCTTCTTCTAAAGTTACAATAACTGAATAAGTAACGTTGTTAAGCCCAGCTTTAGAAAGCACATAATCTATAGGTTCTAAAAAATCTTGTGTTTTATTATTACCAGGGGTGATTGTAGCACCATTAGTAATTGTTATTGTTGGAGTTAATGAAGTTACAGATGTATTAAATGGTAAACTTAAATAAATTTTATTTTCATCTTCATTAATTTCACCTATGATGTCGTTTGATATTGAAGAGTTGTTATCTGCTAAAAACTGAAAGCTTAAAATTTGTAAATCTCCTTTTACAGGATCTGGTGGTAGTTTGTCTTCTTCCTTAGAACAACCAAAAAACAGTAGTATGGTTAAAAGTAGTATGGTTAAATTTGGGAATTTCATAAATGTTTTGTTTAGATTTTTTAATAGGACAAAACAAACTATTTCAGATCAACAATAAGTTATGTACAGATAACTATTGCTTATAAACTTTTATAAAAAATATTTTTTTCCTTACTGTATTGTTGCGGATTCATTTTTAAATACCTAGCTATATGCTTATCTGGTGTATGCTGTATAATTAATTTAGACCTTTCTACATTTTCATAAAAATATTTAAATCGTTTTGCTGCACTCCTATATTGTAGCAAATGCATTCTATTTTCTCTGTCTAACAATATATCTTCATGCAGTCTGTATAAAAGAATTCCTATTTCATTATAATTTTTAAGTATTTCTTCTATATGCTCTTTCTTTAAACTTATTAATTCAACATCAGTTAATGCTTCTTGTATTTCTTCTGTAGGCACTTGATTAACGTAGCTCACTAAACTATTAAAACCTAAACCTGCCGGGGTTAAATTTGTCGTTACTTCCTTATCAATATCAACAATGTATTGATGCACTACACCTTTAATTACAACATTAGAATATTGCTCTATCTCTCCTCCTTTAAGTATACATTCCCCTTTTTGATAAACCCTTTTTATACAAAAACTCTTAACAACATTAAATATTTCTTCATTTATTTTATATGAGTTATTAAAAAAATCATACAAAATTTTAAAATCCTCATCCTTTAGTTTTTTACAAATCATTATCTAACTATTAAAAAAAGCAAACATATTTTTTATTTAAAAGACAACTTATATTTACAATGTTAACTTATTTTTAAATTGTATTTTAATAGTTGTGATTAGCTATGCTAGAATAAAAATAGAGCAAGTAAAATATTCGTTTTTTAATTAATAACTTTGTTATAACATAAAACACTAATTTACACACAAAGTATACAATTAATGAATCCATTATTATCCCCTTTTGATACTGCACCATTTTCCCAAATAGAAAACGAGCATTTTATGCCTGCTTTTACACAAGCTATGGCAGATGCAAGAGCAGAAATAGACGCTATTACAGAAAATAAAGAAGTTCCTACGTTTACCAATACTATTGAAGCTTTAGATTTTGCTGGTGAGCAGTTAGACCGTATTTCAAGCGTATTTTTTAATTTAAATTCTGCGGAAACTAATGAAAAAATTCAGAAAATAGCACAGGAAGTTTCTCCTTTATTGTCTGAGTTTGGTAATGATATTACTTTAAACGAAGCTCTATTTAAAAGAGTTAAAGCTGTTTATGAGCAAAAAGACAATTTAGATCTAACTGTAGAGCAACAAACATTGTTAGACAAAAGGTACAAAGGGTTTAGCAGAAACGGTGCAAACTTGGCTGATGATAAAAAAGCACGACTTAGAGAAATAGATGCAGAATTATCTAAACTTAAACTAAAGTTTGGAGAAAATGTATTGGCAGAAACCAATAAATTTAAAATGCATTTAACTAATGAAGAAGATTTAGATGGTTTGCCAGAAGGAGAAAAAGAAGCTGCTGCGCAACTAGCCAAATCTAAAGATTTAGATGGTTGGTTAATAACATTAGATTATCCTAGCTATATACCTTTTATGAAGTATGCTAAAAACAGAGAACTTCGTAAAAAATTATCATTAGCCTTTGGCAGTAAAGCGTTTAAAGGTGATGAGTTAGACAACCAAGAAAATGTATTAAAAATAGCAAAATTACGCCACGAGCGTGCCAATTTACTTGGGTATGCAACACACGCAAATTTTGTACTAGAAGAGCGTATGGCTGAAACGCCAGAAAAAGTACATTCTTTTTTAAACGAATTATTAGAAAAAGCAAAACCAGCTGCTGAACGCGAGTTTAAACAGCTTGAAGATTTTGCTAAGGAATTGGATGGCATAGATCAATTACAAAAATGGGATGGTGCTTATTACTCAGAAAAACTAAAGCAAAAACTCTTTAATTTAGATGATGAAATACTAAAACCTTACTTTAAACTAGAAAATGTAATTGCTGGTGTTTTTAAAGTAGCCGAAAAATTATTTGGCTTACAATTTAAAGAAGTTACCAATGTAGACAAATACCATGAAGATGTAAAAACATATGAGGTGTATGACGCAGAAAATACTTTTATTTCTTTATTTTACGCAGATTTTCACCCAAGATCTGGCAAGCGTGGTGGTGCTTGGATGACGTCTTACAAACCACAATATATAAAAGATGGTGTAAACGTACGTCCGCATATATCTAACGTATGTAATTTTACAAAACCTACAAACACTAAACCATCGTTATTAACTTTTAACGAGGTTAGTACATTGTTTCATGAGTTTGGTCACGGTTTACACGGTATGCTAGCAAACACCACTTATCCTAGCTTATCTGGCACATCTGTGTATTGGGATTTTGTAGAGTTACCAAGTCAGGTTTTAGAAAACTGGTGTTATGAAAAAGAAGCCTTAGAGCTTTTTGCTACTCATTACCAAACAGGAGAAGTTATACCAATGGAGTTGGTACAAAAAATAAAAGAATCTGCTACTTTTCAAGAAGGTATGCAAACCTTACGCCAATTAAGTTTTGGCATGTTAGATATGTCTTGGCACGGTGTAGACCCAACAAACTTTACAAATGTAAAAGCACAAGAAGAGAAAGCTTTTACAGGCACAGATTTATACCCTAGCACAGCAGAAACTTGTATGAGCACTGCTTTTTCTCATATTTTCCAAGGAGGATATTCTTCTGGGTATTACAGTTACAAATGGGCAGAAGTTTTAGATGCCGATGCATTTGCTTACTTTAAAGAAGAAGGGATTTTTAACAAAGACGTAGCTACTAAATTTAAAGACAATGTATTGTCTAAAGGAGGCACAGAAAACCCAATGGTTTTATACAAACGTTTTAGAGGTGCAGAACCAAAAGTTGAAGCTTTATTAGAAAGAGCAGGCTTATTGTAAATTACAATAAACTTAAAACATAAAAACCAGGATAATAATTTACTTATTATCCTGGTTTTTTTATTTATAAAAGAGTAACTAATTACTACTCTTCTTCATCTAAATCTACGTCTGCACTAACAAGTGCTAACGCTTCATCTTCTAAAATTTCTTTAGCCTCTTCTGTTTCTTCAACCTCAGGAACAGAATCTTTTATCTCGTTAAATTTATGAATACGATCTAGTTCTCCTTCTTCACCAGAAAAGTAAGGAAAAACATCCATAATAGGAGACTCCGTAATTGCAGGTATAGTATATTCACCCATAGTGTCTTTCATTACAGCAACGGTATTATCGTAAGCTTCTTTAACATCGTTAGCTTGTACCAATAAATACATGTTGGTTTTACGTTCTTTACCACTTTCCTCATCAAAAGCAATTAAAGAAACTTTACTTTTAAACCAACGGTCTGTATTTTCAAACGGATGAATTTCTGCAAAATTTGCAACTTTTATGTTTGTTATTTTAAACTCATCACTAATGTATGCTTTCATTTCCTCATTAATTCTAGTTTCTGCCTCTGTATAAGAAATTGCATCTACCAAATAAGGTTCTGTTGTTATTTTTTGAGCTCCAGTGTCGCTCATTTTTCTATATTTTACTTTGCATTCGTACCAAGTTGCGCTCATAATTTTTATTTTTTTTGGGAAGCCAAATATAACCGTTACTAAAAAAAATAGATTGTAATTGCGCAAATAGATATTCACAATTTAAATATAAAAAACGTAGTATTCTTATTACAAGACAGTTGAGCGCTAAACTTTTAAAATAGTTTCTGCATTATTCCTAAACTTGACTTAAATAAGTCATAACACATCTTAAAATAGCCGTGTTATTTATTGCTTAATTGTACTTTTGTAGTTCATAATTTACACTCATCTATATACGTGTAATTAATAGGTCTTTAGTACGACAAAATAAAGTCCAAAAAAACTGTTACTTTCTTAAAATAACAGCAACAAACAGAAAAAAATGTCATCAAAAAAAATAGCATACTCGGTTTTAGAACTTGCCATAGTATCTAAGGGTAATTCTTTACAAACCACATTTAAAAATAGCGTAGATCTTGCGCAAAATGCCGAAACCTTTGGTTACAAGCGTTTTTGGCTTGCAGAGCATCATAACTCTATAACTATTGGTAGTTCTGCTACTGCAGTTTTAATTGGTAATGTTGCAGAAAACACAAAAACAATACGTGTTGGTTCTGGCGGCATAATGCTACCAAACCACTCACCTTTAATTGTTGCAGAACAGTTTGGCACACTTGGTACACTGTACCAAAACCGTATAGATTTAGGTTTGGGTAGAGCTCCTGGAACAGACCCTGAAACGGCACACGCCATAAGACCAAACCATACACAGGCAGCACACTCTTTCCCTGAAGAAGTAGCACAAATACAACAATATTTTTCTGAAGATAACAAGAACTCTAAAGTTAGAGCTACTGTTGCAGAAGGTGTTCATGTACCTTTATATATTTTAGGCTCTAGTACAGACAGTGCACATTTATCATCTAGAAAAGGCTTGCCTTATGCTTTTGCTAGCCATTTTGCTACTGCTAAGCTACACGATGCTTTAAAAATTTACAACGAAGAATTTACACCTTCTACTACATTAAAAGCACCTTATACAATGGCTGGTATAAATGTTATTGTGGCAGATACAGATGAAGAAGCAGAAAACATATCTACATCTTTACTTAAAATTATTGTTGGTTTACTTACCAATCAAAGAGATTTTATGTTACCTCCTGTAAAAATGACTGATGATTTACGACAAATGTTTAAACACCCTGCTGTAGACCAAATGTTAAAGTATTCTTTTATAGGAAGCAAAGCAACTGTAAAAAAGCAAGTAAAAGAATTTTTAGAACAAACACAGATTGATGAGCTTATAGCAGTAACAAACATTTACGACCATCAAGACCGCATAAAATCATATAAATTATTTGCAGAAATAATGAAAGAGGTAAATTTAGAAAAGGAGTAAAAGAGCTTTTTTTGTTTTGGTAAAGCAATTTATTGGATTTGTATTTTCACGGTAATCCGTGTATACAGGCTTAGTAAGTTACTTTATTTTTGTTTTAAAACTAACTATCTAAAATGAAACCCAAATATTTATTTTTACTTGTATTCTCTTTTTTAACTTTACTAAGTAGCGCCCAAAACAAAAAACTTCTGTTAGAAAAAACTATTGCCAATATAGTTACTGCGTTTAAAGAGAAAAACGCTACAACTATAAACAACTATGTCTCTAAAGAAAAAGGTATTATTATACTTGTTAGATATGGTGTTTTAGACAATTTTACAACTATTGACTCTATTAATTTTGAAAAGCCTACACCTAGTTACCTACCGTACGCAGAACCAAAATCTATAGCAAAAATAAATTATAATAACCTACCTAAATTTAATTGTAGTGATTACAGCTGGTCCAAAAAAGGATTGTTTTGCGATACTCTAAAAGCCAATAAACTCTTTTACAATACCGTAAAAAATTTAAAGTATGAGTTTACTTCAAAAAAATATAAGAAAGAGTTAAAACGTGCTTTAGATTTAGAAAAAAATAGCTGTAAAGTTATTTTAGTTGATGAAAATGATGAGGATTTAATTTTTAACTTAGTATACAGTAACAAAAAATGGTTATTAACTATAATAGATAGAGTAACCACAGACTGCAGCGCTTAATTTTGATAAAATTTTACGTATGATGCCTATAAAAGGAACCTTTAGTATTATTCTGTTTTTTATTTTTTATTCTTCTTTTGCTCAACAAGATGCAAACATTAAATGCTACGTACAAATAAAAAAGGAGACTAAAATGTTAAATAAAGTTGAATTTAACAAAGCAATAAAAAAATTAGGTAATGCTTTTGAGCAGCACAGCTATACAGTACAGGCCAAAGAATTATCATCTATTTTATCTAGCAAAACTATAGCTAAACATTATAAACACACTAAAGATGCTGCTAGTATTATAATTCTTGAAGCTAGTTTTAAAAGGTGTAACGGTAGTTTTATAACAGTATACTATAAGCAAAAAAACAGAAAATGGCTCCCTTTAGAGAGTCTAGTCTCACTTTAAAAGTTAATACATTATTACCTCTATACTTTTCTTCTTTAATTTTGCTACTAATTCATCTGAAAAATTCATAGAATTGGTAACTTTTAAACTTGGTAAATATTTAATGTCCGCTATAGATTTTACATCAAAACAATCATCTTCTCCGCTCCAAAACGGAATTAATTGGGCGTAAATTTCATCTCCTCCATCTGGTTGTAACTCTACAATATCTAACAATAATGATGACGGAATTGGTAACTTTTTAAAATAAGCTGCAACTTCTGGTATTATTTTATACCCTTCTTCCTCAATATTTATAGTACGATCTTTATAATTTTTGGCAAAAAAATGAACATTAAATTTAGGATACAAAACCTCATCTATGTACATTAACTTATTTATTACCATTAATTTAAAGTTAAAGTCAGACTCAAAATAGCAATCACCATCTGGTAATTGTTCTAACTTTAGCTTAACCTCTTCACTAAACAATGCCTTATTTTGCATTTCTAGTTTTAATACATTCATAGGTATTTTAACTAATGACTGTGGCAAATCTTTAAAAGGGTTTTTCCTTAAATTAAGTTCTTTTAAATTGGTAAGGTTATAAATACTATCTGGCAGTGTAGTAAGTTGTGTTTCTTGCAAATCTAAAACCTCTAATTGCTTAAGTTTCCCTATCCAATTTGGCAACGTTAAAAGCGGATTATTATTTAACCTTAATACTTTTAAACGCTTTAAAGTAACCAAGCTCTCTGGCAGTTCTGTTATTTTGTTGTTAGACAAATCTAACTCTTCTAAACGGTTTAGGTTTTTTATTCTTGATGTTATTCTAGTTAATGATGTATTAGATAAATTAAGGGTTTTTAAGCCCGTAATTTTAACAACAGAAGACCAAAGCGGACTTTTATTACCTGAGAAATCTAAATATTTTAGACTATTTATTTGTTCTAATTTTGGAGGCAAACCATTTAATGGCACACTGTAATAATCTCCATCTCTAGAAATTGTTAATGACACTAAATACTTAAACTTATAAAGTTTATTAATTAAGTCTGGAGCCATTAAGCTAACATTACGCAAGGTTAGCTCATTAAGTGATTTTAACTTTAAAATACCTGGATATAAATCTTTTACAGTTTGATTAGACACTGCTAAACATCTTAGGTTGTTACACTCAAAAATACCACGTGGCAACTCAAAACCATAACCATAGTATAATTTTTGGGTTGCTAGTCCAAAATCATTTTCACTATTTAACTCCCAAATATCTGAATAAAATTGCCTTGGGTTTTTCTCTATATATTTTAAAACCTCCTTATGGTATACAGACAAATCTACCTTTTCTGCATTGGGGTTTGTACTGTTATATGGGTCTGATGCACAATAGCCGTAAACTTGGTCTTTGCTAGTTTTTCCTAATCTCTTTTTAAGCTCTAACCGTAACCCAAACCTAGTAATTAAAGCATCGTATAAATTTTGTATTTGTTCTGGCACATTGCGTTTAAAAAAAAAGGACTTTCTTTTTACAGTTAAAAACTGCTGAAAAGTATCCTCATCAAAAGCAATAACCTGACACAAAAACATAAATTCTCCTTTTTTTGCTGGATTATCTACTGGTCTGGTTGGAGGTAAAATTTGACAAACGGAATACACTTTTCCTCCTTTTAAGTCATCTTCCTTAAAAAAAATATCTCCAAAAGGTGAAACCTTCAAAACTTCTCTTTCTTTAAAGTCTTGAAATAATGCATCTAAAATTAATTCTTCCAATGGTTAGTTGTGTTTAATTTATTCTTGCGTAATACTACAAATTACTCTACCTCTAAAAAGGTTTTGGCTGTAATTGTTGCATCACTATTTTTATCCCAAATTTTCACTTGCCATTTTACAGGGTTACTAATAGCTCCTTTAGTTAAAATTAAAGAAGCCTGTATTGATTGTTCTACCAGTGCTGGGTTAACTTTTTGGTTTAAAAATAGATCTGGTTGGTCTAATATAACACGGCCGTCATCATCTCTAACAACCATTGTCATACCCAGTTCTACAGCACCATTTTTTTTAGTAAATCCTTTAAGGCCTTCAAATATAAACAACATTTTATCATTAAACCCAACTTTTCTGTTGGTAATCACAGACTTACGCTCTGGAGAAAACAAATAAGACTCTTTATACTCTAGTTTTTCTGCATCAATCTTAATATCTGGGTCTTTAACCAGCTCAACATCCATAGTAGATGTTAATACTCCTTCTCCTTTTAGATCTGTTAATGTATATACCAATGTGTAGGTTTTGTCAGAAAAAATAGGGTTTGCAAAACTAACTTGCCCCCTTAAATCTTTCATATCTAAATTTAAACCTTTGTTAGAATTTGGCAATAAATTAGCCTGTTTTAAAACTGTGTCTCCTGCTTTAGAAACTAAAGATACCGCTAAATTTGGGTAGTATTTTCCGTTTTCTTCTGTAAAACCATCTACAGACTTAAAGGTTGTTACTAATGTTTTACCATAAATTAATGTATTATCGTCTAGGATGTGGTCATCTAAAGTAACTTCTACCTCATCTACATTTATACCATCTCCTTTAGTGATTAAACCTATACTAAAGTTTTTTTTTACAGATTTGTTAAAACTACATGATGCAGATAACGTTAATAATATAGTTGTAATAGCTAAGCATATTATTGTATTTTTTTTCATAAGGTTAGTGTTTTGTGGTTATTTTTTATTTTTAACTAAATTGGATATCCTCCTAAGGCCTCTTTTACATAAATATTAAATTCTTTACGTACCTTTTTAAAGTCTAGATTATTATACTCTGCTATTTCTTTTAACTTCCCTTTTACTTTTAATTGTTTAGTAAAATAAACACCTGAAAAAACTAATAATACTATTATAAATATGCAGCATATTAAAATAACAGATGTTTTTATAGTGTTATAATCTGAGTAAGAATATGATTTGCCAGCTATAAATACATTATATAACAACACTAATGCACCAAAAAGCAGCAGAACATAGCGAATGTACTTTGTACTAGACATAAATTTTAGGTATTCTTCTAATACCACGTTAAGCTTTGTTTCTGGTATTCTCTGCAATTCTGATAGTTTATTTTCTTCTGATTTCATTACTACTGTATTAATATTGTTTTTTATTCCAAGCTGGAGCTAAAGAAATTAGTTTAACGTCTTTATAAATAATTGGTGTTATTTTAAATTTTATATTTTGATCTGCTTTAAAATTATATTGATGCTCCTCTTCTACTCCATTATCAGTTAGTAACTCTATTGTATTATTTTTATAATAAGCATACGTACCATCTGTATTTAAATGAAACCCTAAAGATGTAATGTATTTTATAGAATTGTAACTTAATTTTATGGTTGCATTAAGCGTATTATCTTTTTCATAGATCTTTTTAGATATTAATGTTAAACCTTGTAAAGAGTCGTCTAAAGATGTTTGTTCCATAGCTAATTTTAAACCAACAGTAGCAGCTTCTTCTTGCCCTTTAATTGTAGATAAATTATGTTGCTCTATAGTTATTGTTTTAGACTCTACATCTACAAAAAACACTGTATCTGTACTAACAAGAGGAACTTCTCCTTGTATAAAAAAGCTAATTATAGCCATTACTAAAGATTTTACTTCTACCATATTTTATTTTTTTAAGGAATTGTACTTAGTTCATCTAAAACCCAAATTTTGTTTTGTTTTACAAATCTAAATGTATGTTGCCCACCTTCATGAAACTTAGTTGGTTTAGTGGTAGTTACTAAAACCTCTATGTAATTAACAGCTTCTATTGCGTGGTTTACATAAATAGTTTCGCTTTCTGCTAAAAGTCCAATAAAGTGATGTGTAAAAATTAGATTGTAATCTTCTGCTAAAAATTTTGTTATAGGAATGTAAATATCTTGCTCATAAATTTTAGCATACCAATCCTCATCATTATCTCTAGAGTAAGCAAATTTCTTTTGCTCTTTTAGAGTATTCTCTAAACAGTTATAACATCTAATTTTTAAAGCAGATAATTGCTTAAACTTTACAGTGTCTTTTGTTTTTAAGGTTGATAAAAAAGTAGCCCATACTTGTTTCATTTCTTTTAAAGAAACGTCTTCTGTTTTTTGCTGTGCACATGCTATGCTAACAATAAATAAAAACATTAAAACAATTTTATTCTTTACCATAACAATTGTACACCAATTAATTGACCGCAATTTACAGCAATACATTGTTATATAAACCCCTTTTTTCAGGGATATTACTTTTTAGAAAAGTCTAAAAAACAGAGTAATAGTGTAATTATTTTTCTTTTGTTTTGGTATCTAAAATCTGCAATAAGGTTGGTATTCTGTAATTACCGTGCATAGATTTAACTAACTCATAAGCCTCATCTAAATTTATACCTATAGCAGATATGTAAAGTGGCTTTATACTGTCTCCCCTTAAAAGAGGCTTACTGTTTGTTTTATTTAAATGAAAACTAGATTTTGCAACACCAACAATAGGAATTTTTTTATCTAGACTATTATATAAATGTCCACCTAAACCTAATTTTCCGTCATCATCTAATAAAACATAACTATCTACTATTACTAACTCAACATCTTCTAAGTTATACTGTTTAAGCAAACTTAAAATACAAGGCAATTCTCTTTTATAAAATGCACCCGGTTCATAGTCCGGCACATCTTCTATAATTTCTTCCTTTATTTCAAAAACAGTATCATCTAACCAACTATTAAAGCTAACACCTACTGTTTTTGCTTTGTTATTGTAGTAATAAGTATCAAAGGCTAAAATCATAATATTTGTTTCTTTTTAAGTTGGTCTTACTTATAGGCATACAAAATTCTTCTACCTCCCAAAATATTTTTGTTCCCTTTTTCAATTAAAATTAGCTTTTCTTTTTCAAAAATTCTTTCAATTTTAAAGATAGTATTGTTGTCTATAATTGCTGTTCTATCTTCTTTTACTTTTATATTAAAATTATTTAGTTTTTCGTGTGACTTAAACTTTAGATCTCCATTTAGTTGCTGCATAGAATAGGTTAATGGTCCTTCTGCCAAGTATCGCCAGTACTCTTTTAAACTTCCATTCTTGTTAAGTACATATTTACGTTCAATATCAAACTCAAATTCTTCTATTTTAAATGAACAATCGTGGTCCTTCATTTGTAAATACGGAGCTACTTTGTTAGCACAATTTGTATTATTAGGACTTATTTCTTCATCTAAAACCCTATATTTCACCATAATTTTAGCAGATTTAGGCAGTTTAGCTATGTTTTTCATACAACCAAAGTTTAATACAAGTAGAAGAAGAACTATTTTTTTCATTACCTTTTTTTATAATTAAAACGTTTACTTTATACGAAAAACTACCAGTAAGTGCCAACCAAAAACGTCATACGTATAAAGGCTACAACACTGTCTTTTGTTAATTGTAAAGGAGTATCTAAACTGGTAACTTCATCACCATCTACAAAAACAACAAAAAGACCGTCTTTAAAAGCAAGTAGTACATTATCTATAGCTTCTTGTTCTACAGCTAAATCTTTATTTGCTAAATCGCCAAAATCTACTTTACCACTCTGGGCTTGTTCTTGTATTTCTGCCGGACTTAAAAATCCAACTACATTAACCTCTACTCTTTTTTTATTAAAAGCTTCTACTTGGTTTTTTACACAACCTACCAATAACTGTTGCAAGTTATTAGGAGTTGCATCTAAGGTTAATGGTATTTGTTTTACCTTTTTTTTACCTAGTCTTTTAAGTTGTAGTGTTAGTTGTGGCATACGTATTTATAGTTTTTTGGCGCGTTAGGGATTGGCGTGTAAAGCCCACAGTGCGATAGCACGAGGACTTGCAACAAAAGCCCGCCCCACCTTAAGTGGGGAACGCCCTTATTATTTTTAAATTAGCTATTTATTTGTGCCAAAATGGTTGGATCTTGTATTTTGTTGTCTTCTGATAAAAGTTTCATTTTAGAAATAATTTCTGCCGATTTTGGATCGTCGTCTACAAAGGGTAAAAACATACGTCCTCTGTGCTGACTGTGTACCGGAATTATAGATAATTGTAAGCCGTTTTTACTTACTTGTCCGCTTCCTAAATGTATGCTATACTCGCCCAAAGTACCTGCTACCAATATGTGGCGCTCTTTAACTGTAATGTTTTTAAGTTTAAAAAGCTGTGCAGACTCGGTTGCCAATGCTGCTCGCATTTGCATAGTGCTATGGCTAGCTTCTGGGTCTACACCACCTACGTGAGCAACACTAACCACAAGGTCTATGTCTCTCATAATTTCACTAAAAACTACAGATGGCACGTCTTTTAACGGAATTGGCTTGTAATTTTCTAAGGAATAAAATACAATGTGCTCTAAGGTTGGTGCCTCTATATCTGCTGGAGAAAACCAGTCTGCCATAGCATACATTGTTGCCATAAAGCCTTTTTTATGATATACTTTTTGTAACCCGTCTTCATGACTTACCGTCCAACCTCTGCTACGCAATAATGCTACTGTTTTTTTAGGCTGAATCTGGTGTCCTTGGTAACGCTCTGACTTTGCACCAAGCTCTAGCTCATCTTTAGTAACCAAGTATAACTCTCTAAATACCTGCTTAAACGGCTGTACCAAACGCTCTGCAAATAGGTGTTTTTGGTACAAATCCCACTGTACGGCTTTGTATAGGTGAGATGGGTGTGCAATTACCAAAACATCATCATCTTGTAATTGATGCTTTTTACCTTCTGTATCTGTTAATACTCCGTCTGCATAAAAACCAGAAAATTCTTTTTCTGGAGCAAACAACACCAATTTGCTAAGCATAACTTTAACTATTGGATGTTGCATTATTTTTTGAATCTCTGCTGCAGTAAACTCATCTTCATTTACCATTGCATTTTCTAAAGACAAACGGGTTCTACTGTATTGTTTAGATAAGTAAGACTTGCCTTCTTTTAAGGCCAATACTTGCTTGTCTTTTTTATACTTAGCAGGTATAGATTTTTGTTTTTTATTGCCTTTAGTTACTAAAATATCTGTTTTGCCATCTTCTGTAATTACCAGTTCTATAACTGCATCATCAAACTTTAAAACGGCGTTTTCCATTATTGCTAAAGTTGCTTTACTCTCCATAGCCCAACTAAAGCGTACGCGGTCTTGAAAACCTGCGTTTCTAGACAGGTTGTCTAACGCAATTTCTACTGCATTTTTCTCGCTCTCTTGACGTTGTGCACCAAACTGCTTGCTTTCTTTTAAAAACTGTTGCAACAAGTTGTAGCGTTTTAATAAATCTTTTTCTGGAATAGTTTTACTAAGCGGAATTAAGCCTAAAGCACGTACATAGTCTTTATCTCTTTTTTCCTTTATTTTTTTTAAGGTCTCTGTAATTTTTACTTCGCCAAGCATTACACTAGAGTATAGTTTTACTTGTCTGTGCCCATTACCATCTGTAATATATTTGGCTGCTTCGTGTAAAATTTTCCAGTTGGCTTTGCCTATACTTTTATACACTTTATTAAACCAGTCTATGTCTATAGCTCCAATTGCAAAGTCGGACTTTGGAATATTAGAATACCTAGAAATAATGGTTTCTTTTTCGCTACTCATATATTCTGATGCATGTGCTTGAAACCACCAAACTGCATCTTCTAATTTTTCTAACCCAAGATACTCACCTACAAAACCTGCCCATTGCGTTGCGTAACAAGCAAGCTCTACTAAACGTTTTTTAGGAATTTTAGTTTCATTTGCTAGTGCTGCAAAGTTTGCATAAGTTTCGGTTTCTTTTAACACACTCTTTTTTAAGATAGAGCTAAACTTAGATCTTTTACTGTCTCCATAATAGCTATAACCACGCTCAAAAGTATCTTTACCCATGCGTTGTAGTACTTTAAAAACATAGTCTACACCTTCTACTTTATAAAGAGAAGAAATATATTCTGATGCATCTGTTGCTAAATCTCCACGCTCTAACTCTACAGAAAGTATATTTGCTTTAAGCTCTGCAAGAACACCTTTTGGAACCAATGCTACATCTAAACTACCGTTACGTAGTCTGTAATTTTGCACCCCATCTAAAATAGACATTAGTTCTGATAAGTATAGTGCCTGAAAAAGAAGATCGTCTTTATTAATTATATTTTTTTGATACAACACTAAAGAAATATCTAAATACGGCAATACCAAACCTCTGTCTTGTATTTTTTTATCTGTAATGTCTTTAATGTTTGTTATTACCTTTGGATACCCTATGTATTGTGCAGCCAAATACATTTTTATATCCCAGTATTTTTTTAGTTGTTCTAATGTACCATACTCAGTTAATTCATCCTGATTGATAACACAAACCAAACCATCTACAACACTTACCCAGTTGTAATTGTCATACATATACCCTTTGTATGAAAATTTAGTTGTTTTTAATTTCTCTGGAAAATTAGCAATAACATCTTCCCATAAGCTTAACTTAAAGCTAAATAATGCTGGCATATCTGCGTAAGCATTAAGTAACAGGTTTAATACTTTTGTGTATTTAGAGTTTACACTGTAATAACTACGGTCTGATGCGTCTACATTTATAGCTTCTAAATTAGGCACATATTTTTGTACATAATCTTCTAATTTATCATAATTACCATAAGGAGCATTAACTCTATTAATGTAGCGTATGGCCATATACATTTCAAAATCATTAAGGCCACTTTCTTCATACCACTTTATCCAAAGATCTGCTAAAGGAACATTTTTTAAATGTACTTCTGGCGTAACAATTTCTTGAATTCTTTTTATGTCATGAATACCATTTGCAATTAATGTTGTACCTGTTTCTCCATCATAAGCCTCAAACTGGTACTCATAATTTCTATTTTCATGTATAAGATTTATTAACTTATTTATTTGAGTTACAATTTTTTCATCATCTATAAATTTTTTGAACTTAAATTTTGATGGTGTAAAACCAAGTTTATCAAATAAACTTTTAGGCTCTTCAAAATTTACCTGTGGTGTATATAAAGGTGTTAAGTTGTTATAGTCTACAGCTCCAAAACCATTACTAAACGTATACCCTACTTTTGTTTTAGAAAACTTATCTAAAAATACACTTTCGTTCTTTGTAAATTTAGGGCGTTCTTTAAACAGTGTTATTTGTTCTTCTATAAAGTCTGGGTATTTCTCCTCTTCATCTACAATTGTTAGTATTTCTAATGCAGCTAAGCGCCTATCTACACTTTTAGATGTGATTAAATTTTGCGTAGTTTGCTTAAATACTTTTTCTGGCTGCTTAATTACAAGTTTTATTAACCCAGAGCGTAACGTTTTGTTTTTACGTCCAAATAAATCCTCTACAATATCTAATTCTTTTTGGTATAAAGGCATATGATGAAAAACCGTTAAACCCGTAGACATTACAGACTCATTTCTATCTTTAACTGCTTGGTGCGCTAATTCTCTTCGCCATGCATCTTTAGATAGTACAAGCATTTTTGGTTTTGTTCTTCCGTAACTATATCCAAAAGAATATGTATAATGGTTTGGGAAAATTTTTCTAATATAACTTTCTCTAATTTCTGATGGCAGCTTTGCTAAATCATTAGATAACAAAATTAATTGCTCTTCTGAAGCATGCTTGATTAAAAAATTATAAAAATAGTTTGGTGTAACTGTAAAATTTAGCCAAGAAAAAACCATTCCTTCATACACCTTACCATCTTTTGGTAGACTCGTTGCTATTTTTTCAATTCGACTAAAAAGATCATTATCTATTTCTAAAACAGGTAAATTAACAGTTAACCAATAATCTAATGCAGGGTTATTGCCTAGTTCATTTTTATAATAATCAACAATAGAATTCTGGGTACGCTGCGTTTGACTAACAAAATACAGGCACAGTATTTTTTTCTCTAAACTATCTGTTTTATAAACCAACTCTAATGCTTTTTGGTTAGCAGCATCTACATTTATTAAACCAATAGCCCAAAGACCTATATAAATTTCTAAATTATCATTACTAGTTAAACAGTCTTCAATATTTTTTAAATCTAAAATATGATCTCTACTTAATTCTAAAACTCTTTTTATTGTAGATTTTTTAGGAGCTTCCCAACCAAATCCAAACCACGTATCTACTGCTCTAACTACACTACTAAAACGAGTTAAATCATGCTCTAAAATTACATTCATCATATATTTTAGAGCTCCCAAACTGGTAGTATCAATAGATTCTAAAATAGTTTGCCTTAACCCTTCTTGGCGTTGTGCTGCAAGCAAAAGTTTAGCTACCAACTCCCAATACGCCTCTTTTTTTGTAAGTAATAAACCTTTAATTATATCCCTACTTATACCACCAATTTCATCTTCGGCCTGTATAATATCTTTTACAACCTCATCTACCAACTCACCCTTAAACTCCAATACAACAGCAAAAAAATAACTGTGTCTATTATCAAAATACGTAGAATACTGAAATTGTTCTTTTAATGACAAATAGCCAAAACCACTACGGTTAGCATATAAAAGACGTTTAAAATACTCTAACTTATTATATAAATGATCTGTGTTTGGTTTTGTTCTAAAAGCTCTTCTACTATACCCGTTTTGGTAAGGCAAGGCATTAAACATACTCCATAACACTGGTAAAAAAGGAGATTGTATATCTCCAAACAAAAAAGAACCTAAGCGTATACCTTCTTCAGTTGCCCATGGGTTTACGGTAGTTTCATCATCAAACACATTAGAGAAAATAGTTACAGTCTCGTGTCTTTGTCGTGGGTTAAGCACATCTGCCACAATCATACCCAACACTTGATATGGATATGAAAACTGTTCAAAATCTGCGTCTGTTAATTCTTCTTTTTTATACTTTTTAATATACGCTTGTGCTTTTTCAAATGGAATCATATAGGTAATATTCTTTTCTAAATTTAGGCTTTGTTTACTATGGTTTAAATATAAACTAAGTCTTTATGTTCTTATTTTATTTAATCTTAAAACTTTCGCAAATTATTAAGACTACAAACATTTTTTATCCCTGAATTATGGGATATTTTAGCTCCACTGAATACCGTTAGAAAACCTATTTACTTATATTCTAAGTTTGTAAGTCTAAAAATTTAATTATTGCAATGCCAAAAACAATAAATACCCCTGTTTTTAATTTTTTTGAAATTGAAAAATCTTATAAAACTATTAAAACCCACAACAACTATCCTGAGGATTTTTATTATGAAATTTTTGTAATTGCAAAATCAACAACAGACAAAAATATTAGAACTGCGTGTACCAATATCATAAAAAAACAGGCACCAGAAGCTTTACAACTCGCCTTTAAAAGTCGAAAAAAACTCACCCAAAAAGGAGGGATAAAATCTGTAAACGCAAGACTGATTAGCATTTTAGAATATGGATTGCTTTCAGAAGACTTAGACCTGTTTAAACTCTATAGCCTTATTAGTAGAGCGCCAGAATTGGGATTATACAGTTTATCGAAAGAGTTTTTGGTTCAGTTGTTAGAACATCCTGAAATTTTAGGACGCTTTAATGGGATTGAAAGTCTAGAGATTCATTTAAAAGGCGAAGGCAATACCTATGATAATATCCTTAATGAAATACCAAAACTAACAACTTTAAAATCATTAGACCTTGAAGGTGAGTTTGAGCAATTACCTGAGGCTATTGGTAATTTACCCAATTTAAAAAAATTAAAGCTTGTGGTGCCTTGTTTAAAAAGGTTCCCCTGTACAATGTCGCAATTAACTTCTTTGAAAAAATTAGGTATTGAAGGGGCTTACTGGTCTAGAAACTCTACTGACAACCTGAATTTAACGGACTTTAATTGGCTTACAGCACTAACTAAATTAAAAGCGTTGAAACTGCGTTATGTTGGGGTTCAAGATTTGTCTCAAGTCGTGTTTCCAGAATCCTTAAAACGTATGGATTTATTTAGCCTGGATGAATTAACAGCATTACCTAAAGATGTTAGTCATTTAAAGCAACTAGAATGGTTTATGTTGCTGTCCAAAAGCATAACAAGCCTACCAAATGGTTTTGAAGATTTACCCAAATTAGAACATTTTGAGCTGATAGCACCGAAGATAGATACCATATCAGCGGCCTTGTTTTTTGGAGATGCGTCCAAACCTAAATTGGTCACTAAAATAGGTAATAGCAATATTAACATTGCACCTATGACTACGGAAACCCAACAAAAAACAATAGAATTAAACACGCCTAAATTGTTGAATTACGTTTTAGATAATGCCTCGTTTTTCCTAATTTAGAAACTATAATTGTAAACTGTGAAGCTCCTAAAATAGAAAACACAACAACATTAGCTGCATTTAAAAACCTAAAACACCTTACTTACAGGCTAGAGCATAAATTAGATTGGTTATTTAAAGGCATAGAGCAATGTTTAAAATTAGAATCTTTAGAAGTGTATCGTTCTAAAGAATGGCACCATAAAGATGAGGAAGCACCAGTAACAATCTTCCCCAAAGCATTTTTAACAATAAAACAGCTAGAGAAACTTGTTGTAAAAAATGCAAGTGCACTGGTTTTAAATACTGATTGCTTACCTAAGTATATTACCAATTTAACTATTTCTGAAATTAAAGGTATAGAAGCGGGATCACAACCGCTTAATGTGTTTAGTATGGAAGTTAAAGCAACTCAAATACTCAATTTACAGCAATTTCACACTATAATTAGTGCTGCTAAATTTAATCTTGGACATAGAAATAATGATGTAGAAAAATGTTTTAAATTTTGAAACTTTTAGGCATCCAGAAAAAATTGAATCTTATGAATTTACAAGTGATGCAAGTAAGCTTGGCAGCTTACTTAAAACTTTAGTAAATTTAAAAAGTCTTAGCATCACATTTAATAAAGATAACCCTGAACAAAACAATGCTTTAACAGCCTTTAAACACCCAAATCTAAAAGTATTAAGAATAGATGATTATAACGGAACTACCGAAGCTCTAGAATGTTTATTAAGTCAGACACCAAACCTTGAGTTTTTAGGAATATTTGAAGCAAAAGGTTTTGATGCTTTTCCTGCTGTAAATTTGCCTCAGCTTAAAAAGTTAAGAATGCAGAGTGTAGCTCTTAAAACCATAGACAACCTAAACGTTGATACTATAGAAGCTGTAAAACTGATACATTGTGATCATATTAACGATGAAAGTATTGAAGTGATATCGTGTTGGAATACTTTAAAAAACCTTTGGTTAGAAGGTTTAGATGAAAATGGAGGTATATATCCTGAATCAATTTCTGAATTAAATTTAGAAACACTTTTTATTAGAGCACATAAAAGAGAAGAAAAAATTCCAACCTGGATTGCTAATCTAAAAAATCTACGTGTTTTAGGAATAAACAATTTTAAACAAGTTGTTTTACCGGTAGAATTAGCCACATTAACACAGCTTGAAGTATTAAGTATTAGTGGTTGTGAATTTTCAGAAAAAGTATCTGACGATTTTAAAAATCTTAACCTACAAAAATTAGTGTATTGGACCTCTAAATTTAATGGAAGTAATATGAAATCTGAACTTTACCAGCCTTTAGAACATAAATTAGTGGCTCAACGTAATTTTGATGAGGAAGATAGTGAAGTGCCTTTTAAAATAGAACTATAATCATATTGTAAAATATTTTTTAATCTTATTTAAAAGCACATAATAACCTAGTATTGTACCAAAAATAACAGTACTAGGTTAGTTATTTTACATTGTTAGATAATTAAACTTTCGGTAATTACTGAAACTTTAAAATATTCAATATATATTTGTGATGAATTTAAGTTTTTTTAAAGATGAACTACACAGAAGCAAAATCTAAATTTATAAACACTTGGGGTAGTTTAGGTACTCTTTGGGGCATTAATAAAGCAATGGCACAAATACAGTCGCTCTTATTTATTTCTTCAGAACCACTTTCTATGGAAGAAATTATGGAGGAATTAAAAATCTCTAGAGGTAATACAAGTATGAATCTTAGACAACTTATAGATTGGGGAATTGTTAGTAAAGAGTTTAAAGCAGGCGAACGTAAAGAATATTTTACAACTGAAAAAGATGTGCAAGAATTAGCACGTATAATTGCTAAAGAACGTAGCCGAAGGGAGCTACAACCTACCATAAAAGTATTAAAAGAAGTTAGCAATATAACTCCCGATGGCACAAAAGAAACTGATGAGTTTATTAAACAAACTAAAGCTATGTGCGAGTTAACAGAGACTGCAGATAGTCTTTTAAATAAAATGGCTAATCAACAGAAAAACTGGATACAAAATCCATTTTAAAAATATTTAGCTAATCCAACAATGCAAAAAAACATCTTAAATAAAATATTAACTATTGGTATTGGGCTTATTTGGCTTGCAAACGGGTTAATGTGCAAAGTGCTAAACTTAGTTCCAAGACACCAAAAAATTGTAGGTAATATTTTAGGTGATGGTTTTGCTAAGCCCCTAACAATTAGCATTGGAGTATTAGAAATTTTTATGGCAGTTTGGATTTTTAGTGGGTAAAAATCTAGAGTAAACGCAATGCTACAAATGCTAATAATAGGTGTAATGAATATTTTAGAATTTGCTCTAGTGCCAGAGTTATTGCTTTGGGGTAATTACAACATCGTTTTTGCTTTACTTTTAATTTGTGTGATCTTTTATAGTGAATTTCATTTAAAAAAAACAAACTAGTATGGTAGCATCATTAAAAAATCATCCGTTTGCGGTTAAAGCTTTTTTTACAAACTCTACTGTACTTACTTTTGCCATTCCCAAAGAAGAATTAGCACACAGGATACCAAAACACTTACAACTAGACACGTTTAAAGACAAATGGGCTTTTGTAGCTGTTGCAATGGTACAAACAAAAGATTTGCGTCCTAAAGGGTTACCCAAATTTATGGGCAATAACTTTTTTTTTAATTGGTTATAGAGTTTTTGTTACTTACACTAACAAGGCAGGTAAGCGCTTACGAGGATTGTATATTTTAAAGTCTGAAACCAATAAAAAAGAAAATGCAGTTTATGGGTAATATTTTTACACATTACAACTACACCACAACAGACATTACAATTAAAAAAGAACATAAAAACACCCAAATAATCTCTTTAATTCAAACTTTAAAATTGATTATAATGATAATTTAGACGATGTTAACCTGCCAAAAAACTCACCCTTTGGCACTATAAAGAGGCACGCAGATTTGCAGGACCATACCATTCACTTTTACATACAATAAAGAGAATAATAGCATTTTAATTATTGGGCGTACGACAAAACTGGAAACCATCTCCTATACATATCAATGAATCAACTAATATTTTTTAAAGAAGTTGGTTAAAACGCTGTTTTAGCTAATGCTTTTGCATAAAAAACATACCATATTATTGGAAAAAGAATTATGGAATTTGGGGTATTAAATGGCATTTTTATGTTATTGGCTTACTGTATTAGCCATTGCATTAACAGTTTGCTATTATACCTAATAGTATGGATTACAATTAGTGCATTTGTTTATGGCTTAGTAACTCTTCTAGTTTCTGCATATGTTTACGATTTTTCCGGCTACTACAGTTTTAAATGGTTGCAAC